>CAWBLW010000007.1:0-717500 GCA_963789745.1 uncultured Acidobacteriota bacterium | reverse complement strand
TTCAAGGCCTTCCCTTTACCGTCTTCCTTCTCCCTCTTCCTCGCCTTCAATGGTCACTCGAAAACGACTCGTCGCCCCTCGACGCGCCACCGTCGCATCAGCAACATGCGCATCGCCGCTGCGTAGGCGATGTGCTCCTGCTCGAGGATCCGTGCCGCGAGCGCCTCGGGCGTGTCCTCGTCGACGACCGGCACGGTGCGCTGCAGCACGACCGGCCCGGAGTCGCACCCGGAATCCACCAGATGCACCGTGCACCCCGAGACCTTGACGCCGTACGCCCAAGCCTGGTGCTGGGCGTCGAGCCCCGGAAAGCTCGGCAGCAGCGCCGGGTGGATGTTGACGATGCGTTGCGGGAAGCGCGCGACAAACGTCGGCGAGAGCAGACGCATGTAGCCGGCGAGGCAGACCCACTGCGCCTGCGCTTCCTCGAGCGCCTCGGCCACGAGACGCTCGTGCTCCTCCCGGGTCAGGCCACGGCCGGGGATGGCGGCGATCGGTAACCCACGCTCCCGGGCGCGGTCGAGGCCGTTCGCGCCGGGCCTGTTGGAGACCACGAGCGCAATCTCGGCCGGGACCTCGCCGCGGGCGCATGCCTCGGCGAGCGCGACGAGGTTCGACCCCCGCCCCGACAGCAGCACCGCGATCCGTGTCAAGTTTGCCACTCGCCCTCCCTGTGGCCGGTGGCCGGTGGCCGGTGACCGGTGACAGGACGATTGGGGTCGAGCGGGAGGCGTCTTCCTCCGGTCACCGGCCACGGACCACAGGCCACGCCTCTCCTACGCACGGCGTTCTCCGAGAAAGCGCACTCCGCCCCCCTCGACGCAGCGGCCGATGACCCAGCCCGGGCCGTGGGCAACCAGCCGATCCAGCACCGCGCCGAGACGGTCGGGCGCCACGACCAGGATCATCCCAACGCCGAGGTTGAACGTCCGCCGCATGTCGTCCTCGGGCACCCGACCGGCCTCGCGGATCACGCCGAACAGCGCCGGCTCGTCCCACGAGTCGAGGCGAATCTCCGCTCCTACCCCGTCCGGCAGCGCCCGCGGCAGGTTGTCGGGGATTCCGCCGCCGGTGACGTGCGCGGCGCTCGTGACGAGCCCCTCGTCGAGGAGTGGCGCCACGGCGGCCAGGTACGAACGGTGCACGTCGAGGAGCACATCCGCAACGGTCCTCCCGAGTCCAGGCGCCTCGCTCTCGACGCTGAGTCGGAGGACCTCGAAGAACACCTTCCGCGCGAGCGAGTAACCGTTGGTGTGCAGACCGCTTGACGGGATTGCCACGAGGAGGTCGCCGGCGGCGGCGTTCTCGCGGCGCAGCAGCCGGTCGCGCCGGCACGAGCCGACGATGAAGCCGGCGACGTCGTACTCCCCGGGCTGGTAGAAACCTGGCATCTCCGCCGTCTCGCCGCCGAGCAAGGCGCAGCCGTTGGCGCGGCAGCCGCGGGCCAGCCCCTCGATCACTTCCACCGCGACCCTCGGCTCCAGGTGGCCGGAGGCGAAGTAGTCGAGGAAGAACAGCGGCCGGGCCCCTTGCACCAGGATGTCGTTGACGCAGTGGTTGACGAGGTCTTCGCCGACCGTGTCGTGCACCCCGGCCATCTGCGCGACCTTGAGCTTGGTGCCGACCCCGTCGGCCGAAGCGACGAGGACGGCGCCGGACGGGTTGTCCGGATCGAGCGCGAAAAGGCCCCCGAAGCCGCCGATCTCCGAGAGGACCCCACGGGTGAAGGTGGCCTTCGCGAGGCGCTTTACCTCGGCGAGCGCCCGATCCTGCGCGCCGATCGAGACGCCGGCGCCCTCGTACGTGAGCGGGGTCCCCTCGGTCGGTTCAGCCATAGCGAAAGGGTATCAGAAGAAGGGAAGAGTGAAGAGTGAAAAGGGAAGAGCTAATGGAAGACGGGAAAAGGGAGAAGGTAGACGGAAGACGAGAGATGCCGCCGATCCTGCCTTTCCTCTCCCTTCTACCTTCTCCCCTGCACTATCTTCACTCCTTACTCTTGACTGACCTCATCATCGCTCATCCTTGGCGACGACGCCGGCGCGGTCCTCCTCGTCCAGGACGCGATAGTTGCCGGAGAAACAGGCCGTGCAGAAGTTCGCCGCCGGCGTTTGAAGGCAGGAGAGCATTCCTGCCTCCGAAAGGTACCCGAGGGAATCGGCGCCGACGAACGCCCGAATCTCCTCGACGCTCAGCCTCGCGGCGATCAGTTCGCGTCGCTCCGGGGTGTCGATGCCGTAGAAGCACGGTCCGGTCGTCGGGGGCGAGGAGACGCGAAGGTGGACCTCCTTCGCGCCGGCAGCCTTCAGCATCATCACGATCTTTCGCGAGGTCGTGCCGCGCACGATCGAGTCGTCCACCAGGACCACGCGCTTGCCCGCAACGGCGGAGCGCACCGGGTTCAGCTTGACCTTGACGCCGAAGTGGCGGATCGCCTGGCGCGGCTCGATGAACGTGCGCCCGACGTAGTGGTTGCGCACGAGCCCGAGGACGAACGGCAGGCCGGACGCGCGCGAGTAGCCGAGTCCCGCCGGGACGCCGGAATCGGGGACCGCCACGACGATGTCCGCCGCGGCCGGGTGTTCCCTCGCCAGCCGCTCGCCCAGGCGCTCGCGCACCGGTCCGACGTCCTCGCCGAAAACCGTCGAGTCCGGCCGCGCGAAGTAGACGTGCTCGAATACGCAGTGAGCGAACGGCGCCGGGCCCGGCGGCCGCAGCACGCGCGGCTCCTCCCCGGACAACTCCACCACCTCGCCCGGGCCGACCTCGCGCACCGTGCGCGCCTCGATCAGGTCGAAGGCGCAAGTCTCCGACGCCACGACCCATGCCTCGCCGAGACGGCCGAGCACCAGGGGCCGGAACCCGTGCGGGTCCCGCGCCGCGAACACTCGGCCATCCACCAGCACCGCGAGCGACCAGGCGCCGACGGCGGCGTCCACGGCCTCGAGAAGCGCACCCTCGAGCGTCGCCGCCCGCGAGCGCGCCAACACGTGCAGGAACACCTCGGAGTCCGAAGTGGACTGGAAGATGGCCCCCTGCCGCTCGAGCTCCCGCCGCAAGCGCAGGGCGTTGACGAGGTTGCCGTTGTGGGCGAGGGCCACCTGCCCGCGATGGGTCTTCGCCACCACGGGCTGCGCGTTGGCAAGAGTGGAGTTGCCGGCCGTGGCGTAGCGCACGTGCCCAAGGGCAACCGCGCCTGGCAGCTCGCCCAACACGGTGCGGTCGAAGATGTCCGCCACGTACCCCATCGCCTTCCTGTGCCTCAGTTCGCGACCGTCGAAGGCGGCGATCCCGGCCGACTCCTGGCCGCGGTGCTGCAGGGCGTAGAGGCCGAGGTAGACGAGGTTGGACGCGTCCGGATGCCCGAGCACCGCGCACACGCCGCACTCGTCGTGGAACTTGTCCCCGGCCGCGCTCATGTCCCAGAAAGCCATTCCAGGCTTCCCTCCCGCAACGCCGCGAGCGCCGCGATCGGCTCCTCGATGAGGTTCCTGCCTCCGAGCACGATCGTCATCTTCACGCCGCCGGCAACCCCAAGCCTGGCCAAAGGAAGCCCGTCGCAGGCCCGTTCCAGCGCCGGTTCGAACGCCGCGGGGGCCGCCAGCAGGAAGGCCCCGCGCCACTCGCCGAACAGCGCGCGCACCGGCGACACTCCGGGCGGGAGCGTCAGCTTGCACCCGACCGCTCCGCCGCTCATCTCGACCGCGGCGATCGCGAGGCCACCGTCGGAGAGGTCCTTGGCGGCGGCGAGGCCGAGCCTCACCAGGTCGCGGACAGCGGCCCCGGCGCGCCGCTCGGCGGCGTACTCGACCGGCGGCACCGGTCCCGCCTCCAGGCCGAGTGCGATCTGCAGGAAGCGGCTGCCGCCCAGCTCGCCCTCGACCGGCCCGAGCAGGTACACGGAGTCGCCCACCCGCCAGCGCGCGCGCGGCCGGTGGCGCACCTCGGGGACCACGCCGACCATCCCGACCGTCGGCGTCGGCAGGATGGCGCTGCCGGAGGTCTCGTTGTAGAACGAGACGTTGCCCGACACGACCGGCACCTCGAACGCCCGGCAGGCCTCGGCGAGGCCGTCCACGGCCGCGACGAACTGCCCCATGACGGCGGGGCTCTCCGGCGACCCAAAGTTGAGACAGTCGGTGACGCCCACCGGCTCGGCGCCAACGCACGCGAGGTTGCGCACCGCCTCAGCCACCGCCTGCGCCGCGCCGTTGAACGGGTCGAGGGAGCACGCCAGGGCGTTGCAGTCGGTCGTGGCGGCGAGGCCGATACTCGTGCCCGGGACGAGCTGTAGCGCCGCGTCGGCGCCAGGGCCCACCACCGTGCTCGCCCCAACCGAGTGGTCGTACTGCTCCCAAATCGGCCTCGATGCCGCAAAGGCCGGGCTTCCGAGCAACGCCCGCAGGTCGGCCCCCCAGTCGCGGTTGTGCAGTGGGGGCAGGGTGACCGCGCCCGCGGGAACCGGCGGCGTCCACGGCCGTTCGTAACGGGGGGCGTCGTCCACGAGCGGGGCCACCGGCAAGCGGAACGCCGGCTGCCCGGCGAAGGTCGCCACTACCTCCGGCTCCGGGATGACCGCCCCGATCTCGACCGCGTCGAGTCCCCACCGCCCGCACGCCTCGAGCACCGGGGCGACGTTGGCGGGCGTCGCGACGAGCAGCATGCGCTCCTGCGATTCCGACAGCATCAGCTCGTACGGGGTCATCCCCCGCTCGCGCGCCGGCACCCGGGAGAGGTCGAGCGTGAGGCCGCAGCCGGCGCGCGCCGCCATCTCGAACGCCGAGGAGGTCATGCCCGCCGCGCCCATGTCCTGGATGCCGACCACCAGGCCGGCGCCCATCAGCTCGAGGCAGCACTCGATCAGAAGCTTCTCGGTGAACGGGTCGCCGACCTGCACGGTGGGGCGCTTGGCACTCGCGCTCTCGTCGAAGACGTCGGAGGCCATCGTGGCGCCGTGGATACCGTCGCGCCCTGTCTTCGAGCCGAGGTAGACGATGCGATTGCCGGGCCCCGAGGCGCGCCCGTAGAAGATCCGGTCGGCGCGCGCGACGCCGACGCACATGGCGTTGACGAGGATGTTGCCGTTGTAGCTGGGGTGGAAGTCCACCTCGCCGCCCACCGTGGGCACTCCGACGCAGTTGCCGTAGTCGCCGATCCCGCGCACCACGCCGTCGACCAGGTGCCTCATGCGCGGCGCGTCGAGCGCGCCGAAGCGCAACGAGTCCAGAAGCATCACCGGCCTGGCCCCCATCGTGAAGACGTCGCGGAGGATGCCCCCCACGCCGGTCGCCGCCCCCTGGTACGGTTCGATGAACGACGGGTGGTTGTGGGACTCCATCTTGAAGACGCACACCCAGCCGCGGCCGAGGTCGACCACGCCCGCGTTCTCGCCGGGACCCTGGACGACCCGGGGGCCTGCGGTCGGGAACCTGCCGAAATACGCCCGGGAGGACTTGTACGAGCAGTGCTCCGACCACAGCGCCGCGAAGATCCCGAGCTCCGTGAGGTTGGGGTTGCGGCCAAGGTCCACCAGGATGCGCTGGTACTCCTGCTCCGACAAGCCGTGCTCGCGGGCGAGCTCCGCCGTCGCGGGGGCGTTCCAGATCATGCCGCCTCCACGAGCGCGCGGACGAGTGCCGCGCCGTCTGAGCCGCCGAGCAGGGCGCTGATGCGACGCTCCGGGTGCGGCATCATGCCGAGGACGTTCCCCTCCCGGTTGACGAGACCCGCGACCGCGTTGATGGCGCCGTTGGGGTTGGCCGTGCCGCCGATCTCGCCCAGGTCGTTGCAGTACCGCAACGCCACGGCGCCCGCCGCCTCCACTTGGCGGACGACCTCCGGCGCGGCGAACCAGTTCCCCTCCTTGTGCGCGATCGGGAGGCGGAGGACGCGGCCGCGTTTGAGGTGCTTGAGCAACGGCAGGTCGTCGCGCTCCACGCGCAGGTGGACGTCGCGGCAGATGAATCGCAGCCTCCGGTTCATCAGCATCGCGCCCGGGAGCAGCCCGATCTCGAGCAGCATCTGGAAGCCGTTGCAGATCCCGAGCACCGCGCCGCCGCCGGCCGCGTGCCGGCGCACCGCCGCCATCACCGGCGAGTGTGCCGCCATGGCGCCGGCCCGCAGGTAATCGCCGTACGAGAACCCTCCCGGGAGGACGACCGCGCCGCAGCCCGAAAGGTCGGCGCTCTGGTGCCACACAGGCACCGCCTCGCCGCCAACCGCCTCAACGGCGGCGAGTGCATCCCGGTCACAGTTGGAACCCGGGAAGATGACAACCGCCACCCGTTTCCGCCCACCCGCCGGGGCCTCAGGCCCCCGATTGCCCGTCCCCGGACCCCGGTCCCCGGTCCCCGATATCTTCATGGCACCCGGACCTCGAACTCCTCGATCACCGGGTTTGCCAGCACCTCCCGGCACGCCGCCTCGATCCGGGCACGGACCGCGCCGGGGTCATCGCCCCCGACATCGAGGAGCATCAGCTTGCCCACCCTGACCTGCCCGACCTCCGCGTACCCCAGGCCCGCCAGCACGCGACGGATCGCCTCGCCCTGCGGGTCCAGCACCTGCTCCTTGAGCTTGACGCGAACCTCGACCTGCATCCCGCACCTCCTGCCCCGTCCCGCGGGCCCGCCGGGCGAAGCGTACCGCGAACAGGCTCGCCGGCAAAGGAGCCGGGCGCGCCGCGGCGCCTGCCCCCGCCCGGGTTCAGCCCAGCGGAAGGCCGGCGCTCCGGACCGCGCCCTGTTCGACCACGAGAGCGCCGTCCTGCGAGGCAACCGCGAGGCGCACCCCCGACCCGGCGAGTACGGCGGCCAGTTCGCGCGCGACCAGGCCGGGGTTGTTGTTGGTCTGCGACAGGTGCATACCGACGACGACCTCGAGCCCGGAGTGGACGAGCCTTTCGAGCGCGCCGCACGACTGCTCGTTGGAGAGGTGGCCGGTGCGCGAGGCGATCCGCTGCTTGAGCGGCCACGGGTAGGGCCCCACCCGCAACATGTCGCGGTCGTGGTTGCACTCGAGCAGCAGCGCATCACAGCCGGCCAGGCGTTCCGCCAGCAACTGCGTCACCACGCCCGTGTCGGTGACGAAGCCGACTCGGTGCCCGGCGCTCTCCAGCACGAAGCCGACCGGCTCGCGGGCATCGTGACTCGTTTGCACCGGGAGCACCGTCAGCGCCCCGAGCCGCACCTCGCGCCCGGAGGCCAACTTCTCGGCGCCCGGCGGGGGCACCGTCATCCCCTTCACCGTGCCCGAGGTCGCCAGCACCGGCACCGGGTGGCGGCGCAGGAACACCTCGAGCCCCTTTACGTGGTCGTCGTGTTCGTGGGTGAGGAGCACGGCCTCGATCCTGCCGGGGTCGAGGCCGAGCGCTTCCATCCGCGTCACCAGTTGGCGGCAGGAGATGCCACAGTCGATCAGCAGATACGTGCCGTCGGCCTCGACGACCGCCGCGTTCCCCCTTGACCCCGATGCCAGCACCGAGATGCGCACCTCAGGTTCCCGTCGAGCCGAACCCGCCGCACCCGCGCGCCGATGGCGGGAGGTCGGCGCATTCCTCGAAGGCAGCCCGGACGACCGGCGCCACTACCAGCTGCGCGATCCGCTCGCCGCGCCGCACCGCGCATGGCCGGTCGCCGAGGTTGACCAAGATCACCATGACCTCGCCGCGGTAGTCGCTGTCGACCGTTCCGGGCGCGTTCGCCACCGTCAGGCCATGCCGCAGCGCCAGACCGGAGCGCGGGCGCACCTGCACCTCGTAGCCCGGAGGGACTGCGAGGACGAGCCCCGTCGGGACGGCCCGGCGCTCCATCGGCGCCAGCACGACCTCGGACTCCACCGCCGCCACCACGTCGGCCCCCGCCGCCCCGGCGGTGGCGAAGCGCGGCAGCGGCAGGCCTTCGCCGTGCGCCAGCCGCCGGACGGCGACGACCAGCGGCGCCCTCACGCGACCCTCCGGGCCAGAACCGCCGGCAACCGCAGGCCTGCCTCCGGGCCGCACACCGCCCCGGCAATCGCATCCAGCCGAACCACCCGCGCGGCGAGCGCGCGCACGCGTTCCGGTGTCACGTCGTCGAGCTCGCGGCGGATGCCAGCGGCGTCGAACGGGCGCGAGCGGGCGAGCAGCTCGGCGGCGTGCGCCTCCATGAGCGCATCGGTACCCTCGGCGCCGAGCACCACCCCGGACGCGAGCGCCCGCCGGGCCAGGTTCACCTCGCCGTCGGTGACGCGGCCCGCGGCGACGTCGCCGAGCACCCGGAACACCGCGTCCCAGCACGCGTCGGCCTGGCGCGCCGGCGCCGAGAACGTCACCTCGAGCACCCCCGCGACAGCGGCCGCGAACATCGAGCTCCCAACGTCGTAGACGAGGCCCAACCTGTCCCGCAGCTCGCGGAACAGGCGACTCGAGGCGCCGCCGCCGAGAAGCTGGTTGAGCACGCCCAGGGTGAAGCCCTCGGGGTCCCCGGACGGCAGCGCCGGGAACACAAGGTTGGCGTAGAGCTGCTCCAGCCCGTCGCGCGCCTCGGCCGTCACTCCGGGTCGCCATACCGGCGGCGCGAGCGGCGGCGGCGGCGCGCCACGGCCGCCCATGCGGGCCACCCGCTCCCGGATCGAGCCCTCGTCGACGGGACCGGTCGCCACGAGCAGCAGATTGGGCGGCGTGAAACGCGCGCCGTGGAACAGCTCGAGGTCGCGCACCCCGAGTCGCTCCACCACCTCCCGCCGGCCGAGGACCGGCCGCGCCAGGGGATGGTCGCCCCAGCAGGCGGCGAGCGCGTTCTCCGCCACGGCCTCCACGGGCGAGTCCTGGATGAGGTCGAATTCCGCGGCGACGACACGGCGTTCGAGGTCGACCTCCGCGGCGAGCAAGCGGGGGCGGAAGACTGCGTCCAGCACCAGGTCGAGCGCCTCTTCGAAACGCTCGGCGGGAACGTGCGCCGTCACCGCGCAGGCCTCGCGGGTCGTAAACGCGTCCACCGCCCCGCCGAGTGAGTCGATCAGCTCGGCAATCTCCTCGGGCGTGCGCTCGGCCGAGCGCCGCAACAAGAGGTGCTCGAGCAGGTGGGTGATCCCGGCCGCGCCGGCATCCTCGTGCGCGGAACCGCTCCGGACCCAGGCACCGACCGCCGCGGTCGCCGAGCCCGGCAGCGGGTGGACGAAGATGGTCGGTGGGCTCTCCATGGGCGGGCAAGTGTACCAGCCCCGTTGGGCGCAGGAGGCTCGCGGCGGCCGCCGCGAGGTCACGGACTCGGCGGTGCCGCCGAGGCTGGCCGGATGCCCGGTTTGAGCTTGCTGGGGTCGTAGAAGAACTTCCACTCGCAGTAGCGGGTGTGACCGTTGTAGATCTTGACCGAGTCGGCGCAAACGCTCGACCTGACGCCGATGATCGGCCCGCCGCGAGGTCCCTGGCCTCCCGGTGTCCCCGGGGCCGGCGTCGGCTGCGGCGTCGGTTGCGGCGTCGGTGTCGGCCCGCCTGGCAGCGGCTGCAGCGTCGTACCCTCCTCGCCAAGGTACACCGGGACCCAGTCGGGGCGCCCGGTCATCGGGTCGTTCCAGATCTTGCGCAGCACCCTTGGCTTCGCCTTGGCGAGCTCGTCGAGCGCAATGGGAAAGCGCCCGAAACGCGCCCGGAACAACCTGATCGCCTCGACCACCTGATTGCCGCGGAAGATCAGCTCCTCCTCCTTCTCCCGCTTCTGCTGGAAGGTCGCCGTCTCCACCGCGACCGTCAGGAAGATCGCCATGACCGCCATGATCACCAACACGGCCGCCAACGTGAACCCTGCCTCCACTGCAGAGGCGTGGTCCGTGGTCCGTGGCCGGCGGTCCGAAGCGCCACGTGGCCAGGAACTACGCGGCGCCAGCGGTCGCCGGCCCCGTCCACGGTCCCCCGTCCACGGTCGACGGCCCGCGGCTTTGTTACCAGTCGGCGTACTTCGTCCCATCGAGGGCCGTCCCCGGCGAACCGGAGTGGATGTCGATGATCCCCGGACTGCTCTGTTGCTGGCTCTCGTCCTGATCCTCCGGCGCCACCTCCTCGTACACCAGGACCCATGTGTCCTTCGACTTGGTGAGGGGGTCCACCGGCACGCTCCGGAGGTAGCCCAGGCTCACGATCTCGTCGAGCGAGGTCGGGTAGCGGCCGCGGTCGGCGTGGAACTGGTCGAGGCAGGAGCGCAGCGTGAACAGGTCCTCCTTGAGGGCGGACTCGCGAGCCCGCTCCGGCGCCGTCCGCATCGCGGGCACCGCGATCGCGGCCAGGATGCCGATAATCGCGACCACCACGATCAGCTCGATGAGCGTAAAACCATCCTGTCGGGGGGTCCCGCGTCCGCTCCACCCCCCACCCGGACGCTCTTGACCCCCCGCGCCCCCCCCGCGCACCGGGAGTGAATCCCGGCGCGCGGAACTCTCCTGTCGGGGGGTCCCGCGTCCGCTCCACCCCCCACCCGGACGCTCTTGACCCCCCGCGCCCCCCCCGCGCACCGGGAGTGAATCCCGGCGCGCGGAACTCTCCTGTCGGGGGGTCCCGCGTCCGCTCCACCCCCCACCCGGACGCTCTTGACCCCCCGCGCCCCCCCCGCGCACCGGGAGTGAATCCCGGCGCGCGGAACTCTCCTGTCGGGGGGTCCCGCGTCCGCTCCACCCCCCACCCGGACGCTCTTGACCCCCCGCGCCCCCCCCGCGCACCGGGAGTGAATCCCGGCGCGCGGAACTCTCCTGTCGGGGGGTCCCGCGTCCGCTCCACCCCCCGCCCGGACGCTCTTGACCCCCCGCGCCCCCCCCGCGCACCGGGAGTGAATCCCGGCGCGCGGAACTCTCCTGTCGGGGGGTCCGGGGTCCGGAGACGGGTCTCTGCCGGCCACCGGCCACCGGCCACCGGCCACGCCTCCCCGGTGCCCGGGGCCTGGCGCTCGCTGTCGTATCCAGTATGCCCTGTCTCATCGCTACCAGTCCTTGTACTTCGTGCCGTCGAGGGCGGTGCCGGCGGAGAGCGAGTAGACGTCGTACACGTCCTGCCCTCCCCACGAATCCGCGTCCATGTCGTCCTGGTAGGAGCGCAGCCCCCACTCGGCCTTGCCGGTCATCGGATCCACCGGGATGCGCCGGAGGAATTTGCGCTTCGTCAGCTGCCCCACGATGCTCACACCCTGCACCAAGTCGTCGAGCGTCTTCGGGTACCCCTCGGTGCCGACCTCGACCTGGATCATCCCCTGGTCGGCCAGCTGTTTGTAGTTGTCGATCGCGTTGCGCATCAGGCGCAGGTCGAGACGTAGCTCCGACTCGCGTTCGCGCTTCATGGTGAAGCGCGCCGTCGGCAGCGCCACCGCGGCCAGGATCGCCACCAGCGCCGTGACCATCACGAGCTCGGCAACGGTGAAGCCGCGGCCGGCTCCTCTCACTGCCCGCCCCCACTCGCCGCCGCCGGCACCGCCACGACCGTGCCGTTGCGCGCGACCACGGCCCCGACCGGCCCGGCGAAGATCATCGGCAACTCGCCGGCCGCGCGCGGCCGCACGACGATACCGAGGAGCGTGCCGCTTCCAGTCACGCGCCCGCTCCAGGTCACGGTGATCCAACCAAGGTTGGGGGTGTGCGAGACCTGAACCTGAACGGGGCCGTCGCTGCCCGGCATCACGCCGCCCTCCAGTCGGGTGACCTCGAGTCGCGCCGGGTCGTACGCGAGGTGCAACGGACCGGACAGCCCGGAGACGCCGGGGTCGAGCACGATCTGCATCACCCCTTCGCTCCCGACGACGACTGGCACCCGTGCCGGGTAGAAGGTGAGCGCCGGCAGGCCGCTGGCGTCGGTCGCCAGCGCCGCCGCCGTCACGCTCTGCGTCGACGCCTGCTCGGCCTGGGTCGACGCCGTCATGCCCTGGGTGGCGCTCTGACCGGAGGCCGCTGTATCGGGGACCGTGTTCTCTGCGCTTCCCCCGCCCGGGACGGGGTGGATCACCGGGAACCTCAGCCGCGGTCTTGCCGCCGGGCTCCTCACAACGCCCGTCGGTGTGGCCGGCGGCGACTGTACCTGTGGGGCCGACGTCTCGGGTTCCGTAGGAGGCGGCGCCTCTTCCGCGGCGCCGGGACCGAAACCCGGCAGGACGCGGGGCGACGCTCCCCCAAGCGGGTTCCCCGCCACCGCCGAGCGCACCCTCGGCGAGTTCCCGAAGATCGTGATCCGGTTCTCGGTCCCGACCCACAGCGGCGCGAGGTCCTCTTCCGTGATGTCGGGGTAGCGGATGATGTGCGGCGTCAGGGTGAGGATGAGATCGGTCTGGCTGGCCTGCTTGTAGTTGTCGCTGAAGAGCCGGCCGATCAGCGGGATGTCGGAGAGCCACGGCAGGTCGGCGGTCCTGGTGGCTTTCGTCTCCTTGAGCAACCCCGCGAGTAGCGACGTCTCTCCGTCCTTGAGGCGGATCGTCGTGTCGATGTTGCGTGTGTTGATCGGGAATTGGTCGGGCTGGCCGGAGACATGGATCGCGGTGCCGAGGTCCGAGACCTCGACCTTGAGCTTCAGCGTGACCTCGTTGTTGTGGTGCACCTTGGGCTCGATGTCGAGCTTGATGCCCACGTCCTGGTAGTTGAACGCGGTGATCGGCACGATGTTGCCGCCGATCGTCTGCGTCGTGTTGAACGTCGTCGTCGGGATCGGTACCTTCTGCCCGATGACCAGGCTTGCCTTCTCCCGCTCCGTGATGCGGAGCTGGGGCTGCGCGAGGGTTTCCGTCTCGCCGGCCGACTTGATCAGGTTGAGGACGACGGACGGCACCGCCATCGTCCACATCGAGCGGGAGATGCTCCCGAGCTGGTTCAGGTAGAGGGGGGAGGTGCTGGTCGAGCCGCCGAGCTTGGTGGCATCGAAGTTGGCGGTAAAGGTCTGCGACGAGAGCGACATGCCGATGTCGCGCAGCTTGTTGGTGTCGACCTGCATGAGCTCGACGTCCACCAGCACTTCGGCTTTGGCCTTGTCGTTGGCGTTGATCAGCCGCTCGGCGATCGCGACCTTGTCGGCGGTGTCGCGGATCACGAGCGAGTTGAGCTGCTCGTTGATTGCAATCCGCCGTGCGTCGATGAGGGCGCGCAGCATGTTGCTGATGTCCTTCACATCCGCGTTGGAGAGGAAGAAGGTCTTGACGACCAGGTCCTCGTAGTCGCGTCGGTTCTGCGGCGTGTCCTCGACCACGATCACGGTCTTGGGGTCGAGCACCTTGTAGAAGTGACCGGCGGCCTGCATTACCGATTCGAGCGCCTCGCGGGCGGTGACGTTCTTCAACTCGATGGCCAGCTTCTGATCGCGCATCTTGTTGTCGAACAAAATGTTGATCCCGAAGGCCTGGCCGATCGCCTTGTAGATGTCGCGCACGTTGGTCGGGTTTGGGAACGACAAGCTCATCGGCTCATCCGACGCGGGGTTGAGCACCGGCGGCTTGACCTTCATCTCCGAGGCCGCCTTCTTGATCTCCTCCAACTTGGAGGGGCCGCCCTCCTGGTCAAGGATCGTGAGGTCCTTTTGCACCTTTGCCAGCTCGACCTGAGCGTACTGGTGCGTCGGATCGAACTGGACGGCAAGCTCGAGCTCGGACTCGGCGCGCTGCAGCTCCCCGACCTCCTTGAAGCGCATGCCGCGCTGGAAGTGCTCCTCGGCCGCCTTCAGGCGCGCCCGCTGGAGCGCCATCTTGTAGTGTATGTTGCTTGGGTCTCTGGCGAGCGCCTCGAGGTAAAAGTACACCGCTCCGTCCCAGTTCTGGGCCTGCACCGCGTTGGTCGCCTGCCGATCGTACCGGTACGTGGCGCAGGACCCCAGGAACCCCAGCGCAAGGAGCAAACCAACCGCGACTCTGACTGACCTCGTCGTCACACTCACCTCGCAAGCGGAACCTTGTTCACCACGTTCGTGGGGTAGCCCACGAAGCCGACCGTCACTCCGGTCGGACCGACCTCACGGACGATGAACTTCTGCTTCACACTCTCTCCTACGGGTACCGCCAGCACATTGTCGCCGTCGCGGAAGATCGCCACCGGCAGCCTGTCCGGGCCGAGCCAGCCGAGATAGGAGAGCGTGAACGGCGGCGGCGGGGGCAGGATCCACTTGCCGTTCACGTAGATCCCGTCCGGCGTGGGAGTAGGCGTCGGGGGCGGCGGGGGAGGCTGCGGGACCGTCGGCCTGTGGTCCGGGGTCGGCGTCGGCGGCGCCCCGAACGTGAACAGGTTGCGTCCCGCGGCCGGCGTCGGGACGACCCGCTGCTGCGACCGGTCCCAACCAAGTTCCGGCACCGCGTAGCTGCCGATCCGCAGCGCCGCGCCGCGGCCGCCCTCGACCCCAGGTGCCAGCGCCGGCCGGAGCCTCACGACGACCACCACGACCAGTACCGCCAGGAGCACGGCGAGGAGCGTGGCCTTCCTGCCATCCGACGCCGGCTTATTCGCCACCGGACACCTCGTGGACACCGAGTTGTTTCATCAGGCCCTCATCGAGGTCGGCGAAGTACGTCCCGACCCCGAACTGCACGCCCACATCGAGCGACGTCGCGGCGTCCGCCCCGCGCAGCGTCAAACCCTCCAGGAGGATGAACTGGGGTGAGGTCTCGAGCGCGAAGACGCACCTTCGGACCTGTTCGTAACTCCCCTTGACGTCGAAGTGGGCGCTGAAGTAGACGAGACCCGACTTCGCCTCGCGCTTCACGGAGTAGGTGATGCGGTCCGGCCGCAGGCCCGATGCCTCGGCCCGTTCGAAGACGTCGTTGAGGAACGGGACCAGGCGATCCCGCATCGGAGCCATCTGTTCCTTCCGCAGCGTGCCGAGGTTCGCCTGCAGGTTCCCCAGCGCCTGCTCCGCGTTCCGGAGCTGCCCGGACTGCCGCTCGAGCTTCGCGACCTCCGCCTGCGCCGAGGCGACCTGCCCCGCGAGCGCCGAGCCGCGCCCGAGGAACGTGCCGCGCACCCCGGCCAGCCAGACCGCGTTGAGCGCCACGAGCGTCGCCGGCGGCGCCCACACGTACCAAAGTCGGAGCCAGGCCCTTGGGTCGCTCATGGCTTGCCCTCCGGCCAGTACCGCACCGTCAGCGAGAACCGGTACCCCAGCCCGTTCTTGGCCGACGGCGCCTCCTCCGACCTGGGGAGCGGATCCGAAAACCTGGGGTCGGCGAAGAGGGCGGCGATCAGCTTGAGCCACGCATCCCGGCCGGTGGCCAGGCCATCCAGCGCGATCTGGAGCGAACCGTCCTTCGCCACCGAGGGGGTGATGCGCACCAGCCGGACGTCCCACGGCACGACCCGCTCGAGGTCGGCCAGGAGTTGGCTCCAGACGAGCCTGCGACGGGCTACGACTTCCTCGAGCGAGGTGCTCTCGCCGCGGAGCTTCTTCCAGCCGACGGCCGCGAGCCGGCGGTTCGCCGCCTCCACCTGGGTCGCCAGCTCGGCGCGGCGCGCCCGCAGCCGGGCGAGCGACCCGACCGCCGCTTGCTCCCGGCCGTGCGCCGACAGAAAGTCGACCAGGCTCACCACGGTGAGGACTAGGGCCGCCAGTGTCAGCGCACCGCCCGCGACCCAAACCGGGCGGACGTTCTCGAACGGCCGGGTCGCGAGGTTCGGCCGGCCCGTCACGATGTCCCCGCCCACGCCGTCCCGAGCAGCGACCAGAGGCGCACGTCCTGCACGCCGGAGGCCGCCGGCACGCGTCCCGGGCCGACGGCGAGCACGTTGACCCGCACCCCGGTCTGGCCGTCGGCCCAGCGCTCCACCTCGGCGACGCGAGCCGGCTCACCCGAGGCGAGCCAGAGATCGACCGGACCCGCCAGACCCTCCTGCTCGCGGGCGTGCGCCAGCGTCCGCCCGAGCTCCCGGACGATGAACCGTTCGGCGCGCTCGGGGTCGGAGGGCATCGGCTTGTTGCGGAGGAGCACCGGCTTTCCATCGGCGAGGACCACCAGCGCGAGGGAGAGGTCCTCGACCGCGGCAAGCAGGATCGGAGTGGCGGACGGCGGAAGGAGCGCGGTGAGGGCCAGCGCCGCCGGCTCGATCCGCCCCAGGTGGATGCCCGACGCCGCGAACGTCTCCTCCACCGCCGCCAGCGGCCGGTCGAGAGCGAGCACCACCAGCATCCGCCCACGGTTCCCACCGGGGATGTAGTCGATGCGCACGTCCTCCGGCCGGCAGGGGAGGAGCTTCTTCAGCCGCCAGCGCACGACGTCCTCGGCTTCTTCGCGCTGGCTCGGCAACTCCTCCGCATCGATCACGACGCTGCGGACCCAGGAGTTGGGCGCCACGAAGCTCGCGTCTTTGGGGGCCTTCTCGATCTGCCGCACCAGCGCCGCGAGCGCCGCAGCGAGCGCCTGACGGTCGATCTGGAGCAGGCCGACGGGCCCGAGTCGGAACCAGTCGGGCTCCAGCGGAGCGCGCTCGATGCGCGCCAGCGCGTCCCGCCGGCCGCCGAGCCGGCCGTATACGAGCTGACCCTCGGCCGCCGTGAAGGCGTGCACGGGAGGGGGGGTCTGGAGCAGTTCGAGCATTCTCATTCGACGAACGTCACCTTGTTGACTTCCTTGAGCGTCGTCGCGCCGGCGAACACGCGCTCGAGCGCCGACTCGCGCAGGAACTTCATCCCCTCCGCCCTTGCCGCGCGTTTGATCTCCGCTGCGGGGCGCTTTTCCAGGATCAGGGCTCGGATGTTGTCGGAAAGGTCCATGAGCTCGGAAATCGCGCTGCGGCCGAGGAAGCCGGTCCCGTTGCACTCGATGCACCCCGCGCCCTCGTAGAACGTGACCCCGCGGACCGCCTCCGGGGACAGTCCCGACTCCTCCAGCTGCTGCAGCGACACCTTCGCCTCCCGTCTGCAATGCGGGCAGATGCGGCGGACGAGCCGCTGCGCGAGCACGCAGTTGAGCGCCGACACGAAGTTGTAGAGGTCGACGTTCATGTTGAGGAAGCGCCCGAGCACGTCGACAACGTTGTTCGCGTGCACCGTGGTGAAGACCAGGTGGCCGGTGAGCGCCGATTGCACCGCGATCTGCGCGGTCTCCTCGTCGCGGATCTCGCCGACCATGATCTTGTCCGGGTCGTGGCGAAGAATCGACCGCAGGCCCCGTGCGAAGGTGAGTCCCTTCTTCTCGTTGACCGGGATCTGCGTGACCCCCGGGAGCTGGTACTCGACCGGGTCCTCGATCGTGATGATCTTGTCTTCGACCGACACGATCTCCGAGAGACACGCGTACAGCGTCGTCGTCTTCCCCGAACCGGTCGGCCCGGTCACCAGCACCATCCCGTACGGCTCCCTGATGAACTTGCGCAGCTTCCGCTTGGTGTCCTCGTCGAACCCGACGACCTCGAGGTTGAGCGTGCGGAACTCCTTGTTGGCCGACTCCTTGTCGAGGATGCGGATGACGCAGTCCTCGCCGTGGACCGTGGGCATGATCGAGACGCGGAAGTCGATGGTGCGGCCCTTCAGGCGCAACTTGAACCGTCCGTCCTGGGGGATGCGCTTCTCCGCGATGTCGAGTTCGGACATCACTTTGATGCGCGAGATGATCGTCGAATGGTAGCGTTTGTCGATCGGCTCCATCGCCTGGTAGAGGACGCCGTCCACGCGGTACTTGACGATCACCTCGTTCTCGCGGGTTTCGACATGGATGTCGGAGGCGCGCCGCTGGATCGCGTTGAAGACGATCGTGTCCACGAGCTTGATGATCGGCGACGCGTCGGCGGTGATCGACTCGATGGAAAGTGCCTCTTCGCCGTTCTCCTTCTCCTGGACGAGCTGGATCTTGAAGTCCTCCGTGGCCTCGTCGAGGACGCGCTGGGTGGATTCGGACTTCTCGAGGATATCGGCGATCTTCCCCGCCGGTCCGACCTTGACCTCGACCGGGCCGCCGATGGCGAGCTCGACCTCGTCCACAGCGAGCACGTTGGACGGGTCGGCCATTGCCACCACCACCACGTCCCCCTGCCGTTCGAGCGGCACGAACTGGTAGCGCACCATCACGTCGACCGGAATCTGGCGGAAAAGCTCGGGGTCGCCGCGGAACTCCGAGAGGTCGTCGAAAGGGACGCCGGCGCGCTCGGCCAGTTCGGCCGCCCGCTTGCGGTCTTCCTCGTCGCGCGGGAGCCCGCGCAGGTACTTCTGGGTCACGGTGCCGATGTCTTCTGCCATCACCTGCCTCACTGCGCCTTCGACATCAACGTGAACATCGGGTAGTACACCGAAAGCAGCAGCGTCGCGACCACGCCCCCCATGATCACGAGCACCGCCGGCTCGATGAGGGATACAACCTGGGCGAGACGGACCTCGATCGTCTCATCGTAGAACTGACTGACGTTCTCCAGCATACCCTCGAGCGCGCCTGTCGCCTCCCCGACCTGGACCATCGCGATGGAAAGCTCCGGGAAGAGACCGGTGGCGTCGAGCGAAGACCACAGCGGCTGTCCCTCTCGCACCCGCCCAGCCACCCGGGCCAGCGGCGTGCCGAGCGCACGGTTCGTCACGGTCGCGCTCGCGATCTCGAGCGAGTTCACGAGGGGCGTGCCGCCCGCGATCAGCGTCCCCAGCGAGCGCACGAACTGCGACAGGCCGAACAGGTGGAAGACCCGGCCCACGAACGGCACCTTGAGTTTCGTGTGGTCGATCGCGATGAGCCCGGCTTCGCTGTGCAGCCAGCGCCTTGCCAGCACGTAGGCGATCACCAGGGCGGCGACGATGTACCACACGTGCTGCTGGATAAAATTGGAACCCTCGACGATCACCTTGGTGATGAGAGGGAGATCGGCCGAAAAGCCCAGGTAGAAAGTGGCGAAGCGGGGGATGACGTAGGTCACGAGCAGGACGATGAGCCCGAACGACAACGACAGCAGCACGATCGGGTAGGTCAGCGCCGACTTCACGCGCCGCCGGACCCCCTCCAGCAACTGCTGGTGATGGATGTAGCGGCCAAGCACGGCTACCAGCTCGCCCGAGCGCTCGCCGGCCAGGACCGTGGCGCAGTAGAGCTTGGGGAAGACCCCGCCCTGGGCGGCGAAGGCGTCGGAAAGCGACACGCCGCTGCGGACGTCCTCGAGCACGCGCTGAAGCACCTCGCGGAAGTAGGCCGAGGATTGCGTCCGCTGCAAGAGCTCGAGCGACTGCAAGACGGGGATCCCCGCTTTCAGCAGCGTCGCGAGCTGCTGGTTGAAGACCAGGAAATCGAGCGAGGCGAGGCGCCCCCGACGTCCGAGGAATGGAAGGCGCGCGGCGCCTCCCCGTTCCCTGACACGGAAGACCGTGAAGCCCTTCGTCTCCAGGTCCCGCCGCAGGGCCTCTTCGCTCACCGCCCGATGGCGTTGCTCGACCACCGCGCCCTCGGGTGTCCCCAGCCGCACGGCGAACTCGCTCAAGGTTTCCCCTCCCGCTCGGCCCACAACACGAGGAAGAGCGCCTGGTTGGCGTTCTCGGCTCGAGCGCCCCCCAGCACGGAGGGCTGCTTGACGAGCAGCGTCACGGTGGCGCGTACGAGCGGGCGCAGGACCTCCGCGTTGTCGGCACCGCGGTCGCGCCGCGAAAGCTGGAGCTGCGCGAGCTGAACGCGGTCCGGGTCCTGCGGGACGCCCCGCACGGTGAACCGCAGGTGGTAACGCTCGCCGGCGGCCATCTCCACGACGCTGCCGTCGGAGGCCGTCACCTGAAGCGTCGCGACCTCCTGGTAGTTCGTGAAGTGGAACAGCTCCTTGAGCTCCGAGCCGATTCCCTCGATGAGCGGCGCCGGCTTGCCAGGCGGTTGCGGGTCGGTCGTGGCAAGCAGCACCCGGACGCGGACCTTGTACGAGGCCGGAGCCACGTCCCAGCTCGACAGCGCCTCGGCGACGCGCTGCAACACCTCCGGCGTGTCGCGCACCGTGATCGCGTTCAAACTCGGCTGCAGAAGTACGCTGCCCTCGGGCGAGAGCAACGGCTCCACCAGCGCCGCGGCCTCCCGGGCCGGGCGGAAGTGGAGCTGAAAGACCTGCAACTCCTGCTCGGCGGCGAGTACCGTGCTCGCCGCCATTATCAGCACCGCAACCGCCGCCCTAACCAACTACAGCTCCAGGTGCGGATCCACGATGAAGGCCACCTGGATCGTCCCACGCGAATTGGATGCCGGGGTGAGCTGATACAGTCGCACTCCGGCGTTGTCCACCTCGACGAACGCCGGCTCCATCGTCGCCGCCCGAGCCGGCGGGTGCGCAATCGTGACCGGGGCGCGCGCCACGACCTTACGGGCCGGCCGCGCGACCTGCCTGACCACGGTTGCGCCGCCGAGCAGCGCCAGCACCACCGCGGCGACCGCCAGCACCCGCGACCGGCGCCCCGGGAGCGTCCGCTCCAGCCGGCGCTGATGAATCTCGGCCATCACCTCGCCGACAAAGCGGTCATCCTCGAGGCCGGGGCCGGCCGCCAACGCAGCGGCAAGATCGAGGACCGGCTCGCGCTCGACCGCCGCTTGCCGGCAAGGCGGACAAGCCGCCAAGTGCTCGCGCAACTCCTGTTCCACCTGCCGGCGCAGGTCCATTGCAGCGAGCCGGGGCATGAGCCTGCGGGCTTCGCGACAGTTCACTTGGCGCCTCCTCTGGGGAGGTACTCCGGGTAGCGCGCCGCAAGCTCCTTGCGCAGCGTCGCGCGTGCCTGAAACACGTGGTTGCGGACAGTCGCCTCGCTGCACCCGAGCGCCTCCGCCACCTCCGCGGTGGCGAGCCCCTCCACCTCGCGCAGCACGAACGCGGCCCGCTGATGCGGCGTCAGAAACGACGCCAGCTCCGCGAAGATCCGTTTCACCTCGCCCTCCGCGAGGTCGCGCGGGGCGCTCGGTCCGACGGACTCGCCGACCAGCCGGAGATGGGCGGCGTGGGTGCGATCGCGGCTGTCGCGCGAGCGCAACACGTCGATCGCGAGGTTCGACGCGATCCGGTACACCCAGGTGGAGAACGCCCACGCGGCGTCGTACTTGGCGAGGTTCTCCCAGGCGCGAACGAAGGCGAGCTGTGCGATGTCGCGGGCCTCCTCGTCGTCGCCCAGAATGCGGGCGGCGCACCGCCGCACTCCGGTCTGGTGACGCCGCACGAGCAGCGCGAACGCGGCTTCGTCCCCGCCGCGCGCAAGCGCCGCGAGTTGCCGATCGTCGTGCTCGACGTTCACCTTTTCCCGGACCAGCAGGCGCAGGACACCCATCTCAATTCCAACCTCCGCACCGTATACGGTCGTGCCAGGCCGGCCGTTGGGTGCGCCGGAAGTATAGCGCCCGGAAGGAAGAGCCGGCCCGTCGCAGGAACCCGGAGCCGCAGCCCCGGAGGCGCGCGCCGGAGTATCAGGGAGGGTTGGTGGAGCCGAACGGGATCGAACCGTCGACCTCTTGAATGCCATTCAAGCGCTCTCCCAACTGAGCTACGGCCCCACCAGGGAGTGGAAAGCTAGCAAGAGCGCCGCCGAGTGTCAACTTGCCCAAAACCGGAAGGCCCCCGAAGGGCGATGCTAGACTCGCGGGTGGAAGCGCACGGGGCCCGGTGGCTCCCGCGGTCTTCAAAACCGTTGCCCCGTGTCCTTGCGGCACGGGGGGTGGGTTCGATTCCCATGCGCTTCCGCCATCTATTCGGGCGGGGGGGCCCGCGGCCGCTCCACCGCCCGCCCGGCCGCTCTCGCCCCCCCGTGCCCCCCGTGCGAGCCGCGGCCACGCCGCGCCTCGCTCCGGTCGGGCGGGGGGGCCCGCGGCCGCTCCACCGCCCGCCCGGCCGCTCTCGCCCCCCCGTGCCCCCCGTGCGAGCCGCGGCCACGCCGCGCCTCGCTCCAGTCGGGCGGGGGGGCCCGCGGCCGCTCCACCGCCCGCCCGGCCGCTCTCGCCCCCCCGTGCCCCCCGTGCGAGCCGCGGCCACGCCGCGCCTCGCTCCGGTCGGGCGGGGGGGCCCGCGGCCGCACCACAGCCCCCGGGTGCCTTGCTCCCCCGCGTGCTACCATCCTTCGGGTGAGCAGCGACGCGCGTCATATCTTCGTGGGCGACCTTGCCGACACGCCTCTCCCGGAGATGCTCGCGACGATCCACCGCAATCGAGTCCCCGGCGTGCTCGAGGTCCAGCTCGGCGAGTTCTCGAAGCGCGTCTTCATCCTCGGCGGCGACATCATCTTCGCTTCCTCGACCAACCGCGGTGAGTCGCTGGGCGACTCGCTGCTCGTCTCGGGCCGCATCACGGTGGCGCAGTACCGGGAGTCCGCCCTCCAGCTGCTCGCCAACCCCGGGAAGCGGCACGGCCAGGTGCTGGTCGAGATGGGAATGCTCAGCGAGGCCGACATGCGGGCGGCCGTGCTCGAACAGGTGCAGCGCATCGTCTGGAGTCTATTCGACTTCGCTGAGGGGCTGGTCACCTTCGCGCTCGGCGAAGACCGTGCCGATGAAGTCTACAAGCTGCGCATCCCGACGCCGCGCGCCGTGTTGCACGGGTGCAAGACCGTTGCGGACGCCAAGCGTCTGGTCACCCGACTCGGCAGCAAGAGCACCCTGTTCTCGCGCCGACCCGTGCCCGAGCACTTGGCGGACTTCCAACTCGAGGCTGCCGAGGAGGAGCTTCTGAACCTCGTCGACGGGCGTCGGGGGCTGTTCGAGTTGTGCGACCAGGGCCCGTTTTCGGCAGGCCTCAACGCCCGCGTGCTGTACGCGTTCAATTGTCTGGGGCTGATCAAGAAGGAGAAGGACACCCCGAGCGGAATCCGCGTCCAGGTGCCCTCGACAGAACCGGCTCCTTGATGTAGAATCTCAGTCGAGGGTGCTCAGGTTGCGCCCGGAGGGGTCCCATGCCGCTGTATGAGTACCGCTGCACGAGTTGTGGAGAACGCATCGAGGTGCTGCAGCACTTGGGCGCCACCCCGCTCGCGGAGTGCCCAAGTTGTGGTGGCGTCCTCGTGAAGCTGATTTCCGCGTCGGCCCTGCAATTCAAGGGGACCGGTTGGTACGTGACGGACTACGGCCACCGCCACACGACCGCCGCCAGCAACGGCGAGTCGAACTCGAAGGACGCCGGCGCCAAGCCCGAGAGCAAGCCCGAGAGCAAAGCCGCCGAGAAGCCGCCGGCGACCCCCGGCACGACCGCCAAAGCGAGCTGACCGGGCCGGCCCCCAGCGCTGGGGACCGTCCGCGTCGGGGACCCGGGCCGGGCACTGGGAACGCGTAATGCCGCTGCTATGCCTTCTCCGCCCCAGCCAGCAGCTCCTCGAGCATGCGTCGGAACCCCGCCCCAAGTTCCGGATGGTCGAGCGCGATCTCCACGGTGGCGCGAAGGAAGTCGGCCTTGTTGCCGGCGTCGTAGCGCTTGCCCGGAAACGTGCAGGCGTACACCGGCCCGGTTGCGAGCGTCCGGCGCAAACCCTCGGTCAGCTGGATCTCCCCGGCCCGATCGGGGGGCGTCGCGGCGAGGTCCCGCAGCACGGCGGGCGTGAGTACGTACCGGCCGATGATCGCGAGGTTCGACGGCGCCTGCGCCGGGTCGGGCTTCTCGACCAGGTCGCGCACGCGCCAGACTCCGGGCGAAACCTCCTCGCCGGCGATGCACCCGTAGTGGCGGATCTCGTCGCGCGCGACCTCCATCACCGCGATCACCGGGGCGCCGGTCTCCATCGCCAACTCGGCGAGGCGGCCGATGGCTGGAGGCCGGCCGACGATGATGTCGTCCCCCAGCAGGACGGCGAACGGCTCATCCCCCAGCACCGGCGCCGCCTGGAGCACCGCGTGCCCGAGACCGAGCGCTTCTTTCTGGCGCACCGCGACGACCTGGACCATCGCTCCTACCTGGCGCACCACATCGAGGAGGTCGCGTTTGCCACGCTCGGCGAGGAAGGTCTCGAGGCGAAGGTTTCTGTCGAAGTGGTCTTCGATCGCCGACTTCCCCTCGGCCGTGACGAAGATCGCGGTCTCGACACCCGCGGCCACTGCCTCCTCGACTACGTATTGGAGGGCGGGCTTGTCCACGATCGGCAGCAGTTCCTTTGGGATCGCCTTCGAAGCGGGGAGGAAGCGAGTGCCGTATCCGGCCACCGGAAAGACCGCGCGGCGGAGGTTCATCGCGTCGCCCCCGCAACCGGATAGCCCGCGACGCCCTCGAATCGGAGCACGGCGCCGGGCTTGACCCAGTGCGCCGCGGCAAACCCCGCGTTCACCTCGAGCACGGTGCGGGCCGACCGTGCCGGCTCGTAGGTTGGACACGGGTCCGCCCGGCACGGCTGCACGTTCGCGCGCACGTCCACCACCCGTCCTTCCTTGTCGAGCCACACGAGATCGAGGGGGATGAAAGTGTTCTTCATCCAGAAGGCGAGCGACGCGTCGGCGTCGAACACGAACAGCATCCCGGCGTTGGCAGGCAGACTGTCGCGGTACATCAGCCCGAGCGCCTTCTCCTGGTCGGTGAGCGCCAGTTCGAGGTGGATTCGGGTCCCGTCGGGAACGGTGCACACGGCCGGCGCAGGCGCCACTGCCGCAGCCAACAACCAGGCAAGAGTGAGCACAGTCTAGTCCTCCGTCGTCAGGTTGAACTTCTCGGCGTGATAGCGGAACGCCCGATAGGTCATGCGCAACAGCCTCGCCGCGTCCTTCTGCACGCCGCCGCAGCGCTCCAGCGCCTGGCGCATCAGCTCCCGGCGCATGCCGTCGAGGTGGGCTTCGATGTCGAGGCCGTCTTCCGGCAGCGAGGGCCCGGACCCCCGCTGAGCGTCGTGCCCCTCCGCTCCGAGAAGGGTGCGCGGCAACGAGCTCACGGTGATGAGCGGCGACGGCTCCATGGCAACCGTGCGCTCGACGACGTTCTCGAGCTCGCGCACGTTCCCCGGCCAGAGCCAGTGCTCGAGTACCGACATCGCGTCACGGTGGATCAGCTTGGTCTCGGTGCCCAGGCGGGCGCACGCCCGCACCACGAAATGCCGCGCCAGCTCGGGAATGTCCTCGCGCCGTTCCCTCAGGGGCGGGACGTGGAGGTGGATCACGTTGATCCGATAGTAGAAGTCCTCGCGAAACCGGCCGTCCTTGACGCGCAGCTCCAGGTCCTGGTTGGTGGCGGCGAGCACGCGCACGTCGATGTCCACCTCGCGGTTGTCGCCAACCGGGCGGATCCGCCTCTCCTGCAACGCTCGCAGGAGCTTGACCTGGGTATTCGCGGAGATGTCGCCGATTTCGTCCAGGAACAGCGTGCCGAGGTGCGCCTCCTGCATCAGGCCCCGCTTGTCGCGGACGGCGCCGGTGAACGAGCCGCGCACGTGCCCGAACAGCTCGCTCTCCAGCAGCCCCTCCGGCAGGGCGCCACAATTGACCGGAACGAAGAGCCTCCCGGCGCGCGGGGACGCCGTGTGGATCGCCCGCGCCAGCAGTTCCTTTCCGGTTCCCGATTCGCCGGTGATCAGCACGGTGGCGTCGCTGCGTGCGACCTGCGGGATGCGCTCGAGCAGCGGGCGCATCGCGTGCGAGCGGCCGATGAAATCGAGCGGGCCGGTCAAGACCAGTTCCGACGCCGGCCGTATCATCTGCTTCGCCACGACGAGTTTGAGCTCCTCGACGTCGAACGGCTTGGAGAGGTATTCGACGGCGCCGTCGCGCAGGGCGGTCATCGCGTGTGCAGGCGTGGTGTGTGCCGTCACCACGACGAAGTGGGTGTCCGGGTTGCTGGCGTGGTAGGAGCGGACGAGGTCCAGGCCGTTTCCGTCGGGGAGGAAGATGTCACAGATGACGAGGTCGAATTTCGCCTGGCCGAGGAGCTGCATCGCCTCGGCGTACGTCGCCGCCTCGCTGACCGAGTAGCCCTCGCCGTCGAGGACGATCCGCAGGACCTCGCGAATGTTGGGTTCGTCGTCGACGATCAACAGCTGACCGCTCACCCGGCCTCCAGCGGGAAGCGCAACGTAAAGGTCGTACCCGTCCCGGCCTGGCTGTCCACTCGGACCTCACCGCGGTGGTCGCTCACGATCGAGTAGACGACCGCGAGCCCGAGGCCCGTGCCCCCCTTTCGGAACGCCTTGAACGGCTGGAAGATCTCCTGGACCTGGTGGGGCTCCATACCAACTCCCTCGTCACGCCAACGAACCACGTATTCGTTGCCCTCGGGGGCTGCCTCCACCCGCATCGTACCACCCCGGGGCATGGCCTGAATGGCGTTGCGAGCGAGGTTGTAGAACGCCTGCCGGAGTTGTTGCGCATCGGCGACCACGGGTCCGTCGAGCGGCGTGATCAGCGTCTCGATCCGGTGCTTCTCGGTCACCTCCGCAGAGTTGGCGAACAGCGTCAGGGTCTCGTCCAGGACGAGGGCGATGTCGCACGGGGCTCGCTGCGGGTCCGGGGGGCGCGCGAAACCGAGGAACGACTCGATGATATTGGAGAGGCGCCGGGACTCCTCGACGATGATGCGCGAGAGCTTCCGCTCGTTCGGCCCGAGGCCCGGGACTTTTCCCAGCACCTGGGCCGATCCCGAGATCGAGGCGAGCGGGTTGCGGATCTCGTGCGCGATGCCGGCCGCCATCTCGCCGACGGCTTCCATGCGCTCCCGCAGGCGTTCGCGCTTCGCCGCCTCACGCGCCTCGGTGACGTCGCGGAAGTGGACGACGAGACCGACGAGCGTGCCGGCGGCGTCGGTAAGGGCGGTGACGGTGCACCCGATCGGCACTTTGCCCCCGCCGACCGCGCCCTCGATGCGGACCGGAGAGCCGAGGGCGAGGCGTTCGAGCACGTCAGGCCAGTGGACACCCTCCAACGGCAGCAACGACGCCAGGTGTTGGCCCTCGAACGGGCCGGTCTGGCGCAGGATCCGGTGCGCCGCCGGGTTGGCGAGCACAACGCGCCCCTCGACGTCTGCGGCCAGCACCCCCGAGTCGACCGAGCGCAGGACATCGGCCGAGATGGCGAACAGCCGCGCGCTCGCCTCTCGCTCCCCCTGCAGGCGGTCCTCCGCCCGCTGCAGCGAGTGGGCGAGGTAGGAGGTGAGCAGTGCGACGACGGCGAAACCGGCGCCGGTCACCAGGATCTGGAAGGCGAGCGCCGACGGGCCGATCGGCGGGACCGTCGGGCCGAAGTGGGATGGCTTGAGCACGCCGAACGCGATCCCCTCTGCGAGCGCACCGTAGAGGGCGAACGCCGCCCCCGCCACGATGAGGGCGCCGCGCAAGCCGAACATCAGCGCCCCGAACGCGAGGACGATCAGGAAGAGGAAGGCAAACGGCGACGCCGGCCCGCCCGTCATGTAGACGAGCGTCGCGATGATGGCAAGATCGCCGGCCAGCTGCAGCGCGCCGTGCAGCCGAGGCGGAGTCCGCAGGACCCACAGCGCGATCCAGATCAGGGAGAGGGCATAGGTGAGGCCCGCGACGCGCGCGAGCGGCGCGATCGGAAGGATCTCGTCGGTGGTGGTCTGCACCAGCAGGGCGCCGAGCAGCAACGCCGACATCGCAACCAGGCGCAGGCCGAGCAGCCACTTTGCCACCCGCTCGGTCGGGAGCGCCGAAGTCTCCAGGCCGCCCGACGCGGCGGCCCGGCGGGGTGCGCCGGCGGTCATCCGATCTTCGAAATCATCGAGAACATCGGCAGGTACATCGAGATGACGACCCCGCCGACGACGATGCCGAGGAAGAGAATCATGACCGGCTCGATGAGCTTCATCATCCCGGCGACCGCGATGTCGACCTCCTCCTCGTAGAACTCGGCGATCTTGGCGAGCATCGTGTCCATCGCCCCGGTGGCCTCGCCGACCGAGATCATCTGGACCACCATCGGCGGGAACTGGTTGGTGGCCTTGAGCGGGTCGGCCATGTTCTTGCCCTCCTCGACCTGCTTGCGCACCTCGAGGATCGCCAATTCGATGACCGCGTTGCCGGAGGTCCGCGCCGTAATGTCGAGCGCCTCCAGCACAGGCACGCCCGCCGAGAGAAGCGTGCCCAGGGTGCGACAGAAACGAGCCACTGCGATCTTGCGCAGGACCGGGCCGAGGATCGGCGCCTTCAGGAGCAATCTGTCGATCACGAGCTTGCCGTGGTCGGTCGCGTAGTACCGCCTAATGGCGTAGACGCCGACGACGACGACACCCACGATCAGCCACCAGAAGCGACCCACGAACTTGGACATCGCGACCACGACCCTGGTCGGCAACGGCAGCTCCGCGCCCAGGGAGACGAACAGCGATCCGAACACGGGAATGACCTTCCAGAGGATGACGTAAACCACGAGGCCCGCGATCGACAGCACAGCGATCGGGTAGATCATCGCCGATTTGACCTGGGCCTTCAGGCGCGCATTCTTCTCGATGTAGGTCGCGAGGCGCTGCAGGATCGTGTCGAGGATGCCGCCCGCCTCGCCCGCCGCCACCATGTTCACGAACAGGTCGTCGAACGCCTGCGGGTGCTTCTTCATCGCGTTCGCAAGCGAGGAGCCCGACTCCACATCCTCGCGCACCTGCAGGATGATGCGCTGGAAAGCCTTGTGCTCCTGCTGCTCGCCGAGGATCTGCAGGCACTGCACCAGCGGCAGGCCGGCGTCGATCATGACCGAGAACTGGCGCGTGAAGACCGCCAGCGTTTTCTCGTCCACGCCGCCGCGCAGTTTGGGAAGGGCGATCTCCTTCCCCTTCTCCTTGACGGTGATGGGAACGATCTGCTGGCGCCGCAGCACGGCCAGCACGGAATCCTTGCTGTCCGCCACCAGAACGCCGCCCTGGGGACGGCCGGCGCGGTCACGACCCTTCCATTCGAAACTCGGCATGGCCTAGCCCCTTCCATGAGCCCGCGGCGCCGCCCCTGGCTGCACCACGCCGGTGCCGCGGTTGATCATGTCCTGCAGCTCCTCAGGGTTGGAGCTGTACGAAAGAGCGGTTTGGAGCGTGATCATGCGCCGCTGGTACAGCGTGGCGAGCGACTGGTTGAACGTCTGCATCCCGTGCTTGATCTGCCCGGTCTGCATCGTCGAGTAGATCTGGTGGACCTTGTCCTCGCGGATCAGGTTGCGCACAGCGGCGTTGGGGATCAGCACCTCGCAACAGAGGACGCGGCCCTTGCCGGCGGCGCGCGGCAGCAGGGCCTGGCAGATGATCCCCTCGAGCACGAACGAGAGCTGGGCGCGCACCTGCGCCTGCTGGTGCTCGGGGAAGACGTCGATGATGCGGTTGATCGTCTGCGGAGCCGAGTTCGTGTGCAGCGTCGCGAACGTGAGGTGGCCAGTCTCAGCGATCTGCAGTGCCGATTCGATCGTCTCCAGGTCGCGCATCTCGCCGATCAGGACGACGTCCGGGTCCTCTCGCAGTGCGGAGCGGAGGGCGTTCGGGTAGGACAGGGTGTCGGCGTGCAGCTCGCGCTGGTTCACCATCGCCTTCTTGTGGGTATGCAGGTACTCGATCGGGTCCTCGATCGTGACGATGTGGAGGGCGCTCTCGGCGTTGACTTTGTCGAGCATGGCGGCGAGCGACGTGGACTTGCCGCACCCGGTCGGCCCGGTCACCAGCACGAGCCCGCGCGGCTTCTCGCACAGCCCCTCCACGACGGCGGGCAGCCCGAGGTCCCTGAACCCAAGGATCTCGTAGGGAATCCGCCGGAACGCTCCGGCGATCGCCCCGCGCTGGAAGAAGATGTTGGCCCGGAAACGGGCCAGCCCCTTGATCCCGAAGGAGAGGTCGAGTTCGAACGTCTCCTCGAGCCGGTGCTTCTGTGCGTCCGTGAGCACCGAGTACGCGAGGCGCTTGGTCTCCGGCGCGGTCAGCGGCGGCAGCGGCAGGCGGTCGAGGACCCCGTCCACGCGGATCACCGGCGGCGTGTTGGTCGTGATGTGCAGGTCGGTGGCGCCCCGCTCGACCATGGTCTTGAGAAGCTCGTGCAGCGTGATCGGCATGACTCCCCCTGCTCCTAGAGTACCGTCTCTCGCACCACCTCGTCGATGGTCGTGAGTCCCTCGCGAATCTTCTGCAGGCCCGATTGCCGCAGCGTGATCATCCCCTCTTCGATCGCCTTGCGCCGCAACTCGACCGCAGTCGCACCGGACAGGATGAGTTCGCGCATGTCCTCCGTGATGTCCATCACCTCGAAGAGGCCTAGACGCCCCTTGTACCCCGAGTTCGTGCACTTGTCGCAACCGCGCCCCTTCACGAGCTTGAGGCTGTGCGCCTCGCTCTCGGGGAACCCCACCGAGAGCAGAGCCTGGATCGGGGTCTCGACCTCCTCCTTGCAGCTCTGGCATACCTTCCGGATCAGCCGCTGCGCGGCGATCACGTTGACGGAGGTGGCGACGAGAAACGGCTCGATCCCCATGTTCATCAGGCGCGAGATGGTGGCCGGGGCGTCGTTCGTGTGCAGGGTGGAGAGAACGAGGTGGCCCGTGAGCGCCGCCTTGATCGCGATCTCGGCGGTTTCGAAATCGCGGATCTCGCCGACCAGGATGATGTTGGGGTCCTGGCGCAGAAACGAGCGCAGGGCGGCGGCGAAGTTGAGGCCGATCGTCTCCTTCATTTGGACCTGGTTGACCCCGGGGAGCTGGAACTCGACCGGGTCTTCCGCGGTGATGATGTTGGTTTCCGGCACGTTCACGCGTTGCAGCGCGGAATACAGCGTGTTGGTCTTGCCGGACCCCGTCGGTCCGGTGACCAGGATCATGCCGTACGGCTTGAGGATGTTGTCCTCGAACTTCTTCAGCGAAGACTTTTCGAACCCGAGCTTGGTCATATCCAGGCGCAGGTTCTCCTTGTCGAGCAGTCGCAACACGACCTTCTCGCCGTGCAGGGTCGGCAGCACCGAGACGCGGAAGTCGAGCTCGCGCATGCGGCCTTCGATCTTGGCCTTGAGCTTGATGCGTCCGTCCTGGGGCAGCCGCTTTTCGGCGATGTCGAGCTTGGCGAGGACCTTGAGGCGCGACGTGATGGCGGCCTGCAGGCGCTGCGGCGGGTTCATGACCTCGCGCAGCAGGCCGTCGATGCGGTAGCGGACCCGGAAGCTCTTCTCGTAGGGCTCGACGTGGATATCCGAGGCTCCCCGTTTGATCGCGTCCGTGAGCATGATGTTCACAAGACGGACAACCGGAGCCTCCTGGGACTCCTCGGCGAGCTTGGCGACGTCGAGCTCCTCCTCCTCTTCCATCAACTCGAGGGCGGCCTCGTCGACCGTCGTCAGGTCCTCCATGACCTTCTTGAGTTCCAGCTCGCGGGAGGATCCAAAGTTGCGGTCGATGCGCTCCCTGATCGCCTCCTCGGACGCGACCACCGGCTCGACCCGATACCCCGTCATGAACGTGATCTCGTCCATGGCGAAGATGTTGGTGGGGTCGGTCATCGCCAACGTGAGGGTGGCGCCGGTCTTGTTCACCGGGATGACGTTGTACTTGCGCGCGAGATCGACGGGGATGATCTTCGCGACGTTGGGATCGATCTCGAAGTGGCGCAGGTTGATCGAGGGAACGCCGAACTGGTGCGACAGGCACTCGATGATGTCGTCCTCGGTGACGTAACCGAGCCGCTGCAGGACCTCTCCCAGCTTGCCGCCGGTGCTCTTTTGCTCGTCGAGCGCCTTGGTGAGCTGCTGCTGGTTGATGAGCTGGGCTTTGAGAAGCAATTCGCCGAGCTTAAGGGCCATGCGACTCCCTTCCGTAAACTTTCGGTCCGCTGGCAGATTCTACCACCCCGCCGTGACGCACTCCAGTGCATCGATGCTGGCGGTCGCACCCACGTGAAACCGCACGCGCCGAGCCGCGCCGCTACTCCGCCACGGGGACGGATTCAATTACCGCCGCGAACACCGCTTCCACGCCGACCTCGCCGGCGCCCGCGGCACGCGCCCTGCCCCGCCCCTGGGCGGCGCCGGCGCCGGAAAGAACCCGCACCCGCTCGCCACGCGGTCCGTTGCGCGCCGGATCGGTCGCCACGAACACCGCCACCGTCGGCACGCCGAGCGACGCCGCCAGGTGGACGGGCCCGGTGTCGCCGCCAACGACCGCCGCACAGCCTGACAGCAGGACCGCGAGCTCCGGGATCGAGGTCGCCGGCGCCAGCGCCACACCGCGCCCCCCTGCGGCCGCGATCGCCTCCGCGAGCGCCCTCTCACCCGGCCCCCACACCAGCACCGGCGCCATGCCGGCCGATGCCACCCGCCTGGCAAGCTCCACGAAGTTCTCGGCCGGCCAGGCCTTTCCGGCGCCGCCTGTCGCAGGCAACATCGCCACCCTCGGGTTCGGGCCACGACCGCGTTCCTCCGCCGCCCCGGCGAGCAGGAAGCGGCCGTCGGGAGCCGCGCCGAGCGGCACCGGGCGGCCGGCCGCCGCCAACAGCGAAAGGTTGATGTCAACGACGTGGCGCGCCTCCGGGGGCGGCGCGAGCGTGCGCGTGTAGAACGCCCCCGCCAGCCACTCGCGCCGGTATGCGCGCTCGAGCCCGACCCGGTCGGGCGCTCCCGCCAGCGCCGCCCACAGCGCCGACTTGATCAGCCCCTGCGGGTCGAGGGCGATGTCGGGCGAGAACTTCAGCAGGGCGGCTCGCGCCGTGGCGACCTCGCGCCGGGTCGCCGCGGCCCCGGGGTGTCGGCGCCAGCGCCGGGTCGCCACCGGGACCGCCCGCGACACCGCCGGGTGGGAAGCCACGAGCGGGAGGAACGGTTCCTCCACCACCCATGCGAGCTCGACCGCCTCACGCCCGGCCACGAGCGCAGCGGCGAGCGGCCACGTGTGGACGATGTCGCCGAGCGCCGACAGGCGGGTGAGCACGATGCGCACCAGCGGATTCTAGCCTGGACGATTCATGCGCGTTCTCGCGACGAGCCCCCACGAATGATCCAGGTTGCAGCTCCCCACCTCCAAGCCAAGACCTGTGCGCCACGATCTCTTGTCCGACTGGTGCGTCAAGCCCTCGATGGCAGCCCGCACGAGGTGTTGAGAATTTCATCACCGATCGAAATGTCAAGTAAGGGGCACGTTCGCAACGGAAAGCGGCACTTCGCCAGCGGCCGGTCGGTCGGTGTGGAGAGACAAGCCGTTGAATTCCTCTACAGACACACTGGCGACGATTTCGGCGGTTGTCGCGTAAGTCATTTAGTTTAAATATGATGTGCTAACAGTCAGAGTTTGGCAGGAAGCTTGCTCCACAACGGGACAAGCGGGGGCCGCACAGGAGCTCTCGCGGGAGGCAACGATGACCGCGATTCTGGTGATTCTCACGATTCTGGCCTTCGTCGCTGTTGACGCCATCGTCATGGCGGTCCGTCGTCGCCACGCGGCGCCGGCGCTGCTTCCGCTCGCGCCGATGCTCGAACCCAGGCCCCCGCAGGGGATCTTTCTCGACCAGCACCACAGCTGGGTTCGCATCACGGCCGATGGCACCTTGAGGGTCGGCATCGACGACTTTCTTGCCGAGGCGCTCGGCGAGATCGAGGCCGTCGAGGCGCCGCCGCGTGGCGCCCAGGTCAAGCGTGGCGACCCGCTCCTCAGGCTTCAGGTCAAAGGGCGCTCCTTCGTGATCGCGTCGCCGGCCCCCGGCGAGGTCGTGGCCGTCAACAGCCGCACCCTCGAGCAACCGTGGACCGTGACTCGGGACCCGTACGGTGTGGGGTGGGTCATAGGGCTGTGGACCCGCGACCACAACGAGGCGATCAAGCCGTTGCGCATCGGCAGCGCCGCCACCGCGTTCCTCCGCCAGGAAATGCAGCGCCTTGCGGACTTCCTGACCCCGGTCGGCACGCTCGAGACGGTGCCGCTGCTCGCCGACGGCGGCGTGCCCCGTAAGGGCGCGCTGGCCGCCCTCGACGCGGTGCGCTGGGACGCCTTCCAGAAAGAGTTCCTCGCCCCGTTCGGGGAGGAGGCTTAGGCCATGGCGCACCGCGGCATCCTCGTTGACGTGACGAAGTGCATCGGCTGCGGCTCCTGCGTCGAGGCCTGCCAGAAGGCCAACCAGCAGCCCGCCCATGACGCGAAGGAGTTCGACCAGCAGACCTACACGTTTCTGATGGACCGCGGCAACGACACCTACGTCCGCCGCCTGTGCATGCACTGCGAGAACCCGAGCTGCGCCTCGGTCTGCCCCGTCGGGGCGCTCCGAAAGACGGCCGAGGGTCCGGTCACGTATGACCCCGACAAGTGCATGGGCTGCCGGTACTGCATGATGGCCTGCCCGTTCGGCGTCCCGGCCTACGAGTGGCACTCGGCGGTGCCGCGGGTGCGCAAGTGTCAGATGTGCGCCCACCGCGGGGCGGCCGGCCCGGCGTGCGCCGAGGCTTGCCCCACCGGCGCGACCATCACCGGCGACCGCGAGGAGTTGCTCGCGGAGGCGCGCCGGCGCGTCGTCTCCGACCCCAAGACGTACTTCCAGCGCGTCTACGGCGTCACCGAAGCGGGGGGGACGGACGTGCTCTTTATTGGCCCCCGGGAGTCCAACGCCCTCGGGCTGCCGCGGGTGGAGACCAATGGCCCGCTACCCGACCTCACGTGGAACGCGCTCAAGCACATTCCGGACGTCGTGCTGTTCGGCGGCGTCTTCCTCGGCGGGTTGTTCTGGCTCACCAAGCGCAAGGAGGATGTCGCCCGCGCCGAGCAGGCCGATCAGGGAGAGCACCATGTCTAGGAATCGCATCGCATCGCTGCAATTGGGGTTCTGGACGGTGACCTCGGTCGTGATGATCGCCGTCCTCGGCGCCATCGCATTCCTTCGCTTCACCCGCGGCCTCGGCGCGGTGACCAACCTGTCCGACACCTTCCCGTGGGGGCTGTGGATCGGCTTCGACGTCCTTTGCGGCGTGGGCCTCGCGGCCGGCGGCTTCGCGGTCACCGCGACGGTTCACATCCTGCACTTGAAGGAGTTCAAACCAATCATGCGGCCGACGGTGCTCACCGCCTTCCTCGGGTACATTCTGGTCGTGTGCGGCCTGGTGTTCGACCTCGGAAAGCCCTGGAACATCTGGCACCCGATCATCATGTGGAACCCCCACTCCGTGATGTTCGAGGTCGGCTGGTGCGTGATGCTGTACACCAGCGTGCTGTCGCTCGAGTTCGCCCCGGTGGTGCTCGAGCGCTTCAAGCTCGACTGGCTCCTTCGACTCCTCAAGCCCGTCACCCCCGTCCTCGTGATCCTGGGCGTGATCCTCTCGACGCTGCACCAGTCGTCCCTCGGCTCCCTGTTCCTGATCCTCCCGGAGAAGATGCACCCGCTCTGGTACACGCCGGTGCTCCCCGTGCTCTTCTTCGTTTCGGCGCTCGCCGCCGGCATCGGCATGACCGTCGTCGAGTCGTGGTTCTCGCGCCGCGCGTTCGGCAAGCCGATCGAGACCCATCTGCTCTCCCGCCTGTCGCGGGTGTCGGTCGTCCTGCTCGCCGTCTACCTCGCGCTGCGGATGCGCGACCTGATCGCCCGCCACGCCCTCGCCACGCTCTTCCCGCTCAACTCGGTCTCCGTCATGTTTCTGGCGGAGGTCGCACTCGGCGTCGTCGTGCCGATGGTCCTGCTCGCCATTCCGCGGTTCCGCGGGTCCCCCAAGCGCCTGGCGGTCGCCCAGGGTTTGGTCGTGCTGGGCTTCATCTTCCACCGTCTGAACGTGTCGGTGACGGCCATCGAGGCAGGGACGGGGCGCACGTACCTTCCTTCCGTGATGGAGTTCCTGGTATCCGCCGGGCTGGTCGCGGTCGGCATCTGGATCTTCCTGCTCGCGTGCCGCTACCTTCCGATCTTCCCGGAAGGCGCGAACGAGGAGGAGGAGAAGGCCGGCGCGTGCGAAGGTGCTGTCGAGGCGAAGCCCGTCTCGTCCGTTGCCGGCACGGTCACCGCCTTTGACCACACCTGAACCGGTAAGGTACCGTGGACCCGTCGTGAACGGGGGAAAAGCAGCCATGTGGCGTTGGCGCTCCAGCTCGCTGACGTTCCGTCTCACCGGCACCCTGATCGTCGCGCTGGCACTCCTGCTGGCCCTGACTGCCATCGTGCAGGTCGGCCTGCAGGAGCGCTGTGCGCGCGAGGCGGCGCGGATCAACGCCCTGGCGATGTCGGAGACGTTGTACGGCGCGCTCCACACCGCGATGCTCAACAACGACCGCGAGGGGCTGCACGCCTCCGTTCGCACCATCACCGAGCACGACCCTGACGTCCGCCTGCGCATCTTCAACAAGGAGGGGAATATCGTCTTCTCCTCGGAGCCTCGGGAGCTGGAGACGAAAGTCGATATGCGCTCCGAGGCGTGCTTCAAGTGCCACCAGGCCGGCCGGCCGATCGCCAAGCTCCCGCCGGGAGATCGCACGCGGTCGTTCAACGTCGGCGGCAAGCCGGCGATCGGCGTCATCCTCCCGATCGAGAACGAGCCGGCCTGCTCCAACGCGAGCTGCCACGCGCACCCGGCCAGCAAGCACCTCCTGGGCGTCCTCGACGTCACCCTTTTTATCAGCCGCCTGGAGCAGGCGCGGCGGCAGACCACGCTTCTGATGCTCGGCGCCACCGGCGGCGTCCTGCTGCTGGTGGTGGGCGTCGTTCTCTTCGTCGTGCGGAACTCGGTGCACCGCCCGATCAGGGCCCTGACCCGCACCCTCGCCGCACTGGGGACCGGCGACTACTCGGCGCGCTACGAGGACGGCGAGATCTCCGAGTTCGCCTACCTCGGAGGATCGGTCAACAAGATGGCCCAGGCGCTGGAGCGCGCCAACACGGAGCTCGTGGGGTGGGCGCAGACGCTCGAGCGCCGGGTCGAGGAGAAGACCGCCGAGCTGCGCCAGGCGCAGGACCAGATGCTCCGGGTCGAGCGCATGGCGTCGCTGGGCAAGCTCGCCGCCGTCGTCGCCCACGAGATCAACAACCCGCTCGCCAGCGTGGTGACGTACTCGAAGGTCCTCATGCGTCGATGGGCAGCCCGCCCAAACCAGGGAGAAGAGACCGAGGACAACCTTCAGATCCTCGAGGCGATCGCCAGCGAGTCCACCCGCTGCGGCGAGATCGTCTCCAATCTGCTCCTGTTCGCTCGCCGCACCGGCTCGCGCATGGAGCCGACCGACGTCAACGAGGTCATCAACCGCGCCCTCTTCCTCATCAAACACAAGATGGACCTCGCCCAGGCGGAGGCTGATCTGGACCTCGCCGCCGAGCTGCCGCACGTGATGTGCGATCCCGCCCAGATCGAACAGGCCGTGCTCGCCCTCTGCATCAATGCCGTCGAGTCGATGCCGCAGGGCGGGCGCCTGACCGTGCGCACCGCCGCTGCGGAGGGGGGCGGGGTCCGAATCGTGGTCGAGGACACCGGCATCGGCATGGACGAGGCGGTGCGTTCGCACATCTTCGAGCCGTTCTTCACGACCAAGGGCGAAGGCGAAGGACGGGGGCTCGGTCTCGGCCTCGCGGTTGTCTACGGCATCGTGCAGCGACACAATGGCGCCATCGACGTCGCGAGCGTGCCCGGGCAGGGGACCCGTTTCACCGTCACCCTGCCGCCGGCGCCCGCCCCCGGCGGGGGGGAGAGCGCATGATGACCATGCCCGTGCGAATCCTGGTGGTGGACGACGAGCAGCACATCCGCAACTCCCTTGCGGTCTGGTTCCGCGAGGAAGGGTACGACGTCAGCATCGCCTCCAGCGGCCGCGACGCCCTCGCCGCCCTCACCCGCGAGGGTTCCAACATCCTTCTCATCGACATCAAGATGCCCGGCATGGACGGTCTCGAGCTGCAGCGCAAAGTGCGCGAGTTGGCCCCCGACGCCACGATCATCATCATGACCGCCTACGCCTCCGTCGAGACCGCCGTCCAGGCGCTCAAAGAGGGGGCGTACGACTACATCGTCAAGCCGTTCGACCCCGAGGCAGTCTCACGCCTGGTGCGCAAGGCCGCCGAGCGCTATGCGTTGCTCGCCGAGAACCGGGCGCTGCGCGAGCGCATCGCCAGCGCGGCGCCGGCCCTGATCACCGGCGGCTCGCCCGCAATGGCGAAGGTGATCGAACTCGTGGAACAGGTGGCCCCAACCGACACGAGCGTGCTCATCACCGGCGAGTCCGGCACCGGCAAGGAGCTGGTGGCGCGGCTTCTCCACGCCAAGAGCAACCGGCGGTTCGGCCCGTTCGTCGTGGAGAACTGCGGCGCCCTGGCTGAAGGTCTGCTCGAGAGCGAGTTGTTCGGCCACGAGCGCGGCGCGTTCACCGGCGCGGTGGGGCGGCACCGCGGCAAGGTCGAGATGGCCAACGAGGGCACGCTGTTCCTCGACGAGATCGGCGACGTGCCGGCGCGGGTCCAGGTCGACCTCTTGCGCGTCCTCCAGGAGCGCGAGTTCAAGAGGGTCGGAGGCAACGAGACGATCAAGGTGGACTTCAGGCTCGTCACCGCCACCCACCGCGACCTCGAGGCCGAGGTCGCGAGCGGCCGGTTCCGCGACGACTTCTACTTCCGCATCAACGTGTTCCAGATCCCGCTGCCGCCGCTGCGCGAGCGCCCTGGCGACATTTCGGCGCTCGCCGAGCACTTCCTCACCCAGTTCTCGACCCAGATGAACCGCAAGATCTCCGGTTTCTCACCCGACGCGATGGCGGCGCTCGTGGCCTACCCGTGGCCGGGAAACGTCCGCGAACTCGCCAACGCGATCGAGCGCGCCGTCGTCCTCTGCCGCGGCGAGAAGATCGAGGTGGGCCACTTTCCGTTCGTGGTGCATTCCGGCCCCATCGACCACTCACTCGCTGTCGTCGAGCAGGCCCACATCCGCCAGGTCCTCGCCGGATGCTCGCACAACGTCGCCCAGGCGGCGCGCGAGCTCGGCATCGACCGCGTCACGCTCTACAACAAGATGAAAAAGTACGGCATCGAGCGGCCGTGAACGTGCGGCTGCTCGGGCTGGGCGAGATCCCGCCCAAGCTGGCCGAGGCCGTCCTCGACGGCCTCCCGAGGCCGTTCGCCGGCGGCGAGATCGGCCGCCTCTCGGCCTCGACCGAGCGCTGCTACGACCGGACCCGCGCGCAGGTGGACGCCTCATGCCTGATCGAGCATGTGCCCGAGCCCGAGCCCGGCTGGTCCGCCCTCGGCCTCACCGGCGTGGACCTCTTCATGCCCGCCCTCACCTACGTCTTCGGCATCTCCCACCTCGGCGGCCGGCGCGGGATCGTCTCCTGGTTCCGGCTCCGCCCGGAGGAGGAGACCGCCGACGCCCGGGCGCGCTTCACCCGGCGGATCATCGTCGAGGCCGTCCACGAGCTCGGCCACGGCATGGGGTTGGTCCATTGCGTCGTCCCCGACTGCGCGATGCACCGGTCGCTGTGGCCCGAGGGTGTCGATCTCAAGAACCCCGAGTACTGCCCCGCCTGCCTCGCCACGCTGATCGCTTCCCTCTAGCGGCACCGCCGTCAGCGGACCATCCATCCGGGCGGGGGGCCCGCGGCCGCTCCACCCAACCGCCCGGCCGCTCTTGCCCCCCGTGCCCCCCGCGAGCCGCGGCGGAGCCGCGTCTCGCCGGGCGTTGCGCTCGCCCCCCTCGCATGCTCACGTAGCCTCCGACTAGGCTCCGCCGCGGCTACACGCCCTAAGCTCCGAGGCCCTGCCTACCGACATCGGGTCTATACTCCGCTCTGGAAACACCCTGGAGGATGAGTTGTCGGGAGTCCATACAGTGCGGCCCAGAAGCAGCGGGTCGGCCGACCCCACCGGCAGGTTTTCGCCGGGCGTGTTAGGCAGCGGATTCGATGCGACAGGACGCGCCGATGATAATTCATAAGCCGACGTTCCGGATTTGGGTAGAAGGCAAACCGATGTCGTGGCGAAAGAAGCATAAGACGCTTTCGCGTTACACGGAAAAGATCGCTGAGGCAGCACGAGCAGTGGTGCCATTCCCGGTCAAATCGTCCCGAATCGACCTCGAAATTTGGTTTTGTGCACCGAGTTTCAACCGCGCCGATCTCGACAACATTGCCAAACCTGTGCTCGATGCACTTGTGGGAGTGGTCTACTTTGACGATCGCCAGGTGAGATCCCTGCGAGTTGTCGCGCTACCTACGGATCAAGCCCACGGGATCGCCGGTTGGAGCGAGGTTGGGCCATCCGAGAGGCTGAGCGCGGGTGACCCCGCTGAGTTTCTCATCAATATCTTCAGTGGGTTGTACATTCCTGGTGGAGGGCCGTGACGATGTCGCCTCCATCGAAAGCCGGCTGAGCGGTTGAGCGGTTGAGCGGTCGGGCGCCTAACCAGTGCCTGCAACCGGCGCGGACGTTGCCCCGATGAGGTTGAGACAACCCAACGCTCGCAGGCGGTCAGGAACAATGGAGGCGAATGAAGAGCGGCCGCGCCGGCCGCAGGCAGCGCGGCCCCGAGCGCCTCCCTCGAAGACGAGGAAGCGCGCCCGGCGGGCGCGCCCCACATTAGGAACAACCACGCCGACCGCAGGGCGCCGCAGCTCGGGGCGTGCAGCCGCGCCGCCGAGAGTGGGTCAGATGCTAGGAGGACGAGGCGGTCGGACCGGAGCGTAGCCGGAGGCTACGTGAGGATCCGAACCGCCGAAGGCCGACAACGCAGATGGTCCGCTATCGGCGGCGCCCCTAGCGGAAGCGGTTGAGGATCTCGGCGACCAGATCCGTCGTCGCATGCTCCTTCGGGTCGCCGCAGATCACCGTCTCGCCCCCCCACTCCCCGACGACCGCGCGCTCGGGCACGCTCTCGACGGTGTAGTCGGTCCCCTTGGCGTGAACGTGCGGCTTGAGCGCCCGCAGCACCTCGGCGACGGTCGGCTCGTCGAAGAGCACGATCCAGTCCACGCAGGCGAGGTGCGACAGCAACTCCGCCCGCTCGCCCTCGGGGACGACCGGCCGCAGCGTGCCCTTGCTCGCGTGCACCGAGGCGTCCGAGTTGACCGCCACGAACAGCACATCGCCGGCCGCGCGCGCGGCAGCGAGGTAGCGCACGTGGCCGACGTGCAGCATGTCGAACGCGCCGTTGGCGACCACCACCCGCTTGCCGGCCGCTCGCATCCCTTGCGCCAGGACCTTGGCCTCGGCGAGCGTGATCAGCTTCGATCCCGGGAGGGCGCTCATCGCGCGCCCCGCATGGACACCATCACGCTCGCAGCCGCGCGGGTTGCCGCCGTCCCTTTGCCCTTTTCCGTTTGCCCTTTGCCCATCGTCTCAGTCATGGACGAACGGCGCCAGGTCGATGGCGCGGTGGAGCTCGTCGCGGGACACCGTCGCGGTGCCGAGCTTGGTGACGACGATCCCGCCGGCGAGGTTTGCGATGACGGCGGCGTCCGCCGGCTCCGCCCCCGCCGCCAGCGCGAGCGTGAGGGTCGCGAGGACGGTGTCGCCGGCGCCGGTGACGTCCGCCACCTGGTCGGTGCCGAACACCGGCAGGTGGAGCGCCGGCTTGGCCGCCTCGACGAGCGTCAGCCCGTCGCTGCCGCGCGTGGCGGCGACGAAGCGCGCGCCGAGCTTCTTGCGCAGCGCCTCTGCGACCGCGGCGACCTCGGCGTCGCTGCTCGGCATCGCACCGCCGGCTTCCGCCAGCTCCTCGAGGTTGGGCGTCGCGCCGTCCACGGTGCCGAGCGCCTCGAGGCTGAAACGCGAGTCCGCGACGGCGAGCGCGCCGGCCGGCAGCGCGGCGCGCAGGCGCGCGACCCCCGCCGCGGTGACGACCCCGTAGCCGTAGTCCGAGATCGCCGCCGCGTGCGCGGACGCGGCGACCTCCTCCAGGCGCGCGAGGAGCGCCTCGTGCCAGCCGTCGTGATCCGGAAGGCAGTCCTCGACGTCGTAGCGCGCCACCTGGTGTCTAAGCGAGACGCCCCCCCCCGCAAGGATCCGCACCTTGGTCACGGTGCGAAAGCCGGGGAGGGTGACGACCCCGGCCACGTCCACCCCAGCGGCGGCGAGCGCCGCGAGGAGGCTGGCCCCGGCCTCGTCGTCGCCGACGACGCCGGCGGGCCGCACGGCCGCGCCCAGCGCCGCGAGGTTGGCGAGCGCGTTGGCGCCGCCGCCCGGGATGTCGCGCTGGCCCTCGAAGCGAAGGATGATCACCGGCGCCTCGCGGGAGATGCGCTTGGGGGTGCCGAGCACGAAGCGGTCGAGCACGAGGTCGCCGTAGAGCACGACGCGGCGCCCCGCGAAGCGCTCGACGATCTCGTGCAGGCGGGCTCGTGCGCTCACAGCCGCGATTCTACCCCGCCCGGGCTCAGGACCGGCGCGAGCAACTCCTCGAACGTGCCCATCACCGCAACAGCCTCCACGTCGACCCAGGCCACTTTCGCGACGAGGTCGGGCGGGAGCTTGACCGCGTCCTTGGCGGTCGTGGCCACGATCGCCCCGGCGGTTGCGGCTTCCGCGAGCACCGCCTCAACCTCGGCGGGCCTGTAGCGATGGTGGTCGGGGAAGAACCGCATGTCGGTGACGACCGCCCCGATATCGCCCAGGGTGTGGACGAACCCCTCCGGCGAGCCGATCCCGGCCATCGCGACCACCTTGACGTCGCGCAGCGCGTCGGGCCCCAGGCGCTCCCCGCCGCGCCACACGGCGCGTGCTGCGACCGCGGTCGCGACGAACGCGGCGTCGGGCGCGTAGGCGCCCAGCACCGCCATTGCGGCGCGCGCCTCGGTCAAGTCTGCGGTGCGGCTGAAGACGATCGCGTCGGCTCGGCCGAGAGCGTCGGGGTGCTCTCGCCGCGGCGCCTTGGCCCCGAACGGATCGGAGGCCTCGACCACCACGATGTCGAGGTCGCGGCCCAGGCGCCAGTGCTGGAAGCCGTCGTCGAGGATGAGGTGCGTGGCGGCCGCCTCCCGGATTGCGGTCGCCGCGCCGCGAACGCGGTCGCGGTCCACGACGATCGGGACCTCGGGCAGCGCCCGCGCGAGCAGCGCCGGCTCGTCGCCGACGCGTTCCCACGTCGCCCCCTCGGCACCGCGCACCAACACGGGCTGCTTCTCCCGCCGTCCGTAGCCGCGGGTGAGGATCGCCGGGCGGGCGCCGGCGGCGAGCAGGGTGCGGGCGAGGGCCGCGACCAGCGGGGTCTTGCCGGTGCCGCCGAAGGCGATGTTGCCGACCGAGATCACCGGCACCCCGGCGTGGTGTACCCGCCGCAAACCGAAACGGTACCCGACGTGGGCGATTTCGTTGATCCCCTCGACCAGGTCGGCGAGGCCGAGCAGGGCGAGCGGCCAGTGCTTCATGCGAGAAAGCGCTCCAGCGCGTCGGCGGTGCGGGCGGTCGCTCCGGCGTTGCTCGCCAGCAGCGCGCGGCCCGCCGCGCCCGCGGTGCGCGCCTTGGCGCGGTTGGAGAGCCAGTCCTCCAGCGCCTCCACCAGCTCGCCGCCGGGGTGTACGAGCCGCGCTGCTCCTGCGGCGACGAAGCTGCGGTACACCGCGGCGAAGTTCTTCACGTGCGGTCCGCTGATCACGGGCACGCCGAAGCGCGCCGGCTCGATCGGGTTGTGGCCGCCGGTCGCCACCAGCGAGCCGCCCACGAAAGCGACGTCGGCGAGCTGGTAGAGCGCCGCCAGTTCGCCCACCGTGTCGAGCACGACGACCTCGCAACCGGGCGCCGCCCGGGCGAGAAGCGTGCGGCGGACTACCGTCAGGCCGCGGGCCGCCGCCAGTCCAGCCGCCTGCGCGGCGCGTTCCGGGTGGCGGGGTGCCAACAGGAGGAACGGGCGGGCCGGGGCGGTCATCTTCAGGAGCGCGTCGAGTACCCCCTCGTCCTCGCCCGGCATCGTCGAGCCGGCCACGAGCACCGGGCGCCCGCCCGCGAGCTGGCGGAGCTCTTCCAGCACCTTGGGCGCCGCACCGGGCGGCGTTGCGTCGAACTTGACGTTGCCGGTCACCGCGATCCGGTCCGCGCCAACACCCATCGCCGTCAGGCGACCGGCCGACTGTTCGTCCTGGGCGAGTGCGAGCGAGACCGGCGCCAGCAGCGGCCGCAGCAACGAGCGCACCGCCCGGTAGCCGCGGAACGACTTGTCCGACACGCGGGCGTTGACGAGCACGACCGGGATGCCGCGCGCGCCGCAGGCGGCGAGCAGCTCGGGCCAGAGCTCCGTCTCGACCAGCACGACGAGGCGTGGACGGGCGGCGTCCATCAGGCGGCGAACCGGCCCGGGCAGATCCACCGGAAACGGCAGCGTCACGTCGGCGAGCTGGGCCCCCGACGCCATGGCGAGACCGGTGGCGGTCGTCGCCGAGAGGACGAGGGGCACCCCGGGGTGGCGGCGGCGCAGTTCGGCGAGCAGCGGGCGTGCCACCGCGACCTCACCCACCGAGACGGCCTGGACCCATACGCCGCCGGTCGGAATCGCGGGCAGGTTCCACCCCAGCCTCTGCGACCAGGGAGGGCGCTTCTTGCCGCGCCTGCGGTCGGCGACAAGGAGGAACGGCGCCATCACGGGCAGCGACACCGCCATCAGCGCGCGGTAGAGCCAGAGGGCGGGGGACGCCATCCGCCGGAGTTTACCCCGGCCCACAACCGGGTGCCATTCGTTCTCGGCCAAGGGCTATCATGGCCGGGTGAACGGGCGAGACGGCGACTTGATCTACCTGGACAACAACGCCACCACGCCGGTGGACCCCCGGGTCCTCGACGCGATGCTGCCGGCGCTGCGCCACGGGTGGGGGAACCCGTCGTCCGGCCACCGCCGCGGCCGCATGGCGAGGGGGATGGTCGAGGCCGCGCGCGCCGAGGTGGCGGCGAGCCTCGGCGTGCTCCCCGAAGAGGTCGTCTTCACCAGCGGCGGCTCGGAATCCGACAACTGGGCGCTCGGCGGAGTCGTCGCAGCGCGCGGCGGCGGACACGTGGTGACGTCGGCCGTCGAGCACCCCGCGGTGCTCGCCACCGCCCGCGCCCTCGAGCGCGCCGGCCGCATTCGGCTGACCGTCGTCGGGGTGGACGGGTCCGGCCGTGTCGATCCGGACGAGGTCGAGCGCGCCCTCGCCCCAGATACGGTCCTCGTCTCGCTCATGCTCGCCAACAACGAGGTCGGCACTCTGCAGCCGGTGGCCGAGGTCGCCGAAGCGTGCCGGCGGCGCGGCGTGCCCGTGCACACCGACGCGGCGCAAGCGGTGGGCAAGGTCCCGGTGGACGCCGGCGCCCTGGGCGTGGACATGCTCACCGTCGCGGGGCACAAGCTGTACGCCCCCAAGGGCGTGGGCGTCTTGGTCGTGCGGCGCGGAGCGGCGATCGAGCCGATGATCCTCGGCGCCGGCCACGAGCGCGGCCTGCGCGCCGGCACCGAGAACGTCCCCGGGATCGTCGGCCTGGGCGCCGCGTGCGGTCTGGTGCGGGGCGAACTCGCCGGCGAGGCGCCGCGCCTCGCCGCCCTGCGCGATGCGCTCGAGGCGAGGTTGGCCGCTGGCTTTGCGGGCCTCGTCCGTCACGGCCATCGCGAGCTTCGCCTCCCGAACACCGCGAGCGTGGCGTTCCCGGGCGTCGATGCCAACGCGCTCCTCGCCGCGCTCGCGGACGAGGTCGCGGCGTCGGCCGGCGCCGCGTGCCACACCGGTGCGACGCATCCCTCGACCGTCCTCACGGCGATGGGCGTGGACGCGGCGACCGCGACCTCCACGGTGCGCTTCTCGCTCGGCCGCTTCACGACCGCCGACGAGATCGAAGCCGGCGCACGCCTCGTTCTCGCCGCCACTGGCGCCCTGAAGCACCCGTAGGGGCCTACTTCATCCCGGCGCTCATGTGCAGCGGGACGGCCCGCTCGCCCTGCGGCGTCCGCAGGACGAGCGTCCCCTGAAGCACGGCGGGCTCCCCACGGAGAAATGCGCCCACACCCCCGGCGGCGTCCGCGAGCGGCACGTCCTGGTCCACCAGCACGTCGCTCTTTTGCCCCGCGCGGAGCCGGAACCCGGGCCGCTTCGTTGCCAGCACCGTCTGCGTCCCGACCGTGACCGCCAACTCGATGCGCGATGCGACCACGTCGAACGAGAACGGGTTGAACAGGTCCAGGAGGCCGTGCACGTTTACGCCCGAGAGACCGGGCGTGACGGTGAAATCCGTGAACGTCGCGTAGGCGCGGTAGAGGTCCGCGACCGGCAACTGGACCTCGCCCGGGTCGCCGAGGTCGACCGTGGCGCCGATGGCCAGCGCCGGCGCGCCGGCGCCGTCGAGCCCTTCCCACAGCAGCGGCACGCGGTTGGGGTCGAGCCCGAGCACGCCCTCCGGTACGTCGGCGAGCCGCACGGCGAAATCGGCGCGCGTCTGGCCGCCAGCGAATGTCACGTCCACCGGCGTTTTGAGCGGGATCGGCACCCCGCCGAGTGTCAGGCGCTGCGCGCTCATCCCAACCTCGAGCTTCGCCGGCGGGGCCGGCGCGGTCAGCGTCACCCGCAGCACCTCGCGGCTCTGCAGTGCAACGGACACCTGCGCCAGGTGCAGCGGCACGACAACTGGAGGCGCCGCCATGTGGGCGGCAGTGGTCAAGATCACGGCGCAGACGATCGGCACGGGGTTCCTCCGCGGCCCGAGTGTAGCTCGCTCTCGCGGGGTCCGCTGCTTGTGAATATTTTCCTTTTCTTCTACGCTCGCCCGGCGGAGGTGGCGCATGCGCTTGGAGAGATGGCAGAAGAACTCCATCGGCCGCGACGTCCCGACCACGATCGCGGGCCGTGATTTCCGTCCCTTTGCCGGCGCGTACGCCGAAATGCCGGAGGAGACGACGCACCCGGCCCGCATCCCGCACCGTCCGTTCGACGGGTCGGCCAAAGTCACGACGTTCGAAGAAGTATTCGACGTCGTGCGCGACGGCGACGCGGTGTCGTTCCCGCACTACTACCGCACCGGTGGCGCCCGCTTCCTCCGCGCCGTCATCGCGGAGTTGACGCGGCGAGGCCGCAGGGGGATCCGCCTCATCGGCAACGCCTACTTCGGCGAGCTGGACTACCTGGTGGAGGCGGTCCGGGACGGCACGATCGCTTACATCTACGGCAACCCCTACGGCGGCCTCGCAAAGGCCGCCGGCGGCGGCGCGCTGCTGCCGCTGCGGATCATGGGGTGCAGCCACGGCGGGCGCCAGCGCGACATCGCGCTCGGGATCGAGCCGGTGCGCCTGGCCATCTTTCCCGCCCCGGCGGCCGACCCCTGGGGCAACGCATCGGGGGTGCTCGGCAACTGCGACGAGCGCTGCGGACCGCTGGGCCTGTTCGACGCCGACGTGCGCTACGCCGACTACGCCTGCGTCTGCGCCGGCACCGTGTTCGACCGCTTCCTCCCCCACCGCTCGATCTCGATGGAACACGTAGACTTCGTCGTGCCGTTCGAGAAGGTCGGCGACGCCGCCGGGATCGGCGCCGGCACCCTCGACCTCGCCCGCATCATGAGCCCCGCCAACCTCGAGGTCGCGGAGCGCGTGATGGCGCTGCTCGGCGCCGCGGGTCTGTTGCGCGACGGCGTGGCGTTCCAGTCGGGGTCCGGGGCGTCGCTCGCGGTCCTGCAGCGCCTCTCCGACCACTTCGCCGAGCACCGCCTCAAGGCCTCGTTCACGATCGGCGGGATCACCCAGATCCACGTCGAGATGCTGCGCCGCGGCGCGGTCGAGCTGATCCTGCACGGGCAGTGCTTCCAGCCCACACCCGAGGTGTTCGAGTCGCTCCTCACCGACCCCGGCCATCAGGAGGTCACCACTTCGATCTACGCCAACCTCGCGTGCAAGGGCACGCTGACCCCGCTGCTCGATTTCTCCCTGCTCTCGTGCGCGGAGATCGACACGGGGTTCAACGTCAACACCGTCACCGGCTACGACGGCCGCTTCGTCGGCGGGATCGGCGGCGGCCCCAACGTCGGGCGATCCAAGCTCACGATCATCTTCACCACCCTGGCCGGCTTCTCCAAGCGACGAGGCCAGAGCTACCCCTCGATCCGCGAGCGCGTCAACACGGTGACGATGCCGGGCGAGCTCGTGGACGTCGTGATCACCGAGGAGGACGCCGTCATCAACCCGGCCTCGCGGTCCCCCTACGTGGCGGGGATCAGGGAGAACGCCGCCGCCACCGGCATCTCGCTCATTTCGATGGAGGCCCTGGCCGCGAAGGCGAGGGCGAAGGCCAGGGGACTCGGGCCGCTGATGCCGGAGCCCGACCTCTCCGGCGAGCCGGTCGAGATCGTCAAGGCCGACGACGGCTCGATCCTCGACGTGGTGCGGCGGATCGCCGCCCCGGAGGCATAGGCCGCGGGCTCGAGCGCCTTCGCGTAGAATCGCCGGCCGGGGGCACGGAGGCGTCATGGGCATCGGGCTTTTCATCACCGGGGGCACGTTCGACAAGGAGTACGACGAGATCCACGGGCGGCTGTTCTTCCAGGACACCCACATCGCCGAGATGCTGCGGCTGGGGCGTTGCCACGTGGAGGTCAAGGTGCGCACGCTGATGATGGTGGACAGCCTCGACATGACCGACGCCGACCGCGCTCTCATCCTCGACAACTGCCTCCGGGCCGAGCAGGAGCGCATCGTCGTCACCCACGGCACCGACACGATGGAGGCGACGGCGCGTGTCCTGGGGGAGGGGTTGACCGGCAAGACGGTGGTGCTGACCGGCGCGATGGTGCCGTACGCGTTCGGCAGCTCCGACGGCCTGTTCAACCTCGGCAGTGCGATCTCGCTCGCCCAGTGCCTCCCGCATGGCGTCTACGTCGCCATGAACGGCCGTTTCTTCACCTGGGACAACGTGCGCAAGAACCGCGACCTCGGAATCTTCGAGCCGCGCCGCTAACCGGCGTCCGGCCGCGGCGCCCGCGCCGCCCTCGAAGTTGCGGGGGTCGAGCCGTCGAGCTTGGCACGGACGATGAATCTCTCGGGCGCGGCGCCGATGTAGCGGAAGGGATAGCAGGTGACGAGCGTGAGCGTTGGCCGACGGGTCGGCCGCAACACCGACACGTCTTCCGGCTTGACCACCCGCAGCGAGTCCACGAGGTAGCGATACTTGCCAGTCGGCGTCGTGATCGAAATGACGTCGCCCCGACGAATGCGCGCGAGACCCCTGAAGACGCCGTCGCGGTGCCCGGCAAGCGCGGCGTTCCCGGTCCCCCCAGGCAGAGCGGTCCCGGGAATGTGGCCGGCGGCGTAGGCCAGGGTGAGGTCGCCGTCCCCCTCCACGATCACCGTTCCAACGCCGATACGCGGGATCTCGACACGGCCGATCGGATCACCGAGACGCACCGCCGCAACGCGCGATGCGGCCGGCGCCGACCTCTCGGCGGCGATCAGGCGGTCGAGGCGGCGGCCCTGGCCGGCGCTCGCCCAGCGCGCGTACGCCGCGCCGGCGGCCCACCACACCAGACATCCGACGCCCACGGCAAGCAGTGAGCGTTCGAGCAACGCGAGGAACGGTCTTTGTCGCATCGCCGGACGGCGGCCGGGCCCCGGCGCCGGAGAGCGTCCCGGCGCCGGGGGGCGGCACGTCACCGTGCTAGGCGCGCAGCGCCAGGTGCAGCGTTCCCGCCGCCGCCACGGCGAGCAGGCCGGCGAACAGGATCAGCGGCCGGTCACTGGCGGTCTTCGGCAGGCGCGTCACGCGATGTGTGTTCGTGGCCACCGCCGGTGCAGCTGCGGGAGCGACGGGGGTCGCAGGGGCGGGATCGACGGGCTTGGCTGTGCTCATGGTCTTCTGGGCCGGGCGTCGCATTGCCGGCGCCGTCACTTCGGCGACCCGCATCGGAGCCCGGTCCGTCGCCGTCGACCGTGCCGCGAGGATCTGCACCGTGCCGTGCTCGGGCACGTAGCCGACGGTGACCCTTTCGCCCTGGGTCGGGACCGTCGTCTCGTCGGTCTGCGCAGAGACCGCGAACTTCCGCATCCCATTGGCGGTGTGGAGGACCACCTCGTCCGGGGTGACCATGACGGCCTCGCCGGTGGCGAACTTCTCGTTGGGCACCGTGGCCGCCGGCGCCGTTGCCCCGACGGCGAGGGTGATGCCGCCTCCGCCGGCCGCACCGGCCATCAACTGGCGGGCGGTCTGGTTCTCTGGCCCATGCTCAACGGCGAACGACGGTAGGGCGGCGACAAGCATCACGGCCGTTGCAACGGCAAAGAGGGTGCGGCTCATCTTAGGCTCCTTTCGATCGTGGCCACGACGCCCTCCCTACCTCGACGGGGGCGGCAGAAGTGAGGAACGCATCCAACCGAAAGAAGCGCCGAAAATCGGTTGCGATCGCCCGCCTACAGGACGCGGCCCGCCCGGCCATGGACGGAAGCGCTCCCCGGCTCGCACCCTCGGGGCCCGAGCCGTGCGACTGCAACGCCGGTTCCTCCAACGCACCGCGCGCGAGGGAGAATTCCCCCGCGTTCGACGCCGCCGCGTGCGTCAGGTCACCCGGAGAACGCTCCCTCGGGCGGTCCTTCCATCCACTCGGTTTCGTAGCCGGGCGTGTTCGGGATGACGCAGAGAAACTCGGCCTCGGAGGCCGTGCGGTTCTCGTACCAGTGCGCGCAACCAGGCGGCAGGTACACGGCGTCGCCGGCGCGCACCGTGCGCACCTCGGCGTCCATGCCGAGCACCATCTCGCCGCGCACCATCACCTGCTCGTGTTCGATCGCCGGGTGGCGGTGGGCGGGGATTCGCGCCCCCGGCGCCAGCACGAAGCGACGGGTTACGAAGTTCGGGGCACCCTGCGCGGGCCCGATCAATACGCTCATCCGCGCCCCGCGGGCGCGCGCAACGGGCGACGCCGCAACAGCCTGTGGCGGGATTACCGTCCCGGTGCTCTTCTCTGTCATGGTCCCCTCCCCGGCGGCCCGCCTGCTAGACTCCCCGGCGCAGGGAGGCGACCGATGCCTGATGATCGCACGGTAATCCACGAGTTCAAGCGCAACGCCGAGGAGACGATGCGGGTCTCGCTCTCCGTCTTCAAGGGCAAGACGTATATCGACTTCCGGCTTTTCTATACGGACGCCAACGGCGAGCTGGCGCCGACCAAGAAGGGCGTGACCATCACTCCGGAGCTGTGGGACGAGTTCCGCACCGGCGTCGCCGCCGCCGAGCAGCTGCTGCAGGACAAGAACCTCTGGCACCCCGCCGACCAGGCGCCGGCAAAGGAGTAGATCTCCAACCTCGGTATCGAGGCGCCTCCTACAACTTCACCTGAAGCGCGGCGGCAACCCCCGACGAGGCTCAGCGCCCCACGTGCCAGGCGCGGTTCGGCGCTCCCGTCTCCCACGGCCGGTAGCTCGAGCAGAAGGCGATGCGCTCGGCGAGTGTGGGGTGCGAGTAGCGCCAGAAGCGGATGAACGCCGGCGGGTCGGGAAGCACCTTCGAGTCCTCGGCGAACTTCACGAACGCCCGCGATCCGGCGGCGTTGAGGTGGGTGAGTTCGAGGGCAAAGGTGTCCGCCTCGTGTTCGTAGTGGCGCGAGACGCCGTTGAAGACCGGGCTCGCGACGAAGAAGAACACGCTCACGACCAGGAGCAGCAACGGCACCGCGGCCGGATCGTGCGCCACCTCGAACCCCCACCGCCGACCCCAGCGCGCGGTCGCCCACTCCACCACCCGTTGCGCCAGCCAGAACACCCCGAGCAGCATCACGAGGGCGAAACCGAGGAACTTCCAGACGTGGTGCAGGACGTAGTGGCCCATCTCGTGCGCCATCACGAAGCGGAGTTCGTCGTGGTCCATCTTGGCGATGATCGTGTCCCAGAGCACGATCCGCTTGGTCGGACCCAGGCCGTTGACGTAGGCGTTCATCTCATTCGTCTGCTTCGACTTGTCGACCTCGTACACGCGCCCGCCGGAGATCCCGGCGCTGGCGGCGAGGTCGAGGAGTTCGGCCTTGAGTTTCTGGTCGGCGAGTGGCTTGAAGTGGTTGAACACAGGGTCCAGCACCACCGGCCCGATCAACATCAGGAACACCATCACCGGCACGGTGCCGAGCCACAGCGCCAGCCACCAGCGCTTGACGTGGCGGATCCCGGCAAGGGCCGCCGCCACCAGCGGCGCTCCGATGACGATCCCCACCAGCATTCCCTTGCCCTGATCCCACAGCCAGCCTCCGACCCCCTGCGCCGAGAGGCCGAAGCGGTGGGGAACGATGAATCCGGACACGTAGTCCAGGGGCAGCGAGAGCGCCGTCGTCACGACCGAGAGGAGCGCCCAGAAGACCATCGCCGTCACGAACGGCCTCCGGGTGACCCGCGCGGCGACATCGCGAAGCCGGCGCGAGATCCCGAGCCCGAGCACCGCCAGGAGCATCACGAAACCGTACGCCGCGCCGACGAAGTAGAGCGTGTCCAACCAGCGCTGGTGGTCGCGCATCTCCGCCGTCACGGTGACCGTCGGCGCCTGGGGCGGCGCTGCCGCGGGCGCGGCTGCCGCAGAGGCTTGCTGGCCGGCCGCGGGGGTCGCCAGGACGGCGGCTGACAGTGAGAGCGCAACGACGAGCACGGCGCCAAGCGCACGGTTCACGAGACCTCCTCGGAGCGTCGCGGCATCGTAGCGCACCCACCCCGCGGGCGTAGTACCCTGACCCGTTCGCGGGCCGGTGCTGACCTGGCCCGCGCGAGGGGGTCGTCCATGCACACTCGCCGTTTTCGCCAGGCTCATGTCGGACGGCTGGCCGTCGCACTCGCGGCTGCCGCGCTGGCCGCGCCGCTCGCGGCTCAAGCGCCACCTGCCGCGGCGGCGTCCTCCGCCGGGGAGGTCACGGCCCGGCTCCGGGCGAACGCCGCCAGCGACCCGCTCGCCTGGGAGCGCCTCGCCTACCTGTGCGACCGCATCGGCCCGCGGCTGGCCGGATCCGCGCCGTTCCAACAGGCCGTGGCGTGGGGGGCCGCGGCGATGCGGGAGGACCATCTCGACGAGGTCAGGCTCGAACCGGTGACCACCGAACTGTGGGTCCGCGGGCACGAACACGCCGTCATGACCGCACCGGTCGTCCACGATCTGCCGATGTTGGGGATCGGCGAGTCGGTGGGAACCCCGGGCGTCGAAGCGCCTGTCGTGGTCGCGCGCTCGTTCGCCGACCTCGGGCCCCAGGTCAAGGGCAAGATCGTGCTGTTCGACCCGGTGATCCCGCCGGCGGCCAGCGGCGGCGCCCGCTACGGCATCTACGTTCCGTTCCGCGTCAACGGCGCGTCGAAGGCGGCGGCGTTCGGCGCCGTCGCGGTGCTGGTGCGGGCCGCGCCGGTCCACTCCCTCGCCACCGCCCACACCGGCATGCTGAGCTACGACCCGGCGCAGCCGCAGATCCCGGCCGCCATCATCGCCTCCGAGTACGCCGAGTGGATCGCGCGCCTGGCGGCTGCGGGCGTCGAGGTGCGCGTGCGCCTCGAGATGGGCGCGCACTCCGCCGGCGACGTCGAGACCGCCAACGTCGTCGGCGAGATCCGCGGCGCCTCCAGGCCGCAGGAGATCGTGCTGATCGGCGCCCACCTCGACTCCTGGGACGTCGGACAGGGCGCGCACGACGACGGAACGGGCGTCATCCACGTCATCGAGGCGCTTCGCCTGATCAAGGCGCTGGGCGTCGCCCCGGAACGCACGATCCGCGGCGTCCTCTTCGTCAACGAGGAGCACGGCTCGGACGGCGGCAAGGCGTACGAGGCCGCCCACAAGGGCGAGCGCCACGTCGCCGCCTACGAAAGCGACAGCGGCGGTGGCCCGCCTGTCGAACTCGGGGTCTCCGGCACGCCGCAGCAGCTGGCCTGGTTCCTCGCCGCGGTCAAACCGGTCGGCTTGCCGGTGCGGTTCGGCGGCGGCGGCACGGACATCGCGCCGATCGCGCGCGACGGCGTGCTGGCCTCGGGCCTGAGGGTCGACCTCCCGAACTACTTCGACATCCACCACACCCAGGCGGACACCCTCGACAAGGTGGACCCGCAGGCGCTTCGCGACGGCGTCGCCGCGACCGCGGTGCTCGCATGGCAGCTTGCCAACGCCCCGGAGCCTTGACGGCGGCCCGGGCCGGCCTCACGCTGTCCGCCATGAGAGAGGCGATGCGGGCGACGAAACTCATCTCCGCCGACGGTGCGACGAGAGCGGCCCTCGCCGGGCTCGCGGCGACGGCGCTTGCGATCACCGTTGCCGCCGCCGCGGCTGCCAAGCCCTCCACAATCCGCGAGGAGGTCCTACAACCCGACGGCCTCCGGGTCACGTTTGCGGTCCCGGCCGACTACACAGGCGCAAAGCCGGTGCCGCTCGTGGTGGCGCTGCACTTCGCGGGCAGGGTCACGCCGTTCTTCGGGAAGGAACTCCTGACCTCCCTCGTCGAGCCCGGCCTGCGCGACCTCGGCGCCGTCATCGCCGCACCCGATTGCCGGGGCCGAGACTGGACCGACCCGGCGAGCGAGGCTGATGTGCTCGCCCTCGTTGACTACGCGATGCGCGCCTACCGCATCGACCCTGCGAGGGTCCTGCTCACCGGCTACAGCATGGGCGCGATGGGAACGTGGTACCTCGCGGCGCGCCACCAGGACCGCTTCTCCGCCGCTCTCATCGTCTCCGGCCTGCCGCTCGCGCACACCGCCGAGATCGCCTGGCGGATCCCCCTCTACGTCATCCACAGCCGCGACGACGAGAGACTCCTGCTCAAGCCCACCGCGGACGTCGTCAAGCAGCTCGAGGCGCAGGGCCGCAAGGTGCGGCTCGTGGTCGTGAGCGACCTCACGCACTACCAGGTGCCGGGGTTCGTCCCCTACCTGCGGGCCGCCGTCCCCTGGATCCAGCAGGCCTGGGAGCGATAGCGCGCCGCCCCGGCAAGGGCCGGGGCGGGCACCGAGCGTCAGGCCTCCGGAACGGGGGCGGGCGCCTCCTCGGGCGGCGGGAGGGCGTCGGTTTCGGCCTCGTCTCCGGAACCCTCGGGTGCAACCACCTCCTCCGCTTCCCGGCGGCGCCGGGCCGGTTCTTCGTAGCCGGTGATCATGGCCCGAATCAAGCTCACCGCCGTGTCGCCGGTGGTGGCCAGGTAGATATGGCCGATGACGAAGGCGAGGAAGAGGTAAGCGCCGAGCGTGTGGGCGGGGCCGAGCACGCGCAGCCCCCCGAACCGATCGAACGCCGCCGGCCAGCGGTTCGCGCCCCACATCAGCACACCCGTGACGATCTGGAACGGCAACAGGACGTTGAGCAGTGCGAGGTAGGTGATCTTCTGCAACGGATTCAGCTTGTGCCGCGGGTCCGTCTCGAAAGGATGAGGTTCCCCCTTGAAGATGCCGTAGAGGTAGAAGCGCGCCTGGCGGACGGCGCCGCCGGTGAAGTCGTCCATCTTGGGCAGGAAGTGGTGGTACTTGTCCGCCGTCAGATGGTAGAAGAGGCCGAGAAAAGCGTTGAGGATCAGCGCGAAGCCGATCCACGAGTGCAGCGTGATGGCGTTCGCCATCGAACCGAAGACGCCGAAGCGGTCGGGGTAGTGAATGGCGAAGCCGCTGAGCAGCAGGACGACCATCCCCGCCGCCTGCAGCCAGTGCCAGACCCTTTCGTGCAGCGAGTAAAGCGGTTCCTGGGCGTTCATCTGCGGCCTCCGAAGATGCGCACACCACCGTGGATCAAGACGAAGAGCAGAGCCCCGGCCACCGAGAGCCATCCCAGCCACTCGATCCAGGCCACCCGGCTGTAGCCGATGATGTAGAACGACGCCAGCAGCGACCCGTTGTCGAACCCCGGCTCCTTGCCCTGCCAGCTGACCACGTCGGCCTTGCGTCCCTGAAAGAAGACGGGAACACCCTTGGGCAGGTAACCGTCGAGGTCCAGCGGCCGGTGCAGGATGCTGTTCCTGGCATGGCACGCCGTGCATGTCTTGGTCGCCTGGCCCTTGCCGACGATGCTGTGGCTCATCGCCCACGGGACCACCTCGATGCGCAGCTCGGGGTCGCTGATGCCCGCATACGTCTGAAGCAACCCCCGCACCAACGCGATCTTCTCGGGCGAGTCGAACCTGGCCTGCTCAACGTCGATGATGCCGTCCTTGTCCCCGAACGCCTTCACGATCTCTGGCCGGTAGCTCCACCCGTTGTCGGGATCCCAGCCGGTGAAGAACGCCTTCTGAACCTGCCAGGTGAAGACCGGCCGGCCCTTCGCCTTGTCGAACCAGAAGACGCCGGTGATGAGGTTGGTGGGACGGATCTCGGTGCGCCCGTCCTTGCCCCGCGCCGGAATGAACGCCGGCTTGTACCCCGTCACCTTGGCGCTCGGGTTCACGATGTCTCCGTCGATGCCGCGGAAGGTGATCAGACTCGTGCCGGTGTCCATCAGGAAACCCCACTCGTCGCTGCGGTACGCCCAGAAGTGGACCTCCGGGATGTGGCACGTCTGACACGCGAGCGCCTTGAAGTGCAGGCTCTTGTAGGGCAGGAATGCGTGGCCCTTCTCGGCGTCGTGGCAATCCTCGCAACCCCGCATCGTGTTGTGGCGCGTCATGTTCACCGTCTCGGGCGGGATGTTGCCGCGGGCGAAGTTGTGATCGGGCCGCTTGAGGTAGACGGCGATGTCGTTCATCCCGGGACGGTAGTTGAGGTTCTTCGTGGGGTCGGCCTGGATCATGCGACCGGGGTTGTTGGGGGCGAAGTGGCAGTCGATACAGATCAGCCCCTTCGCAGCGTGCACATCCCAGGGGAAGTCCATCTTCTCCCGGCCGACGATGTCGGGCGTGACGGTGTCGCTGATCTTTGCCCCGTTGTAGATCCAACCCGCCTTCTCGGTACCCCGCATGATGTCGGCGTGCTGGATCGGTTGAATGACAGTGGTGTTCTTCGCGGTGAAGCCATGGCACTGGGCGCAGTTCTCGAGCGTCGGGTCGGAGAGACCGAGAAACTCCGCCTTGACCGTGCCGTCCGGGTTGAAAGCGGAAGGGTTGTAGGCGTACGCGTCGTCCCCCTTCTTCACCACGATCCCGGTGTCGGCGAGCGTCGCGTTGTCGGCCCAGCGGAAGTTTCCCGACGCCATCGCCTCGCGGCGCGCGCCCCGGCTGGCCTTGGGCACGTGGCAGAGGAAGCAGTCGCTCTCGGCGACCCCGCTCTTGGCCCAGTCCCAGGGAATGACCTCGCCCGACGCGCGGTCCCTGATCGTGTAACTCGGGTCGAGCGGCCCGTTCGCTTTGGCTGCGGGGGTCAGGAAGCGGCGGCCATCGAGGTCGGATTCGGAGATGCCCCCGCCGGTGTGGCACACGCCGCACTTGGTGAGCCACTCCGGTTGGCTCATGTCGTAGTCGGAGACGTCCGTGACCCCCGCGTGGGTCAACTGCCGGTTGGGGATGATCGAGAACTTGCCGAACATCCCGGGCGACGAGTTGAACGGCGCGATCCCGTGGGAGGCCAGCAGCGCGGGGTTCATCTCGTTCTTGCCCTGCTGGAAGTGGAAGCTGTCGGTGATGAAGTCGTAGTCGTGGCAGCCGCCGCAGGTCTGGCGGGTGCTGACCGGCTCACCGGTTTCCAGGACGTTCTTCCCCGCCGCGTCCTTGAGGACGAGCGGCGGGTGGCTGATCCGGGGTGGCTCGGCCGGAGGCTCCGCGCCTCTCACGATCGTGGACGCCAGGTTCGCAACCAAGAAAGCCGCGCCGACCCAGAGCACTCGCGTGGTCGCACGTACGAGGTCTCGCCGCGCGCGGCACGCCTTCCGCCCGATGGTGTGCATGGAGTTGCTCCCCTTTCCCATTTCCCCCAACCCAACCGTCCCTCGCCGGAACATCCGGCGCCAGCGCGCGAGCTCAACGCGGCCCGGCCCGCCGGGGGCTCGGCCGTCCAGCGACGAGTCCCCGGCTGCCGGAGCGATCCGCATCACGATGAGACGAACCTCAGCCGCCGCAGGTCTCGGGCTGCGGCGAATCGGCGGCGTGGTTGACGAGGAACGTCTGCACGTCGGTCATTTGCTCGGGGGTGAGGAAGGTCGAGAGCTTCTCCGTCTCCTGGTTGTGCGTCCCCGCTTTGAAGTAGCGCTGCCACTGTGCCTGCGTCTTGGTGAGCGGCGTGACTTCGCCCGCCTTGGCGCCCTTGGTGTGGCAGGTCTTGCAGTTCTTCTTGAAGAAGAACTTCCCCTTGGTCTCGCTGCCACCCGCCAGGGCAACGGCCGCCGTGAACGCGGCGATGGCGACGAACGTTGCGGTCCAGGTCTTGCTCTTCATTCCCTGTCTCCCTTCGTGGCCTGCCGGCCACTCTTCAGGTTTGGGCCGGGGACCGGGCATTGGTTCCCGATCCCCGGTCCCCTGTCTCCAGTCGTGTTAGAACCGCGCCGTCATCGACAGCGTCAGCATCTGCGCCTTGTCGTACGTCGGGAAGCCGAGGACCGGCGTCGAGTTGAGCTTCTTGGGGGTGCCAAGTTGCCAGCCCGAGCCCGAGTAGTCGTAGCTGTAGTTGATGTAGGCGAGCTTGACGAGGAACTTCCGGGCGATGTGATGGATGACGTACGCCTCGACGACCTTGCCGCGGGTGTCGGTCTTCGGAGCGATGATGTCGTCCTGCGACGGCGTGAAGTTGAACCAGTACTTCGAGCCCTGGTTGTACTCGAGGCCGACCATCGTCTTGTCGTTCGGCAACGTGTAGCGGCCGCCGACGTAGAACATCGTGCCGCTGTGCGGCTCCGGCGTCTCGAACGGATCCGAGAAGAGGCCGCCGAACGGCGTGGTGACGCCGTTGGGGTGGCTCTTCATGTAATCGAAGTTGACGAAGTAGTCGAACGGACCGTCCGAACGCTGGACCACGAGCCCCGCGATGTCCATGTCGCCGATGTTCGCCGACGGCGTGTAGCGCATCACCACCGGCGCGCCGACCGGCGCACCGGTGAGCGGGTTGTTTGGGAGGACGATCAGGCCGTTGAAGCCGTCGGTGAGGTTGAACGCCTTCGCGATCGTGGTCTGGATCAGCATGCTGTCGTCGCTCCAGATGTCCCAGTTGACGCCGAGGAAATCGGCGTCCTTGAGCCGGTCGGCGGGCTGTTGGAGGACCTCGCCGTTGCCGAACCCCGACTCGTAGCCGCGGCCGTAGCAGAGGCGAAGAGTGGACTGCTCGAAGAGGTGGTAGCCGATCGTGATGCCGTCGAACTGGAAGTCGATGAGCGAGCCCATCGGCGTGCCGCCGCGCAGCTCGTCCTGACGGAGGTTCATCGGCGGCCCACCGGTGGAGGGGCGCCGGCCGATCGAGATGTACATCGGCAGCCCGCCGACGTTCTTCCAGTCGAAATAGGCGCGCTCGACGCGGAGGATGTCCGAGTTCGGCACCGTCGAGGTGGTCCCGTCGATGTTGAAGGTGCTGGCCTGACCGTTGAACACCTGCACGCCGGTCGAGTCGCCCCACACTTTGTACATTGCCAGCCGGCCTCCGAACGAGACGTTCTCCGCCACGTCCGCCGACATCGAGAGGCGCAACCGGCTCGTGTACATCATCGAGTTGTTGACGTCGTAGCCCTTGACGAACGCGCCCGGGAGCAGCGAGCCCATGAGCTGCTGCTGCATCGCCGCCGGGAACATCGCCATGTACCCCTTGAGCTGGTTGAACGTCAGGTTGTTGGTGAAGTACAGGTAGTCGGCGTAGTGCTGGCCGATGAACTGGTTGACGGCACTCGGGCTGCTCGGCAGCTGCCCGGTGGCGCCGTAGTAGAAGATCGTGTTCACCAGACCGTTTTGCAGCTGCATCCCGTCGTAGTGGTCCGGGATCGTCGACCGGATCGAGTGCGCCTCGAACCGGAAGTCCCCCGAGAACCGGATGCGGTCCATGGCGGAGCTTCGCTCCACCTGGTCGAGCCGGTTCTCGAGTTCCCGGATGTCCTTGCGGAGTCCGGCCGCTCCGTCGTCGTTGCTCTGGGCCTGTGCTATTGTGAAAGCAGGCACAAGAGCGAGTATGAGCACCCCTGCCAACACGTAACGCATCGCTTCCTCCCCTTTCAAAACGTCCGCCCCCCAAGTCACCGCTGGGTTACCCACATGCGCCGGCGCCACATGCCGGAGCCTCAGGTTCCTTGTGCACTTCTTCACAAATAGGCTCGAATCAAAGGCCGAGCTCGATGCTCGACCATTTACCGATACACTTATATCGCTACGTAACGCTGTTGTCAAGTGCCGATAACCATCCACGGGATAAGGAGCTCCGGCATGGTCGCAAGAGGCGTGCGAATTCAGAAACGTCCGCCAGGACCTCGGCCGCAGGTGCCGTGGTATCGTCCGCGAGCAGTGGGGAGCAGACCGGAGTGATGGCGGCCGCGGGAAGGTGGCGGAGCGACCCGAGGTGGCTGCAAGCCGCCGCACTCGGAAGCCTGTGGGCGACGTCGGAGATCGTCCTCGGAAGTTTCCTGCACAACCTCAAGGTCCCGTTCCGCGGCCATGCGCTGACGGCCATCGCGGTGCTCCTGCTCTCCGCTGCCCAGCGAAGGTGGGGCGGGCGTGGGGTCGTTTGGCGCGCCGGCCTGGTCGCCGCCCTCATGAAGTCCGCGTCGCCGAGCGCCGTGCTGCTCGGCCCGATGCTGGCGATCGGCATGGAGGGGTTCGCCTTCGAGGCCGGCCTCGCGATCGGACGCGGCGGCATGCTCGGGTGCCTGATCGGCGGCGTCCTGGCGATGTCATGGACTTTCCTCCACCTCCTTCTGAGCCTGCTGCTGAGCTACGGGTGGAACCTCGTCGAGGTGTACCGCCAGCTCGTCGGGTCCGCCGCGCAGCAACTCGGCCCGATGCCGTTCGGACCCGTCGGCCCGATCGCCGCCCTCGCCCTCCTCAACATGGCCGTTGGGTTGGCCGCGGCAATCACCGGCTGGCGGGCAGGAGGCAACCACGTCGACGGGGAACCGGCGGCACGGGGAGGCTCAACGCTGCCACCGCGCCCGGTCCGCCCGGCGCCCGCGTTCGCGCCTTCCCTGCCCGCCCTCGTGTTCCTGCTCGCCGCCCTGCCGCTGGGTTTGGTGGCTCTCTCGGGAGCACCGCTCCCGGCCGCCGCCGCCGGCATGGCCGTGTTCCTCGCGGCCTCCGTGTTGCGCTACCGCGCCGCGTTGCGCCGGCTCTTGCGCCCGGGGTTCTGGATCGGCGTACTGACGATCACGGTCACCGCCACGCTGGTGATGAGGTTCGGCTCCGGCACGGCGCTCCCGGCCGCGCTCGCCGTCGGCGCGGCGATGACGCTGCGGGCGATGTTCGTCGCCGCCTGCTTCGCGGCCATCGACGTCGAGCTGGCCCACCCGGGGCTGCGGAGCTGGCTCGGCCGGCACGGCGCCGGCGCCCTGCTCGGCGCCACCGAGGCGGCGTTCGCGACCCTGCCGGAGCTCATCGCCTCAGTCCCGTCTGCGCGCGACTTGCTCAGCCGGCCCGGCACGGCGGTCGCCTCGATGTTGCCGCGACTCGACGCACTGGTCGACCGAATCGCCCGCCCGCCGGTGTCAGCGCCGATCGCGGTCGTGACGGGCGCGCGCGGGTCGGGCAAGACAACCCTGGCAGCGGCCACGGTCGATCTGCTGCGCGCCTCGGGCCGACGGGTCGGGGGGATCGTCGCACCGGGGGCCTGGCGCGACGGCGCCCGCTTTTCGTTCGACATCGTCGACCTCGCCACCGGGGAGCGGCGGCCTCTGGCGTGCCGCGAGCCGCGCGACGGCTGGCGTGAGGAAGGCTCGTTCTGGGTCGACCCGGTCGGCGTAGCCCTTGGCCAGGGAGCCCTCGGCGCCGACCAGGCCGACGTGGTCGTGGTGGACGAGGTCGGGCCGTGGGAACTGCGCGGTGCCGGCTGGTCGCGCGAGCTCGACGCGCTCGCCGCGCGCGCCACCCCGCTCCTGCTGGTCGTACGCCGCGAATGCCTGGAGGAGGTCGCCGCCCGCTGGTCGCTCGCCGCCGCCACGGTGTTCGACGTCGCCACCGCGAGCCCGGCGCAGGTCGCGGCCGCGTTTCTGTCGCGCGAGCCCACCAGCTGAACGGTCCTGCGCACCCTGCGGTTCGTGGTGCCGGAGGAGGGAGTCGAACCCTCACGCCCTTGCGGACACGGGATTTTGAGTCCCGCGCGTCTGCCATTCCGCCACTCCGGCATCTTTGAACAACAGCGACGGCGACGACTGCGGAGTGTAGCAAACGGTCGGGCCGCAGACAGTGCTCTTGCGAGCGCCCGGTGGGTCGGCCACCGCGGGCGGGTCGGATGACCGCCCCACCGAAGTCAGGGCGCCGCAACTTGGAGCGTACCGCCACGCCGCCGGAACCACCGGTCCGGTGCCCGTTCCACGGGGGCAAGGCCGGCGTTTGCAAGCAAACGCCGCTACAGATGCAACAGAAGCGCGCCCGGCGGGCGCGCCTCACACCTGACCCGGCCGCGCCGGCTACAGGCCGCGCGGCCTCCCGCGCTCCCTCGAAGACGAACACACCACCGAAGGCAGGTCCTCGCCACTCGGGGCGTGTAGCCGCGCCGCCGCCGTTGGGCCGATGGCAAGGCGCACGAGCCGGCCGGAGCGGAGCGTAGCCGGAGGCTACGTGAGCATCCGATCCGCCGAGTGCAACGCAGCCAGAGGTCCGACGCCGGCGGCGCCAAGTGTGGCAAGTTCTTCTACAATGACGGCATGGCCACCACCGTCGAACAGATCCACACGGCGCTCGCCAGCGCCTACCCCCTGATCATGGTCCTGTCCAACGAGGAAGACCGCATCGAGCGGCTGATCCAGCGCTTCGCCTCCGGCGCCAAGCCGCAGCCGCTGCCGGTGGTCACCTGGAACTGCCTCGACGGCTTGACCGGCCAGCCCGGCACGGAGGATCCGATCGTCGCGCTGCGCTGGCTCGAGAACCAGGGCCCGCGCGGCTTCTACGTCTTCAAGGACCTGCAGGCGCTGCTGCCCGGGAACCGCCCGTTGCTGCGGAGGCTGAGGGACACCGCCGCCGCGATCCGCAATACCGGGCGCTTTCTCTTCACGCTCGCGCCCGAGGGCGAGGTGCCCTACGAGATGAAGCCGCTGACCTACGTCGTGACCTCGCTGTTCCCCGACGAGAGCGAGGTCGGGGCGGTTGTCGCCGCCGTCCTGCAGCAGACGGGCCGGACCGGGGACCCCGACCGCGTCCAGATCCTGATCGGCGCGCTTCGGGGGATGTCGCTGCTCGAGGTCGAGAGCCTGCTCCGGCGCCTGCTCACGCGCCACCAGACGGTGGACGACGCGTTCATGGCGGAGGTGCTCGCCGAGAAGGAGCAGATCATGCGCAAGGAGGGGATCCTGGAGTTCGTCCCCCCGATCAGGAGCCTCGACGACCTCGGCGGCCTCGACCAGCTCAAGGTGTGGGTGCGGCAACGCGCCTCGCTGTTCACCCCGCAGGCGATGGCCGAGGGACTGCCGCGGCCCAAGGGTGTGCTGCTCATGGGCATGTCGGGGTGCGGCAAGTCGCTGGCGGTCAAGGTTATCGCGACGGAATGGAAGCTTCCTCTGTTTCGCCTGGACATGAACCTCGTGTTCGCGGGCGTCCAGGGCTCGCCTGAGTGGGTGTTCCACCGGGCCCTGGAGGCGATCGAGGCCGTGGCGCCGGCCGTGCTCTGGATCGACGAGATCGAGATGGGCGTCGCCGGGTACGCGGAAGGTCAGACCGGTTCGATGACGCGCATCTTCTCGACGTTCCTGACCTGGATGCAGGAGCACCGCGCCGACGTCTTCGTCGCCGCCACCGCCAACCGGATCAACCTCCTCCCCGCCGAGATCATCCGCAAGGGGCGCTTCGACCAGGTGTTCTTCGTCGAACTTCCGAACGAGGAAGAGCGCAAGGAGATCCTCGGCATCCACCTGCGCGGCCAGGCGCTCGACCCCGGCAAGTACGACCTCGTGCTGCTCGCCTCCGCCGGGCGCGGTTGGAACGGCGCGGAGATCGAGCAGGCCGTGGTCTCGGCCCGCATCGCATGCAACGCCGAGCGCCGCCCCGTCGAGGAACGCGACCTGCTGACCGCGATGGGGCAGATCGTGCCGCTGTCGACCACGATGTCCGAGCAGATCAAGGCGATCCGCTCGTGGGCGCGAACCCGTGCTTTGCCCGCCACCACCCCCGGCCGGCCCGAGATGTGACGGGAGAGGCAAAGGGAGAAGTCAGAAGAAAAAGGGAAGAGGGAAGACGGAGAAACCCACGGCAGCCCGGGTCCTGTCTTCCCTCTTCCTTTTCCCCTCTTCCGTCTTACCTACTTCTTCACGGGCGCGGTCGGTTGCGGGGAAGAGGCTGTCGAGGAGATCCCGTCGGGCGGCGGGAGCACGTGATCGCCGAGGAGGATGACGCTTGCCCCGGTATCGGGGAAGGTGAGCAAACCGGCGCACGGGCGGGGCTGGCCTCCGCCGTGGGCGGCGAGCAGATCGAGCACCCATTTCTCCTCGGCGTGACGCGCGCCCCTGAGCCGCCCGCCGGCGTGCGGCACCGCTACGCAGAACAGGACATCGCCCTCGCCCGTGCGGGCGATCCCGGCGAGCACGGCAATGCCCCCGTCAGTGGTGGTGAGCGTGCCGGTCTTGCCGACGACCGCTGTGGTATTGGGCCCGTCGGCCAGCTCCGGGAACTGGTGGTTCACTGTGCCCGGATCGCACCCGGCGACCGGCAGCAACGACTCGACCGGGAGATGCAGGCGTTCGCACGTCTTCTTCAACTCCCGCAGCAGCTGCACGATCAATCGTGGGGTGAGGCGGTTCTCGCCGAGGCCGGAGGCGGTCTGCAGCTCGACCTTCTCCCGTGCCACGCCGCAGCGCTCGGCCACGAATGCGGCCAAGTCGTCCACCGAGCCCACGCTCGCTGCGACCCGTTCGATATCGTTGTTCGAGTAACAGTTGAAGCGGCGCAAAATATCGACCAGAGGTTGCGATCGGTGGACCACGAGCATCTCGCCACGGGCCGCCTCGCCGTCAACGCCGGCGCCGCCCGCGACGACGACCCGGGGCGGCCGTCTGGCGTCGAGGTTCCGGCGCAACGCGAACTCGCGCCATGCCGCCCTCGTCGTTCCGTTCCAGCGCCCCGGGTTGAGCGCCTGGCGCAGGCGGGTCGCCATCAGGAGTCCGCGTTTGATCGGGTCGGGCTGTCGCCCCTCGGAACCGTTCTCCCACCCCATCCAGAACCGCCGGTTGACGATGACCGCGCCGGTGACACGTTCCACGTGCAGCTCGTTGAGCGCCTGGGCGACGAGAAAGGCGTTCTCGACGTGGAAATCGGGATCGCCGCCGCCCTGTACGACGAGGTCGCCGTTCAGCACCCGCCGAACCGGGTCGACGGTGCCGCGCGCGAAGAACCGCGTCTCGAATCGGAAATCCGGGCCGAGCCGCTCGAGCGACCATAGCGAGGTCGCGATCTTGACGACCGACGCCGGGTTGATCGGTTCGTCGGGCTGCCGCGCCTCGACCGGCTGTCCGTCGAGGGTCTCCGCGTACCAGACCAGGTTGACCGGATGGGTCGCCCGCCGCCGCCGCGGCGCCGGGCGCGCGGCCTCCGAAACCGTCGCTGCCAGCGCGAGGCAACCGAGGGCGAGGGCGAGGAAGCGCTTCACAGCCGGTGATTGTACCTGACGGCGCCCTGTAGCGTGCGATCCTCATCACGTCCGGAGCGGTTATCGCGCCCCACCCGCAGCCGGCCCGCCGGCGCCACTGGAAGCCGCATCCGACTTGCGGTAGCTTGAGGCCCAAGGGCGGAGGCGACATGAGCGACATCGACGAGTTCATCGCGGCGCGCCGCGCGGCCAACGCGGCGGTCCTGCGGCAGGACCACCTCGGCATCAAGAGGTTCTTCAACCTCGACGACGCCGCGTATCGGGACGACGCCCTGCCCGGCCGGGTCAAAGAGCTGCTCGGCCTCGTCGCCTCGCTCGTCCTGCGCTGCAACGACTGTGTGGACTACCACCTTATCCAGTGCGTCAAGGCCGGGTGGACGACGCCCGAGATCGTGGACGCCCTCAACGTCGGGCTCGTGGTGGGCGGTTCGATCGTAATCCCCCACGTGCGCCACGCGGTCACGACGCTCGACCAGCTCGAGGGTCGGACGGACCTCGGTCTGTAGCGCCGGCATCTTCATTCTGGAGTCCGGGACCAACGACCGGACCCCGTGGGGTGCCGTCCCCATCGACACGGGCGCGCGGCGAACCACGAAGCGAATGGGAGGTCCGCCCTTTGAGGCGTACGGATTGAGTCATGACGACGCTCCGCGCTGATGGCCCCCCAACGGCCGCCCTTGCGGCGTCGGGGAGGAATAGCCCTGCAACCGCAGAAGGTTGTTGAAGAGACTGGGGGAGGACACCGTGAGTTCCGAGGTCGAGCTGCTGGCGCGCTGGTCGCTCGGGGTTCAACTCGGGACCGCGACGCTGCTGGCCGCTTTCTTCATCGCCCTCATGCGGACGATCCGCCTGCAGGAGATCCGCATCTGGGCGGCGGCGTGGCTCGCCGAAGCCGCCGCAGTCACCGCCGCGTTCGTGGCAACGACCCTCTCGTCGCCGTCCGCCGCGCGCCTGGCGCTCACGGCGTACGTCGGTTTCACGACCGCCTATGCCATCCTTCTGGTGACGGGCGCCCGGAGCCATTTCCGACCCGGTAGGGTCCAGTTCCTCAGGCCACGTTGGATCGTCGCGGCCGTGGGAACGTGGAGTCTCGCCCTCGGTCTTCTCGCACCGACTCGCGAGTTCCTCCAATTCGGCATCTCGCTCATCTCCGGCGTCCTCCTCACCTCCGGCGCCGTATGGGCGCTGCGCCGGCCGCGCGGCGCGCGCTCGCGCTGGTTGGGGACCGCCTTGCTCGCCCAGGGCGTGATCTTCCTCCACTACGTGCCGCTGTTGCTCCCGACCGTGTGGGGCGGCGCGGCGCTGATCCCCCACGCGCCGTACGCCCCGTTCCTCGACGCCGGGGCCGAGCTGTTCATGGCGCTGGCGATCCTCGTGGTGATCGAGGGGTCGTCCTCGCAGCACCTCGAGCACCTCAATCGGGAGCTGCTCGAGTCCCAGGAGCGACTGCGTCAGCTCGTGGACCTCGACCCGCTGACCGCGCTTGCGAACCGGCGGCGGTTGCGGGGCGAGTTGGAGCGGGTGCGGGCCGCCGGCGCCGCCGTGATCTTCCTCGACGTGGACAACTTCAAGGACATCAATGACCGCTTCGGACATATCGCCGGCGACGCCTGCCTGCTGCGGGTCGCCGCCGCGCTCAGGCACACCTTCCGCAGCGACGACACGCTCTTCCGCCTCGGAGGCGACGAGTTCCTCGTCATCGCGCCCGGACTCGACCCGGATGCCGCAGGGGCGCGCGTGGAGAAACTGCGCACCGACCTCGCCCAGGGCAAGGAGGGCACGCCGCCTTGCCGCATCTCGGTCGGGATCGCGAGCCTCGCCCCCAGCGGCGAGCCCGAGGCGGCGCTGCGCGAAGCCGACGACCGGATGTACATCGAGAAGCGTCGCCGGAAGGACGGGGGCCGCCCGCGCGGCACCGCCTACGGCGCGGTCGTCTGACGGCGCCGGAGCGCCCTCACCCGGCGGGCTCCCCGCCGGGCGCCATGCGCAGATCGGGAGCAGCCGCGCGCACGGCCTCCTCGTACGCGTCCCCGCCGGTGCGCGCCCGCAGCCGGTCGGTCGCGGCCAGCGCCAGCGTCCACCCCTCCCAGCGCACGGGCTCGCCCGTCGCAGCATGGAGGACCCGCCCCCCCTCGACCGCCTGCGACGCCGGCTCAAGCGGCGTCCCGGCAAGCACTCGCTCGAGCGCGCGCATGAGCGCCTCCGCCTCCGGGTCGAGGAAACGGGTGTAGCGGTGGGACAGCGCCGCGACGTGGTAGTGGCTGGGTCGGAACACGATGCCGTCGAGGCCGAGCGTCTCGCTTACGACCACCAGCCAGCCGAAGATCTCCCGGAGCATGCCGAGTCCCGGGTGCTGCTGTCCCGGTAGCGGGGCGCGACCGTCCGTGAACTGCTCGCGCGGGTTCTGCAACAGCAACCACTCGATCTCGAGCACCTCGCAACCGACGACCGCGCGCGTGCTCCGGTGCACCCGCAGCTCGACCAGCAGCTCGCGCCGGTCGGCGCCGCCGAAGATCTTCAGGGTCTGGCCGAGCGGGTGTTCGAGTTCGAGGTACACGATCGGGGCCTTGAACCCGCGAGCGCGGAGCTGCTGCAGGATCCCGAAGCGCTCGAGGACGAGCTCGATCCCCACCTTCGAGAAGTACTCGAGAAAGCGCGTGTGCCGCGGCACGCCGGGGAGGATGCCGACCAGATCGTCCTCGGTGAGCTCCCAGCCGCCATGGCCGGTGGTCGAGGTCAGGCGCACCGGGTCGAGGGTGGCTTTGATCTGGCGAAAGCGCAGCAGGGTCAGCTCCTCGTTGTCAGGGGGTTCGATCGGGGACCCGGCGAGAAGCCAGGCGAGGAACCGCGCCGAGTAGCGCCACGCGGCGTCGCCGTACCCGCCGCCGAGCATGACCACCAAGCGTGCTCCCTGCCGGCGCACGACGTCCACCACGAACCGGTCGCGGGCGAAAACCCCCTCGGCCGTGATCTTCCAGTTGCCGATCGCGTCGTCGCTCGCGACATCGCAGCCGGCGAGGTAGAGCACCAGGCCCGGCCGGAACGACTCGACCACCGGCGGGAGCGCCTTGAGCAAGGCGCCGAGGTAGAGCTCGTCGCCGACGCCGGCGCCAAGTGCGATGCTGGTGGACGCGACCACCCGGGTCTCGCCCCAGTTCTCGTTGTGCACGGAGAAGGTGTGCACCGTCGGGTCCTCGGCGAAGATCTCGCGCGTGCCGTTGCCGTCGTGGAGGTCGAGGTCCACAACGAGCACCCGCTCGGAAAATCCGCGCTGCCGCAAGCGCGCTATCGCCACGGCCAGGTCGTTGAACACGCAGAACCCCATCCCGCGCCCGCGCCCGGCGTGGTGGAAGCCACCACCGAGGTTGACCGCGGCGCACCGGGCGGCGAGCGCCCAACGCGTCGCCTGGATCGTGCCGCCGACCATGAGCCGTTGCAGATCGAGGACCTGATCGAGTTCGTCGTCGCCGACCTCGAGGCCGAGAATCCCTGTGAGCGTTTCGGGGCGCTGGAGCGCCTCCAGGTACTCCGGCGCATGGACCAGCAGGATGTTCTTGAGCGCGGCGGGTTGCGGCGCCGAGATCTCCTCGCGCCGGATCAAACGCTCGTTGGCGAGAAACGCGAGGATGCGGTCGGCGCGCAGCGGGTCGAGCGGGACGCCGGTGATGTTGCGCTCGTACGCCGGATCGTAGATGAACCGCACTGCAGGGGGACGGGCCGCGTACCGCAGCCGCCGCCACTGGCGGCGCAGCGCACGGCGCAACCCGCCCGACGCGCGCCCGCCATTCCCCTGCTCCATTGTCTCAGTATAGGCGCGCCCGGCTCGCGACCGGGGTCCCCGACCTTCAGAGGAAGTCCGAGCAGGAGAGGTAGTAGCCGCACGCCGGGTTCGGGCAGACGAGCTTGCAGGAGCGGTCCGCCAGACGCTCGCCGCAGTTCGGGCAGATGCGCAGCGGCGGGGTCACCGAACCGCGCTGAGGCGCAGACCCGGGCTCGCGATCGGATCCGGCCGCATGCCCGCGACCGTCGGTCTTCATCCCGCCCCTACGGTAGTCGGCGCCCGCCCAGCTGTCAAGAATGCGTCTCAGGTAATTTCACCGCGGCGAGGCGACCCCGACCCGGCCGTGTCAGTGCGCCGCGGGCACGAGCGTCGGGGCGCCCGAGCGGGCGTCGATCACCGACGCGAAGGCGAAGAACGGGACCGTGCCCGTCACCTCCGCGCGCACTTGCTCGCCCCGCGCGACCCCGAGGGCGTGCAGGGCGTCGACGAGCTGCAAATACCCGCCGGGCGCGAGCCGGTAGGATTCCTCGCCCGCCACCTCGCCGTGCTGGAGGTAGAGTCGCACGTGTACCGCGCCGGCCTCGGTGGACGGGTTGAAGAGCGAGATGTTCGTGCGGAACGCCGGCGTGCGGCGCAGGCCGACGAGTTGCACGATTTCTCCCGGCCGCGTAGCCGCGCTCCTCGGCATCGCCGGCATCCCTTGCCCGAACGACCCGCGGCCGGCCGCGTTGAACACCCTGGTGAAGACCACGACGCCGGGTGTGGTGATGAAGCGGAGAACGCCAATACCGCCCTCCGGCACGAGGTCGTTGCGGTAGACGGTGGCACCCGGCGGCAGGTCCTCGGGCGCCGGATCCGCGCGCAAGCCCTCGAGGTTGGGTTGTCCGGCCGGAAGGAAGACCACCGCGTACGAACCGGTGTCGACCGTCGGGTTGCTGATCCAGACCTCGGTGTTCCACCACGCGCCGTCCATGCCCTGACGCTGGGCCACCATCGGGACGAACAGTTCCTCCGCGCTCGCCATGCCAACGGCGGCGATCATCACGAATCCGAGCAACACACGACGCATCGCATCTGAGCATACGTCCGGCCCGGCCGGGGCGCAAGATCGGCACCTCGGCGTGTCGGCACCTCGGCGAAGCGGCGCCCCGGCGGGCGGTCGCTGCTGTGCTACGGTGGGCAGGGCGGCGGGGGAGGAAGGCGACAGATGGCGCTCGAACTGGTCACCGCCGGCGAATCGCACGGCCGCGAAGTCATCGCGGTGCTGTTGGGCCTTCCGGCCGGTCTCGCCCTCGACCGCGAGGCGATCGACCGCGAGCTCGCGCGTCGCCAGCACGGGTACGGCCGCGGCGGCCGGCAGAAGATCGAGCACGACCGCGCCGAGGTCCGCGCCGGGTTGCGCGACGGCATCACCCTTGGTTCGCCTCTGGCGATCGCGGTCCCGAATCGAGACTGGGAGAACTGGTCGAAGGCGATGGACCCCTGGGGCGTGGAACCGGCGGCCGCGGCCAAGCGCCGGCTCACCGCGCCCCGGCCCGGGCACGCCGACCTCGCCGGGGCTTGGAAGTACGGCCATGGCGGGGACCTGCGCAACGTCCTCGAGCGCGCCTCGGCACGCGAGACCGCCGCGCGAGTCGCTGCCGGCGCCGTGTGCAAGCAGCTCTTGGCCCGCTGCGGCTGTGAGATCCGCTCCGGGGTGCTTGCCCTCGGCGGCGTCACGCTGCACGACGGCCCGCCCTCGTTTGCCGACCTCCTGCAGGTGGACGACGGCTCGCCGCTGCGCACCGTGGCCCCCGGACGCGAGGGCGAACTGATCGCCTTGATCGACGCCGCCAAGCACGGCGGAGAGACGCTCGGCGGCGTCATCGGCGTGGTCGCCCGCGGTGTCCCACCTGGGCTCGGTTCGTACGCACGCTGGGAGGATCGGCTGGACGGGCAGCTCGCGCAGGCGGTCATGGCGATTCAGGCGATCAAGGCCGTCGCGATCGGCGGCGGCGTCGAGACGGCGGGGCTGCCGGGCTCGCGCGCACACGACCCGATCCTCCCCGGTCCCCGCGGCCTGCGGCGCGGTTCCAACCACGCCGGGGGGATCGAGGGCGGCGTCTCCAACGGCCAGGAGGTCGTCGTGCGCGCCTACATGAAGCCGATTGCGACGCTGCGCGAGGCCCTGCCGTCCGTCGACCTCGCCACCGGGGAGGCGGCCCGGGCCGCGTACGAGCGCTCCGATGTCACGGCCGTGCCGGCGTGCGGCGTGATCGCCGAGGCCGCCCTCGCGTTCGTGCTGGCGCGGGCGCTGCTGGCCAAGTTCGGCGGCGACCACGTCGACGACACCCTGGCGGCGATCGCCGCTTTCCGTCGCCGTCTCGGGAAGCTCGCCCCGGAAGGGTTTGTTGCACCGTGACGACGGGGGGGTGATGAAGGTCAAGCGCGCGGCCAAGTACGGGTTCTGCTCCGGCGTCCGTGTGGCGGACATCAAGGTGAAGCGCTTCGCTCGGGGCGGCGGTCGCGGCGCGATCCTCGGCCAGGTGGTGCACAACGAGCGCGTCGTGGAAGAGATGGCCAGTCTGGGCGTGCGGACCGTCAAGACGATGGACGACGTGGCGGAGGGGGTGATCGTGTTTTCCGCCCACGGGGTGCCGCCCTCGTTCCACGATGGAGCGCGGCGCCGCGGCCTCGAGGTCCTCGACACCACGTGCAAGTTCGTCTACGACATCCACCACGCATCGCAACACGCCCGCGCCGCCGGCGCACACCTCGTCTTCATCGGCGACCCCGGCCACCGCGAGGTAGTCGGCTACACCCACGACCTCGACCCCGCCCTCTACCATATCGTCCACACGGTCGAGCAGGCTCGGGCGGTCGACTGGTCGCGGTACGCGGCGATCACGATCTTCTACCAGACGACGCTGAACGCCGAGGAGTACGAAGACGTCGTGCGCACGATCGAGAACGCAAACCCGGAGGCGGTGCGCGCGGACACGATCTGTTACGCGACCAAGGAGAACCAGGACGCGGCACGGGCGCTGGCATCCGACCCGGAGGTGGAGCTCGTGCTCGTCGTCGGCGGCAAGCACTCAGCGAACACCCGCCACCTGCACGACATCTGTGCCCGCTTCAAGCCCAGCTTCCTCGTCCAGGGCGTCGAGGACCTCGACCCCGCATGGCTCGAGGGTGTCGCCTGCGTCGGCCTCACGGCCGGCGCCTCGACCCCGGATTACGTGATCGACGAGGTGGAACAGCGCCTGCGGGAACTCGACCCGGTCCAGGCGTGACCCGTCAGGTCTTCTTGAACAGGTACGCGCAGTCGAAGAGCTGCGGCTCGGAGCCGGCACGGCAGACCGCGTACCTCGAGCGCTCCCCCGCCCAGATCGCGGCGCCGCCAACTTCTCCGGAGCGACTGACCGCGTAGAGCAGGAGGTTGTTCTTCGGGCGTCCCTTCCCGTCCCTGAGATAGTCGAGCTTGGTGTTGCGCACGACGCGCTCGAGTGTCGCCAGGCACGCCGCCTCGGGCGACTGCCCGTGCCGCATGAACTCCACCACGGTGTGGGCGCCGACCGCGATGATGTTGCTCTCCCCGTGGCCGGTCCCTCCCGCCGAGCCGACCTCGCCGTCGCAGTAGAGGCCGGCCCCGATCAGCGGCGAGTCGCCGACCCGCCCCGACATCTTGAAGAACAACCCCGAAGTGGTGGTGCAGCACCCGAGCTGCCCGCCCTCGCCGCACGCCGAGAGGTGGATCGTCCCCTGCGGGCGGAAGTAGACGTCGCTGAATTTCTTGATGAACCACTGGATGTCCGGGTCGTCCGACTCCTTGCCCGTCGGCAGCCAGTCGTCGTGCTGCGAGGCGTTCTCCTTCCAGAACATCCAGATCTTGCGCGAGCGCTCGGTGAGCAGGTCCTGCTCGGGGAAGCCGTAGTCCCGGGCGAACCTGAGCGCCCCCTCGCCCACCAGGAGGATGCGGGTGGTGTGGCGCATGACCTCGAGCGCGACCTGCGCCGGGTGCACGATCCGCTCGAGCGCCGCGACGGCCCCCGCCCGCATCGTGGTGCCGTCCATCACGGCGGCATCGAGCTGCACCACACCGTCCTCGTTCGGGAGGCCGCCGTAGCCGACAGTGACGTCCTCGGGGTCGGCCTCGACCAGTCCGACGCCGGCCACCGCCGCGTCCACCGGCGACGCGCCGGCGCTCATGCGGTCGACGGCGAGCTTGACCGCGTGGATGCCGTTCATCGAGGAGACGGCGACGGGACGAGTGAGCGGCGCTGGCGCGGCGTGCGAGACCGCCGGGCCGACGGCCGCGGCGACGGCGGCGGCCTTGGCCGTGGTTGCGATGAGATCGCGACGGGTGATCGGGTTTTCGGGCACGAGGAACCCTCCCTGGCAGCACGGCCAAGGATACCCGTTCCCCGTTGCCCCGGCGCCGCCGCGCGGCTACAGTAGCAACGTGTTGCGCATGATGGTGGTTGTGTCGCTGATTGCGCTGGCGAGTGCCGCGTGCGCCCATGCGCCGCGCTGCGACCGGCTGCTGACCGGCGGCGTGGTGCACGTGCCGGGGGGAGCGCAGCGCCTCGAGATCGCCGTCGCCGACGGCCGCGTTGTGGCGCTCGTGCCGCCCGCCGACGCCGGACCGTGGCGGCGCGCTGCGGCGGAAGTCGTGGACCTCGCGGGGGCACAGGTGTTCCCCGGCATGACGGAGAGCCACGGCCACCTCGTCGGGTACGGTGCGGCTCTCGAGCAGGTGGACCTCGGCGACGCGGCCAGCCTCGAGGAGGTCGTGGCGCGAGTGCGACGGGCCGCAGCAGCACTGCCGCCGGGCGCCTGGGTGCTGGGCTACGGTTGGGACCAGAACCTCTGGCCTGACAAGCGCTTCCCGACCAACCGCACGCTCTCCGCCGCAGTGGCGGACCACCCCGTGCTGCTGCGCCGGGTGGACGGCCACGCCGCCCTCGCCAACGCCCGCGCCTTCGCCGCGGCCGGCATCACAGCGGCCACCCCCGACCCGCCGGGGGGCCGCATCATGCGCGATGCCTCGGGGCGACCGGCCGGGGTCCTCCTCGACACGGCTGAAGCGCTGGTCGACCGCGCCGTCCCCGCCGCCACCGCAGCCGAGATCGAGCGCCGCGTGCTCCTCGCCGGGCGCCACTTGACGGCGTTCGGCATCACCGAGATCCACGACCCGGGCACGACGGCCCCCGAGCTGGCCGTGCTCCGGGCGCTGCACGCGGCGGGGCGGCTGCCGCTTCGCGTGTACGTGATGCTCGCCACCAACGACGACGCCTGGCTCGACGGCGAGTTGGCCGCCGGCCCCCGGGTGAGCCGCGACGGGATGCTCGCGGTCCGGGCCGTCAAGCTCTTCGCCGACGGCGCCCTCGGGTCACGCGGCGCGTTGCTGTCCGCCCCCTACAGCGACGACCCGTCGACGCACGGGCTCGAAGTCACCTCCGAAGCCCGCCTCGCCGACGTCGTCCGCCGCGCCGCGCGGGCCGGCTTTCAGCCCTGCATCCACGCCATCGGCGACGCGGCGGTCACCCGGGTGCTCGACATCTACGAGCGTGAGCTCGGTGCCCGCGGCGACGTCCTGCGCCCCAGGATCGAGCACGCCCAGATCGTGCGCCCCGAGGACGTGCCGCGGTTCGCCCGAGAGGGCGCCATCGCATCCGTGCAGCCGGTCCACTGCACCTCGGACATGCCGTGGGCGCCTGACCGTCTCGGGCCGGCCCGCATCGCATGGGCGTACCGCTGGAGATCCCTCCTCGCCGCCGGCGCGCACCTGTGCCTCGGCTCCGACGTCCCGGTGGCGAGCCCCGATCCCCGCCTCGGGATGTGGGCCGCGGTGACACGCCGTACCCCCCAGGGGACACCTCCCGGCGGCTGGAACCCCGACGAGCGGCTCTCACCCGCCGAGGCCATGGCCGGCTACACGAGCTGGGCCGCGTACGCGGCGTTCGAGGAGGATTGGCGCGGGCGCATCGCGCCCGGGTACGCGGCCGATTTCACCGTGCTCGACCGCGACCCTACCGCCGGCGACCCGGCAGCGATCTTGCAGGCCAGGGTGCTGCGCACCGTGGTTGCGGGGCGCGATGTCTTCGTGGCAGGGAGCGGGATGTGAGGATTCCGGGGGTGTTCGTCATGCTCGCGCTCGCCGGGGGTTGGTCGTGGGGATGCGGCGGAGGGAAGACGACCGACCAGGAGGCGAAGTGGGCGGCGCTGCGCGACGAGATGGTCACGAGCCAGATCGCCGCCCGCGGCGTCCGCGACGCGAACGTGCTCAGGGCGTTGCGGACCGTTCCCCGCCATCTGTTCGTGCCGGCCGATGTGCGCGCCGAGGCGTACGCCGACCACCCGCTGCCGATCGGCGAGGGACAGACGATCTCGCAGCCGTACATCGTCGGCCTCATGACCGAGCTGCTCGAGGTCAAGCCCGGCGACAGGGTGCTCGAGGTCGGCACCGGCTCCGGCTACCAGGCGGCCGTGCTTTCCACGATCGGGTGCACCGTTTACACCATCGAGATCCGGGAGCCGCTCGCGCTCGAGGCCGAGAAGCGACTCGAGTCGCTGGGCATGAAGAACGTCCACGTGCGGACCGGCGACGGCTACGCCGGCTGGCCGGAGGCGGCGCCGTTCGCCGGCATCATCGTCACCGCGGCCCCCGAGCGCATCCCGCAACCGCTCCTCGACCAGCTCAAGGTCGGCGGCCACATGGTGATCCCGGTGGGGGCGTTCTACCAGCAACTCAAGGTCATCACCCGCGCCGGAGCGGCCGATTTCCCCGAGCGTGACGTCATCCCCGTCCGTTTCGTCCCGATGACCGGCGAGGTCGAGCGCCGCCCCTGAGAGACCGGGGTTCGGGGCCCGGGGTCCGGGGTGCGGAAAGATCGTGGTCCGTGGTCCGTGGTCAGAACAGCAGAACGACGTCCAACCAGAAGCAGGGCCAAGGGGCACGGCGTGTAGCCGCGCCGCCGAGAGTGGGCCGGCTAGGCGCGCGAGCCGGCCGAACCGGAGTGTAGCCGGAGGCTACATGAGGATTCGAGCCGGCGAGCGCAACGACGCAGACGGTCCGCTATCGGCGGCGCCACTCAATGCGTGGGCGTTGGGGCGGGAGTCGGGGTTGGTGGTTCCTGGATCACGCTCCCGTGGTCGGCTACGATCCTCCGATACCACGCCTTCGGGTACTCCGGGTGCGTGACGTTCCCCTGGCTGTCCTTGACGTTGCCGTCCATGTACTTGACGAGCAGGTCCTCGCCCAGCTTCCTCCAGCGCTCGTGCACCAACTCGCCCTGCGCGACCGAGTACCTCGTCAGGTAGTCGCGGGCGAGCGCCGGCGCCTGGTTGTAGAGCGCGAGCGCGGCCTTGTCGACCTCGGGCTCGTCAGCGATGAAGCGCCCCTCGAGCTCGCGCTGCACCTGCTGGATGTCCACGATCATGTCGGCGTAGCGGGAGTAGGCGTAGTTCGCGACCCAGTTGAAGGTCCAGAACATCGAGTCCCACGAGAAGTGGTTGAGGTCGGCGACGCCGACGGCGAACGGCTTCGGCACCTCGCGGATGCCGCAGTACATCGGCGTCCACACCGTCGAGTAGGTGTCGTCCACGCCGAACCAGAGCACGCCCCCGATCGGGTCGGGCAGCGTCGAGCGCATCTGCGCGATGAACGAGAACCCGGTCTGCTGCGTCGAGATGGCCCGCTCGTGCACGTACTTCTTGCCGTCCACCTCCCACTCCATCGGCCGCCACCGGTACGGGCAGGCGAACGGACCGGCGCCGACGTCCTTCGTCATGTCGAGGGGGGTCCCTTCGAAGTGGTCGCGCATCAGCGCCATCGCGTCGGCGAGGGTGAGCTTCTTGTCGGGCTTGATCCAGAGCGGCAGCGGCGCCGGAACGCCCTTGGCGGAATCGAACGGCAGGTTCGCCGAAGGGGCGGCGCGGCGGAACATGCTCCACACCCGCGCCTCGCAGAAGCGCAACGAGCCGAAGTCGGCCGGGGCGTAGGTGTCGGCGAACGAGAACTCCTCGTCCTTGCCCGAGAACCACCCCTTCGCCCGCGCGAACGAGATCACGTCCGGGCCGTACAGGCAGTTGGCCGGGTCGTGGAGGGGAAACGTCCGGATGCGCGACTGGTTGGCGTGGCCGGAGATGAAACCGTCGGGGATGCGGCGCGCGACCCAGAGCACTCCCTTGGCATCCTCGCCCTTGCCGATCATCTCGAGGATCCACGCCTCGTTGGGGTCGGCGACCGAGAACGACTCGCCCTCGGAAGCGTAGCCGTACTCGGTGGCGAGACCGGTCATGACCTGGATCGCCTCACGCGCGGTCTTTGCGCGCTCCAGCGCGATGTACATCAGCGAACCGTAGTCCACGAGGGCGCCCTTCTCGGGCTTGGCCAGCTCCTCGCGGCCGCCGAACGTGGTCTCGCCGACGGACACCTGGTGCTCGTTGATGTTCCCGACTCGCCAGTAGGTCAGGGGCGCCTGCGGGATGCGGCCCAGGAACTTCCCCGTGTCCCAATCGACGACGTCCCGCATCGCCCCCGCCGGGAACACCCCGCCCGGCTGCAGGTAGAGCTCGCCGTAGAGCTCGTGCGAGTCTGCGGCGTACGAGATGAACGTCGAGCCGTCGGCCGACGCCCCCTTCGTGATGATCAGGTTCGTGCACGCTCCTGCGGGCCGCGGCGCGACGGCGAGCAGAGTCGACAGACCGACAACGACGGCGAAGCCTCGTCTCATGGTGTCCCCTCCCGGGGAATGCCGGCGCTGGGTGGCGCCGCCCACGAAGGATATCAGGAGTTCGGGGTTCCCGGCGGTGGAAGCGCGGACGCGAACGAGGCGTGCGCCTGCCGAAATCCCACCTTGGGACTGGGGGCCGGAACGCGCGAGCTCCGGCTACGTCAGCCGGACCTGAATCGTGCGTTCGCCACGCTCGATCGCCACCTTCCCCTCGCGCGCCAACCAGCCGAGCGCCATGTAAACCAGGCTGCGCGGCGCGTCCACACCCTTCTCCAGCGCGGAGAGGCTCACCGGGCCGCTCGCGGCCAGAAAGCCCCACACGTTGCCCGCGGTTGCCCCGATCTCTTCGACGTACGTCATGGCCGATGCCTCCAGTGAAACTTCATCTTGATCCAATCGAGGGTGAGGTGCAAACCGGTCCCGTGACCCCGATCACCCGCCTCGAGCGAGCCTCGCCGGCAAGAGCGTGTCACCCGGATTTTAGGAACAGCGTTGCGAGCGGCGGCAACAGCAGGGAGACCGAGAACGCGCGGCCGTGCGCCGGCACGGCTTCGGCCTGGACCGCACCAAGGTTGCCCATCCCGCTGCCGCCGTAGTCGGCCGCGTCGCTGTTGAGGATCTCCCGCCAGGTGCCGCCGCAGGGCACCCCGATCCGGTAGCCGAGCCGCGGGACCGGCGTGAAGTTGCACGCCACGAGGATCGACTCGCCGCCGACGCCCTTGCGCAGGAACGACACGGTGCTCCCCTGCCAGTCGGCGCAGTCCACCCACTCGAACCCGGCCGGATTGCAGTCGAAAAGGTGCAGCGCGGGCTCCTCCCGGTACGCGCGGTTGAGCTCGGCCACGAGGCGGCGCACCCCCTCGTGCGGCGCGCGCTCCAGGAGGTTCCAATCGAGGCTCTCGTCGTGGCGCCATTCGCGCCACTGCCCGATCTCGCCCCCCATGAACAGGAGCTTCTTGCCCGGCTGCGCCCACATGTACGAAAGCAGGAGCCTGAGGTTGGCGAAGCGCTGCCACTCGTCCCCCGGCATCTTCTCGAGCAGCGACCCCTTGCCGTGCACGACCTCGTCGTGGGAGAGCGGCAGCACGAAGTTCTCGTGAAACGCGTAGAGCTGGCGGAAGGTCAGCTGGTCGTGGTGGTACTTGCGGTGAACCGGATCGCGGCGCACGTACTCGAGGGTGTCGTGCATCCACCCCATGTCCCACTTGAGGCCGAAGCCCAGGCCGCCGACGTACGTCGGGCGTGACACCATGGGCCACGCCGTGGACTCCTCGGCTATCGTCTGGACGTCCGGATGGCGGCGGTAGACCTCCTCGTTGGTCCGGCGCAGGAAAGCGATCGCCTCCAGGTTCTCGCGTCCGCCGAACCGGTTCGGGACCCACTCCCCTTCCTTGCGGGAGTAGTCGAGGTAGAGCATCGAGGCGACGGCGTCCACCCGCAACGCATCCGCGTGGTACACCGACAGCCAGTACAGCGCGTTCGAGGTGAGGAAGCTGCGCACCTCGCTGCGGCCGTAGTTGAAAATGTAGCTCCCCCAGTCGGGGTGGTACCCCTGGCGCGGGTCGGAGTGTTCGTAAAGGTGAGTGCCGTCGAAGAAGGCGGGGCCGTGCTCGTCGGAGGGGAAGTGCGACGGCACCCAGTCGAGGATCACGCCGACGCCGGCGCGGTGCAGCGTCTCCACCAGAAACATGAAGTCCTGCGGCGTCCCGTAGCGGCTCGTCGGCGCGAAGAAGCCGGTGATCTGGTACCCCCACGAGCCGTAGAAGGGGTGCTCCATCACCGGCATGAACTCCACGTGGGTGAAACCCATCCCGCGGGCGTACTCGGCGAGCTTGGGCGCCAGCTCCCGGTAGGAAAGGAAGCGGTTGCCCTCCTCCGGCACCCGCATCCAGGAACCGATGTGCACTTCGTAGATCGACATCGGCGCGTCAAGCCGGGCGGCTGCACTGCGCCCCGCCATCCACTCGGCGTCGCTCCAGGCGTAGTCGAGGTCCCACACCACCGAGCCGGTCCGCGGCGGGACCTCGTGCCGGACGCCGAACGGATCGGCCTTGTCGACCCGATAGCCGGAGAAACGCGAGCGGACGTGGTACTTGTACAGCGCGCCTTTGCCGATTCCGGGGATGAACCCCTCCCAGATTCCCGAGCTGCCGCGCGGCGCGAGCTGGTGGCTATCCCGGCTCCAGCCGTTGAACTCCCCGCAGGCCGAAACGGCCTCGGCGTCGGGCGCCCAGACCGCGAAGTAGACGCCCGGCACACCGTCGGCGACCGTCAGGTGCGCTCCGAGCTTCTCCCAGAGGGCGAAGTGGCTCCCCTCGTTGAACAGGAAGAGGTCATCGCCGGAGAGCAGGCTGACGTCGTGGCGGACCTCGTCGTGACGCGCCTTCATCGCTTGGGGCCTCCCGCCGCCTGACTGCCTGCGAACAACGATAGCAGAGGCGGCACCGCAGCGGAGCGTTCGCTGCGCCGCCTGCCGCAGCCGCGTCACATCCGCAGCCCGACCAGGTCTCCCGGCCTCCGTTGCTCGCCACGCCCGACCGTGAAGCGCGCAGTGACCGTGGATTCGACGTGCGACAGGTCGTCACGGACGCTGACCGATACCGTCTGTGCGCCGGGGGTCATCATGAGCTTGAAGACGTAGCTCACGCTCTTACGCAGCGCCGCCGGGAGGTCGGCCTCGGGGATGCGCACCGCGAACACCCGCTTGGTCGGCGGCGTAATGCGGTCGTCGCCGTCCTTGGCGGCAAGCCAGATCGAAATCGAGCCTTCCTGTGCGCCCTCCTTGGGCAGCAACGCAAGCCTGGCGAGGGGGACCGTCACCATGACCGGCACCAGGAAGAGGCCTCTTTTCTGCAACACGTCGTTACCTACAGCGATCCCGGCGTCGAGCCCGTTGTAACCCGAGTCGTACATCAGCGCCGCGAGGCTCCGGTCGGCCATGCGGTCGTCGGCGCTCTTGTCGAGGTAGTGCCGGCGGTGCCGGACGTTGACCCCCTCCCGCTTCACCTTGACCGAGATCGAGTGGTCCTGGCCGTCCCCGATGTGGGGCGCTGCGTACGCCAGCGAGTAGAAGGCGTCGAAGTCATCGACGATGCGCGCCAGAGCTGGCGACGCCTGCGGCGTGCTGACCACGGTCGTGCCGCCGGTGGCGTACGCAAGGTACTGCAGCGAATAGGCCCGCCCCGCCTTCTCGCCCTTCCCCACGCTGGGGTCCAAATCGAGATTGGCTTGCTCGGCCGACAGCTGCCCCCCGGCGCCCCGGCCGCCCGTCGCGTCGAGCCCGTAGAAGGTCACCCGGTCCGCGCTGGCCCGCGCCACCAGGTCGCGGAACTCCGGTGCAACGGACAACCGAGTGGCCTCGATCGCGGCGGAGAAGCCGGGAACGATGTCCGAGCGTCCGAACCGGCTCTCCCAGCGCTCCAGCAACGTCTCCCCGGGCCGTTGGGGGATCCCGTTGCCCACATAGCAGACCACCTTGCGTCCCGGCAGGCCGGCGAGGGTGGAGACGAAGGTCTTCATCGCGGCGATCATGGCGCGCGTCCGCTCGTGCGCCTGCTCCGCCGCCGCACGCACCACCTGCAGCGACGAACGTGCATCCTCGCGGTCGAAATCCGAAATTTGGGCACCGTTGTTCGCGCCCAAGCGCGGGGCAAGCGTGCTGCGGCTTATCACTCCCTCGATAAAGGCGCTGCCGAGGTCGGCGCCGACGGTGTCGGTGGGCTCGCCGGCCACCGCCTTGAGCGCGGCGGCGAGGGCGGCCGCATCGTTCGTGAACGACTGGCGGGTCCGCACGGCTTGCGCGTACGTTACGACCATCACTTCGGCGTGGGGGAATCGGAGCGCCGCGTCGAGAAGGGCTCGCGCATGTTGCAAGGCGATGTTGCGCTGCGCCGGCGTGATCCCGGTGTCGTCCACGAACAGCACCAGCGCAAGCCGCTGCTCCAGGGGCGGTGGCGGCTCGAGGGCCTCCGGCGACGTCGGCGGCGACGCCGGCGCCGGCGTCGCCGCAACGACCGGCAGTGCGGGACTGGCGTAGAAGTTGGTCAACGCCACGCGGACGCCGTCCTCGAACACCTCGAAGTCCTCGGGCCGCAGGCCGGTCACCGGCTTCCCCGCCTTGTCGGTCACGAACACCTCGACGTTGATCAGGTTCACCTGCGCCGTGTCCGAGAACGTCCCCACGGGCGCCTTCTCCTGCGCCGAAGCGGGCAGCGAAAACGCGGCGGCCATCGTCATCCAGGACGCCACGCACACCAGATGCGATCTTGCCATCCCCGAGCCCTCCCTCGCCGACGCCCCGTTCACCGCCCGATCCAATCCGCCACGACGGCGGTCAACCCGCCGCGGGTGTGACCTTCGTCCCGGTACGGTCAGTAGTCGAGATACCCGTCGCGCGTGTGAACGGTGTAGCCGGGGTCCTTGACCTTCACGACAACCTTGCGCCAGGTCCCGTCGTGACGCCGCTGGCTCGGGTAGTACCCCAGGACGAACTGCCCGCGCAGCTCCTTCAGGATGTCGGCGAACGCGGGTCCGATGTGGTCGAGTGAGTTCACCGTAACGATCCGCCCACCGCTCTCCTGAACGGTTTCTCCGAGCTCCTGAAACTCGCGCCGATGCGCGGCCACGTCGCGCCACGTCGAGGAGAGGTTCGGAAGTTCTTCGGTCGCGTGCCCGATGTCGTTCATGCGGATCCAGTAGATGATGGCCTGGCTCGAGCGTGCCGACTTCCGCACCTCGGCCATGGTCAACGCGCTGTGCGAGTCGATGCCGTCCGAGAGCAGGATCACGACTCGGCGCCCCTGGCGTTGGTCCGCGTCCCGCAGCGCGAGGTACAGGTGATCGTTGAGAGCCGTGCCGCCCTGCGCTTGGATCCCGTCGAGCCCGGTGAGCAGCACGTCGCGGACGGAGGTGAAGGGCGAGACGTGCAGCAAGCGGTCCGAGAAGACGATCAACCTCCCCTCGTCGAGAGGAGCCATCGCCCGGAAGAAGGTCTTCGCTCCGTCGAGGGCGGCCTTGAGGCGCTCTCCCGACATCGACACGCTGGCGTCGAGGAGCACGACCGCGGCCAGAGGCGTCTCCCCGCTGGCGAAGGTCTTGATCGTCTGTTCCATGCCGTCGTCGAGGACCGTGAAGTCATCCTGCCTCAGCGCGGTCGCCTGGGAGTCCACCAGGGCGGACTTCCCGCGCTCACCCTTGGCCGCCTTCTTGGTGACGCGCACATAGAGCTGCCTCAACTCGACCTCGACCTCCTGGTTGGACTTGAAGATGGGCGTGCGCAGTTCGGCGGCGGCGGAGGCGCCGGAGACCGTGACCACTTCGGCACGGAAGGTGTGCTCGACGTTCTCGTCCGCCAACATGGTGATGATCGAGTACGGCGCTTGCGTCCGTTCGCCGACCGGCTTCCCGTCAACGATGAACCGCACCCGGGCGACGGCCTCGTCGGTCCTCACGGCGATGGAGAATTGGACGGCCCCGAACGCCGGCGTCGCGGCCCGTGGGCTTGTGATCTCGACCTGCGGCGGAGCCGCCGCCGCCACGACTGCGGAGAGGAGCAGAAAAGCGGGGGCTAGCGCGTTCACGGGCGTTCCTCCTTTGCGGCCGCCGCCAGGGCGGCCATACTCTGAGCCCTCGCCGCGTCGAATCCACTCCTGAGCGCGTCGATGTCGCCGTGAGGCGGCTGGGCGTAGAGCAACCTTGCGGACATTGTGGCCGCGTCCGGGTGGCCGATCACGGAATTCACGACGGCGTTGGCTTCCCGGTAGTGGTGCTCGAGGTCGAGCGTCGAGGCGAGCAATACCTGCAGGCTCTCGTCGGCCGGCAGGGCGGTCGTGGCCTGGCGCAGGATCCGGAGCGCCTCCACGGGTTTCCCGTCCTCGAGCTCCAGGGAGGCCAGCTCTTGCCAGGCCACGGCCCGCACCCAGGAAGGCCGGTCCTCGGCGGTGCAACCGGTCAACTCCTTGCGCGCCGCGGCTTCGCGCCCGGCGTGCCGCAGGTTGACGCCGAGCCGGAGTTGCGCCTCCGCGTGCCCCGGGCGGCGGGAGAGGACCTGTTCGAGGAGCTCGATCGCGTGCTTCGCGTCGCCCACCCGCTCGAGAATCGCGGCGCGGCCGATGAGGGCCGCCACGTCATCCGGGTCGAGCGTTGCGGCGCGGGTGAAGAGCCGGTCCGCGGAACCGTAGGAACCGACCGCTTGCAGCTCGGAGGCGAAGATCGTGAGAACGCCGGCCGCGGTGCGCTTGCCCTCCGGGCTCGGGGTGTCGGCCGCGAGCATCTCCGCCGTCTCGTCGATCATCCTGCGCGAGTGTCCGATCGCCAGGTACGCGGAGTCGCGGCTGTGCTCGCGGTAAACGTCGAGCTGGACGAGGCACAGACCGAGCAACGCCTGGGGCGAGGCCTTCCCCACACTCCGGGCCAGGGACCGTTCGGCACTCGCCAGCCGGCCCATATCGCCCGCGGAGCCGCCGGCGAGCGCGCCTCGCTCGAGTTCGACGATCTTCTGGAGCGATTCGAACGTGCCGTCGGCCGCGTATCTCGCGACCGCCTCGCGGTACGCGGCCTTCAGCTGCGGCGGCGCCTCCTCCTCGGATGGGCGCCTCCCCACGTTCGGATTCGTCAGCGTCACGACTTTCCCGCTCTGGTCGATCGGGATCGCCGGCCATACCAGCGCCGTGGCCACCTTGTCCGGCGGCGCGACCCGGAACTGTGTGCCGACAGACCCTGCGTCGAGCCCACCGGCGGGACCGCACGTCACGATGAGACCGTGCTCGCCCGGCGGGATGTCCGACGGCAGCGTGATGGCCACGTCGAGCCGCTCGAACGGCCCGGCCGGCGCCGGCCGCCGGCTCATGATGCGCGCCGAGCACGCGACCGCGGGCCGTCCGTCCGTGTAGATCACCCGAGCCCGCGCATCGAGGTTGCCCGGCATCCCCTCGCCGAGCAGCGCGACCTTGAGGACGCTGCCGGGCCTGACCACCGGCCTGGTCGCCGGTAAGGCGCCCTTCCCGGCGAGCGAGAACGGCGCACCCTTGGCGTCGGCCCCGGCGCCCCCCAACCCGACCACGACCCACGACCCGGCGGGATCCGGCGCGACGAGCGCCAGCAAGCCCGAGCGGCCGGTCATCCCTTCGAGGCCGGTGCCGACGTTCTGCGCGGTGCTGCCGCCCCCCGGGACGTCGGCGACCTGTGCCGCCCCGAAACCGATCTCGCGGGGCGTGGCGCCGGCTCGCGTCGGGATCGGCATTTCCCAGTTCCCGAACGCGCCGGACACGGGCTCCCGCACGAGGACCCGAAGCATCTTGGGCGGGTACGAAGCGTCCACGTACCCCAGCACCTTCAACCCGCCGCCGGTCTGCCACGACGCCGGGACATCGGTGATGTGAAACGTGTCCTCCTCGTGGCCTACGATCTCGCCGTTCTTCCGCTGCAGATAGACCGCCAGCTCGAGGTCCAACGCATCGCCTTCGGCCATCGAGGCGAGCGTGAACCCGGGGATGTCGATGACCCAGGGGATGCGCTCCGTTCTACCCGCGCTGGCCGACGGGAACACCTTGATCGAGACGGCGATCTGACCGCCCTGCTCCCCCGAGACGAGGAGCGCGACGTCACGCCCCGGCAAACCGCGGCGCGGCACCACGTCGACCCGTGGTGAGGCGGCGGCCGCGGGTGCGGGTGCCGGCGCGGCCTGCGCGAACGCTTTGCCCGAGATGGCGACAGCCAGAAGCGATACGAATGCGATGGTGCTGGTGGCCCTTCTCATGGTGTCACTCCAGGGGTCGGCTCCGTGGCTGGGGCCACGGGCACGACCATTGTCGAACTCTGCATGCCGATCTCGTCGCGCACCGTCACGGCGACGGTGCCCGGACCGGCCTTCATGGGGACTTTGAAGGCGTACCCCGCGGTTTGTGAAAGCGCAGTCAGCAACCTGTCGTTGGGCACGCTGACCGGGAACTTCGCCTTCGGCGCCCGTATCAGCTGCCCTTCGCCGTCGCGCGCTGCGAGCCAGAGCGTGAGGTCGCAGTCGTGAGATACGCCCCTCGCCTCGAACGCGAGGTTTCCGAGCGGGAGCGTCACCAGGACGGTGACCAGCTGCGTCGCGTCCTTAGGCCGCTGCTCGCTGGTCAGGGAGACCTGAATCCCGAGCGGGTCGTCCTCGAAACCGAGGAGCAGGGCGGCGAGCGTGCGGTCGGCCATCCGCTCATCCTCCCCGGCGTCGAGGAACGTGGAGCGGGCGCGCACGACCACGCCCTCGCGCTTCACCCGAATCCGCAGCTGGTGCAGCCCGCCGTCGGCGCGCGAGGATGGCGTAAACCCGACCAACCAGGCGCCCTTGAAGTCACGCACGACGCCGACGAGGGCGTCGCCGGCATCAGCGCCCTCCGCGACGTCCAAGCCGCCCGTTGCCGCCACGGCCAACTGCGCGTCGGCCGTCGAGATCGTCGCACCAGGCAGCACCGTTGGCTCCGGGCGTGCCGGGTCGAGGTGGTCCGGCGGGCGGCTGCGGCCGGAAGCGTCGATCGAGTAGAGGGTGACGCCCGCGGCGTTCGCCTTGGCGGCGAGGATCCGGAGAAGCTCGGACCGCTCCCGAGAACCCGATCCGGCAGCGGGCACCGGGCCGCCGCCCCCGACGTACACGAAGGCCTTGCGTCCGGGGAGCGCGCCGAGCGACTCCATGAGCGCGGCAACGCTCCCTGCCGCGGCGCCCCCCCGATCGATTGGGGTTCCCGCGACGCCCGCGTCCCGGCCGCGCTCAATCTGCAGCTCCTCGAGCGCGCGAACGACCCGCCCCGGGTCGGCGGTGAAAGCCTGCCGCACCGCGACGCCGCCGCTTCCGCAGGCGACCAGGACGCGGGAGCGGGCGCCAGCGAGGAGTTCGCCGGCCGCAGTGCCCGCCTTCGCGAAGACGGCCCGGCGTTCCGCGGCCGTGGCCGTGTCGTCAACGAACAGCACAACGACGAGTTGGCGCGCGCGGGCGATCTCGTCGGGAGACGCTCCTCGCACCTGTATCGGGCCCACGAGGCTGACGACCGGTACCGGCGCCCCGTCCTCGAGCACCTCGATGTCGCCGGGCCGCAAGCCGGTCACGGGCCTGCCGGCGGTATCGGCCACGAACAGGTCGGCAAAAACGGGGTCCGCGAGAGGAGCCGGCTGCCCGGCCAACGGCGGCGCACCGGCGCCGAGGGCGATCAGCGCGAGGACTAATGTCCCGTAGCGGAGTGGATGCATTCCTGCGGGTTCCCGTTCCCGATCTGGACCTGCCGTCCGGATCTCCGCCGGAGGCTACTACAGGCGCTGTCAACTAGCGAGTTGAGCCTTGGTCGCGACCGCCGCCGGGCTCCGGCCCGGCGCCCGGCAGGCTCAGCCCGAGCTCGACGAGCTGGGACGCGTCGACCGTGTTCGGCGCGTCGGTGAGCAGGCAGTTCCCTGCGGTCGTCTTGGGGAAGGCGATCACGTCCCTGATCGAGTCGCGTCCCGCCATCAGCATCACCATCCGGTCGAGCCCGAGCGCGAGTCCGCCGTGCGGCGGCGCGCCGTAGCGGAACGCGTCGAGCAGGAAGCCGAACTTGTGCTTCGCCTGCGCCTCGTCGATCGAAAGAGCCGCGAACACGCGGCGTTGCAGGTTGGGGTCGTGGATCCGGATCGAGCCTCCGCCCAGCTCGACGCCGTCCATCACGACGTCGTAGGCGCGCGCCCGCACCGCGCCGGGGTCGCTCTCGAGCTTGGCAACGTCGTCCGGGTTCGGCGCGGTGAACGGGTGGTGCGTCGCGTACCAGCGCGCCGTCGGCTCGTCCCACTCCAGGAGCGGGAACTCGGTGACCCACAGGAAGGCGTGCGCACCCGGCGCGATCAGGCCCAGCGTCCGGGCGAGCTCGACACGAAGTGCGCCGAGCGCGGCGAAGACGACCTTGGGGGCGCCTCCGACCACGACGAGGAGGTCGTCGCCGTCCGCCTTCGCTGCCGCGAGGAACGACGCGACCCCGTCGTCGCCGAGCGCCTTCTTCGCCGGGGAGCCGTACCCCTCCGCCGTCTTGCGGAACCAGAGCACGCCCGGCGCGCCGAACGGCTTGACCACCTCGGAGAGGCCGTCGAGCTGCTTGCGCGAGAAGGCGGCGCCGCCCGGGACCACGATGCCCTTGACCCGGCCGGCCTCCGCGGCCTTGCGCAGGACCTCGAACCCGCACGCCGCCGCGGTCCGGCCGAGCTCGACGAGCTCCATGCCGAAGCGCGCGTCCGGGCGGTCGGAACCGAACCGTTCCAACGCCTCGGCGTAGCTCAGCCGGGGAAAGTGCTCGGGCGGCGTGATCCCGACGATCGGGAAGACCCTGGCGAAGAGCCCCTCGATCAGCGCGTAAAGATCCTCCTCCTCGACGAACGACGCCTCGACGTCAACCTGGGTGAACTCGGGCTGGCGGTCGGCGCGCAAGTCCTCGTCGCGGAAACAGCGGGCGATCTGCACGTAACGGCCGAGCCCGGCCACCTGCAACAGCTGCTTGAACAGCTGCGGCGACTGCGGCAGCGCGTAGAACATCCCTTTGGACAGGCGCGACGGGACGAGGAAGTCGCGCGCCCCCTCCGGCGTGGAGCGGGTCATGATCGGCGTCTCGACCTCGACGAACCCCGCGTTGTGGAAATACTCGCGGATGGCGAACGTGATGCGGTCGCGCAGAACGAGCGTCGCCATCATCTCGGGGCGGCGAAGGTCGAGGTAACGGTAGCGCAGACGCAGCTCCTCGGAGGCGTTGACGCGGTCCTCGACCACGAACGGCGGCGTCTCTGCGGCGGTGAGCAGCTCGACCCTGTCGGCGACGACCTCGACTTCGCCGGTAGGCATCTCGGAGTTGACGGTGTCCGCCGAGCGCGCGGCCACGGTGCCGACGACGCGCACCACGTCCTCCTGAGAGAGCCTTTCGCCCGTCTCGCGCAGGTCGTCGCGCAGCAGCACCTGCACCCACCCCTCGCGGTCGCGCAGGTCCACGAACACGATCCCGCCGAGGTTGCGGCGGCGGCGCACCCAGCCGACCAGCTCGACGCGGCGGCCGACGTCGGCAGCCCGCAGGCTGCCGCAGAACGGCCGTTCGAACGCTCCCATCAACCGCTCGCCCATCCAGCCCTCCGATTGCCTCGCCCGCGGCGCGATTCTAGCAGGGCGTTCGGACGCCGAGGGAACTCCGGTACACTCTCGCCACTAGAGGAGGAAGCCACGATGGAGATCGCCAGGACACTCGGATCGACCGCGGCCGCGTCCCTGATGATGTTGGCTCTCGCCGCAGGCACGTCGCTCGGACAGGTGTCGCCCGTGGCGCCGCCCGCGCAGGATTCCGCCACTCCGGCGCCAACCCCCGTGCCGATCGGCACCACAACGATCAAGCTGCCGGAACCACGCGCCACCGGTACGATGTCGGTGGAGGAAGCGTTGCACGGCCGCCGCGCGCCGCGCACGTTCGGGACGGCGCCCGTCACTGTCGCCGAGGTCGGTCAGCTTCTCTGGGCTGCCCAGGGCATCACCGGAAAGCACGGCGGCCGAGCGGCCCCGTCGGCGGGCGCCTTGTTCCCCCTCGAGGTCATCCTCGTCGCCGCCAACGTGACCGGGCTGCCGCCCGCGGTCTACCGGTACCGCCCGGCGACCAACGAACTCGTGCGCATCGCGGAGGGCGACCCGAGGCCCGCGATCGCGGATGTGTGCCACTTCCAGCCGCTCACGGGCGTACCCGCGATCTTCGTCATCACGGCCGTCGGGTCGCGCACCGCACGAGCGTACGGCAACCGGGCGCCCAAGTACGTCGCCCTCGAAGCCGGCGCAGCATCCCAGAACCTCGCCCTCGAAGCGGTGGCGCTCGGCCTCGGCAGCGGCATGCTGGTCGAGTCCGAGACGGCGAGGCTCGCCCAGGCGATCGCGGCAGGGCCCGGCGAAGAGCCTTTCTCGGTGCTGGCCGTGACCCGGCTCGAGTCCGCACCCCGTCCCTGACGCGGAGCTGAACCAAACGCTCTCCGCGAGCGTACTGGGGGCAGGGCCGGGAGGCGCACGATGGGGAAATTCCTGCTGTGGTTCCTCCTGCTGCTGCTGTGCTGGCCGCTCGCTCTGGCGGCGCTCGTGATCTACCCGTTCGTGTGGCTCCTGCTGCTGCCGTTCCGACTGATCGGAGTGGCCGTGAGCGGCGTACTCGAACTGCTCCGCGCCGTCATCACGCTGCCCGCTCGCCTGCTCGCCGGCCCACGACGTCTCTGAGCCGACTGCGCGCCGCAGACCCGGCGGTCCCCTACGGTGCGTTCGGGTCCAGGGGAGGGACGGGCGCCAGCACGGTCGGGGTGTCCCATATGCTCCACGACCAGATCGTTCCGTCCGCGCCCACCCAGGCCGTCAACTCGGAGGCCGTGACCGTCTCGCTCGTCTGGACATACGGCTGACCACCCGGCGCCACGGCCCACGAGGCCTTCGGCCAATGATGCTGCCGTTCCCAGGTGTAGACCGTGTCGCCGCCGGCGACGGTCGAAATCCGCGTTGGCGGCCCGAACCGGGCAATCGCGTCGCGCACGTTGCGGCCGGTCCACGCCGCGCCGGCGTTTGTCGAGACGCAGCCGAACGCGAGCGCGGCGAGAGGGATGGCCGCCGCCACGAACGCCAAACGGGTCATTCTCACGGGAGGACCTCCTGCTCACTGCAACAGCATAGGCCGTGCCAGCAGCAACCTGCGTCTCACTGCCCATTCCGCAGCAGGAACGTCATCCCGGGAGGCCGGCGCCGTCCCCTGGCGAGTCCGCCGGTTCCAGAGGTTGTTCGACGCACCGTTGGCGTTCGCGTCCACCGGCAACGCCGGGATCGAGGCTGGACCAGCCGGTTGCCGGCCAGGGGCCGGCCGCCTACTGATCGACGAGGTTGCAGGAGGTGATGACGCCGTCCGGGTTCACGGTCATCATGCGGATCTTGACATGGGTCTCCCGCGTGGTACCTGGAAAACCGCCCACCCCCTGCATGGTGTGCCTGGACTCCCAGAGGTACACCGTGGAAGTCGTGGACTGGCTGATCCTGGTGGGCGGACCGAAGGCGGCGATCGCCTCCTCGATCTTGCGCCCTTCCCAATTGGCCTCCGGCGGCGCCGAGGCACACGCGGCGAGGACACCAACGAGGACGGCACAGGTCGCAAGCAAGGCGGTGGCGCGCGGGAGCGTCATGAGATCCTCCAGTGCACCTATTCTAGACGAAAGAACCCGTCTCCTGGCCCCGCGCGGCGGAGTGCGAGCGCTACCCGGCGGGGGACGCCGGCGGCGGCGTACCGGTCGGCCCCCCGGCCGGCTTGCGCCGGCGGCGGCGGCGCTTCTTTCCCGGCTGGGGGGAGGAAGCCTCGGAAGCCGGCGGCGGCGCGGCAGCGGCCGCGTGCCGCGGCGCCTCGTGGCGCGAGTGCCCCTGCGGCCGCGGCCGCGGCAGCACACGCTTGTACATCGAGTCGTCCGCGAACTTGACCGGGATGTTGGCGCCGAGCAGCTTTTCGATCGACGGAAGCGAGAAGACGAAGTTCTCGCACGCGAGGGAGATCGCCTTGCCGTCGGCGCCGACCCGCGCGGTCCGGCCCACCCGGTGGATGTAGTCCTCGGGGTCCTGGGGGAGGTCGTAGTTGATCACGTGCGAGACGCCCTCGATGTGCAGGCCGCGCGAAGCGACGTCGGTGGCCACCAGGATCGGGAGCGTCCCGTCCTTGAAGTCGGACAGCACCTTCAGGCGCCGGCGCTGGATCACCGAGCCGGTGAGCCCGCGCGCGTCGAAGCCGTGCCGCTCGAGACGCTCGACGAGACGGCGCGCCTCCTCGCGGGTGTTGACGAAGATCATCGTGCGGCTGTACCCCTCCTGCGCCAGCAACCCCAGCAACAGGGAGAACTTCTCGCGCGCGCCGACGTGGTACAGCGCCTGCTCGAGGCGGTCCGGGGTGATCTCCTCGGGGTTGACGACGATCTCGGCCGGGTTGCGCATCTCGTTGTAGCCGAGCGCCAGCACCCTCGGCGAGAGCGTCGCGGTGTAGAACATCGTCTGGCGCTTGGACGGCGGCGGCAACCGGCGCGTGATCTCCCGCAGGTCGTCCACGAACCCCATGTCGAACATGCGGTCGGCCTCGTCCACCACGAACACCTCGACGTGGCGCAGCGAGGTCACGCCCTGGCGCAGGTAGTCGAGCAGGCGCCCCGGCGTCCCGACCAGCAGGTCCACGCCGTGCAGCAGCTCGTCGCGCTGCTCGCGGTAGTCCATCCCGCCGAACACCGCCTCGGTGACGAGGCCGGTGTGCCGCCCCAGCTTCTCGGCGTCGTCCGCGACCTGCACGACCAGCTCGCGGGTCGGCGCGATGATGAGCGCCCGCGGCACGCGCGGCTCGGGCGCCGGGGAGGCCAGCAGCTTCGCGAAGATCGTGACCAGGTACGCCGCGGTCTTGCCGGTGCCGGTCTGCGCCTGGGCCGCCACGTCGCGCCCCGCGAGCGTGAGCGGCAGCACCTCCGCCTGCACCAGCGTGCACTGCGTAAAGCCGGCCTCGTCGAGGCCTTGCTGCACCTGGAGGGGGAGGGCGAACTCGGAAAACGTACGTTGCGAAAATAGGGTGCTCGTCGTACTCACGGCGCCAGTATACCCGCTGGCCCGGCCGCGCCTTCCGGCGACCCGTTCTCAGGTCTTCGCCGGCATGGGGCCGACCGTGGTGACGACGATCGATTCGACCTGGCTCACGTCGTCGCGCGCGCTTACCGAGATCGTCGCCTCGCCCGGCTCGAGCAGCAGCGAGAAGGCGAACGACACGTCGCCCTTGAGAAAGGCCATGACGTGCTCCGAGGGCACCCGGATCGGGAACGTCTTGCGGGTGACCTCGGACCGCCGGCCCCCGGCCCGGCCCGCCGCGATCGTCACCGAGACCTGCCCCTCGTGCATTGCCCCGTTCTCGACCAGGACGAGATCGCGCGCCGGTATGACAACGGTGAGGGGCAGCACGAGCTTGTTGCGAACCTGCCTCTCCGGGCTGCCGAGCTCCACCCTCGCGTCCAACGGGTTGCCGTTCCCCCCCGCGAACAGCGCGGCGCTCGTCGCGTCCTTCTGCCGCTCCTCGGACGTCTTGTCGAGGTACCCCTCGCGGTACCGCGCGGAGAGGCCGGCGCGCTTCAACGTCACCGACAGCCGGTGGTACCTGCCGTCGCCGAAGTGGGCCGGCGAGTAGCCGAGCGAGTACGCGGTGTCGAGATCGGCCGCCATCGCCGGCAGGGCTCCGGGGTTGGGCAGCTTGAGCCCGCCGGTGCCGACCGCGAGCGCGGTCAGCGACGGGTCACGGTTGAAGAAATCGGTCGTTTCGACCTCGGTCGCCGGGCTCATCGCGATCTCGGCCGAGACATCGTGGCCGCCCATTGGGGCGCCGCCGTTGATCGTGTAGAAGGCGATCCGGCTCGCGTTGGCGTGGCGCACGACATCCAGAAGCCGGAGCCGTAGCGTGGCTGCCCCGGTGAAATTGCTCCCCGTCGGTTCAACCTGAGGGAGCGTCGCGGCCTCCTGAGGAAGCGACGCCGCCTCGTCGAGTACGTCCGCTCCCGGCTCGAGCGGCACCCCGTCGCTGACGTACAGCACGTCCTTCCGCCCCGGGACCCCCGCCAGGGAGTCCACGAGCTTGACCAGGGTGTCGAGCAGCGACTGGTTCAGCATCGTCTGCTCCTCGGCAAAGAACTGGGCCTGGGCGGCGAGCCCCTGGCGCTCGAGATTGCCCTCCGGGCTGTCCTCGTGAGCCGCCGGCCGGCCCATGCCGCGCAGGATCGCGTCGCGCTGCGCCTTCGTCATCAAGCCCTCGTAGGCGGTGTGCTCGAGCGTGTCGAGCGCCGCGGCGAGCACCTTCGGGTCGGAGGTGAGCGGCGTGTGCTGCCGCAGCGACCGGTCGTAGCTCAGGATCACGACCCTGTACCCCTCGGCCACCCGGTCGGAGACGAAGCCGCGGAGCCTGTCGAGCACCGGCTTGCGGCTTCGCTGCGTGAGGTTGAGGTCGTCCAAGAACACCACGAGCGTGCGCTGGCGCGCTTCGTCCTGTGGTTGTTGGATCTGGGCCGGACCAGGCGTCGAAGGCGGGGCGGGCGCTGGAGCGGCCCCGACGAGGGAGGACACCGGCGCCAGGAAATTGGTCAACGACACGACCTTCCCGTCCTCGCGCAACTCGAACTCCTCCGGCTCGAGGTCGAGCACCGGACGGCCGTGCGGTCCGGTGACGAACACCTCCACGTTGACGACGTTGACCCGCACCGCCTCGGTCACCGGCCTTGGCGTCGCCGGAGGCTGGTCGGCGAACGTAGGCGAGGCCCCGAGGAGAACCGACGTGAAGGCGACCAACCCCGCGAGCACGCATGCTGGCTTCATGAGCGGATCCTCTGATGTTGAAGAATGCATCAACCGTACCAACGATGCGCGACCGGGCACGGGCAAGTCAAGCCAGCGGTGTTCCCACTGTGAGACGCGTCGTCCGAATAATGAGACGAACATCGACCGCGTGAGGCGGGCCCGCGAGCGCAGCGGTGAGGCGGGCCCGCGGCCTCACCATGCGCCGGGGAGGGCGATCAGGCCGGGACCTCCTTCGCGCAGCAAGGTGCGCGAGGCGGCAAAGACACTCGAGGCGCAGTTCGCGTTTCAGCGCTTCGTCTGGTTCGCCGAGCGCCGCCTGCCGCAGCGCATCACCCTCGACGAGAGGAAGACGGCGCTGCGCCTCGCACGATCGCGGGCCACGACTCCCTGCCGAACCGTTCCGGGACGGGCGTGTGTAATCCGGCCTTGGCGGCGGCGCCCGCATTTGCTACGGTTCCGCGATGGTGGTCCCTTCGAACTCCCCCGAGCAACGCCCCGGCCTCCTGCCGGACATGCCGGCCCGGCGCCGGTCGACGCTGATCCTCGCCCTGATCGCGCTCGCCGGGCTGACCTACGTCGCCGGACTCAACGTGCTGCCGCTGACCGATCCGGACGAGGTGTTCTACGCGCAGACGGCGCGCGAAATGCTGCAGCACCACAGCTTGCTCACGCCGCTGATGTTCGGTCAGCCGCAGTTCGAGAAGCCGCCGCTCACCTACTGGTGCTTGATGGCCTCGTTCTCGGCGTTCGGCGTGACCCCGTGGGCGGCGCGTTTGATCCCGGCTTTGTTCGGGATGCTGGGGGTCGCCGCCACCTACTTCTTCGGGCGCCGCGTGCTTCCCGAGAGGACCGCCGCTCTGGCCGCGCTGATCCAGGCGAGCTGCCTGGTCTGCCTCGGCCAGTCGATCGCGCTCCTCACCGACATGGTGTTCACCTCGCTGATCGTGGTCAGCATGTGGGGGTTCTACCTGTGGTTCGCCCAGCGGCGGCAGCGCTTCCTGTACCTCTTCGCGGCCGCGGCCGCTCTCGCGGTGCTGACCAAGGGACCGGTGGGGATCATCATTGAGCTGCTCGCGATCGTCGCGTTCCTGCTGGTGACGGGCCACCGCGAGACGCTGCGCTCGTTCCTCCTCCACCCGTGGTGGGTCGTCTTCGCCGTGCTCGCCGCGCCCTGGTACCTGTACGCGACCCTCACCTACGGGCGGGCGTTCACCTGGGAGTTCCTCGTCCACGACAACTGGGACCGGATCCTCCGGGCGGAGCACACGAACTTCGACAACCAGTACTTCTACCCGGCGGTGATCATCGTCGGCCTCTTCCCGTGGACGCCGCTGCTCGCCTACCTCGGCGCCGGTTGGAAGAAGCACCGCGAACTCGCGACCTTCCTCGGGATGTGGTTCCTCGCGGTGTACGTGATCTTCGCGATCGCGCACTCCAAGCTCGCGAGCTACATCCTGCCGCTGTTCCCCGCGATCGCCGTCCTGCTGGCGCTCTCGCTCGAGTCGCTCGCCGGCATGCGCCGCCGCAGGGCGGCCGCGGCCGCCCTGTTCATGCTGTTCGGAGCCGGGATGATCGCGGCGCCGTGGCTCGTCCACGGCCCTATCGCCGCCCAGATCCGTCCGCTACTGCTCGCGGTGGCGGCGTTCGGCGCCGTCCAGGTAACGTGCGGCGCGCTCCTGCTCATGCGCCGGCTCGCCCCCGTCATCGCCCTCAACACCGCCGGCTTCCTGGCGATCGTGCTCCTCGCTTTTCTCTCGGTCCCGGCCGCCGCCACCGATGGCTTCACCGACGCCGGCATGGCGCGGATCGTCGCCGAGCAGGGACTGGCCGGCCAGACGATCGTGGCGAGCAAGCTGTACGCCCGCGGCGTCCACTTCCACACCGGCGACCCGGTCGCCGTCATGGACACGCGTTCCAACCCGTTCTGGAGCCCGCACCCGGTCGAGGTGCTCTGGCAGGACGACCAGATCCGCGCGTTCTTCGACGACAAGCCCAAGGTGCTGTGCGTGATCCGCCCGGGCGACGTGCGCCGCCTCGACGCGCTCTTCGCCGGCACTCGCACCCAGACCGTCCTCAGCGATCAGTTCGACCGCGTGGTCGTCCTCAGCGTCAAAAAGTAGCTGCACGCCGGTGGCCCACGCCGCCGCTTGGGTGCGCCGCCGATAGCGGACCGTCTGCGTCGTTGCGCTCGCCGGCTCGAATCCTCATGTAGCCTCCGGCTACACTCCGGTTCGGCCTCCTCGCGCGCCTAGCATCCGGCCCACTCTCGGCGGCGCGGCTACACGCTGTGAGCCCTCCGCCCTGCCACTGACGTTCTGCCCTTCCCGGTGCCCGGACCCCGGAGCCCGGTCCCCCGGTCTTCAGGCCACCTTGCTGTGGCGGTAGCCGTAGCTGGCGTAGATGACGAGGCCAATGGCCAGCCACACCACGAAACGCAGCCAGGTCACCAGCGGCAGGCTGAACATGAGGTAGCCGCACAGCACGATCCCGAGGATCGGGATGACCGGGAAGAGCGGCACCCGGAACGGCCGCTCGACCTCGCTGCGGGTCCGCCGCAGCACCAGCACGCCGGCCGAGACGATCATGAACGCGAACAGCGTGCCGATCGAGCACAGCTCGGCGACCACGTTGATCGGGGTCAGAGCCGACGCGACCGCCACGATCGAGCCGGTGATGATCGTGGTCAGGTACGGCGTGCGGAAGCGCGGATGCACCTTCGACATCAGCGGCGGCAGCAGTCCGTCGCGCGACATCGCGAACAGGATGCGGGGCTGGCCGAGGAGAAGCACGAGGAGGACGCTCGTGATCCCGGCGAGCGCTCCGACGCTCACCAGCATCGAGGCCCACGGCTTGTGCAGCACGTTGAGGACGAGCGCCACCGGGTCGGCGACGTTGAGCTGCCGGTAGGGCACGACGCCGGTCATGATCGCCGCCACCACGACGTACAACACCGTCGCCACCGCGAGCGAGCCCATGATCCCGATCGGCATGTCGCGCTGCGGGTTCACCGCCTCCTCGGCGGTGGTGGACACCGCGTCGAACCCCACGTACGCGAGGAAGACGATCGCCGCCGCGGTCATCACCCCCTTGAACCCGAACGGCATGAACGGCTGCCAGTTCCCCGGGTCCACGTACCAGGCGGTGAGCCCGATGAAGATGAGGATCGCGGTCATCTTGATGATCACCATCACCAGGTTGACGCGGGCGCTCTCCTTGATCCCACGCACCAGCAGCCACGTCAAGACGCCCACGATCAGCACCGCCGGGAGGTTCAGGATCCCCGAGTCAAGCCCCCACGGCGCCGCGCACCAGGCGTGGGGGAGCTGCCAGCCGAACGCACGACCGAGGTGGTTGAGCAGGTTGACGAGGTACGCCGACCACCCGATCGCCACCAGGCTCGCGCCCACCATGTACTCGAGGATCAGGTCCCAGCCGATGATCCAGGCGACCAGCTCGCCCAGCGTCGCGTACCCGTACGTGTACGCGCTCCCCGCCACCGGGATCATCGCCGCCAGTTCGGCGTAGCACAGCGCGGCACAGGCGCACGCGGAGGCCGCGACCACGAACGAGAGGATGATCCCCGGTCCGGCGTGGGTGGCGGCCTCGACCCCCGGCAGCACGAAGATCCCCACCCCGATGATGCAGCCGATTCCGATGGCGACCAGGTCCCACGGCCCCAGGGCGCGCTTGAGACCGTGGTCGGAGTCGCCGGCCTCGGCAAGAACCAGGGTCAGGGGCTTGGTGCGCAGGAGTGAAAGGCCCATCCGGACGCCTCCTCGACGAGTGGCTTGAACGACCGCACAACGCCGCGTCACTCTAGCAGCGGGGTTCGGTCGAAGGGAAGGGACACCTCAGCGCGCTCCCTGCTCTCGGCGCTCGATCCAGGTCTGGAGTTGCCTCCTGCGCAGCGGCGAGTCGGCCTTCGGGGCGAGCGCCTCGAGCGCACCCCGCCGCCCTCCGGCGTAAACGTCGTGGATCACGGCTCGCTCGAGTTCCGCCTGCCAGGTTCCAGGGAACCTCGTTTGCGCCGCGAGCGCAATCGCGACGGCGAACAAGGCGGCGACGAGGGCGGGCTCGCGCCAGCGCCGTACCGCCACGGAGACCCACAGCAGCGTGCCGCCGGCCGCCAGCGCGGCGACGGCGAGCACCGGCACGACGAGCGCGTTCGGCAGCCACGAGGGAGCGTGAATGCCGCCGGCGAGCAGGCCGGGCGCGAGCGTCACCGCCGGCAGCGGGACGTCCTCCGGAGGAAACGGGAAGCTCGCCAGACACGGCCACACCATCGCCCACCCCCAGAGAACGCAGACGCCCGCAACGATCCGCCCCCTGACATCGACGAGAAGGGCGTCCGCGCAACGCGCCACGAGCAGGAAGACGAGCGGCAGCACCGGCAGCAGGTACCGGGGCCCCGGAAACCACCCGCCGTGCGCGTTGGGGTAGCCCGACATCGCAACGAGGAGCGCGAGCGGTGCGACCCACACGGCGCCGCGGCCTGCGGCATCGCTGGGCCACCCCGACCGCATGAACACGCCGAAGACCGCGAACGCGGCGACCGGCGCCCAGACGAACAGGCCGCGAGTCGGGGAGAGGAGGAGCTCCACGAGTCCCCCGGCATTCGGCAGCGAGAGGCCGAAGAACCCGTGCCGGACGAGCGACGCAAACTTGCCGTACGCCTCGTGCGCGGTCGACAACGACAGCGGCGAGCCGAAGCACGCCGCGTTGTACGCACCGAGCAGGACCGCCGGGATCGCCCCGCCGAAACCCAGGGCGGTGCCGCCGCGCACGCCCAGGCGGCGCATCGCGGCGAGAATCAGGACGGCCGCGGGCAGCGCGACCGTGTACTCGCAGGTCGCGGCCCACGCCAGGAGCGCTCCCGCCAGCGCCGCCGCGGCGGGGCGCGGCCGGGCCGGCTCGAACAGCAGCAGAAACGCCGCCAGCAGCAGGCAGGCGGTCAGGGCGTGGGCGAACAGCAGCAGCGACGCGGCAAGCGCTGGCGTCGCCAGCGCGTACGCCGCCACTGCAAACGGGCCGCCGCGGGGGAACCTCGCCGAGGTCGCGCGCGCCAGGAGCAGCAAGGTGAGCACGAACGGCAACGAGGCGGCGAGCCATCGTCCGAGGACGAGCGTCCAGGCCAGCTCGGCCCGGGCTCCGGGAGCCAGCGCGTGCGCCACGAACGCGGCCGGAAGCACCAGCGGCAACAGGCCGGGGGCCTTGTTCGGAAACCACCGCCCGGCGAACGACGCGACATCCTCCATCTCGCCGAACCGCCGAAGCTCGGGGCCGATCGCCAGGCTCCCGCGGGTGACCACCGCAATCGCCTGGTAGGCCCGGCCGCGCTCGTTGGGGCTGTCGAAACCCGGCCAGGCGTTGACGACCACCAACTGGACCGCGATGACGATCCCCACCGCCGCGGCGAGCCACGCCCTCGGGGGCCCGGGGCCGGCAGCTGCCATGCTCACAACGTGAGTCTATCGCATCGCCGCCGCACCTTGACGGGGCACCGGGAGAGGCGTAAGAAGAGGTCAAACACGTAGTGGAACGACCGGAGGCTCACGATGGCGCGGACGCGTTGCACCCCTTGCCGCTGCGACGGCATCGACTGCATCCTGCCGCCGCACATCCTGTGGGCGATCGTCGACAACGGCGACAGCGAGCAGCGCGCCTGGGCGCTCCAGGCGCTCGCGGTCTCGGAGAGGATCCGTGGCCGGCGGGAACTGCTCGGCGACATCGCGACTGCGGTCGCCGGCGGCGACGCCGGCAAGCAGCGCACCGTGTACGACGCCAGGCATGGCTCGCAGCTCCCCGGCGCCAAGGCGCGCGGCGAGGGCGACCCACCGGGCAAGGACGTCACGGTCAACGAGGCCTACGACGGCGCCGGCGCCACGTACGACCTCTACCGCCAGGCGTTCGACCGCAACTCGATCGACGACCGCGGCATGCCGCTCGTCTCCACCGTCCACTACCGCCGCGACTACGACAACGCCTTCTGGGACGGCAACCAGATGGTGTACGGCGACGGCGACGGGAAGATCTTCCAGCGCTTCACGAAGGCCGTCGATGTGATCGGCCACGAGCTGACCCACGGCGTCACGCAGTACGAGGCGAACCTGGACTACGCCGACCAGCCGGGGGCGCTCAACGAGTCGTTCTCCGACGTCTTCGGCTCGCTCGTCAAACAGTGGGCGCTCGGGCAGGCCGCAGAGCAGGCCGACTGGTTGATCGGCGCCGGCCTGTTCACCGCCGCCGTCCGCGGCGCCGCGCTGCGCTCGATGGCGGCGCCGGGGACCGCGTACGACGACCCGCTGATCGGCAAGGACCCGCAGCCCGCCGACATGGCGCACTACGTCGAGACGGCCGACGACAACGGCGGCGTCCACATCAACTCCGGCATCCCCAACCGCGCCTTCTACCTGGCCGCAACCGCAATCGGCGGCTTCGCGTGGGAGAGAGCGGGCAAGGTCTGGTACGTCACGCTGCGCGACCGGCTGCGACCGAACTCGGATTTCAAGGCCGCGGCCGACTCGACGATCGCGGCGGCCAAGGAGTTGTTCGGCGCGCGCGGCGCCGTCGCGAAAGCCGTTGCGGCCGCCTGGAGCCAGGTGGGGGTACTCTGACCGCCATGAAGGTCCGGCTCGAGCGCTCCGGGGGGTTCGCCAATCTCCACCGCACCGTGACGGTGGACGCGGCTGCGCTCGCGCCCGAGCGCGCCGAGGAACTGCGCCGCCTCGTCGCGGCCGCCGATCTCGGCAGGTTCTCCCAGAACCCGACGCCGCTCGCGGGCCGGCCCGATCGTTTCGTCTACCGGCTCACGATCGAGGACGAGAGCGCCGGCCACACCGTCACGGTGAGCGAGGACGCGGCCTCCGAGAACCTGCAGCGCCTCGTCGATTGGCTGCAACGGACCGCCGAGGCCTGAGTCCGCGCTCGCTACTCCTCCCGCAGCGCGTCCACGGGGTCGAGGGCGGCGGCGCGGCGGGCCGGAATCACGCCGGCGGCGATCCCGACGGCCAGGCTCATCACGAGCGCGGCGACGACGGCCCCGAGCGGCGTCGCGAGCGGCAGTCCGGGGACGAGCGAATGCAAGATCCACTGGACCGCGAACCCGAACGCGACCCCCGCGACCCCGCCGGCGACCGCGAGCGCGGCGGCCTCGAGCAGGAACAGGCGCTGCACCGCCGTCGCGCTCACGCCGAGGGCGCGAAGCAGGCCGATCTCGCCCGTGCGCTCGTGGACCGAGATCCACATGATCGTGAGGATGCCGATCGCGCCGACGAACAGCGAGATCCCCGCGATCGCGGTGACCGCCGCCGTGATGATGCCGATGATCCGCCCGAACGTGTCGACCATCTCGGTCTGCGTCGTGATCGTGAAGTCCTCGTTGTCGCGGTGCCGCGCCGTGAGTGCCGCCTTGACGCGCGCGGCGACGCCCTGGATTGCGCCGGCGTCGCGCGCAACCACGTCGATGGCCAGCAGCTCGCTCTGGTTGAACAGGTCGAGCGCACTCGCCACCGGGATGTACGCGGCGTCGTCGACGTCGAAGCCGAGGAACTGCCCCTTGGCCTCCATCACGCCGATCACCAGGAACCCCCAACTCCCGATTCGCACCCGCCGCCCGAGAGGGGAAGCGTCGCCGAACAGCTCGCTGGCCAGCTTGGGACCGAGCACCACGAACGAGCCCTTGCGGTGGGGGTCCATCGGCGGCAGAAAGCTGCCTTGCGAGATCCCCACGTGCCACGCCGCGAGCATGCCGCTCGTCGTGCCGTAGACGTAGACGCTGCGACCGCGAGGCGCGGCCTCGACGCGCGCTTGGCCGAACGCGAACGGCACGGCGTCGCTCACCCCAGGGACCTTCTCGAGCGCCATGGCGTCGTCGATGGTGAGCTTGTTGGTGGTGCCGCCGAACGCGCCCGGAAACCCGAACGTCTTGACCTTGCCCGGGTTGATCTCCATGAGGTTGGTGCCGAACTGGGAGAACTGGCCGACGATGTAGCGCCGCGTCCCCTCGCCGAGCGCGGTGAGCAGGACGACCGCGGCGACGCCGATCGCCACGCCGAGGGCCGAGAGCGCCGAGCGCAGCCTGTGGCCGGCGAGGGCGCCGAGCGCGAAGCGGACGAGGTCGCCTCTCTCCATCGGCGTCACCTCCTCGCCAGGGCGGCCACCGGGTCGAGACGTGTCGCCCGCCGCGCCGGCCACACGCCGAACCCGACCCCCACCGCCAGCGAGAGGCCGAGCGCGGCCGCGACCGCCCAGGCCGGAGGCGAGGCGGGGAAGCTCGGGTAGAACCCGACGAAGACCCGGATCGCGGCGGCGCCGACCGCGACGCCCGCGAGGCCTCCGGCCAGCGCCAGCAGCACCGCCTCGGCGAGGAACGCCGCCAGGACCTGGCCGTCGAGCGCGCCGAGCGCCTTGAGCAGGCCGATCTCGGCGCGGCGCTCGGTCACCGAGACCAGCATCACGTTCATGATTCCCACGCCGGCGACCGCCAGCGACACCGAGGCGATCCCTACGAGCGCCAGGGTGAGCGCGTTGAGGATCGAGGAAAACGCCGACAGCAGCGCGTCCTGGGTGATGACCGTGACGTCGTCGGCGCGGTGGCGCTCGCGCATCACCGCCTCGACGTCGCGCTTGGCGAGACCCAGTTCGCCGCGAATCCGCACGTCGACGAGTATGCGGAACAGCGATGTCCGGTTGAACACCCGCATCGCGGTGCGCACGGGGACGAACACCACGTCGTCGATGTTGAACGCGAGCGACTGCCCGTGCGGCGCGACCACGCCGACGACCCGGAAGCGCCACGGACCGACACGCACCACCCGGCCGAGCGGATTCTCGCCGCGGAACAGCTCGTTGGCGACGGTGACGCCGAGCACGATCTCGTTGCCCCCCTGGTCCGGGTCGCCGGGGGGCAGGAACGAGCCCGAGCCCATCTCAAGCCGGCGGACGTTGGCGAAGTCTGCGGTCGTGCCGAGCACCGGCACGTCACGGCCGCGGTCGCGGTAGTGCACGGTGTCCGTGGCCACCGCCATCGGCGCCGATCGCCGCACCCGCGGCAGCCTCGAGATGGCGCGGTAGTCCTCGAGCGTCAGGTCGTGAACCACCCCGCCGAACGGGGCGGCGCCGGTGGTCTCGACCTTGCCCGGCAGGATGATCAGGAGGTTGCTGCCGAGCGCCGCGAACTGGTCCACGACATACTGCCGGGCGCCCTCGCCGAGCGCGGTGAGGGCGACGACCGCGGCAATCCCCACGGCCACGCCCGCCACCGACAGCGTCGTCCGCAACCGGTGCCCGCGCAGCGCCCCCGCGGCGAACCTCAGCAGGTCGAGCAGCCGCACCCTACCCCCCGCCCCGGGGATCGGGGTTCGGGGTTCGGGGTTCGGATGCGACAACGCCCTCCTTCGAGCCCCGAGCCCCGAGCCCCGAACCTCGCTCTCCATCGACGATTTCGCCGTCGGACATGCGGACGACGCGGCGGGCGCGCTCGGCGATCGCGGGGTCGTGGGTCACCACGACCAGCGTCAACCCGCGCCGGTTCATCCCCTCGAGCAGCGCCATCACCTCGAGCGCCGAGGCACGGTCCAGGTTGCCGGTGGGCTCGTCCGCGAGCAAGACCGCGGGGTCCATCACGACGGCCCGTGCGATCGCGACACGCTGTCGCTCCCCGCCCGAGAGCTGGTCGGGCCGGTGCGCCGCCCGTGGCGCGAGCCCGACGGCGTCGAGGGCGGCCTGCGCGCGGTCGCGCCGCTCGCCGGCCGGCGTTCCGGCGAACAGCATCGGCAGCTCGACGTTGGCGAGCGCGGAAAGGCGCGGCAGCAGGTGGAAGAACTGGAACACGAAACCGATTCGATGCCGGCGCAGCTGCGAGCGCTCGTCCTCGGAAAGCGAGCCGACCTCGCGGCCCTCGAAAAGATAACGCCCCCGCGTCGGGCGGTCGAGGCACCCGACGATGTGGAGCATCGTCGATTTCCCCGAGCCGGACGGTCCGATCAGCGCCACGTGCTCGCCGCCCGCGATCTCGAGGCTCACGCCCTTGAGCGCCTGCACCTCGCCGTCGCCCACCTTGTACGTGCGCCAGACCTCTTCCAGGCGGATCACTTGGATCCCTTCGCCCTCGCCCGCGCTCCCCCTTTGATGTCGGCTGAGTCGCGGGCGGTGACCACCAGCTCTCCCGGCGCGAGCCCCGAGCGCACCTCGGCCCACTGCCAGTTGCGCATCCCGGTCGTGATCGTCCGCTCCTCGAGTCGGCCGTCCTTCAGCACCAGGACCTTCCCCCCCTCGGCGATCGCCCCGGTCGGCACCCGCAGCACGCCGTCGCGGCGCGCGAGGATCACCTCGACGTCGGCCGAGGTGCCGGGTAACAGGCTCGAAGCCACGGTGGAATCGGCGAGGTCGACCTCGACCTCCACGGTGCGGTTCTGCTCGAGCACGTCGAGCACGTACGGCGCGACCCGGACCAGCCTCCCCGCCAGCTTCTCGCCCGGTCGCGAGTCCACCGTGACCCGCACCTCCTGCCCGGCCCGCACCCGTCCCGAGTCCACCTCGTCGATCGGCGCCGAGATGTAGACCGAGCCCGGGTCGATGAGGTCGAGCACCGCGGGGATCGGCACCCCCGGCGGCGATGGCGTGATCCACTCGCCGACCTCGGTGCTGCGATCGGCCAGGACCCCCGCGAACGGGGCGCGCACCACAGTGAGAGCGAGCTCCGCCCCGGCGACGCCGACCTGGGCGCGCGCCTCGCCGAGCGCGGAGCCGGCAGCTTGGCACGCCGCCTGCGTCTGGTCCCGGGTGCTCTGCAGGGAGTCCAGGTTCTCCTGGCTCGCAATCCCGTCGGCCGCGAGCGCTTGTCCGCGGCGCCAGTCTCTCTCCGCCAGGCCGGCGGCAAGGCACGCCTGGCGGGCCTGCGACTCGGCCGCCTTCACCTGCTCATTGGCAAGGCGCGCCTGCGCGGCCTGGACCGAGTCGTCGAGCCGCAGCAGCACGGCGCCGGCCGGGACGGCGGCGCCCTTGCGGAACGGCAGCTCCACGACCCGGCCTCCGATCTGGGGGGAGAGCTTGGCGCGCCGGTGCGCCTTGACCGTCCCGGCGCGCGTGTTCGTCACGATCTCCTCGACCGTACCGGGTTCCACCCGGGCCACCTCGACCGCCAGCGGCGCTGGACGGAAAACGAAGAGACGCAGCGCCACGACCGCCAGCACCGCGACGAGAGCGATCAGCCAACCGGCCTTCTTGCGCATAGTCGATTGTAAGCCGCGGCCGCTGAGGGGCCGGCGTCCTCCGGGACCGCCGGAGCCGGCTGCTGCAAACCCCTCGCCGCGGGTCCGCGCCCACGCCCGCTTTGCCGTGCTCCGGCTTGAGTTTGCGGACCGTCAGGCGTACTGTTTCCGATTCGAGGTGGGTATGCCCGGGGTTGTCGACAAGGTCATCGAGGTGTTCGTTGGGTCCAAGCACGCGCGGGAGGTCAAGCGCCTCACCCCGCGCGTGGCCGAGATCAACGCGAAGGAGCCGGAGGTCAAAGCCCTCTCCGACGACGCGCTGCGCGCCCGGGCCGCCGCCATCCGCGACGACATCCAGTCGCGCCTCGCCGAACTGCCGGCGGAGTACAAGGAGCGCCGCACGCTCGTCAAGGAGACGCTGGAGGCGCACCTCGTCGAGGTGTTCGCGCTGGTGCGCGAGGCGTCGTGGCGCACCCTCGGGATGCGTCACTTCGACGTCCAGCTGATCGGCGGCATGGTCCTGCACGAGGGGAAGATCGCCGAGATGCGGACCGGCGAAGGCAAGACCCTGGTCGCGACGCTGCCGGTGGTGCTCAACGCCCTCTCCGGACGGGGCGTTCACGTCGTCACGGTGAACGATTACCTCGCCAAGCGCGACGCCGAGTGGATGGGGCAGATCTACCGGTTCCTCGGCCTCTCGGTCGGGTGCATCCAGAACCAGATGGAGGACGCCGAACGCAAGGCCGCCTACCAGGCGGACATCACCTACGGCACCAACAACGAGTTCGGCTTCGACTACCTGCGCGACAACATGAAGTTCGAGGTCGAGAACATGGTGCAGCGCAAACACATCTACGCGATCGTCGACGAGGTCGACTCGATCCTGGTTGACGAGGCGCGAACGCCGCTCATCATCTCCGGGCCGTCGGAGCTTTCCGTTGGCCTCTACTACGAGGTCGACCACATCATCCCGAAGTTCGCCAAGGGCGAGGAGATCAAGGACAAGTACGGCAACAAGTCCACCACCGGCGACTACCTGCTCGACGAGAAGGCGCACACCTCCTCCCTCACCGAGGACGGGGTCTTCAAGGCGGAGAAGCTGCTCGGGGTCCCCAACCTGTACGACCCCTCCAACATCGAGACGCTGCACGCGGTGCAGCAGGCGCTGCGGGCGCACACCCTCTACCACCTGGACCGGGACTACATCGTCAAGGAAGGCCAGGTGATCATCGTCGACGAGTTCACCGGGCGGCTGATGCCGGGACGGCGGTGGTCGGACGGGCTGCACCAGGCGGTCGAGGCGAAGGAGAACGTCAAGATCGAGGCCGAGAACCAGACCCTCGCCACGATCACCCTGCAGAACTATTTCCGCATGTACGAGAAGCTTGCCGGCATGACCGGAACCGCGGAGACCGAAGCCGAGGAGTTCGCGCACATCTACGGCCTCGACGTGGTGGTGGTCCCGACCAACCGCGAGATGATCCGCGCCGACAACCCCGACATCATCTACCGCACCGAGAAGGAGAAGTGGAAGGCCGTGGTCGAGGAGCTCGTCGAGCTGCACGGCAACGGCCAGCCGGTCCTGGTCGGGACGGTCTCGATCGAGAGGTCGGAGCACCTCTCCGAGCTGCTCAAACGCCGCGGCGTTCCGCACGTCGTGCTCAACGCCAAGTTCCACGAGCGCGAGGCCGGGATCGTGGCGCAGGCGGGCCGGCACGGCGCGCTCACCATCGCGACCAACATGGCCGGCCGCGGCACCGACATCATCCTCGGCGGCAACCCGGAGGGGCTCGCCAGGGCCGAGGCCGACCCCGGCAAGGAGGCGGAGGCGTACGCCGCGGCGGTCGAGAAGTACAAGGTGAAGTGCGCCGAAGAGCGCGACAAGGTCCTGGCGGCCGGCGGCCTGTGCATCCTCGGGACTGAGCGCCACGAGTCGCGCCGCATCGACAACCAGCTCCGCGGCCGGTCGGGCCGGCAGGGAGACCCCGGAGCGTCGCGCTTCATCCTCTCGCTCGAGGACGACCTGATGCGCATCTTCGCCTCCGACCGCCTGCGCGAGTGGATGAAACACCTCGGCATGGAGGAGGGCATCCCGATCGAGTCGAAGATGGTCTCCAAGTCGATCGAGCGGGCCCAGAAGCAGGTCGAGGGGCGCAACTTCGAGATGAGGAAACACCTGCTCGAGTACGACGACGTGATGAACAAGCAGCGCGAGGCGGTGTACCGCCTGCGCCGCGACGTGCTCGAAGCGAAGGAGAACCGCGAATGGGTGCTGACCGGCGCCCGAGCGATCGTGCAGTCGCTCGTCGACTCCTACTGCCCGGAGGACAAGCACCCGGACGAGTGGGACCACGAGGCGCTCGAGCGCGAGTTCAAGGACCTCTTCGGCATGGCGGCCGCGCAGGCGGACGTGTCCTGGGAGACGGTCAACCGGCCGCAGCTCCTGGAGAGGCTCACGGCCGCGGTCGAGCAGCGCTTCGAGGAGCGCGAGCGCACCATCGGCGCCGACCAGTTCCGCCAGCTCGAGCGCTACCTGATCCTGTCGGTGCTGGACGCCCAGTGGAAGGACCACCTGCTCGCCCTCGATCACCTCAAGGAGGGGATCGGGATGCGCGCGTACGGCCAGCGCGACCCGCTCGTCGAGTACAAGCGCGAGTCGTTCGACCTCTTCCAGGAGATGATGGAGCGCGTCGAGGACCAGGTCGTGCAGTACCTGTACCGAGTCGAGCTCGTGCAGCAGGCCCCCGAGCGCCGGCACCGCCAGGTCGTCCACCGCGAGCAGAAGGCCGAGGCTTCGGGGTTGGCCGGCGAGCGCAAGGAGGCGCAGCACTCGCCCGGCTCCACGACGCCGACGACCGTGCGCCGCTCGACCCCCAAGGTGGGGAGGAACGACCCGTGCCCGTGCGGCTCCGGCAAGAAGTACAAGAAGTGCCACGGCGCCGGCGACGGCGCCGCCCCCTCGTAGACCGAAGCCCGGCGCGCGCCGGGGCTCCCAGCTGTCCCCCACAGGAGACACCACAAGCCGCCGGCGACTGCCGGCGGCCGAGGTGTGCAAGGTAGGCGGTCAGGCGCTAGGTTTGGACATCAAGGAAGGGAAAATGTGAGAGGAATGTTTGGTAGGCCAGATTGAGTGGCTTGCAAAGTGGGTGCATGACCGCCGGCCTCCTCTCGTCCCCTTCATTGACCTCGCGGTCGCTGAAGGAGTGTCGCTTGCCCTGAGTTAAGCAAACAACGTGCCACCTTCCGGCGCCCCGCGGCACCGGCATGGCGCCCCCAGCCCTTACTGCCGTCACACGCTCCCGTCCCCTCGGGAGGCCGTCGCCGGAGCACCCGCCGGCCCACCGCCCCGGGGCGCCGGAACCGGCCGAAACGGCACTCGCGGCCACGCCAGCGGACAAAAAAGGCGTGGTCCGTGGTCCGTGCGAAACGCGGCCCGCCAGAACCGGCCGCGCCGCCAGCAGGCCGGTGCGGCTTGCGGCGTGTAGCCGCGCCGCCGAGAGTGGGCCAGCCGCAAGGCGCGCGAACGAACTCTCCCTTCGTGTCCTTGTCCGTGTTCTGTCCGTAGTCCCTTCGCACCCCGCTCTGGCACACGCATTGACCCGGACGACGCCGCTTTGTCTGGCGACGCGGTGGTAGTTTCGGCTGGTTCCGCGCCCGATGCGATGTGCCTTTTTCCCTTCGAAATCCGCCCGCCAGAACCCGCCGCTGGCCAGCATCCCTCTTCTTCTTCAGCCGCGGCTGCACGCCGTAAGCCGCACCGGCTTTCTGGCGTTTTTCGGCGTGCAGCGCGCCGCCGAGAGTGGGCCAGCCGCAAGGGCGACCCGCCGCGCCGGAGTGTAGCCGGAGGCTACATGAGGACGCGAGCGGGGCGAGCGCAACGCCGCGGATGGTCCGCTATCGGCGGCGCCCGGCGTCGGCGCCCGGTGGTGGGGGTTGGGTGTATCCTCGGCTGCATGGGTGTCCCCTACCCCGTCGCCGCTCTCGACGTCTCCGACCGGCGCAACGTCTACTACTGGACCGCCAAGACGATCGCGCTGCTCGGCCACCGCTTCCTGGTGCGCCCGCACGTCGAGATGGACGAGGACGTGGCGGCGCTCAAGCGCCCGGGCGGGGCGGTGTTTCTTTACTGCGGACTGCACAAGAGCCTGTGGGAAACGAGCGGGGTGCTGCCGCCGATTTACCTCCGCGGCTTGCCGGTGCCGTACGTCGGGATGGGCGACAACCTGGTCAAGGGGCGCGCGTTCCAGCATTTGAGCTGGAAGATCGGGGCGTTCCTGGTGCGGCGGCCCGCCAACCGCAAGGAGATGTTCGAGTCGGCGCGCAAGTTGCGGGACGACGTTCTTTCCTTCCTCGCGCACGGCCTCGACGTGATGGTCTTCCCCGAGGGCACCCGGAAGAATATCCCTGCACACGCCCGGTACGGGGATTTCTTCCCCACGGCGTTCGACGCCGCCCTGGAATACGCGCGCAACCGGGAGCTCATCCTCGCCGGCAACCCCGGACTTGCGGCGCGCGAGGTCTACATCGTGCCGTTCAACGTGGACTACACGCGGGTGCGCGAGGCCGAGGAGATGGTCCGCGACGGGAGCGGCAAGCCCCGCACCCTGCACGTGCTGGATTCGCTCTCGATGATCCGCAACATCGGGGACACGTACCTCTCCTACGGCAAGCCGGTCCGCGTCGCCGACCACCTCGACCTGGACCGCAAGGGGCTCGCGGCGCTGGCCCGGCAACGCTGCCTCGACCTCGTGAAGATCCTGCCCGTCAACGTCGCCAGTCGCGCGATCCTGCAGTTCGAACCGGGAGCTGCCGTCTCCCCGACGGCGTTCGACGAGGCGATGCGGCGCGTCATCGAGGCGCTCCGCCCGTACGCCGACCGCTTCCGCGGCTTCCGTCCCGGCGACGCCCAGGCGGAGATCGTCCGCCGGGCCGCCCAGGTTCAAGCTCGACTTCCGCCGTCTCGTCCCCGAAAAGGTCCGGCTGTACCGACTCTACGCCAGCTACATCGCGCACTACCTCGAATCGTCATCCGCGCTCGCGTGCTGAGTCGACCGCGGCGGGCGGCCGGGCCTGCGCCCGCGGGGCGGCGCCTCCAGGTCCTTGCGGCGCGAGGTACAATCCGCCATGGCTGACCACGAGATCCCGCTGGCGTTGACCTTCGACGACGTGTTGCTCCTGCCCGGGCGCTCCGGGGTGCACCCGGCCGAGGTCGAAGTCGCCTCGCGCCTCACCCGCACGATCCCCCTCAACATCCCGGTCGTCTCGGCCGCGATGGACACCGTCACCGAGGCGCCGATGGCGATCGCGATGGCGCAACACGGCGGCATCGGCGTCATCCACCGCAACATGGCGATCGCCCGCCAGGCCGAAGAGGTGGACATGGTCAAGCGGTCGGAGTCCGGGATGATCGTGGACCCCGTCACGATCCACCCGGAACGCCTCGTGTCCGAGGCGCTGGAGCTGATGGCCCGCTATCGCATCTCCGGGCTGCCGGTCGTCAACGAGCACGGCCAGCTCAAGGGGATCCTCACCAACCGCGACCTGCGCTTCTGCACCGAGACGGACCGGCCGATCGCGGACTTCATGACCAAGGACGGCCTGGTGACGGCGCCGGTCGGCACCACCCTGGAGGCGGCCAAGGCGCTGTTGCACAGGCACCGCATCGAGAAGCTGCTGGTGGTGGACGCCGACGGGGCGTTGAAGGGCCTCATCACGGTCAAGGACATCAAGAAGGCGCAGGAGTACCCCAGCGCCTGCAAGGACGACCTCGGCCGCCTGCGTGTGGCCGCGGCCCTCGGGGCGGGGGGGACCTGGCCGAGCGCTGTGCCGCGCTCGTCGCCGCCAAGGTCGACGTCCTCTGCCTCGACTCCTCGCACGGCCACGCGGAGCGGGTGATGGCGGCCGCGGCGCAGATCAAGAAGCTGCACCCCGACGTTTCCCTCGTCGCCGGCAACGTGGCGACCTACGAAGGCGCCCGCGACCTCATCGCGCTCGGGGTGGACGCGGTCAAGGTCGGCGTCGGCCCGGGCTCGATCTGCACCACCCGGGTCGTCACCGGCGCCGGGGTCCCTCAGATTACCGCGATCATCGAGTGCGCCCGCGCCTGCCGCGAGGCCGGCGTCCCCCTCGTCGCCGACGGCGGCATCAAGTACTCGGGCGACATTACCAAGGCGCTGGCGGCCGGCGCCGACACGGTCATGATCGGCTCGCTGTTCGCGGGGGTGGACGAGTCGCCCGGCGAGCAGATCCTGTACCAGGGGCGGACGTTCAAGGCGTACCGCGGGATGGGCTCGCTGGGGGCGATGAAGGCCGGCGAGGGGGCGCGCGACCGCTACTTCCAGAACGACGAGGAGGCCGCCAAGCTCGTTCCCGAGGGGATCGAGGGGATGGTGCCGTACAAGGGCCCGCTCGCGGCGCAGCTCACGCAGCTCGTCGGCGGCCTGCGCGCCGGGATGGGGCTGGCGGGCTGCCCGACCGTGCCGGAGCTGCAGGCCAGGGCGCGCTTCTCGCGGATCACCTCCGCCGGCCTGAAGGAATCCCACGCCCACGACGTCGTGATCACCAAGGAAGCCCCGAACTACCGGGTGGAGCGGTAAGGCGCCGGCTGCCGACACGACCCATCGCGGAGTGCTGTCGCCAGCCTCATCGTCATGGGAGAATAATTCGGTGCGGCGCACTCGCAACGTGCTCGCCTGTCTCGCGCTGACCGGCGCCGTGCTCGGCCTGTACGCGCCCGCACTGCGGTTCACGCTGGCCGGCGACGACTACCAGATGTTCCAGTTGGCGCACCGCGCGATCCACCGCCCGGCGTTCCTGCTCGCGGATCTTGACACGTTCTGGCGGCCGTCGACCACCTGGACCCTCGCCGCCACCCATCTCCTCGTTCCGTTCAGCGCCGAGGCCCATCATGCCGTCAGCCTCGCTATCTACCTCGCCGCCGCGGTGCTTCTACTGGCAGTGGCGCGCAAGGCCGGGTTGGGGTTGCCAGCGTCCACGGCAGTTGCGTTGATCTGGGCCTGCTCGCCGTTCACCTCCGAGCCCGCGCTCTCCGTCGCGAGCCGTCACGAGACCCTGCTCTTCGCTGGCTGGCTCGCCCTGGCGCTCGTGTGGCCGCGCGGCGAACAGCGCTGGAGCCGGGGGAGGATTGCGGCCGCGGTCGGCTGCACCCTTCTCGCCGCGTGCAGTAAGGAGACGTGGGTGGTCACGCCGGCGCTCGTCTTCGTGTACGACTTCGCGCTGCGGCCGAGCTCGCCCCGTGACGCGCTGCGGCCAGCCATGCTGTTCTCGATCCCGGCGGCCGTTTTCACCGCGGTCAGGTTCGCCCTCTTCCCGACGCTGCGGGGCTATTTCAGCTCCTCACCGACGGTCCTCGCCAAGGTGCCGCACGAGCTGGCGGCGTTCCTGCACTTCGAGGAGCTGCTTCCACTGGGGTTCAGCTTCACCTGGCGAGGCGCCCTCGCGGTTGCCGTCGTGGCCGGCCTGGCCGTGATCGGCCTCAAGAGGTCGAAGGCGGCCTCGGCGCTCGGCCTGGCCCTGCTCATCGTACCCACGGCCCCCACCTTCTTCGTGCCGTACCTCCCAACCCGCTACACCTCCATTCCCTATGCCGGTTTCCTGATCCTCGCCGCTGCGGTCGCGGAGGCGGCAATTCGCGGCGTTCACCCCCGTCTGCGCAAAGCCGCCGTCGCGGGGGTGGGGGCGTTCGCGGTCGTCGTGTGGGCTGCTGGCGCGCTCACCGTCCGAGCGGATCTCGTGGACGGCGCCCGGCTGTCAGCGGCGCACGCGCAGCTCCTGCGCGAGGCCGCCGCCGTCGCGCCCGGCTTCCCTCTCGACCGGCCGGTCCTGGTCGTCCGGGCCGAGGACAACAACCCCGTGCGCGAGATCATGATGAGCCCCCACGGGCTTCCGAAGATCATCTTCGCCCGCCTCCCCGACCCCGATGGCCTCATCGACGCGGCCGCGCTGTTCGAGTGGGTGCTCGGGCGCAACGACATCGCCGTGGTCCGCTGCGACGACGGCGAGAAGCGCTTCAGGGACCGGCCCGGCGCCATCCTCGAGCACCGCCGCGACGACTTCGTCTGGATCACGATGAACGCTCCCAACCTCGGTGCGCAGGCCCAGCGCGCCCGTCTTGCCGGTTTTCGCGACCGGGTCATCATGGCGGAGCGATTCTCGAAGCAGTTAGGCGGCAGCACGGCTTCACCGTAGGAACCCGCGCTGCCACTGGAACCCACGGTTGGCCAGACGCCGGTCCAACCCGGGCGAGGCGCGCCAAATCGGGTTATCCTGGGCTCGATGCGGAAACACCTCGGAGATCACTCCGCTCTTCTTGTCGCCTCCCCTGGAGCATCGAGACCATGGCGGTCGCGGAGGGCGGCGTGAGCGCCGACGCGCCGGCGGGGACGGTGCCCGTCCTCGTCATCGAGCCGGGACGCCGTTTCGCGGCGGTTCGCCTCAAGGAACTGTGGCAGTACCGTGAGCTCCTCTACTTCCTCGTATGGCGCGACATTAAGGTTCGTTACAAGCAGACCGTGCTCGGCGCCGCCTGGGCGATCCTGCAGCCGCTCGCGACCGCCGTCGTCTTCACCCTCTTTTTCGGACGCCTGGCCGGCATCGGCTCGGACGGGCTCCCCTATCCGCTCTTCTCCTACGCCGGGTTGCTGGTGTGGACGTTCTTCGCGCAGGGGCTCGCGCAGTCGTCGGCCAGCGTCGTCGGCTCGGCGAACCTCATCACGAAGGTGTACTTCCCCCGCCTGGTGATCCCGCTCGCGGCGGTCCTTTCCGGCCTCCTCGATCTGGCCGTGGCGACGCCACTTCTCGGCGTGATGATGGCGTACTACAAGGTCTGGCCAGGCGCCGCCATCGTCGCGGTACCGCTGGTGCTGCTCCTCGCCCTGCTCGCCGCGACCGGGGTCGGGCTCTGGCTGGCCGCGCTCAACGTCGAGTACCGGGACGTGCGCTACGTCGTGCCGTTCCTCGTCCAACTCTGGCTCTTCGTCACTCCGGTGATCTACCCGGCGAGCACCGTGGCACCGCACCTGGAGAAGCTCGGCGTGCCGGGCTGGGCGCTCGGCCTGAACCCGATGGCCGGCGTCGTGGAAGGGTTCCGCTGGGCGATGCTCGGCCGGGGCGCCCCGCCGATCTCCTTGGTCGCGACGAGCGCGATCGTCGCCCTCGTCCTGTGCGTGACCGGCGCTCTGCACTTCCGCAGCGTGGAGAGGTCGTTCGCCGATGTGGTCTGAACCGGCGCGGCCGAATCGCGGAGCGCGCCCTTGAGCGCCCCGGCGATCCGCGTCAGCGGCCTCGGAAAACGCTACCGTATCGGCGAGCGCGTGCGCTACAAGTTGCTGCGCGACAGCCTCTCGAACGCGGTAACGAGAGCGTTCCGTGGCGGCCGGCGCACCGAGGAGACGATCTGGGCGCTCAAGGACGTCTCGTTCGAGGTGGCGCCGGGAGAGGTCATCGGCGTGATCGGCCGCAACGGCGCCGGCAAGTCAACCCTCCTCAAGATCCTGTCCCGCATCACCGAACCGACGGAGGGGCGCGTCGAGCTGCGCGGCCGCGTCGGGAGCCTGCTCGAAGTTGGCACCGGCTTCCACCTGGAGCTCACCGGCCGCGAGAACATCTACCTCAACGGCGCCATCCTCGGCATGAAGCGCGCCGAGCTCGGGCGCAAGTTCGATGAGATCGTCGCGTTCGCGGAGATCGAACAGTTCCTCGATACTCCCGTGAAGCACTACTCGACCGGGATGTACCTCCGCCTCGCGTTCGCGGTGGCGGCGCACCTGGAGCCCGAAATCCTACTCGTCGACGAGGTGCTCGCGGTTGGCGACGCCGCGTTCCAGAAGAAATGCCTGGGGAAGATGGGGGATGTCGCATCACGAGGGCGAACGGTCCTCTTCGTCAGCCACAACATGGCCGCGGTGCAGGCGCTCACCCGGAGATGTCTCTATCTCAGCAAAGGCACTTCCGTCGCTTTCGGCAACACTCCTGATGTTGTGCTCTCGTATCTGGACGCCGTCCCGGGTACGCAGGCCTCCCAAAGGGCCCCGGCAGAGCACTACCGCCGCGACCCGGCGCCTGACATGCCAGTCAGATTCGAGTCCATCTGGCTCGAGGATCACGCCCCAGACGAAGTGCCATTGTTGGTGGGCGGCGCGGACATGACCATCCTCGCTGCAGTCTCCTCACAAAGGTCCCTCCGCGGCGCAAACCTCACCCTCACCATCAAGAATGCCAAGAGCCAGAGCATCGCTGTCTTGTTTTCGTGGGACCAAGCCTTTGCCCTCGACCTCGATCCGGGGCTGACGACCATTGGCATCCAAATTGAGGGGCTCCCCCTCACGCCTGGCAGACACTTCGTTGACATCGGCATCAACGAAACCCTTCGGACGCGGGCACTGGACGTGCTTCTGGACGTGCCATTGTGTGAGATAGGCCTTCCCCCGGCTGTTACGGTCTGGACACAACGCCCCTGGGGCGCGATCCACTGGCCCGCGGTTCGCTGGCTCGGACTCCGGAAACAGGAACAAGCCAATGCGTGGCTTGAATAATGACGGTCGTCAAACCGAACGTGAGGCCGCATCGGCATGGACCGCGGATACTCTCTGAACGTTCAGTTCTATCCGGAACGCATCCAACTGTCCGACGCTTCGTGCGACTGCCATACCGAGAGGCTACCCGCCGACCACATGGCTGATAGCCCTTACCTAGCGTTCGCTGCCCTGGCCCGGAAAGGCGAACTGGGGGCACGCCCAAGCGACGTGCGGCAACGAGCAGTCTGCTGGGGAGGCCCGACCGGGAGGGTCCCCCGCCTTCGAAGGGTCCGAGTTGAAAGCCGACGCTCCACCAAACGCCGGTCCGATACCACCGGCACGAAGGTCCACGGGAATGGGGCAGCACTAAGCCCGGACATGGGAGAACTACCGCCGACGCGCGCGCACGCCACACCACCAAACGGGGGACCATCCCGATGAGGTTCGAAACCGTTCAAAAAGCGGTGCATGGCGTCCCCTTCATAGACGAGGCGGCCGCCCGGTTCCTCTACGACCTCATCGTACGTGAGAAGCCGACCCGGATTCTCGAGCTCGGCATCGCCCACGGCACGGCCACCTGCTACATGGCCGCGGCTCTGGATGAGGTTGGCGCGGGCCGTATTGTCTCCGTGGATCTCCTCGAAGCGGGGGAGCTCTTCTCCCCCTCGCCGGAGCAGCAGTTGTTCCAGCTCGGCCTTGATCAAAACGTGCGCATCGTCCGCATGCAAACGGGTTACACTTGGTTCCTGCACGACGAGATCCGCCGACTAACGGAGGGTGATCTCTGCAAGCCCGAGTATGATCTTTGCATCATCGACGGCCCAAAGAACTGGACCATTGATGGGTGCGCCTTCTTCTTGGTCGACAAGCTCCTCAAGGACACCGGCTGGATCATCTTCGATGACTACTTTTGGACGTATGCGGAAGCCGACACGCGACGAGTGGCCACCGACGGCATCACACATCGGCGACTTTCAGAGGAGGAGCGCCACACGCCGCAAGTGAAGGAGATTTTTGAACTCCTGGTCAGGCAACATCCCCACTACTCGAACCTTGCCGTCTATTCCGACTGGGGTTGGGCGGTGGCGAGAAAGAGGCCCGGAATCCCCAAGACATATTCGGTCGAGTACCTGAAACAGCCCTCACCAAGGACGGCCGTTGCGGGCATCCCCCTGGCTTCTCGGCAAAGGCGGGACACCGCCATCGAGTCACGCATGACCGAGCGACCTGCTCGGCAGGGCCCGGGGCAACCTGCTCGCGGCAGCAAGACGCTTTGCGTCTTCTCGCCGAATCACGATGCTTATTCCGAAACGTTCATTAGGGCACACATCGAACGGCTCCCGGCGCAAGTCGAAACGCTTTCGGGAGGATGGCTCCCGCTCGGCCCGGTGAACGGCAAGCCCCTGCTGCGCCAGGGCCTCTTCGCACGGGCTGAGCGCTGGGTCGAGCGACGAGTGTTCAAGCGACCGAGTGGTTACTTCGAGACCAGGGCCGTGGCTCGGTTCCTGACGACCCGGCACGCCGCAGCGGCCCTGTGCGAGTACGGCCCGACAGGGGTCGCTTGCCTCGCGGCGTGTCGCCTCGCCAACGTGCCGCTCATCGTCCACTTCCACGGTTTCGACGCCTACGATCACGCTACGCTTGACTCGTTCGGGCGGAGTTATCCGGAGTTGTTCCGCGACGCGGGCGCGATCGTAGCGGTATCCCGGCACATGGAGCGAACGCTGCTCGAAATCGGCGCTCCGCGCGAAAAGCTCCACTACAACCCGTACGGCGTAGACACCACGTTCTTCGACGGGGCGAACCCCGCCAGCGCACCGCCTCACTTTCTCGCGGTCGGGCGGTTCGTCGACAAGAAGGCGCCCGTCCTCACGATTCTCGCGTTCAGCCGGCTTGCCAGCGAGGTCGCGGGGGCACGGCTGACGATGATCGGCGACGGCCCGCTTCTCGAGGCGTCCCGGCAACTCGTGCAGGCCATGGGGATTGACGACAGGGTTGACTTCATGGGACCGCGGCCGCCTCTCGATGTCGCCGCGGCGATGCGGCGGTCCAGGGCGTTCGTGCAGCACTCCGTGGTCGCGAGCTCTGGGGACAGCGAGGGGACGCCGGTGGCGATTCTCGAGGCAGGCGCGAGCGGATTGCCGGTCGTGGCGACCCGACATCGCGGGATTGCGGACGTCGTCGTCGAAGGGGACACCGGGTTCCTGGTTGATGAGGGGGATGTCGAGGCGATGGCCGGCCACATGTTGCGATTGGCGATGGATGCGGAGCTTGCGGCCGGGCTGGGGCGCTCCGCGCGGGAGCACGTCGCGATGCATTATTCCATCGAGAAGAGCGTCGCCGATCTCTGGCGGATAATCGCGGGCACAATGGGGCCCGGGACGGAGGGACTTCCATGACCTCGCGACCGCGGCGGTTCCGAGGCAAGGCGGTTTGACAAGCATGAACCAGGCTACGTCTCGGACGCCCGTCGTCCTCCTGATCTTCAACCGCCCCGACACGACGGCCAGGGTGTTCGAGGCCATCGCCGCTGCCCGCCCTCAGCAGCTGCTCGTGGTGGCCGACGGCCCGCGGGCCGATCGGCCCGGCGAGGCAGAGGCGTGTGCGGCGACTCGCGCGATCACCGAGCGTGTCGACTGGCCGTGCGAGGTGCGGCGTGAGTACGCCGAGGTCAACCTCGGCTGCGCGCGACGGGTTTCGTCTGGGTTGGACTGGGTGTTCGACCTGGTTCAGGAGGCGATCATTCTCGAGGATGACTGCCTGCCTGACCCGACGTTCTTTCGTTTCTGCGCGGAACTCCTCGACCGGTACAGAGACGACGAGCGCGTCATGGCCGTCTCGGGCGACAACTTTCAGGAGGGGCATCGACGCACGGCGGACAGCTACTACTTTTCGATCTTCAACCATTACTGGGGTTGGGCGACCTGGGGGCGGGCGTGGCGACTCTTCGACCTCAGGATGTCCCTCTGGCCGGAGATCCGCGACGGCGGGTGGCTGCGCGGCATTCTCGGCCACCCTAACGCGGTCCGCTACTGGACAGACATTTTCGACCGTGCCTACCGCGACGAGTTCGACTCCTGGGGCTACCCTTGGACCTTCTCATGCTGGGTTCAAGGTGGCCTCGCCGTTCTCCCGGAGGTGAACCTCGTCTCCAACATCGGATTCGACGCCCGCGCCACGCACACCAAGACCGTCGAGCCCAACATGGTTGTGCCGGCCGAGGCTATGGAGTTCCCGCTGCGGCACCCGCGGTTTCTTCTTCGAAACAGCATGGCTGACCAGTTCACGCTCGAGACACACTTTGGCGTGGAGTTGCACCGACGCAGCCTGGAGATCTTCGAGAAACTCTCAAGCCGCCTGTTCCGCCTCCTCGAGTCGCGGCCCTATCGGTTCTGGTACCGGCAAGCGTCACGCCTCCGGCGTGCTGTACGGCGTGGGGACCGGCCGACCTAGTCGCCCTCGACGTGCGCAAGAAGGGGCGGATGCGGCGCGACGAGCACGGTGAGCCGGTGCTGGACGAGCGCGGCCTGCGCGCGACCGGCTCGGAGATCGCGGGCTCGATCCCGAAGTCGGCGCCGCTCGCGGCTGGCCGCCGCCGCACGTCTCGAAGGCTCCGGGCTCCGACTCACTCTTGCGGCGAGCGCCGCTCTCGACGCCCGGCAATATGTCCACCTCGATACCCAGGTGACGGCCTATCTCGGCTGGTACCATGAGATTGTGGGTGGTGGGCGCCGGCGGGTGGCCGCGAGCTCTATAGGGCGAGACCACCCACGACGTCCAGGAATGGCTCGCAGTCGGCGCCCGGAGGGAGAGGAATGAGCCGCGGAGGGACTGACCTCGGAGGGCGTCACACCATCGGTCCAGTCGCGTCGTCCCAATTCCGAGCAGCCGAGCGACGCGGGATGCTAAACTCATACATACCAGACGCTAGGGCTGGCAGACCTGATGCTGACTTTCTTCACCGTCCCAAAGCCGTTCAGCGGCCACATCGCCACGATCCAGCGCAACGCGATCAGGAGCTGGACGCTGCTCCGCCCCGCGTGTGAGGTGATCCTCTTCGGAGACGAGGGTGGGACGGCCGAGGCAGCTGCGGAGCTCGGCGTCCGGCACCACCGCGATGTCGCCAAGAACGAGTACGGAACCCCACTCCTCAACGATGTCTTCGCCAGCGCGGAGCGACTCGCCACTCACGATGTCCTCTGTTACGTCAACACCGATATCGTCCTCTTTGGCGGCTTCCCCTCAGCCGTTGCCGCCGTGTCGTCGCGCCGGCGCAAGTTTCTCGTCATCGGCAGGCGCACGAACCTCGACGTCAACGAGGATCTCGTGGACCGGCCCGGATGGGAAGCGGAGCTTCGGGATCGAGCTACCAAGCGTGGTGAATTGCAGCCGGCTTGGTCCATCGACTACTTCGCCTTCTCAAAGGGTCTCTGGTCCGAGATTCCACCCCTTGCAGTCGGCCGTGTGGCGTTCGACAACTGGCTGATCTTCCACGCCAGGTCTCAACGCGCGGCGGTGGTGGATGCCACGGGTGCAGTCGTGGCTGTGCATCAGAATCATGACCACGGTCATATCCCGGTGACGAAAGACCTATGGAGTTCGCCCGAAGGCCAGCGAAACAGAGAACTTGTCGGAGACCCGTTCAACGTCTTCACGATCGATGACGCCACCCATCTGCTGCGCGACGGACGGCTGCACTCCGCGCTCTCGCGAGCCTATTTGCGCCGGCGGTTTGTCGTCGCGGCTCGCCTCCGCCCGCGATGGGGACCGTTGCTCCGACTGGCACTCAACATCGCCGACATCACGTACCCCGCGCGGTCACGGCTCGGCCTCGCCCTGAATCCAGAGGTCGGCCGGCTCCAGCGGCCTGCGCGGCACCACGAGGAGTGAGCATCCGTGATCGACCCGGCACCGGTTCCTTCCGTCCCGACTTTTGGCAGCGGACTGCCCCGCGGCGCTGCATCAGCGTCTTCTTCGGGCGAACCGCCGCGAAGCAACATGAAAGCCCTCCGCACGCCTGGGCGTCGGGACTCATGAGAACCTTCATCACGAAAGGGAAGATGGCAGCGACAAGGGATCCCCTAGTGACGACTGACCGGCAATGCCAATCCCCAGTGGCGTTCTTCATCTTCAATCGGCCGGACACGACCGCGCAGGTCTTCGGCCGGATCGCCGCAGCGCGCCCCTCCAAGTTGTTCGTCGTAGCCGACGGTCCCCGGCCGGGTCACCCGGGCGACGCAGAAGCCTGTGCGGCAGCTCGCGAAATCACCGAGAGGATCGACTGGCCGTGCGACGTGCGGCGGGACTACGCGGCGGCAAATGTCGGCTGTGGCCTGCGGGTCGCGGGAGGGATCGACTGGGTGTTTCAGCAGACCGAGGAGGCGATCATCCTCGAGGACGATTGTCTCCCGGATCCGACGTTCTTCCCGTTCTGCGACGAGCTACTTTCGCGGTTTCGCGACGACCAGCGGATCATGGCGATCTGTGGCGACAACTTCCAGGGCGGGCGCACGCGCACGCGCTACAGCTACTATTTCTCGATGATCTGCCATCCCTGGGGCTGGGCGACCTGGCGAAGGGCGTGGCGGCATTTCGATCACGGCATGACGTTGTGGCCCGAGATGCGTGAGAACGGTTGGCTCGGCGACTTGCTCGGGGACTCATACGCCGAGCGCTACTGGACTGAGATCTTCGATGCGATGCTCCTGCGCCCGGTCGACATCTGGGACTACGCTTGGCTCTTCGCGTGCTGGTCGCACGGCGGTTTGACGGCGTTGCCGAACGTCAACCTGGTGTCGAACATCGGCTTCGACGGGCGCGCGACGCACACCAGGATCCCCACACCGCGGGCGATGGTCCCGGCGGGCAAGGTGTCATTCCCCCTGCTTCACCAGCCGTTCATGGTCCGGGACACGAGAGCTGACCGCCGGACCCAGCGATACTACTTCCGCGTCAAGGAGCCAAGAGGGCGCGCCGGAGGCCCCTGGCGCCTCGCGGGCAGGCTGTCGCGTGCTTTGCCTCCCACCGCTTACGCGTGGCTGAGGACTGTGGTCCATCGTGTCTGGTTCGGTAGACCTTAGGAGGTCCCCGCGCCGCGTCGTCGTACCGACGCGGGCCCACCGGCCTGAGGCCGTTTGGAGAACGTGAAATGGGGCATGGCCTGAAGGATCTCGCGCGGCGGCTGTTGGGCGCCCTCGGTCTCGAGGTGCACAGGAAGAGCGTTTTGCCGCCTGACACGCAGGACCGCCAAACGCTTGCTGTCGTGCTTTCGCACGTCGCGTCGCTCGGTTTGAGGCCCGCGACGGTGATCGACGTGGGCGCCGCGGATGGGACCTTCACCCGGGCGTGCAGACAGATCTTCCCACAGGCATCGTACGTGCTCATCGAACCCCTGCAGGAATTCACCGCCGCGCTCGCAGAGCTACGCCGTGCCGTGTCCGGCGTGAGCGTCCACCAGGTCGCCGCCGCCTCCCGGGCCGGCGAGGTGACATTCCACGTCCACTCTGATCTCTACGGCTCTTCGCTGCTTCTCGAGAACGAAGGTGGCCAGGTCAACGGAACGCCGCGGACCGTTGCCGCTGTGACCCTGGACGAACTCATAGCCACTGAAGGCGCACGTGGCCCGTTTCTCCTCAAGCTCGACGTACAGGGAGCCGAACTCGACGTGCTCGACGGTGCACCCCGAACGCTTGCGGCGAGCGAGCTCGTTGTTGCCGAGGTCTCTCTATATCAGGCGTTCGAGAACGGGCCACAACTTGCGGACGTCGTTGCGTTCATGAAGGCGAGAGGATTCGTCGCCTACGATATCTACGGCTTTCTCTACCGTCCCCTCGATGGTGCCCTGGCCTGCGTGGACATCGCCTTCGTCAAGGAGAACAGTGCCTTCCGGGCGTCGAGCACCTTCGCTACCGCGGAACAGCGCGAAGAGATGAATCGCCGTTTCGCCGCCGCGCACGGGGCGCGGGCAGCCAAACTCAATGGACCACGATGACCGACCCACCCCTGGGAAGACTCGATCGCCGGAGGGTAGAACCTCGCGCCTCTTGGGGCCTCCTGATGCCGGATGGTCCCGGTCCAGCCTCCCGTGCCCTCCGTTCGTGACGTTCCGTTACGACCGGGAAGAAGTCTGCGAAACCAGCGAGAGCAAGGCCTCCTCCAGATATCGCCCCTGGCGGCAAGGTGGCATCACGGTGGAACTCGCCGGACACCGGATCTGGCTCTCTCCGCTCACCGCACCCAGTTGATTCGCGGCACGAAGTTGCTAAGGTTAGGACGATGTCCGGATCCTCGAACCAAAGCGCCGCTCCGCGCCCTCCGATCTCGATCGTCGTCCCGTGCCTCAACGGCGCGCGCTACCTCGGCCAGGCGCTCGGCAGCCTCGAGGGGCAGCCGAACGCCGAGGTCATCGTGGTCGATGGCGGCTCCACCGACGGGACCGTCGACATCCTCCGGGAGTGGGAGAGCCGCCTGACGCTGCGGTGGATCTCCGAGTGCGACAGCGGGCAGGCCGACGCCATCAACAAGGGGATCGCGATGGCCACCGGCGAAATCGTCGGCTGGCTGAACGCCGACGACATGCTGGAAAAGGATACGATCGCGAGGGTCGTTCACGAGTTCAATCGGGATCCTGGACTCGAATTCGTCTGGGGCTTCTGCCTGGTGATCGCCGCCGACGGGTCGCCCCTGTACATTCAGAATCCCTTCGTTCGCGAGGAGTTTGCCCTGTTGCGCCGGCATCGGAATTTCGTCCCGCAACCAGGGAGCTTCTTCCGCCGGTACCTTTGCGACCGGTTCGGGCCGCTCGACGTCTCCTACGAGTACATGTTCGACTACGAGTTCTTTCTCCGCCTGGCGGGCCAGGTCAAGGCACGTTTCATCCCCACGGTGCTGGCCAGATTCCGGCTGCATGGGGACTCGAAGACCGCCGTGTCGTACAAGGGCTTCCTGAAGGAGGAACAGCGGGCGTTCCGCGCCAACGGCGGCTCACTGGTTTCACCGTTCATGCTCGACATGATGCGCTACCGCTTCTTGTCCAGCCCGGCTCAGTGGCTCAAGCGGCCGTTCCGGACCGTGCTCTGGAGACTCCTTGGGCTGCCACGAGGGTCCCGCATTCGCCCCTGAGCGCCAGGATCCCAGGCCAGACCCCGCGGTCGTCACCTCAGCGACGCAAGGACCGCGATGGTTCGGTCAGTTTGAGCACCGCGCATTGTCGGATCTCGCCGAAAGGCGCGCGATACGCCCGCGAAAGGAACGCCACATCGTACTCGCCGGCACGCAAACCACGAAAGCTCTCCGTGCGGCTCGAAGGTGGGCTGCCCACCCAGTTCACAACGTAGTGCACCCCTCGTGATTCGAGGTATCGGCTGAGAGGTTCGCTGCCGGCAAGAACGTTCTCGAAGTACTCGCGACTGTTGACGAGGCCGTCGAGATTGATCACCGGGCGGTCGAAGAGGAAGGCCACGTATCCGGCATCCCAGGAGCCCACCGCCTCGGTTGGAGGCAATCCGAGCGACCGCACGAATGCGACGGCCTCCTCGATTGGACGGAGGTGGGCTCGGTTTTCGGAGTTCGTCAGGAACCCCAGAAAATTCAGCGCGACCACCAGGCCCACGAGCCAGGCCGCGGTCTTGGGTATCCGAAAGGGGGCAACAAACAGAACGAGCACGATCAGGAGGACGAAGAGTCCGTCCGTCCAGTACCAATCGAACAGGTGGAACGTCGTCGGATACGTCCAGGCGAAGAATGCGACTCGGACGGCCACCAACGCGGCGATCGGCAACAACGGGGCGAAACGGTCGAGCCTGCGACGGAGAATTCGCCACAGCACGATGGCCATGGCGAACAACGCCACCGCTCCGCATGCGTACGAGATGGCTCTGTGGGGAACTGACAGGAGACGCGCCGCGAAATACACGTACCCGCCGACAACCCTGCTCGCGAGGTAGAACCCGAGCTTGGCTACGGTCGTAGCTCCGGCGCCCCCGTGACCCAGCCAGTTTCCGGCGAACGTTTCCGCGGGCAGGAGCTTGACCTCCGAACTCACGGGCAGGGGGAAGCCTGTCGCGACGGTGTTTGCAAGCAGCACGAGCATCGCCGGACCGACTGCGATGCCCAAAAATACTGCGGCCCTGGCCCCCCGCCTCCGTCTGACCCACAGGTACGCCGCGATCAAGGGAGCAAGCGCAAGCCCGTCGAGCCGGCTCAGGCCGTACAACCCGGCCAGCACACCGAGGACGATCTCGGCCCTCTCGACCCGGCCCGCCGATTCCAGCGCGAGCACGCAGGCGATCACGCCGAGGAGCGCAGCCTGGAGCGATGACTCCATGCCGTTCAGGGCAAAAACCCATACCAAGAGGCACTGCGCCTCGGCGGCCCAGAGGAACGTCAGCTTGAGCCTCCTACCGCCGAGGACCCCGAGCGCGGCCGAAAACCCCAGGATCCCAATCTGCATCAAGACCGCGCCGAGGACCAGCGTCAAACGGAGCTCGATCGCCTTCGAGGCCGCGAACCCGAAAGGCAGGATCAACAACTGCCAGAGGACCTGAAAACCGTTGGTGAGCGACGTCCCGTCAAACGAAGGGAACCCTCGAGCCACCCAGTTTCGCGCCACCAACAGGTAGTAGTACGCGTCGTCGTTGACGTAGAGCGTGACCCGCTCCAACGGCGCCAACAGGACGTATGCCGACTGCGCGAGAGCTGCGATGACGACGATCAATAGGGAGCGCAGGTCAAGGGGCTTTGGGTCCGATTCTTCGAGGTGGCCTACCGTCTGTCCCTCAACCCACTGAAACACCGATGCGACAAGACGGCCCATTGGTGGCAGTATATCCGGCGATCCGCCGATGCCGGCGCGTCTCTGCCGGCGGTTGTGTCGGGCCGGGGCGGTCGCTACGATGAGCCGTTCTGGAGGGCGGCATGCGACTGGTCGAGTGCGTTCCCAACATTTCGGACGGACGGCATCCCGAGGTCTACGAGGCTGCGGCCAGAGCGGCCGCCTCGGCTCCCGGCGTGACCGTGCTCAACGTGGACCCCGGCGCGGAGACCAACCGCACGGTGATCACGTTCGTGGGCGAGCCGGAGGCGGTGCTCGAGGGGGCGTTCCGCCTTGCGGCCAAGGCGCTCGAGCTCATCGATATGAGCGCCCACCACGGCGCCCACCCGCGCCTCGGCGCCGTCGACGTCGTGCCGTTCGTGCCGATCGCCGGCGTCACGATGGAGGAGTGCGCCGCGCTCGCCCGCCGCCTCGGCGAGCGGGTCGGCGCGGAGCTCGGCATCCCCGTCTACCTCTACGAGTTCGCGGCGTCGCGGCCGGAGCGCCGCAACCTCGCCGACATCCGCGCCGGCGAGTACGAGGGGCTCGCCGAGAAGCTCCACGACCCGGCGTGGCGGCCGGACTTCGGTCCCGCGGCGCTCGTGCCGCGCTCGGGGGCGATCGTGATCGGCGCCCGCAAGTTCCTCGTCGCCTTCAACGTCGACCTCAACACCCTGGACAAGCGGCTGGCCAACCGCGTCGCCCTCGACGTGCGCGAGAAGGGCCGCATGCGGCGCGACGAGCACGGCGAGCCGGTGCTGGACGAGCGCGGCGAGCCGGTCTGGGACCCCGGGATCCTGCGTTCGGTCAAGGCCGTCGGCTGGGTGATCCCGGAGTTCGGCTGCGCCCAGATCTCGATGAACCTCACCGACCTCGACGTCACCCCCTTGCACGTCGCGTTCGACACCTGCGACGAGCGCGCCCGCGAGCGCGGCCTGCGCGCGACCGGCTCGGAGATCGTGGGCCTGATCCCGAAGTCGGCGCTGCTCGCGGCCGGTCGCCACTACCTCGCGCGGATGGGGCGCTCGACCGGCGTTCCCGAGAGCGCGCTGCTCCACGTCGCGATGCGCACGTTGGGGCTCTCCGAGGTCAAGGCGTTCGACCCCGCCGAACGCGTCATCGAGTACCGCCTGGCCGGACAGGCCCGCCTGGCGGCGATGACGGTGCGGGCGTTCGCCGACGAGCTGTCCACCGACTCCCCCGCCCCGGGCGGCGGCTCCGTGGCGGCGCTGGCCGGCGCGCTCGGCGCCGCGCTCGCCGCGATGGTCGCCAACCTCTCGCACGCCAAAAAGGGGTTCGAGGACCGCCAACCGGACCTCGAGCGGATCGCGGTGCGCGGCCAGGCGCTCAAGGACGAGTTGCTCGCCGGCGTGGACGCCGACACCGCGGCGTTCGACCGGCTGCTCGAGGCGATGCGCCTGCCCAAGGCAACCCCCGCGGACCAGGCGGCCCGCGAAGCGGCGATCGCCGCCGCCACGGTGGCCGCGATCGAGGTGCCGCTCGGGGTGTTGGAGGCGTGCCAGGAGGTCATCGAATTGTGCGTCGAGGTGGGGGCGATCGGCCTGCAGGCTTCACGCTCCGACGCCGGCACCGGCGCGCAGCTCGCGCGCGCCGCCGCGGCGGGCGCCTACCAGAACGTCTGCATCAACCTCCCCGGCCTATCGAACCGCGCGCAGGCCGCCGCCCTGTTGCAGCGCGCTGACGCCGCCTGGGCGAAGGCCGTTGCGGCGCACGTGAAGGCCGAGGAGGAGATCCTCGGCGGGCTGCGTAAGAACGCGGAAGAATAGGTTTGAGGCCGTGCGGGCAAAAAATTGGTGGTGCCTGAGCACCACCGGAAGGAGCGGTCAGCTTCCACCTTGCACGCTCACTTTCGCCCGGATCATTGACCAAAACAATCCCACGAACGTGGGATACCGCGAGCGCCCGGGTACGGCGCAGGCCGCCAGGGTCGGACCAAGGGCCTCCGCGCGGCCAACCCATGCCCCGAGAGACAACGGGCCCGGGTCTGACCCCGGGCCTCCGTCCCACGCCTCACGCCAGCTGGCTTCTACGCCTCGGCCTTGAGCTTGCGGATCTCCGCGATCAGCGGCGGCACGACCTGGAAGAGGTCGCCCACGACGCCGTAGTCCGCCACCTTGAAGATCGGCGCGTCGGGGTCCTTGTTGATCGCCACGATGATCTTCGAGGACGACATCCCGGCGAGGTGCTGGATCGCGCCGGAGATCCCGCACGCGATGTACAGCGAAGGCGCGACCACCTTGCCGGTTTGCCCCACCTGGTGGGCGTGGTCGATCCAACCCGCGTCAACGACCGCGCGCGAGGCGCCGACCGCGGCGCCGAGGAGGCCGGCAAGCTCCCGGATGAGGGCGAAGTTCTCGGGTCCCTTGATGCCTCGCCCGCCGCTGACGATGACGTCCGCCTCGGCGACGTCGAGCTCGCCCCCTTCCTTGGCCAGGATCTCCTTGACCACCGCCCGGATGTCGCCGGGCGCCGGCGGCAGCGCCTCGACCTCGGCGGCGCCGCTGTCCGCCTCGGCCGGGAAGACGTTCGGGCGCAGCGTGACGACGGCGGGTGTGGCGCCGCTGTCCACGGTCGCGAACGCTTTGCCGGAGTAAACCGGGCGAGTCGCCACGACCGCGTCGCCTTCGACGACCAGCTTGGTGACGTCGGCCAGACACCCCCAGCCGAGACGGGCGGCGACGCGCCCGGAGAGGTCGCGGCCGAGCGCGGTTGCCGCCATGAAGAGCGCGGACGGGGCGCACTTCGCCGCCGCCTCGCGGACCACTGCGGCGTACGCCTCGGAGGAGTAGCGCGCCAGGCGCTCCTCGTCTGCGACGTAGACTTTGCTCGCGCCGTACGCGCCCAGCTCAGCCGCCTTCGCGGCGACCGAGTGCCCGGCGAGGACCGCGCACACCGACCAACCGGCGCCGGAGGCGAGGCGCTTCGCTTCGGACAGCGCCTCCAGGGACGCCTTGCGGATGTTGCCATTGCGCTGCTCGACGAATACCAGGATGCACGCCATCGTCGCCCCCTTCAGATCGCCTTGGCCTGCTCGCGCAGCAGGCGCGCCAGTTCCCGGGCCGCGGCCGCGGGGTCTTCCTCGCCCTTCAGGATGACGCCACCGCTCTTCGCCGGCGGCGGCACCAGCGCCCTCCAGCGGCAGGTCGCGCCGGCCCCCGCGAGTGCTCCCTCGTCGAGGCCCAGATCGGCCGGGGCGAACGCCTGGATCGCCACCTTCTTCGCCGCCATGATCCCCTTGAGGGAGGGGTACCGCGGCTCGTTGAGCCCCTTCTGCGCCGTGACCACGCAGGGCAGCGGCGCCGTGACCACCTCGGTGCCCCCTTCGATCTCGCGGTGTGCCGTCAGCGTCCCGTCGCCGATCTCGAGCTTCACCGCGCCGGTGACGTGCGGAATGTCGAGGAGTTCGGCGACCATCGCGCCGACCAGGGCGTTATCGCTGCCGACGCCCTGAATCCCGGCGAAGATGATGTCGAACGGTCCAGTCTTGCGGATCGCAGCCGCGAGCACCTTCGCGATCGCGAGCGCGTCGCCGAACGTGCCCTCACCGCCCTTGACGTGCACGGCGGCGTCGGCCCCGCGCGCCAGACACTCGCGCAGACCCTGCTGCGCCCGCTCCGGGCCGTAGGTGACCACGGTCACGGGCGCGCCCTTTGCGTCCTTGAGGCGGATCGCCTCTTCGAGGGCGTACTCGTCGTAGGGCGAGACGATCCACTTGATGTCCGCCTCTTCGATCCGGTTGCCCGCCGACGCCACCTTGATCACCGAGGCGGTGTCGGGCACATGCGCCATCAGCACACAACTTTTCATGGGCCCCCTCCACGGCCGGCGTTCGCCCGACCGTACTGAATGATCGCTCATTCGTTGGACAGATTGCAAGCCGGACGGCGCGGGAGGACGGGCAACCTACCGCAGCTTGCCCAGAACGACGCAGGCGTTGGTCCCGCCGAACCCGAACGAGTTGGAGATCGCCACCCGAACCTCGCGCCGCACCGCTTTGTGCGGGGTGAAGTCGAGGTCGCACCCCTCGCCGGGGTTGTCCAGGTTCAGCGTGGGCGGGATGGTGTCGCGGGCGACCGCCAGGGCGGAGATGCCGACCTCGAGCCCGCCGGCTGCGCCGAGCAGGTGTCCTGTCGCGGACTTCGTCGAGGAGACTGCGAGCTTGTATGCGTGCTCGCCGAAGACCTTCTTGATCGCCAGCGTCTCGATCCGGTCGTTGAGCTGCGTGGAGGTGCCGTGCGCGTTGATGTAGTCGACGTCCTCGGGCGCGAGGGAAGCGTCGGCGATCGCCATCTGCATCACCCGGGCGGGCCCGTCGCCGTCCTCCGACGGGGCCGTGATGTGGTGGGCATCGCCGGTCATGCCGAACCCGAGCACCTCGCAGAAGATCGACGCGCCGCGGCGCTTGGCGTGCTCGAGTTCCTCCAGTACCAGAAGTCCGGCGCCCTCGCCGACCACGAACCCGTCGCGGTCGCGGTCCCACGGCCGCGACGCCCGCTCCGGCTCGTCGTTGCGGGTGGAGAGCGCCTTCATGTTCGCGAACCCGGCGATCGTCAGCGGGTGGATCACCGACTCCGTGCCGCCGCAGATCGCGGCGTCGCAGTACCCGTGCTGGATGTACAGGTACGCGTCCCCGATCGCGTGCGCGCCGGTGGAGCAGGCGGTGCACGTCGCGGTGTTGGGTCCCTTTGCGCCGGTCCGGATCGAAACGACGCCGGCCGGCATGTTGACGATGCTCCCCGGGATGAAGAACGGCGACACTCGGCGCGGCCCCTTCTCGAGCAGTACCGAGTGGTTCTCGCAGATCGACGGCAGCCCCCCGATCCCGGAGCCGATCACGACGCCAACCCGGGTGGCGTTCTGGGGCGTGATCACCAGGCCCGAGGACGCGACCGCCATGTCGGCCGCGGCCATCGCGTAATGGATGAAGGTGTCGTACTTGCGCACCTCCTTCGTTTCCATCACGGCGCTCGGGTCGAAACCCTTGACCTCCGCCGCGATGCGCACCTGCGAGGCGCTGGCGTCAAAACGCGTGATGGGGCCGATCCCGGACCTTCCGGCGATCAGCGCCTCCCATGTGGCCTCGGTCCCGACCCCGAGGGGCGAGACGAGACCGACGCCGGTCACGACGACCCGGCGCGCCATCACGCTTCCTTCACGTGCTCCTTCAGGTACTTGACGGCATCGCCGACGGAGCGGATCTTCTCGGCCTCGTCGTCCGGAATCTCGACCCCGAACTCCTCCTCGAACGCCATGACCAGCTCGACCGTGTCGAGGGAGTCCGCGCCGAGGTCCTCCACGAAGGAGGCTTCGAGCTTCACCTTCTCCGGGTCCACGCCGAGCTGCTGCACGATAATGTCCTTGACCTTCTGTTCGATATTCATGCGGTGATCTCCTTCATGATCTCCGTCGTAGACAGCGGGCGGATTTCTACCACACGGGGGACTTTCATGCAAGCGGCGCTTCGGGATCGGCGAGCGCCTTGCCGCCGCGATCCAGGATCTTGAGCTCGAGCTCGAGCCTGACGCCGAACCTCTCCCGGACCCGGACCGCCATCGCCGCCACCAGCTCGCGTACGCCAACGGCGGTCGCGCCCCCCGGGTTGACGATGACGTTGGCGTGGCGCTCGCTGACCTTGGCCCCCCCGGATTCCATCCCCTTGCACCCAGCCAACTCCAGCAGGCGGCCTGCAAAGTCCCCGGCCGGGTTGCGAAATACGCTCCCGGCCGACGGCTCCGCCGGCAGGGCGCCGCGGCGCCGCTCGCGCGCCTGTTGGGCACGGGCCCTCAGCGCGGCGGGGTCCTCGGCCTTCAGGGCCAATTCGGTGGAGGTGACAACCCGTCCCACGCCGAGGACACTCCAACGGTATCCCCCCTCGATCTCCCAGCGCTCGAGCCGGCGCAGCCCCCCACCGTCCTCCACAACCTCAGCCCAGTCAACCACATCCAGGATCTCCTGGCCGTGCGCGCCGGCGTTCATGGCGAGCGCCCCGCCGATCGTCGAGGGGATGCCACCCAGGCACTCGATTCCGGCCAAACCGGCGTCCACCGCCACCCGCACCACCCGGCCGAGTTGGGCGCCTCCGCCGGCCCGGAGCCGGGTCCCGTCGACCGCAACCGCCGCCAATTCGTTCACCAGCATCACCACGGCTGCGTCGAGCCCAGCGTCAGGCACCAGCACGTTGGCGCCGAGCCCCAGCACCAGCCAGGGGATCCCCGCCTGCCCCGCGGTCCGCACCGTGCCCGCCACGGCCTCGCGGGTGGCGCAGCGCACCAGGAGGCGGGCCGGGCCGCCGATCTTGAGCGTCGTGTGGGCGGCGAGCGGCTCGAATTCGCTGACCGACAACCCATCGATCGACAGGTCAGAGAGTTGCGTTTGAAAGGCGCTCCAATCGGGAAAATCTGGCATGGGGTTTGCTTATCGATGGGTGCGGTCAGGGATCACGGCCACGACCTGAACGCACGCATCCAACCTCCTCCTTCATCCTGGCGGGCTCCCAAGCCCGCCACCTTTTTTGTCCGCCGGCCGGGGCCGCCGAGACCGGGCAGCCGCGGCTTCGAACCCCGGCGCGCCCCGACCGCCACCGCGCTGGCCGCCCGCGAGATCGTGCTCATCTTCATGCGGGGAAACCGCTTCGCGTCGCGGGCGAGGACGCCAGTGTAGCTCAGCCCGAGTCCGACCCGCGGATACCGAGCCCCTTCAAGTGGTAGAGCAACGTCTGGCGCGAGATCCCGGCCCGGCGCGCCGCCCGGGTCCGGTTCCCCGCCGCCTCCCGCAGGACCGCCGTGAAGTAGGCCCGCCGGAACGACGCCAGCGCCACCGGCCAACCCGGCAGAGGCCCGTCGCCGGCCGGCGCCGGGACCAGGCCCGGGAAGCGGTCGGGCCCGAGAACCTCCCCGGGGCGTGCGGCGGCCACGGCGCGCGCGACGGCCGACTCCAATTCGCGCACGTTGCCGGGCCAGGAGGCGTCGCACAGGAGCTCCACGGCCGCCGGCGCCAGGCGCACGCCGGGGCGACCGAGCATGGCGGCGAAACGGCCGGCGAAGTGGCCCGCCAACTCCGCGACGTCGTCCGGGCGCGCGCGCAGCGGCGGCACCTCGATCACCGCCACGGCCAGCCGGTAGTAGAGGTCCTGCCGGAACGCCCCGGCGGAGGCCGCCCCCTTGAGGTCGCGGTTCGTGGCGGCGACGAAGCGGACGTCCACGGTGCGGGTGCGCGTGGCGCCGACCCGCCGCACCTCACGTTCCTGCAGCAGGCGCAGGAGCTTGCCCTGGAGCTCGAGGGGAAGCTCGCCGACTTCGTCGAGGAAGAGCGTGCCCCCTTCGGCGGCTTCGACGAGGCCTTCGCGGTCGCGGTCGGCCCCGGTGAACGCCCCTCGGGCCACGCCGAACAGCTCGGCCTCGAGCAGGGCGGAGGGAATCCCGGCGCAGTTGACCGGGACGAACGGCCCGCGCCGCCCGCTCGAGCGGTGCAGTTCGTGCGCCACCAGTTCCTTCCCCGTTCCCGGCTCGCCGACGATCAGGACCGTGAGCGGGAGCGGGCCCCAGCGCGCCACCTCTTCGCGCACGACGGCCAGGGCGCGGCTCCCCCCCAGCAACCCGGCGGCGCTCCCGCCGCCCTCAGCAGCGAGGCTGCCGGCCGCTCCCCCGGCGCAGCGCGCCACCATGCCCAGCGCCGCATCGGTCAGCGGTCGCCTGACGCCTGCGGCGCGCACTGCCGCCCCGCCGGCCTCGACCGCGAAGCGCGGGTCCCGCGGTTCACCCCACCGCCCGAGCACGACGCCGGCGCGTTCGACCTCCAGGAATCCGAGGTCGAGGGCTCGGGCCAGCGCCTCGAGTCGCACCGAACGGCAGGCGTCCGTCCCCGCGTTGACGATCCCGTCCAGCGCCCGCACCACCCGGGCCGGATCCAGGCCGCAGGCGCCGCGGAGCGCCCGCGCCCACCCGTCGAGGTCAGCCTGCCCCAACACCTCCTCGATGCGCTGCACGATGTCGTCCCACGCTGCACCGAGCCGTTCGCCGCGCCGCGCCAGCAGCGCAGCGAAGCGGGCGAACCCGACGCCGGCCTCGCGCGGCCAGCGTTCGAGCGCCCGCTCCAACGACGCCAGCGCGCCGGCTTCGTCCTCCCGGCGCCAGGCGGCGAGGAGCTGCGCCGTCACTGCCACTCCCCACCGCCGTCCGAGCGCGGCCGGCGGGTCGTTGCCGAGGTCCGCCGCCTCGACCGCGAGCACGAGGCCGCGTTCGCCGGCCTCGGCGGCCGATGCCGACGAGACGGCGCCGGAAAGGTCCCCGAGGGCGAGGGCGAGGTGCGCCGCGAGGCCGGCGAACGCCTGTTGCAGGAACGGGTCATCGGGGAACCGGGCGACTCCTCCGGCGAGGCGAGCCAGCTGGTCTTGGACCGCGGCCGCGTCGCCCCGGGCCAGGTCGGCGCGAGCCAACTCCAGCTCGAACAGCCACGTGCCGGCGTCATCGACGTCGCCGCGCAACCGGCGGCCGGCGAGCGTCAGCTCGCGGGCGGCGCGCCAGTCGAGACGGTCGTTGGCCAGCACCGCTCGGTTGGCCCGGACGACGGTCGCCGCTCGCCGGGAACCGCAGCGTTCCAGCAACCCCTCGGCCAGGACCAGATGGCGCTCCGCGACGCCGGGTTGCTCGGCGAGGATCCCCGCGCACGCAAGGTCGGCGTGGATCTCGCCGAGCAGGTGCGGGTTTTCACCGGTCGCGGCCCGCAGCGCCGCGCGCAACCCGCTCATCGCAGCGGCGGGGCAACCGCGGTCGAGCGCGGCCGAACTCGTCACGTGGAGCAGGCGGGCCGCGTCGTCGCCGCGCCAGCAGGGTTCGCTGCGGTGGGCGAGCGCCCGCAGGCAGGAAGCTCCCTCCCACGCCGCAAGCTCGATCTCGACCTCCGGAAGTGGAAGCGCAGTGCAGGCGGCGGCGCGCTCGAGGTGCCGCCGTTGCGCCGGGCGGTCGCCCTGGCGGCGGGCCGCATGTGCCGCCACCAGCTCGCATCGCGCCGCCAGGCGTCCCGGCAGCTCTCCGGCCGCCGCGACAAGTTCGACCCCCGCTCGCTCGCTCGCGCTCGCTTCTTCCGCCCACCAGGCCGCGAGGGCGTGCCAACGCGTCTCGCGCTCTGCCGCGGGGACTGCCTGCAGCAACGCCTCGGCCTCGGCGAGGCGGCCAAGACCGAGGGCCCCCTCCGCGGCGGCGAGCCGGAGCGGTCCGGCTCCGGCGGCCGCCGAAGCGACGGCGCGAGCCTCGGCGAAGGCGCGGCCGTCGAGGCGCTCCTCGCACCACGCCGCTGCGGGTTCCCACGCCCCGGCGATGGCCCGCGCCACGAGTCCGGCGTGGCTGGCGGCCGGCAGCCGCTCGGCCATCGCCGCCAGCCGGTCCGACGCCGGCGCGGCCGCCGGCTGCTGCGCCCGCCAGATCCCACGGCGCTCGTACGCCAGACCCAGACGCCTGAGTTCCGCGAGGCTGGCCGTCGCCTCCTCCGCGAGCGCACAGAGTTCCTCGGCGGACAGGCCGACCGGGGCGCTCGCAAGCCAGCCCAGCGCGGCCCGCGCCGGCCCGGACGCGAGGCCGGCGCGCGCCCGCAACGCCTCCAATGGGCGCGGGGGGCGCGCAAAGCCGTTGGCGGCCCCCGCCTCGAGCACGAGACGCGCCACGCCCGGCCGGCCCTCGCGGGCGAGTGCCGCGTGGGCGTGGGCAAGCTCCGGCCGCGAAGCGACAACCCAAACCGATTCGGTCCCCGCCGCAAGCTCGAGCGGCGCCGCACCCGGCACGGGCAATGTCGTGAGCGCCACCGCGTCCCGCCCCGAGGCGGCCGCGCGTGCCTGCGCGCGCGCCACGCCGGCCTCGTCGAGCGCACCGGCGGCAACCGCGACGTTCCCGCCGAGCGCGGCCAGGCGGACCGCCGCACCCAGCCGCGGGAGAAGGGCCTCGTCCTCGACCCAGTGCACGCCGCCTGTGGGGACCTCGAACCGGAGCGCCCACAGCGGACGTCCCGCCCCCTCGGGATGGCGCAGCGCCGGGCCGGTTTGGCGCCCCTCCCCGATGAGAACGCCGAGCCAGCCGGCGACCGCCTCCCACGCCGGCCGCGACTGCGGCGCACGCTCGAGATCATCACCCAGTTCCGGCAGCAGCCGGCGCAGGAGGGGGAGCACCGCGGGGGCAAGCAGCGTGGCCTCGTTCGCCAGCGCCAGCCGCAGGTGACGCTCGAGGCCGGCGTCGTCCAGGCGCCGGCGCGGGAGCCGCGCCAGGCGGTACCAGGCCCCGACGGGCCGCGCTTGACCCGCCCACCGCGCAGGAGCGCTCGCGACGGGTACCATCCGCGCTCGAACAGGAACGCCGCCGCCGCGACCACCTGCACCGCGACGGCCACGCGCTGGCCGCGCGGCCATCGCGCCACCGCCGCCAGATCGGCGCCGCCCGAGCAGCAGCGCACGGATGCCGCGTCGGGTTCGCCACCGGGATCGGCGACCTCGGGGAGACACGGGGCGTCCCACGCCAGCAGGCGCGCCAGCGCCGCCGCGCCCGGTGCGCGCACGCTCACGCCCCCTCCGCGGCCAGGGCCTCCCACGCCAGCCAGAACTCCGGCCACGACTTGGCGACGCACTCCGAGTCGACGACGCGGACGCCCGCTACGGCGCACCCCGCCACCGCCAGCGCCATCGCGATCCTGTGGTCCGCCGCGGGGTCGAGGGGGGCGGGGGGGACGGCGGGTGCGGGCGGCCGCCGGGGGCGGCGAACCACGCTTCGCCGCTCTCGACCGCAAAACCCAGCGCCGCGAGGTGGCGCACCATGACCGCCAACCGGTCGCTCTCCTTGCCCGCGAGGCCCTGGAGGCCGTCGAGGCGCCCGCCCACCGTTGCGACGACGACGGCCAGCGCGGGAAACAGGTCCGGAGTGTCGCGCAGGTCGGCCGTCACCGGCCCGGCCGCGGGACCGGCGAGGATGACGCCGGCCGCCGAGGCGGCCGTACGGCACCCCGCCCGCTCGAGGATCCCGAGTACGGCCGCGTCGCCCTGACGGCTCGCGCGCCGCACGCCGATGACTTCGACCTCCCCCCCGCCACGGCGGCCCCCGCGAGCGGGAACGCCGCGGCCGACCAGTCCCCTTCGACCGTGATCTCGGCCGCTGCGAGGCCGCCGCCACGCACCGCGAACACCGTGCCGGAGGCATCCGCAGCAACCCGGGCGCCAAAGGTCTCCAGCACTTCCGCCGTGAGGTCGAGGTAGGGCCGCGACGGCGGCGGGTCCGGCAGCCGCACCACCAGTCCCTGCGGCAGCACCGCCCCGAGCAGCAGGAGCGCCGAGACGAACTGGCTGGAGGAGGACGCGTCGAGCGCCACCTCGCCGCCCGCCAGCGTCCGGCCGGCCACCGCGAGCGGGAGGACCAGCGCCGGCCCCCGCACCGGTTCGATGAGGGCGCCGAGTCGGGCCAGCGCCGACGCCAGCGGAGCCAGCGGGCGCTCGCGCAGGCGCTCGGAGCCGTCGAGCACCCACCGGCCCGGGAGCGCCGCGAGTTGGGCGAGCAGGAAGCGGGCGCCGGTGCCGTTGTTGCCGAGGAAGAACTCTCCCCTCTCGACACGATCGCGGCCGCCGGCGACGATCGAGCCGGCCTCCCATTCCAGGCGGAACCCGGCCCGCCGCAGCGCCGCGAAGAGCAGCCGCGGATCCTCGGCGTCGAGGGGCGAGCGCACCGCCGAACCCTGCCCGGCCAGCGCCGCCGCGACCAGCGCCCGCTGCGTCAGGCTCTTCGACGGCGGCACGCGGACGCTCCCCTTGACCCCCCTGGGGGCATGGGGCACCGCGCGCACGCTCACGCCTGAACCGCTCATCGTCACCTTCGACGGCTTACCCGATTCTCGGGCCGGGGCTTGCCACCGTCAAGCCGCCGGCGCACATTGGTGGGGTGGAGACGCGGCTGGATGCCTTCACCGCTGCCCGGCGTGAGCTTGCCCTTCCTCACCCCTCGGGCAAGCTCGTGTGCGTGGCGTGCGCGCACCGGTGCAAGCTCGCCGACGGCGCGCGCGGGGTTTGCCTGGTTCGCGGCCGTGACGGGGACGCGCTCCGAGTGCCGTGGGGGTACGCCTCGGGGGTCGCGATCGACCCGGTCGAGAAGAAACCGTTCTTCCACCTGCTCCCGGGGGCACGGGCCCTTTCGTTTGGGATGCTCGGCTGCGACCTGCACTGCGCGTACTGCCAGAACTGGTTCACCTCGCAGGCGTTGCGCGACAGGCGCGCCACCGACGACGCCGAGCCGGCCAGCCCCGGAGCGCTGGTCGCGGCGGCGGCCGAGCGGCGCTGCGAGGTGATCGCTTCCACCTACAACGAGCCTCTGATCACGGCCGAGTGGGCGCACGACGTCTTCGAGCTGGCGAAGCAGGCGGGCCTCGCGACGGCGTTCGTGTCCAACGGCCACGCCACTCCCGAGGTGCTCGACTACCTGGCGCCGGTCCTCGACGCCTGCAAGGTGGACCTCAAGGCGTTCTCGCCCGCGACCTACGCCTCGTTCGGCGGCAAGCTGCAGGCGGTACTCGACACGATCGCGGGCCTCGTCGACCGCGCGATCTGGGTCGAGGTCGTCACGCTGATCGTGCCGGGGCTCAACGACTCCCCTGGGGAGCTCGCCTCGATCGCCGGCTTCCTCGCCGGCGTCTCGCCCGACATCCCGTGGCACGTGACGGCGTTCCACCCCGATTACAAGATGGCCAACATCCCGGCCACCCCGGTCGCGACGCTCGTGGCCGCGGCCGAGATCGGGCGCGAGGCCGGGCTGCGCCACGTCTACGCCGGCAACATCCCCGGCCGCGCGGACGGCCTCGAGGACACCCGCTGCCCCTCGTGCGGCGCGACGCTCGTGCGGCGGTCGGGCTTCGCGGTGCTCGAAACGCGGGTCACCGCGGCAGGCGGCTGCCCCGATTGCGCCGCCACCATCGCGGGTCGCTGGACGCGCGGCACGCGATAGCGCCTTCGAGGACCCGCGGCCGGCCGCTCGCCGAGCCGTTCGAGGCTTGGATCGGTGGTACCATCTCGCGTTCGACGATGGGATCGGTTCGTCTCGCCTCGCTCACCCTGGAGGGGTTCAAGTCGTTCGCGGCCAGGGTGGAGCTGTCGTTCCCGGGCGCGATCATCGCCATCGTCGGCCCCAACGGCTCCGGCAAGTCGAACATCTCCGATTCGATCGCCTGGGTGCTGGGCGAGCAATCCGCGCGCCTCCTGCGGTCGCAGAACATGGCGGACGTGATCTTCGCCGGCGCTCCCAGCCGCCCCGCCCTCGGCGCCGCGGAGGTGATGCTGACGCTGGCTTCGCCCGACGGCCGCTGGCCGGAGACCGACGGACGGCTTGCCGTCGCGCGCCGGGTCATGCGCGACGGCACCTCCGAGTACCGCATGCAAGGACGGCGCGTCCGCCTCAAGGACGTCATGGACGAGCTGATGGACGCGGGACTCGGCACCCGCGCCTACGCGATCATCGAGCAGGGGCGGATCGGCCAGGTGCTCTCGGTGAAGGCGACCGAGCGGCGCTCGCTGTTCGAGGAGGCCGCCGGGATCACGAAGTTCCGCGCGCGCCGGCACGAAGCCGAACTGAAGCTCGCCGAGACCAGCGCCAACCTCCTGCGCCTGGCCGACGTGGCGGCGGAGGTCAGGCGCGCGCTCGAGCAGGCGCGCCGCCAGGCCCGCCGCGCCGAGAAGCACCGCGAGCTGCGCACCGCACTCGCCGAGGTGCGCGCCGCGCTGTTCGCCGGCCGGCGCGCGGTGCTCCTCGCGGCGGTCGAGGCGCGCCAGCAGGCGCTGACGGCGGCGGGCCTCGCGGAGGCCGAGGCCGCGGCCGCGCTCGCCAGCGCGGATGCCGCCCTCGCCGCGCTGCGCCGCGACCTCGACGGGGGGCAGGAGCGGCTCGCCGCCGCCCGCGACCAGGAAGCCAGGAGCGACGCCCTGTCGCAACGGCGCGAGGCGGAGGAGGAGGCGGCCCGGCGCGAGACCGTCGAGGCGTCCGCCCGGCGCGAGGCCGCCGTCGTCGAGGCCGACCGCCTCGCCGCCGCTGCGCATGCCCTCGCGCAACAGGGGTCCGCCCTCGCGGGGGCGCTCGCAGGCGCCGAGGGCACCCTCGCCGGCCATGAGCGCCAGACGAAGGATGCGGTGGCGGCGGCGGAAACCACGGAGGCGACGGCGCGCGCCGCCGGCGCCCAGGCCGAGGAGGCGCGCCGGACACTTCTCGCCGCCGTCTCCGCGGCCTCCGAGGCGAAGAACCGCTCGCATCGACTCGAGGTCGAGCTCGAGCAGGACGCCTACCAGACCACGCGCCTCGGCGCGGAGCACGAGCGCCTCTCGGCCCACCTCGCCCAGGCCGCGGGCGGCGAGACGGATGCCGCAGCCAAGGAGAGCGCCGCCACTGCGGCGGCGAGCGCGCTCGAGAGCGAGCGCCAGGGGTTGCGGGCCCGACAGGAGGCGCTGGCCGCGGGTGCGTCCGAGCTGGCCGCCGCACGCGACCGCGCCGGCCACGAACGCTGGCAGGCGCGCCACGAGCGCGAAGGCCTGGCACGCCTCCTCGCCGAGGCGCGCGCGCTGCCGGCCGCCCTGGCCCGCGCGCTGCCGGCGGAGAAGCTCCTCGGAACCGTCGCTGATTTCCTGGCGCCGGCGCCGGAAACCGCCAAGCTCCTCGATCGCGCCTACGGCGAGATGCTGAACCTTCCCGTCTGCGCCGACGAGGAGACCGCAGCGCAGCTCGTCGCCCAGGCGCCGAAGATCGAGGGGAAGCTCGCGGTCGTCGTGGCCGACCGCGCCTTGGCCGAGCGGCCGTCACCGCTGCTCGCGCTCGGTGGCGCGGCGCCCGAGCACCTGGGATGGCTGTCCGCCGCGCTGCCGCGCGCGGACGTCGCGCGCGACCTCGGCCATGCCCGGGAGCTCGCGGCCACGGACCCCGACCTCGTCGTGCTGCTTCCCGGCGGCGGCCGTCGCCGGGGCGTGCTGCTGGAGCTTCCCGGGATGCGTGCCACCGCCCCCGGCGCCCTCGAACTCCGGCTGCGCGAGCGCGAGGTTGCGGCCATCGAGGCCAACGCCGCCGCTCGGGAGGAGGAGACGGCGGCCGACCTCGAGCGGGTTCAGCGCCAGCTTGCCGAGCTCGGCCCGGTCCTCGCCGAGCGCGACGCGGCCGCTCAGGCCGCCGCCGAGGCGCTTGCCGCCGCCTCGTCGGCGCGGGCGTCGCTCCACCGCGAGCGCGAGCGCCTCGAGCGGGAGCTGGAAGCCCTCGCGGCCGAGCGCACCCGCATCGCCGAGGAGAGCGCCGCGCTGGCCGGACGGCTCGCCGTGGCGCGCGAGGAGGTTGGGCGCCTCGGACGGCGCGCCTCCGAGATGGAAGCCGAGGTGGATGCCCTCGCACGCGACGCCGACCGTGCACGCGAGCTGGGCGCGGCGGCGAGAGCCGAAGCCGAGCGCGCCCGCGGCGCCGAGGCGGTGGCGCGTGAGCGCCTGACGGCGGCGCGGCGCGACCTCGACCGCCTCCGCGACGAGCTCGCGGAGCTGCAGCGGCGCGAAGTGGCGGCGCGCGAGGACGCTCGCGCTCAGGGCGAGCGCGCCACTGCGGCCGGTGACGCCGCGGCCGCGGCGCGCGCCGAACTCGAGGAGCTTCTCGCGCACCGGAACGCTTCCCACCGGGAGGTGGAGAGGTTCGCCACGGACGTCGAGGCGGTCCGGGCGCGGGTCGATGCGGCCGCGGGCGAGGCGGAGCAGCGTCGCGCAACGCACCTGGCGGCGCGCGACGCGGCGCACGCCGCGCGCCTCGCGCTCGCGGAGGCCAGCGGCGCACGCGAGCGCCTCGAGGAGGCGATCGCGCTCACCCTGGCGGGCCAGGCCGAACTCCCGGAGCCGCCGCCCCTCGAGGCGGTGCCGGACCTCGAGACGCGCGAGCAGGCGCTCGCGGGGGAGCTCGAGGCTCTCGGGCCGGTCAACGAGCTGGCGGTGACCGAGCGCGACGACCTCGAGCAGCGCCACGAGTTCATCAAGGAGCAACGCCGCGACCTCGAGCGCTCGATGGAGTCGCTGGACGGGACGGTCAAGGAGCTCGACGCCACCTGTGCCGAACGCTTTCTCGCCACCCTCGCCGAGGTCAACGTCGCGTTCGACGACGTCTTTCGCCGCCTGTTCGGCGGGGGCGAGGCGAAAGCCGAGCTCTCGGACCCGGACGCGCCGCTCGAGAGCGGGATCGAGATCCGCGTGCGGCCGCCCGGCAAGCACGCGCAGTCGGTGCTGTTGCTCTCCGGCGGCGAGAAGGCGCTCGCGGCGGTCGCTCTCCTGCTGGCCCTGTTCCGCATCCGGCCGGCGCCGTTCTGCCTGCTCGACGAGGTCGACGCGCCGCTCGACGACGCCAACGTCGAACGCCTCGCCGGCCTGCTGCGCGAGATGAGCGGCAGCACTCAGTTCCTGCTCATCACCCACAACCGCCGCACGATGGCGCACGCCGACGTGCTTTACGGCGTCACCATGGAGGAGTCGGGCGTTTCGCGCATCGTGTCGGTGCGCCTGGAGGAGTAGCCGTGGGCCGCGCGCGCCCCGTCAATCCCGAACCGGGCGCCGCCGCCCGCCTCCTCTCGACGCTCGCCTTCCTGGTTTCGGTTGCGCTGGTCCTCGCCCTCCCCCTCGTGTTCGACAGCCGCGCGCTCGACATGTTCCGCGAGCCGAAGAGCGAGCTGGCGCTGGCGTGCTGGGGAGTGCTGGCAGCGGTGTTCGCGGTCGGCAACCTGGGCGGCCCCGCGTGGCGCGACTGGTGGTGGGCGCCGTGGGCCGGCGTGCTCGCCGGCGGCGCCGTCAGCGCCATCGCCTGCCCGGAGCCTGTGCGCGCCCTCACCAACCTTGCGCCGCTGGCGCTCGCGGCGCTGGGTTGGGGGGCCGTGCGCCAGCTTCCCGAGGAACGGCGGCGCTCGCTCGTGCGCCTCGTGGTCTGGGCGGGGGCGATCGAGGCCGGGCTGGTCGTCCTCTTCCTGCGGCCGTCGTGGCAACCCGCGGTCTTCCGCGACCTCGGCAACATGGTCGGCCGCTACGCCTGGATCGGGACGCTCGGAAACCCCGCCGACGTGGCCACGTTCCTCGCGCTGCCCGCGCTCCTCGCCGCCCAGCACGCGCTCGTTGCGCGCCGGCGGCGGCTGGTGTGGGGCACGACCGCCGCGCTGCTCGTCGCCGTCGTGCTCGGCACCCGCACGATCACCGGCGCGCTGGCGCTCGCCGCCGGCGCGCTCGTGATCGCCTGGCGCACGGCGCCCAGACGGTCGCGGCTCCCCATCGTTGCCGGCGCGGTCGTGGCAGCCGTCGTGATCTTCCTCGTGACGCCGCTCGCCGGCAGGGTGCGGGAGGCGGTCGCGGAGGCCAGGAGCGGCGGCGTCGTCTGGCTCGGAAGCGCCCGCGGCGCGGCGTTCCTCGCCGCCGGCTCGATGCTCGCCGCGCGGCCCCTGACCGGCGTCGGCTTCGGCCTGTTCGAAGCCAACTCGTTCCGCTTCCAGAGCCCGGAGACCCTTGCGGACCGCGGCCGCGTCCTCGGCCTGGTGACCGGCTTCGGCCAGGCCCACAACGACCTGCTGCAGCACGCCGCCGAGACCGGCCTGGTCGGCCTCGCGCTCGCCGCCGCCGGAGCCGGCCTCGCGCTGCGGCGCGGGCGCAGCGGCGGCGGTCTCTTCGATCCCGTGCCGTTGGCCGCCGCCGCGCTCGTCGTGACGCTGGCCGAGTTCCCGCTCCACCTCGCCGCTACGGCCGCCCAGTGGGCCGTGCTGGCGGCGCTGGCGCTGCCGCCGCTGCCGCCCGCGCCCGCGACGACTGGGTGGCGGGCGAGGGGGCGGTTGCTCGCGGTCGGGATCCTCGCCGGGGCCGCCATCGCGGTGGCGTGGCAGCGGTACCGCGCCGGGACCGCGTTCGAGCAGGGCAAGGTGCTCGAGAGCGCGCTGCGCAAGGCGCCGGCTCACTCGCCGGCCACGACCGGGGTGGCGCGCGCCGCGCTCGCGAACCTCCGGCGCTGGGCGTTCTGGCTGCCGTACTCGTGGGAGGCCGACGTGATCCTCGGCAACGTCGCGCTCCAGGCGGGCGAGACGCACGCGGCGCTCGAGAGCTTCGGTCGCGCCCTCGCCCTCGCCGACCGCCCCGAGATACGCTTCGACCTCGGCATGGCGCTGCTTGCGGCGGGCGACGAGGGGGCCGGCATGGCCCGCCTCGAGCAGGCGGTGAAGCTCAACCCCGCCACCTTCCGCGCGATCACCGATCCGAAGCTGGCGCGCGCCCTGCGCCACCGCCTCGACGCCTCGGGGTACGGGGCGAAGCACGCGTGGATGTACGAGGGCACTCCCGCCGCGACCCCGTGAGGGGGTGGCGCCCGCCGACCTTCGCTTCGGGTACTCTGGCGCGGCCGTGAGAGAATGGGCTCCCCGTGGGTGAGTTCTTCGCGCTGCTGACCGCCGTGGTGTGGGCGGTGGCCGTCATCCTCCTGAAGCGCTCGGGGGAGACGGTGTCGCCGTTCGCCCTGAATCTCTTCCGCGTGGTGGTGTCGACCGCCCTCCTGCTGCCGACGGTGGCGCTCGCCGGGGAGGCCGGTTGGAACCAGGGTTCGCTCGAAGACATCCTGATCCTGTTCGCCTCGGGGATCATCGCGATCGCCACCTCAGACACCCTCTTCCACATGAGCCTGAACGCCGTCGGCGCCGGGATCTCGGCGATCATCGACTGTCTGTACGCGCCGCTGACCGTCCTCTTCGCCACCGTCTTACTGCGCGAACGCCTCTCGGCGCTGCAACTCCTGGGCATGGCGCTGGTCGTCACCGGCGTGCTCGCCGCGTCCGGGCACAAGCCGCCCAGCGGCGTCCCCGCGCGCCAGATCGCCCTCGGCGTGGCATGGGGCGTGCTCGCGATGGTCGCGCTCGCGCTCGGCATCGTCATCGCCAAGCCGGTGCTCGACCACTCGCCCGTGCTCTGGGCCACCGCTGTGCGGCAGATCGGCTGCCTCGCCGTGATGGGCCCGATCGCGCTGCTCTCGCCGCGCCGGCGGGAGTACCTGAAGGTCTTCCGCCCGTCGCCCACGTGGCGGGTGTCGCTCCCTGCGGCGGTCCTCGGCTCCTACCTCGCGCTCATCTTCTGGATCGCCGGCATGAAGTACACCAAAGTCGGGATCGCCGCCATCCTCAACCAGTCGAGCACCGTCTACGTCCTGATCCTGGCCGCCATCTTCCTCCACGAGCCGTTCACCCGCCGGAAAGTCTTTGCGTCGGCGCTGGCGATCGCCGGCATCCTCCTCGTCACCCTGTAAGTGCGACGCCGATAGCGGACCATCTGCTGCGTTGCCCTTCGGCGGCTCGCGTGCTCACGTAGCCTCCGGCTACGCTCCGCCGCGTCCGCCTCGGGCGCCTTGCCAGGGGCCAGGTATCACACTTTGTTCGCGGTTCGGTGGCGCGAGAGGCGGCGGGGCCTGCGGACGACGCGGCCGGGGACATCACGCGATATCTTCGGCACCCGTGGCGCTGAACGTGTGCTCTTGGACTACACTCTCTCAGATTTCAGGGCCGGTGGACACATCGTGGGAGGCGCACATGCTCGCACGCATCGTCAGGGCTTGCCTCATTGGGGGGGCCGGATTCCTCGCCGTTCAGACCTCTCGAGCCACCAGCCCAGCTGGCGTGCCGAGCCTCCTCCCGGAAGAGCAGGCAATCTACGACGCGGCAAGGATCTCCGATCCGGTGACGCGGGAGGCCGCGCTCCGGGACGCGATTCGAAAGGGCGTGCTGGAGAGCGAGCCGGTGGTGGCCAAAGAAGTGGTTGCCTATCTCGGGAAAGGTATCCGCTGGCTCGATCTGCGGCCGTTCGAGGACATCCTGACTGAATATGGGCGGACCCATCCCTCGGACGACGCCGTGTTTTGGTTCCTAGATGACCTCGATCTCTTTCGCGCCCCCCGCGACGAGCGCCTGAGGGTCTATGCAGCGGCGATCGTCGAAGGGAGCACAAGATTGAAGAGGGGCGCCCCACTGCTGCGCCAGACTGCAATGCGGCTTGCTGCCGCCGACGGCCTCGCTGAACTCAAGCCTCTGATCGAGACATACTACCCCGAGGAGACGGCGCAAGACCGGCGCCTCTTTCCTCTCCCCGATCTATTAGTGCGCCTCGATCTCGGCGCGGGCGCGGCCGACCGAGAGGACGCCTATCGCCTGGCGAGCGAGCGTCTCGCGGCCATGAACGACGGGGTGTTTCGCGACCGGATGAACACGGACGAGGCGTACAGGAAGGTCGTGGAGCAAATTTCAGGCGATGTGTGTGCAGTCGACCCGTACCGCATGCGCCGCAACCCCGGCTGCGCCTCGATCAAGGATATTGTGAAGCGGCAGCTCCGGTTGGAGAAGGCAACTGAGGATGCCGCCCGCGCGACTGCGACCACCCCGGTCCCCCCCATGCAGAGCTATGAGGAGCACAGGGACTCGTGGCTCGGCCGGATGCAGGAGTCTTCGGCCGGCGAGCCAAGCGCACGGTTCTAGCCAGAGCTGGTCGCGCCGGCCGCAGGCCGCGCGGCCTCGAGCGCCTCCCACGAAGACGAAGAAGCGCGCCCGGCGGGCGCGCCCCACATCAGAACCAACGACGCCGGCCGCAGGGCCTTGCCACTCGGGGCGTGTAGCCGCGCCGCCGAGAGTGGGCCGGATGCAAGGCGCCCGAGGCGGACGCAGCGGAGCGTAGCCGGAGGCTACGTGAGCACGCGAGCCGCCGAAGGGCAACGCAGCAGACGGTCCGCTATCGGCGGCGCCCTAGTGGCGAGCGAGGGGACGGAGTATGAAGAGCTCCAGCGTCGGGCGGCGGGGGCCGGGGGTGGCGATCGGGAAGCCCACGCTCCCCTGCACCAGCGTCCCCCACGGTCCCGGCACCGTCAGGCCGAACCCCGCGCCGGAGAGCGGGCGGGCGCGGTAGACGCCGTCGATGTCGCGCACCCAGGCGGCGTCGATCCCCGCTTCGCCGCGCACCGTCGGCGACAGCGGCAGCGACAGCGACGCCCGCACCACGCCGAGGCGCTCGGGGAGCACGCGGTCGGAGGCGATGCCGCGGATGTGGACGCCGCCGAAGCGCGACGGCGCCGGCGCCGAAAATCGGTCGAGGTCGTGCCCCGTCCACGCTTCCGCGTCGAGGTGCAGCTTCGCGAGCGGGAACAGCGCCTTCTCGTACACCACGAGCAGGCGCGCCCGCTGCCAGTTGGGCCGCGGCGTCTCGCTTCCGTTGAGGCCCCACGCTCGCCACCGCTGCCGCCACCCCGCCTCGCCCGTGAGGCTGACGGTCGTGGGGCCGACCGCTGCCTCCGCCTGCAGCTTCGCCACCCCCTCGAAGGTGTCGGACGGGCGCACGAAGCTCGCAGCCGCCGTGTCATCGCGGGAGAAGTCCCAGCGGTTGACCCCGAGGTCCATGCCGACGCGGACGGCGCCCAGCGAGGTCGCGACTCCGGCGCCGAAGCTCTGCCGCTGCGTCTTGACCGCCTCGCCCTCCTGCTCGCGCCCGTTCCGGTATCGCGTGTTGGAGAACGGCAGCAACTGGACGAAGCCGCGCAGCGAAAGCTCCACCCGGCCCCGCCGGGCGGACCAGGCGGCGTCGTTGACGACCCCGGCCGCGAGCAGCCGGAACTGCTCCCCCTTGCCGCGGAAATTGAAGTCCTGGATCTGCAGGCCGCCGAACGGCACCGGGTAGGTCAGGCCCGGGTCGTAGGCGACGCCCGCGATCAGGAAGCGCTGCGACGCCCGGCCCGCGCCGCCGGGGATCCGCCCGCCCTTGCCGTCGGGGACGAGCGGCACGATGCCGGCCGCCGTGTCGCGCAGCATCCGGTGGCCGCGCGCGTACGCGGCCGAGCGGGCCGCCGCGAAGCCGGCGGGGTCGAGCGCCACGTCGGTCAGCACGAGTTCCCGGTGCACGGTCGCCGCGCCGCCGAACGCCGACATCAGGTCGTCCGCGGATACCCGCGCCGGGAGCCACACCGTGCCTCCGGCCAGTTCGATCGGCGCGTAGACGGTGACGGCGCGCGTGCTGCGCACGTCGCCGGGCAGGTTCTCGGCGCTCTCGTCGAGCTCCACGAGGCCGAACGTGGCGGCGTCGATGAACGCGGTGCCGCGCCGCACCGCGCCGCCCGGGCGAGTGTCGGCGAAGGTGAGCGCGAAGCAGCGCCTCCCCTGTCGCGACTCCACCCCGGCAAGCTCGTACCGGTACGACGGCACGAGGCGCAGCGCGAGCGGCGGGACCTGCGGTCGCTGCGGCTCGATCAGCGGCAGGTCGGGCAGGTGGTCGGGGTCCCAGGCCACCCCGTCCACCCAGGCCTTGGTGATCTCCCAGTCGCGTCCGACCCCGCGCTCCCAGAACGCCGGCCCGGCGAGCGTCACCTCGAAGCTGCGCGACAACTCGGCCACCCACACCCGGACGAGGAGACGTTGCTCCGCCTGCCACCGCGGCGCCAGCTGCTCCTGGCGCGCCGCGGCGCGTTGGTGCCGCGCCAGCACCTCGGCGGCCGACGGCATCCGCTCGCCGCTCACCTCGACGCTCTCGAACGCCCGCCCGGCGTCGGCGGGGCGCGCCGCCAGCAGCACTCCCCCGCCCGGCAACGCCGGCAGCACCGCGACGACACCCTCGCCACGCCGCTGGAGCGGGAGCGAGGTCGCACCGCCAGCCAGGACCGAGGCGGCGCCGTACCAGGCACCCGGGAGCGTGACCGCGCCGCCCGGAAAGCCGTCCGGGATGCCGACCACGGTCGCCAGGTCGCCCGCCCGCATCGCGGTCGCGAGCTCGCGACCGCCGGCGCGCGCGGCCTGCGGCTCGGGGAGCAGCCCCGCCAGCTCGTGCTCCCACGACGGGTCGGGGCGTCCGACCAGAACTGCGGCCGCGCCGGCGGCGAGCGCCGCGACCGCCCCCGCAGCGCCATCCGCCGTCATCACCACCGGGAGGCCCCCGAGACGGGCCTCGAGGTCCGGCAGCGCATCGAGAGCGGGCGCCGGCTCGGGACAGAAGCCATCCAGGTACGATCGCAACGCGGCCGGCGGCGGCACGGCCCCGACCCCGACCACCGGCGCGCCGCGCGCGGCGAGCGCCACCGCGGTCTCGAGCCAGCGCTGGTCGGGCGCGGCCGGAGGGGGCGGCAGCTCGAGCAGGTACCCTCCGGCGCCGGCGGCCGGCACCCCTGCACCGATGCGCACGAACGCCCACTCCGACGCCCCACGGCGGGGGTCGGCGATGACTGGAGGGAGCGCCGGCGCAGCGGCGAGCAGCAGCGTCGCGATGAGCATGAGCGATCCTTATAGCAGACGCCGCGGCGGGGGGAGAATCTAGAGGTGCGCGGGCGAGGGCGCCCGCGCTACGGAAGAGTGGGCGAGGGCGCCCGCGCTACGGAAGAGTGGGCGAGGGCGCCCGCGCCACGGAAGACTGGGCGAGGGCTCACGCGCCACGGATTGGGCGGTGAGGACGGCGGCGGGCTCAGTGATGCCCGGGCGGCATCATCTCGCCGGCTTCGATCGCGAACTTGACCGTGTTCTCCGGCGGGGTGATCGGACAGCGGCCCGTGATGCCGTACGCGCAGTCAGGGTTGTAGGCGCGGTTGAAGTCGAGGCTCACGACCCCGCCCGGCAGACGCTCGAGGTCGAGATAGCGCCCCGCGCCGTACGTTTGCTTCCCCGCCCCGGCGTCGCGGAACGGCAGGAACAGATGGTCCGGGTAACTGGCCCTCATGTCGTCGAGCTGGTAGATCGAGAGCACCGCCTCGCCGTTCGGAAAGCGCAGCCGCACCCGGCCGACGCGGTGGGCGGGGCGCTGCTCGCCGTCGCTGGCGGCGATCGTCAACGGCTCGGGGGGGACCACCGGCTCGATCATCGCCTGGAATCGGTACGCCGGGTTGAACGGGTAGAACCGGAGACCCCTGAATTCCGCCGCGGCAGCAGCGGGCAGCGCGGCCTTCACCGCTTGCTCGCGCTCCTGCCGGTACCTCAGTTCGGGGGTGGGCAACGGCGCGTGACAGCCGCCGAGCGCAAGGAGGAGACACGCGGTCGCGCCGCCGAGCAGGAACGGCGCGTGCGGGTGGGCCGTAGCGCAGCGCACGCGACCCCCGCGTCAGAAGATCACGTGCTGGACGTAGAAGTTCTCGGGGGTGACCTTGCCGGTCGCCAGCTCCGCGGCGTCGGCGGCCGAGAGCCGGAACACGCCGGCCTCCCTGCCCGACTCGTTGAGCATCTGCAGCTCGACGCGCTCGGGCAGTCGCCCGGGCGCCGTCTTCGCCAGCAGCTGGTACGTCTCCGCAACCGCCATCAGCGCCTTGAGCGTCTCGGGCTGTCCGTTGACCGAGATCTCGATGAACAGGTACGCCGGCTGCGTCCCCTGGCAGGTGCGGTACAGGTAGAGGTGGTAGCTCTCGAGCCCCTGCTGAAACGCCTCCTCGACCTGCGGGTCGCGGTAGTGGGTGTCGCGGAACGTGATGCCGGGGGTCGGCGTCGGGCGCGCCGCGTCGCCGATCTTGGCCGCCAACCCTTCCTGGAGGTGGCCCAGGGCCGCGACGGGCGGCGTCGGAGTCGGCGTGGGCACCACCTTCTTGGCGTCGACCCAGGCCAGCAGCTGGGCGTCGCCCAGCCCCTGGCTGTTGACCTTCTCGGTCGCCTCGACGTCGATCTGCGAAAGCGGGATCGACGTGTAGGTGCCGATCTTGGTCACGAACAGCGCGTTCGGGCCTTTGACCTGGTACTTGTCCCGGGCAACGACGCGGCCGCCGTTGCGCAGGATCACCACGTAGACGGCCCACGCCTGCTGCGCTGCGATCAGAAAGATGAAGCCCATGACACCGAAGAGAACGGCCCTCTTCACTTTGACAACCTCCCTGCCTCGGCTAGTATAGCCTCTGTCTTGGGGGAGCGACGATGCTGATTGTCATGACGGTTGGGGCCACCCCCCAGCAAGTCGAGTTGGTCATTAAGCGGGTGGTCTCGCTCGGACTGAAGGCGCACCCGATTCCGGGCGCGCAGCGGGTGGCGATCGGGATCACCGGCAACCAGGGCGCGGTCGAGCCCGCCCTGTTCGAGAGCCTCCCCGGCGTGCTCGAGGTCATCCCGGTCTCGCACCCGTACAAGCTCGTCAGCCGCGAGGCCAAGCCCGAGAACAGCGTCGTGGATGTCGGCGGCGTCCCGGTCGGCGGCGAGAACTTCGCCGTATTCGCCGGCCCCTGCTCGGTCGAGACCCCGGAGCAGACCCTGGCGATCGCTCGCGCGGTGCGTTCGGCGGGGGCGCAGATCCTGCGTGGCGGCGCTTTCAAGCCGCGTACCTCGCCGTACGCGTTCCAGGGGCTGGGCGAGCCCGGCCTCGTGATCCTGCGCGAGGTCGGCCGCGAGGTCGCGATGCCGGTGGTCTCCGAAGCGCTCGACGAGCGCTCCCTGGAGCTGGTGACAGAGTACTGCGACATGATCCAGGTCGGCGCCCGCAACATGCAGAATTACTCGCTGCTGCGTTCCGTCGGCCGCGGGCGCAAGCCCGTCCTGCTCAAACGCGGCATGGCGGCGACCGTGGAGGAGCTGCTGATGGCGGCCGAGTACCTGCTCGCGGAGGGCAATTATCAGGTCGTGCTGTGCGAGCGCGGGATCCGGACGTTCGCCGACCACACCCGCAACACCGTTGACCTCGCCGCGGTGGTGGCCGTGCAGCGTCTCTCGCACCTGCCGATCATCGTCGACCCCTCGCACGGGACCGGCAAGCGCCACAAGGTGGTGCCGCTCGGTCGCGCCGCCGCCGCGGCCGGCGCCGACGGCCTCATGATCGAGGTCCACAACGAGCCGTCGCAAGCGCTATCCGACGCCGCTCAGGCGATCCTGCCGGAGGAGCTCGCCCAGCTTTTGGGCCAGCTCCCGCTCCTGCTCCCGCTCACGGGCCGCCGCCTGGCGCCCGGCCGGGCGTTGTCCGCATAAGGCGCTATGGTCCCCTTCCTGCTCCCTCTTGCGCTCTCGTCCGCGCTCGCCTGGCTCGACCCGACGGCCGTCAGGCCCGGGCAGCAGGGTGTCTGCATCACCGAGTGGACGGGCGGCGAGCGGCGGGAGATCCCGGTGACGGTGATGGGCGTGCTCGACGCCGCGGGCCCCGACCGCAGTGCCGTGCTCGTGCGCATTGCCGACGAGCGGCTGGCGGGCACCGGCGTAGTCGCCGGTATGAGCGGCTCGCCGGTGTACGTTGACGGTAAGCTGCTGGGCGCCGTCGCGTTCGGCTGGACCTGGGCGCAGGAGCCTCTCGCCGGGGTGACGCCGTTCGCCGACATGCACGCAATACCGCTCGCCGGCGAGACCGTGCGCGCCGGCGCGCCGACGCTCACCCAGCTCGCCGCGGTGGCGGACGGGGGGGTCGAGCTGCGCAGCGTGCTTCCGGCGCTGCCCGATCGGCGCGGGCTGGCCCGGCCGCTCCTTGCGGTCGCGGGGCTGCCCGTGCCCACCGGCCCGGCCGGCGAGCTGTTCGCGGGGGCCGGTGTCCAGCCGGTCCCCTCCGGAACCGTCGCCGGGCTTTCCGGGCCGCCCGAGGCCGGCGACATGGTGGCGGTCGAGCTGGTGTGGGGCGACGCGTCGCTCGCCGCGGCCGGCACCGTGACCGCCCGCGACGGCGACACGGTGTGGGCGTTCGGACACCCACTCTACGGCCTGGGCACGGTGCGGTTTCCGATCGCCAGGGCCCGCGTCCTCGCGATCCAGGGCTCGTACCAGAGCCCGTTCAAAGTGTTCGCGGTCGGGAGCCAGTTCGGAACGCTCGTCGCCGACCGGAGGGCCGGCGTCGTGGCGCTCGTCGGGCGGCCCCCCGACGGGACGGCGGTCAGGGTCCGGGTGGACGACCCGACGGGGACGAAGACGTGGCGCTTCTCGATCGTCGACACGCCGATCCTGCAGCCGCTCCTCGTCACCTTCCTCGCCAACGCCTGCCTGACCGCGCGCGGGGCTGCGGTCGGGGAGTCGTCGGTGCGGCTCGCGCTGTCGGTGCACACCTCCGACGGGCGCGAGGTCGCGGTGCGGCAGGCGGTGCGAGGACCTGACGCCCTGGCGCGCCTTTCCGTCTTCGCCGGCGCGGTGGTGAGCTTCCTCGCCAACTCGCCGTTTCCGCACCCCGCCGTCAGCGCCGTCGACCTCGCCATCGTCAGGGAGGAGAAGCCCACAGGCGCCGACATCGCCGAGGCGATCCCGGAGCGCACCGTTGTTTCCCCCGGGGAGGAACTCGCCGTGGACGTCCGCCTGGAGCCGTACGACGAGCCCGTCGAGCACCGGCGGGTCGTGATCCGGGTGCCGGCGGGCGCGGCGCCGGGACCGCTCGACCTGCTGGTGGCCGACGGGGCCTCCTGGAGCTCCTACCGGCTGCGGGCGGAGGGCGTTGCTCCGGCGGACTACGCAGGGCAGCTGGACCAGGTGCGCCGACTCGAGAGCAGCACGACGCTGGTGGCGGCGCTCGAGGCGCGGGAGCGCGGCACGGCGATGCCGGGCGTCTCGCAGCCGGGCTTGCCGCCTTCGTGGTCCGCCACGCTCGCGGCCGGTCTCGGGACCCGCGCGCTCGCGCGCCTGGCAACGGCGGTGGTCGCCACGCAGCGCACGGAGGTGTCGTTCCCGCTCGCGGGCCTCGTCCGCGTCCGCCTTACCGTGCGCCCGCGCCAGGAGGTGCCATGAAACGTCCCGTTGCCGTCGTGCTCTCCCTCGTCGCGCTGGCCTCGGCCCACGCTTCGCAGACCCGACACTTCGTGCTCGACACGCCGCGCGCCCTGGCCGGCGCAGCCGGCCGCGGGGTGGCGGTCTTCCCCGACGGCTCACTCCGGCCGCTGCCGCCGCTCGTGCAGGCGGCCGCGTTCGAGGAGCCGCTCGGCCTCGCGCTGGCCGTGGCGCCCGACGGGACTGCGTTCGTCGGCACTGGCCACCCTGCCCGCGTCTACCGCGTCCGCGACGGAAAGAAGGAACTCGTCGGCGAGGTCAAGGCGGACCAGGTCACGGCGCTGCTCCTCGACCCGTCCGGCACCCTGTGGGCGGCGACCGCGGCGCCGGCGCTGCTGCTGCGCGCCGCGGGCGGCGTCGCCCCGCTCCAGCAGGTCGCGGCCCTCGCCGAAGGCGACCTCTGGGACCTGGCGTGGTTCAAGGGCGCCCTCGTCGCCGCGGCGGGCAACCCCGGGCGGTTGATGCGACTCGGGCCCAAGGGGCTCGAAGCCGTTGCGGCGATCCCCGACCGGCATGCCCGCTGCCTGGCGGTCAGCGGCGACCTGCTGCTCGTCGGCACCTCGGGCAAGGGGCTGGTGATGCGCTGGAACGGGAAAGGCGCCCTCGGCGTCGTGTACGACTCCTCCTTCACCGAGATCGCCGCCCTCGCCCCGGCGCCGGACGGCGTGACATACGCCGCCGCCCTCACCGGCGATCCGACCCTCGGCAAGCCGCCGGCCAAGGAGGGGGGTGAGGCGACGGTGACCGTTTCGGTGACCGAGACCCCAGGCGCGGCGCCGGCGACCGCGAAGGGGTCCGCCACCTCCGAGATCGTCCGCATCCTGCCCGAGGGCGCCGCCACCACCGCCTACCAGTTCACGAAACCGATCGCCGACACGCTGGCGTGGGGCACGATGGGCCTCGTGATCGGCACCGGGCTCGAGGGCGAGCTGTGGGAGCTGGTCGAGGGTTCGGCGGCCAAGCTCGACACCGTCTCGGCGTCCCAGGTGGTCCGGGTCGCTGCGGGCGGCGACTGGGTCCTCACCCAGGGCCCGGTCAGGCTGTTGCACCGGTCGGGAAAGCCGCACGGCACCCTCGCCTCACCGCCCCTCGACGCCGGCCAGCCCGCCGAGTGGGGCCGCGCCTCGCTCGTCGGGGAGCTGCCCCCCGCGGGCGGGTGCACGTTGCGGTTCCGCTCCGGGGCGATCGCCACCCCCGACGACACCTGGAGCGCGTGGTCCGCGCCAACGCCGTGCGCGGACGCGCAGGCGAGCGCCCCGCCGGCGCGCTACCTGCAGTGGGAGGTGGACCTGCAGCCGCCCGGGCCGGCCGCGAGGGTGGGCCGGGTCGTGGTCGCGTACCGCCAGATCAACCTCCCGCCCGAGATCACGGAGTTCACCGCCCACGAACCGGGGGTGGTGTTCCTCAAAGGACCGCCGCCGTCCGAGCGGATCGTGGAGGTCCAGCACCCGGATCTCTCGGGGATCTTCACGACGCTCGACGACGAGACCAGGGACGTGGCGGACCGTCTCGGAAAGAAGTACTACCGCGTCGGCTACCAGAGCCTTTCGTGGAAGGCTGGGGACCCGAACGGCGATCCGTTGCGCTTCACCGTCGAGGTGCAGAAGGCGGGCGACGGCGCGTGGTGGAAGGTCCGGGACCACCTGGAGGCGACGGCGATCGGCATCGACACGCAGGCGCTCGCGGACGGGATGTACCGCTTCCGGCTCACCGCGACCGACGCGCCCGCCAACCCCGAGGCGCCGGCGACCGCCAGCGCGCTCTCGAGCTGGGTGATCGTGGACAACACGCCGCCGACCGTCACGATCACCCGAAGCGGCGACGTCTGGATCGCCACCGTCGACGATGCGCTCTCGCCGATCACCATCGTCGAGTGGAACCGCGACGCCGACCGCTGGCACGCGCTGGCGCCCGAGGAGGGCCTGCTCGACCGTAGGCACGAGACGTTTCGGATCCCCCTCGAACGCGGCAGCCACGTCCTCGCAGTGCGCGCGGTCGACGACCACCACAACCGCGCGACGGCGGCGGTGGAGGAAAAACCTTGAGCGAGCAGCCGATGACCGCGGTCTACGCCGGCAGCTTCGACCCGTTCCATCTCGGCCACCTCGACATCGTTCGGCGAGCGGCGACGATCTTTCCGCGCGTCGTGGTCGGTGTGCTCCGCAACACCGACAAGACGCCCCTGCTCCCGGCCGAGCGCCGCGTCAAGCTGATTGCGGAAACGCTCGCAGGGATGCCCGGGATCGAGGTCACGGCGTTCTCCGGCCTGCTGGTCGACTTCATGCGGCTGAGCCGGTCGCGGGTGATCCTGCGCGGGATGCGTGCGGTCTCCGACTTCGAGTACGAGTTCCAGATCGCCCTCATGAACCGCCGACTGTGGAACCGGGTGGAGACCGTCTTCCTCACCCCGAACGAGGAGTACACCTACATCTCGGGCCGGATCGTTCGGGAGATCTGGCACCTCGGAGGCGACGTCTCGGGGCTCGTGCCGGAGCCGGTCCGCCGCGCTCTCGAGGAGCTGCGCGCCCATAAATGACCTGGGCCGGCTGTCACTCGTTGCGCGGCGGCGTGGAGGCCTCGCGCTCAGCCCTCGGGTGAGCGGCGTTCGGGCCTTGCTCGCCCCCGCTCGCCGCGGCCCGAAGCGTCTCCCGCCGCGACCCAGCCCCGGGACCGACAAGCAAAATAGCCTCGAAGCGGTGGAAGGCGAAGCGGCAGCCGAGCGATCCAACCAATGGCGGCGGATGCTGCCTAGAACTCGAAGACCTCACCGTCGAGCACGTCGGAGAGCTGGCGCATCACCGCGCTCGTGACGGCCGCGGAGGCGCCGGCGACGATTGCCGCGCCGCGGGACCTGCCGATGACGAATCCCAGCCCGGCCGCGACCCCGATCGTGAGCATCGGATGCCGGCGGACGAGGTCGCGCCAGTCGATCTCGTCGGGGATGACCTTGTCGAGGAGGAAGTCCGCGTTGAGCCGGTGGCGGCTGGCGTCGGCTTCCTCTCCGTCGTCGTCATCCTCGATCTCGTACAGCTCGTTCTCCGGCTCAGGGTCCACCTGGGCTTCTTCGTCGCGCGGCGTCTCGGCGTCCATAGGCTACGGCTCCCGCCGGCGCACCAGGTAGCCGAGCGCGAATCCGACGCCTAGGGCGATGAGGATCGACTTGCCGGGGTTGCGGCGGACGTAGTCCACGACATCGTCGCGGACCTCCTTGACGTCGACCTCCTGCACCTTGGACTTGACCTTCCCATACCCCTTCTTGATCTCGGCCGCGAGCCTGTCGAACTGCTCCTTGGCCTTCGCGTACGCCTCCTCGGCGATCTCCCGCGAACGACCGTACAGCTCACCCATCTTCTCGCGCGCGGTCTCGAGCGCGGCGCGCGCCTCGGCAAGGTATTCGCGGGCCTTGCCGTAGGCCTCGACGGAGCGGGACCGCAATTTCCCGTACCCCTCACCGAGTGCCTCCTTCGCCTTCTCCATCGAGCCCTCGGCCTGCGCGATTGACTCCTTGGCACCCTCGAGCACATCGTGCACGACGCCCTCGAGTTGGTCAATCTTCTCTTCCACGCCTGGAGTTTTCTTCGCAGTGGTCATGGGCACCTCCCGGTCATCCCTGATGCAAACGATTCTACGCCCCCTGGTTGGGAGGCGCAAGAGACGCAGGCCGAAAGACATGCATCGCCGCCTTGAACGGCCAGCCGGCACCGGGTATGGTATGAAGTCCCCATGGTCACACTCACTTTTCTCGGCGCCGCGGGAACCGTCACCGGCTCGCGCTACCTCGTCGACGTCCACGGCACCAAGATCCTGGTCGATGCCGGCCTCTTCCAGGGGAAGAAGGAGTTGCGGCTGCGCAACTGGGAGCCGTTCCCCGTGCCCCCGAACTCGCTGGCCGCCGTGATCCTCACCCACGCGCACGTCGATCACACCGGGTTCCTCCCCAGGCTCGTCCGGGAGGGCTTCAAGGGCCCGTCGCTCGCCACCCCGCCGACGACGCGCCTGCTGCGGGCGGTTCTGCCCGATGCCGCCCACCTGCAGGAAGAGGAGGCACGCTTCGCCAACAAGGTCGGGTCGTCCAAGCATACGCCCGCGCTGCCGTTGTTCACCGTGCGCGACGCCCAGGAGGCTCTAGGCACCCTCGCAGCGGTCCCTTTCGGCCAGACATTCACCATCAAGCCCGGCATCGATTTCCGCTATCACCGCCAGGGGCACATCCTCGGCGCCGCGGCGGTCGAGCTGCGTCTGAAGGTGGCGGGGGGCGATCACATCAGCATCTACTTCTCCGGCGACGTGGGCCGGTACGACGTCCCGATCCTGCGGGAGCCGGAACCCTACCCGGGATCGACCTACCTGGTGGTCGAGTCCACCTACGGCAACCGTCTTCACGACCCCGGCGACCCCCGAGACCAACTCGCCGGAGTCATCAACGAGGCCGCCGCCCGCAAGGGCGTCATCCTCGTTCCCGCGTTCGCGATCGACCGCACCCAGGAGCTGCTCTACTTCCTGCGCGAGCTGGTCGAAGACGAGGCGATCGCGCCGCTGCCGATCTTCCTCGACTCGCCGATGGCGCGGGAAGCGACCGCCATCTACCGCTCCTGCGTCATGGAGCACGACGCCGAGATGCGGGCGCTCATGCGCGAGGGTGTGGACCCGCTGGTGCCGCCCAACTTCGAGATCGTCGGCCGGGTGGACGAGTCCAAGCGCCTCAACTCGCTCGCGGGGCCGGCGATCATCATCTCGGCGTCGGGAATGGCCACCGGAGGACGCGTCCTCCACCACCTCAAGCACCGCCTCCCCGACCCGGCTACGACCGTCGTGTTCACGGGGTTCCAGGCCGAGGGGACCCGCGGCCGGCGACTCCTCGAGGGCGAGGGCGAGGTCAAGATCTTCGGGGAAATGATCCCGGTGCGGGCGCAGGTCCGCAGCATCACCTCCCTCTCCGCCCATGCCGACGCCGACGAGCTCACGATCTGGGCGAGCGAGCCCGCCAGCGCGCCGAAAGAGGTTTTCGTGACCCACGGTGAGCCGGAGGCAAGCCGGGCGCTGGCGGACCGCTTCGCCGCCCGGTTCGGATGGCGCTGCGTCCTGCCGACGCTCGAGGAGACGGTGACGCTTTGAGGCGGTTGCTGCGGGGTCTTGCCCGCTTCGCCGCCGAGCTCGCCCGCGCCCAGTACCGGGACCAGCTCATATTGCGGGCCGCGGCGCTCGCCTACACCACGCTGCTCTCGATCGTGCCCGTCATGACCGTGGCGCTGGTCATGGTGGGGCGCGTGCAGCCTGAACGTGCCGCCAAGGTCGTGACCGCCATCGCCGCCGTGCTGCCGTTCTCGCCTGCCCACGTGCAGGCCACGCTTGCCGGCTTCGCCCAGCGCACCGCCGCCCTTGGGTGGGTGGCCGTGGTGATCTCCATCGTGATCACGTTCAACGCGTTCTGGCAGGTCGAGGAGGTCATCAACGCAATCTGGGGCCTGCCTCGCCGCCGCCGCTGGGAAGTCCGCCTGGTCTCGATCGCCACCGTGGTCCTGACCGGGCCTCTGTTGCTCGCAGCGCTGTTCTCCGGCCTGTACTGGCTGTCCTCGCGCTTCTGGTTCCCCGTCGTGGCGCCCCTGATGCGGCCGCTTCCGGCGTTGCTCGCAGGGGTGGCGCTCGCCGCGTTCTACCGCTGGGTGCCGCACACGCGGGTGTCCTGGCGCGCGGCGGCCACCGGGGCCGGGGTCGGCGCCCTCGCACTGACCGTCCTGCATCTTTCGTTCCAGACCTACTTCGGCTTTGCCGGCAACTTCAACAACGTCGTCTACGGCTCTCTGGCCATGCTCCTGTTCTTCCTCGTCTCGCTGTTCTTGCTCTGGTTCGCGATCCTGCTCGGGGCGGAGGCGTCGTGGGTCGTCGGACACGTCACGCCGTCGCCGCGAAACGAGGGCCTGCACGGGCTGTTGGAGCTGCTGGCCGCGGTCCACCTCGACGGCACCTTGTCCACCGACTCCGTGGTCCGCCTGCTCGGGCACGCGGGGGATGACGTGCTCGCGCGTCTCGCCGCGGCCCCGCCGATCCTCCTCGGCGGCGCCTCCGGGTGGCGCCTGGCACGGCCGCCGGAAGCGATCACGGTCGAGGACGTGCGAGAGCGCGCCGGCACTGGCGCCGATACCGACACCCCCGACGTCCTGACGCTCGCCGGGTTCATCAAGCAGGCCAGCGGCGAATGGCCGGCCCTCGATGGCAACGTCGGGACCGCCCCTAAAGAGCGAGAAGGCTAGCGCCTCATTCTGCGGACGAAGAAGTTGTCGCGGTCCTGCTTGGGGGGCGGACCCGGGGAAACCTTGCGCGGCCCCGGCTTGCGGCCCGTGTATTCCGAGAACAGGCCGACCGCCAGCGTACGCCGCACATCTTCGAACCCGGCCCCCTCGAGAGCCACGAGGATCCTCTCAGGAGGCACGCAGCACTCGACCGTGTCCCAGAAATAGCGCATCAGCTGTTCCGCCTGGGCGTTGCGGGTGCGCAGCCTGGTGAGGATCGGCACGATGCGCCGCATGTAGAGGCGCAGGGCCGCAAACCCTACGCGGCTGGCCGGCCTGGTGAGCTCGAGCACGCACACGATACCGCCAGGCCTGAGCACGCGGAAGAACTCGTTGAACGTGACCCCCAGGTCGGCGAGGTGGCGCAACGCGTACCCCATGCTCAGAAAGTCGATGCTCGCGGTGGCGATCGGCAGCTGCTCGCCGACGCCACGGACGCCGGTCACGCCAAGCTGACGACGCGCCTCGGCGAGCATCCCCGCGCTCGGGTCGAGACCGATGATGCGACGCGGATCACCCGCCAGCCGGCTCGCCTCCCGCGCCACGAGCCCGGTCCCGATCGCAACGTCGAGCACCCGCATGCCTGCCACGAGGCCCGCGCGGCGGAGAGCTTCCCGCCGGTACAAACGCCCGGTCCCCATCGCCATACCGCCTTCGATCGTGTCGTAGTCGGGGGCGGCGAGATCGAACAGGCGCCGGACGAACTGCGGTCGGTCGGCGTCGCTCCCGTAGTACTGGGTGAGGGTCGGGTGCGGGGGTTGCGCGCCCCCGGGCCTCTGCGGCTGCGAGCTGTCCATCGCTCGATCTTACCAGCCGCAAGCCCTCAGAACGTGCTCCCGATCGAGAACTGGAAGTTCGACTTCTTCTCGTCCGGGAACGGGTGCGGGTTGATGCCGTAGATGAACCGCAGCGGGGCCTGGAACATCGGCAGGAAAATCCGCAGCTCGGTGCCATAGGAGTAGCGCAAGAGGCCCAGATCCCATCCCTGCGTCTCGTACCAGGTGTTGCCGATGTCCGTGAAGAAGATCAGCTTCAGGGGACCGCCAACCTTGATCTGGTACTCGAGGTTGAGCTGCAGGTACCGGTCGCCGCCGAGCTGGACGCCGTTGGCATCGACGAAGTAGGCGCCGCTCTTCGTGCGCGGGAGCACGGAGTACCACTCGAAGGCCCGCAGCGAGCGTTCCCCTCCCAGGCGATAGCGGTCGTAGAACGGGATCGCCACGCCGTTCAAAGACTTCTCGATGCCGCCTTCGAAGTTGGCGGCGAAGATCGTGCGCCGGGACAGCGGGTGGAACAGCGTGAAGCCCCACTCCGGCTTGAGGTAGTCGAAGTCCCCGCCGAGGGGGCCGCCCGCGTAGCGCAGCCGCAGGAAGTAGGAAACCCCCTGGTTCGGGTCGAACGGGTCGTCGCGGGAGTCGTAGCCGTACGCCGGCGTCAGCGAGGAGGTGACGCCCGAATACACCTCGTAGAACTTGTCCTCGGTCACGATCCCGGTGTACGGCGTCGGCAGCGATCGCCCGTGCGGGTAGGTGATGGGGCTGTCCGGGCCGAGCGTGCGCAGCACGCTGTACTTCGCGTACACGTCCTCGAAGCCATAGGTGACCGAGAACTGGCCGAAGTCGCTCACGCCCAGCCCCCACACCAGCGTGCCGCCCTTGCCCTTGCGGATGTAGTCGCTCAAGACGGTCGTCAGCCCGGAGTAGTCCACGGTCTGGTTGTAGAGCGAGCCGCCGACCAGCATCCGCTTGTCGAGGAAGTAGGGTTCCGAGAACGACACCGTATAGCTCTTGCCGGTTCTCCCCGACTGGAACCCGACTCCGAGGATCTCGCCTCGGCCGAGGAAGTTGCGGGTGTTGAACATGAACTGCCCGAAGAACCCCTCGAGCTGGGAGTAGCCGAAGCCGAACTGGATGTCGGTGCGGCCAGTCTCCTCCCCCTTGATCGTCACGTTGACGAGCTTGTTCTTGTCGTCGAACTTGAATTCGAGGGGATCTTCCTTCAGCTTGAAGTAGCCGAGCTGATTGACCTTGAACATCGACTTCTTGAACAGCGACATGTCCATCCAGTCGCCCTCGAAGAGTCGAATCTCCCGCCGCATCACCTTGTCCTGCGTTTTGGTGTTGCCGGCGAACTCGAGGCGACCGAGGCGGAAACGGTCGCCCTCGTAGACGCTGACCACGACGTCGACCGTGTCCGGCTTGTCCTTGCGCTCCACCAGCGACTGGTTCGTGTACGAGTAAATGTACCCGCGAGCCTGGTACAGGTTGCGCACGGCCTCGTTGCCGTCCTCGACCTTCGAGTAGTTGTAGGTCTTGCCGGGCTTCACCTCGTAGAGCTTGCGCAGTCCTTCCGCGGGGAACACCGTCGCGCCCGTGATGGACAGCTTGCCCATCTTGAACTGCTTGCCCTCCTGGACGGGGATCGTCACCACCATCCGGAACTTCTTCTCCTTCTGGGTCCGCCCGCCAGGGTTGCGCGCGATCAATTCGACCCTTGGCTCGCCGACGACGATGTCCTTGTAGCCGTGGTTCATGTAGAACTTCTTGAGGTTCTCCGAGTCCTCGCCCCAGGTCTCCTTGTTCCAGATCGTCTTCTTGCTGAACATGCGGAGGATCGACTTTTCCTTCGTCTTCTTGAGTGCCATCCGCAGCCGGCGGGCAGAAAAGACCTTGTTCCCCTCGAAGCGGATCTGGCCGATCTTGACCTTGGCTCCCTCGTCGATGCGGAACGTGACCTTGCGCTGGTTGGCCCCGTCCTCGCTCACCACCGGCTCCACGACCGCGCTGGCGTAGCCTTCCTTGGCGTACACGTCGATGATCGCCTGCTTGATGCGTTTCAGCTCGGAGCTCCGCAGCGGAACGTTGCGCTTCAGCGTCACGTTGGCGGAGTCCAGCTTCTCCCTGAGCGTCGAGCTCGACAGCTTCTTGTTGCCGGCAAAAGCGAATTCGGTCACGATGGGGCGCTCGCGCACCGTGACGATCAGCCTCACCTTGCCGGGGGCGATGTCCTCGTACTCGACCTTGAGGTCCTCGACCAGACCGGAGTCCCAGAACCGCCTGAAGCTCTTGGCGATGGCCTGCGGGTCGAAGACGTCGCCTTTGGACACGTTGAGGTAGTACTCGACGGTGTCGGCCGTGATGGTGGAACCGCCGACCACCTGGATCTCGGCAACGATCGGTTTCGCGGGCTCCGGTGAGACGGCGGGCGCGGCCGCCTTAGGCGCATCGCTGCCGGCGGCGGCAGCCGCAGTCTTGGCCACATCGTCGGCCCTTGCAACTCCGGCCGCAAAGGCCACGACGGCGATCACCACAGCCGCTACTGTTCGCACACGACCTCCCGAGCCGCCACCGCCAGGCGCTCCCCTTCGACGCGAGCCAGAAGGACCTCGCCCTCCGAGTGTCGATGCGAGATCAGGTAATCCGAAATTGCGTCCTCCAGGTAGCGTGCCACCGCCCTGCGCAGCGGCCTCGCGCCCGCCGTGGCGTCGCCGCCGGCGTGGCCGACGAGCCACTCCACTGCTTCCGGCGGAACGTCGAGCGTGATTCCCCGCCCCGCCAGGTGCGCGACGACGTCGCCGACCAGGAGCTGCGCCACCTGGCGGAGTTCGGCCGGTCTCAGCGCGTGGAAGACGACAATGTCGTCGAGCCGGTTGAGGAACTCAGGCGGGAACCGGCGCCTGAGCTCCCGCATCACAGCCTCCCGGATCTCCGGCTCCGACGGCAGGCCCCCTCGCTCGGTGAAGCCGGCGCTCGGCCCACCCGCCAGCAGGTCGCGGGTTCCGAGGTTGGACGTCATGATGATGAGCGCGTTCTTGAAATCCACCTGGTCGCCGTACGCGTCGGTGAGGATACCGTCCTCCAGGATCTGCAGCAGCAGGTTCGCGATCTCAGGGTGCGACTTCTCGATCTCGTCGAGCAGGATCACCGAGTAGGGTTGCCGGCGCACCCGCTCGGTGAGCTGCCCGCCCTCCTCGAACCCGACGTACCCCGGGGGCGACCCGATGAGCCTTGAGACCGCGTGTCTCTCCATGTATTCGGACATGTCGAAGCGCACGAGCGCCTTCTCGGAGTGAAAGAGGAAACGTGCAAGCTGGCGGGCCGCTTCGGTCTTGCCGACGCCCGAGGGCCCGAGGAAGAGGAACGAGCCGATCGGCCGCAAGCCGCGCGCCACGCCGAGGCGGGAACGCCTGATCGCCCGCGCGATCGCCGAGATCGCTTCCTGCTGGCCGACGATGCGCTCGCGCAGCGTCTCCTCCATGCGTGCGAGGCGGTCGACCTCGTCCTCGCGCAGCGTGGTGATCGGGATCCCGGTCCACGACGAGACGACCTCCTCGATGTCGGAACGCCCCACCTCGGCCGGGGGAGTCTGCGCCGTCTGGCTCTGGGACAGCCGCTTGATCTCGCCGCGCAGCCAGAGCTCCTTGTCGCGGAGCTTCACGGCGCCCTCGAAGTCCTTGCCGGAGATCGCGCGCTTCATCTCGCGCACCAGCCGGTTCGCCTCGCCCTGCCGCAGACGGAGCTGTTCGGTGGAAGCGGCCCCGCGCAACTTCACTCGCGCTCCGGCTTCGTCGAGAACGTCGATCGCCTTGTCGGGGAAGAAGCGGTCCGTGATGTAGCGGCTCGACTGTTCGACCGCGGCGCGCAGCGCCTCGGCCGCGTAGCGGACGTGATGGAACTCCTCGTAGCGCTCTCGCACCCCTTCGAGGATGCCGAGCGTCGCCGCTTCGTCCGGCGGTTGCACCGCCACGGGCTGGAAGCGGCGCGAGAGCGATCGGTCCTTCTCGATGTACTTGCGGTACTCCTTGAGCGTCGTGGCGCCGATGCAGGTCACCTCGCCGCGCGACAGCGCGGGCTTCAGGATGTTGGCCGCGTCCAGCGAGCCCTCGGCGGAACCGGCCCCGATGAGCACGTGGAGCTCGTCGATGAACACGATGATCTCGGGGTTCTCCTTGAGCTCCTTGAGGATGGCCTTGAGACGCTCCTCGAACTGGCCGCGGTACTTGGTCCCGGCCACGACCAGCGACAGGTCGAGGGCCACGATGCGACGCTCGGCAAGCTGCACCGGAACGCGCCCCATTGCGATGCGTTGAGCCAGTCCCTCGACGATCGCGGTCTTCCCCACGCCCGGCTCGCCAAGCAGCACGGGGTTGTTCTTCGTGCGGCGAAGGAGGATCTGGACGATACGGTCAACCTCCTCCTCGCGCCCGACCAGCGGGTCGAAGCCGCCGGTCGCGGCGAACTCGGTCAGGTCGCGGCCGAACTCCGCGAGCGCCGTCAGCTCCCGCTTGCCTTTCTTGGCGTCGCGCTCGCGCCAGATCTCGGCGAGCTCATCGCGCGCCGCCGCCAGCGAAAGCCCGTGCGCCACGAGCGCCCGGGAGGCGGCGGTCGACTCTAGACGGAGGACGGCGAGCAGGAGGTGCTCGTTCCCCACCGCGGACTGCCCGAGCACCTCGGCTTCGTGCGCGGCGAGCAGCAGGATTCGGCGGGCGTCGTCGGCGAGCGGGAGCTCACCGGGTGGCTGAACCTCGACGCCGCCCGGGGCGGTGCCGAGCTCGGCGCGCACCTCCTCGCCGGTGACCGCAAACCGGGCGAGCAGCTGCTCGACGACATCGTCGCTCTCGCGCAGCAAACCGAGCAGGACGTGCTCGGGCGCGATGCTCGACGCACCGGCTTGCGCCGCCTCGTAGCGGGCGAAGAACAGCGTTCGCCGGGCCCTTTCGGTCAGGTTCTCGAGCATGCCACCTCGACATCGGCCCCGGACAGCCGCAGCGTACGTCCACAGCGGCTGGCCAGGGCCTCGTTGTGGGTCACGATAACACTCGTCAGGCCCCGGCTCAAATGCAACTCTTCAAAGGTCCCGAACAGGATTTCCGCGTTCGCGGCGTCGAGATTCCCGGTCGGCTCGTCGGCCAGCAGCAACTCGGGGGACGCGACCAGCGCCCGCGCCACCGCGCCCCGCTGCTGCTCCCCCCCGACAACTCGTCGGGGAAGTGACCCCGCCGGTGGTCGAGGCCGACCGAGGCGATCAGCTCCGCCGCGGCCGCGAGGGCGGCCCGGCGCGGTTCGCCGGCGATGAGAAGGGGCATCGCCACGTTCTCCTCGAGCGTGAACTCGGGGAGCAGCGCGTGGAACTGGAACACGAAACCGATGCGCCGGTTGCGCCAACGGGCCCGCTCCTCCACCGAGAGGCGCGAGGTCTCGCTGCCGAACACGAGCAACTCCCCGGCGTCGGGGCGGTCGAGCAGTCCGATCAGGTGCAGCAGCGTGCTCTTACCGACGCCCGAGGGTCCGACGACCGCGAGCATCTCGCCTCGCCCGACCTCGAGGTCGAGTCCGCGCAGCACCTCCACGCGGCGGTCGCCGGCGCCGTACCCTTTGCGCACCCCGCGTGCGACCACCAGGTCGTCACTCATACCGCAGGCCCTCCAGCACGTCGCGGCGGGCGGCGGCGCGCGCCGGCGCCAGCGACGCGAGCAGCGCGGCCGCAATCGAGACGCCGAGGACCAACGCGATTGCTCCGGGCGTCACGCGGAACGGTACGTGCGAGACGATGAAGACGCCGCGCGGCAGCGGCAGGGCGTGGGTGCGGTCGAGGATCCAGGCGCCGGCACCGCCAAGGAGGGTGCCAAGCACGCCGCCCAACGCTCCGACGCCGAGACCCAGCAGCACGAAGAGCCGGCGCACCCGCGACGCCGGCAAGCCGATCGCGGTGAGGAGTGCCACATCGGCGCGCTTTTCCGCCGCCAGGAGTGCCAGGTTGCACAGGAGGTTCAAGGCGGCCACCGCCATGACGAGCGCGACGCCGAAGCCGATCATCACGCGCTCCAGGGTCAGCGCGGCCAGCAGCGGCCGGTTCAACTCGGCAAACGACACCACCTCGACCCCCTTGGGGACCTCGGCCTGCACAACCGATGCCACCCGCCACGCCTGCGCCGGGTCCTTGGCGCGCAGGGCGACGGTCCTCGGGGCGCCCAGGTCCAACAGCGCGGCCCCGATGCGCGTCGGCACCAGGACCACGGCGCGGTCGTCGTTGGGCTGCACCGGGCTCACCGCCCCGATCACGACCCGACGCCGCATCGGCATCGGTCCGAGCGGCGTCAACACCAGCTTCGGGCTCGCGATCGTCAACTCCGACCCGGCGCCGATTCCGAGCCGTGCAGCCAGCACCCGGTTGACCTCAACACGGGACATGGTGTCCACCGCCTCCAGTTCGGCGGGGACCGCGCCGTCCCCGCCCAGGCACCACACGGCGCCGCCGCTCGACGCCCTCACCTCGAGCTCGGGGTGGCGCGCCCGCAACCGCGCGATCCAGTCGCCGCCGGGGAGCACCCTCCCGGCGCGCGGCCGCAACTCGGCGTGGACGCCCGCCTCGGCAAGCTGCGCCCGAATCGTGGCCTGGAAACCCTCGAGGAGGGCCAGGGTCAGCACCAACGCCGCCGCGCCCAGGGCCATCGCCCCGAACGAGATCGCGCTCACGGTCGCGACGTGCGTCCGCCGGCCCAATCCGAGCAGGTACCGGCCGGCGAGGAAGCCCAGCACACTCACGTTCCGCCCCGCCCGGCCCGCCGGCCGCCGACGGACCGTCGCCCGCTCACAACCCGACCGCGAGCCAGCCGTTGCGTCCGGCTGCAGGCCGCCGGTCGTGAACCGTACGCTCCGGTCATCAGCTCTCTTTGGGGCGCAGCAGGGGGAACAGGATGACGTCGCGGATCGAGTGCGAGTCGGTGAGCAGCATGACCAGGCGGTCGATGCCGATCCCCTCGCCGGCGGTCGGCGGCATGCCATGCTCGAGCGCCAACACGTAGTCCTCGTCCACGACGCCGCCGCCCACGCGCGCCTGCTCTTCGAACCGCCCGCGCTGGTCGTCGGGGTCGTTCAGCTCGGTGAAGGCGTTGGCGAGCTCCATCCCTGCCATGTAGAGCTCGAAGCGCTCCGTCAGCTCGGGGGCCCCGGGCTTCCGCTTCGCGAGCGGGGAGATGTCGGCCGGGAAGTCGGTGACGAACGTCGGGTCGCGGAGGCTCGCTTCGGCCGTGGCCTCGAACAGCTCGGCGAGCAGCTTGCCGGAGGAGAGGCGCCCGACATCCGCAACCTCGAAGCGGCGCGCCGACGCCTCGAGGCGGGCGCGCTCCCCGAGGTCCTCGGGGGCGAGGTCGGAGTGCGCCAGCACGGCGTCGCGCATCGTCAGCCTCCTCCACGGCCTCGCCAGGGAGATCGTCTCCCCGCCCCACGGCAGCTCGACCGTCCCGGAGACGGCCTCGGCGATGCCGGCGAGCATCTCCTCGGTGAGTGCCATGAGGTCCTCGTAGCTCGCGTACGCCCAGTAGAACTCGAGCATCGTGAACTCGGGGTTGTGGTGCGTCGAGATCCCCTCGTTGCGGAAGTTGCGGTTGATCTCGTAGACGCGCTCGAACCCCCCGACCACCAGGCGCTTGAGGTAAAGCTCGGGGGCGATGCGCAGGAACAGGTCCATGTCGAGCGTGTTGTGGTGCGTCACGAACGGTCGCGCGCTGGCGCCGCCGGGGATCGGCTGCATCATCGGGGTTTCGACCTCGATGAAGCCTCGCCCGTCCAGGAACGACCGGATCGCCCGCACGGTCGCCGCGCGGGCCAGGAACACCTTGCGCGAACCGGGGTTGGTGGCGAGGTCGAGGTAGCGCTGGCGGGCACGCAGCTCGCGGTCGGTGAGGCCGTGCCACTTCTCCGGCCACGGCTGCAGCGCCTTGGCGAGCACCTTGACGGTCTCGGCGCGCACGGTCAACTCCCCTGTCCTGGTGCGGAACAGTGCGCCCTCCACGCCCCAGAAGTCGCCGAGGTCGAGGGTCTCGAGCAGCGCGAACGTCTCGTCCCCGATCACGTCGCGCTTGAGGTACGTCTGGATGCGGGCGTCGCCGTCCGCGAGGTCGAGGAACGCCGCCTTGCCGTGGGTGCGGATCGCCGTCACGCGGCCGCCGACGCGGACGCGCACCGGGGCCGCCTCGAGCGCCGCCGCGTCGTGCCCCGCGAACCGCGCCACCACCTCGCTCACGCGCCCGTCCACCGGGAAGCGGGGCGGGAACGGATCGACGCCGCGGCGCCGCAACTCCTCGAGCTTCCCGCGCCGGTAGGCTCGCAACGTCTCCAGCGGTTCCACGTCACCTCCACGCGCGCCTGTCGACACGCCAAAGCGGCGCATTTTAGCATGCGCGCCAACCGTCGCTCCCTGCACAACGCTCGCCGGATCATACGGTCACGAGAGGGGTTGCGGGTGCGCCACGGGCATCCCGACCGCCCTTTGGCCGGAGCGCCCCGGGTGTTACCATGCGCAGGGGCGAAGAGCCCTGTTCCCCTGATGATGCGTGCGACCGGAGGGTCGAGACCATGAGCCAACCTCGTTCGGGCGCCGTCGTTGTGTTGGCGCTGTTCGCGCTTGTCGGCGCGATCTTCGCGGCGGTCTCCACCGCGGACTTCGTTGCCTTCCTCGACCGCCAGGTCCACTCGGTCACCTGCTCGTTCGTGCCCGGCCTCGGCGCGGCCGACACCGCCGGCACCAGCGGCTGCCACGCCGTGCTGATGAGCCCCTACTCCGCCGTCTTTCGCGCCTCGACATGGGGCGGCATCCCGATCTCCCTCGCGGCGCTTTCGGTCTTCGCCTACCTCCTCTTCCGCGCCCTGGACCTCCTCGTCAGGCGCGTAGCCGGGGATCCGGACGAGACCCGCTTCCTCGTCGCCGCCACCCTTCTGCCGGTCCTGGTCTCCGCCCTCTACTTCACGATCGCGGTGGTACGCGTCGGATCGCTGTGCAAGCTATGCGTCGGAATCTACGTTGCATCGCTCGGAGTCTTCGTCTCCGCAATCGTGGCGCACCGCGCCGCCGCCCGCACGGCGCCGCGGCGCCCGCTCCCCTGGGGAGCGTACGCCGTCGCCTTCGTCGAGGGTGTCGTCTTCGTCGCCGTGCCGGTGCTGCTCTACCTGGCGCTCAAACCCGCCTACACCGGCGCGATGGCGAACTGCGGCGACCTCATCCACCCGGAGGACCGATACGGCGTCCGCGTCAAGCTCGGCGGGCCCGCAGGCGGCGTCCCGGCAATCGAGGTGATCGACCCCCTATGCCCGGCGTGCAAGGGGTTCTCCGAACGCCTGGCCGCGAGCGGCCTGGGCGCGCGCCTCGACCCCGAGATCGTTCTGTTCCCCCTCGACAAGGAGTGCAATTGGATGGTGAGCGAGTCGCTGCACCCCGGTTCGTGCGCGGTTTCCGAGGCGGTGCTGTGCGCCGGCCCCCGGGCGCGCGACGTGCTGGAGTGGGCGTTCGCGAACCAGGACGAACTGCGGCAGGCCGGAAGGGACACCAATCGGGTGTACGACCTCATCCGGCAACAGTTCCCCGAGCTCGGCGGCTGCCTCGGCAGGCCGGCGGTGAAGGCCCGCCTCAACCGCTCGCTGCGCTGGGTGGTTGCCAACTCGCTGCCGGTGCAGACCCCGCAGCTGTTCGTACGTGGCCAGAAGGTATGCGAAGAGGACACCGACCTCGGCCTCGACTTCGTGCTCGCGCGCCTGCTCGACCGTCCGCAACCCGCCGGCCGGACGGGGAGGTGAAATCGTGAAACGGGACAAGGTCCATCTCGCTCTCTTCCTCGTCGTCCTCGTGGTTCTCTCGGGCATGGTCGCGGTGTGGGTGCGCGCCGCCGCATCCCGCCTCGCCGACCTCCAGTCGGCCGCCAAGGGACCGGGCACGGCGGTGGCGAGCGCCTCGGACAAGGGGTACTGCACCGGCGCCCTCAAGCAAATCCTCCGCCGCGTCTTGACCTCGTGCGGCCTCATCACGGGCGGCTCGCAGCGCGGCTGCCAGCCGGTCCAGGCACGCAACGTCGCGGCGATGTCGGGCGACGACTTCAACGCGCTGTTCGTGCCGCTCGCCGACCGGGCGGCGATCATCCAGTTCGATCAGGACAGCGCGGAGCTCGACAGCGGGGCGATTGCGCTCCTCGACAGGACGTTCGCGGCGCAGCGCGGCGCGTCGTACTTCCTGGTCGTCTCGCGCGCCTCCACCGAGGGCGCGATTTCCTACAACAGGGAGCTCTCGCGCAAGCGCGCCGAGGCGGTCCTCGACCACATCAGGACGAAGTTCTCCGACCCCGACCTCGACCAGGAGGTCGGCCTGCTCTGGCTCGGCGCCGAGTACGCCCAGCTCGACAAGGAGTTCTGCCAGTGGCAGCGCTCGCGCCCCGACGAGCCTTGTACGACCGCGCACCTGAACCGTTCGGCGTTCATCGCATGGATCGATTGCCGGCTGTGAGGCGCGCACTGGCCGCCGCTGCGGCGCTCGCCGCCCTGACCCTCGCGTGCGGCGGGGGCGGGAAGCAGCCGGCGTTGAGCCGCTCCGAGAGTGTGAAGGCGAGCGGCCTCGCGCCCGACCCGGGACGCTGGTGCGACGTCTTCTACCCCAATGCCGACGCACCGGCACTCGCGCTCCCTGAGGTCGAGCCGGCCCGCGCCGGCGCGGCGCCGCCGGTCATTCCCGCTGACCGCTGGGTGTGGGTCAACGTTTGGGCCACCTGGTGCGGGCCCTGCCGGCGCGAGATGCCGCTTCTGTTGCGCTGGCACGACCGGCTCGCCAAGGAGGGCCGCCCGTTCGACCTTTGGTTCCTCTCGGTGGACGAGCGCCAGCAGGAGCTCGTGCAGTTCCTCCACGACAACCCCGAGACCGCGCCCGGCTACTCCGTACGCCTGGCCGCACCCGGCGGCCTCGATCGCTGGCTGGCGGGATTCAAGGGCGCGCCGACCGGCACGATCCCGCTGCAGGTGATCGCGGCGCCGGGGGGCAAGGTGCGTTGCATCCGCGCCGGCGCCCTCCGCGACGCGGACTATCCGGTGGTCAAGTCGCTCCTCGCACCTTGACGGCTCGGCCGCCGGCAGCAGCCGAGCCGGAGCGGTGGTACAAAGGCGGGATGAACAGACATCGCTGCTCGCCTGCCCGCGCCGTTGCGGCTCTCTCCCTGCCGGCGGTCCTTCTCGCCTCGGCCTGCACCCGCAAGGCGCCGGTCGTCGACCCGGCGTACCGGGCGGAGATCGAGACGTGGCGAGCCGCGAGGGTGGCGGCACTGACCGCGCCCGACGGCTGGCTTTCGCTTTCCGGCCTGTACTGGTTGAAGCCGGGGGCGAACAGGTTCGGCTCCGACCCGGGCAACGAGATCGTGCTCCCGGGCGCCGGCTCCCCAGCCGTCGCCGGGGTCATCGACCTCCGTCCTGACGGTGCCGCCGTCCTCGAGCCGGGGTCCGGCGCCGCGGTCACGGTGGGCGGCTCGGCGGCCGGGACGCGGGCGCTGCGCTCCGACCGCGACGGCAACCCGGACGTGGTCGCGTTGGGGACGTACCGCTTCTACGTCATCGACCGGGCGGGTACGCTCGGAGTCCGGGTCAAAAACATCGCCAGCCCGGCGCGACTCCACTTCAAGGGGATCGAGTGCTTCCCGCTCGACCCGGCGTACCGCGTCACCGGGACGTTCCAGCCTTACGCCGTGCCGCGCGAGGTGAAGGTCGCGACCCACCAGGGCCCGAGCCAGACGATGCTCGCTCCCGGGCTGGTGCGCTTCTCCCTCGGTGGGCAGGCCCTCGCCCTCGAACCGTTCATTTCGTCACCCGGCGACCGCACCTTTTTCTTCGTCTTTCGCGACGCCACGAGCGACCGCGAGACGTATGGAGCGGGTCGCTTCCTCGACGCTGACGCGCCGCCACCCGGCGAGCACACGGTCGTGCTGGACTTCAACAAGGCGACCAACCCGCCGTGCGCATTCACGCCGTTCGCCACCTGCCCGCTGCCCCCGCCGGGCAACGAGCTGCCCGTGCGAATCGCAGCGGGCGAGATGTACCGCGGTCACCGCTGACCTGGTCCCGTCACTGGTGCGGTATTCTCTGTGGCCATGGATACCTTCACACCCAGCGTCCTGGAGGCCGCCGCCCGCACATTCGCCGACCGCCACGCGACCGGGAAGCTCGTCGCCGCCTTCGTCGCGGGCTCCGGGATCGCCCTGGATGCTCCGGGTTGGGAGAAGGACGCCGAGGTCCCGTACGCCGACGTGTTCCCGTTCCCCGTTCCCGAACTGCTGGGCCACACGCCGACCGTCACCGTCTGGCGCCAGGGGGCACGCGGCCTGCTCGTCTTCAACGGGCGCTTCCACCTCTATCAGGGGTACAGCGCGCCGCAGATCGCGGCGATCCCGCGCCTCGCCGGGCTGCTCGGGGCGGGGGTCTACGTCGCCACCAACGCCAGCGGCTCGATCGACCCCGCGGTGCCGGCCGGCAGCCTCGTGGTCGTGCGCGATCACATCAACTTTCAGGGCACCAGCCCGCTCGCCGGCGCGTGGGGGCGGTGGCGCACTCCGATGTTCCCCGACCTCACCGACGCCTACGACCCCGCGCTGCGAGCCGCTGCCGCCAGGTGCGCCCGCGCAGCGGGCTTTGCCGTGCACGAGGGCGTCTACGTCGCGACCCTCGGTCCCAACTACGAGACGCCCGCCGAGATCGAGGCGTTCCGCCGCATGGGCGGCACGGTCGTCGGGATGTCCACCGTCCAGGAGGTGATCGCGGCGCGCCACCTCGACATGCGGATCCTCGTGCTCTCCCTCGCCACCAACATGGCCGCCGGCATGACCGATCGGCCCCTCACCCACCAGGAGGTGCTCGAGGTGGGGGCATCGGCCCGCGGCCGCCTCCAGGCCCTGCTCGCGGGCGTCGTGGCCGAGTTGGAGCGGGAGCGCGGGTGAACGTCGCAGGGCTCGAACTGGGTCCGTTCTCGGCGCGCTGCGTGCTCCTGAGTTGCGCGGTGACCGGGGAGGCGTTGGTCATCGACCCCGGTTTCGAGCCCGAGGCCGTGATCGCGGCCGCGCGCGAGCGCTCGCTGCGACCGACGGCACTCGTGCTTACCCACGCCCACGTCGATCACGCCTGGGGGGTCGCGCTGCTCAAGGCCGCGTTCCCGGAGGCCAGGGTGCTGCTGCACGAGGACGACCTACCTCTGTACGGCAACCTCGCCGGGCAGTCGCAGCTGTTCGGCCTGCCGGCCCCGGGGCTCGTTCCCCACGACGGCCTCCTGCACGACGGCGAGACGCTGGCGTTCGGCCAGGAGCGAGTGCTCGTGCGCCACTGCCCCGGCCACTCGCCCGGGCACGTGGTGCTCGTGGGAGACGATCGTTCCGGCCCGCTGGCGGTGGTCGGGGACGTGCTCTTCGCGGGCTCGGTCGGGCGCACCGATCTGTGGGGGGGTCGCTTCCCCAGCTCCTGCACTCGATCCGCGAGGTGCTCTACCGCCTTCCCGACGCCACCCGCGTGATCCCGGGCCACGGCCCGGAGACGTCGATCGGCGCCGAGAAGAGGGGCAACCCGTTCGCGACGCCGGCGTCACCGGCGGGCCCGGCGGAGAACCCGGGCGGCTCCGGCGGCGTTGAATAGGGCGGAGGGACATGCCGATGCGACGACTTGCCCTTGCGCTCGTGGCCCTGCTCGCCGCCGCCGCCGCGGTCGGCGAGCCGCTCAGGAGCCTCACCTACAGCTGCCCCGGGGCGGGGTTGACGGCGATCGCCGTCAAGGCGGGGATCGGCGACGTCGAAGTCGTCGGCGCCGCCGGCAGCGAGGTCGCGGTCACCGTTGACCTGACGCGAAAAGGCGGGGGCCTGTTCGGCGACCGCACCACCACGCGCGAGGCCGAAGCGATCGAGATCGAGCCGCGCCTCGCCGGCGGCGAGTTGACGCTGCAGCTCAAGCCGGACCACCGGGGTGACGCCCACCTGTCCGAGAGGTGGACCGTCCGCGTGCCCGCGGGGCTCGCCGCGACGGTCACCCTCGGGGTTGGGGATGTCAGCGTTCTCGACACGTCCGGCGACGTGAGGGTGCGGGTCGGCGTCGGCGACGTGCGGATCGAAGCGCTGTTCACCTCGTTCGGGGGGGTCCGCGCTGCCAGCGGCGTTGGGGACGTGACCCTCCGCACCCCAGAAGGGCGCACCGAGGGGACGGGGTTCATCGGCCACACCCTCTCGGGGCACGGGCCGGGGACGAGCACGGTCCGAGCCGACGCCGGCGTCGGCGACGTCACGATCCGCCTGCGGTGAGGGACCTCCCTCCTCCGCCCCACCGATCACCTCACGGGTGACGGCACCGGCGGTTCCAAGGACGCACCGGATCGCTTCCTGCCGTCACGACTGCGCCGTCTGCGCGCAACCCGCGGGAGGGAAGGCGGGTACGATTGCAAGTCAGCTCCCCGGAGGTGGCCGCGCGCGAGGGACGCGGAAGGCGAGTGACGTCGGGCAGCGCAACGCTGCTCTCAATAGTCTCGTCGCGGCCGGAGCGGGGATGGCCGTTGTGGCCTCCGCCCCGGCCTTCGCCGCGAGGCCACCGCAGACGAGTTCGCGGCTGGCCGCGTCGGCCGCGAGAACCGCGCGGTAGACGTCGGGAGGGGCGGACTCCAGCCACGCCAGCAGGGTTGGGCCGAAGTTGAAGCTGATGCGGCTGTAGGTGTTCGTGATGGTCACGATGCGCCCATCGCCGTCGAGGATGCGCGAGGAGGCGTTGGGCGCCTAGCACTCGGCCGCGATGCGGGCGCTCCAGTCGTGAAACGGCGCGGCCGAGTCCTGGCGCTCGATGGCCTCGAGCCAGGGGTTCCCGCGCGGCGGCTCGTAGAAGTGCCCGTGGATGCACACGAAAGGTTCGCTCATTGATGTCTTGTCCCCCGGTCGAGCAGGACCAGCGAGGTGGGTGCCATGGCAAGGCGCGCCTCGCCATCGCTCGCCACCTCTTTCGAAACCCGGCTGCCCGGGCCTCCCCATTCCGCGGCGGCCGTGTCGAGGAGGCACCGCCACGAGCCGGCGGGCAGCGGCACGGCCACCGTCGCCGGGCCGGCCCCGAAGTGGGCGACGAGCGCTGCCTCACCCTCGAGCACCCGCCGGCGTACGACCAGTGTCCGTGCCTCCTCCAGCACGATCGTCTCGATGTGTTCGCGGGACCAGGCCGCGAGCGCCGGAACCTCACGGCGCAGGCGCAGCAGCCGTGTGTAGAGTGCCACGATCTCCCGGTGACCGGGCCGCTCGGCCAGCGACTGGTCGAGCTTGGCGGTGGCGAACGTCGCCGGGCTCTGCGGGTCGGGGATCTCCCCGCTCCACGCGAACGAGGCGAACTCCTGCCGCCGGCCGAGGCGCACCGCCTCCGCCAGCGCGGGGTCGGTGTGGCTCACGAAGTACGGGAACGGCGCCTCCTCCCCGTACTCCTCCCCCATGAACAGGAGCGGCACGAACGGCGACAGGAGCGCCAGAGCGGCGACGAGCTTCGCCGCTTCGCGCCCCGCCTGCGCCACCAGGCGCTCCCCCTGCGGACGATTGCCCACCTGGTCGTGATTCTGCGAGAAGACGACGAAGCACGTGGCGGGGACACCCACGGTCGGGGCGCCGTGGCGGCGTCCACGGTAGGCGGAGCGCTCACCCGTGTAGGCGAACCCCTCCCGGAAGCACTTGGCCAGCTGGTCGAGCCGCCCGTAGTCCCGGTAGTAGCCGTCGCGTTGACCGGTGAGGAGCGTGTGCACGGCGTGGTGGAAGTCGTCGTCCCACTGGGCGTCGAACCCCCAGCCACCCTCTCCCTCGGGCCGCACGGTGCGCGGGTCGTTGGCGGCGTTCTCGGCGATCACCTGGACCCGACGTTCGAGCGCATGGGCGCGCCGGTGCACGGCGCGGGTGAGATCGGCGACGAAGGGAACCGGCGATCGATCCATGATCGCGTGCACCGCGTCCACGCGCAGCACGTCGACGTGGAACTCGTCCACCCATTGCAGGGCGCTGGCGATGAAGAAGCGACGCACCTCGTCGCTTTCCGGTCCGTCGAAGTTGACGGCGTCGCCCCACGGCGTGTGGTAGCGGTCCGTGAAGTACGGGGCGAACGGGTGAAGGTAGTTCCCCTCGGGTCCCAGGTGGTTGTAGACGACGTCGAGCGCGACCGCCAGCCCGCCGCGGTGACAGGCGTCCACCAGACGTTTGAGATCCGCGGGGCCCCCGTATGCGGCGTGCACGGCGAAGGGAAAGACCCCGTCGTACCCCCAGTTGCGTTCGCCGGGAAACGGGCACAGCGGCATCAGTTCCACGGCCGTGACCCCGAGCTCCCGCAGGCGAGCGAGGTGCGGGGTGATCGCCTGCAGCGTGCCCTCGGGGGTGAAGGCGCCGACGTGAAGCTCGTAGAAGACGAGACACCCGAGGGAGAGCCCCGCCCATCCGTGGTCGCTCCAGGAGAAGTCCGCGGAGACGACCTGCGAAGGTCCGTGAACCCCCTGCGGCTGCGATCGGGACGCCGGGTCGGGCAGTTCCCGTGCGTCGTCGAGGCGGTAGCGGTACAGGGCGCCGGGCGCGACGCCGTCCAGCAGTCCGCGGTGGTAGCCGCCGGCTTCCGGCGTCAGAGCCACGACCCGGTCGGTCGGCGAGAGGAGGTGCACGGACACCGCGCGTGCGCGCGGCGCCCACACGAGGAACGAGCACCCGCCGTCGGGGAGGGAATGCGCGCCCGGAGCCTGCTCTCCGGCCGTCATGGATGGCACCGGTTACCCCGACGCCTCGCACTTGAGCGCCACCACCGCCAGCGGCGGCAGGAGCAGGTTGAGCGACTGCGACCTCCCATGGAAAGGGATCGGAGCCGTCTCCAGGCCGCCCATGTTTCCGTGGCCAGAGCCTCCGTACTCCTGGGCGTCGGTGTTGAGGACCTCGCGCCAGAACCCCGCGCGCGGCACCCCGACGCGGTAGTTGGGTCGCGGGACCGGCGTGAAGTTGCAGGCGACGACGATCACCTCCCTGTCGTCGCGGCTCCTGCGCAGATAGGTCAGGACCGAGTTGTCGGAGTCGTTGGCGTCGATCCACTCGTATCCGGCAGGTTCGGCGTCGAGCTCGTGCAGCGCGCGTTCGCCGCGTAGCAGGCCGTTGAGGTGACGGGTGAGTCTCTGCACCCCAAGGTGAGGCTCGTACTCCAGCAGGTGCCACTCCACACTGGACTCGTGGTTCCACTCGCCGCGCTGGGCGATCTCGGCGCCCATGAAGAGAAGCTTCTTGCCGGGCTGCGTGTACATGTAGGCCAAGAGGGCGCGGAGGCTGGCGAACTTCTGCCAGTCGTCCCCCGGCATCTTGCCGATGAGTGAGCTCTTGCCGTGCACGACCTCGTCGTGGGAGAGGGGCAGGCAGAAGTTCTCGGTGAAGGCGTAGAGCATGCGAAACGTCAGGATGCCGTGGTGGAAACGGCGGTGAATGGGGTCCTTCGACATGTAGAGCAGGGTGTCGTGCATCCAACCCATGTCCCACTTGAGCCCGAAGCCCAGGCCGCCAACGTAGATCGGCCGCGAGACCATGGGCCATGCGGTGGACTCCTCCGCGATGGTCTGCACCTCGGGGTTGCGCTCGTACACGGCCGTGTTGAAGCGGCGGATGAAGTCGATGGCCTCCAGGTTCTCGTCGCCGCCGAACTTGTTGGGAATCCACTCCCCCTGCTTGCGCGAGTAATCCAGGTAAAGCATGGACGCGACGGCGTCAACCCGCAGCCCGTCGGCGTGGTACACGTCCAGCCACATGAACGCCGAGGAGAGCAGGAACGAGCGCACTTCGTGCCGGCCGTAGTTGAAGATGTAGCTGCTCCAGTCGGGGTGGAAGCCCTGGCGCATGTCGGCGTGCTCGAACAGATGCGTGCCGTCGAAGTACGCCAGGCCGTGCTCGTCGGTCGGGAAATGGGATGGAACCCAGTCCAGGATCACGCCGACTCCCGCTTGATGGAGCTGGTCGATGAGGAACATGAAGTCCTGCGGGGTGCCGTAACGGCTCGTGGGGGCGAAGTAGCCGGTGGTCTGGTAGCCCCAGGAGCCGTAGAACGGATGCTCCATGATGGGCAGGAACTCTACGTGGGTGAACCCCATCTCCCTGACGTAGGACAACAGTTTGTCCGCCAGCTCGCGGTAGGAGAGGGAGCGGTTGCCGTCCTCGGGCACGCGCATCCACGAGCCGAGATGCACCTCGTAAATGGAGATGGGGCTCGTCAGGGCGCTGCGCGCGCCGCGCCCGGCCATCCACTCTGCGTCCCCCCAGTCGTACTCCAGGTCCCACACCTTGGAGCCGGTCTTGGGGGGCGTCTCGTGGTGGATACCGAAGGGGTCGGCCTTGTCCACCCGGTGGCCGCCTTGCCGTGAGCCGATGTGGTACTTGTAGGCGTCGCCCTTCTTCACCCCCGGAATGAACCCTTCCCAGACGCCGGAGGAGCCGCGTGGGGCGAGTTGGTTGGCGGCCTTGTCCCAGCCGTTGAAATCGCCTATCACCGACACGTAATTGGCGTTGGGGGCCCACACGGCGAAGGTGGCCCCGGCCGCCCCGTTCACGGCGGTGAGGTGGCAGCCGAGCTTGCGATAGAGGTTGTAGTGGCTCCCCTCGTTGAACAGGTACAGGTCGTCGTCGGTGAGCGGTGAGGCGCCACCGAGGCTGCCGGCTCCACCCGGAGCAGCGGTCGCCGTCCCTTCGTCGTTGAGAGTTTTCCCACTTTTCCTCGTGTCGTCGCGCGTCTTCTCTTCCATCTACTCCTCCTGCCCCCTCTCGCCGCCGCCTCCCGGTTCCCCTTCCTCGCCCAGCAGAGAGAGGATGCCGTGCAACGGGATGGTCACCCAGGTGGGTCGGTTGTTGAGCTCGTACGCCAGCTCGTAGATCGCCTTCTCCAGGAGGTAGGCGTCGAGCAGGGTCTGCAGCCCGTCGTTCGACGGCGGCAGGAACCCGCCCGCGGCCGCCGTTTCCAGGTAGCTGCGCAGGAACGAGGCGCACACCCATGCGTGCCAGAACCGTACCCAGGGTGCGAGCGTCGGCGCCGCCTCGGCGGGAAACAGACCACGCTCCTGCTGCTTCAACAATGCGGCGTGGGCCGCATAGTGGAACGAACGCAGCATCCCCGCAACGTCGCGCAGCGGCGAGCGTTTGATCCGTCGCTCCCCCACCGGTCGCGCGGGTTCCCCTTCGAAGTCGATGATGACGAAGTCCTTTCCGGTGAAGAGCAGCTGCCCCAGATGGTAGTCCCCGTGGCAGCGGATGCGGCGCGCTGAAATGCGCTGGCCAACCATCCCACCCAACCGATCGAGAACGCGATCACGAAGCGCCAGCACTCGTTTCGCCTCATCCCTGGTGGTCTCCGGGAGCGTGTGGAGACGCCGCGCGAGGAGGGGAAACACCCGATCGGCCAGCGCACGCATCGACTGGTGCAACGAGCGCTGATAGAGCGCCGTGAACGGCTCCGGGGCGAACGCGGGGTTGTCGGGATCAGAGGCGAGCGCGAGGTGCATCTCCCCGGTGCGCTGGCCCAGCAGACGCGCCGACTCGAGGTATGCACCGACGAAGTCGTACGCCTCCGGGGGGGGCTCCAACCCCACGAGATCGAGGAGCGACTCGCGCACGGCCAGGGCCGAGGAGTCGGCCGGTGACGCCTGCGCCAGTGCGCGCTCTATGTAGCGTGAGAGGGCGTCCAGGGTGTACGCCCAGGCGTCTCCATGGTTCGGCACGAAACCTTGCAGGATCGCCAGGGTGCCGCCGCCGTCCTTGCCGCGCCTGTACTCCAGCGCCCCCGCCACCGGCGGGATGTGCGGGAAGCCTCTCTCGGTGAGGAATCGTCCGATCTCGAGGTCCGGGTTGACCCCCGGCTCGACCCGGCGGAACAGCTTGAGGATGAGCTGCTGACCGAAGATGACCGAGCTGTTGCTCTGCTCCGCCCGCACCAGTGCCGGATCGAGGGTTTCGCCGCCAGCGAGGAGACCGCGCAGCGACTTGGCAGGCGTGGCGACGAGTTCGCCTTCCGCCCCCTTGAACCGCCGCTGGCGTCGGATGGCGTCGAGCAGCGCCGAGGAGAACTCCGTCACCACCCACGCGTCCATCAGAACACCGACCGCCCCGCCGCGGATCGCCACGCGCACGATGGCGGCGTGCGGGAACTCGGCGAACAACGCGTCGCCGCGTCCGCCCGACGCGAACAGCACGGGAAGCGCGTAGGTGGAAGGCTCTCCCTCGGCGTACTCGACGCCCACGAGAAGGAGCACGGCGTCCGTGAGACCGTTCAGAGGGACGATGTCCCGGATGGACGTGCCGGTGATCTCCTGCGCCTTGGCGCCGAACCAGCGCCGCCGCGGCAGATCTGCGGCGATGGCGTCCTCGAGGGCCGTGCGGCAGCGCTCGTCGAGGACCGCGCGCCAGCTCCCGGTCACCGTGATCTCGGGCAGTGACCGTTCGCGAGGGGCCCCAGCCGCAATCTCCTGGATCACCGTCTCCTCGAGGCTGAACCAGTAAAAGGCGTGCGGCCCGAGGGTGAGGGCGTACGGGGTGTCGTCGACCTGCGGGAAGCGAGTGCGGCCGAACAGCTCAACCGGGGTGAGACCGCGGTACTCGGAGAGGTCGAGCTGCACAGGCTGCGCGAATCGCGACAGGTTGGCGACCACGAGAATGCGCTCTGTCTCCCACCTCCGCAGGAAGGCGAGCACCTTGCCGTTGTCGGGGAAGAGTAACTTCAGGTCTCCGCGGCCGAACGCGTGGTGACGCTTCCTCAGGGCGATGAGGCGCCGGGTCCACCACAGCAGGGAGCTGGGGTTGCTCTGCTGCGCCTCGACGTTGAGCGCCTCATAGTGGTACTCGGGGTCGATGATCGTGGGCAGGTACAGCCTCTGCGGATTGGCGCGCGAGAAGCCGGCGTTGCGATCCGGGTTCCACTGCATCGGCGTGCGGACGCCGTTGCGGTCGCCGAGGAAGAAGTTGTCACCCATTCCCAGTTCGTCGCCGTAGTAAATGATGGGAGTGCCGGGGAGCGAGAACAGCAGCCCGTTCAATAGCTCGATGCGCCGGCGGTTGTTTCCCAGCAGCGGAGCCAGGCGGCGGCGGATACCGAGGTTCACGCGGGCGCGGGGATCGGACCCGTAAACGCGGTACATGTAGTCGCGCTCCTCGTCAGTGACCATCTCCAGCGTCAACTCGTCATGGTTGCGCAGGAACAACCCCCACTGGCAGGCGGCCGGGATCTCCGGAGTCTGCCGGATGATGTCGACGATGGGAAAGCGGTCCTCCATCTGCACGGCCATGAACAGGCGCGGCATGATCGGAAAGTGGAACGCCATATTGCACTCGTCGCCGGTGCCGAAGTACGCGCTGGCGTCCTCGGGCCATTGGTTCGCCTCGGCGAGCAGCATGCGGTTGGAGAAGCCGGCGTCCACGTGGGCGCGCAGCTTCCTGAGAAAGGCGTGCGTCTCGGGGAGGTTCTCGCAGTTGGTGCCCTCGCGCTCGAACAGGTAGGGGACGGCGTCCAGTCGCATGCCGTCGACCCCCAGCTTCAGCCAGTGGTCCATCGCCTTGAAAACCGCCTTTTGCACCTCGGGGTTGTCGAAGTTGAGATCGGGCTGGTGTGAGTAGAAGCGATGCCAGAAGTATGCCTTGGCCACCGGGTCCCAGGACCAATTCGAGGCCTCGAAGTCCTGGAAGATGACGCGCGCCTCGGCGAAACGGTCCGGGGTCTCGCTCCAGACGTAAAAATCGCGGGCGGCTGAGCCGGCGCCCGCCCGGCGTGCTTTCTGAAACCAGGCGTGCTGGTCGGAGGTATGGTTCACCACGAGCTCGGTGATGACGCGGATGCCCCGGCGGTGGGCTTCCCTGAGAAAGGCGCGGAAATCGGCGAGGGTGCCGTAGTTCGGATGGACTCCCTCGTAGTCGGCGATGTCGTACCCGTCGTCCCGAAGCGGCGAGGGGTAGAACGGAAGCAGCCAGATCCCCGTGATCCCAAGCGCCTCCAGGTAGTCGAGCTTCTGCGTGAGCCCCGGGAAGTCGCCGATGCCGTCCCCGTCCGAGTCGTAAAACGCCCGCACGTGCACCTCGTAGAGGATCGCCTCCTTGTACCACTGGGGGTCGTCCTCGAGGGTCGCCTGGTCTCTCCGCGGTCTCGCCATATCACCTCACAGGTAGTACTCGAAGTCGCGCTCGGTGTGTGTGCGGCGGCGCACCCGCAGCACGTGCGCCGGGACCACGTCCGGGTCGAGCTGGACGTAGTTGCGCCGCCCGCTCCAGAGAAAGCGGGCGTCCCCCAACAGGTCGTGGACCTGGTACGTCTGTCGCTCGCCCAGTCCCAGCGCCTCGAGATCAAGCTCCACCCACCCCGATTGAGTGTGGTGGGGATCGAGGTTCACGACCATCAGCACGACGTTCGAGAAGTCTCGAGTACTCTTCGAGTAACACAGGAGCGTCTCGTTGTCGGTGCGATGGAAGTGGAGCGTTTCGTTCGACTGCAGCGCCGGGTTGTCGCGCCTCACGCCGTTGAGGCGCGTGATGAGCGACCGCAAGCTGTCCGGCCGCTCCACCTCCCACGCGCGGATCTGGTACTTCTCCGATTCCAGGTACTCCTCGCTGCCGGGCTGCTGCGGCCTCGCCTCACACAACTCGAACGCCGGTCCGTAGATCCCGTAGCTCGCCGCCAACGTGGCCGCCAAGATGAGGCGGGTGATGAACGCTGCGCGTCCCCCCAATTGCAGGTACTCGGTGAGGATGTCCGGGGTGTTCGGCCACAGGCTCGGGCGGAGCGTCTCGCAAACCTCCGTGCGGGTCAGCTCGGTCATGTAGTCGATCAACTCCCAGGAGGTATTCCGCCAGGCGAAATAGGTGTAGGACTGGGTGAACCCTACCTTGGCGAGGCGGTACATGACGCGCGGGCGGGTGAACGCCTCGGCGAGGAAGATCACCTCGGGGTGGCGCTCCTTCACACTCGTGATCAGCCACTCCCAGAAGGCGAACGGCTTGGTGTGCGGGTTGTCCGCGCGGAAGATCCGCACCCCCTGTTCGATCCAGAAGAACACCACCTCCGCCAGCGCCTCCCACAGTGCGCGCCAGTCCTCGGTTTCGAAATTGAGCGGGTAGATATCTTCGTACTTCTTGGGCGGGTTCTCCGCGTACTGCACGCTCCCGTCTGGCTGATGACGAAACCACGCCGGGTGCTCGCGGACCCATGGATGGTCGGGAGAGCACTGGAAGGCGATGTCGATCGCCACCTCGAGCCCCGCCTCGCCCGCACGTTCCACGAACGAGCGGAAGTCGTCGAGGGTACCGAGAGACGGATGAATGGCGGTGTGGCCGCCTTCCGCCGCGCCGATCGCCCACGGGCTGCCGGGATCACCGGGGGAGGCCACCGGACTGTTGTTCGGGCCCTTCCGGTACGAAGAGCCGATGGGGTGGATGGGAGGCAGATAGAGAACGTCGAAGCCCATGCCCGCCACGTAGGGAAGCCGCGCCGCACAGTCGCTGAAGGTTCCGTGGCTCCCGTCGGCGGAGCACGAGCGCGGGAACATCTCGTACCAGGCGGAGAACTGTGCCTTCTTACGATCCACCACGACGGACAGTTCGAGGGGGTAACGGGTGGCGAACCGCACGTCCTGATTGTGCTCCATCAGCTCCAGCAGGCGGGGGTCGAGCGCCGCCCGCACGTGCGCCTCCTCGCTCCCAGCCTCCCGCAGGGCCGCTTCCCAAACGCGCAACGCGTCGGCGTCGCCGGCGTGTGCCCTCTCGGCCGCCTCCGCGACGATCCGCGCCCCGATGAGGATGTCAACCTCGACCTCCTGCCCCGCCGACGCTTTCTTCCGCAGGCCCAGGCGCCAGGTGGCGAACGCGTCCAGGCAGGCGAGAAGTGTGTAGCGGTAGCGCCCCAGCTGTCGAACGACGAAATCGGCGCGCCAGCGGTCGCTCCCGAGCGCCTCCATGGGCACCTCGGCCCAGCGCTCGTCCTCCTCGCGCCGGTACAGCAGTAGAGCGAAGAGGAGGTCCTGACCGTCGGCGAAGATGTTGGCCTCCACAACCACCCGCTCACCGACGACACGCTTGACGGGGAAGCGGCCGCCGTCGATCTCGGGGCTCACCCCGGAGATCACGACCCGACGCCGGCCATCAGCCACCGAGCTGGCTGTTGTTGCCATCGTTGTTCCTTTCGTCTCGTCCGTGAAGGCGTTGAGCCGCATGGTGTTGCGGCTGTCTTTCCGGAAAGGCGTCCTTCTTGTCCAACGAGGTTCGCCGCCGGGTGATTCCAAGCGCAGGCCAGGTTCTTCACCCCGCCACGTCGCTAGAACCGATAGAACCTAGAGCCTGGAACGAAGATAGAGCTTTCGGCCCGCCAAGTAAAGGCGATGCATCGAAAGGTGGCGCGCGGCCGCGCGTTCCCGCGGCGACCCCGCCGATCACCGCCGCCGGACCACCAGCTCCATACCGGAAGGTGCGAACCGCCGGGCGACGACCGTCTCCTCGAGGAGCGCGCGTTGCAGCTCCTCGCCGCCCGTCCGTGCGATCCATCTTGTTGAGGACGACGATACAACTCCTCGGCGCCACGCCCAGCGAGGCGAGCACGTCCTCCCCCACCTTGAGGTGATCCGGCCAGTCCGGGTGCGAGGCGTCCACCATGTGTACGATGATCTGGGCGAGCGTCCCCTCCGTGACGGTGGCGCGGAACGAGGCCACCAGGGAGCGTGGTCCGTCCCTCCAAACCCAAGGCGAGGACCGCGGCCCCCCCGAATCTCCAGCTCGCACGAGGACTGCAACGCACCGTCGAGCGCCTCGAAGATGACGAAGAGTCTGCCGCCCCGGCGAAGCCTTGCCCGGCTCCCCCGCCGGCCCGGGCTTCGCCGCCTCCCGTGCCTCCTTCACCCCTCCACGTGGTCACACCCGCGCGCCGATCCGCCCGCCGCATGCCCTCACGCCACCTTGACACGTCCTCCGGCCCGGGTACCATCCGCCCAGCCGAGAAGGGAACTTCCTTTCCATTCCCGGCCCGCGAGGAGCGAGCGATGGCCAAGACGCGGTTCACGATGCAGCCGATCGGCAGGGCCGACACCCCGTTCCACGACACGGGGCAGATCCCGCACGGGCGCGGCGCGACGCACACGGCCGCGGGCGTCCTCGAGGTCCGGCCCGAGTTCGAGGCGGGCCTGGACGACATCGACGGGTTCTCGCACCTCTACGTGGTGTGGGTGTTCGACCGCGCGGACGGCTACGACCTGAGCGTGACCCCGCCGACGGACACGCGCCCGCACGGTGTGTTCGCCACCCACTCGCCGCGCCGTCCCAACCCGATCGCCCTCACGATCGTGCGCCTGCTCCGGCGCGACGGCGTCAGGCTTCACGTCGCGGGCGTGGACATGCTCGACGGGACGCCGATCCTCGACCTCAAGCCCTGCACGTCGACCGTCCCTGCGGACGAACTGCGGCGCGGCTGGCTCGCCGACGCCGAGCGCGAGCACGCAGGCTGAGGTTGCGCGGCGGCGCGCCGACTGCCCGCGCCACCCGTTTCGGCCCGGCGGTTCGACGGCGCCCGCGGGTCGTCATCGCGGCACGCCACCGCCGACGGAACCGCCACCTCAGGTCTGCAGCACGCCCCAGCGGGCGCGGGGGATCTCGCCCTGGTGGGCGCACGCGGCGATGCAGGCGGCCACCACCTCGCGGGTGTCGGCCGGGTCGAGGATGCCGTCCACCCACAGGCGGGCCGCGGCGTAGCAATGGATTCATCGGCCACACCCTTTCCGGTCACGGACCGGGAACCAGCACGGCCCACGTCGACGCCGGCGTCGGCGACGTGACGATCCGCTTGCGCTGAACGACAGATCTGCGCCACCCAACCAGCCACCGGCGCGTTCCCGCCCAAACGACGCAGGGGATCAAGACCTGTTGCCAGCTTCCCACAGCATGGTTTTCAGCAGCGCGGTGAGCGACCACGCCAACGCCCGTACGCCGCGGCTACCGGCCGCAGCCAGCACTTCACGCCGCCTACGGTCGAGGCACGCCTGGAAGGCGACATGCGGGGGGTCGCCTTGCCGCCGTTCCCCTCTTTGCCAACACCGTCAGTCACGGTGGACGTGGTACCGATCGGGGCCGTCCCGACCCGATCCAAACAGCAGGATTTGGCGCCAAGTCACCTGGCGATGTCGGAGTGGCAGCCCGGCCGAAGCCTGCCTCACCGCGCAGGGGGTGCCCTCACCAAGAGGTCACCTCGCGCGACAAAGGTAACGTCACGTAAGGTGATGTCAATCACTGTCAGTCAGGCCAGAGGCCGTTGCCGTGCGCTAAAGTAAAAGAGCAAAGCGGCAAGGAAGGGACCGAGAGGAGACCAAAATGACCGCTACCAAGCTTGCCACGTCTGGTCTTGCTATGTTGGTCCTCGTCATCGGAGCTGGCTCCGCCCGGGCGGCAGGTGCTCTCGAAGCTCAGCCAAAGATCGAGAGTGAGAACGGCGCGAGGTACACCTACTGGGTCCCCGTCGCGAGTCATACCGGCGGGCTCAACAATAGCCAGTGGCGAAGCGATCTCGGCCTGCTCAACACCGGCACGGTGACCGCCAACGTCGTGCTCGGGTTTTCCCTCGGCGGCTACCACCCCGTACTAGAATTCACGACGTACGTCCCGCCGGGGGCGCAGTCGATCCTCACCGACGTTGTCGGGCAGCTGGGTGCGAGCGGCTCATGGACGATCGAGGTCCTTTCCGACCAGCCGTTGAAGGTCACGAGCCGCACCTACAACCAGGTGTCGTCCACCGCGGGCTGCTACGCCAACGGCACGCAAGGGATGGACTACCCGGTACTGGCGGCGAGCGACGGCCTCTCGGCCCAGCAGAGCGCGTACCTGGCGGGGTTGACTGAGAATGCATCCTACCGCTGCAACATCGGGTTGGTGAACGTAGGATCGGGCACGGCGACGGTGCTGGTCGAGCTGTTCGACGGCGATGGGACGAAGCTCACCGACTACACCGGGTCGTTGGCTGCGGGCCAGTGGTGGCAGGAGGTGCAGCCGTTCCGGTACAAGGCGCGGCAGACGGCGATGGACCGCGGGTACGCCAAGGTCACGGTGCAGTCGGGCTCGGGGGTGTTTGTTTTTGCGTCGGTCATCGACAACATCACCAACGACCCAACCGGGGTCACCATGCAGCAGTAGCAGGGGTTGAGCTGGTAGCCCGATGAGGACGGGCGATATGAAGTGGCGCAACGCTTTGTGCCTCATGGCCGCCGTCGCACTCGTAGTTCTGTCCACGGTGGCCACAGATGCCGCGTCGGGCCTGCCTCTTCGGCCCACTGTGCTGTATCCCGTCAAGTTTGGGATCTCCCCGCCGATGAGCAGCCTTAAGCCGGTGGTCCCGCCGGCCGGCTTGGGGAACCGCGAGCGCCCGAACGAACTCCATCTGTTCCCAACGAGGCCGGCGGTCACGGACACCGTGGTGCAACGCCAGTTCGGCCTCAGCAACATGCCGGCGCCGATCACGAGCTTCGACGGCATTCCGAGCACGGTCGACCAGACCTTGTTCGGGTTCGAGCTCACGCCGCCCGACACCGAGGGTGCGGTTGGTGGCAACTCGCCGGCCAGCAACGTCTATTTTCAGTGGGTCAACCTGGCGTGGGCGATCTTTGACAAGACCACCGGAGCGATGATTGGCTCACCACATGCCGGCAACAGCTTCTGGGCCGGCTTCGGTGGCACGTGTCAGTCATCGAACAGTGGCGATCCAATCGTCCTCTACGACAAACTCGCGGACCGTTGGTTTGTCGCCCAGTTTGACGTCCACGCCGTTCCGTATCATCAATGCTTCGCGGTGTCGACATCCCCGGACCCGCTTGGGACGTACTACCAGTACGAGTACACCACGGGGAACGTCTTCCCCGACTACCCGAAGTACGGCATCTGGTCGGATGCGTACCTCGGGACCTACAACCAGTTCCAGTTCAACACTGAGAACAGCGTCGGCATCCTTGCCCTTGAGCGCGCCAAGATGGTCGCCGGCGACCCTACGGCGGCGATGATCCACATCGACCAGACCGGGGCTAACTGGTGGTCGGTTCTGCCGGCGGACTTTGACGGCACCATCGCACCGCCGACGGGCACCGCGATCTTCGGCGAGGTGGCCCCGGCCGGCACGGCCACGGGCCAGATGCAGCCCTCGTTCTTGATCTGGAACCTGACCTATGACTGGACCAACCCGGGCGCGGCGTGCTTCGGCGCGGCGTGCAGCGGGCAGCCGACCAGCATCGTTCCGGTGGCGGCCTACAACGACGTCTGCCCGGGCACTCGGGCGTGCGTGCCGATGCCCTCGCCTGGTGAGTCGGTCGACGCCTTCAGCGGCAACACGATGTACCGTCTGCAATGGCGCAATACCGGTAATCACGAGAACCTGGTCGCGAACCACACGGTGGACGGTGGCGGCGGTGTCGCCGGCGTGCGCTGGTATGAGATGCACCGGACCAGTCCCGCCGACTGGATTCTTTACCAGCAGGGCACGCTGGCGCCAGCCGACGGGCTGTACCGCTGGATGGGCAGCATCGCCATGGACCACAGCGGCGACGTCGCCCTGGGGTACAGCGGCTCCAGCGCCAGCAGGTACCCGTCGGTTTATTACTCCGGCCGTCTGGTCGGCGACCCACTCGGCACCTTGCCTCAGGGCGAGCAGCAACTGGTGGCCGGCAACGGCGTCATCAACACCGGCTACAACCGGTGGGGCGACTACAGCGCCATGCAGGTCGACCCCACGGACGACTGCACCTTCTGGTACACCCAGGAGTACACGGGCGGAGGTGGTTCGAACTGGTACACCCGCATCGGGTCGTTCAAGTTCCCGAGCTGCTCTCTGGGCGCGACGTTCTCCATCTCCGGTACCATCACGGATATGAACACTGGCCTTGGCATGGTGGCGTATGTGACCACCGGCACGCACGGAACCTACTCCAACTCGTCAGGCGCGTACACCATCACCGGAGTGCCGAACGGTACCTATACGGTCACACCGAGCAAGAGTGGCTACAACTTCGTTCCTGCTCATAGGCCGGTGACGATCAGTGGCGCGAGCGTCGGCGGGGTCAACTTCCAAGGCGAGTCGACTGCTCACGCCCCAACTTATTGAGCCGGACATTGTGAGGGGCCCCAAGTCGACCAAGCATAGCGGCAGCCAGCTGGCGAGCATCACAAGAGGGACAGCGGCGGGTACGGCGCATCGCCCTTGCATGGCGCCCGTGACTCCTCGCCCCACCCCAGTCTTGCTCTCAGGTTGCCGCTGGAGCTGTCTTCTTCCTACGTCTGCAGCACGCCCCAGCGGGCGGGCGGGATCTCGCCTTGGTGGGCGCACGCCGCGATGCAGGCGGCGACCGTCTCGCGGGTGCGGGCCGGGTCGAGGATGCCGTCCACCCAAAGACGGGCCGCGGCGTAGCGCGGGTCAGCGGTGGCCTCGTACCGCGCCTTCGTCTTCGCGAGCCGCGCCCGCTTCTCCTCTTCGCCGACGTCGCTGCCGCGGTTCTTGAGCTGGATCGAGAGCAGCGTCTGTGCCGCCTGCTCGCCACCCATCACCGCGATCGACGCCGACGGCCAGGCGAAGATGAAGCGCGGGCCGTACGCCTTCCCCGCCATCGCGTAGTTCCCCGCGCCGTAGGAGTTGCCGACGACGATCGTGATCTTCGGCACGGTGCTGTTGGCGACCACGTTGACCATCTTGGCGCCGTCCTTGATGATCCCCTCGCGCTCGGCGCGCGAGCCGACCATGAACCCGGTGACGTCCTGCAGGAAGAGCAGCGGGATCCCCTTCTGGTTGCACAGCTCGACGAAGCGTGCGCCCTTGTCGGCGCCGTCGGCGTAGATCACCCCGCCGATCTGCATCTCCTCGTCGTGCGGGCCGAGGCCGCGTCGACGGGCGACGACGGCGCGCTGGTTGGCCACGACGCCCACGGCCCAGCCACCGATGCGGCCCGTGCCGCACACCAGCGAGCGGCCCGAGGTGGCCTTGTACTCCTCGAACTCGGAGCGATCGAGCAGGTGCGCCAGCAGCGCGTACGTCTCGTACGGCCGCGTCCGGTCGGACGGCATCACCCCCGCGATCTCAGCCGGATCCACCGTCGGCTCGGCCGGCTCGATGCGGTCGAACGGGGCGAGGCGAGGCGCGGCGAGCTGCCCCATGCGGGCGCGCACCGCGGCCAGGCACGTGGCGTCGTCGGGGAAGCGGTCGTCCACCACCATCGAGATGTCGGACTGGACCTCGGCCCCGCCCAGCGCCTCGACCTCGATCCGCTCGCCGATCGCCGCCTTCACGAGGTGGGGGCCGGCCAGGAAGATCGAGCCGGTGCCCTCGACGATGAGCGCCTCGTCGGACATGATCGGCAGGTACGCCCCGCCGGCGACGCACGGTCCCATGATCGCGGCGATCTGGTAGATCCCCTCGGCGGAGAGGCGGGCGTTGTTGTAGAACACGCGGCCGAAGTGCTCCTTGTCGGGGAAGATCTCGTCCTGGAGCGGCAGGAACACCCCCGAGGAGTCCACCAGGTAGATCAGCGGCAACCGGTTCTCGAGTGCGATCTCCTGGGCGCGCAGGATCTTCTTGCAGGTGATCGGGAACCACGCTCCGGCCTTGACCGTCGCGTCGTTGGCGACCACCACGCAGGTCCGGCCCGAGACCGTGCCGACGCCCGTGGCGCACCCCGCCGAGGGGGCGCCACCCCACTCCTCGTACATCCCCCACCCCGCCCACGTCCCCAGTTCGACGAACGGCGTTCCGGGATCGAGCAGCGCCGCAAGCCGGTCGCCGACGAGCATCTTGCCCTGCGCCGTGTGGCGCGCTGCGGCTTTCGCCCCGCCGCCCGCCCGCAGCTTCGCCTCCTCGGCCTGCAGCCCGGCCGCCGCCTCGCGCCACCCCCGCAAGTTCGCCTCGAACCCCTCGTCCCGCCGCACTGCTGCCGCCAACAGACGCATCGAATCCCCTCCCGGCTTCGATTCAGCGTACGCCAGGACGGCGCCGGGGCAAAGTCCGGAGCACGTGCACGCCGTCTCGACGGCAGGTGATCGGCCCCGGAGGCGGCCGCAACACAACGACCACGTGATTCGTGGCCGCCGGCAGCAAGGCGACCGCCGCCTCAGTCGATGGCGAGGAAGCGACCCCCGATCACTTCGCCCGAGCGCTCTCCCTCGACGGCGACGCGGAATCCCCGTCCCGGCGGGTGGCTGCAAACTCCGCGTCCGGCGGCGCCGCAGGCGATCGGACACAGCGCGCGAACGCGTCGCAGCACTTGCGATGCACTTGCAGAATGAGCAGGCGGGACGGCCTCTTGATTAATTCGGAAATTTAGGTCATGATTTGTCCGTTGGTGCGCTCGAGGGGGCCGGCGAGCGGCCCAGAAGCCGTGAGGGGACCATGAAGATTACCGCCACCGAGGAGTACGGGATGCGTTGCATGCTCCAGCTCGCACTGCGGCCGGGGCACACCGTATCCCTCTCCGAGCTTGCCGGGGCGGAGGGGATCGCGGTGCCGTTCGCGGCCAAGGTGCTCATCCGCCTGCGTCAGGCCGGCCTCGTGACCGCCACCCGCGGCCGCCACGGCGGCTACGTCCTGGCGGCGCCGCCGGACCAGATCACGGTGGCGAGGATCCTCGAGGTCCTCGGCAAGCCCCTGTTCGACTCGGGCTTCTGCCTCCAACACCGCAGCCCGGACGCCTCCGACTGTTCGCGCCTGACCGACTGCTCGTTGCGCCCGGTGTGGGCGCATCTCGACGCACTGCTGCGGCGCATGTTCGAGCACACGACCCTCGCCGACCTGACCGCCGGCGAGCGCCTCACCGACAAACACCTGCAGGAGCGCTGGCCGCTCATCGTCCCTCGGGGGCGCGAGAGCGGAACCGACGCCGGCGGGACGAGGGAGAGAGGGACGCAATGAACCACGATTCCAACCCTGTCTTTTCATGCGCCGGCGTGCGGATCCACATCGGCGATCGCGAGGTCGTCAAGGGCGTCGACCTCACGGTGCAGCCCGGGGAAATCCACGCCATCATGGGCCCCAACGGCTCAGGCAAGTCGACGCTGGCGAACGGCCTGATGGGGCATCCTGCGTACACCACGGAAGGCACGATCACCCTCGCCGGCGAAGACGTCGGCGCGATGCCGCCCGACGAGAAGGCCCGCAGGGGGATGTTCCTCGCCTTCCAGTATCCGGTCGCGGTGCCCGGGGTGACTGTTGCCTCGTTCCTGCGCGCCGCCGTTTCGGCGGTGCGCGGCGCCGACGTGCCGGTGCGGGAGTTCCGCAAGGAGCTGCTGGCGCGCATGGCGGACCTCGAGATGGATCCTGCATTTGCGGGACGCTACCTCAACGACGGGTTCTCGGGGGGGAGAAGAAGCGCGTCGAAATCCTCCAGCTCCTGATGCTCAAGCCGAAGTTCGCCCTGCTCGACGAAACCGACTCCGGCCTCGACATCGACGCGCTCAAGGTGGTCGCGAGAGGGATCAACGCGACGGCGTCGAACGACACCGGGATGGTTCTGGTGACCCACTATCAGCGGCTGCTCAACTACGTCCGCCCCCACGTCGTGCACGTCTTCATGGACGGGCGGATCGTGCGGACGGGAGGGCCCGAGCTCGCACTCGAGCTCGAGGAGCGCGGCTACGACTGGCTCGAACCGGCCGCGGCCGCGGGGGGTGTCTGATGGCCTCGACTCCGACCGTTGTCGATATCGGGAGCGACTACAACCAGCGCTACGGGTTCCACGACCCCGAGGAGTACTTCATGCGAACCCCCAAGGGGCTCTCGCATGAGGTCGTCGAGGCGATTTCGCTGCTCAAGAAGGAGCCCGGCTGGATGCGCGAGTTCCGCCACAAGGCGCTGGACATCTTCCTGGCCAAGCCGATGCCCACGTGGGGCGATACCCAGATGCTCTCCGAGATCGACTTCGCCGAGATTACCTATTACGTCCGCGCCACCGAGAAGCAGGAGACGAGCTGGGAGGACGTCCCCGAGAACGTCAAGCGCACGTTCGACCGGCTCGGCATCCCGGAGGCCGAGCGCAAGTTCCTCTCCGGCGTCTCGGCGCAATACGAGTCCGAGGTGGTGTACCACTCGGTCAAGGAGGAGCTGACCAAGCAGGGTGTGATCTTCCTCGACATGGACTCCGGGCTGCGCGAGCACGAGGACATCGTGCGCAAGTACTTTGCCAGCGTGATCCCCGCGGCCGACAACAAGTTCGCCGCGCTCAACAGTGCGGTGTGGTCGGGGGGTTCGTTCATCTACGTGCCGAAGAACACCGAGGTGGCGATCCCGCTGCAGGCGTACTTCCGGATCAACGCGGAGCGGATGGGCCAGTTCGAGCGCACCCTGATCATCGCTGACGAGGGCGCCAAGGTGCACTACATCGAGGGCTGCACCGCTCCGGTGTATTCGAGCCACTCGCTGCACTCGGCCGTGGTGGAGCTGGTCGCCCTGAAGGGCGCCCGTATCCGCTACACGACGATCCAGAACTGGTCCAACAACATCTACAACCTGGTCACCAAGCGCGCCGTCGCCAACGAGGACGCGGTGGTCGAGTGGGTGGACGGCAATATCGGCTCGAGGCTCACGATGAAGTACCCGGCGGTGATCCTGAAGGGCGAGCGCGCGCACGGCGAGGTCCTCTCGATCGCGTTCGCCGGCCCGGGCCAGCACCAGGACGCCGGCGCCAAGATGCTCCACCTCGCGCCCAACACGACCTCGAAGATCACCTCCAAGTCGATCTCCAAGGGGACCGGCCGATCGTCGTACCGCGGCCTGGTCAAGATCCGCAAGGGTGCTCACGGCTGCAAGACCTCGGTGCAGTGCGACGCGCTCCTGATCGGCGATGCCGCGCGCACCGACACCTACCCCACCATGGAGATCGCCGAGGACCAGGTCAAGGTCGAGCACGAGGCGCGCGTCTCCAAGATCGGCGACGAGCAGCTCTTCTACCTGCGTTCGCGCGGCCTGCGCGACGACCAGGCTCGCCTCATGATCGTCAACGGCTTCATCGAACCGTTCGTGAAGGAGCTCCCGATGGAGTACGCGGTCGAGCTCAACCGCCTCATCGAGCTGGAAATGGAGGGCTCCGTTGGCTAGCCGTCCGGCCGTCGAGGCCACCCCGACCCTCGAACTGGAGCACATCGAGGCGCTCTCCCGGGTCGCGGGCGAGGCTGCCGGCGTTCTCGCATCCCGGCGCGAGGCCTACGCGCGCCTCACCCCGCTCGTGCTCCCCGACCGCGCCCGCCACCTCTGGCGCTACTCCGACCCGGCGCGCTTCCTGCCCGACGGCGACCCGACCGCGCAGGTGCCGGCCGACGTCGCTTCGGCGTGGCGCCTCGACGAGTCCCTATCGGTCGCCGCGCTGCTCGCCGGCGGCGCGCTGCGGGTGGTCGAGATCGGCGCCGACGCGCGCAAGGCCGGCGTGGTCGTCGAGGACCTCCACCGCGCTCCGACCGGCGGCCTCATGGGGACGGTCGTGCCCGCCGGCCACGGCTTCCTGGAAGCGATCAACGCGGCCGCGTGGCGCGGCGGCGTGCTGGTGCGCGTCCCGGCCGGGGTCTCGCTCGAGCAGCCGATCCGCCTCCGCCTGGTCGCCGGCGACCTCCTGATCCCTCGGGTGCTCGTGATCGCCGGCGAGGACAGCTCGTTCGAGATCATCGAGGGACACGTCGGCGGAGGCGCCGCGAGCAAGGTCATCGGCGTCACCGAGATCGTCGTGGGGGCCCACGCCGACGTTCGCTACGGCCTCGTCCAGCGCTGGGACACCGGGGTCACCGGGCACATCACCGCCCGCGCAAGCGTGGGTGCCGGCGCGCACTTCCAGATGTCGATCGCTTCGTTCGGAGGCACGACGTTCAAGACCGACGTCGGCGCGTTCCTCGCCGGCGACGGAGCCGAGGTCGAGACGTTCGGCGTCGCGATGGGCGGCGACTCGCAGCGCTTCGACCACCACACCGAGCACATCCACGAGGCACGAAAGACTCGCTCCAACCTCGACTTCAAGGTCGCCCTCACGGGCGTCGCGCGCTCGGCGTACACCGGCATGATCCGGATCGCCCCCGGGGCGGCCGGTTCCGAGGCGTACCAGGAGAACCGCAACTTGCTCCTCTCCGAGGGGGCGCGGGCCGAGTCGATCCCGGAGCTCGAGATCCTCACCGACGACGTCCGTTGCTCGCACGGCGCCACCGTCTCGCCGATCGACCCGGAGCAGCTGTTCTACCTCGAAAGCCGCGGCCTCGCGCCGATGCAGGCGGCGCGCGTGATCGTCTACGGGTTCCTCGACCAGACGCTGGCCCGCCTGCCCCAGACGACGCGCGAGCGCATCCAGGCGCTGGTCGCGGCGCGGCTGCACGCGGAGTGAGCGCCATGGCCGCCACCGCTCACCCGGGCGCGAGCCTCGACCCCCGCGCGCTGCGGGCGCGCTTTCCGATCCTCGCCCGCCAGGTCCACGGCCACCCGCTCGTGTACCTCGACAACGCGGCCACGACGCAGAAACCTGCCTCCGTGCTCGCCGCCCTCGCGTCCTTCTATACGAACTCCAACGCCAACGTCCACCGCGGCGTCCATACCCTCGCCGAGGAGGCGACCGCGCTGTACGAGGGTTGCCGCGCGCGTGCCGCCGCCTTCGTCAACGCCCCCGATGCGCGCGGCGTCGTCATCGTGCGCAACGCCACCGAGGCCATCAACCTGGTGGCCCGGTCGTGGGGGGCGACGCTCTCTTCCGGCGACGAGGTGGTGCTCTCCGAGATGGAGCACCACTCCAACCTGGTGCCGTGGATCATGCTCGCCCGCGAGCGCGGCGTGAGGCTCCGCCACGTCCCGATCACCGCCGACGGTCGCCTCGACATGGGGGCGTTCGCATCGCTGCTGTCGCCGCGGACGCGGGTCGTGTCGTTGACCGCGATGTCCAACGTGCTCGGGACGATCAACCCGATCGCCGAGATCGCCGCGGCCGCGCACCGGGCCGGTGCCGTGATGGTCGTGGACGGCGCGCAGTCGGTCCCGCACATGCCGGTGGACTTCCAGGCGCTCGGCGCCGATTTCCTGGCGTTCTCCGCCCACAAGATGTACGGGCCGACCGGGATCGGCTTCCTCGTGGCGAAGCCCGAGCTGCTCGAGAGCATGGAGCCGGTCGCCGGCGGCGGCGAGATGATCCGCGTGGTCGAACTCCACGCGGCGACGTGGAACGACATCCCGCACAAGTTCGAGGCCGGCACCCCCAACGTCGCGGACGCCGCGGCGTTCCCCGCCGCGCTCGACCTCCTCGATGAGGTCGGGATGGAGGCCGTGCGCGCCCACGAGCGCGACCTCGTCGGCTACGCGCTCGATCGCCTGCGCTCGCTCGGGTGGCTGCAGATCCACGGGCCTCTCGATGCGGACGCGCGCGGCGGGCTGGTCTCGTTCGTGGACCCCGAGATCCACCCCCACGACCTGGCGCAGGTGCTGGACACCCGCGGCATCGCGGTCCGCGCGGGCCACCACTGCGCTCAACCGCTGATGCGCCGGCTCGACGTGGCGGCAACCGCGCGGGCGTCGTTCGGGATCTACAACGACCGCGACGACGTGGATGCCTTGGTGGACGGCCTGGTTGCCGCGCGGAAGTACTTCGGACTGCCGGGAGGGTCGGATGGTTGATCGTCCCGAGGTTGCCCTCGACGACCTCTACCGTGAGGTCGTGATGGACCACCACCGCAGGCCGCGCGGGCGCGCGCCGCTCCCGCGCGTCGATACCCGCGCCCACGGCTTCAACCCGGTGTGCGGCGACGAGGTGGTGATCTCCCTCGCCCTCGAGGGCGACCGCCTGACGGGGGTGCAGGTCCAGGGGCGCGGGTGCGCCATTTGCACGGCGTCCGGCTCGATCATGGCGGAGATGGTCCCCGGCCACACCGCCGCCGAGGCGGAGGCAACCGCCGAGGCGTTCCGCTCCGTCATGCACGGCGCCCCGGCTCCCGCCGGCGTCGACCTCGGCGACCTCGAGGCGCTTGAGGGGGTTCGGAAGTTCGCCGTGCGGGTCAAGTGCGCGATGCTGCCGTGGGTCACGCTGACCGACGCCCTCAGGGCGTGGCGCAGCGGCAGCACCGAGGCGGCCAGCACGACCGAGACGCAGGTGGCCGAAAGGTGAGCGAGCTGACCCCGGAGTCGGTGCGCGAGGCGCTCAAGCCGGTCGTGGACCCGGAGATCTTCATCTCCATCGTGGACCTCGGCCTGATCCGCGACGTCGTGGTCGCCGAGAGTGGCGCCAAGGTCAAGGTCGTCATGACGCTCACGACGCCGTTTTGCCCGGAGGGCCCGATGATCGTCGAGCAGGTCAAGCAGATCGTCGCGTCTCTGCCCGGCGTGCAGGAGTCCGAGGTCGAACTCGTGTGGACCCCCCCGTGGGACCCCCGCAAGGAGGCCTCCGACGAGGTCAAGGCCGAGCTCGGCATCTGGGACTGAGAGACCGGGGCTCGGGGTCCGGGGTCCGAGAAACCGACCATCGAGGACGTGCCACCGGCATCGGAGGACTACGGTGCGTCGGCGGGGGTCTCAGGCGGGAGCAAACGAGTCCACCGCGGCGCCCTCGTCTTCGAAGACTTCGAGCAGCGGCAGGATCTGGGAGAGGTGCAAGGTGTGCTTGACCCGATCGCCCGGACGCAGGAGCTTGAGGGCGGCGCCGAACTCGTGCGCGAGCTTCCAGCTCGCGACCAGTTCGCCGACGCCGCCGCTGTCGAGGCGCCTGACGCGGGCGAGGTTGAGAAGGATCTTCGTCCACCCCTCGGCGATCAGCTCGGAGACCACGTCGCGCAGTATCTCCTCACCGTCCTCGGTCACGAGGTCCCCCTTGAAGTCCACGATGATCACGTCCCTCGCGTGGCGAACGTCGGCGCGCATGCAGGGATTGTAGCGCGCCGCACGGGCCGCTGCGCGCCCCCGTTCCGGGCGCGCCGCCCCGGCCCGCGACTTGGAGCGCCGCCGCAACGGCGGTAAGCTTACGAGGCACCGGACATCGGAGGCGAGGCGGGCGGAGGAACGCAGCGGGACCCGGGAGGTAGGCTGCCATGGACACCGTACAGCGGAGCACGCTGGTCGTCGGGGTCGAACCGAAAGTCTTCGATAGAATCTCCAAGATATTGAAGAAACACGGCTTCGTCTCCGATTTCTCGGAAACGGGAGGGGGGGCGCTCGAGTCGACCTCGTTCCTCCCGTTCGACGCCATCGTCGCCGGCTTCCCGCTGCCCGACATGCCGGTGCCGCAGTTCCTCGACGCCGTGCGCGCCAAGGACTCCCCCTGCCGGCAAACGGCGGTCGTCCTCCTGGCGGCGCCGGAGGCGCTCCCCGACGCCCTTGCGCTCGTTGGCAAGGGGGCCAACCGTGCGTTCCCCGTCGAGGAGATCGACGACCTCGCCCATGAGATCTCTCGTCTGCTCGAAGTGCCGCCGCGCTTCCCGATGCGCACGGTGTCGCGCCTCAAGGTCCAGCTCTCGTGGGGGACCAGCCACACCATGTGCCAGACTGAGAACGTCTCGACCCACGGCATGCTCATCAAGACCGACCACCCCTACCCGACCGGCACTCAAATGGCGTTCGAGCTGGCGATGCCGGGCGACGCGGAACCGGTGCGCGGCTTTGCCGTCGTGGTGCGCCAGACTCAGAAGACGCGGGAGCGCGCCAGCGGCGTGGGGGTACGGTTCTCCTCGTTCAAGGGCGGCGACAAGGCGCGCTTCGAAACCCTGCTGCACAAACTCGCCAAGTAGGACGCCGGCTCCCTCAGAACCTCAGCGACGAGAGGGCCTTCTCGGACAGACCGGAGCGCTTCCGGAAGTCGGCGACGCTTGCGAACGGAGTCAGAGCCCGTTGCGTGCGCCACGACGCGACCTCCGCGTCGGAGATCCCGGGGACGAGTCGGATCACCCCCTCCTCGGCGGTGTTGACGTCGAGGGAGAGTGGCCGGACGCTGTCGAGGCCGGCGAGCCTCACCTCCCGCCCCGGCACCTCGCACCGCAGCTGCGGGCCGAGGCGCGCGTACAGTACCTTCGGGGCGGCGGCGGCGGCTGCATGCCAGCGTTCGCGGGCCGCGTCGATCCGCTCGCGATCGAGATGGGCGAGGTCGAGGCTCAGCGCTGCCAGGTAGTGCCCCCGCCAGATCGCGGCCGCGTTCGCGTCCGCGAAGACGCCGTGCGACAGGTCGAGGAAGACGTCGAGAACGCCGCCCCAGTCGGCGGGGCTCACTCTCTTATAGGTCGTCAGGAAGTGCAGCAGGAACGGCTCCTCGGAAGTGAACGGCATCGTCGCGAACGTCTCGGCGAGCGCCGCCATCACCGTGTTCTGGCGGAGACGGACGGTGTCCTCGCTGGGCGCGCGCTCGCCTCGCACGAGGATGGAGAAGAAGAAGCTGGCGTAGAAGCCCTCGGAGGCGAGGAGTTGGTCGGCGTCGCGCAGGCTCGCAAAGTCGCGGGCCGTCTCGATCTGCACCCGCAGGTAGTCGGGTTGCTTGAACGCCGGCGCGAAGGCGAACGCGTTGTCGCGCACCGCCGCGTAGCGGGCGTGCGTCTGCGCGAACGTCAGCAGCTCCGCGGAGGGCCAGTAGTATTCGGCGCGCATCTTCGCCGCCGGCCCAAAGAGGAACTGATCGTGGTGATACTGCTTGCGCACGCCGGGTGCGCTCGAGAGTTGCGCGATCAGGGTCTCCAGACTGATCGCGAACCCCTCGTCGAACGCGGTGCCGCGGTCGGTGAGCGCCGCGACGGTGTGCGGGATCGCGGCGATCTCGCGCCGGGGGATCCCTCGGCCCCCCGCCAGCATCGCGAGCGCCACGTGCCCGGTCTCGTGGAGAAACGTCGTGGAGAATCGCCACTCCTCGGGGCCGAGCTGGACGTAGGCGGCCCGGGGGTGGTCCTCGAATCCATTCCCTGTCTTCAGGCGGAAGCCGATCGCGCTGTTATCGCCGTTGGGGACGACCGCGATCGTGTACTCGGCCGGCTGCACGCCGGCGCCCTCGCGCGCGACGGCGATGGCGCGGGCACGCGCGTACAGGTCGAGCGCCCAGCGCGCCGCCTCGTTGTCGAGAAACCCCGCCAGCGATGCGGTGCGGGCCGGGTCGGTGATCCGCCGGTAGCAGGGGAGCGCGCCCACCGGCGCCTGCGGGTCCGGCTCCACGAACGCCACGCGTACGCCTTCGCCCGCGGCCAGCGCCGGCGGTTGTGCCGCCGAGGCGCCCGCAAACGCGAAAATCGCGACGCCCGTCGCAGCGATCGTCCGCATGGCATACCCCCGCAGCCATGGTAATCCGAATCCGGCGCCACCACTCAATCCCCGGGCCGGGACTGGACGCGCTGCGCCATCTCGATCGGGAGTGGGCCCTTGCAAGCGCTGGGACGCGTCAGGTCCGGGTCTGCTGCTAAGATAGTGAAGCATTGGATCAATCCGTGTCCAACCCGCCGCAACGACCCGCTTCCGCGCCCTTCTTCGCCACCGCCGGCACGCTGGCGGAGTACGTCGAGATGTGCCTCGACCGTCACGCGGAGCACCCGTTTCTCGCCGAACTCGGCGGGTCTTCCCTCACGTACGGAGAGGCGCGCAACCAGGTCGCCGCGATCCGTCAGATCCTGCGACGGGCCGGCGTAAAGGAGAGCGACAAAGTCGCTCTCCTCGGGGCGAACTCGATCCACTGGGCGCTCGTCTACCTCGCCGCGGTCACGTACGGCGCCGTGGTGGTCCCGGTCCTCACCGAGTTCCCCGCGCCGAACATCCACAACATCCTCAACATGTCGGACGCCCGAGTGCTGTTCGTCGCTTCGCCGCTGCTCGAGAAGGTCGTCGGCGGCACCTTCCCCAAGCTCCAGCACATGTTCCTGCTCGAGGACTTCAACGCCATCGAACTGCAGGTCCTGCCTGAGCTTGTGAAAAAGATCCAGGCCAAGGTGGACATCCTGCGCGAGCGCGCCGGGCAGTTCCTCGCCGACCACGGACTGCCGGGCGCTCACCCCACCTACGTGCCGCGCCCGGACGACCTTGCCGCCATCGTCTACACCTCCGGCACCACCGGACATTCGAAGGGCGTGATGTTGACGCAGGGAAACATCCTCGCCGATGTCGTCGCCGCCGTCCGCTACGTCGAGATCTCCCCGAGCGACCGCTTCCTCTCGCTGCTCCCCCTCGCCCACACCTACGAGTGCACCTGCGGCTTCCTCGGCCCGATGTGCGGCGGCGTGTCGATCCACTACCTGCAGCAGAAGCCCAGTCCCAGCGTTCTGCAAAAGGCGTTCGCCGCGGTCAGGCCGACGATGGTGTTCGCCGTGCCGCTCGTCATCGAGAAGATCTACCGGAAGAAGGTCCGCCCAAAAATCGAGGGACGCTTCGTCACGCGCCAACTCACCCGTCTTCCCGGTCTCCGCCGCGCGGTCCACCGCAAGGCCGTGAAGCAGCTCCTCGCCGCGTTCGGCGGCTCCCTGCGCCAGATGGGGTTCGGCGGCGCGCCGCTGTCCCCCGACGTCGAGCAGTTCATGCGCGAGGGGGAGTTCCCCTACTTCGTGGGCTACGGCATGACCGAGTGCGCGCCGTTGATCGCCGGCTGCCGTCTCGGCGAGACCCGCGCCGGGAGCTGCGGCCGCCCGGTCGAGGGGATCGATCTGCGCATCGCCGCCTCCGAGCCGTCCACCGACGTCGGCGAGGTCCAGGTCCGCGGGCCGATGGTGACGCGCGGGTACTTCAAGAACCCGGGCGCGACGGCCGAACTGTTCACCGCCGACGGATGGCTGCGCACCGGCGACCTTGGCGCCCTCGACGCCGACGGCTACCTGCACCTGCGCGGGCGCTCGAAGAACCTCATCCTCGGCCCTTCCGGCGAGAACATCTACCCGGAGGAGATCGAGCACCTCCTCGACAGCTCGCCGTGGGTCGTCGAATCGCTCGTCATCAGGTCGGAGGACGGCCTGACGGCGCTCATCCTCCCCGACTACGAGGCCCTGTCGCATGAGCTCAAGCTCTTCGGGCGTCCGGACGCCGAGACCAAGGCGCGCCTGCGCGACACCTTCCGCGCCACGATCGCCGAGGTCAACGCGCAGCTCCCGGCGTTCTCGCACCTGACCGCGTTTCGCCTCATGGAGGAGGAGTTCGCCAAGACGGCGACGGAGAAGATCAAGCGCCACCTCTACCAGTAGCCGGCGCCCGGCGTTCGACGCCGGCCGGGCCTGGCCTGCGCCGTGCTATTCTCCAGTCGCGACACGAGTTCGTTGACTCAATGAAGGGGGCGAGTGTGGCGATGCGCGTCGAGAAGTTCTTCACCGCGTCCGACCTGCAGGCGATCGAGGCGGCGGTGCACGAGGCGGAAAAGGGGACGTCGGGCGAGATCGTCCCCTGCGTGGTTGCCCGCTCCGACCACTACGAGGCGGCGGCGTGGAAGGGCGCGGTCCTCGGCGCGTTCGCGGCTGTCGTCGCGTTTACGTCCGTTCGCTACTTCGGCAACTTCTGGGGATCCCCGGCGCTCGGCTGGATCGCCCTCCCGCCGGTGATCGGCGGCGCGCTCGGCTACGCCGCGGCCGCCATGGTGCAGCCGCTCAAGCTCGCGCTCGCCGGGCGCGCTCACATCGAGCACCGCGTCCACCAGCGTGCGGCCGAGGCGTTCCTGGAGAACGAGGTCTTCAAGACGCGGGACCGCACCGGGGTCCTGGTCTTTCTCTCCCTGTACGAGCGCCGGGTCGTGGTGCTCGGCGACGCCGGCATCAACGCCCATGTCGGTCAGCACGAGTGGGACACCGTCGTCGCCGGTATCGTCGCGGGGATGCGCACGGGCAAGCCGGGTCAGGCGCTCGGCGCCGCCATCGCCCGCTGCGGCGAGTTGCTCGAGCGCCGCGGCGTCGCGATCCGGGCCGACGACACCGACGAGCTCCCCGACAAGCTGCGGATGCAGGAGGAGTAGCGATGGCCGCGGGCCGGCGTCGAGTTCTGCCGCTGCTCGTTGCGGCGTTGCTGGCGGCGGCGCCGCTCGCCGCGGTCGAGGTCCCATACCTCTCCGGCCACGTCAACGACACCGCCGCCATGATCCCGGCCGGCGTGCGGCAACAGATCGAGGGCAAACTCGCCGCGTTCGAGAAGGCGACCGGCGCCCAGGTCGCGGTGCTCACAGTCCCCACCCTGAACGGCGAGCCGATCGAGGACTACTCCCTCAAGGTCGCGCAGACGTGGAAGCTCGGCCGCAAGGGGGTGGACGACGGCGTCCTCTTTCTCGTCGCCAGAGACGATCGTAAGCTGCGCATCGAGGTCGGCTACGGCCTCGAGGCCAAGCTCACGGACGCCCAGTCCCGCCGCATCCTCGACAATGTGGTCCGCCCCGCGTTCCGCAACGGCGATTTCGGCGGCGGGATCGCGGCCGGGGTCGATGCCATCACCGGTACGATCGCGGGGAAGAACGTCATTCCGGCTTCGTCCACGTTGCTCCCGCGCCGCAACGCCGAGATCCCCCTCGGGGTGCGGCTGATCGTCACTCTCCTCTTCGTGATCGTCATCGGGGTCTTCTCGGCCGTGGCGCTGTTCGGGAAGGGGTGCATGAGCTGGTTCCTGTACGTCTTCCTGATGCCGTTCTACGCCGCGTTCCCGGCCGCCCTCTGGGGCGCCCCCGGCGCGCTCGCGATCCCTTTCTGGCTGCTCGGCTTTCCCATCGCCAAAGCGCTGCTCGGCAAGACCGGCGCGGGCAAGAGCTTCCTGGCGGCGCACCCCGGCCTCGTCGCGTTCGCGGCTTCGAGTGGGCACTCGGGTTCGGGAGGCGGCTGGAGCGGCGGCGGGTTCTCCGGCGGGGGCGGCAGCTTCGGCGGCGGCGGTTCCTCCGGCAGCTGGTAGCGAGGCCCGCCGGCGGTCCCCGCGCCTGCTCTAGTCCTCCGCCGTGACGCGGCGGCGGGTTTGCTTGGTGCGGGCGTGCAGCTCCTTCTCCGCCACCCGTCGCTGTCTGGCCGCCCGGCTCGGGCGCGTCGGAACGCGCGGCGTCTCCTCGGCGAGCGCGTCGCGGAGCAGCTCGACGAAGCGCTCGACCGCGGCCGCGCGGTTGGCCCCCTGGGTGCGATGGCGCTGGGAGACCACCTGGAGCACGCCGTCCTTGCTGATGCGGGTCGCGAGACGCGCGCGGATCCGCTCCCGCTGCGCATCCGTGAGACTCGGCGAGGACGCCACGTCGAAGGTGAGCGTCACCTTTGTCGCGACCTTGTTGACGTTCTGACCGCCCGGCCCGCCGCTGCGCGACGCGGCGAAGCCGAGCTCGGCGTCGGGAACCGCGAGACCGGGGGCGATCTCGATCATGGTGGTCACATCTTACCCGTCACTTCGGGAGAAACGGGCTACGATGACGGCGATCGGGGCCGCACGCCACGGGCGGCGGCGGGAGCAAGATGAACGTCGAACGCGAGAGTGAGTTCAAGCTGACGGTGGAGCGCTCCCGCTTTTACGCCGTGCTCTTCCCTGCCGGCTCCGACGCCGACGTTGCCGCGGTGGTCAAGCGCAAGAGGAGCGAGCACCGTAAGGCGAACCACCACTGCTGGGCGCTGCGCTGCCGTGACGGCTCCGGGGGCTTGATCGAGCGCTGCAAGGACGACGGCGAGGTGGGTCACCCGGGCCGCGTCCTCTTGGAGTTGCTGCAGCGGGGCGAGATCGAGGGCGCGATCCTCGTCTCGCGGGTGTTCGGCGGCGTGAAGCTCGGCGCCGGAGGGGTCTCGCGGGCGTTCCGCGAGGCGGCCGCCGGGGCGATCGCCGCGTACCCAATCGAGCCGCTGCGCCGCTGAGGCGGCCCCGTCCCGCGGGTGAGTACTACGCCTTCTGCCGTTCGAGCCAGCGGTTGAACACCCACAGCGACGCCGCCGATACCAGCCCGATCGCCATCAGGATGAGCCAGCCGAGTGCGTTGTTCGTCGGGTTGAGCTCGAGCAGCCCGTCGGGGCGCTTGGTCGCGCCCTTGGCCATGATCTCGTTGAAGATGAACGCCCCCACCGGCCCGCCGAGGATCGCCCCGAGGGCGAGCGGCAGGTTGGCGTACCCGAGGAACAGCCCCTCCTGACCCTTGGGTGCGAGGGCGCCGATGTATTCGTACATCCGCGGCGAGGTGAAGAGCTCGCCCAGGGCGATCAGGCCGACGGTGAGGATGAGGAACACCGAGGCGACCGGAAGCCAGCTCAATACGGGGACGCGAGGCCCGCCCGGAAGGAAGATCGGCGCCAGGTTGATGAGCATGGCGACGCCGATGATCACCGTGCCCACGACCATCGAGCGGATTGGGCGCACCTTGCCGAATACCTTCGAGACGAGGAGCTGGAAGCAGACGATCACGAGCGGGTTGGCGGCCGTGTAGAGGTCCATCGCCGGGTTGGTCTCGACGACCCGCTTCGCGTACAGCGGCAGCACGTTGTAGACCTGGTTGTAGAGGAAGAAGAACCCCGTCATGACGGCCAGGAAGAGCGCGAAACGCCCGCTCTTGAGCACGAGGACCATGTCGAGCAGGATGCGTCCCACCGACCGCCGGGGCCTTGCCGGCACGGCTGCGGGCGCACTCGTCTCGTGGTCGCGGTAGAAGAACAGGACCACGAAGAACGCTCCGATCGCGGCCACGGTGGCCACGGCGAAGATGTACGAGAGCTGTGCGGGGTCGGCGGCAGTGCGGGTCGACGCCCCGATCCGGAACAACCACGCTACCGCGGCGGCGGCCGCGGCGACGATCATGGTGAACCCGGCCGTGCTCGCCCAAACGCTCCCCTTCTCCCGCCCCGGACTCGTGGTCGCCCGCACGAGGAGGACGAGGCCGAGCGCGCCCAGCGCGCACACCGTGACGACCGCCAGGATCGTCGCGAGGCTCGACCCGCTGCGCACGACGAACGCCGTGCCGCGCCCGAACAGCGAGCCGATGTTGATCACCATGTAGAAGATCGCGAACCCGAGCGTGGCCCGGACCCCGGAGGTCTTCTGGACCGTGCCCGAGATGCACGGCTTGACGATCGAGCCCCCGACGCCGATCAACAGGATGGCGGCGACGATGACGAAGACGTCGCGCGCGCTCGCCGTCACCTCCTTTTCGATCGTGGGGACGAGGCTGCTGCCGCCGAACCACACCGGGTAACCCATCAGGAAGTAGCCGCACGCGAGCAGGACAAAAGCGGCGAGCAGGGAGCGCCGGAACCCCACCTGGTCGGCGATCGTGCCGGACAGGATGGGAAGGAAGTAGACGAGACCCCACAACACCGTCGAGTTGAGGAACGACGGCCAGTAGTCTCCGAATCCGAGCTGGCCGAGGTAGATGACCACGAAGCTGGCCATCGAGTAGTAGGCGGCGCGCTCGAACAGCTCGGTGACGTTGGCGGTCCAGAAGACCTTGGGGAACTTCTCGGCGGGGGGCGGTGTCATCGGTGGCCGTCCGTTTCCCGGCCGTGCCGGCCCGGAGAACTCGATTGTACCAGTCGCGCACAAGCTTGCCCGGTGGGGGACAGTCTCGCCGGCCGCCCTTGAACTGCGACCGCCGCGCTGATAGATTCAGCCGCGGTGAACACGCGCGGGGGTGAGCGGATGGCCGAAGACCCACGGGAGAAACGACGTTTTCCTCGGGTTCCCACCCAAAAGGCCGTGCTTGTCAAGAGGATCGGCGACGAGGCCTCGGAGGCGCTCGCCAAGACGCGCACCGTGAGTGGCGGCGGTTGCATGTTCGTTCACCACGAACCGCTCGGCGTCGGCACCGCCGTCGAGCTGCTGATCTCCCTCCCCTCGAGGGTCGTCAAAGCGCAGGGGCGGGTGGTCTGGGAGAGCGTCGCACAGGCCGGCGCCGTCGAGGTTGGCGTCGAGTTCCTCGACGTGTCCGCCAAAGACCGCCACGCCCTCGAAGCCGCCGTGACCGACACGGTCGCCGCTGTGTCGTGACCCGCCCTGCCCCCGTGATCAGGCAGGGGCTCAGTTGCGTTCCGGGCCGCGGACCGTACTGGGCCCGCCGCCCCAGGTTCGCGGCTTGCCGGCGTCGCCTCCCCCCTCGCTGTGCGCGCGCCCGCTGCGAACCGGACGTTGCGCCAGCACCGTAGAGCCCCGCGCGGCCGGCCGTCCGCGGCCGGTCGCGACCTGCCCCGCACCGTTGACTAGGATCACCCAGGCGCGAGAGAGCGTGCCCGGCGCCCCGGCCGACAGCCGGCCGTGCGGAACGCCGGCGAGGTGCGCCTCGAGCGCCGACAGATCGTCTCGCGGGGCGATGACCGCCCTTGGCTCCGGGGACCGCAGGAAGGACGCCACGTCGCCGGCGTTCGCCAGCAGCGGCAACCGGCGGTCGAGGTAGAAGGTGAACGCGCCGACGTCACGGTACGCCTCGGTGCCGAGCCCCACCGTGACGCCATGGTCCAGTTCATCCACGGCCAGCGCAGCGATCGGCCGGTACGAGCGGTGCCGGTCGATCGCCGGCGTGACGAGCTGGAGCGCCACGATCACGATCAGCGCGTAGGAGGCCGGTCCGGCGGCGCACACCAGGGGGCATGCCGGCGATCGCCGCAAACGCACGAGCACGAGCGCGGCGGCAGCCAGAAGCGCCAGCACGACGACCGCGAGGACGAACCCCGCGGCCGTCTCCAGCCCGCCTCCGACCCGGAAGAGGTCAGGGCGGACGTACGTCCCGACGATGAACACCACCGGCACGAGGCCGAGCAGAAGGCCGACGGCCGCCGCGGTGGCGCGGACGCTCCACCGCTCGACCCACGTCGGCCGCCCGCGCGCCAGCATCTGAGCGAGCCAGAGTGCCACCGCCGCGAAGAGGAACGGGTACACCGGGAGGGCGTAGCTCGCGACCTTGGCCGAGGACGCTTGCAGCACCAGTGCCATCCCCGCAACAGCGCTGGCGACGAACGCGTGAAACGAGGTGCGGAACGGCGAGGACCGCCGCACCCAGGCGATGGCGGCCGGGACGATCAGGAGTGTCCACGGCGCCAGGTAGAGCGGCAGGTGAACGATGTAGTAGTACCACCGCTCCTTGTTGATGAAGAACGGGTCGCGCGGCAGGCTCTGGTCGCCGAAGTGGAAGAAGCGCCCGATCTGGTTGTCCCAGAAGACGAACCGGAGTGCCGCCAGACCGCCGAAGCGGTCGAGCGCCAGCACCCAGGGGAGGACGACCAGCAGGAGGAGTGGGGCGTACGCGGCGGCGAGGCCGGCGAGCAGCCGGAACCGTCGCTTCCAGAGCAGGAAGATCCCCACCGACGACCAGATCAGGGCGGGACCGACCAGCCCCTTGGCGTAGAACGAGGCCGATGCCACAAGCAGGAATCCGACCCAGCGCGCCGCGTGCGGCCGCTGGTAGGCGCGCCAGAACACGACCAGCGAAAGCGTCACCATGAACACGAGCGCCATGTCGGTGAGGACGATGTGCGCGTACTCCTGGAACTCGATGGCGGTCCCGCACAGGAACGCCGCCCCCCACGCCGCGAGCTCGCGACCGCGGTCGAACTCGCCGCCCGCCCCGCGCGGTCCGCGCACGAACAGCACGATCAACGCGAGCGTCCCGAAACCGTAGAGCGCCGCGGGGAGCCGCACCAGCCCCTCGGTGACGCGACCGGCGAGGCGGCAGATCGCCACGCCGGTCCAGTGCAACAGCGGCGGCTTCTCGAGGAACGGGCGGCCGTCGATCGTCGGGGTCACCAGGGTGCCGTGGCGCACCATGTCCCAGATCATCCCGCCCTCGCGGGCGTCGTTGCCCCCCCACAGGGAGTGGCCGAAGACCCCCGAGAACGAGAACACCACGAGCAACAGCCAGAACCCCGCTCGCAGGCGCCGGTCGAGGGCCGGCACGCCTTCCCCGGGCAGGGATGAGACCGCCGGCGGAACCAGTGGCCCGCCCACACCGCCTCCGGAAACCACCGGTCTGCCTTGCACCCCGCCCTCCGCATGACGCAGGTCTGCGTCCTTCCACGAAGGAGCGGACGACTCGCGTTATTCCACTACGCCGCGACCGCCGGGCGGGCATGCGCCTCCGCAGCCGCACCTGCTAGGCTTGCACCCGATCCGAGGAGGTCTGCCGTGATGACCCGACGTCCCAACGCACTTGCGCTTGCCTTCCTGATCCTGGCGCTTGCCGCGGCGGCCGAGACGCCGCAGCCGGCGCCGCTGCCCCATGTGATGATCCTGGCGACCGGCGGCACGATCGCCGGCACCGGCGCCACGACCACTACGACCGTGGGGTACAAAGCGGCGACGGTCGGCGTCGCGGCGTTGATCGCGGCGGTACCGGAACTCGCCCAGGTGGCCCGCGTCAGCGGCGAGCAGGTGTTCCAGATCGCCAGCGAGAACATGACCCCGGACAACTGGCTGCGTCTCGGCCGGCGGGTCAACGAGCTGCTCGCCCGCGACGACGTGGCCGGCGTCGTGATCACTCACGGCACCGACACCCTGGAGGAGACGGCGTACTTCCTCGACCTCGTGGTCAAGAGCGCCAAGCCGGTCGTGCTGGTCGGCGCGATGCGCCCGTCCACCGCGATCTCGGCCGACGGCCCGATGAACCTCTACAACGCGGTGGCGCTGGCCGCCAGCCGCGAGGCCGTCGGGCGCGGTGTGCTCGTCTGTATGAACGACCGCATCGACGCGGCGCGCGACGTCACCAAGACGAACACCGTCGCCCTCGACACCTTCCGCTCGCCGGAACTCGGCGTCCTCGGGGTGATGGCGGGCGGCCGGCCCGCCTTCTACCACACCGCGGACCGCGCCCACACCACGGCCACGGAGTTCGACGTCAAGGACCTCCGCGAGCTACCCAAGGTCGGCATCGCCCTCGCGTACGCCGGCTCGGGCCGTATCGCGATCGACGCCCTGGTGGCCGCGGGGTGCAAGGGCATCGTCAACGCCGGGGTCGGCGACGGCAGCCTCTCCGTCGAGGCGAAGGCCGCGCTGGTCGCCGCGCGCGCGAAGGGGATCGTCGTCGTCCGCGCCAGCCGCATCCCCGGCGGCGCCGTGGCCCGCAACGGCGAGGCCGACGACGACGCCCTCGACTTCGTCGTGGCCGACAACCTCTCGCCGCAGAAGGCCCGCATCCTGCTCGCCCTCGCGCTCACCCGCACCACCGACACCCGCGAGATCCAGCGCATGTTCCGCCGGTATTGAGCCCGCGACGCTTCACTCCTCGCCGGGACCCACCGCCACCGCCTCCCGGGCGGCGGCGCCCGGCGAGCGGTTGACCAGCCACACGCCGAGGAGAATCACCGCACCCCCGCCCAGGGTAACCAGCGTGATCCGCTCCCCGAGCACCGCCGCCGCGACCGTCATCGCGACCAGCGGCTCGAGGTAGAGGAGCGCCCCGGCATCGGAAGCCGGCATGCGCTGCAACGCGTCGTACCAGGCGATGTAGGCGAGACCCGAGCAGGCGATGCCGAGGAAGACGATCGCGCCCCATCCCCGCGACGTGAGGCGCGGCACCTCGGAGAGGCCGGGGCCGGCTACGAGGAGCACCGAGGTGAACAGCCAGCCGAGCGCCATCACGTACGCCATCATCCGCGCCGCCGGGTGGACGCGCAGCGCGCGTCTGGAGAGCACGGAGAATACCGCCCAGTTCGGCGCCGACACGAGGATGAGCACGTCTCCGGGGGCCCCGAACCGGCCGTGCAGCAGAACGGCCGGATCGCCCCGCGTCACCACCAGAACGACCCCGACCGCAGCCAGCACGATCCCGGCGACGCGGGCGGCTTTGAGCCTCTCCTTGAGCACGAGCCAGCCCAAGAGCGCCATGAAGATCGGCGTGGTGGCGACGATCCAGCCGCTGGTGCTGGCCCGCGCCGTCACGAGCGCGGTGGACTGCAGCCACTGGTGGAAGGTGATCCCGATCAGGCCGAGCGCCGCGAACACACCCAACTCGCGCCAGGAAACCAGCGCAAACTGGCCGCGCAGCGCGACGGCGGCGCCGAGCACCACCACCCCAATCGCAAAGCGCAGCCAGACCACCGTCACCGGCGAGACTTCGGCGAGGGCGACCTTGGTGGCGATGAACGACCCTCCCCACACGACCACCGCGAACAACCCCTCGATGATGGCTACGGAGCGTGCGCTGCGCATCCGGTTGCGGTCCTCCACGCGTCGTTGCGGCGCCGGCTGCGGCGCGGGCGCCGCAACGGCTTCAGCTTGCGATCGTACCCCTTCCGCTGAGCGCCCGCTTCCGGCCGCGCCGCGGCGCCAGGCGCAGGTACGGTACGATCGGACCGCATGGGCGACGACGTTGCCGAGCGGGGGTACCGGCGCCGGGTGCGTGCCTGGGCGTTCTACGATTGGGCCAACCACGGCTTCATCACGGTCACCGCGACGACGTTCTTCCCCCCCTACTTCGTGGCGCTGGCGGCGCCGGCGTTCCTCGCGGCGGGCGGCGCCTCCGCCGCTGCCGCCGCGCTCGCCCGCGACACCGCCTCCAACGTCTACGCCGTCGCCACGGCGGTCGCGCTGCTCGTGGTGGCGGTCCTCGCCCCCCTGGTCGGCACGGTCGCCGACCTGACCGGCCGGCGCAAGCGACTTCTCCTGGTCGCGACCGTCTTCGGAGCGGCGCTCGCTGCCGCGATGGGCGCCGTCTCGGGAGGGCGCTGGGCGCTGGCGCTCGGCCTCTACATGGCCGCCCAGGTGACGGTCAACATCGCGTTCGGCCTCAACAGCTCTCTCCTGCCGCACGTCGCCCGCCCCGACGACACCGGCCGCGCCTCCGCCCTCGGCTACGCCATGGGGTACGTGGGCGGCGGTACGCTGCTCGCCCTGGCGACCGCGCTCTACCTCGGCGCCGGCCGGGTCGGCCTCGACGGCAACGCCGCGGTGCGCATCGCCTTCCTCGCCGTCGGTGCGTGGTGGCTGGTGTTTGCGCTCCCGCTCGCCGTGGCGGTGCCGGAGCCGCCCGCCCTGGCGCCGGCGGCCGGGGCGTCCGGCAACGTGCTGCGCGACGCCTGCGCCCGCCTCGCGCGCACCCTGGGCAACATCCGCGGTCGCCGGGAGCTGTTCACGATGCTGATCGCGTTCTGGCTGTACATGGAGGGGATCGGCGCGATCGTCCTGCTCGCGACGGCGTACGGTGCCGCCCTCGGTCTTCCCACCGCGGCGTTGATCGGCACGCTGCTGCTGACCCAGTTCGTCGCGTTCCCCTACGCCCTGGCGTTCGGTCGCATCCCCCACCCCGGCACCTCGTGGCGCGGGCGCGCCGTCGCCATGGTGCTCTGGACGGCGGTGACGCTGCCGGCGCTGGGGGCGTTCGCCAACGTCCACGGGGGCTTGACAATCCCCGCAACCCTCGCGCTGCTGGCAGCCGATCAACTCCTGGGTGCGGCGTTTGCGCTGGCGGCCGGAGAGCGGCTCCTCGGCGGTTTCGCCCGGACCCTCGATGCCAAGCGGGCGATCGTGCTTGGCCTGGCTGTGTACGCGATCGTACCGCTGTGGGGCTTCGTCCTACGGACCCAGGCCGAGTTCTTCATGATCGGCGTCCTCGTCGGCGCCGTCCAGGGCGGCACACAGGCGCTCTCGCGCGCGGTCTTCGCCGAGTTGACGCCGCGCGCGAAGTCCGGCGAGTTCTTCGGCATGTACGCCCTCGCCGAGAAGTTCGCCGGCATCCTCGGCCCGCTGCTCTACGGCGTGGTCGGCCAACTCACCGGCAACCCCCGCGCCAGCATCCTCTCGGTGGAGGTGTTCTTCGCCCTCGGCATCGTCGCCCTCGCCCGCGTCGACGTGAACGCCGGGGCGCGGGCCGCCCGGGCCGAGGACGACGCCGACCGCGGGTGAGGCGGTCCCCGCCCCCGCCCGAAAACGGTGCCGTAAGATATCGGCGTGGGTGACCTCCTAGCGAAGGTCGTGCGGATCGCCGCCGCGTGGGATGTACCGGAGCGGCGCGCCTGGTGCGAAAGCCTCGAGGACCGCACCCGTGCGATCCCGCCGCACGCGGTCATCTACCGGGGGCGAAACGTCATCTTCCGCGATCTGGTCGAGGGGGACGACGTGGCCGTCAAGCGCTTCCCGGTCGTCAGCCCCGGCAAGCGCCTCGTCTACCGCCTGCGCGCGACCAAGGCGGTGCGCGCCTTCGACCACGCCCTCCGCCTCGAAGCCCTCGGCGTCGGAACGCCGCAGCCGTTCGCCGCGGTCGAGGTCAGCCGCGGCGGTTGGCCGGCCGCGTCGTACTTCTGCTCGGCGTACCTGCCCGAGGTCCGGGAGGCGCGCGAGCTGCGGCTGCCCGGCGCCCGCGACCGCACCCTGCTGCTGGGGCTGCTGGGCGAGTTCGTCGGCCGCCTCCACGAGCTGGGGGTCGTCCACCGCGACCTCACGTCGGGCAACATCCTGCTGGTGCCCGACCGCGCCCGCCCCGGGGGCGTCAGCTTCCAGCTCGTGGACATCAACCGGATGCGGTTCGCCCGCGTCGGCGCGCGCGCCGGCGTCGCGAACCTGGTGCAGCTCCGCCTCAACGACGACGGCGAGGTGCTGGCGGGGTACTGCCGGGCGCGCGGACTCGATCCCGCCCGTCTCCGCCGCCTCTACGGCGCGTGCCTCGCCTGGCGCGGGGTCACCCAGGCCGTCAAGGAGCGCACCCGCCCCTGGCGCCGCCGGCTCGGGCTCTGAGCGTCACGACCGCGGCGGCGCAGGCGGGGCCAGGATCACGTACGTGCGCCCGCCGGGGCGAGGCAGCTCGATGCGTTGCTGGACCGTGAAACCGGACGCCGCCTCCAGCTCCGCCAGTGCCCGGCTCTTCCCCTTGCTCGGTGTCGCCTCCGCCACGAGGCGAAGACCAGGCGTCTTCTCCTGCAGACGGTGCAACCCCTCCAGGGTCGTCACGCGCGGCGGCGTCAGCGAAGCCACCAGGTCCATGACGCCGATGATCGTCTCGTCGGGTCGCCAGAGCGCGATCGGGTGCTCGGCGGCGACCACCGCCGCCGCCCGGGCCACCGGGGCGATATCCTGCGCTCGGTCGATCACGGGGAAGACGAGCGGCGCCCAGCACGACCACGCCACCACCCAGGCGGCCACCGCGCTCGCCAGGAACCAGCCGATCCGGCCCCGTCGCGCGGCCCGCCACGAGCGCACCGAGAGGGCCACGGCGGCGAGCCAGCCCGCCGCCAGCACCAGCACCGCCAGCGGCGGCGCGGGCGCCTTGAGCCGCAGCACCGCGACGAGGAGCGCGGGCGGCAGCAGCAGCGCCACCGCGCCGATGAGCACGCCCGTGGCGCGCACCATGGCGCGGTCGAACCGACCGGGCGCGGCGAGCGCCCGCGCCGTCCACAGCCCGCCGAGCAGGGCGAACGGCGGCATCAGAACCGCCGCGTAGATGTCCCGCATCGTGGCCGCGGCCGAGAGCACGACCAGGCCGGGCACGATCGCCGCGGTCGCGAAGCGCCACGCCGCGCGCTCGCTCGCGGCACCGGCGTTCCCGGCCACGACCGGCGACCGGACCGCTCGCCACGCCTCCGCCACCGCCGCGGCCATCAGAAACGTCCACGGCAGCAGGTAGACCGGCATCTCCACCAGGTACGCACCCGGCCAGCCGGGGTGCGACTGGGTGTAGCCGACGCCCTCCATCGCCGTGAAGCGTCCGAACAGGTTGTTGACGAAGAACGCCTTCAGGTACGCCGCGCCCGCCGGCCGCGCGCCCACCGCGAGCACCCACGGCAGCACCGCGGCGGCCTGGATCGCGACCCCGGCCCAGAGCTCCCAGGCCAGCAGCTCGCGCCAGCGCCGCTCCCAGGCCACGAAGACGAGCAGCGCGAGCGCCGGCACGATCCACGCGACGACGTTCTTGGTCAGGAAGCCGGCCGCGAGAAAGGCGTGCATGAGGGCGTACCAGCCGAGCTTGGGCCACCCCCGCCTGGCGGCGAGACCGCGGTAGCAGCCGAGGAGCGCTCCCGCCACCGAGAGCATCAGGAGGGCGTCGGTGGCGACCCAGATCTCCACCCGGTACGCGAGGTACAGCGTCCCCATCGCGACGCCGGCCGCGAGCGCGGCGGCGCGGCCCGCGGCCGCGGCCGCCAGCGCGCCGACCAGGAGCGCCCCCGCGAGCGCGTACAGCGCGTTCGGGAGGCGGAGTGCGACCGCTCCCTGGCCGAACAGGCGCGCCGATCCGGCCGCGACCCAGTAGTACAGCGGCGGCTTCTCGCAGAACGCCGCGTCCCCGAGGTGCGGCACCACGAGGTCGCCGCCCGGCCGCGCCATGTGGGCCGCGATCGCCGCCTCGCGCGGCTCGTCGGGCTTCCACAAGCCGCGTCCGAGGACCCCGAACGCCAGGTGGACCGACACCACCCCCACGACCACCAGCGGCCAGCGCTTGAGGGCTTCGGAGGATGCGACCACGAACCGAAGTATCCCACGCCCCCACTGGAGGCCGCACCGACCCGCGCGGGCGCGGCGACCTCCGGCGGCGGCCCGACCGGGTGTGACCGGCAGAACGGCGAGCGTTCGCGACGCCACGACGTGGGGTACAATCTTGAGAGACGTGTTCCTTGAGATATCGTGTTCATGAGTCGCATCCTCGGCGATCGCTTCAGACCGTCACGGGAACGCACGGAGGAGGGATCCGATCATGAGCCGCAACACGTTGGTCGTCTCGCTGCTGCTGGGAGTCGCCGCAAGTTCAGTGGCGTGCCGGAAAGCTCCGGTCGCGCCCCCCGCGTCGATGGTCGGACGCTGGGAGGGCCACGCCGAGGTCGCGGTCAACTGGTGCAAGACGCAGGAGCTGCCGATGTCCCTCTCGATCGGCGAGGACGGCGCCGTCGCGGGCAAGGTCGGCGATGCCGCGCTCAGGAACGGGCGCGTCTACCCGAACCCGGGGAGCGCGCGCCAGGGCCTCACCCTCCAGACCAAGTACGTCATCGAGGCCGCACTCGACGGACCGCTGGTCGCCGCCGAGGGGATCAAGCGGGACGAGATCTGCATCCCCGTCGAGGTGGACAGGGACGGGAAGCTCGCCGGCGCGTTCCTGACCTCGGGAACCGAGTACGGCGGCAAGGAGACCCGGGTCTTCTCCGCGGGCCTGCGGCCCCTGACGAAGGTGCCCGCGCGCTGACGGGAAGGTCCCGGCGCCCGCGGGGCGCGCCGACACACCCGCCGCACCGCTTGCCTTCTCGTGCCGCGTCCCAGCGTTGCGTGCCTGCAGTTGACACGACGCTGCCTGCCAGGGCAGAGTGACGGCGCGGCGGCACCCGCCGCGCGCCGGCGCTCCCGCCCGGATTGTTCACCGGAGGCAACGATGGGTCTCGACATGGACTTCTCGAAGCTGCAACCTCAGGACGTCCTCGACCTCGCGATCTTCGCGGAGGAAGAAGCCTACGAGCAGTACGAGTACCTCGCGAACGCGATGGAATCGCAAGGCAACGGCGAGATCGGGGGCTTCTTCCACCGGATGGCGGGACGGGAGCAACTCCACCGCCAGCAGATCGCCGAGCGCCGCGAGGCGCTCTACCCCGTCGCCCCCGCCAACCTCGCCAACCGCGCCCTGTGGGGGGTCGAGGCGCCGTACGACGCGGTGGCGTCCGCCGGTATGACCCGGGCGGACGCGTTCCGGCTGGCGATGGCGGCCGAGAAGAAGGCCGAGGCCTATTACGCCGCGGCGATGGAGCAGGCGATCCCCGACGAGGTCACCCAGTTGTTCGAAGGGCTGCGCCAGTCCGAGGTCGAGCACCAGCGCATGCTCGAGCTCGAGATGGCCAAGCGCCCCGCATAACGCCGCGTCCCGCCCACCTTTACCGCGCGGGGTCCAGGGGCGTTCAGGCCACCACCCTCCGATACCGGCAGAGCTTCAGCGAACCTCCGGCGGCGCCGCGGCGGAACGGGCACTCGTCGAACGGGTGGTCCACGGTGCAGCTGTCGCGCGAGACGACCATGTTCTCGAACTTGGAAAGCTCGAACACGTTCTCAAATTCCGAGAGCACACGGTGACCAGCATCACGGCCGCTCATTGACATGGTCCTGCTCAGAGCCTACCTTTGTTGCACATGATGAAGGTTTGGAGGTGCGAGGGCCGCGCCTGAAGAACCGTCCTGGGTCCAACGAGCTGTCAAGATAGAGTGGCTGCCGATGGTACAACCGTTCAAGGACGCACCAGATTTGCAGGCTCAGCCAAGGAGGCTTTGATGCCCCCCCCCCAACGTTCCAAGGTGGTTTCGTCTTGGGCGCTCGCCGTAGCTCAGGTCACGCTTCTGTTGGTTATTCTGGTTGCCGCCCCTGCGGCAACCGCAGGTGAGAAGGTTCTCGTTCAGAAGATCGCGGCGACGGGGGCCACGCCCCCGATCACGGTGCCGTTACCCATCGCCACCATCCAGAAGCTGGGTGCGGCCGTGGTCGAAGACTACGAGGCGATGGCGGTGATCGATCTGGGTCCCACTACGGCAGCGGCGCTCGCACAGACGACCGGCTTGATGGTTTCACCGCTGCCCGATCAGGACAAACTCTTTCTCCGTGACTTCACACTCGACGGTCGCGCCAGCCTGTCAAGCGACGTGATCGCACCCGCATTCCCCGCCGATCGTGCAAACCTCTACCTTGTCGTCCTTCGCGCGATTCCCAAGGCCGAATGGGTCGACGCCTTGCGGGCGGCGGGCGCGCAGGTTGTCAGCTACATCCCAGAGAACGCCTACCTCGTGTATGGCCCGCTCGACGACCTTCGCAAGCTGAAGGACAACAGCGGGTTTGTCGTCAACCTGCTTCCGTTCGTCCCGGAGTTCAAACTCCTGGATCAGGCCCACCTCTTCTCCCCGGATGGCTTCTCGAAGGTCGCGGTCCAAGTGCTCAGCGTTCCCTCGAACGACGCGGTGATGGCAGAGATCGAGGGCATGGCGCTCCCGGGCAGCCTCGCTCGGGTGGCCACGGGCGATGTCACGCTGGTCTTCGCGCAGCTGGCAAACGACACGATTAGAGGACTCGCGTACAGCCCAGAGGTCATCGCGATCGAGCGCGTCTCGCAGAATGCGCCATCCGGCGAACGCGACTCATTGATCGTCGCCGGGCAGCTCGCCTCGGCCCCCGAGATTGATCCCGATACCGGCCTGTACAGGACCGTCTACAAGCCGAACCAGAACGTCGACTATTACGGCTGGTTGAGTCAGAAGGGCCTCGCCAACGCGTCCGACATCTACCTCGGCGTGCTCGACACAGGCCTCGACACAGGAAGCGTTGATGGTAGCGGCAACCCGACGGACGACATTCATATCGATCTTCTTGGCTCGGATGGCCACACCCGCGTGAAGTACCTGGGCAACCCCGCATATGCCCCAGACCGGAGCGACTGCGATGGGCACGGCACGCTGGTGACAGCGATTATGGCTGGGAGCGGTGGGACAACCAATGGGACGGCGTTTTCCGAAACGGCAACGACCTCCACCCCGTGTGCTGGGTGCTCGGGAACCTGCCCAACCCCAACGACGTGCAGCTCGGGCGTCTTCTGGGGCGATGCGGGCGTGGCGCCAGCAGCGAAGATTGCCTTTGCCAAGATCTACAATCAAGTGCCGGGGGATTCGGACCTCGTCCAGATCGCCGTTCGCAACGGCCTGGCCAACTTTGCGGCATTGGGCGTCTGGGCGACCAACCTCTCCGCGAACAACAACACAGCCGACTATGATTCCTTCTCAGCGCTTCTCGACCAGCGCGTGCGGGACGCCAGCGGCCTGGGGTTTCAGCTGCCAATGACTATTGTTGTTTCCTCCGGCAATGTGGCCGGTCAGGTCTTTGCGCCTGCCAACGCCAAGAACGTCATTTCCGTCGGTGCCTCCGAAGGTTACAACCCGTTCCTCGACCCAGACATCTGCACGACCTTCACCAATGCGAACAACGCGTACGATGTGGCGTCCTTCAGCTCCTCGACCACGAATGATGGGCGAGTCAAGCCCGACCTCGTCGCCCCAGGCACGCGCACGATGGGAGCACTCACGAGAAACGCACCCGCTACCTGCTGGGGAGGCAACGTCTCCAAGTTTTGTGGCCGCAACCCTGGCGGTATCCTCCCCGGGATGGGTGGCTCGAACCCGATCACGTGGTCCTACGGCACCAGCTTTGCTGCCCCTGCCGTGACCGGCGCAGCCGGCCTCGTTGCGAAGTGGTACAAGACCGCGCATTCGGGCGTGCGACCAAGCCCCGCCATGACCAAGGCGATGCTGATCAATACAGCTTGGGACATCGCTGGCGGCAAACACAATGGATCCACCATTGGTCACATTCCGTCGGCAGCCGACCAGGGGTGGGGCAAGGTGGACCTCAGGCGCGCCTTCCCTTCGCAAGGGAATTACTTCGACCTCGACCAGACGTGGCTCTTCCCGTCCAGCGGCACAAACACCTACCTGCGGAACTTCACCATCCTCGATGCGAACAAGCCAGTGCGCATCACCGTCGTTTGGACCGACAAGGAGGCTGCTATCGGTGCTTCGGTTGCCCTTGTCAACGACCTCAACCTGGTGGTCGCCAGCCCGGCGTGGACGGCGTTCTTCGTTGGAAACAGCTTCGAATCGAGTACGGGATTGTCGCACGTCTATCCATCGGGTCAGCCCCTTCCGTATAACCATTTCGACAACGTCGAGGAGGTCGTCTTCCAACCCGCCGATGTCGGTTGGAGCACGTTCTACGTCCAGATCTGGGCGCAGACGATCGCCTATCCTGCCGTGCCGGGGGGCCAGGACTTCGCGCTGTTTGTGGACAACGCGTACTGATTCTCGGAGGGTGCACAAATGCCAAACCGTGGTGCGCTGCTGGGCCTGGTCAGACCGTACATCTCTGCCACCGCTCGGGGGGTCGCTCGGGCCGTCCTCCCATTTTTCTTCGTTTCGGTGGCATTTGCCAGCCCGCCCGAGTTCGTGTTCTCTACGTTTCTCGGAGGCGCCGGAGGCGATCAACTCGCCGCGGTGACCGCTAGCCCGTCGGGCGACCTCTACGTCGCAGGGAGCACCCGAGCGACATCATACCCTTTCTCGGCTCAGTTGCTCGTCGCCAAGTACTCCATTGACGGTAGTCTGGTGTGGACCCGTACGATTGACGTTGGCAACGTGGGAGGTCCGGTGGCCGAGGCCGTGACAAGCGACGGGAGGGTCTGCGTCGTTGGGTTGGCACAGCCCCAATCCTCACCGTCGCCCGTCCATCGTTTCGGGCCGGGGGGTGACGTCGACGGGCTGGTCGTCCTCTTGACCGCCGATGGTGCGCTCGAGTCGACGACCTACATCGGAGGAAGTCGATCCGATGCGCTCGATGGCGTCGCGATCGCCCCCGACGGCTCAATCGTCGTGGTCGGCACCACCTTCTCCGACGACTTCCCGACATCGCACGCGTTCCAACCTCACCTTGGTGGTAACGGTGATGCCTTCGTTGCTGTCCTCAGCGCGGATGCCGCGACCTTGCTTTTGTCGAGCTACCTGGGCGGCCGTCGTGACGACGCTGTTGCGGGTGTCGCGGTCGATGCCCAGGGTGCGATCTGGCTTGCGGGGTCGACGAAGTCGTTTGATTTCCCCTTCGCACGGCCGCTGGTCGGAACCCACGAATGCGGCACATCATGGAGGGCCGCTTTTGTCACCAAGCTCGCCCGTGGCGGCGAGTCAGGGGAGTTCTCCGTGCTCCTGTGCGGCACTCTGGACTCGTGGGCCAACGGGCTGGCCCTCGACGGGGCGGGGAACGCGTACGTCGTGGGTGGAACCTATACCCCCGACTTTCCGACCACGCCCGGAGCGTTGAAGACCTCGATCTCCGGCTCGGGCACGACCGATGCCTTTGTCACCGCGGTTGCCGCCACCGGCGATCGACTCCTCTTCTCCACCTACCTGGGCGGCAGCGATGGGATGACCTTCCCGGGTCCCAATTGCTGCTCTGGCCAGGAGGAAGCCTATGGGGTCGCCGTGGACGCGTCGGGGCGAGTGTTCGTCGCGGGTGCGACGAGCTCAGCGGATTTCCCGCTCGTGCAACCGCTGCAGTCGCAGCCCCCAGACTGGGGCCTCGTGAGTGGATTCCTCAGCGTTCTGGACGCGACGGGGTCCCGTCTCGAGTTCTCCACCTACCTCGAGGGCACGGGCCTGATGCGCAGCGCTATGGCCGTCGCGGTCCCGGCGTTCGGCCGGGTCGTCGTGGTCGGCGCCGCCGGGTCCAACTTCCCCGTTGTGAACGCGGCGCAGCCGATCTTCGGCGGCGGCGTCACCGACGGTTTCGTGGCCGAGATCGCGCTGGAGCCCGCGCCGCTGAGCGCCTCGGCGACGGCCTCTCCCGCCAGCGGTCTGGCCCCGCTGAGCGTGGCGCTGCAGTGCCTGCCCTCCGGCGGTGTGCCGCCGTACACGTTCGCGTGGGACTTCGGGGACGGCTCCCCGCACTCGGCCGAGCAGAGCCCCAACCACGTGTACTCGGGGGGTGGCAACTACGTCGTCAGCGTGACCGCCACCGACTCGGCGAGCGCCGCCGCCTCGGCATCGGTGACCGTGTCCGTCACGCCCGACTGCTGGGTGGCGTGCTCCGCCTCGGTCCCCCTGGCGGCCGGTGCGGGATCCGCGACGACCTTCGCCGGCTCTGCGATCCCGACCGATTGCTCGGGGGAGGTCAGCTACGCGTGGGACTTCGGCGACGGTCAGAGTTCGACCCAGCAGAACCCGTCGCACAGCTACGCCTCGCCCGGTCTCTACGCGTGGTCGCTCACCGCAGGCATCGGCGCCGCCTCCTGCACCCGGAATGGGACGATCGTCGTGCCGGCCGCGCCGGCGTCCTCTTCGCACCTCATCCCCGCCCTCGCCCACAAGCCCGGGAACTACGGGAGCCAGTGGCGGGCCGACGTCACCGTCGTCAACCCAAACGATGCCGCGGCCAACCTGACGCTGGCGTACTTCTCGGAATCGGCGCCGGTGCTGCGCGCCGCGGTGCTCCCGGGGCACGGCACCGTGGAGTGGACGGACGTCCTCGTCTCGCTGTTCGGCTTCCCCCAGGATGCCTCCACCTCGGGCGTCGTTCAGGTGATCTCGGACGTGTCCGTCGCCAGCATCGGCCGGTCGTACAACCTCGCCGCCAGCGGCACGTTCGGAGGGGCGTACCCGGCGCTGGCGATCGGGGACGGGGTCGCTTCAGGCAAGGTCGGCATCCTGCCCCAGCTCAAGCGCACCGCGAGCTTCCGCAGCAACGTCGGGTTTGCCAACGCCGGCACCTTCACGACGACGGTTCGCCTGCGGCTGTTCGGTCAGGGAGGGGTGAAGTTGGGTGAGAAGAGTCTGGACGTCGCGGCCGGGCGGTGGACGCAGCTCGACGACGTCTTCGGCACGCTGGGCGCGGGCGATGCGGACTTGGCCTACGCGACGGTCGAGGTGCTTACCGAGGGCGCCGCGGTGTGGGCGTACGCCGCGGTGATCGACAACGCCACCGGCGACCCGACGATCGTCCCGGCGATCGTGCCGTAACGAGCCGTTCTCCTGCGCGTGTTCCCGACCGCGACGCGGCCGCTGCCGGTTGCGGTTCCTGGCTAGCCTCACCCGAACCGCAGGTGGGCGATGTACGCGTCGGGGTCGGCCAGCAGGCGCTGCCGCACGGCTTCGAAGGCGGCCTCGTTGGCGGCGTACTTCGCCTCGATGTCGAGCGCCGGTACGGCGCGGCTCATCACCCGCTTGAGCGCATCACGCGCCCGCCCGGGGAGCGCGCGCCCCAGCGCCGGCCCGAGGCGGGCGCGCAGGTCGAGAAGGCCGGTCGGTCCGCGGCTGCCCGGGAAGTCCTTCCGCCGCCACGCCGCGGCGCCGAGGTGAAACACCGTGTCGCCGTAGACGCTGCCGAAGTGGGCGTGGTCCTCGCCGCGGTTGCTGCGCTCCAGGCGGAGCCACTCCAACCCCTCGCGGTACGCCAGGAGACCGAACCCGACGCCGGAGTCGGGGTGGTGAGGAAACCGCCGCCGGTAGCTCCGGTACGCGGCCGATCGCCGCTCCTTGTCGTCGAGCAGGAACCGCGGCCGCCGCTCGCGGAGGAACTCAGCCTGCATCAGCATGAACGCCGTGAACGGCTTGTCGTCAAAGCGGGTGTCGCGCACCGCCGCGGCGAACGGCCGGCGCTCCGACAGGGCTGCGGCGGTCTCCTGCGCCCACCCCGGTCGGACGGGGAACGAGTCCACGTGGAGCACCGCGACGTGGCTCACGCCGTCGTCCAGCGCGGCCGCGATCAGGCGCTCGAGATAGAAGGCGTGCTCCTCGCTCGTCCGCAGCGCGGTGACGGGCAGGTCGAGGATCCTCACCTCGGGACGCCGCCGTAGCGTCTCCCGCATCCCGGCGGCGAGCCGGTTGGCGCCGGCGTAGATGGCGTACGGCACGCCGGTGTGTCTGCGGATCGACTCCAGGTGCAGCTCGAGCAAGCGCTCGTTGCCCTCGCGGACGAGGTAGACGACCGCGATCCCCAGCTTCATGGCCGCGGGAGCATCCGTGATGCGGCCTCCGCCTGCCGGAACAGGTCGAACTCGAACCCGGCGGCCCCTCGTTCGACGTCCTCCAGGAGGATCGGTGCGTCCTTCGCCACGGCTCGCGTGAGCGTCACCCCCTCCGCGAGACAGATCGGCAGTCCGGGGTGCTGCTCGCCGCAGTTCTCGATCAGCCCGTAGCAGGCGTAGCCGCCGATGCCGTCGAGCGCCTCACCGGCCGTCAACAGCCGCTTGGCGTACGCGTAGACGTTGGTGCGGAAGCCGTGCGTCGGCTGCAGCAGCGAGCGCCCGTCCAGGAACGCCTCCGCGATCCCCGCCATCGCCTCGACGTGGCAGAGGTGGTACGGCCGGTAGAACAGGTAGAACGGCCCCGCCCCCATCTTGTAGTACGACATCATGCCCCGCTGGTAGGGATGGTCGCAGCGGCCGATCGCGAACACGCCGCCGTCCGGCTGGGCGCCCAGGACGTAGTCGACGAACGGTCCGGCCCGTTGCCACTCGCCTGGTATGTCGATCAGGTCGAACACCTCGCGGACGTGCCGCGCCCGGGGGCCGTGCATCCCGGGCACCGGCGCCGCGAGGCCGAGGGCGTTGGCGAGCAGCGCCATCTCGATGCCGAGCTTGGTGCCGTCCGTGTAGGCGGTGCACATCTTGTAGCCGAGGTTGCGCTTGTCCGCCTCGGGCACGATGGTCGTCGGGTTGGCGTAGCGGTCGAGGAACCCCTTGATGTTCCCCGCCATCACCAGGTCAAAGCCCCACAGCGTGAGATCGTCAATCAGGTTCTTGAGCACGCCGTGCTGGTCGCCGTCGCAGCTGGTGTAGACCTTGCCGTTCGCGCGCGCCAGCGCCGCGAGGTGCGGCCCGAACGCGAGGTCGACCTCGGAGTTCATCAGCACGAGGTGCTTTCCGCTCTCGACGGCCGCGATCGCGAAGCGGGCGGCAGGGCCGATGCAGTTGGACGCCTCGATGAGCACGTCCGCGCCCTCGCATTCGGCGAGCAGCGCGCCGTCCCTGCACACCGCCACGGTCCCGCGCCCGTAGGCGTCCCGCACCTCGCGCGCGCTCTCCACGATCCGGTACTCGCGGCCCATCATCGCGGCACACCCGGCCGCGCGGTCGAGCTCGACGTCGGCGATGCCGACGCACCTGATCCCCGGGGTGACGCAGCACTGGTAGAAGAGGCCGCGGCCCATCGCGCCCGCACCGATGATGACGACTCGGATCTCGCGCTCGAGCGCCAGGAGGCGCTGCAGCACGCCGCTCATCGGCGACCGCCCCGGATTCCCCGCCCGACATCGCGTTCGGCCTCGCCGTGTCGCGCGGGGTTTCGGGTCGTTCCGGCCTCCATCGCTCCTACCGGCAGAGTTCGAGCAGGCGCTTGGCGGCGCCGTCGACCGAACCGATGGCCATGTTGAGCACCACCACCTTGGTGGCGGCGAACAACCGCTCGTGCTGGGCACGCAGCAGGTCGGAGCGGGCGGCGTCGAGGCCGGCGAGGTGGGGGTTGGCGAACGGGACCGCCTTGCCGGCCGCGCCGGGGAGCTGCCCCGAGGCGAGGATGCGCGCCGCCTCGCGGGCGTCGAGCTGCTGCACCATCGGCAGCACCGGGTCGCGGGCGAGCAGCACGGCGACCCGCGGGACGGTGCGGCGCGCGTGGCGCGCGGCGCCCCCGAGCCAGTACGGGTCGAGCATGACGCGGCCGTTCTTGGAGGCCTCGACGCACACCGCGGCGCCGCGGTCGAGCGGGCACTCGTCGCCGGGGTGGTCCACAGTGCAGCCGTCACGCGAGACAACCATGTTCTCGAGCTTGGAGCGCTCGAGGAGCTTGCCGATCTCGGGGAGCTTGCCGACCCACTTCGCCTTCAGGTAGAGCTTGCGCTCGATCAGGTCGGCCACCGGCTCGGCGGCGCCCAGGCGCACCAGCACCGAGTCGCTCGAGACGAGGCGGACACCGTCCTCGCGCATCGCGGCGGCGAGCAGCCCGGTGCGGGAGGAGCCGGGACCGCCCCAGACGAGGACCCCGTGGCCGCCGACGTCGAGGGCCGCGCAGTGGGCGAGCAGCGCGCCCGAGGTGCGCGCCGCGGCCTCCGCGGCGAGCTGCAGCGCGAGCGTGCGCACCTGGCCGTAGAACGCCGTGTTGAACGCGAACCCCGTCGCGGTCTCGAGGCTCACGAGACCGGACGGCTCGCGGCCGGGAATGTCCTTGACCGCGTAGATCACCGCGTGCGGCTCGAGATCGCCCTCGAGCGCGGCGGGGTAGAAGTTCTCCTGGTAGAAGTCGGCGAGGTGCGGCGAATTCGTGCGCAGCTGCACGACGATCCCGGCGATCGCCGCGTTCCACTCGAAGTACGCGTCCGGGGCCAGGTGCGAGGAGGCCTCCTCGAGCAGCGCGTTGCGGCTCTCCAGGCCCACCACCGGGCGGGTCTCGGCGTACGCCGCGACCTTCGTCGTGACGTTGTTGAGCGCCCGCGGCCGCAGGCGGCGCGGCGCCTCCAGGCGGGCGAGCGCCTCCCGGATGCGGCGGCACCCCTCCTCGATGCGGTCCATCGCGGTGGCGAACGAGATTCGGACGTGCGCAGGCGTGCCGAACGCCTCGCCCGGGACCACCGCCACGTGGGCCTCCTTGAGGAGGTAGTAGGCGAGCCCGTAGGTGTTGCGGATCGGGGCGCCGCCGAACTCGCGATCCAGGTAGCGGGTGACGTTCGGCATCACGTAGAACGCGCCCGAAGGGGACGCACACGAGACTTCCGGCAGCGCGCGCAGCCGGTAGACGATTGCGTTGCGGCGGCGCTCGAACTCCTGGCGCATGCGCTCGATGTCCATGTCGCACTCGGCCAGCGCGGTGACCGCCGCCTTCTGCACGAACGAGGTCGCGTTCGAGGTGTTGTGCGACTGGATCTTGGAGCACGCGGCGATGACCTCGCGCGGGCCCGCGGCGTAGCCCAACCGCCACCCGGTCATCGAGAACGCCTTGGAGAAGCCGTTGATCACGACCGTCAGCTTCTTGATCTTGTCGTTCACCGAGGCGATCGACACGAACCGCTGACCGTCGTAGATGAGCTTCTCGTAGATCTCGTCCGAGATCACCCAGATCTGCTCGCGCACGCACACGTCGGCGATCGCCTCGAGCTGCTCGCGGGTGTAGGTCGCGCCGGTCGGGTTGCACGGGTAGTTGAGGATGATCGCCTTGGTGTTCGGGGTGATCGCGGCGGCGAGATCGCGCGGGGAGAGGCGGAAACCGTCCTCCTCGCGGGTCGGCACGACGACCGGGTTGGCCTTCGCGAGCTTGACCTGGTCCGGGTAGGAGACCCAGTACGGCGCCGGGATCAGGATGTCGTCGCCCTCGTCGTAGAGCGCCATCGCGACGTTGAACAGCGAGTTCTTCGCCCCGGCGGAGACGATGACCTCGTCGGGGGAGTACGCGAGGCCGTTGTCGCGCTCGAGCTTGCGGCAGATCGCCTGCTTGAGGTCGGGGATGCCGTCGTTGGCGGTGTATTTGGTGAAGTTCGCGTCGAGTGCGGCCTTGGCGGCGCGCTTCACGACCTCCGGGGTCGGGAAGTCCGGCTCGCCCACCGAGAAGTCGACGACGTCGATCCCCTGCCCCCGCATCTGGGTGGCGCGGGCATTGATGCGCAGCGTCGGCGACAGCGCGATGCGGTTGGCGCGTTCGCTCAGCATCCCGGCCCCCCCTCCTCCCACCGGACCACGAGTTGCGGGCGGGGGCGAGCCCCGCCCCTAGGCATCCTTCTTCTCCCCGTGCTTGAGGACCTCGTCGAGCTTGATGCCGGTGAGCGACTCAACCACCGCGGGGAGCTGCGCCAGCACGCCGGCAACCTGCCCGGTCAGCTTGGAGGTCCCGCTCGCGTCGCCCACCATGATGATCTTGTCCACCTTGGCGAGCGGCTCGGACACGGCCCTCGCCAGCTCGGGCAGCTGCCGGATCACCATCTCGGTGAGTCCGGCGTCGGTGTACTGCTTCCACGCCTCGGCCTTGCGCTGCATCGCGTCGGCCTCGGCCTTGCCCTTGGCCGCGATCGCCTCGGCCTCGGCCGTGCCGTACAGCCGGATGCCGGCCGCCTTCCCCTTCGCCTCGAGCTCCTTCTGATAGGCGTCGGTCTCCGCCTCGAGCTTGGCCTGGTAGTGCATCGCCTCGGCCGGCCGCTTGATCGTCGCCTCCAGCTCCTTCTCGCGGCGGACGATTTCCTGCTCCTCGACTTTGGCGGCGAGCTCCTTCTCGGCGAGGCGCACCGCGTACTCCTGGCGCTTGAGCCCTTCGGAGAGCTTGGCCCGCTCGAGGTCGTACGCCACGTCGGCGGCGGCCCGTCTGGTGTTGACGGAGGACTGGAAGTCGGCGCGCTGCACCTCGAAGTCGCGGGTCGCCTTCGCGAGTTCGGCTTCCGCTTGCAGGCGGGCGATGTCTCCCTGCTTGCGGTACTCGGAGGCCTGGATCGCGGCGTCGCGCTCGGTCTCGGCCTGAGCCAGGGTGGCGTCGCGCTTGACCTCGGCGATGCGGCGCGCACCCAGCGAGGCGAGATAGCCCTGCGCGTCGGAGATGTCCTTGAGCGCGAACGAGAGCAATTCGAGGCCGAGGCGCTCGAAGTCTTCGCCGGCCGCCTGGCGCACGCGCGAAGCGAACGTGTCGCGCTCGGTGGAGATCTCCTCCACCGACATTGTCCCGAGCGCCGCGCGCATGTGCCCCTCGAGCACCTCCTGCGCCACCGACGTGATCCCCGAGGCGCCCTTGGAGAGGAAGTTCTCCACCGCCCGGTGCAGGAGCGTCGCGTCGCTGGAGGCCTTGACCTGGCCGAACGCGTCCGCTGCGATCATCACCCCCTGGGCGGTAAGCACCTCGGGGCAGCGCACCGAGATCGAGAACACCTCGATCGGCAAGGTGTCCACCGTCTCGACGAACGGCATTACGAAGGTGCCGCCGCCGACCTGCAGGCGGTAGCCCACCGTCCGCTGCGTGCCGTCCCTCTCGGTCACCGTCGAGGTCCGGCCCGAGATGACGAGCACCTGGTTGGGGCCGACCTTGCGGTAGTTGAAGGCCCATAGGCCGAAGAAGAGCAGCAGGACGACGACGACGACGGCGCCGATGATCCACGGGAGCAACGCCATAGCTTCCTCCACCGCCCCGCCGGGCGGATGCCGTCACCTTAGATCAAGTTCCACGTGCGTACAAGCCGGGTCGCAAGAGACAGGGGTCCGGGCTCCGCACAATGCAAAGGCGTGCCCGGTGGCCCGGGCTCGACAAGTGCGAGGCAGTCAAAAGGTAAGAGGGGAAAGGGGCAAACGAGAGACAACGACCGAGAGCAGCCTGCCTTTCCTTTTCCCTCTTCCCTCTTCCCTTTTCCCTTTCCCCTTTGCCTCTGCCCCCCGGCTCCTCTGCCCCTCTGCTCCCGCGTGCTAGCATCCGGACGACGCCATGCCGTACACGTTCGTCGAAATCGAGGCCACGCGCGGGCGGCGGATCGTGCTGCTGTTCGTGACGCTGCTCGTCGTCTACCTGGTCGGGGCGGCGTTCGTCGGCCTGGTATTGCTCTTTCCCCTGCTGCCGTTCGGAGTTCTCGTCGGGGCGCGGGTGGCGCACGCGCCGCCGGGACCTCTATCGCTCGCCACCCCGTTGCTCGTCGTGCTCGGCGTGGCTGTGGGCGCAACCCTGCTGCACTGGTTTCTCTCCGTGCGCAACATGGTGAGCCGCACGCTCGACGTGATCGGGGTGCAGCACCTCGACCCGATGGACGATTACCACCGCCAGCTCGGGAACGTGGTCTCCGAGGTCGCGGTCGCGACCGGAGGGCGCAGGATCGAGGCCGTCGCGGTCCCGGCGCGCTGGCTGAACGCGTTCGCCCTGGCGGACTTCTCCGGACGGGCGGTGATCGGGGTCTCCGAGGGGTTGCTCGTGCGCCTCGACCGCAACGAGCTCGAGGCGGTCGTGGGTCACGAGGCGGCCCACCTCGTCGCCGGCGACTCGCTGCTCGCGACCGTTTCGTGCTCGATGGCGGCGGTGTGGGCCGGGTGCCTGCGCGCGCTCACCCCCGATCGCGACGACTCCCTCTCCGACCCGACCGCGCGCACGACGAGGGGTTCGCTTCCCGTCCTCGGCGCAGTCGCCGCGATGCGTGGCCTCACCTACCTGCTCAACGCCTGGCTCTCGCGCGAGCGCGAGTACCGCGCCGACGCCACCGCGGTGCGGCTCACCCGCAACCCGCTCGCGCTCGCCCAGGCCTTGCACGGAATCGCCGGCGACACGCACCATGCCTTCATCGCCGGCGGCGAGCTCGCGCCGCTGTTCATCGTCGGCTCGAGCCCCAGCGAGGCGGGTGGGCTCTGGGGCATGGCCTCGACGCACCCGCCGGTCGAGCGGCGGATCGAGATCCTGCTCGGCATGGCGCACGCCGGCCCCGACGCGCTCGCGGATCACACCCCCCGCCCCACCCCGCCCACCGACGTCGCGATTGGGCCGCCCGCCCCACCGCAACGCTGGTTCGCGCGCGAGGGCCTGATCTGGCGCGGTCCGTTCGCCCCCGCCGAGCTGGTGGCGCTGCCGTGGTTCGGCCCGTTCACCCCGGTTTCCCTGGGTGATGCGCGGCTCGCCGCCCCGGCGTGGGAGCAGCCGGCGATCAATCGCCTGCTCAAGCGGATCGACGCCCCCCCCACCTCCTTCGGCGGCTGTCCCGCGTGCGGCGGCGCGCTGCGCGAGGTGGTCTACCAGGGCGCTCGCCTGCACAAGTGCGCCGCCTGCGCCGGCCGCCTCGTCACCCGCGAGCGCTTCGCCCGCGTCCTGGCGCGCGGCGAGCAGCCGCCGACGCCCGAGGTGCACGCGCTCGCCGTTCAGCTCGTCCGCGAGCATGTCGTCCGCCGCTCCGGTCCCCGCACGCCGGTTGGACAGGCGACGGAGGGCCCGCGCTACCGTTGTCCCGCCTGCGGAGGGGAGATGGCGCGCTTCGCCTACCAGGCCATCCTCCCCCACCGCATCGTGATCGACCGCTGCGACCCCTGCGAGCTCCTCTGGTTCGACGCCAAGGAGCTGGAGGTGATCCAGGACGTCCTGGCGATCTTCGGCGACTAGCGCACGGCTCCGTTACGCGGGAGCGTATACTTCGCGGCTCGGAGGCGACGTGGACCCCCTCGAACTCTGGCTCGTCCGCCACGGCGAGACCGCCTGCAGCCGCGACGGTGTGCTCGCCGGTTGGACGGACGTACCCCTGACCGCCAACGGGGTTGCTCAGGCCGAGGCGGTGCGCCCGCTCCTCGCCGGCGAGCGCTTTGCCGGCGCGTGGTGCTCGGACCTGCGGCGGGCCATGGCCACCGCTCGCCTCGCGTGGGGCGATTCGGTCGCCGACCCGCGCCTGCGCGAGATCAACTTCGGGGAGTTCGAGGGGCAGGCGTGGGCCACGCTCGACCCCGCCGTCAGGAACGCGATCGCGACGTTCGACGGCTTCCGTCCCGAACGCGGCGAGTCGTTCGACGAGGCGTTCGTGCGGGTCAAGGGGTTCCTCGACGGCCTGCCGGCCGGTCGCCACCTCGTTTTCACGCACGGCGGCGTGATCCGCCTCCTGACCCGCGCCGCCGGCCATGACGGCTTCGTGCCCACCGGCACCGTCGTCGGCGTGGACTGGACAAACCGGGCCGTGCTGTTCAAGCGCGAATGTCCGGTGCCGTCGCCGGTCGCCTTCGACTAGCCCTGGCCAGTCTCCGACGTTCCCGTCGGCCATCCCTGGCCTCGCGCCCCCGCTGCGCGCTTGCCCTCCGTCCGTACAAGCGGCTATCCTCGCGCCGGGCAGACCGTTGCCCTACGAGGTGGCCATGGCCGCACCCTACGATCCCGACGTCTACCGGCGCTTCGCCGAGAACCTGCGCGGCGCGCTGGTTGGACCCAACATCGAGCGCCTCTCGATGCGCGCGCTGCGCCGCAAGGCGCTCGAAGACCGCGGTGATCACCGCCAACGGCTCGCCGCTCTGGTTCTCGTCGGTCTCCTCGCGCATCGCGGCCAAGACCGTGTACCTCGGCAACGGCCCCGAGATCGTCCTGCCGCGGCCGTCGCCCGAGCAGCTGGCCATCGTCGAGAAGGCCCCCGAGCAGCTGCACAAGGTGCTGCAGCTCATGCGCACGATGCCGTTCGTGCACGTGCGCCGGCAGATGGGCGACAATCGGGAGTTCAACCCGGTCTGCAACCTCTTCGTGTGCGTCGCCGACAAGAAGCATTACCGGCTCGCCTACGAGTGGGCGATGACGATGGGCGACGTCAAGAAGTCCCGGCCGGGTCCCGAGTTCATCATGATCGACGTGCCGCAGGAGCACCAGCTGCGCATGCAGGTCCTCACCATCCCCGAGCACGACATCAACATCGCCCTCGGCACCGACTACACCGGCGAGTGCAAGAAGGGGTTCCTCCGCCAGGGGATGTTCCGCGCCGACGGGCGCGGCATGCTCGGCCTGCACGCCGGCACCAAGCTCGTGCGCGCCCGCGACGCCGCCAGCGGCAAGCTCAAGACCTATGCGGTGTTCATGTTCGGCCTGACGGCCACGGGCAAGTCCACGTGGAGCTGCCACCAGCTCGGGCTCGACTCCGGCGCCGGCGAGGGGACCTGGGTGAGCCAGGACGACATCGTCTTCCTGCGCCGCGACGGCTCGTCGTACGGCACCGAACTCGGCTTCTACGTCAAGACCGACGTCAACGTGAACCTGCAGGAGGCGATGTACAACTCCCTCGTCCACCGCTCGGCGCTGCTCGAGAACGTCATGGTCGACGCCAAGGGGACGATCGACTTCCTCGACGAGCGTCTCGGCGAGAACGGCCGCGGCGTGCTCGATCGCCGCGAGCTGAAGGTGAAGCGCGGGCGCAAGATGGAGTCGATCTGCGCCGACTCGATCAACACCGCCAACCTCGAGGGGGTGGACGGCATCGTGTTCGCGTTCATCACCCGCCGCGGCACGATCATGCCGTTCGCGCAGCGCCTGACGCCGGAGCAGGGCGTGATGGCGTACCTGTGGGGAGAGTCCACGCACTCGTTCGCCACCGTCCCGGCGAAGGCCGGCGAGAGCGTGCGCATCGTCGGCATGGACGACTTCATCATCGGCGCCCAGGGCCGCAAGGTGAACGCGTTCCACGACATCGTGATGGACCTCGTGGCCCGCTACCCGGGCAAGGTGCACTTCTTCCAGTACAACACCGGCGGCGTGGGCGAGATCATCGACGTGGACAAGGCGACCGGAAAGCGCAAGCAGGTGCGCAAGGTGACGCGCGTGCCGATCGACCTGATGGCGGCGCTGCAGCGCGGCGACCTGCGCGGCACCAACGAGTACGCGAAAGGCCGCCTCGGCACCGAGTACGTGGTCAAGTCCGAGGGCACCGATCTGGCCGCCTACGACGCCCGCGTCTTCTACTCCGACGAGCAGATCGAGGCGTACGTCGCGGACCTCGTGGACGGGCGGCGGAAGTTCACCGAGGAGATCGCGGCGCAGGGCCTGCGCAAGGACATCCGCGAGATCGCGCACCGGGAGCTCGACGCGATCGACGCCAAGGGCCGGAAGAAGGTCGAGCCCTGGGCGCCCGCCGAGGAGCGCGAGACCAGACCGCCGCCGAGGACCGCGACCCGCGCTCGAAGTGGATCTCCCCGTGGGAGCCGCGCCGCCCGAGCGCCGGCCTCTTCCCCGCCCCCACCGGCAAGCGACGGTAGGACCAGGCGTCCGTTCCTCAATGCACAGGGCCGGGCGACTCCCGGCCCTGCTCACTCACACGTGCGTCCGTGCAGCGAGAAGAAGAGGAGAGGTCAACCCGTCAGCGCCACCGGTCGCGGGACTCGCCGTGACCACGGCGCTCACCGCTCCGGCTTTGCGGGCGCACCTCCCTCGGGCCAGCGATTCGGCGCTCCTGGCCGCGCGTGGATCGCTGGGAACCGTAGGACCTGGGGTCGTTCCACGTTCGCGGTGCGACCCGCGGCGCCGCTACCATCGACCGAACCGGGTACGGTGCGCGCTCCTCGCGACGGGTGTAGCGCTGGGAACCGTAGGACCTGGGGTCGTTCCACGTTCGCGGTGCGACCCGCGGCGCCGGCACCATCGACCGAACCGGGTACGGTGCGCGCCCCTCGCGGCGGGTGTAGCGCTGGGAACCGTAGTAGCCCTGGTGGCCGTAGTAACCCTGGGAACCGTAGTAACCCCCGGACCTGTAGTAACCCTGGGAACCGTAGTAAGCCCCGGGCCCGTAGTAACCCTGGGGTCCGTAGTAACCCCCGGGCCCGTAGTAACCCTGGGGCCCGTAGTAACCCTGCGGCCCGTAGCAACCCTCGTCGCTCCACGTCCCCGGCGCGACCACGAGCGGCGCCAACAACGACTCGAGCACGTGCGTTGCGAGGTGCGGTACCGCCAAGAGCGGCGGTAGCGGTGGCAGTGGCGGCAGTGGCGGCAGTACCAGCGCCGCCGCCGGCGATGCCGCCATCGCCAGCGTCGCCGCGACGACCACGATGGCCAGCGTCGAGGTGCTCGTCTTCATCGACATTGCTTGCCTTCCTTCCCACCCCGGCGCGGGCCGGTGTTTCCTCTCACAGAGCAAGACCCATGCCCGGTTCGCCGCCGGCTACGAGTATCTCGAGAAACGCAGTGGGCACAATTGTGTCCTCATCCGGGGACGCCTGAATTGAGACGGATCGGCCAGCAGCGCCGGCTGCGCCGGCTGCAGGCCGCGCAGCCACAAGCGCCTCCCTCGAAGACAAAGAAGCGCGCCCGGCGGGCGCGCCCCACATTAGAACCAACGACGCCGACAGGCAGGACGTCGCAGCTTGGGGCGTGTAGCCGCGCCGCCGAGAGTGGGCCAGCCGCAAGGCGCCCGAGGCGGACGCAGCGGAGCGTAGCCGGAGGCTACGTGAGCACGCGAGCCGCCGAAGGGCAACGCCGCGGATGGTCCGCTATCGGCGGCGCTCCGGGGCGACGGTCTAGGAGTTCGGCCGGGTCTCCCCCAGCGTCCCCGCGACCCACTCGAGGTTGACCAGCGCCACGCGGTAATCCCGCTCGGCGCTGGCGAGGTTGCCGCGAGCGCTCCTGAGGTTGAGCTGCGCGTCGTCCACCTCGAGCCTGGTCTTGACGCCGTACTCGTACCCGATCTCGGCCATGCTGAACAGCTTCTCGGCCTGCGCGACCGTGCTGGCGAGCGAGCGCACGATCTCTCCCGACCGGGCCGCTGCGTCCACGGCGGCGCGCACCTCGAGCGCGATGCTGTCGCGCAGCTGCGCCTCGGCGAGCTCCGCGGTCCTGAGATCGCTCCTCGCCTGGGCGACCTGGGCGCGGGTCTTCAACCCGTCGAAGAACGGAAACGACACCACGAGCCCGGCGCTCCACGTCTTGCCGTGCGAGCTCTGGTCCATGATCGTGAGACCCCTGACGCCGTACGCCGCCTGCAGGTCGAGGCGGGGCCGGTCGCCGGCGCCGTTGATCTTCACCAGCTCCGCGCGCACCAGCCGCATGTTCTCGCTCTCGGCGATTTCCGGACGGTGCGCGAGCGCCGTGCTCAGGAGATCCTCGTACGTCGGAGGGGGCGCGACCTCGGTCGCCAGCGTCCCGCCGGCGTCCACCTCGCCCGCCTCGGCGAGCAGGAACCCCAGGCGCTGGCGCGCGATCCGCACCTGGTTGGCCGCGTTGATCGCGTCGGGCCGGGCGTTGGCCAGCGCGACCTCGGCGGCGAGGACGTCGTAGTCGGTCGCGGTGCCGAGCGCGTAGCGCTTCCTGGTCTCCTCGAGGTGGCGCTGCCGCTGCTCCACCGTCTGCGCCGTGATCGCGACGAACTCCTTGGCGAGCAACACGTCGTAGAACGCCGCCGTGACGTCGCGCCGCACCGCCTGCTGGAAGCGCCGCAGCTGGTCGTCCCCGGTCGCGAGCGCCCACTTCGCGCCGCGGATGGCGGCGCCGACCTGGCCCCAGGTGAACAACGCCTGGTTCAGCGACACCGAGGCCGAGCGCACGTCCTGCTGGAACGCGATCAGCGCCTGGAACTCCGGCGGGAACCCCTTGTAGAAATCCTGCTGGCTGGCGTCGTAGTTGCGGACCGCGGCGGCGTTGAGGGCCAGGTGCGGGAACGCGGCCGCCCGCTCCTGCACGTAGCGCGCCTCGAGGTACGTGCGGTACTCCTCCGCCTTCCTGATGTCGTAGTTCTTCGCGGCCGCGACCGCCAGCGCCTCGTCGAGGGTGAGGACCCGTGGTCCGTGGTCCGTGGTCCGTGATCCGAGAGGCGACACACCCGCCGTTGACGCCGGCATGGGCTGAGACGTCTGCGCGAGCGCGGGGGAAACCACCAGGCCACCGATGATCGCGACGGCGAGAACCGCGGCTGCGGCCGCGTGTCCCGCGCGCGTCGCCCCCGCCATGCGGCGGTGCAGCCAGGCGGCGACGTCGTCCAGGAGGGAATAGACGACCGGTACGACGATCAGCGTGAGCAACGTCGAGGTGATGAGGCCGCCGACCACGGCGCGCGCCATCGGAGCGCGGAACTCGGCGCCCTTGCCGAGGGCGAAGAACAGCGGCAGCATGCCGAAGATCATCGCCGAGGTGGTCATGATGATCGGGCGCAGCCGGGTGCGGCCGGCGGTGATCACCGCTTCGCGCCGGTCCATGCCGCGGCGGCGCAGCACCTTGGTGAAGTCCACGAGCAGGATCGCGTTCTTGGTCACGAGTCCCATCAGCATGATGAGGCCGATGAGCGACATGATGCTGATCGTGTCCCCCGTGATGAACAGCATCCCGGCCATGCCGACGACCGCGAGCGGCAGCGACAGCATGATCGCGAGCGGGTCGATGAACGACTCGAACTGCGCGGCCAGGATCAGGTACACGAAGATGATCGCGAGGATGAGCGCCTCGCCCATGTAGCCGAACGACTCCACCATCATCTCGGTGTCGCCCTGCATGACGAGCTTGTAGCCGGGCGCCAGCTTGACGCGGCCGGCGACGTCCATCGCCTTCTCGCCGGCCGTTCCGAGCGGCAGACCGTCGAGGTTGGCGTCGATCACGACCTGGCGGGAAAGGTCTCGCCGACTGATCTCCGCCGGCGAGACCGCGCGCGTGAACGTGACGAGGTCGGCGAGCGGCACCAGCGCCGGGCCACCCTTGCCCGGTACCGAGATCCGCAGGTCGCCGACCTGGGTGACGTCCTGCCGGAGCGCCGCCGGCAGGCGCAGGCGAACGTCCACCGCTTCGCCGGTCTCGTCCTCGTACGTCGAGACCGCCTCGCCGCCGACCAGGACGCCGACCGTGCTCGCGATGGCGCTGGTGCCCAGCCCCGTCGCGGCCGCCCGCTGCCGGTCCACCGTCAGCCGGTACTCCGGCAGGTCCTGCTCCATCGTCGCCTCGAGGTCCACGATTCCGGGCACCGTGTACAGCGCCTTTTTGATCTCGCCGGCGTAGCGCTTGAGCGTCGGGATGTCGTCGCCGCGGACGGCGATCTGGAGCGGCTTCTGGAACGCGTCCGGGTCCTCCTGCACCGACAGTTCGATGCCGGGGATCCGCTCGAGGCGCCGGCGCTCCTCGCTGAGGAACTGTTTCAGCCCCGTCTTGCGTTCGCTGCGATCGACGAGCTTGACGAAGACCATGGCGTCGCGGACGGTGTCCGCGTCGCCGGCGCCGATCGAGGCGTAGGTGTACTTCACCTCCTTGCGTTCCGCGAGCGCTTTGAGCACCTCGTCGAGGCGGGAGTGGGTCTCGACGATCGAGGAGCCCGGCGCGCTCTTGAAGCGGACGACGAACTCGCCCTGGTCCATCGGCGTCATGAACTCGGTCTGCAGGATGGCGAACACCCCGAGACCGGCGGCGAAGGCGAGCGTGGCCATGCCGAGCACGAGCCCGCGGTGGTCCAGGGACCACCCGACGACCCCCTTGTAGCGGTCCGCGGTGCGCTCGAACGCGGTGTTGAAGCCGTCCAACCAGCGCTGCAGGAAGTTGCGGGCGCCCTTGCGCTCGATGTCGGGGTCGTACCAGCGCGACGAGAGCATCGGGTCGAGCGTGAACGAGACGAAAAGCGACACGAGCACGGCGAACGCTACGGTGAGGCCGAACTGGAAGAAGAACCGCCCGATGATCCCCTTCATGAACGCGACCGGGACGAACACGGCGATGATCGACATCGAGGTCGCGATTACGGCGAGGCCGATCTCGCTGGTGCCGTTGCGGGCGGCGGTGAGGTGGTCCTCCCCGTGCTCGAGGTGGCGGACGATGTTCTCCCGCACGACGATCGCGTCGTCGATGAGAAGCCCGATTGCGAGCGAGAGGGCCATCAGGGTCAGCGTGTTGAGCGTCATGTTGAGGAAGTACATGACGATGAACGACGAGATCACGGAGATCGGCAGGGTCAGGCCGGTGATCACCGTGGAGCGCCACGAGTTCAGGAAGCAGAAGACGATGATGATCGTCAGGAGGCCGCCCAGCACGAGGGTGGTTTGGACGTCCCTCACGGAGTCGCGGATGAACACCGAGCTGTCCCGAACGACCTGGATCTCGGTCCCCGCCGGAAGCTCCGGCCCGAGCTCGGTGACCGCCTTCTTCACCGCGTCCACCACCGCCACGGTGTTGGCCTTCGTCTGCTTCGTGATGTCGATCGCGACCGCCGGCTCGCCGTTGATCAGGGCGAGCGAGCGTTGCTCCTCGACGGTGTCGGCCACCGTTGCAACGTCGCCGAGGGTGATCGGCTGGCCGTCGCGGCGCGCGATCACCATCGCCGGGTACGAATCCACGTTGCCGGGCTTTCCCGACACCCGCAGCGGCATCTCGGTGCGGCCCCGGTTGAGGCGGCCAAGGGGCGTGTTGACGTTCTCCGAGCGCAGGCCGGCCACCACCTCGTCGACGCCCATGCCCAGCGCGTCCAGCCGCGCGGGGTCGAGGTAGACGGCCACCTCGCGCTTGGACGCCCCGACCAGCTTGGCCTTGGCGACCCCCGGGACGCTCTCGAGCCGGCGCTTGATCTTGCGGTCGGCGAGCGTCGTCAGGTCGCGCGGGTTGAGGACGGTCGAGCGCACCGCGAGCGAGATCACCGGCATCGCGCCGAAGTCGAACTTCTGGATCACGGGCTCCTTCATCCCCTCAGGCAGCTCGCGACGGATCGCGTTGATCTTGGCGCGCGCCTCCTGGGAGACGTCGTTGATCTTGACCTCGAGCTGGAACTCCACGATCACGCTCGAGAGACCCTCGCGCGAGACCGACTGCACGTGCTTGACCCCGGAGATCGGGTTCACCGCCTCCTCGATGCGCTTCGTGACCTCGCGCTCCACGGTCTCGGGCGAGGCGCCGGGGAACTCGGTCGTGATCGACAGCACCGGGATCTCCACGTCGGGCATCATGTCGATCGCGAGCCGGCGGAACGAGAACACGCCGAGCGTCACGAGCGCGAGGATCATCACGGTGGCGAGAACGGGCCGCTTGATCGACAGGTTGGAGAGGAACATGGCCTACGCCCCCTGCGACGCCGAGATCTGCACGCGGTCGCCGGGACGCAGGTTGAAGCCCCCGCGGACGACGACCCTGTCGCCGGCGACGAGGCCCTCGACCACTTCCACGTTGTCTGCCGTGGTCTCGCCGGTCTTGATGGTGCGGCGCTGCGCGGTGCCGCCGTCGACGACGAACACCTCGCCCGCGGAGCGCTCGACGTCCCACGACAGCAGCGCGGCGCGCGGGATCTGCAGCACGCCGCGACGCTCACCGGTCGAGATGCGCCCCTTGACGAACGTCCCCCCGCGCAGCTCGCCGCCGTCGTTCGGGACCTCGACCATCAACCTGACCGTGCGGCTCGCGGGGTCCGCGGCGGGGTTGATGTGTGCGATGCGGCCCGAGAAGACCCGTCCCGGATACGCGGCGACCGTGAAGTCGAGCTTCTGTCCGACCGCGACAGCGGCGGAGCGGGCGGAGGGTACGCTCACCGTGAGGTCGAGCACGCGGTTGTCCACGATGCGAAACATCGGGTCGCCGCTGCCCATGTTCTCCACCCGGTCGCCGACGTTGACCGCCCGCAGCGCCACGGTTCCGGCCATCGGCGCGCGGATCACCGCCTTGGCGAGGCGGGTCTCGGCGGCCGCCAGCTCCGCCGCCGCCGCCTGCGCCGCCGCCGCCGCCGCCTCGGACGCGGAGCGCGCGTCGTCGAGGGTCTGCTGCGTGACGAGACCGTGCTCCTTGAGCTTCACGGCGCGCTCGAGCTCGCGCTCGGCCCGCGTCGCGGCCACGTCGGCCTGCAACGCCATCGCCGAGGCGGCGCGCCGGGCGGCCTCCGCGTTGCGGGTGTCGAGCCGGGCGAGCGGCGCGCCCTTGTCCACGTGCACCCACTGCGTCACGTACACCTCGGTGACGACGGCCGTGAACTCCGACTTCACGTCGGCGAAGTACTTGGGCTCGAGCGTCCCGACGACGTCGATCGCCTGAGTCAGGGTCGTGGGCGTCGCGCTCGCGACCTCCACCGCCACCGCCGGCTTGCCGCCGAGCGCGTCCTTCCCCTCGCCGCTCTTCGAGCAGCCGGACACCGTCAGGGTCAAGATCAGGGTTGCCGTTGCTGCCGTGATCACCGTTCTCATCGCGAAGACTCCTTTGCCGAACCGATCGCCACACCGTCGAACACCACACGAAGGAGACGCGCGAGGCGGGCGCGTCCGAACTCCATCTCCGGGTGGCACAGACTCATCCCGCGCGCGACCTCGAACGGCCCCACGAGCGCCCACGCCACGTCCTCGGGATCGCCGGGGCGGAACTCCCCCGCCGCCATCCCGTCGCGCACCAGGTCCGTCAGCACCCCGATGAACCGCTCGTGAATCGCCTCGAAGTCGAAGTACGGCGCCCCCTGCGGCGGACCGTAGTAGATCGCGTCGAGCACCCGCATCACGTCGAGGTGCTCGAGCACGAGGGCGAACGTGCCGTCGAGGAAGCGCAGGATCCGTTCGGTGGCCGTCCCGCTGGCGCTCACGGCCGCTGCCGTCGTGACCTCGAACTCGGCAAGTGCGTCCCGCATCATCGCCAGGAAGATCCCTTCCTTGTTGCCGAAGTGGTAGTAGAGGACCGGTTTGGTCACACCAGCGGCGGCGACGATCTCGCGCACCGTCGTCGCCGAGTACCCTTTGCGGGCGAACAGGCTGATCGCCGCGGTCATCAACCGGCCGCGCGCGCTGTCCTCGTGGTGCACGGGGATGTTTCCACCTTGCTCCATCACAACCTCCACCCAGAAACTCGCACCGGCCTGACGGCCGGTGCTTACTTACCGGTAAGTATAACGACCCCGCCGAAACTGTCAACAGGTTACCGATCGGTAGGTTGCCAGCCTCGCTTTCTACGCGCGGCCACGTTCTGGGTTTCACCGCACCTCCGCCGCCAGGTGCGCACGACGGCACGGCCGTCAGCGCAGGCGAGCGTCGAAGGCGGCGAGCACGGCACCCACCACGCGGCGCCCCTGGGCGAGCAGGAGCAGGTTGTCGCGCGGCCGCGACTCCTGAGCGATGGGATCGTCCGCCGCGCACCCACACCCCGTGCTTGCGCGGGCGGCGTCGCCGGCGTGCTGGAGGCCGTCGGCGCCCGAACCGGCGCCGACGGCCATGGGGTCGGCCGCCACCATCACCCGCACCGTCGCACCCGCGGAAGCCACCTTGACCTCCACAAGAAACGGGTTCCGCTCGTAGCCGCCGGCGACCATCCACGCCCGGATCACCGTGCGCCCCCCGCCGGCCTCGGGTTTGACCACCGCGCCCCGGGCTCCGGCTGCCGCGAGGGCATCGAGGGCGACGGCGACCACGTCGACCAGCGCCACGTCTCGAACGGTCCGCACGGGCGGCTGCTCAGGCGCAACCGTCGCACACCCGGCCGTCGCGAGCGCGACGATGGTGAACACTCTCGGACGCACCGCTGTCGACCCCGGCGCAGCATACCTCAGGGCCGCACGCCGCTCGGCTATACTCCCGCGGCATGAGCGAGGTCTGGATCACCGGCATCGGGCTGGTCACCGCCCTGGGGCCGGACCGGGAGACGACGTGGCGGCGCCTGCTCGCGGGCGAGAGTGGAATCGGGCCGCTCACCTTGTTCGACACCGCGGGGTTCCGGACCCGGATCGCCGCCCAGGTCGACGACGCCCGACTCGTCCTCGCGGCCCTCGACGCGGACGCCCTCCGGCACGCCAGCCGCGCGAGTCGGTTCGCGCTGGTCGCCGCCGCCGAGGCGCTGGCGGACGCCGGCCTCGGCTCTGGCCCGGACGCGCCTCACCCGTGGGCGCTGGTGCTCGGTGGCGGCACCGCCGGTCTGTTCGAGGCCGAAGCGTTCGTAGCCCGGCGGCTCACGGGCGGACCGCGCGTGCGGGGGCTGAAGGAACTCGTGGACATACCACAGGATGCCCCTCCCGACCGCCTCGGCCTCGCGTTTGGTCTGACCGGTCCGCGGATCACCGTCACAACCGCGTGCTCGTCGTCCACCATTGCGGTGGGGCTCGCCGCCGAGATGGTGCGCGCCGGCGAGACGCCGGTGGCGCTCGCCGGGGGCGCCGACGCCCTCTGCCGGCTCACCTACGCAGGGTTCAACTCGCTGCACGCGGTGGACCGGGAGCCCGCCAAACCGTACGACTCGAGGCGCCGCGGACTCTCCCTCGGCGAGGGCGCGGCGGTGCTCGTGGTCGAGGACGCCGCCCACGCCCGCACGCGGGGTGCCCGCCCGTACGCGCGCGTCCTCGGGTACGGCGTCACGAACGACGCGTTCCACATGACCCAACCGGAGCCATCGGGAGCCGCGTGGGAGCGCACGCTGCGCGCCGCTCTCGCGGATGCCGGCGTGGCCGCCGCCAGCGTGGACTACGTGAACGGGCACGGCACAGCCACCGAACAGAACGACCCGGCCGAGTGCGCCGCCTACGTGCGGGTATTCGGGGGACGCCTCGCGAGCGTCCCGGTCTCGTCGGTCAAGGGCGCCGTCGGCCACTGCCTCTGCGCGGCGGGGGGGATCGAGGCAGCGATCACCGCGCTGGCGATCGCCCGCGCCACGTTGCCGCCCACCGCTGGGTTTGCGCAAGCCGATCCGGCGTGCCCCGTCGACCCGGTCGCCGGCGCCGGCCGGCCCGGGCGCGTGCGCGTCGCCGTGTCCGCCTCGTTCGCGTTCGGCGGCAATTCGGCGGCGCTGGTGCTCGGCGGTGCGGCGTGAGCCCGCCCCGGGTCTACGTCCGCGGGGCCGGGGCCGTGACGGCGGCCGGCACGGGGGTCCAGGCGCTGCTCGGTGCCTTGGGCGATCCCGATTGGCGGCCGCTACTCGGGCTGGAACGTCCGGATGCGCCGCCGCTGCCGGTGGCCGTCTGCCGGGAGTTCACGACCAAGGACGTCATCCCACCGTTGCTGGCCCGCCGGCTCGACCGCCCGTCGCGTCTGCTGGTCGTGGCGGCGCGCGAGGCGCTCCGGACGGCCGGCGAGCCGCTGCCGTGGGCGCCTGAGCGGGTCGGCGTCATGGCCGGAACGTGGAACGCCGGGACCTCGGCGCTCGTGGAGGTCTTGCGGGCGGTGTTCCTCACCTCCCCGGACGAGGCGCCGCCCGCCCAGTTCCCCTCCACGGTGGCCAACGCTCCGGCGAGCCAACTCGGGATTCTCGACAAGCTCGGCGGCCCCAACGTCACCTTTGCCGAGAAACAGGCCGGGGGCCTGCGGGCGGTCGCCGAGGCGGCCCGCTCTCTCCAATCCGGGCGCGCCGACGCCATGGCGGCGTGCGGCGTGGACGAGGGCGACTGGCTCAACGCCGAGGGGTACGCCAGGCTCCGGACGCTGGCATCGCCGGGGCGAGCGGGCATGGTGCTGGGTGAAGGCGCGGCGGTGCTCCTCCTCGCGTGCGAACCGGGATCAGCGCCGCTCGCGGCGCTCGCCGGATGGGGGTCGGCCTCGGCGCCCGCCCCGCCGCACCTCTACCCCACCGACGCCGCCGGACTGACGGCAGCCTGCACCCAGGCTCTCGCGCGCGCCGGTCTCGCCGCGTCCGAGGTCGAACTCGTCATCAGCGTCGCCAACGGCATCCCGGCTCTCGCCGCGCTGGAACTGGCCGCGATGGACGCCGTCTTCGCCGGCCACCGCCCGGCGGCGGTGGGGATCGCCGACCGGCTCGGGGAAGGGGCCGGCGGCGGGGCGCTGCGGGCGTTGATCGCCGCGATGACGGCGGCCGGCGCGGTGCTCCCGGCGTGGGGCTGCCCGCCGCACCTCGCCGCAGCCGGCTATGGCACACTCGCCGGCCGCCCGCGCGCGGTCCTCGTCGGCGGCGTGGCCGGTGGGGGCTCGGCGGTCGCCCTCGTGTTCACGGCCGCCTGAGCCGCGGCTCCACGACCTCAGCCGCCCAGCCACCCCTCCAGCTGCCGCGAGATCCGTTCGGCGTGGGTCCCGGGCCAGTAGAGCCAGCCGCACCGGTTGCAGGCCATGAAGCGAGGGGCGTGCGCCGCGACATACGGCGGGACACGGTCCCGGACCGCGTCCCGCGCGACATCCTCCAGCGAGCCGTTGCAACGCGAGCAGCGGGTGAGGAAGCGTGCCGGATCCACCGGGAGCGACAGGCGTTCCCGCAACTCGCGGACCTGCGCCGCCACGCCGGCGCTGCGCAGGAGTACCACCCTGGGGCCCGCGAGCGCTGCCAGACGGCGGTCGCAGGTCAGCAGCCAGCGCCCCTCGCCCCGCGCCTGGCCCGCCAGCGGCAGGCCCGCCAGCGAGGGGTCGAATGAGGCGTCGAAGCCGGCGAGCCGCAGCCAGCGGGCGAGCCGCCCGAGCATGGCGTCGCAGGTGAACCGCAGTTCCTCCACGCGCCGATTCTAGTGTGCTAGCATTCCTGTGGATGCGGCCAACCACCCCACAACCTCGGAGGCGTGCATGACTTCGATGCAACAACTGCGCGACCAGATGGCGGATCAAGACCCAGAGTACCGTCGGCTCCTCGAGGAGCACCACAAGCGTGCGCAACGCCTGGAGGAGCTTAACCGCAAAGGCTGGCTGACCACCGCGGAGGAGCAAGAGGAGAAGCGTCTCAAGAAGGAGAAGCTCCAACTCAAGGACCAGATGGAAGCCCGCGCCCGCAGCCACGGCGCGTAGTTCGCCGATGGTGCCGTTCGCTCCGGAAGGCTACCCCTTCGTGTTGGTCCCGGCCGTGGCCGGGATCTTTGCCTGGATGTTCGGATACCACCCGATCGCCTGGCTCTGCTGGCTTGCGATGCTCGCGTGCGTGGCGTTCTTCCGCGACCCGGCCCGGCACGCCGACGCCGCGCCCGAGGTCGTGCTCGCCCCGGCGGACGGCAAAGTGCTCTCGGTCGGGGCCGCTCCCGCGGCGCTCGCCGGGCGCGGGCTGCCGCAGCAGGTCTCGATCTTCATGTCGCCCGCCAATGTCCACGTCAACCGGGCGCCGGTGAGTGGGACCGTGCGCGAGGTGCGCCACACCCCGGGCACCCACTTCCCGGCCTTCCGCGACAAGGCCTCGGAGCTCAACGAGCACAGCTTCGTCGTGATCGAGGGCGAGAAGAGGACCGTCGCCTACAAGCAGATCGCCGGCTCGCTCGCGCGCCGCGTGGTGTGCGACCTCGCCCTCGGCCAGCGCGTCGAACGGGGCAGCCGGGTCGGGATCATCAAGTTCGGGTCGAGGGTGGACCTCTTCCTGCCGGCCGACGCGAGCATCGAGGTCGCGCCCGGCCGCCTGACCCGGGCGGGCGTCACCCCGGTGGCGCGATTCGCGGCGGAAGACCGGCCATGAGGATGGGCCGACCGCGCCGGCGCGCCTCCAGGCGTCCGGCCCGCGAGTCGTTGCGGCGCGGGATCTACGTTCTTCCGTCGCTGTTCACCGTGGGCAACATGCTGTGCGGCTTCGCAGCGGTGCTGTACGCCCTCCACAACCAGCTCGAACGGGCGGGGTGGCTGATCATCCTCGCCGGCCTGCTCGACGGCCTCGACGGGCGAATCGCACGCTTGACCAACTCCACCTCGGACTTCGGGAAGGAGTACGACTCCCTGGCGGATGTCGTCAGTTTCGGCGTCGCTCCGGCGATCCTCGCCTACCAGTGGGGCCTGCAGGGCGTCGGCCGCTGGGGCTGGGCGGTGGCGTTCATGTTCCTCGTCGCCGGCTCGGTGCGGCTCGCCCGCTTCAACGTCAAGGCGAGCATCGGCGACCGCCGTTTCTTCACCGGTTTGCCGATTCCCGGCGGGGCGGGGGCTCTGACGATGATGGTGCTGGTGGCCCTCAACCTCGAGGTCCCAGTGCCGCGAGCGCTTTCGGTCGCCGCGTCGGTATTCGTTTTCCTGGTTTCGGTCCTGATGGTGTCCACGATCCCCTACCGGTCGTTCAAGGATTACAAGCTGCGCCAGCGCTGGCCGGCCACGGCGTTCTTCGTGATCGCCTTGGTCGTGGCCGTGATCGCGTTCGCGCTGCTGCCGGCCATGGCCCTCCTGCTCAGTGTCTACCTGGTGGCGGGGCCGGCCGAGTACGCCCTGCGCCGCCTCCGCCGCCGGCCCGCCGCCGCGACGCAGCCGCTCCAGCCCCCCGCCAAACCGACTCCACCCACCCATGCTGACAATCCTTGACCCCACCTCGCTCCTCGGACGCGAGATCATCGAGCGACTCGCGAGAGTGTCGCCGGGCGTCCGGCCGCGCCTGTTCCACACCAACGCTGAACCCGAGCACCTGATCGCCCAGGTGGGCGGCGAGCCCGCGCTCGTCGCGCCGCTGGCGGATCTGGACGAACTTGCGGGGAGCGCCATCGTCCTCCTCACCGCGCCCCCCGCGGCCGAGGCGGCCTCGGAGCGCCTGCTCGCCTGGTTGCGCGCCCACCCGCGCGTGGCGCTCGTGGACTGCACACAGCCGGGGATCGCGGGGTCCGCGGCACGCTGCGTCGTCAACTCCGCGCCGCCGGTCCGGCCATCGCCCCCCTGGTATCACCTTCCCGACCCCGCCCTGGCCGCTCCCATCCGGCTGCTCGCGGCGCTCGCCCCGCTCGCACCCGAGGCCGCCCACATCACCGTGCTGTGTCCGGCGGCGGGTTTCGGTGCCGACGCACTCGACGAGCTGGCGGCCCAGGGGGCGGGGCGCCTGTCGGGACACCCAGAGAGCAAGGCCCGACACCTCCCCGGGGTGCTGGCGTTCGACCTTATCCCGGCTCCGGGTGAGCGCTCGGCGCTGCTCGAGGCCCAACTTGTCGAGATCTTCCCGCACCTGGACGCCACGGTAAGCGCCATCGACGCCGGTATCTTCCACGGCCACCTGGCGACGGTGCTGGCGTCGTGCGCCAGCGGATGCACTCTGGAGCGCGCCCGTGCGCTGGTCCGGTCCGCCCCAGGGATGCGCCTGCCGCGCCGCAACGAGGTCACGACCGTGGCCGGCGCGGTCAAGCAGGGCGGAATCGTCTGCGGCGATGTCCGCGTCCACGGCCGGTCGGTGAGCGCCTGGGTGTGCGCCGACGGGCTGCGCGTCGGCGGCGCCGAGGCTGTGGTCGACCTCGTGGGCTTCCTCACCGCTTCGTGAGCGCCACCGACTCCGCTGAACCCCTCACGGCCCTGCCGTCGCCGTCCCGCATTCCCCAGCGAGCCTCGACGCTCCGTGGGCGGGAGATGAAGGTGACCAGAGCGCCGCCCACACGCGCCTTGGGTGGGATGAACGTGAGGAAGAACCGAAGCGCGGACGCCCCGCGCGCCGCCGTCCGTCGCCAGTCCCCATCGACACCGATGGCTCCATACTCCATCCCGGAGAACTCCCCGAGCTGCGCGTCGCGAACCTCGGTGCCCGTGAACCGCAGCTCCACCCAGTTGCCGGTCGTCGCGAGTGCGCTGGTCTGCGCCGTGGGGTTGACCAGCGCCACCCGCATCGTGGTGGGTCCGGCCCACTCCACGACCACCCGTGGCAGCGGGTATGGGCTTCCGCCCTGCAGGTAATCGAGGAACGCCTCACGGCTCATCCCGAGCGCGGGCTCGGGGGCCGGGAGGCCGACCGTGTCCCACCCCTCCAGCGCCGGCCGGGCCGGCCGCAGCAACAGGCCGAGGTCACGGTGGTACCGGGCGGTATCCACGGCATCCACGGTGACGGTGGCCCCCGTCTCGAGCTCGACCCCTCCCCAGTCCACCGGTTTGCGCAGCCGGAAGGTGTCGCCGCGCTCCCCAGGCGTGAACACGGCCGTCTCCCCGCTCGCGAGCATCGCGAGTGAGGCGCCGGCCGGCCCGGGGGCCGGTTGCGCGCGCGGGGCCACCACGAGCGCTGCCCGGTACGGCGTATGGGTCGCGTCCAGTCGGTCGAGCGCCACCAGGTCATCCTGGAGCGTGGTTGCCGGGAAGCCGAGCGCGCCGGGGTTGCCGAGTGCAACCGCCACCGGGCGGATGTGCGTCCACCCTCTGGGGGGAAGGTGCGCGGCGAGTTCCTGCGCTGGCGCCGCCAGCTCCACCGTTTGCCGCAGCCGGGACGCGACGCCGGCTGCGAACCCGGCGAGTCCGGGGAAGAAATGCCGCGAGGCCAAGAGCAGCCGCGGGGAACCGGGGAGGCCGCGTTGCGCCGGCGCGAACTGCGACACGAACGCCTGCGGGTCGCCGCTCGCCTTGTCCGCACCGTCCACCCAGACGAGGGCGCTGAGCGGCCAACCGGCGAGCCCATGCAGGTCCGGAAGCGGGGCGAGGGTGAAGCGCGACGAACCCTCGCTCACCTCCACCCGCCCAACCGGCACGACCAGTCCCTCGACGCCGGCGGCGCGCAGGGCTGCGAGCGTCCCCGCATCCGGGACCCCGGACAGCAGCCACACGCGGTGCGTCAGCTCGCGAGCCGGTTCCGCCGCCGCTGCGGCTGCGGCCGCGACCGTGGCGGCGGCTGCGGCCAGTAGGGTGACGGCCAACGCCAGACGTCCCTTCACCATGCCCGTCATGCTAGCAGCCCGCCCCGAAAATGCCGATCCCTCATCCCCTCCATCCGCTCCCGCGGGGGCCAGTTCTCTGCCTTCACTGCGTGAGGCTGTCTTGTTTTGCCCCGCGGGCTCAGACCGAGCGGCTTCATGCGAGGGAGGAGACCGCGCGGGTGGGGGTGGGGGGCGCGACGCGGGATACAGCGCGATTCCAGCCAGCGAAGCGGGGGTGAGGTCAGCCGGATGATTCCTGGCGAACACCGGCCACAACCGTGGCTTGCCCGCAACAGCGAGGGACCCGGCGACGAGGCGCGCAGCTGGGTCGCGGCCGGAGGAGCTTCGGGCGGCAGCGAGCGGGGGCGGGCAAGGCCCAAACGCCGCTTCACCCGAGGGGCAAAGAGAGAGGCCTCCACGCAGTCGAAGAAACATCAGAGCGGGGGCGGCGACAGGCGGCTCAGGCGCCGGCCGGGAAGAGGATGCGGACCTCGAGCCCGCCGTCGACGTTGCCCGCCTCGACGCTGCCGCCGGCCCTCACCGCCACCCGGTGGACGACCGCGAGCCCGAGCCCACTGCCCTCGCTGGTCGTGGAGAAGTGCGGCTCGAAGAGCCGGCCCAGCAACTCCTTCGCGACGCCCCCGCCGGTGTCGCGCACCGCCAGGACAACCTGGCGGTCGAGGCGCTGCACGCGCACCTCGATCTCGCCCTCGCGGCCGGCCAGGACACGGGCGCTGTTCTCGAGCAGGTGCCGCAGGGCGCGGCGGACCCACTGCGCGTCCGCCACGATCTCGGCGCGGTCGTCCCCGCCCAGGCGGATTGCCACGCCGCGCTGGCGCAGCACCTCGTACTCGGCGACCACCTCGCCGGCGAGGGCCTTGAGCACGATCGCTTGCGGCTCCCAGTGTTCGAGCGCGACGAGGTTCGAGAACCCCTGCGCCACCTCGCGCAAGTGTTCGACCCGTTCGAGGATCTGCGGCGCCGCGAGCTGCGCCACCGCCGCAACCGCGGCCGGACCCTGCGCCAGCGCCGCGCTGAGTTCCTCCGCCCAGAGCCGGATCGGCGTCAGCGGGTTCTTGACCTCGTGGGCTGCGATGCGGGCCAGCTCCGCGAACGACGACAGCCGCTCGGCGCGCGCGAGCTCCGAGAGGTCCTCCATCACGACGAGGACCCTGGCTTCGCCCCCGGGGAGCGGGAGCGCGGTGACCCGCCAGAGCGCTTCGGGCGAGGCCGTGGGGTGAACCGTGCCCTCGGCCCGCTCCCCTGCCCCCGCCCGAGCCGCCATGCGCGCGATTTCGGGCGAGAACGCAGCGGCGAGAGAGGCGATCGTCCTCGCCTCGCCAAGGAGCCTGACGGCGGCCGGGTTCGCGAGGCCGACGTTGCCGTCACCGTCCACGACCACGACCGCAGCCGAGAGCGTCTCCAGCACGGTCTCGAGGAAGTTCCGTCCGCGGCGCAGCGCCTCCTCCCGCCGCTGCACCTCGCGCGCCATCGTCGAAAACGCGCGGCCGAGCGCCTCGACGTCCTCGTCGCCGCGGGTGTCGAGGCCGGCGACTGGCTCGCCGCGCTCGAGGCGATGGGCGGCCGCCACCAGACGTCGGAGCGGCTTCCCCAGCCGCTGGCCGAGGCGCTCCGCCATTCCGAGCGCGACGAGCATCGCGAGGATGCCCGTGATCACGAACCACTCCCCTGGGGTGGGACTCCGCCCGAGCGCCTGCAGGCGCAGGCCGACCACGCCGACCACGACCGGTTCGCCGCCCCGCATCGGGGCGAAGACCCCGGTCTCGTCGCCCGAACTCACCACCACCGGCTCTTGCCAGCCGCGGATCGAGCGCACGTAGGCCTCGGGCGGGGGCATCCAGGGGATAAGACCCAGCGCGGCAAGGTCCGGACGGGTCGACGAGACGAGTCTGCCGGAGCGATAGACCGCCACGGCGCCGCCGAGCTCGCGGACGAGCCAGGAGTTACCTTCCTGCCAGCGCTCCGTGGCGAGCAATTGGCTCACCGCCCGGGCGAACTCCAGCCGCGCCTTGCCCTGCTGTCGGTCCCACTGCTGCGGCAGAAGTTGGCCCAGGAGCAGGACCGGCAGCACGGCCGCCGCGACCGACAGCACGCGCATACGCCCGCCGAACGTTTTCCGCTGCGCCCACAAGGCGAGCCAGCGTCGGCGGCGCTCCCACAGCGTCAGCGGGAACAGCCCCCAAAGCGTGAGCGCGGCCACCGTCAGGCCGGCTTCGGCGACGGGGGGACGCACCCAGGGAACGACCAGGACGGCGTCCCCGCGGGCGTGGAAGTACGCCCGGAACTCGCGCTCCCCGACCCCCACCCGCAGCCATCCCCGGCCGGTCGCCAGCGCGCGCCCCACGACGGACGGCGACAGCGGCCGAAACGTCGCGCCGCGACTGGTCGGCGCGCCCGAGCGGTCGAACACGGCCACCGGCGCGGCGACCCCGGCCGCTCCGAGCCCGGCCAGGAGGTCCTGTGGCGACGGCGGGGCGAGCACAGCGACCTGCCAACCGCTGCTCAATGCCCGGGACGCCAACTCCTGCGGCCGTTCCTCGGTCCCAATCGTCGCGTCCCCCCAGCTTCCTGCCGGCTCGCCGCTCGGATCCGTGAGGTCGAGCGATGCGCCCGGCAGCGCCTCCCGCAGCCCGACCCAGGTGGCGAGGCGGCCGAGCACGACGAGTCGTTCCCCCGGATCGAGCCTCACCATCCGCGCCAAGGCCCCATCCGGTAGCGATGCCAGCAGCGCCCGCGCCGGCGCTTGGACGTTCTCGAGGCGCGCCAGGGTCGCCTCGGTGGTCGCCACCAACCCGGTCCGGCGCGCGGCGTCGGCGCCGCCCGCAACCAAGCCGGCCGCCACCAGTGCGGGCAACAAGAGGCCGCGGCCGGGGAGGCCGATCAGGACCACCGCCGCCGCTCCCACCCCTAGAAGTACCGGATCGGCCCTCACCACGCCTGCCACCAGCGGCAGCCAGCCCGCCAGGCGGAGCGGCCACGGGACGGCGCCACGCCCCTTGGCGGCGTTGCGGAGCAGGACCGCAAAGACGGCCACCAGCGCCCAGCGCAACGTCCCCGGCCACAGCAGGCTCTGCGGCACCCCCACGACGTGGAGGCGGTCGAAGAGACCTGCCAGCGCCCACGCGGTCACCCCGATCCCGGCTGCGGCGAACGAACGCCAGGCCCACCCGCGGGGGAGTCGGTTGACCGCCAGGGCGCACGCCGCGATCGCTCCGACCAGCCACCATCCGATGGGGAGCCACCCCAGGAGCGGGACCACGACGACCGCTGCGGCCGCGACGGCGATGACCGCCCACGAAGGCCCCCCAACCACGAGCACGAGAAACGCGACCAGAACCGCGAGGCCCGGCGCGCTCCATGGAACCGGCCGGACCGGCCTGACCTCGAACCCCATGCCCGGCGCCGGCCCGGGGGCCAAGCCATGCCTCCACCCCTCGAAGTGGGCCACCGCCACCGCCGCGCGTCCGGCCCACACTCCGAGGACCGTCCTCGCCCCCTGTTGCGGGATCTCGACCCCGGCCAGCACGGCGCCGAGCGGACGGCCGCTCTCGAACACGCTCTCCCGCCACCACAGCCAGATCGAGCCAACCCCCGGTTCGGCCGCCACCGCGCGCTCACCCAACGGCCGCAAGTGGACAGGGAGGCGAGCGGACGGACCCGCCCACGCGACCGGGAGCCCGTGCTCATCCATGACGACGAGAACGTCGACTGGGAACGGCAGCGACCTCCACCCCTCGGCGACCAGCGGGAACGGCGCTTCGGGCTCGGCCTCGCCCCCGCCCGGGTAGAGGAGGCGGTGGAGTTGGGGGTCGCCGGCAATGGTGGCGAGACGACTCTGGAGCTCGGCGGACCGGGCGTTCGCCAGGGCCGCGAACTCAGGAGAGCTCCGCCCGGCGGGGAGGAACGCATCGAAGGTCGAGCGCGGCCAGCACCACGCCCGCGACCCAGGGCACGCGGCGCGGCAGACGACGCCACGCGAACGCCAGGGCAACGGCCGCAACGGGCGCGCGCCAAATCAGCGTCCCCGCGCCCAGCGCAGGCCACGGCCCGGCAGCGAGCGCTGCGAGGAGCGCGGCGAGGGACCCCGTCAGCCTCAGCGCGAAGGCGTGCCGGGCAGCATCGGGATCTTGATCCCGGTTCGGCGTGCGCAGTCGATGGCCTCCTGATACCCGGCGTCGGCGTGCCGCATCACGCCGGTTCCTGGGTCGGTCGTGAGCACCCTTTCGAGGCGACGCGCGGCCGCCTGGGTGCCGTCGGCCACCACCACCATCCCGGCGTGCTGCGAGTAGCCGATCCCGACGCCGCCGCCGTGGTGGATGGACACCCAGGTGGCACCGGCGGCGGTGTTCAGGAGCGCGTTGAGCAGCGGCCAGTCGGCGATCGCGTCGGAGCCGTCGCGCATCCCTTCGGTCTCCCGATTGGGCGACGCGACCGAGCCCGCGTCGAGGTGGTCGCGACCGATCACGATCGGCGCCGAGATTTCGCCGTTGCCGACGAGTTCGTTGATGGCGAGGCCGAAGCGCGCCCGTTCGCCGTACCCCAGCCAGCAGATGCGCGCCGGGAGCCCCTGGAAATGCACGCGCTCCTCGGCCATCTTGATCCAGCGCACCAGGCCTTCGTCATCGGGGAACATCTCCAGGATCGCGCGATCGGTCCGGAGAATGTCGTTCGGGTCCCCCGACAGCGCCGCCCAGCGGAACGGGCCCTTCCCCTCACAGAACAGCGGCCTGATGTAGAGCGGGACGAACCCGATCACTTCGAACGCGTCCGCGACGCCGGCCGTCAGGGCCTGGCCGCGCAGGTTGTTGCCGTAGTCGAACGTCACCGCGCCACGGCGCTGCAACTCCAGCATCGCGCGCATGTGCGCCGCCATCGTGCGGTACGCCTCGGCCTTGTAGCGCTCGGGGTCGCTCGCCCGCAGCGCGATCGCCTCGCGCAGGCTCATCCGGTCCGGCACGTAGCCGTTGAGTTCGTCGTGGGCCGAGGTCTGGTCGGTGAGGACGTCGGGGACGATCCCGCGTTCGAGCAGGCGCGCGAGGAGTTCGGTGGCGTTGGCCACCACGCCGACCGATCGGGGCGCTCCCTCCGCCTTGAGCGCGAGGGCGCGGTCGATGGCGGCGTCGAGGCCGCCGACCTTCTCGTCCAGGTACCCGGTGGCGAGACGCTTGTCGATGCGGGCCTCGTCGACCTCGGCCGCCAGGAACGCGGCCCCGTTCATGGTCGCGGCCAGAGGCTGAGCGCCGCCCATGCCGCCGAGACCGGCCGTGACCACCAGGCGGCCCTGGAGCGACCCGCCAAAGTGTGCGCGCGCGGCGGCCGCGAAGCACTCGTAGGTGCCCTGCAGGATCCCCTGCGTGCCGATGTAGATCCAGGAACCGGCGGTCATCTGGCCGAACATGGTGAGGCCGGCCGCCTCGAGGCGGCGGAACTCGTCCGCGGTCGCCCAGTGCGGCACCAGGTTGGCGTTGGCGATCAGCACCCGCGGCGCGTCGGCGTGGGTGCGGAACACGCCCACCGGCTTGCCCGACTGCACCAGGAGCGTCTCGTCGTCCTCGAGTTCGCGCAGGCTGCGGACGATCGCCTCGAAGCAATCCCAGTTGCGGGCGGCCTTGCCGCTGCCCCCGTACACCACCAGGTCGTTCGGGCGCTCGCCCACCTCCGGGTCCAGGTTGTTCATCAGCATGCGCAACGCGGCTTCCTGCGGCCATCCCTTGCAGGACAGCGTGCGGCCCCGCGGTGCGCGAACGGCGCGCGGCTCAGCCATCGCTCGGCCTCCCCTCGCCGGGGTCAGCCCCGGCCCGGTGACATCGTAGCGCGTCCCGAGCGCACAACGACGCCCCGCGCGGCAAGGTCGGAGGCGACCTCGAAGGCACCGGGGGCCGCCGCCAGCGCGGCCGTGCGCACGGCCCTCCGCCGCTCCGGGCCGACCCAGAACAGCACGCTCCCACCGCCGCCGGCGCCGCACGCCTTGCCCGCGAGAGCGCCCGCCGCCGCACCCGCAGCCAGGATTGCATCGAGAGCCGCGGTGGTAACCGGGGGCGCCAGTTCCCTGCGGGCACGCCACTCCGCTGCGATCGCCCGGCCGACCGCCACCTCGTCTCCGGCGAGGAGCGCCGCGCGGCAGGCGGTCGCAGCCGCCGCGATCTCGTCGAGCCTGGCGGCGACGCGGCGGTCGCCGTCGATCCGCGCGCGGTAGACCTCCCAGTTCACCATCCCGGAGGCGTGCGTAATCCCGGAGTAGATGACGATGAGACGGTCGGCGAGCCAGGTTCGGTCCGTCCCGAGCCGCTCGACCCGTTCGCCGCCCGGGTCCAGGTGGAGCGCGAGGATGCCGCCCAGCAACGCCGGCAGGTAGTCCTGCACTCCGGTGGGAACCCCCAACACCCTGGATTCGAGGTCGCGCAGCAGGACCACGATTCTGGCCAGGGGAAGGCGCCGGCCGGCGAGCGCGAGGCAGCAGCGCGCGAGCGCGACGGCGAACGCCGAGGACGCGCCCAGTCCCGACCCGACCGGCGGCTGCTCGATCACTTCGACGGCGAAACCGCCTCCGGGTGCGAGGTGGAAGCCGACCGCCGCCGCAAGGTGGTGGGCGGAGTCCTCCGGCCCCAGGCGTCGCGCGGCGGTCCCCGGCGACGAAAAAGCGATCGACCCGGCCGGCGCGCCGCCGACGACGAGGCGTACGCGCACCCCGCGTGCGAGCGCCGCGTTCACGGTGATCGAACCGGGGTGCAAGCAGTACAGCGGCCAGAGGTCGAGGGTGCCGCCCGCGAGGTCCGCCCGCACCGGTGCGAGTGCCTCGAGGAAGGCCGGCCGTAGCCCGGGGACGGGCGGGTGTCGCGCGACGTGCCTAACCATGAAACGGCGCCGGCGCCGCGGCTTGCAGCGCGGCGAGGCGCCCCGCGGGGAGCGGTCCCGGCGCCTGCAGCAGCGGAAGGACCTGCTGCGCCCAGGCGGCGAACCTGGCTTCCTCCCGCGACGGCAGCGGCGGCGCGGGGTCCCGGCCGATCGTAAGCGGGTTCAGGTGCTTGCCGTTCTGAGTGATGCGGTAGTCCAGATGCGGTCCGGTCGCAAGGCCCGTGGCACCCACGTAGCCGACCACCTGCCCCTGCTCGACGCGTACGCCCGGGTGAACCCCCGGACCGAAGCGGGAGAGGTGCAGGTACGCCGTCGTGTAGCCGCCGGGGTGGCGGACCTCGACGGTGTTGCCACCGCCCCCGCGCCGACCGGTGAACGTCACCACACCGTCGGCGGTGACCATCACGGGTGTCCCCACCGGAGCGCCGTAGTCCACGCCCCAGTGCGGCAGCTTGACGCCCAGGATCGGGTGCATCCTGGCGAGCGAGAACCGCGAGGTCACGCGAGAGAACTTGAGCGGCGCGCGCAGGAACTGCTTGCGCAGCGGACGTCCTTTGTCGTCGTAGTAACTCGGCCGCCCGCCGGCGAAGGCGTAGCGCACCGCGGTGAACCGCTTCCCCCGGTTCTCGTAGCTCGCGGCCATCACGGGCCCGTACCCCACGGTGCGCCCATCGGAGCGGATCCGCTCCACCAGGATCGCGAAGATGTCGCCGCTGCGGACCTCGCGGTGAAAGTCGATGTCCCACTGGAACAGGTCGGCCAGCGCCACCGCGAGCGTGTCGCCCTCCCCGGCGGCAGCGATGGCATCGAACAGACTCGACTGGACCGTCCCCCGCACGACGACGACTTCGCGCTGGACGGGTCGTTCCTCGCGGCGGCCGACCAGCGTTGCACCCGAGCGCTCGACCACGACCGTGGCTCGCCAGTCGGGCGTGAGGCGCAGCGCCTCAATCGCGCCGTGGACGTCGAACACGGCCTCCGCGACAAGGCCGACCGGAAGCGCGCGCGGGTCGATTTGGGCTCGGACCGCGGCCAGCCACGGCAGCAACTCGGAGGGCGAAAAGCCAAGCCGCTCCATGAGGGTTGTCAGCGTCTCGCCGCCCGCCAGCGCGCTCTGCCGCACGACGGTGGGCAGCGTCAGGGTAGGAACCACGAGACGGGGCCGGGGCGCCGTCGGGGTCGTCATCCCGACCGTCGCGGTGCTCCAACGGGCAAGCGCCAGGATGAGGACAGCGAGGCCTGCGAGGAGGCGGTCCGCCGATCTCACCTCTGCGTCATCTCCCGCACGATCGACTGGACCTCGGTCGGGTCCGGGCCGCACCGCGCGCGCACACTGCCGTCCTTCTCGACCAGAAGCACGGCGGGCGCCTTCGTCACCTGGAAGCGGCGCACAAGCTCGCCACGGCGGTCGAACACAAATGGCAGCGTGCCCTTGACTTTCGGGAAGTCGGGCCCGACGTCGGAGCGCCTCTCCTGGAACACGACGACCGCCCCCGGCCAGCGATGTTGCTCCGCTGCGGCCTCGACCACGGGGAGCAGTTTCGCGAACTCCCCGGCGTGGGGCAGCCAGGAGTTCCAGAACACCAGCACGACCGGGCCGTCCGCCAGCAGCTTCGGCAGAGAGAACGCAGCGCCGCCCGCGACCCGCAGGTCGTCGCCGCCGCTCAGGAAGGCGGCGACCAGCATGAGCGGAACGGCCGCAAGTCTCATCGTTCCATGCTAGCAAATCCGACGGGACCCCGGGCCGGGCCGGCGCACGACCCGGCTGAAGGAGGACGCGCCGGCTCGGTCAGTGCAGCTGCGTCGCGGCTGCGGCTTCGCCGCCGGCCGCAAAAACAGCCTCGAGGTCAAGGTTTTCGGAACGCAGCCGGTGCGGCCGCTGGTGCAGGTAGTTGTACCGTACGCCGTAGGAGAGCAGGGCGCCCTCGAGCAACCTGCGCCCACGGTACAGGCGCGACATCACGGTGCCGACGGGGATCACCAGGATGTCGGCGATCTCCTTGTACGCGTACCCCTCGATGTCCGCGAGCAGGACGACCACCTTGTAGTTGTGCGGCAGGGCGGTCAGCGCGCGCCGCACCTCGCCGTCGAGGGTGGCCTCCATCAGCTCCTCCTCCGGGTTCCGGGTGGCGGTGGCGGTGGACGGGAGGACCGCCGACTCGAACGTCTCTTCGAGTTCGGCAAAGTCCACTTGCGCTGGAAGTTGCTTGCGCCTCCGGTACTCGTTGATGAACGTGTTCTTCAGGATCTTGAACAACCACGCCTTGAGGTTGGTGCCGGGAGAGAACGACGCGTAATGCCTGTACGCCTTGAGGTACGTCTCCTGGAGGAGGTCTTCGGCGTCCTCCGCGCTGCGGGCTAGGCGCAGCGCCGTCTTGAATAGCTGGTCACGGTAGGGAAGCTCGGCGTTCTCGAAGTTCCAAATACCCTGTTCGGTCATGCTCGCCTCCACGCCGGATATCCTAATTGAGTCAGAGTTCCAATGTCAATAGCTCGACAAAACCTGGACGCTGTCTCGTGTATCGTCGACGACTGCTCTCCGGCGCAAGGGGCGGCGTCACCGGCGGCGCGGCGTTCACGATTCACCGGCGGCGACGACAAACCCCGGTGTCCGCACAGGCGATCAGGGGAGGCGAAAACGGACACAGCCCGGCCCGCCGGAGCGGCGGGCCGGGCGATCTCACGTCAGATCGGGCGCGGCCGGGTGGCCGCGGCAGTCATTTCCCGAGGATCATGAAGGCGATCACGAGCGCGTAGATCACCAGCGACTCGATGAACGCCACACCGAGAAGCATGGTGATGCGCACCGGGCCGGCGGCACCCGGGTTGCGCCCCATGCTCGTGCACGCCGAGGCCACGGCCTTCCCCTGGCCGAACGCTCCGGCGAACGCCGCAACGCCGATCGCTATGGCGGCGGCAATGAACTTCCAGGCGTCACGCATCCCCGCTGCCCCCATCCCGCCCTCGTCGGCGGCAAGCACCGGGGCCGCCAGGCTGAAAAGAACCAGTCCGAGCATCACCACCAGCAGTGTCTTCCTCATCGAGGCTCCTCCTTCGCGGCTTTGGCTCTCGCTAATGCTCCTCGGCCACGGCCCCCGCGACGTAGACCATGGTCAGCATGACGAAAATGAACGTTTGGATGAGGGCCCCGAGGACGCCGAGGCCCATCATCGCGGGCACGAACAAGGGCAGGATGACGAGGAACATGCCGGTGGCCGTGTGCTCGCCGAAGACGTTGCCGAACAGGCGCACGGCGAGAGACAGCACGCGCGCAAGATGCGAGATGATCTCGATCGGCACCATCAGCGGGAACAGCCACCAGATCGGACCCGCGAACTGCTTCGCGTACTTGACCGGCCCCAACCGGCGGAGCCCGACGAAATTGTAGAACAGGAACGCAGTCAAGGAGAGAGCGAACGTCGTGCTCGTGTTCGCCGTTGGGGGCTGCAGGAAGAAGATCAATCCAAAGGAGTTCGCGATGAGAATGAAGAAGGTGAGGGCGACCATGAACGGCACGAACTCCCTGCCGCGGCCGTGCCCGATGACATCCTCCGACAAGTCCGACAACCCCGCGAGCAGCAGTTCGAGCGCCTGCTGCGTGCTCGACGGGCGCTCGAGCGAGTAGCTTCGCCGGACAGCCAGCACGAGTGCCGCGACGATCACGACGACGAGCAACGCCATGATCACGTGGTCGGGGAGCCAGGCACCGGCCTCGCCCTCGATCCCCATTGCCTTCTGCCATCCCGGCGAAGGCACACCCAACAACGTCACCAGCAGCGCGTTCACCGGGTGGAACAGGACCGATAGCTCATGGTGCACCGGCGCTCACTCCCTCCGGGGTCCGCGCGTGGCGGACCCCGCGCTCGCAATGCCCAGGGCGGTCAGGAAGCACGCGATGCCGACCGCCACGGCCCACAGTTCGATGCGGCTGCGCATCAGGTACCAGACGACGAACAACACGCCCCATATGGCCCACCGGGCGGCCTGCAGCCAGATCGCTCCACCCGTCCGATACGGCACACCCGGTTGGAGCACACGCCCGAACAACCCCTCAAGCAAAAACGCGTTGATGATACCGACGGCGGCGGTGACGGTCAAGGCGAGCGCGTTCCATGGCCCGCTCAACCACTCGACCGCCGCGGCGGCGGCCAGCGTCAGCGGGATCCCGGGCCGCAGCGCCTGGCGGGCGAGCATCCTAGGTCCCCCGGTTGCCGTTCTTCGCCGCCTCGTCTTCCTCACGGCCGATCCGCAGCGCGGTGCGAATGGCGTTGAGAAACCCCCCGGCGACCCCGAACGCGGTGAAGGCGACCGTCAGCCACGGTGCGGTCGAGAAGACCCCGTCGAGCCAACGTCCGACGAAGAAGCCGATCGCCATCGCAATCGGAAACGCGAGCCCGATGGACGTGGCATCGGCGATGCGCCGGATCGAAGCGGCCGAGCGCTCGTGACGCTGGTCGCTCAAGGCAGCCCCAGCACACCCACTGTGGCGCGTGCCGCCGCCAGGAACGGCGCCGGGAGCACTCCGAGGAGGAGGACCGCGACACCGCACGCAAAGATGACCCGCTCCGTCCACGGCGCCGCCACCAGCTCCGCCGGCTCGGCTCCGTCACCCTCGCGCAAGTACATCTGCAGCACGATGCGGAGGTAGTAGTACAGCGAGACCGCCGACATCAGCACCGCCACCACCACCAGCCAGACGTACCCGGCGTTGACCGCGGCGGCGAACAGGTAGAGCTTGCCCATGAAGCCCGCCGTAGGCGGGATGCCGCCGAGAGAGAGCATGAACAGGAGCATGCCGAACGCGGCGGCTGGGTGCCGGCGCGCGAGGCCGGCGTAGTCCGAGACGGTCTCCCCCGCGTACCCCCGCGACTCCAGCATGATCACGAAACCGAACGCGCCCAGGTTGGTCACGGTGTACACGAGCATGTAGAACAGAACGCTGTTCGTCCCCGCCGGCCCGCCCGCCACCAGACCGACCAAGGCGTACCCGGCGTGGGCGATCGACGAGTACGCCAGCATGCGCTTCACGTTGTCCTGGGTCAGCGCGGCGACGTTCCCCCAGATCATGGTGAGTGCGGCGGACACCCCAATCAGCCACACCCACGATGAGCTGAGCGGCGCGAGGCCGCCCACGAAGACGCGCAGGAACATGGCGAACGCGGCGGCTTTGGGGCCCACCGACATGAACGCCGTGATCGGCGTCGGGGCGCCCTCGTACACGTCCGGCGTCCAGACGTGGAACGGCACGGCCGCCACCTTGAACAGGAAGCCGCACGCGAGCAGCGCGACCCCGACGACGGCCGTCGGCGTGGGCTTGGCGCCCGCGAGCACGCGAGCGAGCTTCGCGAGGTCGAGCGTCCCGGTCGCGCCGTAGATCAGCGACAGCCCGTAGAGCAGGATCCCCGACGACAGCGCGCCGAGCACGAAGTACTTCGCAGCCGCCTCGTGCGATTTCACCTCGCGGCGGAAGTATCCCGCCAGGATGTACGTCGAGAGTGCCATCAGCTCGAGCCCGACGTAGATCACGGATAGGTTCGTGCCCGAGGCCATCGTCATCATGCCGACGGTCGCGAACATGACCAGAGCGAGGTACTCCCCCGGCCGGTAGTCGTTGCGCTTCAGGTAGTCGAGCGACAGCAGCACGACGAGTCCGGAGGAGAGAAGGAACAGCGCCTTGAAGAACACCGCGAAGTGATCGAGCGCGAACATCCCGGAGAAGAACCGCGCGGCGGGGTCCGTGGCGCCGGCCGCGAACCACAACGCCACCCCGGCGGCCGCCAGCGACATCACGGTCGCGGCGGCGAGGACGCCGTGCCGCTGCCGGCCCGACGCGAGCCCAGCCAGCAGGACCGCCATCGCCAGCGTGGCGAGGACCAGCTCGGGGAGCAGGGCGATCAGGTCCGCGCGCATGTCCTAGCGCTCCCGGACGTGCGACGCGGGCGGCGCAGTGGGGAGCTCGATCGTGGCGCGGTTCATGTAGTCGGGGTCCACGACCTCGACGACCCGCCTGATCGACGGCTCCAGGATCCGGAAGAACGGCTTGGGGTAGATCCCGATCCAGAAGCACAGGACGATGAGCGGGATGAGCGTCCACTGCTCGCGCAGGTTGACGTCCTTGAGTGTCTTGTTCTCCTCGTGCGTGATCTCGCCGAAGAACACGCGCTGGTAGAGCCAGAGCATGTACCCGGCGCCGAGCACCAGGGAGGTGGCGGCGATCACGGCCCACGTCGTCGAGCGGTTGAACACGCCCACCAGGATCGTGAACTCGCCGATGAAGCCGTTGAGCGTCGGCAGGCCGATCGAGGCCATGGTGATCACCATGAACATCATCGCGTAGATCGGCATGACCTTGGCGATGCCGCCGTAGTCCGCGATCATCCGCGTGTGACGGCGCTCGTAGACGATCCCCACGAGCAAGAAGAGGCCGCCCGTCGAGAGGCCGTGGTTGATCATCTGCAGCACCGATCCGGTCAGCCCCTGCGGGTTGAGCGCGAACATGCCCAGCATCACGAACCCGAGGTGCGAGACGGAGGAGTAGGCGACCAACTTCTTCATGTCCTTCTGCGCCATCGCCACCAGCGCGCCGTAGACGATGCCGACGATCGCGAGCGTCACGACCCAGGGCACCGCCTTGCGCGTCGCGTCCGGCAGCAGGGGCAGCGAGAACCTGATGAAGCCGTACGTCCCCATCTTCAGCAGGACGCCCGCCAGGATCACCGAACCCGCGGTCGGCGCCTCGACGTGGGCGTCCGGCAGCCAGGTGTGGAACGGGAACATCGGCACCTTGATCGCGAAGCCGATGAAGAACGCAAGGAAGACCCAGAACTGGACGTGCGGCGGGATCTGGGTCGCGATCTTGAACAGGTCGGTGACGTCGAAGGTCGGGGCGTGGCCCAGGCCCGGGAGGCCGATCGCTTTCAGACCGGTGGAGTTGTAGAAGTACAGCGCCAGGATGCCGACCAGCATCAGCACGGAACCGAACAGCGTGTAGAGGAAGAACTTGATCGCGGCGTACAGCTTGCGCGGGCCGCCCCAGATCCCGATCAGGAAGTACATCGGGACCAGCATCGCCTCCCAGAAGAGGTAGAAGAGGATGAAGTCGAGAGAGATGAAGACGCCGAGCATGCCGGTTTGCAGGAGCAGAAGGAAGACGTAGTACTCCTTCTGCCGGTGCGTGATCGCCGTGAACGAGGAGTAGACGGCGATGAACCCGAGCAGCGTCGTGAGCAGGATCAGCAGCACCGAGATCCCGTCCACGCCGACGTGATACCTGGCGCCGACCGCCGGGATCCAGTCGTGCACGTAGCTGAACTGGAACGCCGGGCCGCCCGGGTCGTAGAGGAACCACAGCGGCAGCGAGAGCACGAAGTCGAGCCCCGCCACCACCGTGGCCACCGTCTTGATCGCCGCGCTCTGCTCCTTGCGCAGCACAAAGACGATCACCAGCGCCCCGAGCAGCGGCACGTAGCAGATGACGTTCAGCAGGTTGGTAGCAAAACCCATCGCATCCCCCTCAGCGGCCCAGCCACAGGGCCGCCGCCACCATCAGAACGAACCCCACGGTCATGATCAGCGCGTACCCCTGCACGACGCCCCACTGCACGCGCCGGAGGCCGCGGCTGGCCCACCCGTACCCTGCGGCCACCAGGTTGACCAGGCCGTCCACGACGTTGAGATCGAACAGCCCGGAGAAGAACGAGGTGCCCACCGTGAGGTGGCGCGCCCCGTTGACCGCGCCGTCGATCACCCGGGCGTCGAACTCCCATGACCCGCGGGCCAGCTTCATCGTCCCCGCGATCACGGTGGCGTCGTACGCCTCGTCCACGTAGAACTTGTTGGCGACCGCCGCGTAGAGGCGGGGGAAACGTTCGCCCAGGCGCCGCGGCTCCTGGAAGGCCTCAGGTCCCGTGTAGAAGCGGCGGGCGAGCAGGATGCCCGCGACCGCGACCGACACCGAGAGCAGGATGAGCACCCACTCGCCGCCAAGCGTCGGAGCGTGCGTGACCTCGAGGGAGGGCGCGACGGAGTGCATCAGGTGCTCGAAGACGTTGATGTCCCGATTGAACGCCGGGGCCCTGCCGATACCGAAGAAACCGGTGACCACCGCACCCACCGCCAGGATCCGCAGCGGCCACGTCATCACCGCCGGCGACTCGTGCAGGTGGTGCGCCTGCTCGGCCGTGCCGCGAAAATCGCCGTGGAACGTCATGTAGACGGCGCGAAACATGTAGAACGCGGTCATGAACGCCGCCGCGACGCCGAGCACCCAGAGGACGAGGTACACGGTGCCGAACCCGTAAAGGTTCCCGTACCCCGCGGCGAACACCTTCCCGAGGATCTCGTCCTTGGAGAAGAAGCCGGCCTGGGGCGGGATCCCCGCGAGCGCCAGCGTCGCGATCAGGAACGTCCAGTACGTGGTCGGCATGTGCTTCTTGAGGCCGCCCATCTTGCGCATGTCCTGCTCGCCGGAGCAGGCGTGGATCACCGAGCCGGCTCCGAGGAAGAGGCACGCCTTGAAGAAGGCGTGCGTGAAGACGTGGAAGATGCCGGCGCCGAACGCTCCCGCCCCGGCCGCGAGGAACATGTAGCCGAGCTGGGAGACGGTCGAGTACGCCAGGACCTTCTTGATGTCGTTCTGCGCCAGGGCAATGGTCGCGGCGAACACGGCCGTGAGGCCGCCCACCACCGCCACCACCAGCATTGCGGTCGGCGACAGCCTGAAGATGAAGTTCGTGCGGGCCACCATGTAGACGCCGGCGGTGACCATCGTCGCGGCGTGGATCAGGGCCGACACCGGGGTCGGACCGGCCATCGCGTCAGGGAGCCAGACGTAGAGGGGCAGCTGTGCCGACTTGCCGATCGCGCCAACGAAGAGCAGCAGCGCGATCGGGGTCGCGGCCGCCGCGAACCTCGCCGGGTCGCCCTCGACCGCAGCTTGCAGCGTCGCGAAGTCCACGCTGCCGAACACCTTCACCGTCCAGAAGATGGCGAGCAGGAAGCCGAAGTCGCCGATACGGTTGACGATGAACGCCTTTTTTCCCGCCGACGCGCACCAGTCCTTCTCGAAGAAGAAGCCGATCAGGAGGTAGCTGCACAGCCCGACGCCCTCCCAGCCGACGAACATGACGGCGAGGTTGGCGCCGAGCACGAGGGTGAGCATCGCGAACATGAACAGGTTCAGGTAGGCGAAGTAGCGGGCGTACGGCCGCTCCCCCTCGCCGTGCATGTACCCCACCGAGTAGACGTGGATGAGGAAGCCGACGAACGTGACGAAGAACAGCATCACGGCGGAGAGCGCGTCGATCCGCAGGGCGAAATCGATCGAGAGGTTGGCGAGCAGTCCGCCGGTGGTGTGGCCGAAGCCGGCCGGAATCCATGTGAACAGCCGGTTGACGTGCACGGCGGCGGTGCCGAGCGATGCAGCCCAGTCGATGATGGCGGCGAACGCCGCGACCATCGCGAGCCCGGAACCGGCGAGCGCGACGCCGGTGGTGGTACGGTGCGACCACCCCCTGCGGTTGCCGACCAGGCCGTTGACCGCAGCCCCGATCAGGGGGAGGAGCGGGATCAGCCAGAGCAAGTCTTTCATCGGCTATCCCTCCATCACGTTGACCTGGTCGAGGTTCACGGTTTGCTTGAGGCGGACGAGTGCGACGATGATGCCGAGGCCGATCGCGGCTTCGGCGGCCGCGATCGTGATCACGAACACGGCGAACACCTGCCCGGTGAGGTCCCCGAGTTGGCGGGAGAACGCGATGAAATTGAGGTTGGCGGCGTTGAGGATCAGCTCGACGCACATCAGCACGGTGATGAAGTTCCGTCGCACCGCCAGGCCGACGACGCCCAACGCGAAAAGAGCGAGCGAAAGCACGAGGACGTGCATGGTCGAAATCATGCGGCTCCCCCCCTCCCCGTCTCCTTGCGGCCCATCACGATCGCACCGATCATCGCGACCAGGAGCACGATCGACACCACCTCGAACGGCAGGAGGTAGTCGCGGTACAGGCTCCACCCGACCGCCTCGGTGTTGCCGAGCGGCGACCCGGCGACCAGGCGCAGCGCGTCGCTGTCCGCCGGCGCGCCGGCGGCGGCCGCCCAGACCCCGACGCCGACCAGGGCCGCGAGCAGCGCGCCGAGGATCACCGCGGCCGGCACCAGGCGGCGCATGTACTGCGGCTCCTCCGGGATGTCGCGCGCCTTTACGAGCATGATCACGAACAGGAACAGCACCATGATTCCGCCGGCGTAGACCAGGACCTGGACTGCGGCCAGGAACTCGGCCTGCATCAGCACGAAAACCCCGGCCACCGCGAGGAAGGTGCCGAGGAGCGAGAGCGCCGCGTGCACGGGCCTGCGAAACGCGATGACCCCGACGGCTCCGGCGAGGGCGACCGCCGCCAGGCAGTAGAAGACGATCTGGGCGAAGTGAACGAGGAACCAGGTCATGGCTTGGGCACTCCCCGCCCCGCCGCGGGCCCGCCGGATGGGTCGTCCGGCATCTGTCCCTGCCTGGGCGACACCACCCCGGGGTATGGGCGCACGCCGTCCCAACCCTGCAGGCGCTCCTTGGTGAAGTACAGGCGCTCGTTCCGCTCGTACGCGGAGGCCTCGTAGCTCTTGGTCGTCAGCCAGATCGCGAGAGGCTTGGTGGGACACGCCTCCTCGCACAGGCCGCAGAACATGCAGCGCTTGACGTCGATGTCGTAGCGGTCGAGGACCTTCTTCTTGCGCTTCTTGCCGTCGACCTCGACCTCCTCGAAGTGGTCCTGGATGTGGATGATGTCGATCGGGCACGCCTTGGCGCACGCGTGGCAGGCGATGCAGCGCTCCTCGGAGAAGCCGAACATTCCCCGGAAACGGTCCTTCGGGACGGGCTTCACCTCGGGGTACTGGATCGTCGCCTTCTTCTTGAAGAGGAAGCGGCCGGTGACGCCGAGCCCCTGGCCGAGCTCGAACGGCACGATCGACGCGAGAAGACCCCAGAAGGACATCACTTCCCTCCGATCAGCAGCACCCCGGCCCCGACCGCCATCAGGTTCACCAGGCTCACCGGGATGAACACCTTCCAGCCGAGGTCCATGAGCTGGTCGAAGCGGTAACGCGGAAAGGTGCCGCGGAACCAGATGTAGACGAAGAGGAAGGCCGCCATCTTGACGACGAACCAGGCGATCGGAGGGATCCACGCGAGCGCCGGGGACGCCCACACCGCCGCCAGCCAGTTCGGGAACGGCGGCAGCCAGCCGCCGAAAAAGAGGACCGTGGCGATCGAGGAGATCGCCACCATGTTGGCGTACTCGGCGAGGAAGTAGAACGCGAACTTCATCCCCGAGTACTCGGTGTGGAAGCCCGCCACCAGCTCCGATTCGGCCTCGGGGAGGTCGAACGGGTTGCGGTTCGTCTCGGCGACGCCGCACACGAAGTAGATGAAGAACGCCACGATGCCTGGGATGAAGAACCACACCCCGGCCTGCTTCTGCGCCTCCACGATCTTGACCAGCGACAGGCTGTTCGCCATCAGCAGCACGGTGACGACGGACAGGCCCATCGGCACCTCGTACGAGACCAGCTGCGCGGCCGACCGCAGGCCGCCCATCATCGAGAACTTGTTGTTGGAAGCCCAACCGCCGAGGATCACGCCGTAGACGCCGATCGACGAGACCCCGAGGATGAAGAGGATGCCGATGTTGACGTCGGTGAGGTACGGCGTCACCTCGTACCCGAAGAGCTTGAAGGCAGGGCTGAAGGGAATCACCGAGAACACGACCAGCGCCGGTGCGACGACCAACACCGGACCCAGGAAGTAGACGAGCTTCTCGGCGCGGGCCGGAACGATGTCCTCCTTCACCAGGAGCTTGATCGCGTCCGCGATCGGCTGCAGCCAGCCGCGCGGACCGACGCGGTTGGGCCCGATGCGGATCTGCATGTACGCCAAGATCTTGCGCTCGAAGAAGCTCATGTACGCCGCGAGCAGGATGACCGCCAGGAGGATCACGACGATCTTGACCAGCGGCACCAGGAGAAACGCTACCCAGGGGTTCGTCATGGCCGCTCCCTACCGGTCGATCTCGCCGAGGACGATGTCGAGGGTGCCGATCACCGCGATCAGGTCGGCCACCAGCAGTCCCCGTACCATCTCGGGGAGCGCCTGCAAGTTGATGAAGCAGGCGGGTCGCACGTGCAGGCGGTACGGGTTGGCGCTGCCGTCCGACACCACGTAGAAGCCGAGCTCCCCCTTTGGGCCCTCGACCGAGAAGTAGACCTCGCCCTTGGGCGGCTTGATCACCTTCGGAACCTTGGCCATGACCGGCCCGTCGGGCAGCGCGGCCAGACACTGCTGGACGATCCGCACCGACTGCCGCATCTCCTCCATCCGCACCAGGTAGCGATCGTACGTGTCGCCGTTCGCGCCGACCGGGATCTCGAACTCGTACTCGCCGTAGCCGTCGTACGGGAACACCTTGCGGACGTCCCACTTCACGCCGGAGCCGCGCAGCGGTGGCCCGGTCAGGCCCCACTCGATCGCGCTCGCGGCGGAGATCACGCCGATCCCGATCGTGCGCAGCCTCCAGATCCGGTTCGCCGTGAGCAGGCGCTCCCATTCGGCGACGCGCGCCGGGAACTGATCCACGAAGGCGCGGCAGCGCTCCGTCCAACCGTCGGGGAGGTCGTACGGCTGGCCGCCGACCCGCATGCTGTTCAGGGTGAGACGCGCGCCGCAGTACTCCTCGAAGAGATCGAGGATCTTCTCCCGTTCCTCGAAGGTGTAGAAGAACGGCGACTGCGCTCCGATGTCGAGGGCGTGCGTGCCGAGCCAGATGGCGTGCGAGGCGATGCGCTGCAGCTCCGCCAGCATCACCCGGATGGCGGCCGCACGCGGCGGCACCGTGACCCCCATGATCTTCTCGACCGCGCCGACCAGCGCCTGGTTGTTGGTCGCGGCCGCCGTGTAGTCGAGCCGGTCGGTGTGCGGGATCGCGCCGTTGTAGGTCTCGCGCTCGAAGATCTTTTCGGTGCCGCGGTGCAGGTAGCCGATCACCGGCTTGGCGTCCACGATGCGCTCGCCGTCGAGCCGGAGCAGCACGCGCAGCACACCGTGCGTGGCGGGGTGCTGGGGGCCGAACGAGATCTCCATCTCCTCGCTGTCGGGGAACGGCTTGAGGGCTTCGATGTTGCTCATCACTCCCCCTCGCCGCCGGCGACCGGGCCGCCCCCGGGCGGGTAGACGTCCGGGTAGACCGCGGCGCCGGTGTCGATCCCCTCGAGGGGAAAGTCCTTGCGCAGCGGGTGGCCGTTGAACCCCTCCCAGGTCAGGATGCGCTCGAGGTTGGGGTGGCCGGCGAAGTAGACGCCGAACATGTCGAACACCTCGCGCTCCATCCAGTCGGCGACCTTCCACACGCCGGTCACCGAGGGCACCTCGGCGTCGGCGCCCACCCGCACCTTCAGGCGTAGGCGGGCGGAGTCGGCGTGGCGGTGCAGCCAGTAGACGACGTCGAACCGACCGTCGGGACGGTCTTGCCAATCCACCGCCGTGAGATCGACGAGGAAAGCGTACCCGAGTTTGTCCTTGCACGCCCGGCCGATCTCCGCAATGCGCTCGTGGCCAACCGTGACCGTCACCTGGCCCGCGAACTCCACCGCTTCGAGCACCGCGTCGGCGACCGCAGCGGCCAACTCCCTCACCTGGTCGTGTTCGCGGGCGTCACGGGGAACCGGCGTGACCGGCTTCTCCTCCCAGGGCGGCTTGGGCGCCGCCGGTGGCTGGGGTGGCGCCGGGACCGCGCCCGACGGATTGTCCTGTTCACTCACGGCTGCCTCCTTGGAAGCGAGTCGACAGCGGCCGACATGATCAGCTCCGAACCCGCCCGGCGCATCTCGATCAGACCGCCTTCTTGGCGATTGTCATGCGGTCGATCTTCTTCTGCAGCTGCATCAGCCCGTAGATGAGCGCCTCCGGGCGGGGCGGGCAACCGGGCACGTAGACGTCCACCGGGATCAACCGGTCCACGCCCTGCGTCACCGCGTACGTCTTGTACGGGCCGCCGCAGGTCGCGCACGAACCCATGGCGAGCACCCACTTGGGCTCGGGCATCTGGTGGTAGAGGCGGGTGATGATCGGCGCCATCTTCTCGGTCACCGTGCCGGCGACGAGCATCAGGTCCGACTGGCGAGGGGTACCGCGAAAGACCTCCATCCCGAAGCGGGAGAGGTCGTAGCGCGGGTCCATCGCGGCCATCATCTCGATCGCGCAGCAGGCGAGGCCGAACTGCATCGGCCACACCGAACCGCGGCGCGCCCAATTGACGACCGTGTCGTAGGTGCTGATCAGGACGTTGGGGTCGAAGCGGTTCTCGATCACACCCATTGCAACGCTCCCCGCCGCCAGGCGTAAACGTACCCCACGACGAGGATGCCGAGGAACACGAGCATCTCCACGAAGCCGAAGAGCGCGAGCTTGCGGAACATCACCGCCCACGGGAACAGGAAAACGGTCTCGACGTCGAACACGACGAACAGCACCGCGATCAGGTAGTACCGCACCGAGAAGCGGTATTCGTGGGCCTCGCTCGTGATCGGGTTGCCGCACTCGTACGGTTCGACCTTGATCGGATCGTACCGCCCGGCGCGGAGGAACCAGGCGAAGACGAACGTGATCAAGGGGAACGCGATGGCAATGACGACGAAGAGCAGGACGGGTATATAGGCGTTCACTCCCCCTCCTCAGCGCGTCATAATAGCGTCATGTTTCACAAAGTCAATCAACGCAAGGGAGTTTGAGCGTCATTCTCCGTCTTTGACCGGTGAAGCGGGTTCGTGGCGGCCGCGGCGAGATCTTACCGCGCCGGCAGCAGGCGGTTGAGCGACCCCGAGCGCAGCCCTTCGAGGTCGAGCGCCACGAACGCGAACCCGGCGGCGCGCACGCGCCGGACGATTTCGTCCGCGAGTCCGTCCGTGAGCACACGCGCCATTGCCTCCTTCTGGAGCTCGATGCGCGCCGTGCTGCCGTGGTGGCGCACCCTTACCTCCCGGAAGCCGAGCTCCGCGAGCGCGGCCTCGGCGCGGCCGATCTGCTCGAGCTTCTCGCGAGTAATCGGCTCCCCGTACGGCACGCGGGAGGCAAGGCACGGGCTCGAGGGCTTGTCCCACACCGGGAGGTCGAGCGCCTTGAGCGCCTCCCGCACCGCGGCCTTCCCGATCCCGAGCTCGGCGAGCGGCGAGTGCACGGCGAGCTCCGCCACGGCACGCCTCCCGGGGCGGTAGTCCGCGCCGTCGTCGGCGTTGGTGCCGTCGAGCACGGCCTCCAGGCCGCGATCGCGCGCCATCGCGGCCAGGCGCCGGAACAGCTCCCCCTTGCACAGGTAGCAGCGGTCGGGCGGATTGGCGGCGTAGCCGGGGACGGCAAGCTCCGAGTAGGCGATCTCCTCGTGGGCGATGCCGATACGCACCGCGAGCGCCGCCGCCGAGTCCGCCTCCCGCGGCGGCAGGCTCTCCGACCGGGCGGTGACGGCCAGCGCGCGCTCACCGAGCGCGGTGCTCGCGGCCCACGCCACGAGCGCCGAGTCGGCACCGCCCGAGTAGGCGACGAGTGCGCCGCCGAGAGGCTCCAGGTGGGCGACCAGCCGGTCGTGCGTTGCCATCCGGCCAAGTGTAACCGCCGCCGCGCCTGCGTTCATCCCGCGACGAGGCGCAGGAGCCGCTCGCGCAGGAACGCCGCGAGGCCCCTGCGGCCCCCGCTCGCGCTCGCCACTGCCTCCTGGGCCGCCAGGTCCTGTTGCCGCGCGGCCATCCGCTCCGCGAGCTCCTGGGCAAGCTCACCGTGTTCGGCGAGCAGGGCCGCGAGGGCGCGGCTGTCGACCTCGACGACCTTGAACACGCGGACGGCGCGCACGGTCGCGGCGCGGGGGGCGCCTGAGAGGAACGCCATCTCGCCGAACACCTCGCCGGCGCCGACGCGCGCGATCTCGGCGCCGCCGCGCTCCACCGCCGCCTCGCCGCTGGCGATCACGTAGAGGGCGCGCGAGTCCTCCCCCTCGCGCACGACCGCCTCTCCCGGCGCATACTCCTGCCACTGCGAGCTCCCGGCAAGCGCTGCGATCGCCCCGCCGGGGAGCCCGGTGAACAGCGCGCAGCGCGCGAGCGCGGCCCGGGCCATCCCCAGGGGATCCGCCTCCGCCCTGCTGGCGGCGACCATGTGCACGCTGCGCTGCGGGAACGGGATCTCCATCCCGGCGCGCTTGAGGGCGGCGTGGGCCCTGGTGTAGAACGCGTCCGCGAGCTCCGCGGACCGCCACGGCTCGCGCACCCAGAGTCGGCACTCGTAGGTGGCGGCGCTGTCGGCGAACTCGTGCGCCAGGATCTGGGGAGCCGGCCGGGCCAGCACCCGTGGCAGGTCCGCGGCGACCCGACCGAGAACCTCCTTGACGGCGTGCGGCGGCGCCTCGTACGCGACGCCGAGTCGCAACGGCACCGCCACCGCCTCGTCGCCCGCCCCCAGCAACTGGACGCGCGAGCGCGCGACCTGCGAGTTCGGGATCATCACCCGCTCCCCGAGGGTCGTCCGCACCACGAGCGAACGCCAGCCCAGTTCCATGACTTCCCCGACCACGCCGTCGATCTCGATCCAGCTTCCCGCCTGGAAGCGCTGCTCCCAGGTGAGCGCGAGCCCCGACAGGAGCGTCCCGAGCGTCTCCTGGAGCGCGAAGCCGAGGACGACGGTGAGGACAGCGGCCGATCCCAGGAGGGTCCCGACCTCGATTCCGAGCGCCGCACGCAGGATCGCGGCCGCAAGCAGCAGGTAGAGGACCAGCGCGATCACGTCGCGCGCCAGGCGAGGCACTTGAATCTCGAAGCGGCGGATCAGCAGCCACTCGAAGAGAAGGAGCAGCACCAGCCGCATGAGGAGGTAGCCGAGGGCCAGCAGGACGAGGACCGCGGACCAATCCTCCCACTTCCCGCCCACGCCGGTCGAGCGGACGGCCCACTGGGCGACCGCCGTCACGGCCAGGAACACCAGCCCGCCCGAAAGGCGGCGCACGAGGTCCGAGTGCGCCAACCGGCCCAGGATGAGGGTGGCAAACGCCGCCGCGCCGGTCATCAGGATCAACGTGTCGCTCATGCTTCGTCGATTGTACGGCCAACTCCCCGGCGATGGGGGGTCTATTTCGACCGGCAGGATCTACCATAGGGCCATGAGCGACGAATCCAGGAGCGCCGAGTCGTTCGGCCCCAACGTCTGGCTGATCGACGAGATGTTTCGCGAGTTCAAGGAACATCCCGAGTCGGTGAGCGAGAGCTGGCGAGAGTTCTTCTCCGACTACCGCCCCGCTGTCGGCCGCGCCGCGCCGCCGCTCGCGGCCCCCGCCGCGGCGGCGCCAGGCCGGCCGGAAAGGGCGGCCGGCCCCACCACGACGCCCATCGTCGGACCGGCCAGGCGCCTGGTCGAAAACATGCAGGCGAGCCTGAGCGTCCCGACGGCCACGTCGGTGCGCACGATCCCGGTGCGCCTGCTCGAGGAGAACCGCTGGTTGATGAACCAGCACCTCGCCGAGCTCAGCGGCGGCAAGGTGAGCTACACACACCTGCTGGCGTGGGCCCTGGTTACGGCCCTCGACGAGATGCCGGGGATGCGCTCGATCTTCGTCGAGGTCGAGGGCGCACCGCACAGGTTCACGGCCGGGCACGTGAACTTCGGCGTCGCCGTCGACGTCGAGCGTCGCGACGGCAGCCGCGGTCTCGTCGTGCCGAGCATCAAGCACGCGGAGACCCTCGAGTTCGCCACGTTCTTCGCGGCCTACAACGAGCTGATTCGCCGCGCCCAGACCGGCCAGCTCGTCCCCGAGGACTTCGCCGATACCACCGTCTCCCTCACGAACCCGGGGATGCTCGGAACGACGCAGTCCGTTCCCCGACTCATGGCCGGCCAGAGCCTGATCGTCGCGGCGGGCGCCATCGGGTACCCGGCCGAGTACCAGCTCGCCGACCACGCCGCGCTCGCCCGTCTGGGTGTGAGCAAGGTGTGTACGCTGACGTGCACCTACGACCACCGCGTCGTCCAGGGCGCCGAGAGCGCCGATTTCCTCGGCCGCGTCGCCGCGCTGCTCGCCGGCGAGAGCCGTTTCTACGACCAGGTCTTCACCTCGCTGGCGGTGCCCCACGAGCCCGTGCGCCTCGCGCCGGATAGCAACCCGTACTTCTCCGACCGCGGCGTCGATGCGCTGGTCCGCAAGCAGGCCGGCGTGCTCGGGTTGGTCAATATGTACCGCGTGCGCGGCCATCTCGTGGCGCACATCAACCCGCTCTCCACCGAGATCCCGACCCACCCCGAGCTCGAGCTCGAGCGCCACGGCCTCACCCTCTGGGACCTCGACCGCGAGTTCTACAGCGGCGGCGTCGGCGGCCGTGAGCGCGCCGACCTGCGCGAGATCGTCCGCATCTTGCGCGAGGCCTACTGCGGCACGCTCGGGGTCGAATACATGTTCATCCAGGAGCCGGATCAGAAGGCCTGGATCCAGAGACGCGTCGAGGGGGCCGATCCCGCCGCGTGGCTCGACCCGCCGGCCAAGCGCCGCGCCCTCGCGATGCTCAACGCCGCCGAGGCGTTCGAGCGCTTCCTGCACACCAAGTACATCGGCCACAAGCGCTTCTCGCTCGAGGGGCTGGAGGCGCTCATTCCGATGCTGGACCGCGTGCTCGCCGGGGCGGTGCAGGCCGGATTCGCCGAGGTCGTGCTCGGGATGGCCCACCGCGGCCGCCTCAACGTCCTGGCCAACATTCTCGGCAAGAGCTACGAGAAGATCTTCCGCGAGTTCGAGGGGAACATCGACCCGCTCTCGCGCGAGGGGACCGGCGACGTCAAGTACCACCTCGGCGCCACCGGCACCTTCGCCACCCCCGGCGGTGGCCAGCTGCGGATCACGATGGCGTCCAACCCCAGCCACCTCGAGGCCGTGGACCCCGTGGTCGAGGGGATGGCGAGGGCGCTCCAGGACGTCCGGGGCGACGCCGCCCACGAGCAGGTCTTGCCGGTGCTCGTCCACGGCGACGCCGCGTTCGCGGGGCAGGGGGTGGTCGCCGAGACGCTCAACATGAGCGCGCTGTCCGGCTACCGCACCGGGGGCACGGTGCACATCGTCGTGAACAACGGGATCGGTTTCACGACCTCGCCGGCCGACGCGCGCTCGTCGGTGTACGCCACGGACGTGGCGAAGATGGTCCAGGCGCCGGTCTTCCACGTCAACGGCGAGGACCCCGAAGCGTGCGTCCACGTCATGGACCTGGCGTTGGCGTTCCGCAGCGAGTTCAAGAAGGATGTCGTCGTCGACGTGGTCGGCTACCGCCGGTGGGGGCACAACGAGGCCGACGAGCCCGCATACACGCAGCCGATCATGTACGCCAAGATCCGCGACCGGCGGTCCGTGCGCAAGCTCTACACCGAGCGGCTGGTCAACCGCGGCGACCTCACACTCGCCGAGGCCGAGGCGGCCCTCAAGGACTTTCAGGACCGCCTCGAGGCGGCGTTTGCCGCCACCCACGAGAGCGCTCCGCCGAGCGTCACGCCGGCGGCGGCCCCGACTTTGGCCACTGCGCCCGAGGCCCCGCCGCCGGTGTCGCTGCCGGAACTCAGGTCCATCGCCGAGCGCGCCACCGCCGTCCCCGAAGGCTTCCACGTCCACCCCAAGCTCGCCCGTCTGCTCGGCCAGCGCCGCCAGATGCTCGACGAGGGGGGCGTGGACTGGGGGACCGCCGAAATGCTGGCGTTCGGCTCGCTCCTGGGCGAGGGGATCCCGGTCCGCCTGGCGGGTCAGGACTCCCGGCGGGGCACCTTCTCCCAGCGCCACGCGGTGCTCGTGGACCAGGACACCGGCGCGGAGTACACGCCACTCCAGCACCTGGATCCACGCCAGGCCCCGTTCCTCGTCTACGACTCGCTCCTTTCCGAGTACGCGGCGGTCGGCTTCGAATACGGCTACTCCGTGATGCGCCCCGACGCGCTCGTACTCTGGGAGGCGCAGTTCGGTGATTTCGCCGATGGCGCCCAGATCGTCATCGACTCCTTCGTCGCCGCCGCCGAGGAGAAGTGGGGGCAGCACAGCAACCTCGTGCTCCTGCTCCCCCACGGCGCAGAAGGCCAGGGCCCGGAGCACTCGAGCGCGCGCCTCGAGCGCTTCCTGCAGCTCGCGGCAGGCGACCGCCTCCGGGTAGCGGCGCCGAGCACGGCGGCGCAGTACTACCACCTGCTGCGCACCCAGGCGCATGCCGGACGCGCGGCCCCACTCGTCGTGATGACGCCGAAGAGCCTGCTGCGGGCCGACCCGGCAAAGAGCCGCGCGGGCGACTTCGCCGGCGCCTTCGAGCCGGTGCTCGCCGACCCGGAGCCGCCCGAGGCTCCCGAGCGGGCGTTGCTGTGCAGCGGCAAGGTGGCGTTCGATCTGATCGCCCACCGCCGCACGCGAGGCGGCGCGGCGGCCGTGATCCGCCTCGAGCGCCTGTCGCCGTTCCCGGCCGAGGAGATCCACACGGCACTCGAGGCGCTCCCGACGGTGCGGGAGCTCCGCTGGGTTCAGGAGGAACCGGCCAACATGGGGGCGTGGGTGTTCGTAGCACCGCGGCTCGCAGCGCTCGCACCCGGACTGCCGCTTGGTTACGTCGGCCGCCTGGAGAGCTCGAGCCCCGCCACCGGTTCCCACCGCATCTTCCTGGCGGAGCAGGAGCGGGTCGTCCAGGACGCATTCGGCGCGTAGGAGGAGGAGCGCAATGGACCGAGCCGGCGGCTCGCGATCGTACATCGTCATCTTCCTCGTGCTCGCGGCGCTCGGTATCGGGTACCTGTGCGTGCGGGTGCTGACGCCGTTCCTCGGCGCGATCGCCTGGGCCATCATCCTGGCGGTGGCGTTCCAGGGTCCGTGGACCTACCTCGAGCGCCGGATGCCGAACCGCCGCGGCCTTGCGGCCGTCCTGATGACGCTCGCGATCGGGCTTCTCGTCTTGCTGCCGGCGGGGCTGTTCGCCGGCGTCCTGGCGAGCCAGACGATCGACGTCGCCAACCGCGTGTCGCACAAGCTTTCGGACCTCCACGTCACGTCGTTTTCGGATGTCGTTGCGCTTCCCCGGGTGGCCGACGCGCTCGACGGCATCCGCAACCGGGCGGGGATCTCGAAGCCCGACTTCGAGAGGCTGGCGGCGGGGTTCGTCGCCAAGGCGTCTGCCGCCGCGGCCCGGGTCAGCGGCAGGCTGGTGCTTGGGGTGTTCGATGCGGTTCTCACGTTCGTGCTCGTCATCTTCCTCCTGTTCTTCCTGTTCAAGGACGGCCGCACGATGGCCGCCGCGGCGTTCGACATGCTGCCCACCGACCCGGAAGGGCGCCGGCAACTGAGCGGCTCGTTGCAGGCGATGCTGGCGGCGATCTTCCGTGGCTCGCTGCTGTGCGCCGTCGTCCAGGGGGCGTCGGGCGCTCTCGGCTGGTGGATCGCGGGCCTGCCGTCCCCCGCCCTCGCGGGCGCCGCGATGGGCGTGCTGTCGTTGCTGCCTGTGGGCGGCACCGCGATCGCGTGGCTCCCCGGGGCGATCTACCTCTGGAGCGCGGGGCGCGTCGGATCCGCCGTGTTCCTGTTCGCGTGGGGCCTGGTGGTGACCTCGTTCCTCGCCGACAACGTCCTGCGGCCGATATTGATCCGCGGCTCGGAGGAGCTCTCCACCCTGGTGGTGTTCCTCGGCGTGTTCGGCGGCATTGCGGCGTTCGGCCTGCTCGGGATCTTCATCGGTCCGGTGGCGCTGGCACTCGCCGTGACGCTGGTAGGGGTCATCCGCCAGGCGGCGGAATCGGAGGCTCCAGCCGCGGCGCCGTGAGCCGCGAGTGCTCGTCCAGACGACAGCCCGGCCCTCGCAGCCGTGCCCGTCAGTCGAAGCTCAGGCGGTAGAGCGGGAACTGGGCCTCGCTGCCGGCCGGCCGGCAAACGCCGCGACCGCGCGGCCGCAACCGCCGCTCGACCTCGAGCCTGCACTTCAAGCTGGTGCCGCGGTCCCCCTCCAACCGGCCGACGAACACCATCACAACGGGCCCTCCGGTCTCGGGCGCAAGCCCGATGTGGGGACCGATGGCGGGGGCGGGGGCGGGCGCCAACCCCCCCGGGGGGCGCTTCGCATGTTCGACCTGGAGTACGCCGGCGAGCGTCTCGCCGGTCTGCGGGTCGACCCCGCGGACGGTTGCCGACTCCTCTTGGACCTTGACCGTGACCGGGATCTCGGGGCCGCCCGGAACCCTCGTGAGCGTCCCCGCTCTCGTGACCAGGCAGCCGCCGAGGAGCATCGGCAGAACACCCACCGCCAGTGCTGACCGCCACGACTTCACACCAACCTCCCTGTCGCGCTGCCCAGGCAACGATCCTAGCACCGCCGGGAGAACGTTCGAGCGTCCAGCCGGCACATTTGCGCCGGCGCGCGGCTCACGATCCTTCGGAGGCCGTCACCTGGTCGGGAAATTCGGCACGATACGCCTTTTCCGCCTGCGTGCCGCTGTTGTGACACGCGCCGCAACGTCCCAGGTTCGGCAACTTGAGCTTGGCATCCTTGGCCTTCTCCACGTGGCACGGGATGCACATCTTGTGCATGGCGTCCTTGTAGGACGGGGCCCACCGGGAATCGAAGGTCTTCACGACCGGGTTCGCCGCCATCATGTCCTTGTCGTGGCACTGCGAGCACTTCTTCACGGACGCCACCTTGATCGGCTCGCCCTTGCCGTGACACTGGACGCACGACGCGTTGCCGGCGAGTTCGCTCACGTGCGCGTCGTGGTTGAAGATGGCCGTGGGGAGGAACATGCTCTCGTGGCACACCACGCAGGGGGTCCCAACATCCCCCTTCTGGTGCAGGTGGTGGCAGAGGGCGCAGCTCTTGGGGCCGCCCGCCTCGTCCTGATGCTTCTTGTGGTCGAAGTAGACGTGCCGCGGCCCTGGACCGATCCTGAGGATGCTCGCGCCCACCGCTCGGACGGCGGGGGTGCTCACGGCCGGCTCCGCCTTGGGCGCCACGGTGAGGCCGAACGCGAGCGCCAGCACGAAGAGGAACGAGTACACCTTGGAGGCCTTGCGCCAGCCCTCTCCCAGCCACACCTGGGCGAACGGGGCGAACGCCGGCAACGCCGCCTCACGGACCTTGCGTTCGGCCTCCACCTCTTCGAGGCCCTGCGGATCCACCGGGAAGCGTTCCTGGATGAAGAAGAACACCAGGACGCACGCGGCCACGATGCCGAGGCTGATGGCAAACTCGGTCCACGCCGGGAAGTAGAACCGGCGTGTGGCCCACACCTGACTCAGGCCCGAGGCGTTGATGCGGTCCAGCACGAACCCCAGCACCGAGCACCACGCCAGGAACCACATCGCCTTGAGCGACCGTCTCACGGCGGGAAGCGCCAATAGGACCATCGGGATGACCGTCGACAGGAGCATTTCGACGATGAAGAGGTTGGCGAGCCAGCTGCCGCTGAAGATCATCGACAACTTGCCCTGCCGGACGAGGTCCCCCATCCTGAGGACGAAATAGCAGGCCAGCGCGATGCTCGCCAGGCGAGCCAGCCCGGAGAGCATCTCCATCTCGGGCTCCCTCTTGTAGAGCCAGGAGGTGGTGGAGGACTCGACCATCACCATCACGATCCCGAGACATATCGCCGAGACGAAGAAGAGCTCGGGCAGGAGGTGGCTGTACCAGAGCGGATGGACCCGGAACGGCATGATCAGGAGCATCGAGCCCAGCGACGACTGGTGCAGCGTCGAGAGCATGATGCCGAGGATCATGATCGGCAGCGCCAGCTTGGCGAAGAACCGGTAGGCCCTCTGAAAAGGGGTGCGCTCGAGGATCGTCGGCGTGACCTCCAGGGCCAGGACCGTGAGGTAGAGCATGACGCACCAGGCCACCTCGAAGAGCGGCGAGCGGATGTTCCAGTAGATCGTGGCGTGCCAGATGTTCCAGGGCAGCCCGAGGTCGAACAGGAGCCCTACCGCCACGGCACCGTAGCCGAGGAAGGCCGTGAGGATGGCGGGGCGCGCCGCGGCGTGGTAGCGCTCCCGGTGGAAGATGTGCACCACAGCCGCCATGACGAAGCCGCCCGCCGCCAGGGCCACGCCGCCCATCACGTCGAACCCGATCCACAAGCCCCACGGCGTCGTATCGGAGAGCGCCGTGGCGACGCCCAGTCCGAGCGCGAATCGTACGATCGCCACGGCCGACGCGAGGCCGGCGAGGACCCACATCAGGCCCTTGAAGAGAAACAGGCGCCTATTCTCCATGGCGATCCTCCCCCTTGGCGGGCCCGGCGGCCGGTGGGTCCATCAGCTTCCTGCGGCGCTCGATGATCCAGTAGAGCGACCCCATGAGGACCCCCATGCCCAGGAATTCGAACGGGACGGGCTTGAGCGCCGCCCAGGTCAGAGGCGGAAGGGGCTTGTCCGAAAGTTCGCGCCCGTCGCCCCAGGCGAGGAAATCGAGCGAGACGTCGGAGACGTACAGGACCGAGGTGCCGCCCACCTGGTCTTCGCCCCAGATCCTCTGGACGTATTTCGACGGCTCGGCCCGCAGGCGCTTCTTGGCCTCGGCCAGCATCCCGTCCCTCGTGCCGAAGATCGTCGCTTGCGTGGGGCATGAAGCCACGCACGCCGGCTTGTCGATCTTCCCCGACTTGAGGGAGGGGTAGCAGAGGATGCACTTGCGCACCGACGGGTTGGCCGAGTCCCACTCGTAGTGGGGGATACCGTACGGGCAGGCCATCATGCAGTACCGGCAGCCCAGACAAATCTTCTTGTCGTAGATCACCGGCCCCTCTGGGGTCTTCTGCATGGCGCCCACGGGGCACACGGAGACGCAGGCGGGCTCGAGGCAGTGGCGGCACTGCTTGCGGACGAAGTGGTTGTCGGGCTTGCGGATGACTGTCGTCCACCGATCCGCCGAAAGACCGTCGGGGGTCGACCCCGGCCGTGGCGGGGCGTCATTCGGCGGCAGTTCGTTGATCTTCTTGCAGGCGACGACGCACTGCTCGCAGCCGATGCACTTGGTCACGTCGGTCAGGATGCAGGGGTTCTCGATCATACCGGCTCGCCTGCCTTTCCGAGGGCCGCGCGCACCTTGTCGCCGCCGCCGGGGACGAAGTGCCACCCCAGCTCCCAGACGATGCGCGTCGAGGCGAAGAGCAGCGCGTGGGCGAGCTTGCTGAAGGGGATGAGGACGAGGATCAGCTCCGCGCTCAGGAGGTGGCCGAGGTACATCAGGGTGAACGGCAACGGGCTGCCTTTAGGGTGCGCGACGAAGTAACCGGACAGGAACGCCACGATGCAAAGGGCGAGCAGCAGGTAGTCCTGCGGCCCGCTGAGAAAGCGCGCCGCCCGTTCGAGCAGCCGGTAGAGAAGGAGCACACCGAGGCCGGCGAGTGCGGCCAGCGTGAGGGCGTCCGCGGCGGCCGCCGGCAGGGTGGGCCAGGAGATCCCGGTGCCGCGCTCGATCAACGCCACGTGGCCGGCGAGAAACACCGGCACCATCAGCATGCCGGCGTGAAAGACCGCCGAGGCGACGGTGAAGGGGATCCGCGTCCCGCGGAGAGCGTTCACGGGCACGATCCACCCCAGGCTCTTCTTGAACATCCAGCGCCACGGGACCTTCTGGTCCCCGGCCATCCTGTAGGCGCGGACAAGCTCGCCGATGGCGAGCGCCCACTGCCGCAGCGCGCCCACGGCGAGCAAGCCAAAGGCCAGGTAGAGGAACGGCCCCCGAGCCCAAGCCATCCACGTGTTCATCGTCCCTCCCCATCGCCGAGGACGATCGCCTTGTAGAGGAGGTCGTGCAGGCCCACCACCTGCACGCCTTCGAGGCCGTGATCCTCGCAGACCTCGCGGAGCTGCTTCTTGCAGTTCGCGCACGGTGCCACGACGTACGTCGCTTCGGTGCGGCGAATCTGCTCGGCCTTGAGCTTGCCCGTCACGCCCGTGCGATACGGACGGATCTCGTCCACCGACACGGTGCCGCCGCCCCCGCCGCAGCAGTAGTTCTTCTCGCCCTTCGGCTCCATGTCGACGTAGTTCTTGCAGAACGAGCGCAGGATCTCCCGCGGCTGGTCGACGATCCACCCGGTGCGGGCGATGTTGCAGGGGTCGTGGTAGGTGACTCGCTCCGTGATGACGTCGGGATCGAGCTTGAGCTTGCCGCGCCGCAGCATGTCGAAGGTGACTTCCATGATGTTGACAACCGGCAACGCACCCTTGGCCCCAGAGAAGGAGGGGACGAACACCTTGGCGCTGCGCGAGGCGTGGCCGCACTCCCCGATCAGGATCTTCCGGCCGTTCAGCCGGTGGGCCTCGTCGATCTCCTTGTTGATGATGCGCTCGGCGCACCAGTCGCTGTAGAAGAGGCCGTAGTTGATGCCATCGTAGTACCCCGTGCCGATCGTCCAGCGGTCCGCCTCGCCTGCGGCGTGGAACGTCAAAGCGATCCCCTTGAGGGTATCCGCCTCGAGCAGGTAGTCGCTCACCGCGGGAAAGAAAACGAACTCGCGGTCCGGCTTGTCCACCGGGAACTCCACCCGCACGCCCTTCTCGTCCTTGATGTCGTCGGCGAGGAAGTCGAGCGTGTCGAGGAGCGCAGCCACCGGGATCGCGGACGTGTTTCCGGTCTTCCCTTCGAGCTGCTCGCGTGTGGCCACCACCAGGGCTTTCGGGGCGATGTCCATCTCCGAGAGGACGTAGCGGGAGAGGTGGGTCACCAGCCCGTGGTCGATCCCCATCGGGCATTCGAACGAGCACCGCCGGCACCCGGTGCAGTGATACACCGATTCGGCCAGCTCGCTGAGCTTCTCCTCCGTCAGGTACACGGCGCCGGTGACCTTGCTCTGGAGCATCCCGCGGAACGTGAAGTGGCGGCGGTAGATCTCCAGGAGGAGGTTCGTCCGGTAGCAGGGAACGTCGCGCGGGTCCTTCGTCGCGAGGTAGATCTGGCAGGCGCAGGCGCAGTTCGCGCACTTGGCCCCGACGCGAGCGTAGGTGTCGACCAGGTGCCCGTAGTTCGTGTACTTGAGGACCGCCCCGAAGATCTCGAGGAAGCGCTTGACCCTGTCCCCGGGATACAGGCGCTCGAGGAAGTAGCTGGTCCCCAGGAGCTTGTGAGGAAGCAACTTCGGCGCCTCGGGCGGCCGTGGTGCCCTGGCCTCCTGGCTCTGAGCCGCCCCCGGGTTCACCGCCGTTTTCTCTGCCATGCCCCCCCCTCGTTGTCCCTCCGGCCGGGGCCGGGGTCACCTTCCAGTAACGGGACATGCGAACGTCCCGCAACGCCTCCGCGCGCGACCGGCAGCCGCACCAGCCCGCTCATCTCGGTCCGCGCACTCTATATGACGTGCGTCACGCTTCCCCGTCGTTCCATCCCAGACCGGGCCCAAAGGGGGTCGCCACGCAGCCCACCACGGCACCCTGGTTTGCATGGACCATGCCACGGTCTTCGGCCGACGCGCGCAGGGGATCGCCTGCGATCTCGTTACGCCTCCGTGACGGGCAGCCCGCCTGCGACCGCGGCCTCTCTTCGACGTCGCTGGACCGGCCCACACGCCTGCCGTTACCGTGCGGGTCGGCGCTGTCCGGCCCTCGGACCTTTGTTACGGTCGAGTAACAAGTCCACCGCGAGCCCCGGGCGCGCGCCTGGCCCTCCATCATAAATATTTGTAAGAAAAGCTTTTAAAGCGCCAACAAAGACCCGGCGTCCTCTGGCACAGGGGTTGCACAGCCAATGGCCGCGTTGGGCTGCCGGGGGAGCACGCAATCGTGGGTCGTCCGACTCTGTGCCGCCAGGATTTCGGCGGACCCACATTTGGGCGTTCTCGCGACGGGCCCGAAACGAGTTTGATGGCACTGGTCAGGTTGGGGTTGGAGATTCCGGCACCGAAAGGAGCTGCCATGAGTGAAGAGAAGAAGAGGGAAACGCCACTGCTCGACGAGCTCGAGAAGGGGCCGTGGCCGAGCTTCGTCAAGGAGCTCAAGAAAAGCGCCGAAAGCCCTGTCATCCAGGATCTTCTCGGCCAGCTCGAACGCTCCTACGAAGAGCACATCGGGCACTGGAAGCACGGCGGGATCGTCGGCGTCATGGGGTACGGCGGCGGCGTCATCGGCCGCTACTCGGACCTGGGCGAGGAGTTCCCCAACATCGCCCACTTCCACACCTTGCGCGTCAACCAGCCGGCGGGTTGGTACTACACCTCGGACGTGCTGCGCAAGATCTGCGACATCTGGGAGGAGCACGGCTCGGGTCTCACCAACATGCACGGCTCGACCGGCGACATCATCCTGCTCGGCACCACGACACCGGAGCTCGAGCCCACCTTTTCCGCTCTCGCTGAGCTCGGTTTCGATCTCGGCGGTTCGGGGTCCGACGTGCGCACCCCGTCGTGCTGCTGCGGCATGTCGCGCTGCGAGTGGGCGTGCTACGACACCATGGGCGTCTGTTACGACTTCACGCAGGCCTTCCAGGACGAGCTGCACCGCCCGGCGTTTCCCTACAAGTACAAGTTCAAGTTCGCCGGCTGCCCCAACGACTGCATTGCCTCCGTCGCCCGCTCCGACATGTCGTTCATCGGGGTGTGGCGCGACGACATCAAGGTCGATCCCGAGGGCGTGCGCGCCTACGCCGCCAAGGGAGTGGACATCCAGAAGGAAGTCTGCGACATGTGCCCGACCCGGTGCATGGCCTGGGACGGCAGCTCGCTGAAGATCGACAACAAGAACTGCGTGAAGTGCATGCACTGCATCAACGTGCTCCCCAAGGCGCTGAGGCCGGGGGACGACCGCGGCGCGATGATCCTCATCGGTGCCAAGGCGCCGATCGTGGGTGGTGCCCTGCTGGCGAGCGTGTTCGTGCCGTTCATCAAGATGGAGCCCCCGTACGACGACATCAAGGAGCTGATCTCTCGCATCTGGGACCTGTGGGGCGAGTACGGCAAGAACCGCGAGCGGGTCGGCGAGTTCATCCAGCGCATCGGGCTCGGAAACTTCCTCGAGCAGATCGGGCTCGACCCCGTGCCCGAGATGATCGCCGCACCGCGCTCCAACCCGTACATCTTCTTCGGAGAAGAGGTCACCGGGGGCGGCGAAGCCTGACCCGGGAAAGGCTAAGGAGGAAATTCATGAGTGCTACCAAGCGCATTACCGACATCGGCCCGCCCCACTACGAGAAGTTCCTGCCCCCCGTGATCAAGAAGAACTACGGGAAGTGGGCATACCACGAGATCCCGCGGCCCGGGGTGCTGGTTCACACGGCGGAGTCGGGGGACAAGCTGTACACCGTCCGCGCCGCCACACCGCGTCTGCTCAACATCGCCAGCATCCGGACGTTCGCCGACGTCGCCGACAAGTACTGCGGCGGGCATCTGCGCTTCACCAGCCGCAACAACGTGGAGTTCCTCACCACCGAACAGGCCAACGTCGAGCCCCTGATCGCCGAGTTGACGGCGCTGGGGTATCCGGTGGGCGGGACCGGGAACGCCATCTCCAACGTCGTCCACACCCAGGGGTGGGTGCACTGCCACTCCGCGGCGACCGACGCCTCCGGCGTGGTCAAGTCGGTGATGGACGAGCTCTTTCCCCGCTTCACGAACATGGACCTGCCCGCCAAGCTGCGCATCGCCTTCGCCTGCTGCCTCAACATGTGCGGCGCGGTGCACTGCTCGGACATCGCCATCCTCGGCGTCCACACCAGGGCGCCCAGGATCGACAACGAGAGCCTGCCGAAGATGTGCGAGATCCCGAGCGTCGTGGCCTCGTGTCCGACCGGCGCGATCCGGCCCGCTACTGTCGCCGGGAACCAGTCGGTGGAGATCATCGAGGAGCAGTGCATGTACTGCGGCAACTGTTTCACGGTATGCCCGGCGATGAAGATCAACAACCCCAAGAGCGACGGGATTTCGATCTGGGTCGGCGGCAAGGTTTCGAACGCACGCAGCGAGCCGAAGTTCTCCAAGCTCGCGGTCCCGTTCCTCCCCAACAACCCGCCGCGGTGGCCGGAGGTCGTCGAGGCGGTGACGAAGATCGTCAACTTGTACGCCGGCAACGCGCGTAAGCACGAGCGCATGGGCGAGTGGATCGAGCGGATCGGCTGGCCGAAGTTCTTCCAGCTCTCGGAGATTCCGTTCACGAAGTATCACATCGATGATTTCAGACACGCCGGGGAGACGTTCAAGCGGTCCGCACACGTCCGGCAGACTTAGGAGGGCAACATGAGTCCCGTGAGCGTCGAGCAGGTTGCCGAGTCGATGTTCCAGTTGGTGACGGAGACCTACGGCAAGAAGAGCCTCAAAGCCATGGACCTCACCAAGGCGATGATCGCGCAGTACGGCGCCGAGTGCTCGAAGGACCTGTGCAAGCAGGCGATCCGCCAGCTCATGGATTCGGGTCGTTGCGTGTACTCGTACTTCGGCGGCAGCTACATCACGTTGCCGCCAGACCCAGACAAGGCGTGATCCCGCTTTGCGCGACCCTCCGGGGCCGTACAGGCCCCGGAGGGCATTCCCGAAAGGAGATTGTGATGGCCGACACACGCAAGAAGAAGAGTTCGGACGAGAGGACCGTCGAGGTCCTCAAGCAGTGGCAGGACGCGGAGAACCGAACCATTGCGCAGACCACCGCGATCATCGGCAAGTCGGAGAATCCGCTCGTCAAGATCGTGATGGACATCATCCGCCACGATTCGATCATGCACCACAAGGTGCAGCAGTTCATCATCGACAGCCTCACCGTCAAGGCAATTTCGCTGACTCCCGAGGAGCTCGGCGACGTGTGGGAGATGGTGGAGAAGCACCTCGCCATGGAGCGCGAGACCATCCGCTACGGCGAGGACCTCGCGAAGAACTGCAAGCTCTTCGTCCAGGCGCACTTGCTCAACTATCTGCTCACCGACGAGAACAAGCACGAGAAGATGCTCACACAGCTCGAGGATTTCAAGCGCAAGCTCTACCCCTACGCATGACGATCGAGCCGAGAAGACTGAGAGGACGAACATGGGCCTTCTGAAGCCGGTGGCTAATAAACCCCTGCTCCACCTCGGGGGGAGTGGCGCCACCCAGGTGTCGAGCCTGCGGCCGCAACAGATCGAGAAGCTGGCGCCGTGCATCGGCCACTGCCCGAGCGGCAACGACATCCGCGGGTGGCTGACGACCATCGCGCTGCGGGAGAAGCTGGGCCTCGGCCTCGAGGAGGCCTACACCAAGGCGTGGCTTCTCGAGGCCGAGACGACGCCGTTCCCGGCGGTGATGGGGAGGGTGTGCCCGCACCCCTGCGAGTCGTACTGCAACCGCAAGGAGAAGGACGGGGCGGTGGCCATCAACTCGGTCGAGCGCGCTCTCGGCGACTGGGGGATCAGCCGAAACCTCGCGCTTCCCACGCTCGACGCCGGCGGCCCGTTCGCCGAGAAGGTCGCGGTCATCGGCGCCGGCCCCGCCGGTCTCTCCTGTGCGTACCAGCTGGCGCGCCGCGGCTACCCGGTCGTGGTCTTCGAAAGCTTGCCCAAGGCCGGCGGCATGTTGCGGTACGGCATCCCCGAGTACCGCCTGCCGCGGACGGTCCTCGATGCCGAGATCAAGAAGATCGCCGACCTGGGTGTCGAGATCCGCTGCGGCACGACGATCGGCAAAGAGATCACCCTGGCGGAGCTGCACGAGCAGTTCCAAGCGGTGTTCGTCGCGATCGGCGCGCACCAGGGCAAGAAGCTCGGCCTCCCCGGCGAGGAAGGCCCGGGCGTGTACACCGGTACCGAGTTCCTCAACAAGGCGAACTCCAACGTCAAGGTGGCCATCGGCGCGAAGGTGGTGGTGATCGGCGGCGGCGACACCGCGGTCGATGCCGCCCGCGTCTCGCTGCGCCTCTCGTCCGACACCGCCTCGATGTCCCGGCGGATGGGCGCCGAGGTGACGATCCTGTACCGCCGCACCCGGGCGGAGATGCCGGCGATCGATCGCGAGATCGACGAGGCCCTCGAGGAGGGCGTCAAGATCGAGTACCTTGCCGCGCCGCTGCGCGTGCTGCGCAACGAGGACGGCTCGCTGCGCGCCCTGGTCGTCCAGCGCATGGAGCTCGGCGAACCCGACGCCTCCGGCCGGCGGCGGCCGGTTCCCGTCGAGGGCGACACCTACGAACTGCCGGTGGACACGATCCTCACGGCGGTCAGCCAGGAGCCGGACTGGGCCACGCTCGGTGCGATCGGCGTCAAGGGTTCCTGGATCTCGGCCGACGAGTGGGGCCGCACCGGGATCGACGGCGTCTGGTCGGGCGGGGACTCGCTCGGCCTCGGGCTGGCGACGATCTCGATCGGTCAGGGGCGCAAGGCGGCCGAGGGCATCCACGCCGCGCTGCGGGGTCTGGAGCCCAAGGCGCCGCCCGCGCTGCCCGTCGTGGGCCCCGAGAGGATCAAGATGGACCAGTACGACGCCAAGCCTCGGGCCGAGCGCCCGATCCTGGCGCCGGCGGAGCGCCTCGCCCGTCCGATGGACGAGGTGGACCTCGGGATCACCGCCGAGCAAGCGCTGGCGGAGGTCACCCGCTGCTTCTCGTGCGGCAAGTGCTTCGGCTGCGAGAAGTGCTGGATGTACTGCCAGTCCAACTGCTTCACCAAGATGTCGGACCCTGTCCTGGGGCACTTCTACAAGGTCAAGCTCGAGGTGTGCGACGGCTGTAAGAAGTGCGCCGAAGAGTGTCCCTGCGGCTTCCTCGAGATGGTGTAGGCGAATGCAGAGCCCGGTGGCGCAAACGACGCTGGCACGCCTGGTGGTGGCCGGGCTGGCCGGGGATACCGGCAAGACGCTGATATCCACCGGCCTCGTCCGGGCGCTGTGCCGCCGTGCGCTGCGCGTCGCGCCGTTCAAGAAGGGGCCGGACTACATCGACGCCGCCTGGTTGACCGCCGCGGCAGGGGCCGCGGCGCGCAACCTCGACACCTTTCTGATGCCGGCCTCGGCGATCCTGGCCACCCTCGCGCGCGCCGCCGACCGGGCCGACATCGCCGTCATCGAGGGGAACCGCGGCCTGTTCGACGGCATGGACGCCGAGGGTTCCCACTCCACGGCCCAGCTCGCCAGGTTGACCGGCACGCCGGTGGTGCTGGTGGTCAACGCCGCCAAGGTCACCCGCACCGTTGCCGCCCAGATCCTCGGCTGTCAGGTGATGGACCCCAAGCTCAACCTCGCCGCGGTGATCATCAACCGCGTTGCCAGCCGACGCCACGAGGCAGTGATCCGCGAGGCGATCGTGCAGACGACCGACGTGCCCGTGCTCGGGGCCGTGCCGGCGCAGGAGACGCTGGAGCTGCCGAGCCGGCACCTGGGCCTGGTCCCGGTGGCCGAGCACCCCAGGTCCGAGGAGATGCTGGAACGAGCGGCCGATCTGGTGGCCGAAAACGTGGACCTCGACGCGTTGCTCGCGGTGGCCGGCGAGGCGCCCCGGATCGAGGCACCACCGCCGGCGCCGGCCCCGACCCCCACCGGACCCAGGGTGCGCATCGGCGTCGCCCGCGACGTCGCCTTCTCCTTCTACTACCCCGAGAACCTCGAGGAACTCGAGCGGGCGGGGGCCGAACTGGTGTTCGTCTCCCCCCTCGCCGACGCCACGCTCCCCGACCTCGACGCGCTCTACCTCGGTGGCGGCTTCCCCGAGGTCCACGCCGCCCGGTTGGCCGAAAACCGGGGGTTCCGCGAGGCGCTCCGCCGCCGCATCGCCGCCGGCCTGCCGGTGTGGGCCGAGTGCGGCGGGCTCATGTACCTCGCGCGCGAGCTCGTGGTCGGGGGTGTCGCTCATCCCATGGTGGGCGCGATCCCCGTATCCGTCGAACAGACCGGCCGGCCCCAGGGGCATGGCTACGTCGCCGCCCGCGTCGATGCGCCCAACCCGTTCCTGGGTGACGGCAGCGCCGTCCGCGGTCACGAGTTCCACTATTCCCGCATCACGCAGGGTTCCGATACGGTGCCGACGGCCCTTGCCGTCACCCGTGGCGTTGGCGTCGGCGGCGGCCGGGACGGCATGCAGATCGCCAACACGCTCGCCTGTTACACCCACATCCACGCTGCGGGCGTGCCCGAGTGGGCGCCCGCGATGGTGCGGGCCGCCCACGGAGGTCAGCGGTGAGCGCCCGCGCGGCGGTCATGGACGCCGTCCGCCAGGGGCGGCTCGATGATCTGCCGGCCCTGGCGGCCGCGGATTCGCGCGCGCTGCGCCACCTGCTCGCGCTCACCTACCGCCCCGAGCCCGAGATTCGGGCGGCAGCGGGGCGAGCGATTGCCGCCGCCAGCCGGCACCACCCGAAGCTCGTGCAGGAGATGGCGCGGCGGTTGGTATGGGCGATGAACGACGACTCCGGCACCCAAGCGCTCACCGCCCCCGACGTGCTGCGGGCGATCGCCGAGGAGAACCCGGAGCTGCTGCTCCCGCTGCTGTCGGAGTTGCTGCGCCTGACCGCCGACCCGGGGCTGCACGACGCCCTGGTGGGCGTGGCCCGTCTGGTTGCGGCTCACAACCGGTGCGGCGCGGTTGCCAATGTAGCCACAGCGCTGAACGCATGCGCGACAAGAGGAGGACGAACGTGAACTGCAGCGAAACCACCGCACCCGACCGGGTCGAACGTTGCCGGCGGCAGATCCAGGACAACCCGACATCGGCCACGGCCCATCTCAACTTCGGTGCCGCGCTGATGGAGATCAACCGCATCAAGGAGGCGGAGGAGGCGTTCCGCCGCGCCCTCGAGCTCCGCCCCGGTTACCCAGAGGCGCTCGTCAACCTCGGGGGCGTCCTGCTGGCGCGCTGGGACTTCCAGGGTTGCGTCGAGATCAACCGCAAGGCGGCCCAGGCCAAGCCCGAGCTGATGCTGGCCCACTACAATCAGGGCCTCGGCCACCTCTACCTCGGCGAAGGCGAAGCCATGTTGGCCTGCTTCCAGCGCGCCCTCGAACTGGACCCCGACAACCCGGCATGCGAGTACTACGTCGCCGTCGGCCTGCTCGCCGCTGGCGCGGTTGCCGAGAGCAGGACGTACCTGTCCGCGGCGGTTTCCGGCGGGTTCAGCCCGGTCCCGGAGTTCATCAAGGCGTTGGAGAAGGCCGAGGGCCGGCCGCACCAGGCCCAGGAAGCCGCCGAACAACCACGAGTTTGAGCCCCCGGCTACCGGCCGGGCAAAGGAGGAAACACATGTCAACGTTCACCCACGGTAACGTCTCCATCGAGGTCGATGAGGACGGCTTCATGCTCGAACCCGACCAGTGGAACGAGGAAGTCGCCAAAGCCATCGCAACCACCGAAGGGGTCAACGAGCTGTCCGAGGAGCACTGGAAGCTCGTGCACTATCTGCGCAATTACTTCCTCCAGTTCGGAGTTGCGCCGATGATTCGCAAGCTCTGCAAGGAAACGGGGTTCGACCTGAAGAAGGTCTACGAGCTCTTCCCTTCCGGCCCCGCCAAGGGCGCCTGCAAGGTGGCGGGCCTCGCCAAGCCGACCGGCTGCGTCTAGGTCGGAAGCGGCGGCCGTTCCGGCCCGTGCGCGGGACGGCCGCAGGATGTGGTGACGCTGCGCTCGAGGTCCAACCCCCGCAGCGAAGCGGTGACGGCGAAGCGGGAGAGGTCACGGTGAACGGACTTCTGAACGTGCTGCAGGAGAAGCGGAAGGCGCTCGAGGAGCGCTGGGCGGAGCTCGTCCTCGCCTCGTACCCCCAGCAGAGCGTGCCGTTCCTGCGACAGGAGCGGGACCGTTTTGCCAACCCGCTGGGCTCGACGATCCGGAACGAGATCGCCGCCCTCGTCGAGGGCCTGTTCGCCGGCGCCGACGCGGACGTGCTCGCCACCCATCTCGACGCCATCATCCGGGTGCGGGCGGTGCAGGACTTCACCCCGGCCGAAGCGCTGCGCTTCGTGTTCCAGCTCAAGCAGGCGGTGGCCGAGATCGCCGGCGATGACGCCGCGGGCGTGCCGGCCAGCGAGTTCCTCGCACTCCACGCGCGCCTCGACGAATTGGCCTTGCAGGCGTTCAGCATCTACGTCGGATGCCGCGAACGGGTGTTCGAAATCCGCGCCCGGGAAGCCACGGCCCGCACCTACTCGCTACTCAAGCAGGCCGGCCTCCTGGTGGATGCGGACGAAGCGGGGGGCCCTCCGGCTTGCCCCCCCGCCGAAGGGAGGTCGTGAGGCATGCGGGTCGTCTGGTCGTTGCTGCTGGTCGGGGTGTTGGCGCTGATCGCGTTCTTCGGCGCGCAGGCTGGGGGCCAGGCGCTGTTCGGCATCGTGCTCCCCTACTTCGCGATCGCGGTCTTCCTCGTGGGGATTGCGCTGCGCGTCGTCGGTTGGGCTCGCTCGGCCGTGCCGTTCCGCATCCCCACCACCTGCGGGCAGCAGAGCTCGCTCCCGTGGATCAAGTCGTCGCACCTCGACAACCCGTCGACCGGCCTTGGCGCAGCGGCGCGGATGGCGCTCGAGGTGCTCACGTTCCGCTCCCTGTTCCGCAACACCCGGGGGGAGGTGCGTCCCGGCGGCCGCTTCACGTTCTCCCCCGACAAGTGGCTCTGGGCCGCCGCCCTCGCCTTCCACTACTCGTTCCTCGTCATCTTCCTGCGCCACTACCGCTTCTTCGCCCAGCCGGTGCCGGCGGCGGTGGGGTGGATCGAGAGCCTGGATGGCTTCTTCCAGGTGGGGCTGCCGATCGTCTACGTGAGCGACATCGTCCTCGTCGCGGCGATCGGCTACCTGCTGTGGCGGCGCCTGGCCGACGCCCGCCTGCGGTACATGTCCCTCCCCGCCGACTACTTCCCCCTGGCGCTGATCCTGGGGGTCGCGCTCTCCGGCGTGTTCCTCCGCTACTTCACGCGCACCGACGTGGTCGCTGTGAAGGAGTTGGCGATCGGGCTGGTCAGCATGCACCCTGCCGTCCCGCAGGGAATCACGCCGCTGGTGTTCGTCCACGTGTTTCTCGTCAGCGTGCTGCTCGCCTACTTCCCCTTCTCCAAGCTCGTCCACATGGCCGGGGTGTTCCTCTCCCCGACGAGGAACCTCGCCAACGACAATCGGATGCGCCGCCACATCAACCCCTGGAACCCGCCGATCGTCGGGCACACGTACGCCGAGTGGGAGCACGAGTTCCACGACAAGCTGAAAGCCTCGGGGATCCCTCTCGACGAGGAGTGAGACATGCCGGACAAGACACGCGACGAACTCGTCCAGATCGACTTCACGCCGCCCGAAAAGGACTGGATGGACCCCGCCATCGACTTCGAGGCGCGCAAGGGCACCTGGTCGTACCCCGCGGCCGCCAAGAACCTGCGCTACCTGGGCCTTGCCAACCCGCGCGACTGGTCCCCCACCGACGCGGACTGGCAGCTTCCCGAGAACTGGCAGCAGATCATCCATGACGGCCTCGCGGAGAGGCTTACCAAGTTCCGCTCCCTGAAGCTGTTCCTCGACGTGTGCGTGCGCTGCGGGGCGTGCGCCGACAAGTGCCACTTCTATCTCGGGTCCGGCGATCCCAAGAACATGCCGGTTCTACGCGCCGAACTGCTGCGGTCCGTGTACCGGAACGACTTCACGACCGCCGGCAAGATCCTCGGCCGTGTCGCCGGCGCCCGCCCGCTCACCCCCGCGGTCCTCAAGGAGTGGTACTACTACTTCTACCAGTGCACCGAATGCCGGCGTTGCTCGGTGTTCTGCCCATACGGGATCGACACCGCGGAGATCACGATGCTCGCCCGCGAGCTCCTCAACCTCGTCGGCCTGAACATCAACTGGGTGATCGAGCCGGTCGCCAACTGCGACCGCACCGGCAACCATCTCGGCATCCAGCCGCACACGTTCAAGGACAACATCGATTTCCTGGTGGACGAACTCGAGGGGATAACCGGGATCCGCGTCGACCCCTCGATCGACCGCAAAGGCGCCGAGCTGCTGTTCGTGGTGCCGTCGGCGGACTATTTCGCCGAGCCCGGCATCTACACCTTCATGGGCTACCTGCTGCTGCTGCACTCGCTCGGCGTCGACTACACCCTTTCGGCGTACGCCTCAGAGGGCGGCAACTTCGGGCTGTTCACCTCGAACGAGATGATGAAGCGCCTCAACTACAAGATCTACCACGAGGCAAGACGGCTCGGCGTCAAGTGGATTCTCGGCGGGGAGTGCGGCCACATGTGGCGGGTCGCGCACCAATACATGGACACGATGAACGGGCCCGCCGACTTCCTCGAGGCACCGGTGAGCCCGATCACAGGCACCGCGTTCACCAACGCCGCCTCGACCAAGATGGTGCACATCTGCGAGTTCACCGCCGACCTGATCAGGCACGGCAAGCTCAAGCTCGACCCCAGCCGCAACGACCACCTCCGGGTGACGTTCCACGACTCGTGCAACCCCGCCCGCGCCATGGGGATCCTCGAGGAGCCTCGCTACATCCTCAAGTCGGTCCTCAACAACTTCTTCGAGATGCCAGAGAACACGATCCGCGAGCAGACGTTCTGCTGCGGCGGCGGCGCCGGCCTCGGCAACGACGAGAACATGGAGATGCGCTTGCGCGGCGGGTTGCCGCGCGCCAACGCGGTCCGCTTCGTGCACGAGAAGCACGGCGTCAACCGGCTCGCCTGCATCTGCGCCATCGATCGCGCCGTGCTGACCACCCTGATGGAGTACTGGGTGCCGGAGGTCGACGTCTCAGGGGTGCACGAGCTGCTCGCCAACGCGCTCCTGATCGAGGGCGAGAAGCCGAGGACCACCGACTTGCGCGGCAACCCACTGGCCGGCGGAAAGGGTGACGCCGATGCGTGAACGCATTTGGATCTTCACCGGCCTTGCAGCATTCCTCGCCCTGGCGCTGGCGCCGGTCTGGCAGGCGGCGGTGAACGGAACCGGCCGCCGCCCCGAGCCCAAGATCGTGACCTCGGCCAAGCGCTGTGTCCTGCCCACCGACCTCATGCGGCGGACGCACATGGAACTGCTCAACACCTGGCGCGACACGGTCGTGCGGCACGGCCAGCGGACGTACCTCGCCGCCGACGGCAAGGCCGTGACGATGAGCCTCTCCGGCACCTGCATGAACTGCCATCCCAACAAGAAGGAGTTCTGCGACGCCTGCCACAACTACCTGGCGGTCGCGCCGTACTGCTGGGAGTGCCACATTGCGCCGAAGGAGAAATCGTGATGGGACAGGACCGTAGGGGGTTTCTCAAACTCGCCGGTCTGGCCGCCGCGTGCGCCGCCGGCAAGGGCTCGCTCGTCCGGCTCGCCGGCGCCGAGGGTCCGCCGCAGGCGACCCCGGCGAAGAAGACGGTCCGCTGGGCGATGGTGATCGATCCCCGCAAGTGCCTCGAGAAGGAGAACTGCACCGCGTGCATCGACGCGTGCAACCACGCCCACAACGTTCCCGCGATCGACGACCCGCGGCACGAGGTGAAGTGGATCTGGAAGGAGCCCTTCCCCGAGGCGTTCCCCGACGAGGACGCGCGCTACGTCGACCAGGGGCTCACCACCAAGCCCGTGCTCCTTCTCTGCAACCACTGCGACAACCCGCCGTGCGTCCGTGTCTGCCCGACCCAGTCCACCTGGAAGCGCCCGGACGGCATCGTGATGATGGACTGGCACCGGTGCATCGGCTGCCGCTACTGCATGGCCGCCTGCCCATACGGCTCGCGCAGCTTCAACTTTGAGGATCCGCGCCCGTACATCAAGGAGACCAACCCGGACTTCCCGACCCGCACCAAGGGGGTGGTGGAGAAGTGCACGTTCTGCGACGAGCTGATCGACAAGGGCAAGCTTCCGGCGTGCGTCACGGCGTGCAAGGAAAAGGCGATGTTCTTCGGCGACCTCAACGATCCCGACTCCGAGGTGCGACAGCTCCTGCGCACGCGCTTCGCGCTGCGCCGCAAGGCCGGCCTCGGCACTCAACCGGAAGTCTTCTACCTAGTGTGAGGTGATCATGCTCGAGAAAGTCCTCGTCGGGAGCCGTGGATACTGGCGCTGGATCGCCGCGCTCGGGGCCGTGATCGCGGTTGGGTTCTTCTGCTACCTGCACCAGTTCGACGTCGGCCTCGGCGTCACCGGCATGTCCCGCGACGTGTCCTGGGGGCTCTACATCGCCCAGTTCACCTTCCTGGTCGGCGTCGCCGCCTCGGCGGTGATGGTCGTCCTCCCCTACTACCTGCACAACTTCAAGATGTTCGGGAAGATCACGATCCTCGGCGAGTTCCTCGCCGTCGCCTCGGTCGCCATGTGCATGCTGTTCATCTTCGTCGACATGGGGCAACCGACGCGCGTCCTCAACGTGCTCCTCTACCCGACGCCGCACTCGCTCATGTTCTGGGACATGCTGTCGCTGGCCGGCTATCTCCTCCTCAACGTGGTGATCTCGCACGTGACGCTCGGCGCCGAGCGCAACGGCGTTGCGCCCCCCCACTGGATCAAACCGGTCATCATCCTCTCGATCCCCTGGGCCGTCAGCATCCACACCGTCACGGCGTTCCTCTACTCCGGCCTCGCCGCGCGGTCGTTCTGGATGTCCGCGATCCTCGCGCCGCGCTTCCTGGCCTCCGCGTTCTCAGCCGGTCCCGCGCTCCTGATCCTGCTCTGCCTCGTCCTGCGGCGGCTCACCCGTTTCGACGCCGGCCGCGAGCCGATTCAGCGGCTCGCGATCATCGTGACGTACGCGATGCTGATCAACGTCTTCTTCGTCCTGATGGAGCTGTTCACCGCGCTCTACAGTCACATCCCCGCCGACGTCGAGCACTTCAAGTTCCTCTTCGTCGGCCTCCAGGGCAACTCGACGCTGGTGGCGTGGATGTGGGCCTCGGGCGCCCTTTCCCTCGCGGCCCTCGTCCTCCTTGTCAACCCGAGGACGCGCCACAACGAGACCACGCTCGCCGTGGCGTGCGTCGCCGTCTTCCTCGGCCTCTGGATCGACAAGGGGCTCGGCCTGATCATCGCCGGATTCGAGCCTTCCCCGCTCGGCCAGGTCACCCTCTACTCCCCCACCGTGCCGGAGGTGCTGATCTCGCTCGGCATCTACGCGATCGGACTGTTGCTGATCACCGTCTTCTACAAGATCACCCTGTCGGTCCGGGGCGAGGTCGCGGCCTAGCGCGACGCCTCCGCGGGCCGGCCCCGCGGCGTCCTGCCGCGGCGACGTCGAGAGGGAGCATCCATGACGGACACCCCGCGGCACGTGGTAATTGTGGGGGCCTCGGCGGCCGGGTTGCGTTGCGCCTCCCGCCTGGCCCGCCTCCGCCCCGACTGGACGATCACCGTGGTGGAGCAGCGCCAGGTCTTCTCCTTCGCTGCCTGCGGCCTGCCGTACGTCCTCTCCGGGGACGTCGACGACGAGGACGCGCTGCGCCGCACCAGTGACGGCGCGCTGCGCGACGCGGCGTTCTTCGCCGCGGTCAAGGGCGTCAACGTTCTGACCGGCCGGCGCGCCGTGGCGGTCGACCCTGCCGAGCGCTCGCTGGCGCTCGTCGGTCCCGACGGCCGGGAGGAGCGCCTCGGGTGGGACGATCTCGTGCTCGCCACCGGTGCCTCCCCTCGGCGCCTGCCGGCCCAGCCGCACCACCCGCGGGTCCGGTCCTTCCACGTCGTGGAGGACATCGAGCCCCTCCAGGCCGGGCTGCGTCGCGGCGAGCTCTCGCGGGTCGTGATCGTGGGCGCCGGCCTGGTGGGGTGCGAGCTCGCCGAGGCGTTCCGCGCCCTCTGGGGAGCCGGCGTGACGCTGCTCGAGGCGGCCGGCGCGCCGCTCCCCGGCGTCGCCGACGCGGAGATCGGAGCGGTGATCGCGGCCACCCTGCGGCGCAACGGCGTACACCTGCGAACCGGGGCCGCAGTCGAGGCGATCGCCGCCTTCGACGATCGGGTCGAAGTGGCGGCAGGAGGCGAACGCTGCACTGCCGACCTTGCCATCGTCGCGGTCGGAGTGACGCCCGATGTGGCCCTCGCACGCAGTGCCGGTGTCGCCCTCGGGACCACCGGGGCGATCGCCGTGGACGACCGCCTGGCGACGAACGTCCCGCACATCTGGGCGGCCGGAGACTGCATCGAGGTGCGCAGGCTGCCCGACGGAAGGCCGCTCCACCTGCCTCTCGGCTCCCTCGCCAACCGCGAGGGTCGCGTCCTCGCCGACGTCCTGGCCGGCCGCGACGATCGCTTCCCCGGCGCGGCCGGCGCCGTGGCGGTCAAGGTCTTCGACCTCAACGTGGCGGCGACGGGCATGACGCGAACTCGGGCCGAGGCCGAGGGGATCGCGGCGCGGTCGGTGTGGGTCACCGCCCACGACCGGGCCCACTACTGGCCGGAGGCCGCGGAGATCGCCATTCACCTGGTGTACGAAGCGGGGTCGCGGCGGGTGCTCGGAGTGCAGGCCGTCGGCGCCGGCGAGGTCGCCAAGCGTGTCGACGTCGCCACCGCCTACATCGCCCGCGGCGCCACCGTCACGGAACTGGCGGGCCTCGAACACGCGTACGCCCCGCCGTTCGCCCCCGCGATCGACCCCCTGGCAACGGCGGCGTTCGCCGCGGAGAACCAGGAGGACGGGCTCGAGGCGCGCCCCCCGGACGAGTCCTTCACAGGAGCCCGCGTGCTCGACGTGCGGCACCCCGGCGAGCGCACCAAACACCCACTGCCCGAGGCTATGGCCATACCTCTGGAGGAGTTGCGGGCCGCGCTGCCGCTTTCGAGCCGCGACCGCTGGCTGGCCGTGTGCGAGCGCGGGGCCCGCTCCGCCGAAGCCGCACGGTTGGTGCGCGCCTCCGGCGGCTCGGCAAGCTACCTCGGCGGCGGGGTGCGGCTGCGGGCGATGATGGGGCTGGAGAGCGAGTGACGACCCGAATTGGCGCGGCGGCCGCGGCCGTCCGGCGGCCGTGCGCCTGGGCGGCGCCGGCGGAACGCCGTCCGGCGCACCCTCGGCCCGGGTTCGTTGCGTTCCTGTAACATGCGCGTCGTGGGGAACACTTCGTCGGAGTGGTGATGCTGCCGGTCATGCTCGACCTTCGCGACCGGGCCTGCCTCGTGGTCGGAGGCGGCGAAGTCGGGCTGCGCAAAGCCGAAGGGCTGCTGGAGGCCGGGGCGGCGGTCACCCTCGTGGCACCCGCCCCCGTCGCGCGCATCGAGGCTCTGGCGGCGGACGGACGGTTGCGTCTCGAGCGCCGCCCTTACCGGGACGGGGAAGCGGCCGGCTACCGGCTCGTCTTCGCCGCGACCGACAGTGCCGAGACGAACCGCCGGGTGGCTGCCGACGCCGACGCCGTGGGGATCTGGGCCAACGTGGCGGACGAGCCGGAGCTTTGCACCTTCCACGTCCCTGCGCGTGTCAAGCGCGGCGCCCTGCAGATCGCGATTGCTTCGAACGGGGAGGCACCGTTCGCGGTTCGACGCTTGCGCCAGCTCTTCGAGCGGCGCCTGGCTGGCGAGTGGTCCGCCTGGATCGCCGCGGCGGCCCGCTTCCGCACCCGCGTGCGTGCCATGCGCCTCGGGCCGGAGGCCCGGGAAGCGCTTTTCGATCGTTTCTTCGCCGCGACCGTCGCGCCCCAGGCGCTGACCGCGCGCGTGCCCGCCCCCGAGGAGGAGGCGGCCTGGCTTGCGAACGCCTGCGCGCCCGACGCGCACAGGCCGGAGCCCGCGCCGCGGCGCCCCGGCTTCGTCTCGCTGGTGGGCGCCGGCCCCGGCGATCCCGGGCTGCTCACGGTGCGCGCACGGCAGCGGCTCATGGCGGCCGACGCGGTCGTGTTCGACCGTCTCGCCGAGACGATCCTCCCCCCGGAACTGCCGGAACGCGTGGAGCTCCACCCGGTGGGCAAGGAGGCCGGACACCACCCGGTGCCGCAGGGTGAGATCAACGCGCTGCTCGTCCGCCTGGGCGGCGAGGGCAAGCGCGTCGTGCGCCTCAAAGGCGGCGACCCCTACGTCTTCGGACGCGGCGCCGAGGAAGCTGAGGACCTGCGCGCGGCGGGGATCCCCTTCGAGGTCGTACCGGGCGTGACCGCCGGGATCGCCGCGCCGGCGTGCGCCGGGATCCCCGTGACCTCCCGCGACGAGGCGGTGCGCGTCACGCTGGTCACCGCCCACGAGAGCGCCCGCATCGACGGCTCGTTCGTGCACTGGGATCAGCTCGCGCACGATCCCCATGCGACGATCGTCGCCTACATGGCGGTTTCCTCGCTCAAGCAGGTGAGCGCGAACCTGCTCGCGGGCGGGATGGACCCGCAATTCCCGGCGGCGATGATCGAACGGGGCACGACCTCCGCGCAACGGGTGGTGTGCGCCCCGATTCGGGAGCTGCCCGCCGCCGCCGAAGCCGCCGGCATCCGGCCTCCGGCCCTGCTCGTCGTCGGACCCACCGTGCATCACGCCGAATCCCTGGCCGCATTCGCGCGCCGCCCGCTGTTCGGCGAACGGCTGGCGCTGGCGGCGCCGGCCGGCGAGGTCCGGGAGGCGCTGGAGGAGGCCGGTGCGGAGGTGGTCGAGGCGCCGCTGCCGCTCACCCCGGCCGCGCGGGTGGTGCTGCACGCGTTGCCGCTCACCGGTTGCGTGTTGCGGAACGCGGCGGAGGTCGAGGCGTTCGCGGCCGAGCGGCCGGCGTGGGGCGACGAGGTGGTGGCGTGGTGCCTGGGCGGCGACACTGCGAACCGGGCGCGGGAAAGGGGCTGGGGCCGGGTCGTGGAGGCGGCCGCCGACACCCCCTGGGCCGCACTCGTCGACGCCATGGAGGGAAGGCGTGAAGGCACTCGCACTCGTTAGCGCGTCGCTGCTGCTGGCTGGGGCCGTTCTGGCGGCCGAACCGTCCGAAACTGCCCGGCCGACGTTCCGCTTCGGCGTCGTGAGCTTCTACAACCCCCGGTTGATGTACCTCAAGTACCAGCCTCTCGTGGACTACCTCACCACCGCCACCGGCCACCCGTGGGAGTTGGTGATCGGCACCTCGTACGAGCGCACGGTGGAGGACCTGTGCGCCGGCAAGCTCGCGGTCGCGTACCTGGGCCCCTACAGCTACGCTCGGGCCCACGCGGCGTGTGGCGCGTTGCCGGTGGTGAAGCTCAACACGGACGGGAAACCGACGTTCCGGAGCGTGATCATGGTTCGGGCCGACAGCCCGATCAAGAGCTTGAAGGACCTGGCAGGGAAGCGGTTCGGTTTCGGATCGCCGATGTCGACTTCGTCGCACCTGATGCCGCGCGCGATGCTCGAGGACGCCGGCTTGCACCCGGGGATCGACGTCGCATGCCGCTACTTCTTCCACCACGAACGGGCGGCGCGCGCCGTCCTGCTCGGCGAGGTTGACGCCTGCGGCGTCCGCGACATCGTGGGGGAGAAGTTCACCCACCGGGAACTGCGAATTCTGGCGAGCTCCGGCGAGATTCCCAACTTCCCCTTCGTGGTGGGGCCAAAGAGTCCGCCGGAGGTGCGCGAGGAGTTGCTCCTCACCCTGGTGACCCGGCCGCGTGTGGACCCCGCCGTGGCGGCGGCGATTAGGCACTGGGACGTGGAGCTCGCCGGGGGCTTCGCACCCGCCAAAGACTCGGATTACGCGCCTGTCAGGTTGCTCGCGGTGCGGGTGTTCGGTCCGAACTCGCTCACCCTCCCGGAAGCCGAACTGCAGTGCGGTCACGGGAGTCCGTGAGCATGCTTCGCCTCGGCCTCCGCACCAAGTTCTTCCTCTACTCCAATACGCTCATCGTCGTGACCATGGGCCTGGTCATCGTGCTCGCGGCGGTGCACGAGCGCCAGAGCCGCTACGACGAGATCGTCGGCCGCGGGCTCTCGATCACCGATGCGGTCGCGATTCCGATCACGGATGTGCTCATGTATGAGGCCATCGGGTTGGTCCGCGAGGAGGGCCTCGTCGAGAACTACGTGAGTGGGGTGGTCGAGCACAATCGCGACCTCGTCCGCTATGTCATCATCGCCGATGCCAAGGGGATCGTCACCCACTCGAACAGGTGGAGCCTTCTGGGGCACCGCTTCGACCGCGCCCTCGGCAGGGCCGCGATCGGAAAGCCGTCGCAGGTGGATCTACGCACTTCGTCGTGGGGGGAGCGGATCCTCGAGATCCGCACGCCGCTCAACATCTCGACCCGATTCTGGGGCTCGCTCGCGATCGGGTTCTCCCTCGCCCATATCGACCAGGAGGTGCGCACGATCGTCCAGCGCGTCGCTCTGATCGCGCTCATTCTGATGTTCGGTAACTCGATTCTGACGGCGCTCTACGTTGAAACGCTCATCCGCCCGATCCTCGGCTTGCACAACACCATGATGGAGGCGGGCACCGGCGACCTCGCGGCCCGCGCCCAGGTGCGGCGCGGCGACGAGGTGGGCGAGCTGGCCGGCGCTTTCAACCGGATGATGGACGAGCTGGAGCGGGCGCGGGAACGGGAGAAGTTGCGCGCGGCCCAGCTCGCCCACACAGAGAAGATGGCCGCGGTGGGAACGCTCGCCGCCGGCGTCGCCCACGAGGTGAACAACCCGCTGGCCGGCATCCTCACCTGCCTCGAGACGATTCGCGCCAACCCCGACGACGCCGAGACGCGCCAGCGCTACCTCGCGCTGGTCTACGACGGCATCAAGCGCATCGAGCACACGGTGTCGAACCTCCTCGACTTCTCGCGTCCGACGTCGGCCCGCCCGGAGCCAACCTCGCTCAACCACAGCCTGCGCCACGTCGTCGAGCTGGCCCAGTACCAGCTGCGCAAGAACCGGGTCGAGGTGGTGTTCGACCTGGAGCCGGCGGAGCCGGTCGTGCTCGCCGATCACTTCCAGATGGAGCAGCTCTTCCTGAACCTGGTGCTGAACGCGATCCAGGCGATGCCCGACGGGGGCACGGCCACGCTGCGCACCCGCATGACGGATGGGCACGCCATCGCCGAGGTCATCGATACCGGCGTCGGCATCCCGGACAAGATCCGCGACCGGATCTTCGACCCGTTCTTCTCTACCCGCGAGGTCGGCCAGGGCACTGGTCTCGGCCTCGCCGTCAGTTACACGATCGTCTCCGCCCACGGCGGCAGCATTGAAGTGGAAAGCCGGGTCGGCCAGGGGGCCACGTTCCGCATCGTCTTGCCCCTGAGCCGCCAGCAGAAGAGCGAAGGAGCCCGCTCATGAAGGTTTGCGGTCATAGGCTGCTAATCGCCGAGGATGAACCGATCCTCCGCATCACGATCGCCGACGCCCTCCGTAAGGAAGGCTGGGAGGTGGACGTCGCCGAGGACGGGGCCAAGGCGTTGGCGCTGTTCGAGCGCTTCTTCCACGATCTCGTGCTCAGCGACCTGCTGATGCCCGGCATGGACGGCCTCGAGGTCCTGCGCCGGGTCAAGGCGGTGCGCCCCGACACCGCCGTCGTCATCATCACCGCCCACGGCACCATCGAAACGGCGGTGGAGGCGATGCAGCTCGGGGCCATCGACTTCATCACCAAACCATTCTCCATGATGCAGCTGCTGCTCAGGCTCAACAACGTCTGCTCGTTCAAGCTGCTCGAGCAGCAGAACGTCCGCCTGCAGGAACAGCTCGAGCGCCGTTTCGCGTTCGGGAAGATCATCGGGAAGAGCAAGCGGATGCTGGAGGTGTTCGAGCTCATCAGGATGGTCGCGGACTCCGACGCCAGCGTTCTGGTCCAGGGGGAGAGCGGCACCGGCAAGGAGCTGGTGGCGTCGGCGATCCACTTCAACTCCCCCCGCCGGACCCAGCCGTACATCCGCGTCAGCTGCGCGTCGCTGCCCGAGACGCTGCTCGAGTCCGAGCTCTTCGGCTTCGAGAAGGGCGCGTTCACCGGCGCGTCGGAGCGGCGCATCGGACGGTTCGAGGCCGCCTCCGGCGGCACGCTCTTCCTCGACGAGATCGGCGAGCTGCCATTGTCGTTCCAGGTCAAGCTGCTGCGGGTGTTGCAGGAGCGGCAGATCGAGCGGCTCGGCTCGCACCGTCCCGTCAACATCGACGTGCGCATCGTCTCCGCCTCGCTCCGCCCCCTGGAGGAGGAGATCACCGACGGCCTCTTCCGCGAGGACCTCTTCTTCCGCATCAACACGGTGACCATCCACCTGCCGCCGCTGCGCGAGCGGCGGGAGGACATCCCGATCCTGGCGCAGGCGTTCCTCGAGGAGTTCCGCCGCGAGCGCGGCAAGGCGATCGAGGGCTTCTCCGACGAGGTGATCGAGGCTTTCGACGCCTACCACTGGTCGGGCAACGTGCGCGAGCTGCGCAACGTGGTGGAGAGAGCGGCGCTGTTCTGCAAGCGCTCCAGGATCACGATGGACGACTTGCCCGCCAACCTGAGAACCGCCGGCGCGGCGCCGCACCATGCGCCATCGACGCAGCAGGCGACAACGCTTCAGGAGGCCGTCGAGCGCGCCGAGATCGAGGCAATCAAAGCTGCCCTCGCCCGCACGGAGGGGCGGCGGAGCGAGGCCGCGCAGCTGCTTGGCGTCAGCCGCAAGACCCTGTGGGAAAAGACCAAACACTACGGTCTCGAAGCCTCATAGACCTCGCGCCCCCGCCCGATCGCGGTGCGCCGACCATTGGCCCCGAAAGCGCCGCCGCAGAAGCAGTTCAGAGGAGCAGGGACGAGAGGCGGACGTTGGCGAACGGCCCAGGCTTCGGCGCCCGCGCCCGGATGCCGGCCGAGCCGGCGTCCGTCACCGGCAGGGCGCGGACTCCAGGTTCGGCGACGGCAAACGGGAGCATCGTCACGGGCGAACGCCAAACCCCTCGCCGACGCGACAAAGGGGGGCTCGGCGCCGGCGTCCCGCACTCTCCCCCGCCAACCACCGCCCGCCACGCCGGCACGTCCCCGCTCCGGAAGGCTGCCTGCGAAGCGATTGCGCTCCAGGCCCCCGTTTCACAATCGTGACAGGCTGGCGGGGTTCCGTAACCTGCCGCCACCACGCCCCTATGGCAAACAGACCTGAATGCAGGTACGATTCCTGCATGTAGCCAAGCGAGAACAGTTCCTGCTGTGAGACTCAACCGGTTCGAGCGCGTCCTGGGCGCTCATCACCTCCGACGAGGGGACACACATGGCGATCATCACCATCTCACGCGGGTCCATGAGCGGCGGCAAGGAACTGGGCGAGTGCGTGGCGGGCGCCTTGGGTTGCTCGTGCATCGCCCGCGAGGTGCTCGTCGAGGCCGCCGCAAAGCTCGGGGTCTCGGAGGAGTTCCTGCGCGAACGGATCGAGCGCTCGCCAGGCTTCTGGGACCGCCTCACCGCCGAGCGCAGGACATACATCCTGGCCACCCAGGCGGCGCTGGCGGACCACGTTCGCGGCGGCGACGTCGTCTACCACGGGCTGGCGGGGCACCTCCTGCTGCGAGAGGTCGCGAAGGTGCTCAGGGTCCGGCTCATCGCGCCGATGGAGGCGCGGGTCCGGGCGCTGATGGAGCAACGCGGCATGACTCGAGAAGACGCGGAGCGCTTCATCGCCGAGGTGGACCATCACCGGACCCGATGGACACGCCTCATGTACGACGTCGACATCGAGGATCCGCGCCTGTACGACCTCGTCGTAAACCTGGAGAAGACGTCGATCGAATCGGCGTGCGCGGTGGTAACGACGATGGCGCAGCGCCGCGAGTTCGTCATCGACGACGCGGACCGCATCCGTCTTCGGGACTTCGCGCTCGCCTGCCGCGTCCGCGTCGCGCTGGCGGTCCAGCCGGCCAGCCGGGGCCTCGCTCTCGAGGTGGCGGCGTCCAACGGCGTCGTCACCCTCACCGGCGAGATCCCGAGACCGGACATGCTGACCCACGCCAGCGAGCGGTGGATCGGGGAACTCCGCCGGGTGGTGGAGCAGGTTCAGGGGGTCAAGACCGTCGTCCTCGACGTGCATCTCGTCAGCGCGTACCGCTGAGTTCGGCGCGGGCTTCCTTCGTTGGGCTCGCATTGGAGGAGGGTGTGGACTTTCTGGGCTGGCTGCAGAGTCTGGGGAAGGACGCGAGCCCGGCACCCGGGTTCCAGGCGCGTCCGCTCTACGTTCTCGTGTCCGTGGCGCTCCCGGTGACGGTGGGTCTCGGGATGGGGTTCCTCCTGCGGCTCATCGAGCGCATCTTCGGGGTCGAACTGGGGAAGGGAAGGGCGCACTGATGTCGGTAGGAGACTTCGTCCTGGGTGCAAGTGCTTTCCCGTACCTCGCCCTCTTCGGCCTCGTGATCGGAGCGCTGGGCGGCTTCTTCGGTGTGGGCGGCGGCTTCCTCATGGTGCCGATGCTCAACGTGTTCTTCGGTGTGCCCTACAACATCGCCGTGGGCTCGGATCTCGGCCAGATGTGCGGCATGTCGAGCGCCGCGACCGTGAGGCACATGCGCTTCGGCAACATCGATTTCAAACTGGGCGCCCTGATGATCGCGGGCACCGCCACCGGAGTGGAGCTCGGGGCCCAGTTGCTGGAACTCCTCAAGCATGTCGGCAACGTGTCGGTCCTCGGGCGTGAGATCGACACGATGTCGTTGGTCATGAGCCTCCTCTACTCGGTGTTGCTGGTCCTCCTGGGTCAGGCGATGGTGCGGGAATCGTGGCGCACGATGCGGCGGGCCGCAGGCCAGGTCCAGTTGACCGCCGAGGCGCCGGTCTCGTCGGCCGCCCTGCGGCTGCGGACCATCAAGCTGTGGCCCATGGTGTCGCTGCCGGCCTCAGGCATCGAGTCGATCTCGTTGTGGGTGATCCTCGCGGTCGGATTCTTCACGGGTCTCCTGTCGGGCATGCTCGGAGTCGGGGGCGGGTTCATCCGGATGCCGGCGCTGGTCTACATCCTCGGTTGCCCGACCGTGGTTGCGGTGGGGACCGATCTCTTCGAGATCATGTTCAGTTCGGCCTACGGCGTCATGACGCACGCGTTCAAGGGGAACGTTCATCTGCCGCTTGTGCTCGCGCTGCTCATCGGCACCACGGTGGGCGCCCAACTCGGTGCGTCCTACACGCGCAGGGCAGGGGGACCCTGGGTGCGCTTCGGGTTCGGATGCCTGGCGTTCATCGGCGTGGCCATGGTGACGATCAAGCTCATCTTGAGGCTCACGCACGGGTAAACGCATGGCTAGGTCTTGGCGCGGCTTCGCCCGGTTCCTGCCACATGCCGGACGGTTCCCGCACGGCGCTTCGGTCGCCGAGAAACTGGCCCACCTCCGGGCCGTTGGAGCCGCGAACGACGCCTTTCTCGCGGCCCTCGCGCGTTACCAGGAGAGGTTGAGCGGGGGGGCACCCCTCCGACTCGAGACGGTCCCCGAGACGTACGAGGCGCTGGCCGCGCCCGTTGGCGCCATGGTCCGGGCCCTGCAGGCCATGAGGAGCCGTGCGTACGACGAGGTGGCGCAACGGTTCGAAGCGCTCGACCGCAACCTGGTGCAGGAGGTGCTCCGCGCCCGTCCCATCGAGTTCGGGCCCCTGGTCGTCTGGCCAACCGACCCCGAGGCGAGCCGCGCCGAGGTGGTCGGTCCGAAGTCGGCGCGCCTGGCGCAGCTTTGGGCCGGCGGCGAGTATGACGTGCCGCCGTTCTTCACCGTGACCAGCCATGGGTACCGGCTCTTCATGGAAGCGACCGGCCTGCAGGACCTGGTGGAGGAGACTCAGGCCACGTCCGACGTGCACGATGGCGCGGCCCTCAGGGGCTTCTCCGAGCGCATCTCGGCCGCCATCCTCGCGGCCCCTCTCCCGTCGTTGCTCGAGCAGGCTCTCGACGCGGCGCTAGCCGCGGCCAGCGGGTGGGCCGAGGGCGAAGGCGCGGTGGCTGTCCGCTCCTCGGCCATCGTGGAGGACGACGAATCCTCGTTCGCCGGCCAGTTCGAGTCGCTGCTCAACGTGCCCGTGGCCGAGGTAGGCGCGGCCTACAGGCGCGTCGTCGCCAGCAAGTATCAGCCCGAAGCGCTCAAGTACGCCTTCGCCCGCGGATTGCTGGGCGAGGATCTGGCCATGCCGGTGCTGGTGATGGCGATGCTCCGTCCAAGGGCGAGCGGGGTGGTCTATTCGCGCAGCCCCGATGGCCTCCGGCAGGCGACCGTGACCGCGGTGCGCGGCCTGGCCCAGACGATCGCGGACGGCCGGGTGATCCCCGACCAGTACCTGGTGACCGAAGGGGACCCCCCGCGGGTGGAGGAGGCGGTCGCGGGGGTGCAGCCGGTGACGCTTCACTGCGCCGCCGACGGTGGCGTCGTCGAGATGGCGGACGACGGCGGCGGCCGGTCCCCTCTCGCCCTCGACGAGGTGGAGGCGAGCCGGGTCGCGCGCTTGGCGTGGACCCTGGAGCAGCGTTTTGGCGCGCCGCAGGACGCCGAGTGGGCGCTCGGCGAATCGGGTTCCCTCTGGGTGGTGCAGACTCGTCCGCTGAAACCCGGCCCGGCAGCGGCCCGCCCCGAACGGGGCAAGGCCCCGACCGGCTACCGGGTGCTCCTCCGCGGCGGCTGGAGGGCGAGCGGGGGCGTGGCCGCCGGTCCCGTCCTGAAACTGGTCGACTTCATGGCCGTCGGCGATGTACCTGAAGGGTGCGTCCTGCTCGTGCCCACCACCTCGCCCCGCCTGGCCGGGGTAATGGGAACGGTGGCGGGCGTGATCGCGGCGACCGGGAGCGCCACGGGTCACATGGCGACGGTGGCCCGCGAGTTCGGGGTGCCGTGTCTGGTCGGAGCTGACGGTGCCGCCGGCCGGCTGACGGACGGGCAGGTCGTCACCCTGGACGCCGACGCGAGGGTCGTCTACGAGGGGGAGGTGCGTGAACTCCTCGGGGACGGCGTGCGGCCCCTGCCGCCGGCCCGCCGCGACCCGGTGCGTGAGAGCCTCACGAGGCTGTTGGAGCTCGTCGCGCCCCTCACCCTCACCAGCCCCGACTCGCCGACGTTCGATCCCGAGCACTGCCGCACCCTGCACGACATCGCTCGCTTCGTCCACCAGCGAGCGATGGCCGAGATGTTCGCCATCGAGCGCCTTACTGCCGCCGAGCGGCACACGTGCCGGCGGCTGCTGTGGCCGCCGCCCATGACGGTGTTCGTGCTGGATCTCGGGGGCGCGGTGGCGCCGGAAACCGGACGTTCGGTGGCGCTGGAAGACGTGAACTCGGCTCCGCTGCAGGCCCTTCTCGAGGGCATGATGGACTCACGGTTGCGATGGGCCGGGCCGGTCGGTTTCGACCTGAAGGGCTTCGTCTCGGTGGTCGTGCGGAGCGCGGCCGACGACCAGAGGTACGGGGAGCCGGGCTACGTCCTCTGCTCCCCCGAGTTCGTCCACTTCGCGTCCCGCCTCGCCTATCACTTCGCCCTGGCCGATGCGATCTGCGGCGGATCGGTGAACGAGAACTACGTCCGCTTTCGCTTCTACGGCGGCGCGGCGGTGGCGGAACGCCGCGAATGGCGCGCGTCCTTCCTCGCCGCGATCTTGCAGCACAACGGGTTCCTCGTCACGCAAACGGGCGACCGCGTGGACGCCGTGCTGCCCAAGCGCACGGCGGCGGAGATCGAGGATGCCCTCGTCATGCTGGGCCGGTTGATGGTGGCGTCCCGCCACCTCGACATGGTCATCGAGAGCCCGGCGGTGGCGAACGCCCTGGCCCGGGCGTTTCTCGCCGGCGACTACGGCTTCGAACAGGTGCGCCGGGACGCAAGACGCTGATGGGCTTCTTGTCAAAGATGCTCCGGGTCCGCGAGGCTTCGCCGGGCGAGTTGCTCCGCCGCAAGTACGCCAGCTTCCGGCGGCTTCTGGCCGCCAACAACGAGATCCTCGAGCTGATCGCTCACCTCGAGGGGGCGTTGGCGCACGGGGAGTCGATCCCGAACGACGAGTTGCGTTCCATTGCCGGCGCCGTCCAGGAGCGCGCCCTCCGCATGGTTGACGACCTCAACACGATCGCCGACGGCCGCTACCGCGCGCTGCGCGGCAACGTGGAACGCATCGCCCGCGGCCTCGAGGAGACGTTGCGCAGTGTGCAAGGCGTGCCCGTCACCGCCGCCTGCCTGCCGCTCGAGAAGTTGGACCGGCGCATGGCCGATGCCGTCGGGGGCAAGGTCGCCAACCTCGGCGAGGTCAACAACTCGGTGGGCCTTCCCGTCCCGCCGGGGTTTGCGGTCACGACCTTCGCCTACCGCTCGTTTCTCGCCGGAGCCGGCATCCAAGCGCGCCTCTCCGAGCTTTGGGAGGCCGTGGATTGGGACGACCCCAAGAGCGTGGCGCGCGCCGCCGCTCAGATGCAGGCCCAGGTGCTGGGGGCGGAGATCCCGCAGGACGTGCGGGAGGCCATCACCCTCGCCGCGCACGACCTCTACTACCACTCGGGGGGACATCATCACGTTTCCCTGCGCTCGTCGGCCATCGGCGAGGACAGCCACACGTCGTTCGCCGGGCAGTACGCCAGCTTCCTGAACGTCCCCCTGGAGCAGGTGTTGCGCCGCTACAAGGAGACGGTGGCGAGCAAGTTCGGTGCCGGCGCGCTCTTCTACATGCACTCGAAGGGCTTTCGCGAAGAGGAGATCGCCATGAGCGTGGGCTGTTTCCTCATGGTGGAAGCGCGGGCCGCCGGAGTCGCCTACACAGCCGACCCGAACGACCCCGACTCGGACCGCATGACGGTCGCGGCCGTGTGGGGGCTCGGCAAGCCGGTGGTCGACGGAACCCTGACGCCCGACATCTACCTGGTCCCGCGCCAACCCGGCGGGCAAGCGGTGCAACGCCGCGTGGTCCGCAAAGCGCACCGGCTGGTATGCGCCCGGGGGGGAGGGGTGGTCGAGGAGGAGGTGCCGCCACGGCTGCAGGAGCAGCCATGCCTGGACGATGTCCAGCTCGACCGACTCGCCGAATACTTGCGGGCGCTGGAGGCGCACTACCGCTGCCCACAGGACGTGGAGTGGGCCCTGGACGAAAGCAGCCATCTGTTCGTCCTTCAGACGAGGCCTCTTGCCATGCCAGAGATACCCGCAGGGGGACCGGCGGCCTCGGAGGTTGGGCGCGACCGGGTCCTCCTTTCGGACGGCGCCACCGCGTGCCCGGGCGTCGGGGCAGGGATCGTGGTCCACGCCGAGAGCGACGAGGAGCTCTCGCAGTTCCCCCGCGGCGGCGTCCTTGTCGCGCGACAGAACTCCCCCCGGTTCGTGAGCGTCATGACCCGAGCCAGCGCCATCCTCACCGACGTCGGCAGCGTCACCGGGCACATGGCCGCCCTGGCGCGGGAGTACGGCGTGCCCACCATCTGCAACGCAGGGCGCGCAACCGGTCTCACCGCCGGCCTCGAGGTCACGGTGGACGCCACGAGTTGCACGGTCTTCTCCGGGCGGGTCGAAAAGGTGTTGGTGCGGGGGCGGGTGCAGCGGCGTGCGTTGCGGGACCTGCCGTCGGCGGCCGTGCAGGAACGCGTCACGGCGAGGATCGCGCACCTGAACCTGACCGACCCCGCGAAGAACTCCTTCCGCGCCAAGAACTGCGCCACCTACCACGACCTGGCGCGGTTCTGCCACGAGATGGCGATCTCCGAGATGTTCCAGGTCAACGACTACTCCAACTTGCGCGAGCGGGGAATGGCGTTCCGGCTGGAGACCGGGGTCCCCCTGGGGATCTACGTCATCGACCTCGGGCACGGCATCGATGCGGGACCCGGCGTCCGGTCGGTGACGCCGGAGCAGATCACCTGCGTGCCGATGCGCGCGCTGTGGCGAGGGGTCGCCGCGCCGGGCGCGCGGTGGGCGGGCGCGCGCCCGATCGACGTCAGGGGGTTCCTCTCCGTGATGGCGAGGACAGTGGCCGACGATGCCCGCGGCGAGCGTGGGCTGGGGGACAACTCCTATGCAATGGTGGGCTCGCACTACCTGAACTTCGCGTCGCGACTCGGGTATCACTTCACGACCCTGGAATCGGTGTGCTCCGACAACGTCCACGAGAACTACATCATCTTCCGCTTCAAGGGAGGGGCGGCCGACCTGCAGCGCCGCGAACGCCGGGTGCGGTTCATCGCCGGCGTCCTGGAGCACTACGGCTTCGACGTCGACCGGCGCCAGGACCTCCTCAACGCTTGGGTGAAGAAGCTCGCGCGCGAGGCGATCGAGGCGCGCCTCGAAATGCTGGGTCGTCTCATCTCCTGCGTCCGCCAGCTCGACGTGGTGATGCACGCCGAGATCACCGTCGTCCAGTTCATCGAGGCCTTTCTCGCGAACCGTTTCGAGTTCTTCGACTTCGAGCGCGACGCCCATGAGCCGGGGACCGGTTAGCCGACGGCTTGGGCGGTCGAGGTCGCGGGCCGAACCGGGACGGCCGGTTCAACCGCGAACGAGGGGCATGATCCGCCCTCACGCAAACGCCCCGTAGTCGCCCCGCAGGAAGTGCTCGACGAAGCCGCGCATCGAGGCCTCGTCATCCATCAGCATGTCGAGCTGGCGGGCACACCCCATCAGAGCGCCCAGCGTGGCAAGTCCCTCCTCGGAGGCCGCGCACGGATAGCGACGCATCCACGCGGTCACGAGATCCGACCGCCGGTCCACATCGAACCCCGACCGCTGCAGGGCCTCCGCCAGGAACCGCGCCCTCAGGTCGCGCCGCTCGTTACCGGCCCCACCGCCGCGGAAGCGAAAGTTCACGAAGTTGTTCTCGGCGACCGGCGAGACGAACGCATCCACCATGGCGAAGTGGTACGCCAACCTGGCGTTCATGTTCACGTACTCGGGCGCGACCATGAGATAGTTCCGACCGCCGACGCTGCGAACGCCGGCACGCGAATCGGTCATGCTGGAAGCGACGACCGAGGCAAAGCCGCCCAGACTCATCTGCGTCCGGCCGGCCCAACTCACCCCCGGACGCGTCATCCCCCGCCACAGCGCCGCAAACGGCACGGAGGCGATCTCTTCCGGCCGGACGCCCCGCCGCTCGCGTGCGGCTGCCGGGACGGCGCCTCCCAGATCGAGCACGGCGAGTTGCAGGCCGACGGGGCTTTCCAGCCGCCACACATGGTGCTGACCCCGACGACCCACGTCGTCGCCGAGGTCGAACATCGCGACGACCGCCTTCTCGTGGATGTAGCGGACGACGTCATGAACCGAGCGACACGCACCGGCGCGGAAGTTGATCGCGAGCGGGTTGGTGAGATTGAGCGCGAGCACCTGCTGGCGCAACGGGTTGTCGAGGGCTCGGGCGGAAACGAGGCGGGCACGGCTGCGTACCCGCTCCCGCACGTCCGGCCACAACGCGCCGTCGAATACGAGGCGCCGGGTTGCGTCGAGGCTCAGGGTCCGGCAGCCGCTCAATCGTCCCTCGGCGTCGGGGACTGCGAACAGGGAGGGCACCGCGAACTCGCGGACCAACGCGGCGGCGTGCCCGGCCGGGTTGCCGTGCTCGGCCACGACGCCCGCCACCCGCGGCAGCACCGCCGCGAGCTCCGGCCCGGCCAGACGCACGATGACAATGGCGCCGTCCGGCGCCGCCAGCAGCTCGTCGACGTTCCGGGCCACGTGGGCCGGACCGATCGCTCGCCCCGGGAAGACCGTCATTCCGCCCTTCGCCACCGGTGGTGAGTCGGGCCCGGCCTGCGAGTCGGCGCCGGGTGGCTCGCACTCCACCAGGCGCAACGGCCGGCACTGCACGACCATCAGCGACCCGTCGCGCGCCAACGCCCACTCGACGTCCACCGGGTGCCCACAGTGCGACTCCAGCCGCAGGCCGAGTTCGACCAGACCACGGACTTCACCCGGTCCGAGGGGAAAATCGCCCGGGGCCGCCGCCCCCTCCTCTGCAACGTCAGGGAGATGCCCGGCCTCGAGCTCGCCGGGCCGGCTGCGGCACGCGAGGATGCTCACCGCCGTCGCTTCGCCGCGCACCATCGCTCCCGCGAGCCCTGCGACCGCGTCGACGACCATCCGATCGGCCGCCGGGTCGCGCGGGTCGCGCGTGTAGAGCACCCCAGCCGCGAGGACGTCCAGCATCGGCATCACCAGGACCGCCATCGGCGTGTCCACCTCCGCAAGACCGCCGGCCAGCCTGTAGAGCACGGCGTGGTCGTTGTAGCGGCTGGCGAGGACCTTCCGGTACGCCGAAACCAGTCCGTCGGCCGGGACGTCGAGGACGGTGTCGAACTGCCCGGCGAACGTCATACGCCCATCTTCCCCGACCGCGCTGGAGCGAACGGCCCAGAGGCGCCGTGGGCTCTGGGCAACGAGCCGCACTCCGGCGCCAATCGCCTCCACGACCCGGGCGGGCACCGGGCTCGCTTCGATCAGCTCCCGGATGGCGGCGGTCCGCTCCTGGAACAACTGGCGATCCGAGACCAGGCTCAAGTCCCTGAACAGCTTGCGAATCGGCCCGTGGAGCCGGTTCTCGCCCAGGAAGGAGCGGTACGCCGCGGTCGTGAGGACGAAGCCGGGAGGGACTGCGGCCGGCATCGCCGCCCGCACCCACCCGAGGTTGGCCGCCTTGCCTCCAACCTCGCGAATTCTGTCGGTGCCGACCTCCTCGAGCGGGCGCATGAAAGGGATCGAGGCCGGATTCGGAAAGCCGCGAAGGGTGGCAAGGACCGCCGCTTCGATCCCGGCGTGTGCAGGGTAGAGGGCGCGGTGGGCGCCGCCGGTGAGGATGTTGAGGTTTTCGGCCAGGAGCAGGCTGCCGTCCAGGAGGCGCATCACTCGCCGGGCGATGGCCGGCTCGCCGGGCTCGAGGTAGTCGAGGGCGGCCTCGAGATCGGCCATCAGGTCGAGCATCTCACTGTTCGCCGCAAGCAGCCGCCGCAGGACACGGTAGTCGTGCCCCAGGGGCGCCTCGCCCGGCGCCGCGATGGTACCGAAGCCGGCCATCAGGCCACACCGCCGGGGTTGTTGGCCGCCGCCACCCCTTGAGGCCAGTCGCGCATGAACGCCTCGACGAACGGCTCGACGGCCGCGCTCTCCCAGTCGGCGCCGTCGCGTGGAGCGAGACCGGCGAACAGACAGCCGACGGCGCGAACGCGTTGCTCGGTCTCCTCATACGACAGCCCGCGGATCCAGGCGCTCACTTCACGGCCGGTGACCGCAACCGCGAAGCCGAAACGGCCCAGCACCCGGGCGGCCAGCACGCCACGGATGTCACGCCGGTCGCCGGCGCCCCGCGGCGCGAAGCGACAGTAGACCGTATTGGCGCCGCTGGCGGCGCCGGCGGTGGCGTCGAGGAGGTCGAAGCCGCCCGGGAAGGTGGCCGCGGCCACGATGTGCTCGCCTCTCGTCACGGCATGGAGCGCGGGCGGCGGCGATGACGAGGCGCTCTCCCGGCCCGGCCCGCAGGGTTTGCCGAGACCGTGAAGGAGCGCGCAAAGCGGACCTTCCTTGGGTCGCAAGGGTTCGGCACCGCCGTCTCGGCCACGTTCCGGCGAACCGCCCAGGTCACTCGCGAAGACCTCGAACGAGGATGCGGCCCCCAGGCGCTCAGCGGCGCTCCCGCGGCCGCACAACGATCCCAGCACCGCGACGAGCGCATCGCCGGCGAAGCTGTGGGCAAGGTGCACGACGTCGCGGAGGGTGCGGCAATCCGGCAAGCCTGGCGCGGTCAGGCCAGCGGGAGTGGTCAACGGGAAGGCCGCCCGCCGCACCAGGCGCAGCAGGCGATATTCCGGCTCATCCTCCGCCGCCAGCCGTTCCGAGCGGTAGTACTCGACGAGTTCGGGGACGCAGCCCAGGTACACGACGTTGTCGTCCGCGTCCACCGTCACCTCGGTGCCGGTGGCTAGACGGGAGGTGGCGTCGTGCAGGCCTACGATCGTCGGGATGCGCAGCTCGCGCGCCAGGCGCGCGGCCCCATCGGTGACGGCACCGCGGTCGAGAAGGATGGCGCCGGCCCGCCCGATGACGGTCGGATCACAGTCCTCGCCGCCGAGGTCCGTCGCCACCAGCACGCTTCCCAACGCAACGGAATCCGGCGACGGGGCTTCCCCGAGGTTGCACACCGGTCCGGTTGCCACGCCGCGGCGTGCCACCTGCCCACACTCGCTGAAGAGCACCTCGGCACGGGCCAGCGCCGAGGCCAGAGCCGCCGGGCTGATCACCGGGGTCGCACCACCGACGTCCGGGGCTATCCTCTCGCCCAGCGTCTCCGGTCCCGCCGCCGGCTCCCGCGCGAGGATCTCCCGGAGCTCCGACCTCATGCGGTCCACGGCTTCGTAAAAGGCCAGGTTCTGCTGCGACGTCACCACGTTGAGGTCGAACGCGACGGCATCCGCGAGTTCCGCGACCTGCTCGACCAGGGCAACCACGTACTGCCGGTCGAGGACGAAACCCCCGCCCTGCTTCTCGGCGGCGTCGTCGAGAAGTTCGAGTATCGTTCCATAGCTCCGCAGGAGTTGCCGGAAACGTGTGGTGCGCAGTTTGAGGACCGTGACGGCATCGCCGCCGGTCCGTCTGCGGAAAATGTCGCTCAGCCACGACACCTGAAGGTCTCCCAGGTAGGATGCGGTTTCTTGCCCCCGGCCGCGTTCTACTGGAGTCTACAGCACGCCGGACCGTGCGGTTCGAGGCGCCGGTCGAGGCGCCACTCTCGTCGAGGCCCTCTGTTACGGCCGGGTTACGACCTTCGGCGCCCGCCACGCTCAGTCAGGGAAACAGGGCCTCGCCTCCCGGCCTAACCGACTCAGGCATCATCACCTTCTCAGAACACACAAACTCGGGGCACGATTCTTGCACTTTACTTTGAGGACATTTGAGGACTCTCTTGCCTGTCGTCCTGATTTCCCGCGGCACCATGTCAGGCGGCGAGACCCTGGCTCGCTGTCTCGCCGAGCGCATGTCCCTCCGGCACATCTGCCGCGAGGACCTCATCGCCGTGCTGGACGCCCGTGGCGAACACGCCAAGAGGGTCAGAGCGAGCTTGGACCGCGCGACCCGGGCCTACGATCAGTTCAGCCAACTCCGGCGCCCGTACCTCGTCCTCATGCGGTTCGCGCTGCTCGGTTTCATCCGTGAGGGCAATGTGGTCTACAGCGGTTACGCGGGCCACCTCCTGGTGCCGAAGACGCCCTGCTGCATGCGGGTCCGCATCAGCGCCCCGATGCCGATGCGGATCAGGAAGGCCATGGAACGGCTGGCCCTCCCCGAGGAGGAGGCCCGCGAGTCGGTCCTCCGCGAGGACGACGACCGCGTGCGGTGGGCCCGGTTCATGTACGGGCACGACATCCGCGACCCACACCTCTACGATATCTGGTTCTCACTCGACAAGATGGCGGTGGAGACGATCTGCGCCATGATCGTGGCGGGCTTGTCGGAGAAACAGTACCAAATGGCGCCCGAGGCCGAGCGTCTGCTCAACGAGCTGTATCTCGGTACGAGTGTCGAAGCTGCGCTGGTGAGCGACCCCCGCACGCTTTCCCTGGAAGTCGCCGCGCGCGCACAAGCCGGCAGCGTCCTGATCGAAGGACCGTTCCTCGAAGACCACCAGCTCGCAGACGTCCTCGAAGTGGCCAGGGCCGTCGAGGGCGTCGAGAGCGTGGAGTACCAACCCGGGTGCGTGTCGAGCTTCGAGTTGGCGCTCTGACCCCCAACCGCCGAGCAACAGGAGTCCGACAATGGCCAACGCAGAGAACAGTACCCCACCCCAGGCGCCGCTCGACCGTATTCAGACGCTCCTCGCGAGGTCGGCCGTCGCCGAGGAGGCGCTGGTCGGTTTGACGGCTTCTCAGAACGATCTGCTCCAACAATCGAGTCAGACCGGCGACAACCTGCTCACGTTCACCTCCAGCACGGCCCACAACACGGAACGGCAAACCCTCATGGCCCAGGAGCGGACGGCCCTGACGCGCGAGCAGACTCGCCTCTCCACCCGCAGCACCGAGCTGGCGAACATCCGCACTGAACTCGCCCGCGAGAGCACGACCCTCGCCGGGCAACGGACCGACCTGGCGGTCAGCCGCACCGAGTTGGCACGCCGCCGCACCTCGCTCGCCGAGGGGCGAACGGGCATGGCGCAGATGCGGACGCGCCTGGCCGAGGACCGCACCGGGTTCGCGAAACAGCGCACCACGATGGCGGAGCAGCGCACGACGCTCGCAACCACCCGTACCGACCTGTCCCGGGAGCGCAGCCAGCTTGCCCACGAGCGGACCGACTATTCGGTGCGGCGGACGCAGCTCGCCGAGGGCAGGAACGAGCTCGCCACGCTGCGCACCCTCCGGGCACAGGCCAGAACCCGGTTGTCGTGGCAACGAACCGAGTTGGCGCGGGAGCGGACGTACCTTGCGTTCGTGCGCACCGGACTCGCGCTGCTCACGTTCGGCATCGTCCTGTTCCGCTACTTCGGAGTCTCCTGGTGGAGCATCTTCGACGCGGTGCTGGTGCTCGGCAGTTCCGCGCTCGTGGTCGCGGGGATCTCGGGCTACGTGAGGGCCCATCACCGGGTGCGAACGCTCGAAGGATTGCTGGCCACGGATGAAGGGATGCGGGGCCTCGGTTCGACGCGAGCTTCCTGAGCGCCGCGGGAGAGCGAGCTCTCCGAAACAGGACTCACGCCGAGACCCTTGAAAGGTCGCCGTTACGATGGATGCCACGAACCAACCCGCCGCCGCCCGGTCGCCCGATGCACCGGGCGCAAGCTCCGGCGCCTTGCACGACCACGACGCCTCCAACCCGGCCGAGCGGCTCCGGCGCGCGCAGCACGCTCTGCTCGCACGCCGTCGCCTGAGCATCCGCTTGCGGCTGGTGGCCAGCCTCCTGCTGTGCTTCTCCCTCTGCTGCGCCTTCGCGATCGCGGCGAAAGACCTTCTCGGCAGGGCAAGGGGCAAGCTCAACCTGCTGCAGACGATCGAGAGGCTGGACGACCGCATCCTGCGAGTTCGAGCGTTCGAGGACGAAGGCATTCTCTCCCGAACCGATATCGAGAAAGTGCTCGAGGGGGCACGCGACGCCGAGGACCTCTTCCGCAAGGAGGCGCCGGCGCTGCAAGCCGCGGACCGCGAGGTCCTCCCCGCCGTGCTCGCCCACCTGGGAACCTGCCGCCGGCTCTTGACCGCCGTCACGACGCAGGGTCGGGAGCGCAGCGGTTTCGGGGTCTTGACGTCGCTTCAGGCCGGGGAACTCCGCCACGCCGAGGTCGAAGTCAATCGGCTGCTGGAGGCGATGATCAGGCGCGAGCGCATCTCGCTCAGCGCCATCCTCCGGTTCGCGGAGGCCGGGCCCTTGGCCCTGGTCGGCGTCCTCCTCCTTCTGTTCGCGGCGATCACCTACTGCTTTGCCAAGGCGCTGGTGAATCCGATCCGCCGGTTCGAGGGGTACACCTCCAGGATCGCAGTCGGCGACTTCTCTCTCATCGGGCCGGCCCGAAGGTACCGCGACGAATTCTCCGACCTCGCCGTGGCGGTCAACCAGATGCTCGCAGCGCTGCAGGAACAGCAGAACCGCCTGGTAAAGGGGGCGCGGCTCGCGGTGGTGGGGACGATGACGTCAGGCATCGCCCACGAGCTCAACAACCCTCTCAACAACATCTCCATCACCGCGGAAACGCTGATGGAAGAGTCGACGACGCTGACCGAGGAGGACAGGTGGCACTTGCTCCAGGACATCTACTTCGAGACCGAGCGAGCGAGTGAGATCGTCAAGAGCCTGCTCGATTTCACGCGCCAGGAGAAACCGGAAATGGTCCCGCTCGAGCTCGGCGAGATCATCCTCTCCACCCTGCGGCTGTCGCAGAACGAGATGAACATCAACAACGTCACCGTTGCCTTCGACGTGCCTCCGGACCTGCCGCGAATCCAGGGGGCCGCAAACCAACTGCGGCAGGTGTTCTTGAACCTGTTCCTCAACGCCATCCAGGCGATGCCAAACGGCGGGGTTCTCGGGGTCAGCGCTGCGGTCCGCGATCACCGGGGCGTCTGTGTCGAGGTCCGCGACGAAGGGGCGGGCATCCCTGCGGAGATCCTGCCCCGCATCTTCGACCCGTTCTTCACGACCAAGGAACCGGGTAAGGGCACGGGTCTGGGCCTGTCGGTGAGTTCCAGCATCATCAAGAAGCTCGGCGGCGAAATCCAGGTCGCCAGCGAAATCGGCAAGGGCACGACGGTCCACGTTTGCTTGCCCAGAGCGGAAGCGCAATAATCCAGGAGGCCGTTCGGCCGCGGTTCGAGGGGGGATGATGCCGGATAACACGAACGTCATGGTGCTGGACGACGAGCCGATCGTTGGCGACCGCCTGCGTCCTGCGCTCGCCAAGGGTGGCTTCGAGGTCGAGGTCTTCACCGACAGCGCCGCAGCGATCGAGAGGCTCAAGCAGAAGGCGTTCGGCGTTCTGGTGACGGACATGAAGATGCGCGGCCCGAGCGGGATGGACGTGCTCCGTTTCGTGCGTGAGCACGCCCCCAACACGCAGGTCATCGTCATCACCGGGTATGCCACCATCGAGACGAGCCATGAGGCCAATGCTCTCGGCGCCTACCAGTTCGTGCCGAAGCCATTCAAGATGAAGGAGCTGGTCAAACTGGTCGAGAAGGCTTCGAAGCTGGCGGCCCCGTAGACGGCCCGGCACCGTTCTCGGTCAAACCTGGCACCATCGCGGCCGGAAGCAGGACGGTGAACGTCGACCCCCTCCCCGGTGCGCTTTCGACGCGAATATCGCCGCCGTGCTGCTGCACGATCCCGAGGCTCACGGAAAGCCCGAGTCCGGTCCCCTTTCCCCGCGACTTCGTGGTGAAGAAGGGATCGAAGACCTTGGGCAGGACGTGGGCGGGGATGCCGCACCCGTCATCCGAGACGACGACGTGCACGTACCCAGGCTCCCTGGACGTACCCGCCGCGATCGAAACGTGACCACCCTTGCCCACGGCGTCGAGAGCGTTCAGCAGGAGATTGACGAAGACCTGGCTCAGCGACTGCCTGTCGCCGTGGATCGCGGGCAGGTTCGGGGGAACGTCGATGGCGATCTTGGCGCCGGACAGCTTGATCTGGTTTGCGGCGAGGCTCGCCGCTCCGCGCAGGACCTTGGCCAGGTCCAGCCTCTCGGTGGTGATCTCGCCCTCGCGCGCGAAATCGAGGAGGTTGCGAACGATCTTCTGCGCCCGCGCGCCCTGGACCACGAGGTCGTTCACCATGTCGAGCCTCTCCTCGTCCGCAAGGCTTGTGTAGTCCTCCTTCAGCATCTCGGCGGTCAGCGTGATGTTGTTGATCGGGTTGTTCAGCTCGTGGGCCACTCCCGATGTGAGCGTCCCGATCGCCGAGAGCTTGTGCGACTGGACGAGCACATCCTGGCGGCGTGCGAGCTCGCGCATCATGGTGTTGAGGGCCACGGAGAACGTGGAGAATTCGTCCCGGTACCAGCGCAAGGGCGTCAGGGGCGTGAAGTCGCCCCTCGCGATCCGCTCCGTGGTGGCCATCAGGCGGCTCAGCGGCCCCACGATCTGCCGTGCAAGGAAGTTGGCCACGACCACGGAGAAGACGAGGAGGAACGCCAGGAACGCGACCGGCAGGCGCTTGAACAGCGCCAGGGTGGCGTTGACGCTGGCGCGCTCCTTTTCGCCGAGCTCGAGGGCGAACGCCACCATCTGCGAACCGTGGTCCCGCAGCTCCGCTTCGATCGCCGCCCGCTCCGCGCCGCCTGCCGGAGCGCTTGCGCCATCCTGCTTCCCCAGCCTGGCGATCAGGGCCTCGTAACGGCCTAGGTGGTCCCGCATCCTGCCCAGTTCGGCGGGCGCAAGCACCTCGGCTGCGTCCGGCGCAACCGCGGCGAGGAGACGGCGCGCGTCGGCAACGTGGTCTTGCACGTCCTGGAGGGTGCCGCCGTAAAGGAAGTAGTTCTTCTCGAACCGTCTCGCCTGCTGAATTTCCATCGTGTAGCGGTCCGCGACCTCGAGGAACCGCAGCCTCTTCTCCAGCCGGGAAAGCATGATCCAGGCGCCCACCGTCACGGCGATCGCGAAGACGATGAACGACAGGAACCCCAGAGCGAGGCGGGCGCGAATGCCGATGGTGGGCCTCTTGAAGAAGGCCCGTTCGACGCTCGAGGCGTCTGGAGCCTCCGGTGCGGCAGCGGGCGCCGCCGTTGGATTGTCGGCCACGCCATGCCCCTAGGCGGAGTCGTCCGCAGCCGCGCGGCCGATTCCCGCAAACCCGAGGGCCTCGGCCGCTCGTGCAATCACGTCGCGGAGTTCCTGCGGCTTGAACGGCTTGGCGATGAAGTCGAACGCCCCCTTCGCCATTGCCTCGCGCGCCACTTCGACCGTGGCGTAGCCGGTGATCATGATCACCTTGGTCGTGGGCCACCGTTCGAGCACGTCCTCGAGGACCTTGATGCCGTCGATGTCCTCCATGCGTATATCCGTCACCACGATGTCGAACCGTTTTGCCGCGACGCGCTGCAACGCCGGGCCGGGGACGTCGAAGACCTCGACGTCACAACCGACCTTGGCGAGGGCCGGCTGAAGCCTCTTGCCCACGATCGGTTCGTCGTCGAGAACGAGAACCTGCAAACGGTCTTGCATCGCGCCTCCTCATCTCAGCCGTCGAAGCCGACGTCGCTCGTCTGGAGGGTGGTGTGGATCCGCCGCTGGGCGATGTGGGCCCTCACCACGAGAACCAGGATAAGTCCCGTGCCGCCGATGCCGGCGGCGAAGAGCATCACCGTGCTCCCGATGTTGAACCAGGAGTCCAGGTACGGTGCGAACCGAACCACGCCCATCTGCCGCAGGTAGACGGGGATGGCGAGTGCCCGACTCAGCACGCAAAGGAGGATCACGCTCCCCATGACGAGCCGGATGAGGACCTCCTTGACCACCTTGGTGCCGTACGCCCCGACATAGACCCCCACGATCGAACCCAGGAGCAGGAGAAAGGTGAGCCGGAGGTCCACGAGCCCCTGGTAGGCGTAGCTGAGCGCCGCGAGCCCACCGCCGAACATGGCGAGGAACAGCTCCGTCCCCGGCGCCACCGACGTCGGGACGCCGAAGAGATAGATCATCGCCGGCACCCCCACGAAACCGCCGATGGCGACCGTACCGTCCAGGTAACCCACGACCAGGCCTACGAGCGCGACGAGCCACAACGAGACCCGAACGTCGGCGACCGGAAACCTGACGTAGGGCGGCAGGTGCAGGCCCGCGACGAAGTTGACCGCCCGCATCGACGGACCCTCCGCTTCCTTGGCATCCTTCGACCGCAGCGCGTCCCGCAGGATGAAGATCCCGACCGCGGTCAGCACGCCAACGAAGACGAGGCTGATGTAAAGGTTCGACACCGCGGTGCCGCCGCCGCCCTCGTGACCACCGCCGACGTGAAGCAGGCGGCCGTTGATCCAGACCGCCACCCGGACCGCGATGAGAGCCGGGACGACGAGGAAGATCGCCAGCTTCTTGTCCACGTTGCCGAGCTTGGCGTGCTTGAGGGAGCCCATCAGGTTGTTGCCGAGGCGGTGGGCCACGTTGCTGCCGACCGCCACGACGCCTGTCACGCCGAGGTTCATCATGCCCGGCGTCATGAAGAACGCCCCTCCGCTGCCCGTGAACCCACTGAGAACTCCCCCGACAAAGCCGAGGAAGGCCACGATCAGGGCGTTGACCCAGGTCAAGGCCATGAAGCCGAAAAGTCCACCCATCGTCCCCCCTCGTCTCCTGGCGGAGCGGCGTCCCGGAAAAGCTAGTCGAGTTTCATCAGCCTCAGCACCGACGACGCCACGATCGCGTTCAAGCCTGCCGCCAGAGGAGCCAGCACGGCAACCAGCGCCACAGCACCCCAGGGATGCGCACTGTGAAGCGGTCCAGCCAGCACGTTCAGGACGGCTTCCTGATGTGAGAACACCAGCGCATAGAGCCCCGCCATGAAGAGTGCGCTGGCGGCCAGCCTGGCGATCTGGGCCGCGCCGAACCGGAGCCTCGCCGCAAGCCCGGCGAAGGGAATGACCGGGGCCTTGATGCGGTCCGCCAGGAAGTTCGTCAGCTCGCGCGTCATCCGGGTCCGGACGGCGCTGCCTTTCTTCAGGAAGAGGTCTCCGACCACGACAAGGCTGTACTGGATGTTGGGGTTGATCGCCGACATGAGGCGCTCCCGGGGGCCCGCCACGCTCTGGCCGCCGCCCGACCGGCCCGAGTGCACCAGCACCGCCAGAGCGTCCTGAAAGGCACGGTCGGAGTCGGAGATCGTCTCCAAAACGTCGTCCTCCACGCCGCCGGCGGCCCCCGGCTTCATGCCGCTCGTTGCCGGCTCGGGCGGCGGGGCGCCGTCGACCTCATCCACCTCCTCGGGCCGGTAGCGCAACAGCTCCACGGCGGCCCCCCACCGCCGGGCCAGTTCGATCAGCTGCTCCGGCGCCGCGGCGCCGGAGCGGAACTCCTCCTGGATCCAGAGGATGTTGGTGCTGGCGACGGTGCAGCGGAGCTCCTGACACCCGGGAAGTCCGCGCAGGACCTCGGGGATGACCGATGCGAGCGCGGCTTGGCGGGGCATGTAGCTGATCGTGACCACGCCGTCGTTCGATCGAACCGTCAGATCGGCGTCGGCCGAACGTTCGTCGAGCGCCAGTTTGATGCGGGCGCGGGCCTGGAGGAGGCGTTCCTCCATCGCCCTCCGGCTCGCCGGGGTCGGCCGGAAATCGGGCAGCTCGGCGATTCCGCAAACCGCCATCGCGGCGTTTTCGATGCTCAGGTGTTCGAGGTTGATGACGAGGTCGTAGCGGTGAAGATCGTCCATGTCCACGCCGTGCACGAACTGCACCCACGACCGGATGTCAGCGTCGATATCGCGCAGCAGGGTTTCGGCCTTCCCGCGCGACAGCTTGGTCCGCTGCGCCGCGGTTTCCAGGCGCTGAGTGTGTTCCGGGATCACACGGACGCGAAGCACGTGCGACACGCCCGGAAGCAGGAAATGGCCGGCACGCCCGTAGTAGACGAGGTTGCCTTCGGCGGCCTTCTCGCAGATCGTCGCCGTCGCCACCGCCAGGTACCGCTCCTTCAAGCGGGCGAGACGCTCCCGAACCGCCGGTTTCTTGACCGTCGCGACTTCGAGCTTTCCGACCGGGATCCCGCACTCGTTCGCCTTCCCCACGACGTCGTCGCGACTCAGAAAGGCATAGCCGAGCTTCTCGGCGAGGATGCGGGCAAGCCGCTCGCCGCCGCCGAATGGAACGCTGCAGACAAAGATGATCGGCATTCGTCCTCGCCTAGCTCGTGCGCCGGTCGCGCTCCGCTCCCGTGTCTCTCTCGGAACGGCCGGCAAACGTTTCCTGTGGCGTCATCTCAATGTCCCCCACGTTTGAACAGGGTGCCAGCGAGCCAGCCGGCCGCCAAAGCGACGAGGACGGTCAGGGCACCGTAGACGGCCGGTCGGCGGGCCGCCATTCTGGAGAGTGACTCCACCATCCCCGTCTTGCGCACGAACACGTCGTTGTTCTCCACCCCCAGCAGCCGGTCTTCGCCGAGGAAGTAGGTGGTGACTCGGTATCGGCCGTCGGGCGCGCACGCCGGAAGACTGAAGGTGTGATAGAAGGCCCCCTGGGCGTCGAGCCGGATGGCGTTGGTGTGCAGACCGTACAGCTTGCGCTCCGTCTGCAGCGCCCAAAAGCCCTGCACGACGCGCTCCGCCTCCCCGCGCCGGAGAGGCCCCGAAAGGCTCTCGACGCGGGCCCGGGCGGCGATCCCGTCGGGGCCGACGACGACCCCCTGGGGCAGCAGCAGCCGGTTGCACGCTTCGAGCACACCGGCGTGGCGGCACGCCGCGAGGCCTTTGCACGACGGGCAGCTCACGTTGACCAGATACACCCCCGGCACCCCCTCCAGCCGGTACTGCCGCACCCCCAGCCAGAACAGCGCCACCCGCCCCTTCTCCAGGAGGCGCACCGAACCGATCGGGGGACCTTCCATCACCGCCAGGACGCAGCTCGTGCCGGCCACGGCCTGTCCGTAGAGGAAGAGGTCGCGCCCGAGGAACGTGGCCGAGATCTCCACGCGGCGAGGGTCGACCTCGGCGTGGGGCGTCGGGGGCGCTGCGGCCGGCATTGCCCCCAGCGCGGCGAGAGCGAGCAGGAGCCACACGCTAGTGCCCTCCGCCGCTGCTGGCGAAGTCGATGAGTTGCGCCGGCGGCGAGAGGAGTTGCACGAGCAGAATGGCCATGACGACGAGGACGATCAGGGCGAGGAAGACGCGGATCTGCTCGCCGCGCAGGCGGCGGCTGGCCATCACCCCGAACTGTGCGCCGATGACGGACCCGACGAAGAGCGCAACGGCCAGCATGACGTCGACCGTGTGGTTGGTGACGGCTTGTTGCCACGTGATGTTGGCCGACGTGAGAACGATCTGGAACAGGTCGGTCCCGACCGCGACCCGGGTGGGGATGCCGATGATGTAGATCATGGCCGGAAGCATGATGAAGCCGCCGCCGACGCCCAGGAACGCGGCGAGCACGCCGACGAGAAAGCCGGCGGCAACGGGAAGAATGGCGGAGGTCTTCAGGCCCGACCTCGGGAAGCTCACCTGCAACGGCAGGCGGGCGAACAGGACCGTGAGGGCGCCGCGGGGCGGCTCCCCGGTCGGCGCCCTGCTGCGCCAGGCCCGCATCCCTTCGCGGAGCATGGTGAGGCCGATCAGCCCGAGCACGAGGACGTAGGTCAGCTTGAGAAAGAAGTCGAAGTTGCCGAGGCTGCGAAGCACGTGAACCAGTTGGACGCCGGCGAACCCGCCCGTCCAACCCCCACCGACGATGAACAACCCCATCTTGAAGTCCACGTTGCCGATCCGCGAGTGAGAGAGCGCTCCGGAGGAGGCGCCGGCCGTAATCTGGGCCGCATCGGTCGCCGCCGCCACGGCTGCGGGGATGCCCGAGAAGATGAGCAACGGCGTCATGAGGAAACCGCCCCCGACGCCGAACAGGCCGGAGAGGAACCCCACCAGCGCCCCCATCCCGGTGATGAGGAGGGGGTTCGCGGCCACTTGAGCCACCGGGAAGTAGACTCGGAAGCGGTCGAGGAGGGTTCGGGTCTGAATGGGGCCCTCCTGGTGCCGCACCTTGGCGATCATGGCTGCCGTCACATCGAGATGGCAGGCGTGACAGGTGTGCTCCACGTTGACCCGGCTGAGCGTCGAACGAGGGTCACTCGCGGGAAGGATCTGGTGTGCGCCGTGACACGCCGGGCAGCCCGCGACATCCGACATGCCGTGAAAGCGTGCAATGCCATGGAACGTCGCTTCAAACCCCTCCACCGCCGACGAGGGCAGGGAGGTCTGACGGAGCAACTCGGGATCGTCGTGGCAGCGCGCGCACGTCAACGAGATGCGGCTGGCGAAGTTGCTCCCGGCCTCCGAGCCGACCGGTTGCACCGTGTGGCTGCCGTGGCACGACACGCAGGTCGGAGAGAGGCCGTTCCCGGCAGCCGCGCCACGGCCGTGCGAACTCGCTTGATACGCCGTGAGTTGGGCCTGGTGACAGCGGCCGCAGGAGGTTGGTACGTCCTTGGCGCTCAGCGCCGAGACACGATCGTCGGGAGAGGGGTGCGAACCGGAGCGATGGCATTCGCCGCACGATAGGCCGGCGTGAACACCCTCGATTCGCACCGTGGCGGGTCCGCCGGGCGGCTCGGCGAAAGCGAGGGCCGCAACCGCAAGCGCGAAAACCAACGCCGCTGGGAGCGCGAGCGAGCATCGGCGCACGGCAACCGGGCGCCGATCCGTGTCGCCGTCCGTGCGCGGGAGGTTTGCGTGCACCGCATGCCTCCTGCAGCTTTTCATGGGGGTGGCGGAAGCAAGTCTTGCGCCGTGATACTAACATACTGTAATAACGAGTCTTCCAAGCGATATGGCGGCGCAGCGAAGGGCTCCCGTTACCAATTCTTCCCATCGAGGTGGGCCCTTCTCCAACAGTACGACCCTATCGCATTCCCTGTCATGTGGTTACGACCATGCTGCGGGTGTTACTGAGAAGAAATGCGGTGCTGACCCGCGCTGATGGGAGACTTGAGAACACGCCACTGCGGACGGGATGCCAAGAGAACGCCAACCCCGCCGACGACCGGCGGGGTTGGCATTTCGGGTTCGGGTGCGCTTCAGATGAACAGCGGGGCGAGCACCAGGGTGATCGTGGACAGCAGTTTGATCAGCACGTGGAGGGAGGGGCCCGCGGTGTCCTTGAACGGGTCGCCGACGGTGTCGCCCACGACCGCGGCGCCGTGCGTCGGGTTCTTGATCTTCTTGCCGTCCGGCCCGGTCAGGTACTTGCCGCCGTGGGCGCCGCTCTCGATGTACTTCTTCGCGTTGTCCCACGCCCCGCCGCCGTTGTTCAGGAACAGCGCCATCAGGATGCCGACGATCGTGCCGACCATCAGCAGGCCGGCCACGGCCTCGGCGGCGATGAGCGTGTCCTGCGGCGTGATGAAGACCTTGAACGTGACCCCGACGACGATCGGGGTGAGCACGACGAGCAGCCCCGGCGCCACCATCTTGTGCAGGGCCGACTTGGTGACGATGTCGACGCACGTCCCGTAGTCCGGCTTGAAGTCCTTGGGAAACTGGATGATGTCGTTGATGCGCGGGAGCTTGGCAAACTGGCGGCGAACCTCCTCGATGATCGCCTGCGCCGCCTTGCCCACCGCCCGGATCGCCATCGCCGAGAACAGGAACACCAGCGCCGCGCCCACCAACCCGCCGACGAACACCACCGGGTTGGCGAGGTTGACCGTCTGCATCGGGCGCCCCGCGTACTGCGCCACCTCGTCCATGTACGCCTGGAACAGCAGGAACGCCGCCAGCGCCGCCGACCCCACCGCGTACCCCTTGGTCAGCGCCTTGGTGGTGTTGCCCACCGCGTCCAGCCGGTCGGTCTTGCGCCGCACGTCCTCCGGCTGCTCCGACATCTCGACGATGCCGCCCGCGTTGTCCGTGATCGGCCCGAACGTGTCCATCGCCAGGATGTACACGGCCGTCGCCAGCATGCCCATGGTCGCCACCGCGGTGCCGAACAAGCCCCCGTTCATCCCCGAGGAGGCCGGAAACGCCGACTTGCCGAGGAAGTACGAGACCAAAAGCGCCGCACCCATGACCAGCGTCGGCATCCACACGCACTCCAGCCCGACGCCGACCCCGGCGATGATGTTGGTCGCCGGTCCGGTCTCCGACGCCTGGGCGATCGACTGCACCGGCCGGTACCGGTACTCCGTGTAGTACTGCGTGATGTAGACGAACGCCACCGACATCAGCACGCCGACGACGCCGCACAGGAAGAAGTGCCACCACGCGTCCGGCGCCGACGGCGAGTTCAGCAGCCAGTAGCTCGCCCCCCCGAACGCCGCCATCGCCAGCACGACGGCAAAGTAGTACCCCCGGTTGAGCGCCTGCATCGGGTCGAGCTTCTCATCCTTGTCCATGTGCACCATCATGATGCCGACGATCGAGGCGATGATCCCAAACGCGCGCGCGATCAGCGGGAACATCATGACGCCGATGATGCCGGCCGAGAAGCCGAAGTTCGCCTTCTCCGCCGTGACCGCCAGCGAGGCGCCCAGGATCATCGCGCCGATGTTCTCCGCCGCCGTCGACTCGAACAGGTCCGCGCCGCGCCCCGCGCAGTCGCCGACGTTGTCCCCCACCAGGTCCGCGATGACCGCCGGGTTGCGCGGGTCGTCCTCCGGAATCCCCGCCTCGACCTTCCCCACCAGGTCCGCCCCGACGTCCGCCGCCTTGGTGTAGATCCCGCCCCCCAGCTGCGCGAACAGGGCGACGAACGAGGCGCCGAACCCGTACCCGACGATGAGCAGCGGGATCTTGGTCGGCTCGACGTTGCCGAACGCGTCGACGATGGCAAACAACCCCCCCACGCCGAGCAGGCTCATCGCCACCACGAACAACCCCGACACCGCCCCGCCCCGCAACGCGATCCGCAACGCGTCGTTCAGGCTCGTCAACGCCGCCGTCGCCGTCCGAATGTTGCTCCGGATCGACACCCACATGCCCACGTACCCGGCGAACACCGAGCACAACGCCCCGAGCACGAACGAGAGGGTGATCCAGAACGCAAGCTGCAACGAGCTCCCCACCGGGTCGAACTCCCGGTGGCTGCGCACCACGCCGTACCCCAGGAACAACATCGCCGCAAACACCATCGCCAGCAGCAAAATCGTCCGGTTCTGCCGCCGCAGGAACGCCTGCGCCCCCTCCTTGATGGCGTCCGAGATCTGCCGCATCGCCGCACTGCCGGTGGAGAACCGCAACACCCACCGCGCCAGATACACGGCAAACAACAACCCGAACACCGATATCCCGATGACGAGAAGAATCAGCCCCATCGTGTCACTCATACGCGCTCTCTCCTCCCTCAAAACCTCCCACCGCTCCGCCGCCGCAGCTCACCACGACCCACGACCACACGCCACGGCGCACGCCCCGGGGACGCGGGCCGGGGTCGCCCCCGGCCCGTGCCGGTTCCGATTGCCGCAGCGTCAGGTCTTGGCCGCGCCGGTGGCGTGGCCGTGCAGCTTGATCTCCACCTTCTGCTCGAGGCTGTCGTAGTACTCCTTCAGGATCGCGATCACCTCGGGTTTGGAAAACTCGGGCGGTACCGGCTTGCCTTCGCTCATCAGCTTGCGCAGCAGCGTGCCGGAGAGCAGCAGTCGGGCGCCGCCCTTGTAGTGGCCGTTCTCGTCGATGACCGCCTTGCTCTCGTGCGGGCAGGTCTTCATCGAGGCCATGCTGCCGCACTCGAAGCAGTAGAACGTCCAGTCGAGGGGCAGCGGCTTGAGGGCGAGCGCGTCGGATGGGATCTCGTGGAAGATGGTCTGGGCGTCGAACGGGCCGTAGTAGTCGCCGACGCCGGCGTGGTCGCGGCCGACGATCAGGTGCGAGCAGCCGTAGTTCTGGCGGAACACGGCGTGGAGCAGAGCCTCGCGGGGTCCGGCGTAGCGCATGTCGAGCGGGTAGCCGGCCTGGATCACACGCTCCTTGCGGAAGTACTTGTTGATCAGGGCGTCGATCGCCTTGACACGAACGTCGGCCGGGATATCGCCGGGCTTCAGCTTGCCGACGAGCTGGTGGATGTACACGCCGTCGCAAACTTCGATGGCGATCCAGGCCAGGTAGGCGTGGGAGTTGTGCATCGGGTTGCGGAGCTGGAGCGCCGCCACGGTCGTCCAGCCGCGCTCTTCGAACGCTTTCCGCGCCTCGGCGGGCCTCTGGTAGAGGTCCTTGAACTGCGTCGGGAAGTACGACTCCGAGAGCACCTTGACCGGGCCGGCCAGATTGACCTCGGCCTGCTCCATCACCATCTTGACGCCGGGGTGCGCGGGGTCGGTGGTCCTGAAGACCTGCTGACACTCGTGAGCCTTGTCGATGGTGTACTTCTCGGCCACCTTCATGGTCGCCATCAGGGTGTCGGTCTCGGTGTCCCAGAGGGCGACTTCCTCGTCGATGGCGATCGAGTCGGCCAGGGTCCTCTCGGCCGAGAGGGTGATCGGGATCGGCCAGAACAGGTTTTTCTTCGAGGGCATGCGGTACTCGTCGCAGACCCCCTTCCAGTCGTCGTGGCCCATGAACCCGCCGAGAGGCGTGAAGCCGCCGATCCCCATCATGATGAGATCGCCGGTTTCGCGGCTGGTCAGGGGAACCCTCTTCAGTTTCTCGGCCTTGTGAATCTCGCCGGCCAGCGCCGCGCCCTCGAGGAGCAGCGGCTTCAGAGTTGGACTGCCATGCGGTGGGACCAGTTTGCTCATGACACGCCTCCCTTGACGTTGCACTTTTCGGCGACCTGCAAAAGTTGTACCAGATTTCACACAGTGTTTTCACCGCCTGGATGTGGGCTTTCCGGGACACCGCGCGGCGCCCGCGGGAACGAGGGGTAACAGCCCGACCCGGCCGTTACCGGGGCGTGACACCCCCATGAGGTGGACGCCCGCCGGCGCGGTTCGGTGGGCCTCATGCCGTCAGCTCAGCTTCGCGTCCATCCCGGTCATGCGGACGTGGACCAGCGCCAGGGTGCGGTACAGCATGTGCGCAAACTTGGAGTACGGGAAGGTCAGGAAGAGGCTCGTCACGACTCCGAGGTGGACGACGTAGAGCGTGAGCCCGAGGCTGGCGTCGCCCATCAACCGGGTGAACTCGACCGCCGTGCCGGTGAGCACTACGAGCACGACGACGCCGAGGAAGAAGGTGTCGAACGCGTTGGACGCGCCCGCGACCTTGGCGTCGCCGAGCCGGTTGCCGACCAGCAGCGCGACCCCGATCAAGAGGAGCACCATCGAGAAGTTGCCGAGGATCTTGTACGGGTGAGAGAGGGCGAGCGGCATGGCGAGGTGTTGGATGTAGATCCCGACGATCAGCAGCCCGGAGGTGACTGCAGCGCCGGCGAACCCCCACATCAGAGTGAGGTGGCCGAGCTGGCGCGGCTTGGCCGTTCCACACATGCCGAACCGCTTGTGGGTTGCAATCTCCCCCAGCACCGGCCACAAACTCACGATGAACGATCCCTTGCGCGAACCGTTACCGCCCAGCAGGCCCCAGAACCGCCACCCGCTGACCCCGGCGGCCAGGACCACCCAGGCCGCCACCGGGAAGAAGACGGAGTAGATGAACAGATGGGGCACGAGCTGCTCGTACGCCCAGTTCTGGGGCAGTCCGGCCGGAATCGCGAGGTGGCCGGTGGCGGCCAGGAGAGCGACCCAGAAAGCGATGGGAAGGCCGAGGAGCAAGAGCCAGCTCGAGCGCGCGGCGCCGACCAGCCGGCCCAGAAGGCTGGGGAACGCCAGCTTCTCGATGGCCAGGGCGCGGACGACTTGGACCACGTCGCCGGGCTTGGCGTCCCGCGGGCAATGCGCGGTACAGTCGTTGCACTGGTGACACAGCCAGACCGCGGGGTCGGTGGCAAGGCGGTCCGCCAAGCCCCACTGCGCCCACAGCATGAGCCGGCGCGGGAACGGCGCCTCGTCCGGCGCGAGCTCGCAGACGCCGGAGCACGTCGCGCACTGGTAGCAACGGCTCGCGGTCTCGCCGCCACGGCGGCGCAGCGCCTCGCGAAAGTCCTGTGACGGCAGCAGAGTCGGAATTGCGGCCATCGTTCCAGCCTCCCTCAGAACCCCTTCATCGGGTTGGGTCCGAGCTCCTCGATGGTTGCCGCGAACTCATCGAGGACCTCCGGTATGCGGGCGAACTCGTCGTGCGCCAGCTCGACGACCCGGATCCTCTCGGGCTCGAGCGCGAGGCGCTGGAGCGTCTCCTGGACGTTGCCGAGCCGGGTCTGGGCGAGCTGGGAGCCGCGCACGTAGTGGCATTGGTAGTCGTCGCCGGACTTGCAGCCGATCAAGATGACGCCGTCGATGCCGCGCGACAGCGAGTCGGCGATCCACACGATGTTGGTCGAGCCGAGGCAACGGATCGGGATGACGCGAACCCACGGGTTCCACTTGATTCGCCGCGTCGCCGCGACGTCGAGCGCGGGAAGGGAGTCGTTCTCGCAAAGCAGGGCGAGGATGCGGGGCTTCTCCTCGGACTCCTCCGGGACGCTCATCGCCTTGATCATGCTGGCCACGGCGTCGACCGAGTAATCGGGGAAGGAGATGATCCGCTCCGGACAGGCGCCCATGCAGATCCCGCACCGCCGGCAGCGCAGCGCGTTGAGCTGCGGCGTGCCCTTCGCGTCCTCGTTGAGGGTGCCGAACGGGCACTCCTCGGTGCAGCGCTTGCACTGGGTGCAGCGTTGCAGGAAGAAGTCGGGGATGCCGATGTCGCCGGCGCGCGGGTGGACGGCCTCGCCGCGGGCGGCGGCGACGATGCACTGCACCGCCTTCATCGCCGCACCGGCGCCATCCTCTTCCGCCTGGCCGGCGTCCATCGGGGCGTGAACGGTGCCGGCGGCGTAGATCCCGGTGCGTCTCGTCTCATAGGGGAAGCAGATGAAGTGGGAGTCGGGGAAGCCGTAGCGCAGCGTCGGCAGGTCCGGCCCCTGGCGGTAATCGAGGTTGAGGATCTCGGTGCCCTGGTAACCGGCGTATTGGGCCGCAACCTTGCGGGCCTCCTCGCGTTGGACCTCGCTCTCGCCGGTTTGCGAGCGCTTGACGGCGTCGGTGTGGATGCGGATCGCCTCGCCGTCCGCGGAGTTCGGCACCAGACCGACCGCGAGCACCACGAGATCGGCCTCGAGAACGGTGCCTTCGCCCAGCAAGGTGTCGCGCAACGCCACCTGGAGATGGCCGTTGCCACTCACCCCGGCCACCTCGCCACGGGTGAAGAGCGAGCCGGGTTGCTCCTGGACCGCGAGGTAGAACCGCTCGAGCTGCCCCGGCGTCCGCATGTCGCGGTAGACGACCGCGGTTTCGACATCGGGGTGGGCGCGGTGGAGGGTCGCGACCTGCCGCAACGTGGCCGAGCAACAGTCGGCGGAGCAGTAGGGCAGGTGCTCGGGATCGCGGGAACCGGCGCACTGGATGAACACGACCCGCTGCGGCACGGCGCCGTCCGAGGGGCGCTTGAGCCCGCCCGCGGCGAGCATGGCGTCGAGCTCGGGCGCGGTGATCACGTTGGGAGAGGAGCCGTAGCCGAGATGGCCGAGCTTGCTCGCGTCGTACGGGCGCGATCCGGTCGCCTGGACGATGGCGCCGGCGGTGAGCGTGACCTCGCCGGCGGGCGTGGCGAGCTCGACGTGGAACTGGCCCGGCTGACCCGTGATCGCCTTGACCGTCGAGGAGGCAAAGATCCGCACCTCGGCGTGGGAGGAGAGCTCGGCGATGAGCCGCGGGAGCTGGTTGTCGTGGAGCAAGTCGTACGGCGGTCGGTCGGGCACCAGCCCCTCGACCGCAGCCAGCGAGCCGCCAAGCACCGCGGCCTTCTCGACCACGACCACCGGGTGCCCGAGGTCGGCGGCGGTCCGGGCCGCGGTCAGGCCCGCGAGGCCCCCGCCGACGACAAGCACGGTCCGCTCGATCGTCTCCGCCAGCGGCGTCGCCAGGCTAAGTTTTGACAAGCGCGCATAGCCCATGCGGAGGAGGTCCTCCGCCAGCGTCTGGGTGTCCTCGTCGCCGGCCGGGTGGGACCACACCACCTGTTCGCGCAGACTGACCCGCCCGACCGCGTGGCGGGCGGGGTCGAAAGCGAACGCCTCCGTCTTGGCGCGGGCGGAGCAGGCGGCGAGCAGAGCCCCGCCGATTGTGCCGGATTCCAGTGCCGTGCGGATGCCGGCCACCGCTTCGGGGGCGCACAGGCACGCGTTCGTCTGGCAGCTGGCGGCGCCCAGCTCTTCGGCGAGCGCCGTCAGGCCCTCGGCGTTGAGGGCATCGCCGATGCCGCAACCGGTGCACAGGAAGACACCGAGCCGTTCCATCTACGCTCTCCTTCCCGCTGCGATGCACGCCCGGGCCGCGGCGCCCGTGGCGTCGCGCACGCTGGCCGCGACGTCCTCGGGCCGGTGCGCGACACCCGCGACCGCGACGCCCGGCTTCTCGACGCCGAAGCCGTCGTCATCGCTGGACAGGCCGAACACCCCGGCGCCTGCGCCGAGGCTGGGGACCATGCCGGTGGCCAGGACGACCAGGTCCGCTTCGGCGTGGAGGATGCGGCCGCTCTCGACGTCCTCCACCCGCAGCGCCAACGCCTGGCCGCTGGGCTCGACCTTCGCGACCTTGCCCTTGATCAGGTGCACGCCCTCCATGGCCGCCACCTTGGTCAGCATCTCCTCGTTGCGCCCCGGGGTGCGGCGGTCGATGTAGTAGATCGTCACCTCCGCATCGGGGAGTTGCTCCTTGACGTAGATCGCCTGCTTGAGCGAGGCCAGGCAACAGACGGCCGAGCAGTAGGCGAGGTGGTTGACGTCGCGGGAGCCGGCGCACTGCACGAACGCCACCCGCTTGGGCGGCTGCTGGTCGGAGGGGCGGAGGATCTTGCCGCCGGTCGGTCCCGCGGGCGCCGCCATGCGCTCCATGTGGACGTTGGCGATGACGTCCGGCGACAGCCCGCCGCCGAGCTCCGGCAGCCGCTCGAGGGGGTATGGATCCCAGCCGGTCGCGACGACCACGGCCCCTGCCTGAATGGTCTCCGTGCGCTCCTCGGCGTCGAGATCGATGGCGTCGTAGGTGCAGGCGTCCTTGCACGCTCGGCACCCCTCGGGGCACGCCTGCCGGTCGAGGACGAACCGCTTCGGCCACGCGTTGGGGTGGGGAAGGCGGATCGCCGGGACCTCGGCCATCTCGAGGTTGAACGCGTCCTTGACCTTGGCCGGACACACGCTGCTGCAGGCGCCGCACGCGGTGCAGCGTTCGTTCACGTAGGCCGGCGCATGAGTGACGGTGACCTCGTAGCCGCCATCGCTCTCCCGGCAGCCGGTGACCCGGGCGCGCGTGACGACGCGGACGCGCGGGTTGCGCTCCAGCCGCCCCGTGTTGATCTCCATCCCGCACGAGGGCGGGCAGAGCTTGGGGAAGTAGTGGTGGTTGCGCAGCACGCGCCCGCCGACGCTGGCGTCGCGTTCCACCAGTACGACCTCGCGGCCGGCTTCGGCGGCCTCGAGGGCGGAGGTGATGCCGGCGATGCCGGCGCCCACGACCAGAAGGGGTCGGGATTGCTGTTCAGTCATGGCTCGCTCGCTTTCCGGATCGTCATGGTGGGCTCGCCGAAGAGGGCAAACCGGAGCCAGCGAAAGGCGAACCGCAGCAGTGCCCGGTCGTCGCGGCGGATCTCCTCCACCACCGCATCCTCGAGTTCGAAGCGCTGCAGGAAGCTCGAATCGAACACGAAGCGGCGGAAGGTGTCGAGGTCGTAGCAGGCGGTGAAGAAGAGCTCCATCCGCTTGGGGTCGAGCTGCCGGCCGCCGATGAACCAGGGGTGGGAGACCAGCTCGCGAAAGTTCGCCTCCATCTCCTCCTGCTCCTCCACCCGCTGGTCGACGCGCCAGCCCTCCACCGTCCACCTGCGCGCCCCCTCCCGCCCCTGGCAGAAGTCGTCCTCGAACAGGAAGTAGAGGGGCTTCGGTTCCACCCCAGCCCGCGCCGGCGGAACCGCCATCGCGACCGGATACATCCGGCACGCCCACGGGCGGTCCTCGTACACCGTGCAGCCGGCGGCGCCGACGAACGGGCAGCGCTTTTCGGGTTCTTCCCCCATGCGCAGCATCAACACGGGGAGGTGGAGGTCCTTGGTGATCGGGGCGAGGGTGTAGCGGTCGAGGAACTCCCCGGATGCGAGGCCGAGGCGACGGGCCAACCGCAGCACGTCGACCGGGGTGAGGAGGATGTTGACGTCCGCGCAACAGCGGTTGAAGCAGGGGACGCCGGGATGACACGCGAAACAGAACTCCTCGTCGCCGGCAAGTTGCTTGTGGCGACGCAGCGCGTCCGGTATTTCAGAGACCTCTGCGTTCATGGGTGATTTCCCTTCTCCCCGTCCTGATCGGGGATCACGTCGCTGCCGCCGACCGTGTCGACAGTGACGTCAACCTCGATGATGCGGTCGCGCAGCGCGCGCCGCGACCAGACCGGGATCGGCGAGGCTTGCCCGCTGGCCGGGTTGAGCCGGTACCGATAGGACGACTTCACGCCGTAGTGCTCCTCCATCCAGGCCCAGCCGCGGACGAAGTACGGGCACTCGTCGTTGAAGCAGGCGAGCTGGCACGTGCCGTCCCACCCGCCGTCCTCCGGCAGTTTGAAAGGGGTGAGAGGCTGGCCGCAGTGCGGGCAGGACGGGGATGCCTTCGGAACCACGATCACCTCGGGGCGTGAGGAAGCCCCGGGCGCCGTACGGCGCCCGGGGTCGCTCGGAATCCTACCTCAACCGCCGAGCAGTTCATGCTCGCCGGGCTTCGTGAAGACGTGGACGATCGGCTTCTTGGTCATCTCCCACTCGTTGGTCGTGGGGTTGAGCTTGCAGTTGACGAAACAGTGCCAGTTCGTCTCGTCCATCTTGGGCTTGTCGGAGCGGAAGTAGTACCCGGGCCAGCGAGTCTCCTCGCGGAACATGATCGAGCGGACGTGGGACTCGGCCTGGTACATGCGGTGGACGTTCTCCCAGCAGCGCATGAGCTCGTGGAGGTCGGCAGCGCCCAGCTTGGCGGCGTCTTCCTTGAGGAATGCGAGCAGCTCGAGGCCCCTCTTGAGCAGCGCCTCGGAGGTCGTGAACTGCGCCGTAACCCCGCCCGCGTACTCGTCCATGAGCTTCTGGAGCCGCATCTGGAACATCTTCGGCCGGATGAAGTTGGGGTTCACATCGGGCTGGGTTGTCGCGCCCTTGAACTGCTGGAACGTCTCGAACGGCCGGTAGGTCTCGGCCTTGAGGGCCTCGATCTTGGCGGCGTCGAGCGCGGCGGCCTTGGGCTTCTCGTTCACGATGTAGCGGATCGCGGACTTGGCGGCGATCCTGCCTTCGGCGTGAGAGCCGGAGGAGAACTTGTGCGACGAGGCACCGGAGGCGTCGCCGGCGCAGAAGAGGCCGCGCACGGTCGACATGTTCTCATAGCCCCAGAAGTACTCCGCGGGCGCCAGGTCCTCGGGACCGGACACCCAGGCGCCGGACGCGCCGGAGTGGGAGCCGATGAAGTACGGCTCGGCGGCGGCGATCTCGGAGGGCTTCTCCTCGGGGGACGTGTTGGTGGCGGCCCACAGGATCGCCTGCGAGATCGTCATGTCGAGGAAGTCTTCCCACGCCTCGGACTCGAGCTCCTTCAGCTTCTTCTTCGCGGCCTTGTCGTCGCCGGAGCCCGCTGCGATCTTCTGGATCGCTTCCTCGGTGCGCATGAGGATCGGGCCCTTGCCCGCCATCACGTCCAGCAGCATCAGGTAGTTCCGTAGGTTGGCCGGGACCGGCTTGACGTGCCCGTACGGCAGCCAGCTCTCGAGCTCGGGCTTGCGCGTCTCCATGTAGTTCTCACCCAGCGCGTTGGTCGCGCGGGACTTGAACAGCAGGAACCACGCGCCGACCGGCCCATACGCGTCCTTGAACCGAACGGGGATGAAGCGGACCTCCTGGCAGGTCATCTCGGCACCGGCCTTGAGGGTGAAGAACGTCGAGGCGCCCGCGTTCCACGGCGGATACCACGCGCGGCCCTGGCCCTCGCCGGAGGACCTCGGCTTGAAGACGTGCACCGCGCCGCCCATCGCGGTCACCACGGCCTTCGCCTTGAACACGTAGAACGTGTTCTCGCGGACCGAGAAGCCGTAGGCGCCGGTGCAGCGCTCGCCGTCCATGATCGGACCGACGATGAAGACGCGCTCGTAGATGTTCTCCTTGCCGATCGCGTTCTTCGCCGCTTCCGCCACCACCACCTTGTACGACTCGCCGTTGATCATGAGCTGCCAGCGGCCCTCGTGCACGTAGGCGCCCTTCTCGTCCTTCCAGATCGGCAGCCCCCACTTCTCGAACAGGTGCACGCTGGAGTCGACGTGACGGGCGATGTTGGCAACGAGGTCCTCGCGGGTGACGCCCATGAGGTCGTTGCGCACGTAGTCCACGTAGTCCTTGATGGAGTTCTGGCCGTCCTTGAGGCCGACGTACTGGTTGATGGCCGACAGGCCCATGGCCACGGCGCCGGAGCGGTCCACGGCGGCCTTGTCCACCAGCGTCACCTTGAGGCCGTGCTGTTTGGCCCAGTATGCGGCTTCCACGGCGGCGCCGCACGCCGCCATGCCGCCACCGAGGATGAGGAGATCGGTCTCGACTTCGACAGTTTTGAAGTCAACCATGTCCGCCCCCTTTACGCCTTGGTCCACACGGCGGGCAGGCCGAGGGATTCGGGTTCAGTGAACAGCGTCGGGCTATCCAGGTTCGGGGCGTTGTCCCAGCCGCCGGACGGCTTGGCCTGGCCCTCGGGGGTAGTCCGGATCGGGAACTTGAAACGCTTCAGGGTGCCGTTGCGGAACTTCACCGTCCACATGATGCTGTCGGTGGACCGCAACGGGACGACCGAGGCGCCCATGGGGACGAAGTCCGCGTAGCCGCGCACGTCGACCGCCTGGGTCGGGCAGATCTTGACGCAGTTGTAGCACTCCCAGCACATCTCGGGTTCCTGGTTGTACGCCTTCATGGTGTCCTTGTTGAGGACCATGAGGTCGTTTGGACAGATGAACTGGCAGGCGGTCTTGTCGAGCGCCTTGCACCCGTCGCACTTTTCCGGGTTCACAAAACTGGGCATTTGTTTCCTCCTTGGTGCCTCGAGGGATCGTTGCGTGTCTTGGCGGGAGTCCCACCAACAGGGGTTGGCGTCTATCGTATGCTCGTGCGACCACCTCCCATCCCTAGAATTTTCAGAAGCCGCTCGAAGCTCTCTCCGTTGCCAACCTGAAGCAATTCGTGTGCCATTTTGGATTCCGTTCTGTAACCTGATGTTGGAGAGGAAGAAACGCCGTCCAAGCGGGCGCCCGGCCGACCGCCTCGGAAACCGGGGCCTACGGGCCACACGCGGGGTCAACTACGGCTAAACGGTGAAGTTGGCGAGGCGCCGACGCCTGTTACGATTCGGAAACGGTTACCGCGCCGTGACGACGATCCCGGGGGGCGCACTCCGGTTCAACCTCTTGAAAACCCTCCGGCTCGAGAGCATCCGCCGGCGCGCACAAAACCGGCTCGACGGCTGGTCGCGGCTCGAATTCGAGCGTGCGCCGATTTGTGTCCGGCCTCTGCCGGACGGCACGCGGGAGCGCGTTGGGAGCTGCTCCGAGTCCACCGACGGCGTGGCTTTCACCCATTCCAACTCCGTGTTGTCCCTGTCCGGCAAGGGCGGCCGAAACCTGGTGCAGGACTTCTGGACCGCCGCGGCCGCCTGGGTGCAGGCCGGATCACCAGTCCGATCGCGGGATCGGCGAGAACCCGCTCGACAGGATTTTGGCGCTCGCACGCCCGGGCGCGGCACGCACTTCACGAGATCCCTCGTCCGCTCAGGCCGGGCGGACGGTTGGTCGTCTGCGACGTGGTGCTGCCCAAGCGTTTCCCGTACCGGGCCGTCGCCGGCTGCCGCTGTTTCTCGGGACGTGCGGGGTGGAGCGACAGCGCCAGCTCGGCGAGGCGCGCGTCGTGACCAGCGGGTGCGCGATCGCCGGACACTCGCCGCAGGCGGAACCTCGAAGGAGGCGCCGCGACGACGGGCGAATTGCGTGACGCGCCCCGTGGGCCGCATGTTACCGATCCGACACCTGACCCCCGCGCGACCCCGCACTTGAAGGCGCATACGCTTGACCTTGAACGGCATCCGCGCCACGACTCCAGTGGCACGGCAATTGCTGTGTGACTGGTCAGCGCCTCGTGCCGGCCACCGGGTCGGATGACACGCGGCGTATCGAGGATGGTGCAGCTCAAGGCCTAGGCACCCGGCGCGGCCCTTCGGGGGCGATCCGGCAGCGGCAGTTCGGGGGGTTCCAGTGGCATCGCACGACTCGACACCAACCTGCGCGCAGTGTGCGTCGTTCAGCGACGAACCGCACGAGCTCGAGCGCATCTTCGCCGGGATGACCGCACTCTCCTCGGCGTACGGTTCGACTCGCGGCCGCGCCGGCGTGTGCGCCCTGACCGAACGGTTTCACGATCCCCAGCCCGCGTGCTCGGAGTTCGTGTTGCGCCGCGCTGCAGGGCGGGTAGGGACCGGACGATGAGTGCAGCAGAGCGCCCCGCAGCCACCACGCCGGAGCCTTGGTGGGCCGTGCATGAGACGCTGCAGCCGGCGCGCGTCGAGAGGTTGGCCGACGAGATCCTCACCCGCTGCCGCGGCGAGGGGCCTGCCAACTGCGCCAACCGCTGTCCTCTCCAGGTCGACGCCCGCGGGTACGTGCAGCTCACCGCCCAGGGCCGCTTCGCCGAGGCGCTCCAGTTGGTGCGGGAGAAACTGCCGTTCCCCGGCATCCTCGGCTACGTCTGCGCCCACCCTTGTGAGCTGCACTGCAAGCGCATCGACGAGGACAGCGCGGTGCGCATCCGCGACATCAAGCGGTTCCTCGCAGAGCGCGAGGAGGGCGAACCCCGTCACATCCTCGAATGCGAGCCGGACCGCGGCGCGGCGGTTGCGGTCGTCGGCGCCGGTCCCGCCGGGCTGCTCGCCGCCCACGACCTGCGCCGGCGCGGGTACAAGGTGACGGTGTTCGAGAAGGATGCCACGATCGGCGGCTGCTTGACGGGGAAGATCCCCTCATGGCGGTTGCCGCGAGAAGTCGCGCTTCGCGACCTTTCCGTGATCGCCGCGCTAGGCATCGAGGTCAGGACTGGCGTCGAGGTCGGCCGCGACATCGCGTTGTCGGAGCTCCGGAGCGGGTTCGCTGCGGTGCTCCTGCTCCCCGGCTTCGCCGGCGCCCAGCGCCTGCTGTCGCTGCTCGACGGCGAGCGCCCGCCCGGGCACGGACGCTTACTCGCCGCCGACCCGGTGACGTGCGAGACAGGGCTGCCCGGCCTCTTCGCCGGCGGGGACGCGGTCAGCGGGCCCGCCACCGTGATCTCGTCCCTCGCGCTCGGCCGCAGGGCCGCGGCGTCGGCGCACCGCTTCCTGACCGGCGCCGATCCCGGCCAGGGCGCGCTCTCCGCCCTGCCCAGCCCGCTGCTCTGGCGTCTCGACATCGACGAGGCCGAGCGCAAGCGGCGCGAGCGCACGCCGGTGATGCTGCAGCCGTTCACCCCGCCGCTCGCCGAGGGCGCGGCGGTCGAGGAGGCCAAGCGCTGCCTCGACTGCAGTTGCGGGTTGTGCGTGAAGGATTGCGAGTTCCTCGCGAGCTACTGCCGCTCGCCCAAGGAACTCGCCCGGCAGGTCAAGGCGGGCGTCAATGACGCTCTGAAGATGGTGTACTCGTGCAACATCTGCTCGCTCTGCGCCGAGGTGTGCCCCGTGGACCTCGACACCGGGGCGATGCTGCTCGCCGCGCGCCGCGAGGCGGTGCTGCAGGGGGTCGGGCCGCTGCCGGCGCACAAGCCGATCGTGTCGTACTACCGGGCCGGCATCGGCGGAACGTTCACCCTGGCAATGTCCGAACCGGGGCGCCAGCGCAGCAAGCGCCTCTTCTTCACCGGCTGCGCGCTGCCCGCGGTGTCGCCGCGCAACACCCTGGCGGTCTACGACGAGCTGCGCCGCAACTACCCCGGCACCGGGGTGCTGATGTACTGCTGCGGCGCGCCGGCCGAGCTGATCGGCATGGAAGAGGAGTTCGAGCGGACCTGCTCGGCGATCTCGGCGCACGCGGAACGGCTCGGCGCCGAGGAGCTGATCGCCGCCTGCCCCGACTGCGCGCACACGCTCAAGGCCGGGCTGCCGGGGCTGAAGGTTACGACGGTGTGGGAGGCGCTCGCCGGGCGTTGGTCCCCGCCGGCGCTGCGTGCCGGCGCCCGGGTGGCGATCCACGACTCCTGCAAGGCCCATCACGAGCCGGCCACCCACGACGGCGTCCGCACGCTCGTGAGCGGCGCCGGGGCGGTGATCGAGGACGTCGAGTACGCGCGCGAGAAAGCCCGTTGTTGCGGTTTCGGTGGCATGATCTACCCGGTCGACCCGAAACTCTCGCAGCGGATCACGCAACGCCGCGCCGACGAGTCGCCGCTGCCGATGGTTACGTACTGCGCCGGATGCCGCTCGGCGCTCGCCAGCCGCGGCAAAGAGACGATTCACATCCTGGACCTGCTGCTCGACCGCGACGATCTCCACGCCGTCGCGCGGCGCAAGCCGACCGGGTCGCTCGCCCGGTACGCCAACCGGCTGCGCACCAAGTGGGCGTTCCGCCGGCTGCAGCCGGCGTCGGCGCGGTGAGGGCGCGGGCGATGGAGACGATCCTCATCACGGTCAACGATCAACCGGTCGAGGTCCCCGCCGGTCTCACGCTGCTCGAGGCGCTGCGAGGCTACGGCATCGAGCTGCCGACGTTGTGCCACGACGAGCGCCTGACACCGTACGGCGGCTGCCGGCTGTGCGTGGTGGCCAGGCGCGACGGGCGGCCGGGCTTGGTGCCCGCGTGCTCGACCCCGGTGCTCCCGGGCATGAAGATCGACACCGAGGCGCCCGAGGTCCACGAGGCGCGGCGACGCCAGCTCCAGCTCATCCTCCTCAATCACAGGATGGAGTGCCCGGTCTGCGAGCGGACCGGCGATTGCCGCCTGCAGGACCTCGTCTTCGAGTACGGTGTCGACGAGGGCCAGCTGCCGTTCGCGTTCGTGCGCCGCCCACGCGACGAAGCGTCGCCGCTGATCGTCCGCGACCCGGAGAAGTGCATCCTGTGCTCCAAGTGCGTGCGCCTGTGCGACGAGGTTCAGGGCGTCGCGGCGATCGGCGTGGTCGGGCGCGGTCTCGAAGCCCGCGTCGCCACCTGGCTGGACGGCCCGCTCGACTGCGAGTTCTGCGGCCAGTGCGTCGATGCCTGCCCGGTCGCGGCGCTCACCATCCCCTCGTTCGCTTCCGCCCTGCCGGCGTGGCAGCGGACCTCTGTCACCACCACGTGCTCGTACTGCTCGTGCGGGTGCGAGCTCACAGTCGTGAGCGATGGCGCCCGCCCTCTGGCCGTTTCGGCGCCGCCGGCGAGCCGGCCGAACCGTGGCAAGCTGTGCGCCAAGGGCCGCTTCGGGTGGGACGCGCTGCGCCACCGCGACCGCCTGACGCAGCCGCTGGTGCGCAGGGACGGTCGCCTCGCCGAGGCGAGCTGGGACGAGGCCCTCGCCGCGGTCGCGTCCGGGTTTGCCGCAGCGCGCGAGCGTGGCGAGGTGATCGCGGCAGTCGGTTCGACACGGTTGACCACCGAGGACGCGTACCTGCTGCAGCGCTTCGTCCGGGTGGTCCTCGGCAGCCCCCACGTCTCGGCGGGTTTTGATGCCGGCGTGGACGCCTTGGTCGCCGGGATGGGCGGGGCGCTCGGCGCGATGCGCTCCACGGCAAGCCTCGCCGATCTCGCGACGGCGGACGCCGTCCTCGTGCTGCGCGCCGACCCCGGCCGCACCCACCCGCTCGTCAAGACCGAACTCGTGACCGCGGCTCGACGCGGCACGAAGGTCCTGCTCGCCCATCCGTTCGCGGGCACGCTCTCGAGCCTGGCGACGGAGCACCTCCTGCTCGCGCCGGCGAGCGAGGAGGCTCTCCTGTCGATCCTCCTCGCCGAGCTGCTCCGCCGCCGCGGTGCCGGGAACGCAGTCGAGCGGCTGGACGGCTACGTCGCGTGGCGGGCGGGTCTCGACGCCTACCCGCCGGCCTCGGCTGCAGCGTTGACCGGCGTCGCTCCCGCGGAGGTCGGCCGCCTGGCCGACCGCCTGGAGACCGCCAGCTCCCTCGTGGTGACCGTCGCGACCGGACGCGGCATTCCGGGCCGCGAGGCGGGCGTGACCCGCCGCGCCGTCGAGCTGCTCGCGGTGCTCGGCCTCCTCGGCCACCCCGGCAGCGGCGTGCTCGTGCTCGGCGAGAAGGCCAACACCCAGGGCGTCATCCTCGCCGGGCTCGACCCCAGACTCGCCGCGGGCGGGGGCCCCGCCGCCGTACCCGGCTGGACGGCCGCAGAGATGGTCCGCCGGGCGGCTGCGGGCGAGGTCGGTGCCCTGTATCTGATGGGCCAGGACCTGCTCGGCGCCTGGCCGGCGGGGATCGGAGCGAGCCGCGCCGTCGAGCACGCCCGGTTCGTCGTGGTCCAGGACCCGTTCCTGACCGACACCGGGCGGGCCGCCGACGTGGTTCTTCCGGTCCGCTGCCTTGTCGAACGCGACGGCTCGTTGATCGGTGCCGACGGCGCACGGCGGCCGCTGCGCCAGTCTCTGACGCCGCCCGTCCCCCTCCCAGGTGACGGCGAGGTGGTGCGTGAGATCGCGGCCCGCATGGGTACGGCCCTGCCGGAGGTCGCCGATGTCGACGTCGAACTCACCCGCGCCTGCGAGCCGTCCGGGCGGGCGCCGACGTTGCGCCTGACACCGCCACCACCACCCGAGACGCCGCCACCGGCCGGGGGCGTGTGCCTCGACCTGGGCCCGCAGCTCTTCCACTCCGGCTCCACGACGCTGCGCAGCGAAGCCCTCCTCGGCCTCGCCGCGCCGGAGACCGTGCTGCTGGCGCCCGAGGACGCCCGTCGCCTGGGGATCGAGCACGGCGACACCGTGCGGGTGTCGGCGGGCGACCGCGAGGTGCTCCTGCGTGCCGAGTTGAACGATCGCATCCCGCCGGGTTCGGCGATGGCGCTCTGGGGCGGCGATGGCAGCGGGGCCGGCCGTCTCGTCACCGACCTGGCGCGACCCCTGGTAACCGAGATCGGGAGGCGTTCTTGAGTACCGTCACCGTTCCCGCACGTGCTGCGACACCGGTGGACACCCGCGCCGGGGATCCGGCCGAAGACGCCGTGAGTTCCACAACCTTGGAGCTGATCGACGCGTACCTGCGCGATCACCCCGGTGGGGCGGAGCGCCTCATCCCTGTCCTTCACCGGGTGCAGGAGGAGCTTGGTTACCTCCCCCTTCCGGTCATCGAGGCAATCGCCGGGCGGCTGGGAATCTCGCCGATCCAAGCCTACGGCGTGGTGAGTTTCTACCACTTCTTCACCACGACGCCACGAGGGCGCTACCAGCTCAAGGTCTGCATGGGGACCGCCTGCTTCGTGCGCAATGCCAACAGCGTGCTCGAATCGGTCCACGACACGATCGGCCTCGAGGTTGGCGGCGTCACCAACGACCGCCTCTTCAGCCTCGAGCAGGTGCGCTGCCTCGGCGCGTGCGGCCTGGCCCCGGCCATGATGGTCAACAACGAGGTGTACGGCCACCTCACGCGCGCCGCTGTGCGCAAGCTTCTTCTCGGCCTGCGCGCGAAAGCGCGGAAGGCGGACGCCGGCGGGGACGGCCACAATGGGTGAGGGCGCCGCTGTGACTCCGCCGCTCGACCGCACGACGCTCGCCCGGTTGCGGCTGGACCTCGCCGAGATCATGCGCGCGCGGACCGGCGAACCGGCGGCCGCCGCCCCTCGCGAACTGCTGGTCTGCGCCGGCGGCGCGTGCATCTCGTGCCACTCCGTCGCTGTCGCGGACGAGCTGGAGAACGCTCTGGCGGCCAGCAGCCTCGCCGGCCGGGTGCGGGTCGTCCGCGTCGGGTGCATGGGGCTGTGCGAGGCGGGGCCCCTGGTCGTCGTGTCGCCCGACGGCGTGTATTACCAGAAGGTCGACCGTGAGGGGGCGCGTCGCATCGTTGCCGAGCACCTCATCGCCGGCGAGGTTGTGCGCGACCTTGAGCTCGCGTGGGAGGCGCCGGACGGCCGCCGTCTGGCCGGGCGCGACGTGCCGTTTTTCGCGCAGCAGGTCAAGATCGCCCTGCGCAACTGCGGCGTGATCGATCCCGCTGCGATCGAGGAGTACGTGGCGCGCGACGGTTACCTGGCCCTCGAGAAGGTCCTCTTCGAGCTGTCCGACGACGACGTCATCGGCGCGCTCAAAGGCTCCGGCTTGCGCGGCCGCGGCGGAGCGGGGTTCCCGAGCGGCATGAAGTGGCAGTTCGTCCGAGAGGCGCCCGGTGACGAGAAGTTCGTCGTGTGCAACGGCGACGAGGGCGACCCCGGGGCGTTCATGGACCGCAGCCTGCTCGAGGGCGACCCCCACTCGGTCATCGAGGGGATGGTCATCGCCGGCCGCGTCACCGGTGCGAGCCGCGGGTTCGTGTACGTCCGCGCCGAGTATCCGCTGGCGATCGAGCGGCTCGGCAACGCGCTCGCCGCCGCCCGCCGCGCCGGCCTGCTCGGGGAGGACATCCTCGGCTCGGGTTTCGGTTTCGACATCGAGATCCGAATCGGGGCAGGCGCGTTCGTATGCGGCGAAGAGACGGCGCTGCTGCGTTCGATCGAGGGTAAGCGCGGCACGCCGCAGCCGCGACCACCGTTCCCCGCCCAGCACGGCCTGTGGGGACGGCCGACACTGATCAACAACGTCGAGACCTGGGCCAGCGTGGCGCCGATTCTGCTGCGCGGCCCCAAGTGGTTCGCCGCCATCGGTACGGGCCGGAGTAAGGGCACCAAGGTGTTCGCCCTCGCCGGGGCGATATGCAACACAGGCCTCGTCGAGGTGCCGATGGGTATCTCTTTGCGCACCATCGTCGAGGAGATCGGCGGCGGCATCCCGAACGGGCGCAGCTTCAAAGCCGCGCAGTCGGGAGGTCCCTCCGGCGGCTGTATCCCGGCCGCCGCCGCCGACGTGCCGATCGACTACGAGTCGCTGCAGGAGCTCGGCTCGATCATGGGCTCCGGCGGGCTCATCATCCTCGACGACCGCACCTGCATGGTCGAGCTGGCGCGCTTCTTCCTCGAGTTCCTCGTCGAGGAGTCGTGCGGCAAGTGCCCGCCGTGCCGCATCGGCACCCGCGTGATGCTCAACCTGCTGGAGCGCATCACCAAGGGTGAGGCTGTCCCGGCGGACCTCGACACTCTCGAGGCGCTGGGGCGGCACATCCAGCGCACCTCGCTCTGCGGCCTCGGGCAGACGGCCCCCAACGCGGTGCTCTCCACTCTCCGCCACTTCCGGGCCGAGTATGATGCCCATGTTTTGGAGGGGAAATGCCCGGCGGGGCAGTGCAAGGCACTGCTGACGTACTCCATCACCGCCGAGCTGTGCAGCGGTTGCGGGGTGTGCGCCAAGGCGTGCCCATCGGGGGCGATCACGGGCGAGCTCAAGCACCTCCACGTCATCGACCAGGCGCTCTGCATCCACTGCGGCGCGTGCCTGTCGGTTTGCCCGACCGACGCGGTCGAGGCCGTCTGAGGGCTCGGGAGAGAGGGCCATGGCGAGAAAGTCAGTCCTGCTCGTCGACGACGACGCGGTTTTCGTCGACGCCGTGTCGGCCGTGCTGGAACGACACTACGAGGTGCGCACCGCGGCCAACGGCCGCGAGGCGCTGGCGGCGATCGCCACGGCTCGCCCCGACATCGTCGTTCTGGACGTCATGATGGACCACCTCTCGGAGGGGTTCGACGTCGCCCGCACCCTGCGCAGCGGCGAGGCGACGCGCGCGATCCCGATCGTCATGCTCACCGGTGTCGACGAGGTCTTCAACGTCCGCCTGGAGATCGGCGAGAGCTGGTTCCCGTACGACCGCTACCTGCAGAAGCCCGTCGCCCCCGAGGCGCTCCTCGCCACGCTCGGCGAACTGCTGGGGTGAGTTTGACAGGCGAGGGCGGCGAACTCCCCCAGGTCTTCGCGGCCGAACTTCTCGACCGCGTCGCGTGGTTCGTGCGGCTGCGCTGGGCAGCGGGGGCGGCGTTGCTCGCGTTCGCCGCGGCGGCGCCACGCGTCGGGATGCCCGCGGCGTGGGGTCGCGTGTGGCTCGTCGCGCTCGTCATCCTCGCGTACAACGGCTTCCTGCACACGCTGCTCGCGGCGTGGCGCCGCAGCGACCGCGCCGACTACCGGTGGCTGGCGCGCTGCACCCTGATCCAGATCCTGATCGACCTGGCGGCGCTCATCCTCCTCGTCCACCTCACCGGGGGGCCGAGCAGTCCGTTCCTGCCGTTCTTCACCTTCCACATGGTGATCGGGACGATCATGCTGTCGGCGCGGACGATGTTCGCCGTCGCGGGTGGGGTGTGGCTGGCGTGCGCCGCCCTGTTCCTAGCCGGTGGAACACCTCCCGGCAACCCTCAGGTTCCGCTCGAGATGCGCACTGCGACCCTGGGCGTGCTCGCCTGTGCCCTCGGTCTGACCGTCTACCTGACCGCTACCGTGGCGTCGCGGTTGAAGGAGCGCGGCGTGCGCCTCTTCCGCCTCGCCGAGGAGTTGCGCGACAAGACCGCCGAGCTGGAGAAGCTGCTCGCCGAGATGCGCTCCATCGAGGCGCGCAAGTCGCACTTCATGCTGCTCTCGGCGCACCAACTCCGCTCCCCCCTGGCCACCGTCAAGACCAGTCTCGACGTCCTCCTCCAGGGCTACGTCGACCCCGCCTCGCCCCGCGCGGCGGGCTTGATCCTCGGCGCCAGCGAGCGCGTCGAGGGCCTCCTGCGCATCGTCGGCGATCTGCTCGAGCTCGCCAAGCTCCGCGAGACCGCGCACCGCGCCCCCTGGACCTCCGGCGTCAACCTCGCCCAGCTCGCCGTGGACGTCGCCGACGCCCTCACGCCGGTGGCCGAAGCGCGGCAGATCACGCTCGAGAGCCGATACGACGCCGACGTGGTGCTCGCCCGCGGGGTGCCGCCCGACCTCGAGTACGCGATCGAGAACCTCGTCCACAACGCGCTCAAGTACTCCCGGCCCGGAGGTGCGGTGCACATCGAGGTGCGGCGCAGCGGGGGGTTCGGCGTGGTCGAAGTCCGCGACAACGGCATCGGCATTCCGCCCGAGTTCCTCGCCAACCTCTTCGTCGAGTTCGCGAGGGCGCCCAACGCCAGGCGCCACACCGCCGACGGCACCGGACTCGGGCTCGCAATCGTCAAGGAGGTCGCCGAAACCCACGGCGGGCGGGTGGAAGCCGAGAGCCGGCTCGACGAGGGCAGCACGTTTCGCCTCCTGCTCCCCCTCCAGGGCGGTCAGACGCAGGACCCTAGCGTCACCAAATCGAAACACCGGGTTACGGCGTAGGACCGTGGCGACGACGGGGACGCGCACCCGCTCGCTTGCGCTGGTCGCTCCAGTCTCAACGCCCAAAGGGTTTTGCAGCCCGACCTTGCGGCGGACCGCAACGCTCTGACGGCTGGAGTACTTGAACGGACCGCCTGGCATGGCGGTTGCACGGGCCACGGGTGCACGCCGGGAACGGGAGTGTGTGCGTGGTTCTCCGACCGGTGAAAACCAAGGGAGGAATGGGACGATATGAAGAAGAACCTGCTCATCTCTGTCACCGTGCTGCTGGCCCTCACCGTTGCAGTGGGAGCGAGCGCTCAGACCGACCACTACAAGGGGTTCGCCCGCGGCGAGGCGTTGATCACGCCGCAGCAACTCAAGGCGATGATGGACGCCAAGGATCCCAAGCTCGTCGTGATCGCCGTGGCGAGCGTACCCGATTACTTCGGCGGTCATATCCCCGGCTCGATCCACATCTGGCGCGGCGACTACGAGGCCCCTGCCGACACGATGGGCGGGGTGACCGACAACCTGATGGCACCCGCGGGCTTCACCAAACTGATGCAAGGCCTCGGGGTCGACCCCGACTCCACGGTCGTGGTGTACGACTACAAGTACGACGCGACCCGGGTCTGGTGGGCGCTCTACTACTACGGCAAGACGGACGTTCGTGTCCTCGACGGCGGCATCAAGGGGTGGACCGACGCCGGCTACGAGACCGACACGATCAGCCGCGGCAAGGCCAAGCACAAGGGCACCTGGGTCGCCGAGGTCACCTTCCCGACGATGCGCGTGGACACGCCGGAGATCCTCGGCTTGAAGGACCGCACCGACGCCCAGCTCTGGGACAACCGCGACGACGCCGAGTTCTGCGGCAAGACCATCAAGAAGGGCGCGTTCCGCGCGGGCCGAATTCCGTGGGATGTGCAGTGCGACTGGCCCAACTTCATGACCAAGAGCAACAAGATGGAGTGGCTGGACGCGGCCGAGATGCAGAAGGTGCTCGACAAGTTCGGCTTCGACAAGAGCAAGCAGCAGTACTTCGTCTGTCAGTCCGGGGTGCGTACCACACACGGCATGTTTGCCCTCTATCTCATGGGCTGGCCGGTCGAGCAGCTGCACAACTACGACAGCTCGTGGATCGGTTGGTCCAAGGATGCCACGCTCCCGATCGAGACGGGTTGCCCGGATACGACGCCGGCGCCCTGGCAGAAGGCAATTGCAGCCTCGAAGTAGGGACGTTTCCGCGGCTGGCCGGCCCGGCGCGCCGGGCCGGCCTTCCAGCCGCCGCGGGGTTTAGATGCCTTTCGCGTGGGGGAGGAACGACATGAGTCAGGACGGCGACAACGGCCGCGCGACGGGGACAGTCAGACCCTGGATGAAGCTGGTCATCGTCGGGGTGGTCCTCGTCGGCGTGATCGTGCTCGCCAACGCCCTCGGCTTGTTCGACATGTTCAAGGGGGGCACGCTCAAGGACAAGGTCGAGCGGATGGACGCCCTGTTCCGCGGGCTCGGCGCCTGGGCGCCGGTGGTCTTCGTCCTGATCTGGATCGCCGCCTGCGTCACGATGCTGCCCGGCCTGCCGATCGCCATCGCCGGGGGCCTCGTTTTCGGCGCGGTGTGGGGCACCGTCTGGAGCACGGTCGGCGCGAACCTCGGCGCCTGTCTCGCCTTCCTGCTCGGCCGTTACGCCGCCCGCGACATGGTCAGCGGCTGGGTCGAGCGGAACAAGGCCCTCAAGAAGATCGACGAGGGCGTCCGACAGCAGGGGTGGCGCATGCTGATGATCACGCGCCTGGTGCCGGTGTTCCCGTTCAACATCCAGAACTACGTCTACGGCCTCACGAACATCTCGTTCGGCACCTATGCGCTGGTCTCGCTGGTCTGCATGGTTCCGGGCACGATCGCCTTCAACTTTGCCGCGGGCTCCGCGCGCGAGGTGATCCTTTCCGGCGGCCAACCCGACGCCGTCAAGAAGACGATGTTGTACCTGGCCGTCGCGGCGGTGTTCTTCGTCCTGCTCTCGCTCATCCCGGGGTGGGTGAAGAAGCGCTACGCGGGCGCCGTCGACATCACCAAGTAGCCGCCGCGTCCGGAGGACGACGAGCAGCTCAGGGGAAGGGGTTGCGCCATGAGTGTGCCGAACCGCATCACCGAGATCATCACCAAGGTTGCCGACGGCGGTTTCCCCGACGAGGTGGACCTCCGGTTTCTCCTCGACCTGCCGCACCGCTCCGCCGCCGCCGGCGAGGTGATGGCATCCGCCCGCGAGTTCGCCCGCGAAGCATGCGACAACAACGCCGAAATCTGCGTCCAGATCGGTCTCAACGTGTCGCCTTGCCCGATGAACTGCCGGTTCTGCTCCTTCGCTGCGGTCAACGGCGTTTTCGCCGAGGCCTGCGAACTGCCGGTGGAAGAGGTCGTCGAGCGCGCCGTGCGCTCGGAAGTTGACGGCGCCAACTCGATCTACCTGATGGGAACCGGCGACTATCCGATGGCCCGCTTCATCGAGGTCGGGCAGGAGGTGCGCCGCCACCTGCGCCCGGAGACGCCGCTCGTTGCCAACGTCGGCGACCTCAACCCGACTACCGCCCGCCGCATCAAAGACGCCGGCTTCTGCGCCGTTTACCACGCCGTCCGCATGGGGGAGGGGCGCGACACCGGGATCACGATCGAGCGAAGGCTGCGCACGTTCCGCGTCGCCAGGGACGCGGGGCTGCAGCTCGGCACCTGCGTGGAGCCTGTTGGTCCGGAGCACACGGCGGACGAGATCATCGAGAAGATCCTGATCCACCGCGCCGCCGAGCCGTGCTTTTCGGGCGCCATGCGGCGGATCTCCGTCCCGGGCACTGCTCTCGCCCACCACGGCCAGATCTCCGAACTGCGCCTTGCCTACCTCGTCGCGGTCGCACGCCTTGCGATGGGCCGGTTCCTGATCGGGAACTGCACCCACGAGCCCAACGTCCCCGGCGCCTGCGCCGGCGCGAACCTCTTTTGGGCCGAGGTCGGACCCAACCCGCGCGACACCGAGAGCCAGACCGAGCAAGGGCGCGGCATGGATGTTGCCGCCTGCCGCCGCCTCTTCGCCGAGGCGGAGTACGCGGTGCTCGACGGCCCGTCGGTCATTCACACGCGTCCGTCCGTCGCCGCGGCCTCGGTCGCCACCGCCTGAGAGCCGTGGTCCTGCGCGCCGGTCAGGGAAACCGAGGCCGCGCGTTACAGCGGTGTAACGGCCTCTCCGGCCGGAGGCTGCGGCGGCACCCGTGACGCAGTGCTAAGTATCGTGAACACTACGTTTTCTCGCAACACGAGGGTGAATTGCGACTGGCACACTGGTTGCATTCCAACCCAACACTGCAGGGACGCCACAACGGCGCGGAGGGAAGACGATGAGCAAGGACGGGCTCGCGAAACTCTGGAAGACCGAGGACTGGTGGTCGGTGTGGTTCGGCCTGGGGATCGTCGTCATGGCGCTCGTGACGTTCTGGTCCGGGGCGACGATCAAGGGCTGGGCGGTGACGCCCGCGAAGTGGGCAACGGCCAGCAGCGCATTCGCCGACCTGAGTAAGAACGCGGGCGGCTACCTGGCGATGTTCCTGATGTTCGGGGTCGTCTTCGTGATCTCGATGGGCATCATGGGCGCGAAGCTCAGGCAGTTCATCCCCGGCTTCGTCGTGCTCTTCGCCGGCTCGCTCGTGATCTCCGTCATCTCCGGTTGGAAGGTCATGGAGAACCTCAATATCGAGGCGCCGCTACTGGCGCTCCTCGTCGGTCTCGTCATCTCGAACCTTTTCAAGATCCCGGAGTGGGTCAAGAGCGCACTGCGCACCGAGTACTACATCAAGACCGGGATCGTGCTGCTGGGCGCCACCCTGCCCCTCACCCTCATCTTCTCGGCCGGACCGGTCGCCTTCGTGCAGGCCACGCTGGTCTCGGTCTTCACCTGGCTGACGATCTTCCTGGTGGCGACCAGGGTGTTCAAGCTCGAGCCGCAGTTCGGCGCGACCCTGGGCGCCGCGGGCGCAGTGTGCGGCGTCTCGGCGTCGATCGCCGTCGGCGGCGCGGTACGCGCCAAGAAGGACCACATCTCGATCGCCATTGCGGTCGTGACGATCTGGGCGATCGCGATGATCCTCGCGCTCACCGTCGCGCTCAAGCAGCTCGTGCCGAACACCATCGCGCCCGGGGTTGCCGGCGCCTGGGTCGGCACCTCCGAGTTCGCCGACGCCGCCGGGTTCGCCGTCGTGGCCGAACTCGCCACCCGCTTCGGCGACGCGCCGATCAACGCCTTCACCCTCATGAAGGTGATCGGCCGCGACATCTGGATCGGCATCTGGTGCCTCATCCTCTCCGTCGTTTCGGTCGTCTTCTGGGAGAAGGAGGAGGCCTCGAAACGAGCGGTCGGCATCGGCATCATCTGGGACCGTTTCCCGAAGTTCGTGTTCGGCTTCCTGGCCGCGTCGGTGATCATGAGCTTCGTCGCGGCGCGGCCGCCGGCCGGCCACGTCGGCGTGACCAAGATGAAGGGGAGTCTGCAGGGGGTGAAGTACGACGCCAACTTCTCGACCTACGCCCTGCCGGAGGCCCTGCGGGATCGAGTCAGCATCGACGTCCAGAAGGGCACGTTGACGGCGAACGGCATGCTCAGCCGCGACGACCTCCGCACCCTGCAGGCGCCGGCGACGACGCAGGACCAGAAGTTCGCGTTGACCCAGCTCGTCACCGCATCCAGCTGGTTCGACAGCGTTCTCCAGCCACGCGTCATCTCACCGATCAAGAAGCTGCGAACCTGGGCGTTCGTGATGTGCTTCCTCTGCATCGGGCTGTCGACCCGCTTCGCCGAGTTGCTGACATTCGGGATGAAGCCGTTCTGGGCGTTCACGGCCGGCGTGCTGGTCAACGTCCCGCTGGGGTTCTTCCTCTCCACGGTCGTGTTCGTGGACTTCTGGTCGAAGGTTTAGCCGAACCCTCGATCCGCGGCGCAAACCAAGGGCCACGCCTGCGTGCGTGGCCCTTGCTGTCGAATCACCGGCGCGAGTGGCGCCGCCCCGAGGGGAACGGGCGGCGCCGTCGCACTTCTTCTGCGGTCGCTACGCCAGCGCCTCGATGACGGCGTTGAACGTCGGGCTGGGACGCATCTCCTTCTCCGCCCTGGCATCGTCGGGAAGGTAGTAGCCGCCGAGGTCGACGGGCTTCCCCTGCGCAGCAAGCAGCTCGCCCGCGATCTTCGCCTCGTTCTCGGCGAGCGCCTTCGCCACCGGCGCGAACCGCGTCCGCATCGCGGCGTCCTCGGTCTGCGCCGCCAGCGCCTGCGCCCAGTACAGCGCCAGGTAGAACGTCGCGCCGCGGTTGTCGAGTTCGTTCACCTTGCGGGACGGCAGCCTTCCAGCCTCCAGGTAGGTGGCGATCGCCTTCTCGAGCGTGGCGGCGAGGACCTTGGCCTTCTCGTTGCCGGTCGTCTCGTTCACCAGCTCGAGCGACGGCATGAGCGCGCAGTACTCGCCGAGCGAGTCCCAGCGCAGGTGGCCTTCCTTGAGGAACTGCTGCACGTGCTTCGGGGCCGAGCCGCCCGCCCCGGTCTCGAACATCCCGCCGCCGTTCATCAGGCGCACGATCGACAGCATGCGCGCGCTGGTGCCCAGCTCGAGGATTGGGAACAGGTCGGTCAGGTAGTCGCGCAGGACGTTGCCGGTGACCGAGATCGTGTTCTCGCCGCGCCGGATCCTCTCGAGCGAGAACTTCATCGCTTCGACCGGCTCCATGATGCGGATGTCGAGGCCGCTGGTGTCGTGCTCCGGCAGGTACTTCTTCACCTTCTTGATGATCTCGGCGTCGTGGGCCCTACGCTCGTCCAGCCAGAAGATGGCCGGCGAGCCGGTCGCGCGCGCCCTCGCCACGGCGAGCCCCACCCAGTTCTGGATCGGGGCGTCCTTCGCCTGGCACATCCTGAAGATGTCGCCGGCCGCGACCGTCTGTTCGAGGAGCGTGGCGCCCCCGGCGTCGACGATCCGGACCGTGCCGGCGGCCGGCACCTCGAACGTCTTGTCGTGCGAGCCGTACTCCTCCGCCTTCTGCGCCATCAACCCGACGTTGGAGACGTCGCCCATGGTGGCGGGGTCGAACTGGCCGTTGCGCTTGGCGTCCTCGAGGATCTCGCCGTACATCGTCGCGTAGCAACGGTCCGGCACCATGGCGACGCAATCCTGGAGCTGGTCGTCCTTGTTCCACATCTTGCCGCCGTCACGGACGATGTTCGGCATCGAGGCGTCGACGATGACGTTGTTGGGCACGTGCAGGTTCGTGATGCCGTTCCTGGAATCCACCATGGCAAGGGCGGGGCGGTCCTTGTAGACCGCCGCGATGTCCGCCTCGATCTCGGCCTTTTTCGCGGCCGGCAGTCGATCCAGCTTGGCGAGGATGTCGGCGAGGCCGTTGTTGACGTTCGCGCCGATCGCTCGCAGCGTCTCGGCGTGCTTGTCGAGCGCGGCCTTGTAGTACACGGACACGCAGTGGCCGAACATGATGGGATCGGAGATCTTCATCATGGTCGCCTTGAGGTGCAGCGAGAGGAGCACGCCGTCGCGCTTGGCGGCTTCGATCTGCTCGGCGTAGAACGCCCGCAGCGCCGCGACGCGCATCACCGCCGAGTCGATGACCTCGCCCGCCAGTAGGGCGAGCTTCTCCTTCAGCACGACGGTCTTCCCGTCGGCGCCGAAGAAAACGATCTTCACGTCGGTCGGCTTCTCCAGGGTGAGCGATTTCTCGGTGCCGTAGAAGTCCCCGTCGGTCATGTGCGCGACCCGCGCCTTGGACCCCGAGGCGGGCCACGGCTTCATCATCTTGTGCGGGTTCTTCTGCGCGAACCTCTTGACCGCCGCCGCCGGCCTACGGTCGGCGTTGCCCTCGCGCAGCACCGGGTTGACCGCGGACCCGAGGCACTTGGCGAACCTTTGCTGCAGGGCCTTCTCGGCGTCGCTGGCGGGCTCCTCGGGATAGTCCGGGATGTCGTACCCCTTCTCCTGCAGCTCCTTGATGGCGGCGCGGAGTTGCGGGATGGAGGCGCTGATGTTGGGCAGCTTGATGATGTTGGCCTCCGGGCGCTTGGTGAGCTCGCCCAGCTCCGTGAGGTGGTCGGGAACCTTCTGCGCCTCGGTCAGGTGGTCCGGGAAGCTCGCGATGATCCTGCCGGCGAGGGAGATGTCCCGCGTCTCGAACTCGATGCCGGAGCCCTTGGTGTAGGCCCGAACGATCGGGAGCAGGGCGTAGCTCGCCAGCGCCGGCGCCTCGTCGACCTTGGTCCAGATGATCTTGGTTGTGGTTGTCATGGTCCGTCCTCGCGGCAGGGTTTGTTGGTCGCAACTCGACGCGGCAGTCTAGCGCGTTTTCGCGCACGTTGTCAGGTGGGCGGGGGCGGAACTTTACCCGTCCCGCATCCGCCTTCACGATACAGCAATGGGCTCGTTGAAGTTTGGAGGATAATGGAAGCGCGATGTGGTTCGTCAACATGGTCTGTGCTCTCGCCGCCATGGGCACGGGCGTTGGGGCGGAGTCGGTCGCGCCTGGAACGCCGATCGTGGCTGTGCGGATCGAGCGCCACGACATCTACGATCTCGCCGACCCCGCGACCTCGGCGTGGCCGTACCGCTGGGTCGACGCCCTGCACATCATGACCCGTGAGGAGTTCATCCGCTCGCTGCTGCTCTTCCACGTCGGCGACGCCCTCGACCCGGCCCGGCTCGCCGAGAGTGAGCTGATCCTGCGCGGCACGGGCTTCCTCAACCCGGTGCACATTTCGGCGCGCCCCGCCCCCGGTGGGGCCGAGGTGGTGGTGGAGACGCACGACCAGTGGACGACCGGGGTGGGCATCAACTTCGGCGTCTCCGGGAACCGCCGGCACTCCGGCGGGAGCATCTCGGAGGACAACCTCCTGGGCCTGGGCAAGAGCTTCCTTCTCGATGTCACCTCCGATCCCGAGCGCACGAGCACGACCTTCCGGTACAGGGACTTCACGTTCCTGCATAGTCGCTGGCAGCTCGGACTCGAGCACAAGAAGTCCTCCGACGGATCCACGGACACGTTCCGGCTCGAGTACCCGTTCTTCGCCATCCTGACGCCACGGGCCGGCGGCGTGCGGTGGCAGCGCGAGGGGCTGCAGGAGTACCTCTGGGCGGGCGGGCAGCGGGACGTGGCCGGCCAGGCCAACACGCGGAGCTTCGAGGTGTGGGGCGGGCTGCGGCTTCCGGGCGACGGCATCCTCACCGACCGCCTCACCCTTGGAATCTTCGGTGAACAGGCCATCTTCCGCGACTGGCACCGTCTCGACGGCTCTCCCTTTCCGCAGCCGCAGGACCGCGACCTCCTGGGCGTCGAGGTGGGTTGGGAGCACCAGACTTTCAACTGGAGGGTTGTCCAGGGTTTCCGTGCGTGGATGCGGCAGGAGGACCTCCCGCTTGGGCCCAACTGGCTGGTAACGACCGGTCTCTCGCTGCCGGCGTTCGGCGGCGACCGTGCTCGGTTGCGCTACCACGGGTCACTCACGTTGGGAAAAATGAATGGGCAGACGTACTCCTGGTTGATCGCCGACCTCTCCGGACGTGTCGAGGATCGCGGCCTCGCCAACAGCGTCACCCATTTCGAGGTCGGAGGCGCGCTCACCGGGACGGCGGGCTGGCGGGCGCGCGTGGCGGCCGATCTCGGATACAACCTCGACGGCGATCGGCAGCTCACGCTGGGCGCCGGCACCGGCCTCCGCGGCTGGGACCCCAACACGTTCGACGGCACGTCCAGGGTGGTGACCAACCTGGAGTGGCGGCGCCGCATCACCGGTGAACTCCTCCACGTGGCGGCGTTAGGCGTCACGGCGTTCGTCGACGGCGGCAAGACGTGGGGCGCCAGGGTCGGGCCGTCCACCGACGGGTGGCGCGGCGACGCGGGCGCCGGTCTGCTGGTCGAGATCACCCGAGCCTCGGTGGTGCGCATCCTCCGCCTGGAGCTCGCCTACCCCGATCGCGGCAGAGGTCCGGTGTTCCAGCTCACCAGCGATTCGCTGTTCTGACCTCTTGCGCGCGTGGGCATCTCACCGAAAGCCCCCCAGGTCCCCGTTCGGGTAGTTCCTACCTAGCTCACACTCTGGCCCCTCGGTAGAAAATGCGCTTCTCGGGCGGGGGCCGCAGGACTAGCCTTGAGAGGGTTCCGAAAGGCAGGGAAAATATCATGAGCACGACAACGCTGATCATCGTGGTCATCGTACTTGTCCTTCTATTTGGCGGCGGGGGCGGCTACTACTACCGGAGCAGACGGAACTGACGATCCTGGGGTCTCGCCCGCGGGTGGCTTCAGCTCCGACAGCTGCACCATTTGTTTGCCCTCATTCGTCCCCTGCAGCATGCCGATGAAGGCCTGCGGCGCGGCTTCGATGCCTTGGGCGATGTGCTCTCGGTACTTCAACTTCCCCTGCTTCAGCCAGGTGGCAAGTTGGGCGAGTGCCTCGGGGAACCGGCTGGCAAAGCGGGAAACGAGGAAGCCCTGGGCCTTTGCCTGCCTTCCGATCAACTGGCCCAGCCAGCGAGGGCCCAGCTCCGGCGTCTCCAGGTTGTACTGTGAGAGCTGACCGCAGATGGAAATCCGCGCGCCCACGTTGATCAGTTTCATGACCGCGTCGGTGATGCCCCCGCCCACGGTGTCGAAGTAAACGTCGATACCGGCGGGACAGGACTCTCTTAGGGTGCGGTCGCAGTCCTCGGTACTTCTGTAGGTGAACGCGGCGTCGAAGTCGAGCTCTTTGACCAACCATGAGATCTTGACGTCGGAGCCCGCCACGCCCACGACGCGGCACCCCTTGACCTTGGCAATCTGGCCGACGATCATGCCGACCGATCCTGCCGCACCGGACACCACGACCGTCTCACCCCGTTTCGGGTCGCAGATATCCAGCAGGCCGAAGTACGCCGCCAGCCCCGGCATGCCGAGCACGCCGAGGGCCGTCGAGATCGGCGCGGAGCCGGGGTCGAGCTTCCTCAGCTCGCGCGCCCGAGCAACGGCGTACTCCTGCCATCCCAGCATCCCTTCGACCGCGTCCCCGACTTGGAACGCCGGGTCGTGGGACTCCACCACGACGCCGACGCCTCCGCCTTCCATGACTTCGCCGATGGCAACCGGCCGGGCGCAGGATTCGACGTCGTCCATCCGTGCTCGCATCTGCGGATCGAGCGAGAGGTAGACCGACCGAACCAGGATCTCGCCCGGGCCAGGGGAAGGCAATGGAGAGTAGACAAGGTGGAAGTTCGACACCTTCGGCAGCCCCACCGGCCGTGAAGCGAGTGTGATTTGCCTGTTCACAGCTGCCATTGGATTCGTACGTCCTTTCTCTGCAAACCTGCTGCCGGTCCGAAGCTCGTTCTTGGTGCCGCGCCGCCGTGACCGTCCTCGGAGCGCCTGGGCGGTTTCTTAGCGGTCGTCCCGCGAGGCCCTCTTTCCAAGAAGCCAAGCGACGAGAATGACCACGAGAACCGTGATCAGGACGGGGAACAGCCAAAATATCCCTCCCCCACTCATTCCAAACCATCCGCCGTGCATCATGGTCGCCTTCCTTGCTGGGCTTCTTTCCCAGTAGGGGCCGCGTACCGCCCAGGCTCCCTGTCGAACGTCGTCTTGCAAGTGGGGCAGCAGAACACGTGGATTTGCCCCGCGTAGCTGCTCTTGCACGGAGCCTTGTTGTCGAGACCTATGCCGCAAACAGAATCCTTTGTCATTTCGAGCGCCTCCTTTGAGCCTGCGCCAGGCGTCCTCGACCGCCGCACGCCAACGGGCCGGGCGGCGAGGCGTCGATCGAGACGCCCCACCGTCCTGCGGGCTCCTCACATCGTGGGTTTGGTCGCCTCCGGCTTGGGTTCGGGAGGGTTGCCCATCCTCATCATCGGGTGCTCCATCATTCCCTTGGTGTGGTGCATTTCCATGTGATGCGGCATCTGGCTCATGAACTCGGATCGCATCTCCATCATCATGGCGCGGGAGGCCTTGCGCTGGGCAACGAGCTCGTTGATGACGGCCGCCATCGGCTTCTCCAGGGCGTCGGGCTCTTTGGAGTCCTTGGCCGCGTTCATCTCCGCGACCAGCTTGTCGAGCGTGGCGTCCATCGCGGCGAGCTTGGCCTTCATCTCCTCCCTCTTGGTCTCCATGGCCTGCCACGCCGCCTTCATTTCGGCTTCGTGCTTGGCCGCCGCAGCGCTTACCTTGTGGTGGCCGGTCATCGGGGCCGCATGAGGGCTCGTGGCTGCCGGGCCCGTGGGGGCGGGAGGCGGCGGCGTTTGGGCGCCTACGCCCACGGCCAGCGCGAGCGCGGCGAAGATGCCGGGAATGATGATCTTGAGAGAGTGCTTCGTCATTCTGGTGTTCCCTTTCTGGCGGCCCTTGGGGCCGCATATCCACGCCTTTGGAGAGCAGGCGCGGGTCAGGGTACAGTTACGCCTTCGTTCGCACGAAGAGCAGGACCCCGCCGACCACGATCGCGCTGATTCCGGCCCACACCGGGATGTTGACCGTCTCCTTGTCCTTGATCGAAAACTCGAGCGGGCCAAGCTTGGCGTTGTGGGTCGACTTGGTGTAGGTGATACCGCCGTAGACCAATCCGATGATGCCGGCGGTGATCAAGAGGATTGCCACGATCTTGAGTGCACTCACGTTGCCTCCTTTCACGCTAAAGGACGCGTCGGCCGGAGACGAGCCTGACGATCAGGATGATCACGGCCACCACGAGCAGGATGTGGATGAACCCCCCCATCGTGTAGGAGGTGACCATGCCGAGCAGCCACAGCACGAGCAGAATGACGAAGATCGTCCAGAGCATTGCAGTCCTCCAGTCCCTAGTACTTCTTGCCGACGAGTAACTCGTTGTGCACACCCTTGACGCCGGCGGTGTCGCGCGCGATGCGACTGGCGTCGTTCTTGATCGCCTGGGAGCTGACGCGGCCGATCAGCGTGACCACCCCCTGCGAGGAACTCACGTCGATGTCCCCGGCCTTGATCTCGGAGTTGGCGATCAGCTTGACCTTGACCTTCGAGCTGATCATCACGTCGTCCACCCAGCTGCCGACCGTCCTGTCGCCGACCGTGAGGTCGTTCACCACGCCGCGCACGCCTTCCGTGCGCCACGCGATCCGAGCGGCCTCGTTCCGGGCCTCTTCCGTGTCCACCACGCCGGTCAGGTACACCGTGCCCTCACGGGTCTCGACGTCCACCTGCCGCGCCTTCACCGCGTCGTTGGCCTGCAACGACGCCTGGACCACCGACGTGATCCCCGAGTCCGTGTGCCGCGTTGCCTCCGGCACCATCGAGGAGGCGCATCCCGCCAGCGCCAACAGCCCGACGCCCACCAGGGAGCCTGCCGCTACAGCGAGTACTCGTTTCATGCGATACCGTCCTTTCCGAACATGCCTCAAACCTAGTCCTCGGATCTCCAGCCGGGAAGCGCACTTACTACCCGGACGCACGACCCCGACTTGGGTAGAAACTACCCCTCCGACAGCCGGCCGCGCGGATCCGCACTTCACCGCCGGGGCCAGGCAAGGCCGGCGTGTCCTTGAGCGGACTCTGGTTAACGGGTCCGGCCGGGACCGGTTCAGGCGAGTGCAAACGCGCGCTCGAAGGCGAGCTCGGCGCGAGCGGCGTCGCCGGTGAGCAGCTCGCCGAGCTCGACGAGTCTGGCCCGCAACTGGCGACGGCTCTGCTCGAGGGGGAATGCGATCACCGGAGGCAAGGCGGCCGCCCCGGACGAGAGCCATTGCACGCGCCCTCCCTCTCCCCCGCCGAGCTCCGCGGTGACCGGCACCACCACGGCGTCGATCTTCCGCCCCAGCTCCCGCAGGTACGCGAGCAGGGCGACGGCAGGCTCGGCGTCGCGATGAAGGCGCTCCAGCCGCTCCTGGCCGAGCGCGGAGAGCTGCTCGGCCGCGGTCACAACCTTGACCTCCAGCCCGCGGAGGTAGAGCTCGAGCGTTCGCCGCAGCCGCCCGCCTTCGACGACCGGTACGAGTGTCACGGTAAGGGGCGTCACCGGCTCCCAGCCGCGCGCGGCCGGCTCGTACCCGTGCGCGAGCAGCGTGCGGCGCCACGGGGCCTCGACGAACCAGCGCCGCACCTGGGGCGTCCAACGCCGCAGCAGCTCGAGGCCGGGAACCTCGCCCACACACTCCCGGATCGCACGCTCGATCGACGCCCGGTCCGGCAGCAGGTCGCGCCGGAACTCCGGGCGCAGCCTATGGTGAAGGCGCCGGATGCGACGTCGCGCTTTCGCCGCCCCGCGTGCGAGCGCGTCGCTGAAACCAGCGGGCGAGGCCCGGTCGGCCAGCTCCTCGACCTCCCGGTAGCCCGCCAGGGCAGCCTCGCGGAACTCGTGCGCCGCCAGGGTCTGAACGGTGAACTGGCGGAAGTGCAGACCCTTGATCGCCAGGCTCACCGCCTCGTCGAGCAGGGCCGGCCGGTGGAACAGGGTGCGCGCCAGGAACTTCAGGTACGCCGGTCCCTGGCGCGAGAAGAGCTGCCGGCGCAGCGAACGCGCCAGGGCGAGGAGCTCCGCAGCGCCGACCGGTTGGCGCGGTCGCGGGCGCTCGCCGAGGCGTGAGAGCATCGTCCAGCAGCGCTCGAAGTAGCTGTTCAGGCCCTCGTCATAGAGCGTCGAGAGCACCCGCTGGTAGCCGGAGATCAACACCTCGCGGTCGAGTTCGGACCGGAAGTTGAGGGAGATCTCGACGTTGTTGCCGCTCGACTCGTCGAGCAGGCGACCCTCGCGTTGGAGACGAGTGTAGAGGTCGGTGCCGCGCAGCGCCGTGAGCAGCCCGACCATGGCGATGGGGATGCCCGCCTCCTGGATGAAGGCGACCTGGGCGTCGAAGACCTCCGGGCCGTCGCCGTCGAGGCCGAGGATGAAGCCGCCGGTGACCTCGATGCCCTTCGCCTGGATGGCGGTGACGGCGTGGAGGAGGTGGCCGCCGTCGCCACCGTCGGTGTTCTGGGGCTTGTTCGTCCTGCGCAGCGTCTCGGAGTTGGGGCTTTCGATGCCCAGGAAGGTCATCGTGAAGCCGGCCGCGACCATCGCGTCGAGCACCGGCTCGAGCCGGGCCAGGTTGACGCTCGCCTCGGTGTAGAGGTCGAACGGGTAGCCGCGCTCGCGCTGCCACTCGGCGAGCGCGACCAGCAGGCGCAGGGCTTCCCTCTTGTTTCCGATGAAGTTGTCGTCGACGAGGAAGACCGGGCCACGCCAACCGAGCTCGTGAAGGCGGTCGAACTCGGAGAGCATCTGCGCGTTGGACTTCGTACGCGGGACGCGGCCGTAAAGCTTCGTGATGTCGCAGAACTCGCAGTCGAACGGGCAGCCGCGCGAGAACTGGAGCGCCATCGATGTGTAGGCGTCGAGATCGAGCAGTTCGAAGCGAGGCACCGGGGTGGCGTCGATCGCCGGCTTGCGCTCGGGGCGATAGACTCGCGCGGCCCGCCCCGCCTCCCAGTCCGCGAGGAAACGGGGGAAGGTCTCCTCCACCTCATCGAGCAGGACATGGTCGGCGCCGGCGATCTCGTCGGCGAAGGAGGTCGGGTGCGGCCCGCCGACCGCCACCGTGCGGCGGCGCGCGTTGCAGCGCGCGATGACGTCGCGCAGCGAACGCTGCTGCACGACCATGGTCGAGGTCAGAACCAGGTCGGCCCAGTCGAGGTCCTCGTCGGCCAGTGGCGCGACGTTCATGTCCACCAGGCGCAGTCGGTACCGGGAGGGGCACATCGCCGCCACCGTGAGCAAGCCGAGCGGTGGCATCGAGGCGCGCTTGCCGATCAGCTCGAGGGCGTACTGGAAGCCCCAGTAGGAGGGCGGAAACGCCGGGTAGACGAGCAGGACCTTGGGCGGACCGACAATGTGGCATCCCGAGGGCCGATGGTCCTGCTGCCGCTCGGCGCGGCTCGCGAGCTCAGCGCTGTGGGCGCTCGCCATGACCGGGCTCCAAGCCCGCCCGCAAAGCCTCTCCGTCGCCGGCGGCCAGCGGACGGCGGGCAAGCAGCGAGGCCCGCACGACGAACCGCTTGGGCGCGTGCCCGACGTACGTGAACGGATAACAGGTCACCAAAGTGAGGACGGTACCGCTCGTCGGGTCGAGGACACCCATGTCCTCCGGACCCACGATCTCCGTCGAGTCCACGACGTACTCGTAGGACCGTCTCGGCGTGACGATCCGGATCTTGTCCTGGCGCCGGATGTCCCGGAGCGCGCGGAAGAATGAGTCCCGGTGTCCGGCGAGCGCCATGTTCCCGCGCTCGCCGGGCCGGGCCGTACCAGAGATGTGACCAACCGCGATCGCCAGGGTCCCATCGTCGTCCCCCTCCCGCACGATCGCCCTGACGCCGAGCCGCGGGATCTCGATCCGGCCGAGGACGAGCGGGTCCAGATCGCCTCTCGCGGGGAGGACGAGCGGATCCGCGCCGGCCGGTGTTGCAAGATTGAGGTTGACGGCAGAAAAAGAGAGGGCGCGCTCCTGACGCGCCTGGTAGATCCTGCTCATCAGGTTCGCCGCGACCGCCCAGCCGAGGAGCGAGAAGCCAATGACCCAGAGGGCCAACTCGCTCCGCCGGATCCACGTCGCGGCGCAGGAGAACCTGGTCATGCCAAACGTCTCGCGAGCACGCCAAGACCGAGCGCGCCGACGAGCGACAGGAATCCTAGCCCAGCGTACAGCGGGACATTGCTCGCCGTCCTGGGCAACTGCTTCTGATCGACAGGCTTCTCAGTCACGGCGGCGGGCTCCGCCGCGGCAACCTCCGCCTTGGCCGGCTCAACCGGGGCGGCCTCCGGAACCGGCGGCTTCTCTGCGGCCACCGCTTCGTACGGCTTTACTTCCTTTTCAGGCGTCACCACGACGAGGGGCGCGGTTCCGTAATCCGCTGCCGTTACGTTGTCCGGGACTGCAACCACCGGCTCCTTGACCTCGGCCGCGAGTTCCATGGCACGCTGTTCCGGATAGACGATGTCATGACCGCCGAGCCCCGGCGTGTCGGCCGCGTACCAGGTCCTGAGCGCCATGATGTGGCCGGCGCTCGCCGGGTAGTAGGTGTAGCGACTCGCGGGAATCTGCTCGGCCCCCGGCCCCTCCGGATGAGGAATCGAGAGGACGCTGGTGATCAGCTCCGTTCCGTTTCCGTTCATCACCCGCAGCATGTTGCGGTTCCCCTGCAGCAGCACGACCTTGATCTGGTAGTCGCCCGGCTGCAGGACCGTGCCTCCGACGTCCAGCGGTTCGGTCAAGGTGAAGGACGACTGCTCGACCGTGCCCTGTGCGTTCGCCCTGGGGGCAAAAGCAAATCCGAGGAACGCCGTGCACAAACCCGCAGCCAACAAACTCGTGAGTCTCTTCATTTCAGCACCTCTTCTCCGTCTCGCATGTTGCCAGCCATGGTTGAACGGCCAAAAGCGTTTGGGCCGTCGATGAGATGGCGACGATCGTCAGAGCACTCCCTTCCGCCACTCCCGCCTAGTACCTCATCGTGCCGACGAGTAGCTCGTTGTGCACGCCCTTGACGCCGGCGGTGTCGCGCGCGATGCGACCGGCCTGGTCCTTGATCGCCTCGGAGCTGACGCGTCCGATCAGCGTAACCACCCCTTGCGAGCAACTCACGTCGATGTCCCCGGCCTTGATCTCGGAGTTGGCGATCAGCTTCACCTCGACCTTCGAGCTGATCATCACGTCGTCGATCCGGCTGCCGACCGTCCGCTCGCCGACCGTGAGGCTGTTCACCACGCCGCGCACGCCTTCCGTGCGCCACGCGATCCGAGCGGCCTCGTTCCGGGCCTCCTCCGTGTCCACCACGCCGGTCAGGTACACCGTGCCCTCGCGGGTCTCGACGTCCACCTGCCGCGCCTTCACCGCGTCGTTGTTCTCCAGCGACGTCTGGATCACCGACGTGATCCCAGAGTCCGTCTGCCGCGTGTCCTTCGGCACCATCGAGGAGGCGCACCCGGCCAGCGCCAGCACCCCGACACCCACCAGAGAACCCACCACCACAACCAATCCGCGCTTCATGAGATACCGTCCTTTCCCGAACGTGCCTCAAACCTAGTCCTCGGATCTCCCGTCCGGAAGCGCACTTACTACCCGGACGCACGACCCCGACTTGGGTAGAAACTACCCCTCCGGCAAACACGATCGACCGCCGAACCCCGCGCGGCCGCCTCTTCGTCCGGCTCGCGCCGTTCGACGGCGTCGAGGTCGTCTACGACCGGCAGCGGCTGCACTCCTGGCTCGGCTGTGCGGCTCTCGCCCAGGCAAAGGCGAGGCTGGCGGGAGAGGTCGCCGTATGACGGAGCAAGAAACTCCTGCTGTCAGCCCAAACGGGTCCGGCCCGGAGGTCTGCCGCAGACGTTGCGGGTCAAAAAAGGAGGCGGGCCGACCGTTTGGCCGACCCGCCTCGACGCAAGGTGGATGCAAGGTGATTTGTGGACTCAGCTCTCTTCGCGGTGGCGCAGGCTCGACAGGCCCACTGCGAGGCCGAGCGACAGAAGGCCGAGCAGCCCGATCAGCGGCAGCGGGCTGGCAGTCTTCGGGAGCTTTTTGGCCATTGGGGCCTCCGGAGCCGTCGTGGCAGCCGGAGCCGTTGTGGTTTCCGGAGCCGTCGTGGCAGCCGGATGCATCGCATGCCGCGGATGCGCCTCATGCTTCGGGACTGCAGCCTGGATTTCGGCCTCGGTCACCGTCTTGATTTCCGTCTCGCTGACGATGGTCGTCGAGAGCTTCATTCCTGGCTCGAGCCGGAACACGGAGAGCTCCCTGCCGTCGACATCAAACCTGTAGCCCTTCGGGACGTCGTATTGCCTGTACGTCCCATCGGACAGCTTGACGAACAGGTTGCGGTGCACGACCTTCACGACCGTCGCGTCCTTGACCTCTTCAGCCTGCTCCGTGACGGGCTTGTTTGTGGTGATGGAAGACGTGACGACCTGGCCCGTCTTGAGGGCGGTCAGCGGGACCTGGGCGCCCGCCTGGTCGAACATGAAACCGGCTGGGACGTCGAAACCCTTGACCGTGCCATCCGCCAGCTTGACCACGAGGAAGTTGTCTCCAACGCTCACCACGGTGGCCTGGTTGGTGTCCTGCGTGGCGACGGTCTGGGCCTGGGCGGTCACGGCGAACGTGAGCGCTGCCACGACCAGCACTGCAAGAATCATGACCTTTCTCGACATTTCTGAATCCTACCTTTCTCAAGTTTGTCCTAAACAGAGTGGTCTGTAGGTCTCGACACGGTGTTGCCGGGGCCAGAGGATCGTTGCGTCGTGCTCGCATCCACCTCCTTTCCGTGCCTCAAGCCCTGAGGGCGTCCCCATAGGTCGTTGACCGTTGCCATCAGTAACCCTCGGACGTCAGGCGGGCCCGCACGACGTAGCGTTCGGGCGCGTTGCCGACGTAATAGAACGGGTAGCAGGTGACGAGCGTGAGGACCGGCGTACCTGTCGGGGCCAGGACCTGGACCGCCTCCGGCTCCACGATCCGGATGTCCTCCACAGCGTAACTCAGGGTCTCCCAGAGGGTCAGAAGCTCGATCTTGTCGCCGTCTGTTACGTCCTTGAGCACGCGGAAGAAGCCGTCCCGGTGGCCGGCGATGCCCACGTTGTCGCACTCGCCCGGGAGCGCCGTGCCCTCGATGTGCCCGACGCCCCGGTTGAGGGTGAGCTCGTCGGTCCCCTCGAGCACGGGCACCGTGAGGCCGAGCCGGGGAATCTCGAGCAGCGCAAGCGCCTGAGGCTGACGCCCCTCTTCATCATGGCTGTCCTGGTACGCCCGAATGCGGCCCTCGGACCACAGGGTGAAATCCACGCCAGTAGACACGGCTACGGGGGCCCGTGCGCTCGTGGCCGATTGCGCCGCCTCCTGATACGCGGTGCGGGCGGCCTGGAACCGCGCGATCTCCAACCGGCTCGAGACCGCACCTTGCAGCCTCGCGATCGCGAACACCGCGATGAGAAGGAGGCCCACCCCCCACGCAACCCGTTCCAGGATTACCAGTCGCTTCATGATGGCCTGCCGGTTGAGCTCGGGGATGTCCGCCCGAGCCGAAGCGCATGCCCAGCGAGGTGCAAGACAACGTCCTAATGGCGTCCCCGCCTGCCGTAGTAGTAGTAACCCCCTCCACCGAAGAGAAAGAACAACACAACGATCACGAGAATCAGCGTCATGGTTTTGCGCTCCCTTCGAAGTTGCCGGCGAAACGCCCTAGAGGACGCGTCGGCCGGAGACGAGCCTGACGATCAGGATGATCACGGCCACCACGAGCAGGATGTGGATGAACCCCCCCATCGTGTAGGAGGTGACCATGCCGAGCAGCCACAGCACGAGCAGAATGACGAAGATCGTCCAGAGCATTGCAGTCCTCCAGTCCCTAGTACTTCTTGCCGACGAGTAACTCGTTGTGCACACCCTTGACGCCGGCGGTGTCGCGCGCGATGCGACTGGCGTCGTTCTTGATCGTCTGGGAGCTGACGCGGCCGATCAGCGTGACCACCCCCTGCGAGGAACTCACGTCGATGTCCCCGGCCTTGATGTTGGTATCGGCGATCAGCTTCACCTTGACCTTCGAGCTGATCATCACGTCGTCGATCCAGCTGCCGACCGTCCGCTCGCCGACCGTGAGGTCGTTCACCACGCCGCGCACGCCTTCCGTGCGCCACGCGACCCGAGCGGCCTCGTTCCGGGCCTCTTCCGTGTCCACCACGCCGGTCAGGTACACCGTGCCCTCACGGGTCTCGACGTCCACCTGCCGCGCCTTCACATTGTCGTTGGCCTCGAGCGATGCCTGGATCACCGACGTGATCCCCGAGTCCGTGTGCCGCCTGCCCTCAGGCACCATCGAGGAGGCGCACCCGGCAAGCGCCAACACGCCGAGCCCCACCAGGGAGCCTGCCGCCACAACCAATCCGCGTTTCATGAGGTACCGTCCTTTCCCGAACATGCCTCAAACCTACTCCTCGGATCTCCAGCCGGGAAGCGCACTTACTACCCGGACGCACGACCCCGACTTGGGTAGAAACTACCTCTCCGGCAGCCGGCCGCGAACACCGCGGCCCAGGCCGTCCGGACTCCGTTGCTCCGAGGACGTCTTTCGTGCGGCCAGATCGTGCCGCGCTGGCGGGCGATGTGGCGATGAACGGCTCACTCGAACGAGCGGACCACCCCGATGGTCACGACGAGGTGTCCCTGAGTTTGCGGTAGTGCCGGATCAGGGTGTTGGTCGAGCTGTCGTGTGCGAGCGTGGACGCTGTCCGGCTCTCGACCTCGGGGATGATGCGCTGGGCGAGCGCCTTACCCAGCTCGACCCCCCACTGGTCGAACGAGTCGACCTGCCAGATGGCACCCTGCGTGAAGACGGCGTGTTCGTACAGCGCGACGAGCTTCCCCAGTGCCGCCGGGGTCAACCGCTCCAGCAGGAAGGTGTTCGACGGACGGTTGCCCTCGAAGGTGCGGTGGGGCACGAGCCAGTGCGGCGTGCCCTCGAGCTCCACCTCGCGCGACGTCTTGCCGAAGGCCAACGCCTCGGCCTGGGCGATGACGTTGGCCAGGAGTACGTCGTGGTGGCGGCCGAGCGGGTTGAGCGGCTGGGCGAACGCGATGAAGTCACAGGGGATGAGCTTGGTCCCCTGATGGATCAGCTGGTAGAACGAGTGCTGGCCGTTGGTGCCCGGCTCCCCCCAGTAGATCGGCCCGGTCTGGTAGGCGACCTCGGTTCCGTCGAGCGTCACGTGCTTCCCGTTGCTCTCCATTGTCAACTGCTGGAGATAGGCCGGGAAGCGCTTCAGGTACTGTTCGTACGGCAGGACCGCGACGGTCTGCGCGCCGAAGAAGTCGTTGTACCAAACGGCCAGCAGCCCCATCAGGACAGGCAGGTTCCGGGCGAACGGGGCCGTGCGGAAATGCTCGTCGAGCTCGTGGAAGCCGGCGAGCATGGAGCGGAAATGCTCGGGCCCGATGGCGATCATCGTCGAGAGCCCGATCGCCGAGTCCATCGAGTAACGTCCCCCCACCCAGTCCCAGAACTCGAACATGTTGGCGGTGTCGATGCCGAACTTCGCCACCTCTTCGGCGTTGGTCGAGACCGCGACGAAATGCTTGGCGACGGCAACGGGGTCCTTCAAGGTCTGGAGGACCCAGTCGCGGGCCGTGTGCGCGTTGGTCATCGTCTCCAGCGTCGTGAACGTCTTCGATGAGATGACGAACAGCGTCTGGGCGGGATCGAGATCGCGCGTCGCCTCGGCGAAGTCGGTGCCGTCGATGTTGGAGACGAAGCGAAACGTCAAGTTACGCTGGCTGAAGTGCCGCAACGCCTCGTACGCCATGACGGGACCCAGGTCGGACCCGCCGATGCCGACGTTGACGATGTTCCGGATCGCCTTGCCGGTGTGGCCTTTCCACGTCCCGCTGCGCACGCCGGCGGAGAAGGCGGCCATCTTGTCGAGGACGGCGTGCACCCGGGGCACCACGTCCTCGCCGTCGACGCGAATGGACTGCCCTCTCGGGGCGCGCAGGGCCACGTGCAGAACGGCCCGCTTCTCGGTGACGTTGATCTTCTCCCCAGCGAACATCGCGTCGATGCGCGACCGCAGGCCGGACTCCTCCGCCAGCTGCAGCAGAAGCGGGAGCGTCTCGTCCGTGATGCGGTTCTTCGAGTAGTCGAAATAGATGCCGGCGGCTTCGACCGTCATGCGCTCGCCGCGCACGGGATCGCCGGCAAAGAGGGTGCGGAGGTGCAACTCCCGGATTTTCCGGTAGTGGGCTTCGAGGGCCTTCCAGGCCGGGCGCTCGGTGAGCGGCGTGATGCGTGCGGTCATGTCCGGCCTTCTTTCGATGCCTGGTGAGGCGGCTCTTGCAGGCACTCCCTGACGGCCTGCGCGATATGCTCGGCGTCGATCCCGGCCTCGTTCATGAGCTGCGCGGGTGTGCCGGAGGTCGGCATGGAGCGCACCGCCAGTTTGACGACCGAGGGAAGGGGCTCCGTTTTGCCGGCAAACGCATCCAGCACCGCGGCGCCGAGCCCGCCCTCGGGCCAGTGATCCTCGACCACCACGAGGCGGCCCCTCGTGACCCGCGCGGCCTCGTACAGGGACGCCGTGTCGATCGGCTTGACCGAATAGGCGTCGATGACCCGCACCCGGATGCCTTCCGAGTCGAGCTGCTCCCACGCCCGGAGGCTCTCGTGCAAGGTGATCCCTGCGGCGATGATGGCCACCTGGTCCGCATCCGACCGCCGCACCGTCTTGCTCCCCCCGATGGGGAACGTCTCACCCGGAGGGTAGATGACCGGCGTCTTCTCGCGAGTCAGTCGCAGGTATGAGATCCCGGGCAGCTCGACCATGGCACCCACCAGGCAGGCCGTCTGGTTCGCATCGCACGGGTACAGCACGGTGCTGCCGTGAACGGCCCGCATCATCGCCAGGTCTTCCAGGGCCATCTGCGACGGCCCGTCCGCGCCGATGCTGACGCCGGCATGCGAGCCGCACAGGCGAAGGTCGGCGTCGGACACCGCAGCCATGCGGATCTGGTCGAAGGCGCGGGTGAGAAAGGCCGCGAAGGTTGCGGCAAAGGCGACCTTCCCCAGAACGCTCAGGCCGAGGGCGGCGCCGACCAGCTGTTGTTCCGCGATATAGGCTTCGAAGAACCTGTCGGGATAGGCCTTGTTGAACTCCTCCGTGAACGTCGAGTTGGACACCTCGCCGTCGAGGACAACCACGTCCGAACGGCGCCCGCCGACCGCCACGAGCGCATCCCCGAACGCTTTCCGCGTCGCTTCCTTCGTTCCGACCTCGTAGGCGGGCAGCGGTAACGGCCGCGCCGCAGGCGGGGCGGCCGGCTGCAACCCCCGGGGCTTCGCGACATCGACGGTGATGTGGCGCTCGCCGCCCAGCTCCTTGATGGCCGATGCGGCCTGTTCGGCGCTGAGGGCCTTGCCGTGCCATCCTTCCTTGTCCGCCACCAGCGAAACGCCCGAGCCCTTCACGGTTTTGGCGACGATGCAGGTGGGCTTCTCGCTCTGGGCGAGCGCTTCCTTGTACGCGGCATCGATGGCGGTGATGTCGTGCCCGTCGATCTCGATGGCGTGCCACCCGAAGGCGCGGGCGCGGGCAGCGTAGGCCGGCCCGTCCCAACCGAGGTCCGTCGGCCCGCGCTGGCCCAGCCGGTTCATGTCCAGGATGGCGATCACGTGGCTCAGCTTGTAGTGGCCCGCCTTGTCGAACGCTTCCCAGATGGAGCCTTCCGCCACCTCGCTGTCACCCAGCAGCACCCACACGTCGAACGGCAGCTTGTCGACGTACTTGCCGCCCAGGGCCATGCCGACGCCGACAGGCAGACCTTGCCCGAGGGAGCCGGTCGCCACATCTACCCAGGGCAGGCCGCGCAGCGTGCCGTGACCGTCGGCGCGCTGCAACGGCTTCGGATGTCCTTCGAGCCGGCTGCCGAACGTGCGCAACGACATCAGCTCGTCGTCGGTGATGACGCCCGCCGCCTTGTACATCGAGTAGAGCAGCGGGCTGGCATGCCCCTTGGAGAAGATCAGGCGGTCGTTGTTCGGGTGGCCCGGCTCCTCCCAGTCGTACTTGAGGTGATTGACCAGGAGCACCGCCATGAGATCGGCGGCCGACATCGAGGACGTCGGGTGGCCCGATCCTGCCGCCGTCGTGCACCGGATGCTGTCCACCCTGAGTTGCTTCCCCAACTCCGTCATGCGCTGCAATTCACCGGCCATGAGAACGCCTCTTCCTGCGGGCTCGCCGCAATGCTGGCGCCCGTTGACGCCTGATCCGGTGTTTCCGGCGCATGCCGTCCATCCGTGCTCGCTCGAACCACTCCCGCGTGGGGTCATACCGTGCCTCCGGCTGGGTTGGCGTTGGGGACGATGAAGCGCTCGACGGCGTTGGCGAAGCCTTCCTCGTCGTTGGAGGTCGTCACGTGCGTCGCATCGTGCTGCACCTCGTCGCTGGCATTGGCCACGGCCACGCTCAGGCCGCTCCTGGCGAACATGAGCACGTCGTTGGGCTGGTCGCCGATCGTGGCGATTTGCGCGGTTGGGATGTGAAGGAAGTTGGACAACCAGATGACCACGGCGCCTTTGTTGGCGCTCGGATGCGTCACGTCCAGGTAGTAGGGCTGCGAGCGCGCCGCCGAGACCTGCCGGCCGAACGCCCTCTGCGTATCGGACTCACAGCGCGCGACCGCATCCAGGTCGTCGCTGACCCCGACGATCTTGACCACGTTGTCCAGCAGTCGCTCGAACCCGGGAACGACCGTCGGCGGGAACTTGACGGTCCATTCCTCTCGCGCGACATGCGGCGCGTCCTTCTCTTTGACGAACCAGTCCTTGCCCCGGTAGACCCAGACCGTCAGGCCGTGCGCGTCGATCGCCTTGATGACGCGTCCGGCGACCGGGGCCGGCAGGACGTGTTGCTCGATGATCGTCATGTCGGGAGTGACGAACATGCCGCCGTTGAAGCCCGGGATGGGCGTGGTCAGCGCCAGCGGCTCGATCAGCATGGTCATCCCCCGCGGCGGGCGGCCGCTTGTGACGGCGAAGGCAACCCCGGCGGCGTGGAGACCGTGGACCGCTCGGATTGCGCGCCGGGTCAGGACCTTGTCCTGCGTGACGAGTGTGCCGTCGACGTCCGCGATCAGCAGGCGGATGTGCGGCGGCCCTGGGCGCGAGCGGCTCTCTTGTGCGTCCGTCCTCGAGGCCTGTCCCCCCTGCATCTCCATCCCTCCGAGCGCCAAAAGACGTCTATCCCGAGCGTGCCAGCCGGCCGGCGGCGGCGGCATCGACGAGCCAGGTGAGGGTGCCGTCCACGGGGCGGATGCCCGCCGCCGGGCGCTCCTCCCGGGTGGGCCGGCCCTCCAGCACATCGCACAGCGCCTCCGCCTTGTTCTGGCCGGAAACCAGGAATACGATTTCGCGCGCCGCATTCAACACCGGAAAGGTCAGCGTGACGCGGTCCACCGGCGGCGGGAGAATCCCCGGCGGGCTGGCCACCACCCACCGGTCGGTGACCGCCAGCGATGCCGCCCCGGGGAAGAGCGAGGCCGTGTGCCCGTCTTCGCCAAGACCCAGGAGGATCAGATCGAACCGCGGCGGACCGCCGGCTTCGCCGATCCCGAACGCCTCGGTGAGCGCGGCGGCGTACGCTGCTGCTGCTGCGGCGGCGGTTCCAAGCTGCGTCGGCACCGCAAACGCGTGCCCGGCGGGTACGCGGACCGGCGCCAGCAGCGTCCGTTGCACCATCGCGAAGTTGCTGGACGGGTCATTCGGCCGCACGAACCTCTCGTCCCCGAAGAACAGATACGTGCGGGCCCAGTCGACCCGGTTGCGGCGGGCCGGCTGCGCCATCAAGCCGTAGGTCTTCGCCGGGGTCGACCCGCCCGCCAAGGCCAGCATGGCGCGTCCACGCGCCCGGATGGCGGCCTCCGCCGCCTGAGCGATGAGATCGGCGGCGTGTGCCGCCAGGTCGTCGCCGTCTTTGCAGATCGTCACTGCCGGAGACATTGCGGCACCCCTCTCGAACCGGTTGCGACGCCAAAGCGTGTTCGATCCGTCATTGTTTCCTCGCTCAACCGGCCTTCTTGAGCACCTTGCTCTTGGACGCGATGCACTGCATCAGGTCGTTCCAGGACCTGACGAACGAGGCCGCGCCCTCGACTTGAAGCTGGGCGGCGAGGGCGCCGGCATCGATGCCGGCCTTGGCAAACTCGGCGAGCACCTCCTCGCAGTTGCCGCCGTTGGCCGGCAGGACGTCCTTGATCTCGCCATGGTCCGCCAATGCCCTCAGCGTCGCCTCCGGCATCGTGTTGATGGTGAACGGGGCGGCCAGCGCCTTGATGTAGAGCACGTCGGACGCCTTCGGATCCTTGGTGCCGGTGCTGGCCCACAACAGGCGCTGGGGCCGCGCGCCGACGTTTTGCAGGCGCTGCCAGCGGGGCGAGTCGAGCCATTCGCGGTACGCCTTGTAGGTCCGCTTGGCGATCGCGATGCCGAGCCGGTCACGCAGCGAATCGGGTGTCTTCCCCTTCACGGCGACGTCCCATCGGCTGATGAACACCGAGGCGACGGAAAAGACATCTGGCTTCAGCCCGGCGGCGACCCGCCGCTCGATGCCCCGGGCGTACGCGTCCGCGGCTGCAAGGTAGTGCTCGCGGGAGAACAGGAGCGTCACGTTGACCGGCACGCCCGCGAAGATCGCCTCCTCGATGGCAGCAAGCCCTGCCGTCGTGCCCGGGATCTTGATGAAGAGGTTGGGCCGCTCGGCACGCGCGTGGAGCTCCTTGGCCGCCGTGATTGTGGCGGCCGCGTCGTCCGCCAGCAGCGGCGACACCTCCAACGACCCCCAGCCGTCGACACCGCCCGTCAATTCGTAGGTCGGCCGGAACAGGTCGACCGCCTGCCCGAGGTCCTCCAGCGCCAGCTCGAAGAACAGGGCCTCGCCCGACCGGCCGTCCTCCACCTTCCGGCGGATGGCGTCGTCGTAGCCCTGACCGTTCTTGATGGCGTGGTCGAAGATCGTGGGGTTGGAGGTGAGTCCCGTGACCGCGAACTCCTGAATGTAGCCGTGCAGCGTGCCGCTGGTCAGCAGGCCGCGGGTGATGTTGTCGAGCCAGAGGCTCTGGCCGATGTTGTGGAGTTGTTGGGTCGCTTTCATCGTTCGCCTCCCGGCGAAGTTCCCAATTTGGGGTTGTACCAGCCGCCATCGGCTGCGATCAGGGCGTTCGCCGCGTGCGGGCCCCAACTGCCGCGCCGGTACGGGCGGCTGCGGTCGTGGGTCTTGAGGACCGGGTCGACCGCCGCCCAGGCGGCCTCGACCGCGTCCTCGCGGGTGAACAGCGCCCCGTCGCCGGCCATCGCGTCGGTCAAGAGCCTTTCATAGGGCGCCTCCTCCCCCGGTTGCTCTTCGGCCAGGTAGAGCTCTCGTTGGTCGCCGACGAACTCCCTCCCCGCGCGCTTGACGCGGGCGGCGAGGGCGACGGCCGAACTCGGGGAGAGCCTGAAGCGCAGATAGTTGCCCATGCCGGTTTCCGTCGCCGAGTCGCCGAAGAGCCTCTGCGGCGGCGGCTTCAGCTCCACCAGGACCTCGGCTGCGGTCTCGGCCAGGCACTTGCCGGAGCGCAGGTACCACGGCACGCCCTCCCAGCGCCACGAGTCGATGAAGAGTCGCAGGGCGCAGAACGTTTCGACGTCGGAGTTCTTCGCCACGCCCGGCTCCTTCCGGTAGCCGGTGTACTGGCCGCGCACCACGTCCTCCGGCTCGAGCGGGCGCATCGCCTGAAAGACCTTGGCCTTCTCGGTGTGCACGGCGCCGTAACCCCGGTAGGCCGGCGGCTCCATGGCGAGCAGCGCGACGATCTGGAAGAGGTGGTTCTGGATGACGTCGCGCAGACAGCCGGCGGTTTCGTAGAATGCGCCGCGGTTCTCGACGCCGAAATCCTCGGCCAGTGTGATCTGGACGCTGGCCACGTTGTTGCGGTTCCAGACCGGCTCCAGGAACGAGTTGGCGAAGCGGAAATAGAGGATGTTCATGATCGCTTCCTTCCCGAGGAAGTGATCGATGCGGAAGATCGAGTCTTCCGGGAACACTGCGTGCGCGACGCGGTTGAGCTCCCGCGCCGAGGCCAGGTCGCGTCCGAACGGTTTTTCGACGATGACGCGCGCATGGCTGGCCAGGTCCGCGGCGCCCAGCCCCTTGATCACCGTTGCGAAGAGCGAGGGCGGGATGGCAAGGTAGTGTGCCGGCCGCCGGGCACCACCCAGCGCCGCCTTGATCGCCGTGAACGTGCCCGGGTCGTTGTAGTCGCCGCCCACGTAGCTGAGCAGAGACAAGAGGTGGTGGAAGGCGGGTTGGTCGTCGATCCCGCCCGATCGTTTGATGCTGTCCGTCACGTGCTTACGAAGATGCGCCAGGCTCCACTTCGGGAAGGCGACGCCGACGAGCGGAACCTTCAGAGTGCCCCGTTTCGCCATCGCGTAGAGCGCCGGGAAGATCATCTTGTGGGCGAGATCGCCGGTCACGCCGAAGAGCACCAGCGCGTCCGACCGGGGAGCGGCCATCAGGCGCCTCCCTCCGGGCCGGCAGCCTTCTCCTCGTGGCCGCCGAACTCGTAGCGCAGCGCCGACAGCACCTTGTCGGCGAAGTCGGCCTGGCCGCGCGAGGCGAAGCGTTCGTACAGCGCGGCGCTGAGGACGGGGGCCGGGACCGCCTCGTCGACGGCCGCCATGATCGTCCACCGCCCCTCGCCCGAGTCCGACACCCGGCCGGTAAACTTCGCCAGGTCGGGACTCTCGAGGAGCGCGATGGCGGCCAGGTCCAGGAGCCACGAGGCGATGACGCTGCCGCGGCGCCAGACCTCGGCGATGTCGGCCAGCTTCAGGTCGTACGGGTAGTACTCGGGGTGGCGCAGCGGCGCGGTTTCGGCGTCGACGGCGCCCCGCAGCTTGCCGGCGTTGGCGTGGCGGAGGATGTTCAGCCCCTCCGCGTAGGCGGCCATGATGCCGTACTCGATGCCGTTGTGGACCATCTTGACGAAGTGGCCCGCGCCGCTTGGCCCGCAGTGCAGGTACCCGTGCTCGGCGGTGCCGCCGGCGCCCTCCCGGCCGGGCGTGCGCGGCGCCGCCTCGATGCTCGGGGCGAGCGCCGCGAAGACGGGGTCGAGGCGCCGGACGGCGGCGTCCTCACCGCCGATCATCAGGCAGTAGCCCCGCTCCGAGCCCCAGACCCCACCGCTGGTCCCGACGTCAAGATAGTGCATGGCTTTCGCCTTGAGCTCGGCGCCCCGGCGGATGTCATCGTGGTAGTAGGAGTTGCCGCCGTCGATGATGACGTCGTCGGGCTCGAGGAAGGGGACGAGGGCGTTCAGCGTTTGCTCGACCGCCGCCGCCGGCACCATCATCCAGGCGGCGCGCGGCTTCTTCAACGTGTGCGCCAACTCTTCGAGCGACGCTACCCCGACCGCCCCCTCGTTCGCGAGCGCCCCCACGGCCTCCGAATGGAGGTCGTAGACGACGCACCGGTGGCCGGCCTTCATGAGGCGCCGCACCATGTTGGTCCCCATCCGGCCCAGTCCGATCATCCCCAGTTCCATGCCGCGCTCCCTTCTCTGCAAGACCGGCAACCGCGTCAGGCGCCGCGTCGGATGCCGCGCACCCGGGCGAACAACCGGTGGTCCCCGCCGTAGCTGCCATCCCCTTTGCTGATCGACCGGAGGCAGTCGCCGGATCCGACCGCCTCAATTCCCGTAACCCTCTCGAAGCCGAAGTGATTCTCGATCGGCCTCCTAGGGCGCGCACCACCGATTTGATTCCCCGGTTCTCGGTCCCCCTGCTCTGGTTCTGGCGCACGCTCGAGGCGGCGTATCGCCGCATGCCGGCGGTCCAACTCGGGTAGAAGGATTCGCCACCACGACGATGACCCGATTCACGAGGTCCTGTCCTCCCCGCAAGCAGCCCAAAACCTAACCCTCCGGCATTCGGTTGGGAACCGTCCTTACTACTCAGAAGGGACGCGGGACGTGAGTAGAAACTACCCCTTTGCCGACCACGCCGATCACCTGCGCTCGTCGGAACGCGACAGGGTCCGGACGCCTGCGGCGTAGTTTCTACCTGAGTTGCGGCGTGGTGGCCCGGTACAAAATACGCTTTCCCGCCCAACGCCAAAGCCCTAGATTCGTAGGCGATGAGCCAAGAAGGCGCGCGGTGAGAACGGCGGAAAGGACGGTGCGATGCTTCGGAGCGTGAAACATCTCGACGGGTTCGGGATCAGGGCCACCGATGGGGACATCGGCACGGTCAAAGAGTGCTATTTCGACGATGTGAGCTACACGGTGCGCTACGTCGTGGTCGACACCGGGGGATGGCTCGGGGAACGTAAGGTGCTCCTCACGCCGATCGCCTTCCGCGCGGTGGACTGGGATGACAAGCGCATCGAGGCCGCGTTGACGAAGGCCCAGGTCGAGAAGAGCCCGGACATCGACACGGAGAAGCCGGTCTCGCGGCAGCACGAGATCGCCTACTACGGCTACTACGGTTACACCCCGTACTGGGCGGGCTCCTATCTCTGGGGCGCATTTCCCTATCCCTATCCGGCCGCCGAACCTCCCATGAGTGCCGCGGACCTTGAACGCGAACGGCGCTGGAACTGGGAGAGCAAAGAGCGGCAGGACCCGCACCTGCGCAGCTCGCGCGAGGTGACCGGCTACCACATCCACGCGACCGACGGCGACATCGGCCACGTGGAGGACTTCCTCGTGGACGACCGTTCGTGGGCGATCCGCTACATGATCATCGACACGATCAACTGGTGGCCGGGCAAGAAGGTGTTGGTGGCGCCAGAGTGGATCGAGCGGGTGGATTGGGATAAGTCGATGGTGCACGTGCACCTGGAGCGCGAGAAGATCCGAACCGGCCCTGAGTACGATCCGGCGCGGCCCATCGAGCGCGCGTACGAGACGCGCCTGTACGGCCACTATGCCAAACCAGGTTACTGGAACAAGTGACTGACGATGTCTGGAGACACGAACATGAGAGACAATTGCCATCACGCCCGACATGTCCTGCCGTACGGCCTGTGTGCGTTGCTCCTGTGCGCCGGCGGCGTTGCGACGGCCAAGCCGGCGCAGTTCGAACTGCCCCCGCTCGTTCAGCCCGCGTCGGCCGAGCACCACGTCGGCAAGGTGATATGGGTCGACCTGATGACCCCGGACCTCGCCGGTGCGAAGACGTTCTATGGAGGGTTGTTGGGCTGGACCTTCCGCGACATTCATGCCGGCAAGACAGACTACGCCGTCGCGTACCTCGACGGCCAGCCGGTTGGAGGTCTGTTCCAGCCGGCAGCCCGGCCCGAAAAACACCGGCACCCGGCCTGGCTGACCTTCTTCGCCGTCCGCGACGTCGATGCCGCGAAGCAGGCCGCGCTGGCGAACGGCGCCAGGGTCGTTGTCGAACCCAAGACGTACCCGCAGCGCGGCCGCCAGGCGATCTTCGCCGATCCCGAGGGGGCCTTCTTCGCCGTTCTCGCCTCCACCAGCGGCGACCCGTCCGACGTCCTGGCGTTGCCCGGGGATTGGATCTGGAGCGCGCTTCTCACCCCGAACCCGGACAAGGACGCGGCCTTCTACCAGGCGCTTTTCGGGTACGACGCCTTCGCCCTGCCGAGTGAAGGTGGTCTGGAACACGTGGTCCTTTCCTCCGACGACTACGCTCGCGCGAGCGTGAACGCGTTGCCCAGCGATTCGCCGCACCCTCATCCCCGCTGGCTCAACTTCGTGCGTGTCGTGGATGTCAAGGCCGCGGCGGCCAAGGCGGCCGCGCTCGGCGGTCGCGTGCTGGTCGCGCCGCACGTCGATGGACACGGCGACATGATGGCGGTCGTCGCCGATCCGACGGGAGCAGCCTTTGGATTGATGGAGTGGTCGGACACCGACAGCCAGAAGGAGCCGAGATGAACAACCAACCTCAACGTTGGATGATACCTGCGCTCGGGGTCCTGCTGCTCGCGGGACTGTGCGCTTGCATTGCAACCGGCCCGGGATATGACCGAGGCGGGGGGGCCGGGTACGTCGGCATCTACGAGCCGGAAGGGTACTACTACGGCGGCTGGGGGGGGAGCTATCAGGTGGGACCGCCCCGGGGCAACGAACATCGCGGGCAGCGGCCGCAGCCCCACGCCTATCGGGAGGCGCCCCGGACCCGCCCGATTCCGTCAATTCCGACACGTCCGCACCGGCCGTCGAATCCGACACATCCGCCTCGGGGTTGAGCATCGGAGACGTGTAAATGGGGACGTCAGAACTGGAGACAGCGTATGAGCACAACAGCCATCATCGGAATCATCGCGTTCGTCGTGGTCGTCGTCGTGGCTATCGTGACGCTCCTCTTTCTCCGGAAGCGCAAGACCGAAGGACTGCGTACCAAGTTCGGTGATGGTGAATACGCCCGCGCAGTGAAGGAAGGCGGCAATCGGAGGCATGCGGAAGCCGGGCTGGACAAGCGTGCGGAACGCGTCGAGAGCTTCCACGTTCAGCCGCTCGCGCCCGGCGATCGTGCGCGCTTCCAAGACTCCTGGGGCAGGATCCAGACGCGCTTTGTGGACGGCCCTGCAGGCGCGGTCACGGAAGCCGACCAACTGCTGGGCGATGTCATGTCCGCCCGTGGCTATCCGGTGAGCGACTTCGAACAGCGAGCGGCCGACATCTCGGTGGACCATCCGCTGGTTATGCAGAACTATCGCGCGGCCCACGCGATCGCGCTTCGGCAAGTCAAGGGGCAGGCCAGCACCGAAGAGTTGCGCCAGGCGATGATCCATTACCGGACCCTCTTCGAGGAGTTGGTCAGCGAGCCGCAACCCGCGATTTGAAGGTTGCGCACAAACTCGGCCCGTGACGAACGTGCAGACACGTCGCGGCCTTGAGAGCGCCGAGGGCGCACCGGGGGGCAACCTCGTGCACCTCCGCTCGCCGGATGAAGCCTGGACCGTTGGCCTGAACTCGTCAGGCGCCTCGCCGGCAGCGAGGTCCCCTCACCCTGGCCAAGTTCGCGCCGGGCACGGCCGCTGGAAAGGAGAGGGACATGGCGAGTGAGGGCTACCACGACCCGGTCGCGCACGGCGGTCGCGTAGTTCCTACTTGAGTTGCGACGGTGCGCCCCGGTACAAAATACGCTTTCCCGCACGGCACCAGAGGCCTAGATTCGCAGACGGCGGAGAAGGACGCCCCGCGACGAGCCCCGTATGCGTTGGTGGCTTCGTTGAGCGTGTCGGATCACGAGCAAGGGCGCGCCTCTGGGCACGGAAGTGGGCGGTGAGGACGAACCTGACGGCACCGGCGAGCGTCCCCGGCGCGATGGAACCTGATGCAGGCCTTGGGTCGCGCTCGCCTGCGGCGGGGTGGGCGGTGCCGGCCAGAGCCGCGGTGGGGGCGAGCAACAGCTCGCAAAGGGGGAAGCGATGCTGCGGAGCGTGAAGAATCTCGAGGGGTTCAGGCTCAGGGCCACCGATGGGGACATCGGCACGGTCAAAGAGTGCTATTTCGACGATGTGAGCTACACGGTGCGCTACGTCGTGGTGGACACGGGAACGAAGCGGATGACCCACGAGGGGTGGCTTGTCGAACGCAATGTCCTGGTCTCGCCGATCGCCGTCCGCGCGGTGGACTGGGATGACAAGCGCATCGAGGCCGCGCTCACCAAGACCCAGGTGGAGAAGAGCCCGGACATCGACACGGAGAAGCCGGTCTCACGGCAGCACGAGATTACCTACTACGGCTACTACGGCTACGCTCCATACTGGACGGGGTCCTATCTCTGGGGTGCGTACCCCTATCCCTATGCCGGGTCCGGGCCGGCCTTGAGTGGCGCGGAGCTCGAGCGCGAGCGGCACTGGAACTGGGAAACCAAGGATCGGCAGGACCCGCACCTGCGCAACTCGCGCGAGGTGACCGGCTACCACATCCACGCGACCGACGGCGACATCGGCCACGTGGAGGACTTTCTCGTGGACGACCGTTCGTGGGCGATCCGCTACATGGTCGTGGACACCACCAACTGGTGGCCGGGCAAGAAGGTGTTGGTGGCGCCCGAATGGATCGAGCGGGTGGATTGGGACAAGTCGAAGGTGCACGTCCACCTGGGGCGCGAGAAGATCCGGACCGGCCCTGAGTATGATCCGGCGCGACCCATCGAGCGCGGGTACGAGACGCGCCTGTACGGCCACTATGCCCAGCCACGTTACTGGGACGACTGGCACGACAAGGGCGCCTGAGCGTTACAGCCTGCGGCCACCCACTGAACATGCGCATCATAAACAGAGGAAGACATCATGTCCTGGTGTCGATGGAACCTCTTCGGGATGCATTCCTTCTAATGGATGTTCTGGATTGTGCTCGTCATCATCGTCTTCGGCTGGGCGACCCCTGTCCCGCGAAGAAGGGTGCGGCTGTACCGCGAGGATCCGCTTAGCATCCTCCAACGTCGCTACGCCGCCGGTGAGATCACGACAGCAGCGTACGACGAGCGCAAGGCTCGCATCCAGAAGGAGCTGGGTCCTCCTACGCCCTGACCGTTCCCGCAAACCGAGCTCGATCAGGATGCACGCCTCCTCAAGACGGACCAAGCCAAGGACGCACTCAGCCCTCGGCTACACGAACCACTCCGAATATCCTGCCAACAACTCAACCTACTGGCTTGACCTCAGGGGCTCACTACACCGGTGCTCACAACCCTCCCTGCACCACGAGAGTGCGTCGTCGCTTCGCTCCTGGCGCTGACAGGCAGTTCTCTACGACAGATGGCACATTCGTATCAGACCCGCGGCCGCGCCGTGCCTGGCCTCTTCAGCCCGAGCGTGCACCCGAAAGTGAGCGCGACGGCTCTCTATTGCTTGCGGCTCTTCTTCGCGAGCAGCGTGCGTATGGATTGCAGTTCCCTCCGGCGCTTCGCGCTGGTCTTGGGATAGGCCATGTCGAGCCCGTTGAGCGCATCGAGGACAATCTGGGAAACGAGCAGCCGGGCGTTCTCCTTGTCATCGGCGGGAACGACGTACCAGGGCGCGTGATGGGTGCTTGTCGCACTCAGGCACGCCTCATACGCCCTCATGTATTGATTCCAGTACGTTCTCTCGTGAATGTCCGAGAGGCTGAACTTCCAGTTTTTGGCCGGCTCGTCGATTCGCGCGAGGAACCGCTTTCGCTGTTCGTCCTTCGACAGGTGGAGAAAGACCTTGACGACCCGGGTGCCGTTTCGGTGGAGATGCTCCTCCAGGTCGATGATGGAACGATACCGATCCTGCCAAATGGTCTTCTCGTCGAGCAACTCGGTCGCAAGCCCTTGGCTGCGGAGGATCTCCGGGTGCACCCGGACGACGAGCACCTCCTCGTAGTACGACCGATTGAAGATGCCGATCCGCCCGCGTTCCGGAAGATGGCGGGTCGTCCGCCAGAGAAAGTCGTGCTCCAGCTCCTCGGTGCTCGGCTGCTTGAAACCGAACACCTCGCAGCCCTGCGGATTGACCCCGGACATGACGTGCCGGATGGCGCCATCCTTGCCGGCGGCGTCCATCCCCTGGAGGATCAGCAGCAGCGCATAGCGGTTGGACGCGTAGTGAAGGCGCTGCAGCGAGCTCAACTCCTCGACGTGTTCTTTCAGGAGCGCGCGGTACCGCTTTTTCGACTTGCAAAACGCCTTCACCGTCGTCGGACAGGTGCCGAGGTCGACCTCGTGCTTTGGCCGTACAAGGAAATTCTTTGCATTGATCTTCATCGTCGTCTCCCTGGTTGCATCTGCTGCGCCGCTTCTCTCTACTTCTTGGGTTTATCGTTCCGCTTCTCCCGCTCGGCCTTCTCCAACTCCTCAACAAGACGAACATCCTCGCGCCCCAGCTGCTCGTAGAGTTGATGGACTCGAATGACGGTTTTCGGCGTCACCTCGGGCGCTGTCGTGGCTGCGGCGTCAGGCTTCGGCTCGGCCGTGGCATCCGATATCGGCTCGGCCGTGGCATCCGGTTTCGGCTCGGCCTTGGCGTCGGGCTTCGGCTCGGCCTTGGCGTCGGGCTTCGGTTCGGCCTTGGCGTCGGGTTTCGCCTCGGCCGTGGCATCGGGCTTCGGCTCGGCCTTGGCATCGGGCGTCGGCTCGGCCTTGGCGTTGGGCGTCGGCTCGGCCTTGGCGTCGGGCACAGGTTCGGCCTTGGCGTCAGCGTTCCGAATCTCACGTTCCGCCTTTTCCCAGTCCTGGGCCGCTCGAGTGCCCTTGTGGCCTCGTTCCTCGTAGATTTCATAGGCGCGCTTGGCGATCCGGGGCGTCAAATCGGGCGGCGTTTTGCCCGTGGCGTCGGGCTTCGGCGCGGCCGTGGCGTCCGGTTTCGGCGCGGCCGTGGCGTCGGGCTTCAGCGCGGCCGTGGCGTCGGGTTTCGGCTCGGCCGTGGCGTCCGGTTTCGGCTCGGCCGTGGCGTCGGGCTTCGGTTCGGTCGTGGCGTCGGGCTTCGGTTCGGTCGTGGCATCGGGCTTCGGCTCGGCCTTGGCATCGGACTTCGGCTCGGCCTTGGCATCGGACTTCGGCGCGGCCGTCGCGTCCGGCTTCGTCTCGGCCGTGGCATCAGGCTTCGGTTTGGTCGTGGCGTCGGGCTCGGGCGCAGCCTTCCCATCGGGCGCAGGCGCGGCCTTGGCTTTGACCGGATCGAGAATCCGGTATGCGAGCAGCTTCAGGCGGTCATTCAGGAGGAACCACACGAGCGCATAGACCCAGACGAACCCCGCCCAACGCCAGCCGAGCGGCGTCATGAACAGCCCATACACCGCGATCAACGTCGCCACGGTTTGGGTGCCGAGGACGGCCACCCACAGGATCCGCGCGGGGCGTATGGACCAGAACGGGCCGCGCGTGCGGGTCAGGAAGATCGTGAGGTGCCCGGCTACGGATAGCTTCAGGTACATCAGCGTCTGGACGTGCGCGTGGTCGAGGTGAAAGACGCGCAAGCCGAGAAAGAACAGGCCGAACGCCGCGACCACCCCGATGACGCCCAACACCGTGGAAATCCCCAGCACGAGGCGCATGTTCCAGGCCTCGGGCTGATCCTTGTAGTGAACGTTGTCATAGGCGATGGAGAGGATGGCGCCGTCGTTGAGCAACGCGAGCATCACGATCATCACCGCCGTCACCGGATAGAAGTTGAAGATCAGGATCGCCAGCGTCATGAAGAACAGCACGCGCAGCGTCTCGGCGATGCGGTAGATAGCGTAGCTGTTCATCCGCTGGAAGATGCGGCGGCTCTCCTTGATCGCGTCGATGATCACCGAGAGGCCGGGCGTCGTCAGCACGATGGCCGCCGCCGCCCGCGCCGCGTCCGTCGCGCTCGAAACGGCGATGCCGCAATCGGCCTTCTTCAGCGCCGGGGCGTCGTTCACGCCGTCGCCCGTCATGCCGACGATGTGGCCGCGCTTTTGCAGGACATCCACGATGTGGAACTTGTGTTCGGGGAACACCTGGGCGAAACCGTCGGCCTTCTCGATCGATTCCGCCGTCGCCGTGGACTCCTCGTGCTTGGAGTCGCCCAGCGTGGCCGCATCGAGGATATTGGTGCCCATGTCCAGCTTCTTGGCGGTTTCCTTGGCGATGGCCAGCGCATCGCCCGTCACCATCTTTACCTTCACGCCCATCGCCAGCGCCGTCGCGATCGTTGCCTTGGCATCGTCCCGGGGCGGATCGAACAGGGGCAGCACGCCGACGAACTGCCATTGCCCGTCGTCCCCGGCCCGCGCAACGCCCAACGAACGGAAGCCGCGGGCCGCGAATCCGTTGACCGCCTTCAGGGCGGCAGGCGTCACCTGTCCGGCGTTCGCCGACAAGGCCAAGATCACCTGCGGCGCCCCCTTCGTCACCTTGAACGTCTTGCCGTCCTTGGCTTTGACGGTGGCCTCCGTGCGCTTGTGTACGGGGTCGAACGGTTGGAAATGAAGCACCTGGTAGCCCTTCAGGGCGTCCTTGTCCTTCAGACCGCCGAGAACGGCCAGATCGATGGTGTCGTTGTTGTCCGCGCGCGACGCCAGCGCTCCGTCGAGGATGACTTGATCGGCAGGGACGTCGTTCACGCTGAACGGGTCGCCGAGCGTCAGCTTGTTCTGGGTCAGGGTGCCGGTCTTGTCGGCGCACAGCACGTCCACGCCCGCCAGCTCCTCGATGGCCACCAGCTTGCTGACGATGGCCTGCTTCTTGGCGAGTAGACGCGCACCGACCGCCATCGTGACCGACAACACCGTCGGCATCGCCACGGGGATCGCGGCCACTGTCAGCACCAGGGCGAACTGCAGCGTCGTGAGGATCGGGTCGCCGCGGAAGATCGCGACTCCAACGATCGCCGCCACCAGAGCCACCGCGAGGATGATCAGGTAGTTGCCGATCTTCAGGACCGCCTTCTGGAAATGGCTGACGGTGTGCGCCTCCTGCACCAGTTGCGCGGTCTTGCCGAAGTAGGTGTGGGTGCCCGTCGCGTAGACCAGCGCGCCGATTTCGCCCCGGCGGATGATCGAACCGGAGAACACGGCCTCGCCGGGTTTCCGCGTGGCGGGCAACGACTCCCCGGTCAGCGCGGACTGATCGACCTCCACCGGGTCGCCGTCCAGCAAACGCGCATCCGCCGGCACGATGTCGCCCAGGCGCATGCGGATCACGTCGCCCGGCACCAACTCCCGCGCCGGCGGGGTGACCCACTTCCCGTCACGTTTCACCCGGGCGTTGATCGCCAGCTTGGCCTTAAGGGCCGTGATGGCGTTGCCCGCCTGGCGCTCTTCCCAGAATCCGACCACGGCGTTGGCCAGGAGCAGAAGGAGGATGATGCCAAAGTCCGGCCAATGCCGCGCCACCGCCGAGAGGATCACGGCCGCCTCGATCATCCATGGGATCGGGCCCCAGAAATAGGTGAGGAACTTCAGGAACGGGTTGGCCTTCTTCTCCTCGATCTCGTTGGGCCCGTATTGGGTCAGACGTTTCGCCGCCTCGGCCTGGGTCAGGCCGTCCGGCGAGGACCCCAACTTCTTCTCCACGTCGGCCAGGGGCAAGGTTTTCAGGTCGTCCGTCGCATCGGGTTTGGCATCGGGCTTCGGCTCGGCCTTGGCATCGGGCTTCGCTGCCGGCTTTGATTCGGGGGCCTTGGGCTTATCGGCCTTGGGTTTCATGACGGGCATCCTTTCGATTTCTGGCGTGCCGCAGCCTTCGCGAGGCGCGGCATCGCGCTGGTCACCCTCGTGCCCTCTCCATCGCAGCCGTGTACTCGCCACGGCGCGCAGCCCGGTCGCACGAGGCGCGGTGATACAGAGCGTGCTGGGCCGCTGACACGTTGGCCGGCTCGCCGTGCCAGATGTCCAACGCCGGCTCCTGGATGGCGCGGGCGAACGAGAACGCCAGCGCCCAGGGCAGTTGCGACTTGAACCTCGCGTTCATCGCGTTCAAACGGGCGGACGCCAGCTCACCGGATTGGCCGCCCGAGAGGAACGCGACCCCCGGAACGGCCGCGGGGACGGCTCGCAAGAGACACCGCACCGTGGCGTCGGCTACCTCGTCCGCCGGTTCTTGCGTGGGGCAGGCCAGTCCCGGAAGCACCATGTTGGTCTTGAGGATCAAGCCCTCGAGCATCACCCGCTGTCCGTAGAGCTGAGTGAAGACCGTTCGCAGGACCTCCTCCGTCACCTCGCGGCACCGCTCCAGGGTGTGGTCGCCGTCCATGAGCACCTCCGGCTCGACGACGGGCACCAGCGTGGCTTCCTGGCACAACGCGGCGTAGCGAGCCAGCGCCTGCGCGTTGGCCTCGATACAGCCCCGGCTGGGGAGGCCGTCGCCCACGGGAATCGCCGCGCGCCACTTGGCGAAGCGGGCGCCCATGCCAGAGTATTCAGCCAGGCGGCCGCGCAGTCCGTCCAGACCTTCGGTGACCTTCTCTCCGGGATGGCCGGCCATGTCCGCCTCGCCGATGTCGACCTTGATCCCGGGTACGATCCCCGCGTCGGTGATGACTTGGAGGAACGGAATGCCGTCCTTCTTGTGCTGGCGGATCGTCTCGTCGTAGAGGATCACGCCGCTGATGCACTCATTGAGGCGAGGCGTGGTCACGATCAACTCCCGGTAGGCGCGCCTGGCTTCCACGGTCTGCGGAATTCCAACCCTGGCAAATCGTTCGTTGCAGGTCGGATCGCTCTCATCCATCGCCAGCAGCCCCTTGTCGCCGGCGACCAGCGCCTGCGCTGTGTCTCTGAGCTCTTGCGCATTCATCCTTCGTTGCCCCCTCTCAGCTCCCGGTCTCCGCCATGTCTTGGCCGTGCTTCTCGCGCTACTGCCTGTGCTCGCTTTTGCAGGACTATTCCGTCTCCTCCCCTGGGCACAGTGCGGACTCGGCTTCGAGCGCTTCGCGCACGCGCGTCAGCCGCGTGTCGATCCTCGCATGGTCGTGGCTGGACTCGAGGGTACGCTCGGCGCGCTCGGCGATCCATTGCATTTGTTCGCGAAGCGCTCGTCGTCGGTCCGGCCTGGCTGTCAGGCTTGTGATGGTTTGCAGCGCGCCCAGCATTCGCAACATGATGGCGACATTGCCTCTGGCGCTGCTTCGAATCTGGTCGAACGATTCGGCCAGCAAGCTTTCAAAGCTCGGCCCTTTGGCGACCACTCGCAGTTCCCCTTCCTCATAGCGGTGCGATGAGGGGATTTGCCGAGGCGCTATCCGCGCCATAATCGCCGTCAGATAATCCACGCACATCACGGCCGTCGTTGTATCGTTGATGCCGGGGGAGAGCGCTTTCAACGCCACATCCACGATCTGCCTGATGCCGAAGGCCGCGTCCTGTTCCACCGTGCGGTAGCTGCTGATCGTGAACGTCGCCTGCAGGGCGGCAATCGTCTCTTGATCCGGCGGAACCTCGAGAGCGAGCGAGGCCAGCGTGGTGTTCTGGACAACGAACTCGCCGATGCCGTGCTCCATCAACACGATTGTTTTCCTGTCACGGGCCAGGCGTAGGAGCGCTGCGTTATTCACGCTCTGGATATAGCCGCTGTGTGAGGCCGGGACCGCACGCCATATCCGCCCACCTGGAACGCGTAGCCTTTCGTCATCATCGTCTTCGCCCGCCCCTTGGCCAAGTTGTTCGGGAAACAGCCGGTCAATGACTGCGATGGTTTCCTCAGCAACCGAGGCGATGATGCTGGAAGCCTGAATCGAAGAGGCGATGTGATGAATGAAGAACATGAGGGCACCGACGCCTCCGAGCGCCAGCACGAAGCCGAAGAACACCGCCAGGTTTGGAACAAATGCGCTTTCTTCGCCGCCGCGAATGGTGCGCAACACGATCAGGCAATAAGTGAAGATGCCGGCGAAGATCCCGAGCACGACCTGCGTGACGCGGCTGCGCATGAAGTTCCGCAGGATGCGAGAGGTGTATTGGCTCGAAGCCAACGCCAGCACCACCAGGATCATGGAGAACGTGACGCCTACCACGGTCATCATCGAACCGGCAATCGTGGACATCATCCCTCGCGCGCCTTGCGCCCCGGCCCCGAACAGGCGCGGCCACTGGGCCAGCCATCGGTCGCTCCAGGCGGAGTCCGCTTGGATCATCGCAACCGCGAAGGCAATGCTGAGCACGACAATCAGCGAAGGCGTAAACCAAAAGCTCGACCGTAGATTGCTCCAGATGTGCTTGAATCTATTCATTCGTCGAATCCCACTTCCAGTTCCGGACCTCCGGCATGTCCTGGCCGTGCTCGTCGATGTACCGTTTGTGCTCGATGAGCGTGTCCTGCATCTTCTGCTTCAGGTACGCCCCCTTGCCGCCCAGATGCGGCAACCGGTCGACGACGTCCTGCACCAGGTGGAACCGGTCGAGGTCGTTCTGCACCCGCATGTCGAAGGCCGTCGTGATCGTGCCCTCTTCCTTGTAGCCGCGGACGTGCAGGTTGCGGTTGGCCCGGCGGTAGATCAGCCGGTGGACCAGCCAGGGGTATCCGTGAAAGCCGAAGATGATGTGCTTGTCCTTGGTGAAGAGGGAGTCGTAGTCGGTGTCGCTGAGCCCGTGCGGGTGCTCCGTGCTGGGCTGCAGCTTCATGAGATCGACGACGTTGATCACCCGGATCTTCAGGTCGGGCAGATGTGTCCGAAGGATCGAAACGGCCGCCAGGATCTCAAGCGTGGGGGTGTCGCCGCAACAGGCCATGACCACGTCCGGCTCGGAGCCCTGGTCGTTGCTGGCCCATTGCCAGATGCCTATTCCCTTCGTGCAATGCACGACCGCGGCGTCCATCGTCAGCCATTGCGGGAGGGCGTGCTTGCCCGCAACCACCACGTTGACGTACTGGCGGCTGCGCAGGCAGTGATCGACGACCGACAGGAGGCAGTTGGCGTCGGGTGGCAGGTACACGCGCACAATATCCGCCTTCTTGTTGATCACGTGGTCGAGGAAGCCGGGATCCTGGTGCGTGAAGCCGTTGTGATCCTGCTGCCAGACGTGCGAGGCGAGCAGGTAGTTCAGCGAGGAGATGTTCCGGCGCCAGGCAAGCTCCGACGTCACCTTCAGCCACTTGGCGTGCTGGCTGAACATCGAATCGACGATGCGAACGAAGGCCTCGTAGCAGTTGAATATCCCGTGCCGTCCGGTCAGCAGATAACCTTCCAACCATCCCTCGCACTGGTGTTCGCTGAGCATCGAATCGAGCACCCGTCCGGCGGGCGCGAGGAACTCATCGTTCTTCACTCTCCGGGCATCCCACTGGCGATTGGTGACCTCGAAGACCGCGCCCAGAAGGTTCGAGATCGTTTCATCGGGACCGAAGACGCGGAAGTTCCGGTGGTCCTGATTCAATTGCTCCACGTCACGCAGGAACTTTCCCAGCACGAGCGTATCCTGGCCGTCGACGGCGCCGGGCGAAGGCACGTCGACCGCGTGGACGTGGAAATCCGGCATGCGCAGATCGCGCAGCAAAGCTCCGCCGTTGGTGTGCGGATTGGCGCCCATCCGCCGGTCACCCTTGGGGGCCAGCTCCGCCAATTCCGGCATGAGCCGACCGTTGTCGTCGAACAGTTCTTCGGGCTTGTAGCTCTTCATCCAGCGCTCTAGTGGTTTGACGTGCTCGGGATGCTCGGGATCCACCAGGAGCGGCACCTGGTGCGCTCGGAAGGTGCCCTCGACTTGCAGGCCGTCGACCACCTTGGGACCCGTCCAGCCTTTTGGCGACTTCAGGACGATCATCGGCCAGCGCGGCCTGGTCGCGTCTTTCTTGCTCCGCGCATTCGCTTGGATGCGCCGGATCTCCTCGATGACCTTGTCCAACGTGCCGGCCATCAACTCATGCATCTTCGCCGGATCGTCGCCTTCGACGAAATACGGCGTCCAGCCGCAGCCTCTGATGAACTGCTCCAACTCCTCGTGCTCGATGCGCGCCAGAACGGTTGGGTTGCTGATCTTGTAGCCGTTGAGGTGCAGGATCGGCAGCACGGCCCCGTCGGTGATCGGGTCGAGAAACTTGTTGGACTGCCATGCGGTCGCCAGAGGCCCGGTTTCCGCTTCGCCGTCGCCGATGATGCAGGCGACGATCAGGTCGGGGTTGTCGAACGCGGCCCCGAAGGCGTGGCTGAGCGAGTATCCCAGCTCGCCACCTTCGTGAATCGACCCGGGCGTGGTCGGAGCGACGTGGCTGGAAATCCCCCCCGGGAACGAGAACTGTTTGAACAGCTTCTTCAGCCCGGCCTCGTCCTGGGTGACGTCCGGATAGACTTCGCTCCAGGTACCTTCGAGGTAAACGTTGCCCACGATCGCGGGGCCGCCGTGACCGGGACCGGCGACGTAGAACATGTTCAGGTCATACTTCTTGATGACCCGGTTCAAATGCACGTAGATGAAGTTCTGCCCCGGCGTCGTGCCCCAGTGTCCGACCACCAGCGGCTTCACGTGTTTCAGCTTCAGAGGCTGCTTGAGGAGCGGATTGTCGTAGAGATAGATCTGCCCGACCGACAGATAGTTCGCGGCGCGCCAGTAGGCATCGATTCTGTGGAGGAGTTCCCGGGTTAGAGTCTTCGTCTTCATGCTTCGCTTCTCCTTTCGCAGCCAAGGTCGAGCACGCGGCACACGGCCTCGGCGATCATCCGTTCCTCGTCCGTGCGGATGACGCGGACCACGACCCGACTGACGGCCGTGGAAATCACGCCTTCATCGGCGGCGTTTCGCGTCTCCTCGAGCTCGATGCCGAGGAAACCCAGCCCATCGCAGATCCGGGCGCGGACCGTGGGCGCTCGCTCCCCGATGCCGCCCGCGAACACCAGCGTGTCGAGCCCCCCCAACGCCGCGGCGAACGCGCCGATCCACTTCTTGACCTGGTAGCAGAACACCGCCACCGCCTCCGCCGCCCGCACGTCCTGCCCTTCCAGGTCGAGCAACTCGCGCATGTCGGAACTCGTTTCCGAAATTCCGAGCAACCCGGACTGCGAATTCACCATCTCGTTGAACTGCTTCGGGCTCATCTTCTCCGTGCGCGCCAGATACCAGACCAGTCCGGGGTCGAGATCTCCGGAGCGGGTGCCCATCGGCACCCCGGCGGTCGGGGTGAAGGCCATGCTCGTGTCCACGGACTTGCCGTCGCGCACCGCCGCCAGACTCGCGCCGCTTCCAAGGTGGGCGAGGATGACCCGGCCGTGCGCCGCGTTCGTCCCGGTCAGACGCCCAAGTTCTTCCATCAGAAACGCATACGACAACCCGTGAAACCCGTACCGCCGCACGCCCTGAGCTTCGTAGCGCCGCGGGATCGGCAACAATCTGGCAACTTGCGGCAAATCGTGGTGAAACGCGGTGTCGAAGCACGCCACCTGAGGCAGCTTGGGAAATCGCCTTTGAAACGCCTCGACGAGGAGGATCTCCTCGGGCATGTGGTCGGGGTCGAACGGGCTCAAGGCGCGCAACTCGTCGATCATGGCCGGATCGATTCGCTGCGGCTCACTGTACTTCGGCCCGCCATCCACCACGCGGTGGCCGACCGCGGTCAACGGACCGTCTCCGCTGCGTGACTCGATCCAATCCATCAGCGAGCCCACGGCAGCCTTGTGGTCCGCCGCCGGCACCGGCCGCGAAAAGGTGTCCTCCTCGCTGACGCCTTTCACCCGAAGGACGGCCTCCGGCCGGCCAATCCGCTCGATCCCGCCCCCCACGATCCGCCGCAGCGAATCGCCGGCCTCGAACAGCGCGAACTTGATGCTCGACGACCCGCCGTTGATCGTCAGGATGTCGCGGTTAGTGGGTTTCATGCAACGCTCCCGGCTCACCCTGCCCGAGCCAACCACCCCGGAAGCCAGCGCGGCGAAGCCCCCCGATAAGATAGGGACATTGACGCATGAGACGCCAGGGCAGGCCGGAGTGGTAATTCTCGATCATCAAGATGATTGGTCCCTGGTTGAGACCATAGGTGAATGGGGACACCCACAAGTGCGACTCGTCGAGGCTGTCGGCAAACGTGGCGTTGAACGTGGCTTTGAAGCCATACCGGCTTTTCGTGCGCAATTTCAGCGTCTCGAAGTACTGTAGCGCCGGTAGCACGATCTCGGGCGCAAAAGCGAGCGAAGCGACCACTGCCCAAGGCGCGATGCTTCCGTCGTCGGGGCCCTCCGGCACACCGCGCGATTTGTAGCCGAAGAATTGCCGCTTGTGTCTCCTGATCGTCCGCTTGGCCGGCCCAGGACCATCGCTCGCCGTGACGCCCCAGCAGTTTGCACCGTAGCCGTCGAATTCAGCAGGATTGTCAATCGCGTACCGCTGCTGGACATAGGTCGCGCGGCGGCTGTTCTCGAAATAGTCAATGCCCTTGCCGCGCATATAGTCGTCCTGGATTCCACGAAAGTCGATCCACAGATGCGACATCTGGTGCGTAAAGAGCGGCCCAGAGTACAAGAACTCCAGGTCGTAAATCTTTCTCCATTCGTACGTAGAGGTCCACCGCACGTAACTCTCTTCCGCCAGTGGATGAGTTGGCGAACCAAGAGCAAGCAGATAGAGAACCAGCGCCTCGTCATACCCTTGCCAGCGGTACCGCAGGAAACCGCGCTCGGGTTTCCATCCATGGGTAATGGCCAACCCGCGGTTTCTGGCCCACTCCCAATCAGTTCGCAGGTATAGCTCATCCGCCAGTATGCGGATTTCGCGTTCATCGCCGGTACCGCCCGAGAAGTATGCTGCCGCCGTGAGCATGCCTGCGAGCAGAAACGCCGTATCGATCGTGGACAGCTCGCACGTCCCAACGCGCTTTCCGCTCGCCATCTCGAGAAAATGGTAATAGAAACCCTTGTAGCCGGTCGCATCGGGGTCGGTGCTCTGCACGCTGTTGTGGAAGAAGCGCAAGGTCGCCAGGGTTCGCTGAACTGCTTGTCCGCGAGTGACAAAGCTGTGCTCCACTCCGACGGGATAGGAGGACAAAGCCAACCCGACGGCTGCAATACTCGCCGGCGCTCCGGCTTGAGTCCTGTCGACGACCAGGCCGTTGAGCGGGTTTGCTTCGTGAACGAAGTAGTCGAACGTCTCCCGTTGCAAGTCCTCCAGCACTTTGGGACTGACGTTTAGATTAGTCACGGACACCCTTCAGCCGCAGGACGGCCTCCGGCCGGCCAATCCGCTCGATCCCACCCCCCAGGATCCGGCGGAGCGAGTCACCGGCCTCGAACAGCGCGAATTTGATGCTCGACGATCCGCCGTTGATCGTCAGGACCAGCGGTGGGACCGGGAACCGGTGGCTCTGCTGTTCAGTCATGCAACCGAATCTCCCGCTTCGCGAGCCGGTAACCGCCTTCGACCATCACCGCCAGCGCGACCATCACCGCCAGCACCCATAGCTTGGCCGGCCCGGTCCGCGCCGTCTGCCACACCAGCGCCCCGAACGCCGCTACACAGGCGCCCGCGCCGGCGGCGGAGATCCAGGCGCGGCTGTTCGTGTGTGACGCGTGTCGCGCGTTGGCGGCGTTGACCGCGGCGAAGATCAGCAGGAACCCCGCGCTTCCCAGGGTCGCGATGCTGGACATGTCGAGTGCGTTGGCCACGACCAGCGTCAGTCCGGCGGTGATCAACAGCCCTTCCACCGGCTTGCCCCACACCTTCCGTTCCAGAACAGCCGGCAGCTCGCCGTCGCGCGCGATGCAGTAACTGAGCCGTGCCGTGCCGTAGAGCGTGGCATTGATCGCGGAGGCGGTCGACAGCATCGCCGCGACGGCGATCAGCGCGAAGCCGGCCTGCCCGAGAAAGGGCCGGGCCGCTTCGGCCAGCGCGTAATCCTTGGCCGCCACGATCTTGTGCACCGAGAGGTTGCCCACCGCGACGAGGGCGACCGCAACGTACAACGCAATCACGAACCCGACCGCCGTGTAGTACGCGCGCGGCAGCGTACGTGCCGCGTTCCGCACGTCCTGCGCCGTGTTGGCGATCAGCTCGAACCCTTCATAGGCGACGAAGATGATCATCCCGCCCGCCGCCAACTGCAGCGGCGGCGACCACGAGGCCGGCGCGATGTGCGATGTCTTGATGCTGGCAACGCCGACCGCGACAAAGAACAGCAGGATCGCCAGCTTCACTGCCACGATCCACTCTTCCGCCTTGCCGATCAGCCCGACGTTGAGCAGGTTCAACCCGGCAATCAGGATCACGCTGAGGCTGATCAGCACGTGCGTGCCGGTCGCCTGCCAGGCCTGCGGCAGGAACCTCGCCCCGTAGCTGCCGAAGGCGAACGCATACAGGGAAAGCATCACCACGTAGCTCAGCCACAACAGGACGTTCAGGCTGCCGGTCAACATGCCCGCACCGAACGCGCGATCGAGGAAGGTGACCGTTCCCCCGCGGCTCGGGTACGCGACGGACAGCTTGGCGTACGAATACGCCGTCAGCAACGCCACCGCGCCCGCAAGCGCAAAGGCGACGGGCGTGCCGCCGTGCGCCAGCTCCACTGCCAAACCGAGCACCGCGAAGATGCCGCCGCCGACCATCCCGCCGACGCCGATGGCAACCACCGCCCACAGACCCAGCTTGCCGTCGGCCCGGTCCGTCATCGGCGGTCAGTCTCCCGTTCGGCCGAACGACGCCGTCCCCGGACGTCGTCAATTCCTGTCCGGAGCAGCGATCGGGTGGTTGCGTTCTTCATTTCAGCCCTAACGCCTCGAGCGCGGCGCGCGTGGTCCCCAGGCCCCGGTGATGGATGCCGTGGATGCCGAGGCCACCCGCGACCTCGACGAACATGGCGAGATCGTCGATGTACACGACGCGCTCCGGCGCGATCTGGGCGACGTCCAGCGCGAGCCGGAAGATGTCCGCGTCGGGCTTGCGAACGTGGACGAAGCAGGACGAGATGAAGAAGTCTGCAAGAGCGGTGAGGTTGAACGTTCGAATCCGATACGCATTCAGCTCGCGCGCTTCGTTGCTGACGACGACGACCTTCAGCCCGTGTCGGACCTTGAGCCGGGTGGCCAGCGTGATCATCTCGGGGTGGGGCTTCGACTGGGAAAACATGAAGCGCCGAAACTGAGCCCGGGTGAACGGACGTTTCTGGTAGAAGAGCAGCCGATCCAAGTACTCGTCCAGCGTGAGCTTCCCCTCCTCGAAGGTCTCGAACATCAGGTGATGCCGGTCCTCCATCTCGGCCAACCGGAGCCCGAAGGTTGCCGCCGCCCGTTTTCGGGCATCATGGTCCCATCCATCGCTGAGCAGGACGCCGCCGATATCGAGGAACAGGCAGGTGATTGCCTTCGCGCTCTTCATCGTCCTCTTTCCTGCCGGGCGTGGTTAGAACCCGTTTCGACGTCGGCATGGCCCCGGCGGCTGCCAAGGTGGGTGCGCATGCGCACGGCTCAACGCTCCGTCAGCCAGTCGAGCGCTTCCGGCGCCTGGGAGGACTCGAAGTAGCGGACCGTGGCCGTCGTGAACGGCTTGAAGAACGTGGTCAGTTCTTTCTGCCACTTCGTTTCGCCGACCATGGCGAGCCGTTTGACGTCGCGGAAATGACCGAGGCCGAACTTGGTGTCCTCCCAGAGCGCGCCCGCGGTCCAGCCGTGGAAATCGTGCATCGTCACCAGCATGTCGATCGTGCCGTGGCGTTGGACCAAGCGCTCCAGAGCAGGCACAAGCGTCTCGTAGTCCTTCTTCACCAGCGTTCCCGTCAGATGGACCTCCAGTACCGTGCCGTTAATGAGTTCTTTGAGCTCCACTGGCATCGTCGCGCTCCTTTCCTCGTGCTGCACGTGCCGACCACCGCCGACGCCCGAATCGCGTCACCGCTGCCACACGATCCTGGCCTCTTCCAGTGGGATCGCGACGCCGGCGAAGTGCGGCAGCACGCGCGCCGTATAGTCGGACGGTGGACGGCGCGAAGGCACAGCCGTGTAGTAGACGTGGCGGCCGGCCCCGCCGTCGTGCTCGCGGGCGAGCGTCATCTCGTGTCGCTCGGGAGCGCCGTCGGAAGCGCCGTCGGCGTACATTTCCACCCGCACCGCCTGCGGGTCGAGGTCATGGAGAAGCACCTCGACCTCGAACTCGTGCCGTTCGCCGCGGGTCTCGACCCTCACCTCGCCGAGGTGGAGCGTCGCCCATGTCCGTTCCAGGCGGCGCCGCCAATCGACCATCTGCCTGCCCATAGCGCCTTGGTCGGCACTGCGCAGACGGTAGGCCGCAGCAGCCGGCAGGTAGCGGTGCTCGGTGTATTCGCGCACCGCCCGGTTGGCGGAGAAGCGCGGCGTCAGCTGCGCCATGCTCTCGCGCATCCGCGTGACCCATGCGGTTGGAATGCCGCCTTCGTCTCGGCCAAAGAACTCTGGGATCACCTCGCGCTCGAGCAGGTCGTAGAGCGCGTCGGCTTCGGCCGCGTCCCAGGCCGGATCGTCGCCATGCTCCTGACCGTCCCCCAACGCCCACCCCACCTCAGGCGTGTACGCCTCGGCCCACCAGCCGTCCAGTTCGGAGAGGTTGAGGCCTCCGTTGACCAGCACTTTCATGCCGCTCGTTCCGCACGCCTCCCAGGGCCGCCGGGGGGTGTTGATCCAGACGTCCACTCCCTGCACCAAGCGCTCGGACAGCAACATGTCGTAGTCACTGAGGAAGACGGCATGGGGGCGCACCTCGGGCCGGCGAATGAAGCGGATCCACTCCTGAATCAGGGCCTGGCCCGCCTGGTCCGCCGGATGGGCCTTGCCGGCCACGATGAGTTGCACCGGGCGCTCAGGGTTGGTCAACAGGCGCAGCAGCCGCTCCTCGTCGTGGAGCAGCAGGTTCGGCCTCTTGTAGGTCGCGAAGCGCCGCGCAAAGCCCAAGGTCAACGCGTTCGGGTCCAACAGACTCTTCGCCCTATCAACGGCGTCGGGTGACGCGCCGGAGGCGGCCAGCTGCCTGAACAGGCGCTCGCGAACGTATTCAATGAGAGATTTGCTGGCGGCCGTGCGAAATTGCCAAAGGCTTTCATCGGAGACGCGGCGGATATCTGGCGCCAGGGTTTCCGTCGTCCCCAGCCAACGGTCCTTTCCACAGGCTTCCGTCCAGAGATCATCGGCTGGGGCCGAATCCCAGGTTGGCATGTGAACGCCATTGGTCACGTGTCCGACGGGCACTTCCTCCGCTGGCCAGTGGGGAAAGAGAGACGCAAAGAGGTGCCGACTGACCTTGCCATGCAGGCGACTCACGCCATTCACCGTTCCGCTCCCGCGGACCGCCAGGTAGGCCATGTTGAAGCTTTCCGACGCGTCGTTCGGGTCCTGCCGGCCCAGGGCCAACAGGTCCCGGAGCGATATGTGGAGCTTCCGCTCGGCGTACCCGCCGAGGTATTGCTCGATCAGGGCCGGCGCGAACCGGTCGAAGCCGGCGGCGACTGCGGTGTGGGTGGTGAAGAGGTTCCCTGCTCGCGTCACGGCCAGTGCGACTTCGAAGGTCTGATCCGTCTCCTCCATGAAGCTCCGAGCACGTTCCAGGACGGCGAACGCGGCGTGCCCTTCATTCAGGTGGCAGACGTCGGGCTGGACGCCGAGCGCGCGGAGCAACCGCCACCCGCCGATCCCGAGCAGCAGCTCCTGCTTGAGGCGCAGCTCGGGTCCGCCACCGTACAGCTCGCTGGTGATCCCGCGATGAGCGGGGACGTTTGCCGCGTCGTTGCTGTCCAGCAGATAAAGCTTGACTCTGCCAACTTGGACCTGCCAGGCGCGCACCCAGACCGAGTAGCCGGGTAAGGCGATCTCCAACCGCAACCACTCGCCGTCCGCCTGGCGCAGCGGCGTGATCGGCAACTGCCCGGGGTCGTTGTATGGGTACAGGGCCTGTTGCGCGCCGTTCTTGTCGATCTCCTGGCGAAAATACCCTTGCTGGTAGAGCAGGCCCACGCCGACCACCGGCACGCCCAGATCGCTGGCGGCTTTGAGCTGGTCGCCGGCCACATTGCCGAGCCCGCCCGAATAGATGGGCAGCGCCTCGCTCAACATGAACTCCATGCTGAAATATGCAACGCAGGTCAGTGGAGTCCCCGGGTGATTCTCCTGGAACCACGCGGGTGCGTTCTCCGCTTGCTCCTTCGACTGCACGAGGGCATCGATCTTCTTGCGAAAGACCGGATCGGCCAGCACGCCCTTGATCTTCTGCCGGGAAACGGTCTGCAGGACATCCCAAGGATGATGCGTCAGCTCCCACAGCACCGGATCGAGCTGCCGCCACACCTCGTCGGTGGCATGATTCCACGACCAGTGCATATCCAGGGCAAGCTCCGCCAGGGAATCGAACCCTTCGACGTCCGTAGGTAGGAGACTGTGGCTCGGCTTGCTGACGGGGGTTCGCTTGCTCATGGTTTCTTGTCCGAGGTTGAAGTCCCTGCAGGCCCCGGCCGTTGCGGCGCCGCAGCCAGAGCATCGTTGACGATGGTCTGCGCTTCTTCCAGGATGCGGCCCAGGTGATCCGCCCCGCGGAAGCTCTCCGCGTAGATCTTGTAGATGTCCTCAGTCCCCGACGGGCGCGCCGCAAACCATCCGCTCTTGGCCACCACTTTCAGCCCGCCGATGGCGGCGCCGTTGCCCGGCGCGTTGCTGAGGATGGCCAATATCTCCTCACCAGCCAGCTCTTTGATCCTGACCTGCTGCGGGGACAGCCTTGCCAGTCGCGCTTTCTGCTCGGGAGTGGCCGGCGCCTCGACCCGGTCATACGCGGGCTCGCCGAACTCGCGCGTGAGCTCCTGGTAGATTTCGCCAGGGTCCCGGTCCACCCGGGCCGTGATCTCCGCCGCGAGCAACGCCGGAACGATCCCGTCTTTGTCCGTCGTCCAGACGCTGCCGTCCCGGCGGAGGAACGATGCGCCCGCACTTTCCTCCCCGCCGAAGCCGAGCGAGCCGTCGAGCAACCCGTCAACGAACCACTTGAAGCCGACCGGCACTTCGTACAGCCTCCGCCCGAGCTTGGCGGTGACGCGGTCGATCATCTGGCTGCTCACCAGAGTCTTGCCGACCGCGGCGATTGGGTGCCACTCCGGCCGGTGTTGAAAAAGGTAGAAGACGGCGACCGCAAGGTAGTGGTTGGGCGGCAGCAGTCCCGCGCCCGGGGTGACGATCCCGTGTCGATCGTGGTCGGTGTCGCAGGCGAAGGCGATCTCGAAGCGGTCCTTCAGATCGATCAATCGCTGCATCGCGTAGGGCGACGACGGGTCCATGCGGATCTGGCCGTCCCAATCGACCGTCATGAACCGGAACGTCGGATCGACGGCCTCGTTGACGACGGTGAGGTTCAAGCCGTAGCGCTCGGCGATCGGTCCCCAGTAGTGGACCCCGGCGCCGCCGAGCGGATCCACGCCCATTTTGATCGTGCCGCCACGGATCGCGTCCATGTCGAGAACGTTGCCGAGATCGCTCACGTAGGCATCGAGGTAGTCGTGCCGGTGCGTCGTAGAGGCGCCCAGAGCCTTCTCGTGGCGCATTCTTTTCACGCCCTTGAGGCCGTCCTTCAGAAGGTCATTGGCCTTGGCTTCGATCCAGCCGGTGGCGCCGGTATCCGCCGGGCCGCCGCTCGGCGGGTTGTACTTGAAGCCGCCGTCATGGGGCGGGTTGTGTGAGGGCGTGATCACGACGCCGTCGGCGAGTCCGGCCGTGCGCCCGCGGTTGTATGTGAGGATCGCATGCGAGATGACCGGGGTTGGGGTGTATTCGCCTCCCTCGGCGAGCATGACCTCCACTCCGTTGGCCGCCAGCACCTCCAGCGCGCTGGCGAGCGCCGGAACGGAGAGGGCGTGTGTGTCCATGCCGAGAAAGAGCGGGCCGTCGATCTTCTGCCGCCTGCGGTACAGGCAAATGGCCTGGCTGATCGCGAGGATGTGCCATTCGTTGAACGATCTGTCGAACGCGGAGCCGCGATGCCCCGAGGTGCCGAACATCACCCGTTGCGCCGGCACGGAAGGATCAGGACGGTCCGTGAAGTAGGCGGTGACGAGCTTCGGCACGTTGACGAGCATTGACGGCTGGGCGGGCTTGCCCGCCAGAGGGCTCACGTTCATTGCCGTATCTCCTCGACCGGATGCGCACCGGAGACGAGGTCGCGCTCCCTCGGTGTCACCCCTCTCCGGACGCATCCCCAACCTAGTTTTTCGTGCTCCCGTCGGGAAGAGTGCTTACTACCCAGATCAGGACGTTCACGTGGGTAGAAACTACCCCTCCGGCAACCCACCACGATCGCCGCGGCTCATGGCGCCTTGGCGCTCGCCCGGGGTCGTGGCGGCCGCATGGAGTCCAACAACCCCTTGCGGGCCGCTCCGAGCACGACCCGCACGCGATGCGCGCCCCCGTCGTCGGAGAGCGGGATCGCCGCCGGATCGGCGGGCCGTCCATCCAACTCCACACTCGCCACGCCCCGGCAGCGCCGCTCCGGGTTCTCCACGACGATCGTGTAGTGCGTCGTCCCGAAGCGCCACTGGATGGAGTAGGTCGGCCACGACGACGGGATGCACGGGTTCACCGCGAAGGACGCGCCGCGACGCTGGAGCCCGAGGATGCCTTCCAGTCCGACCCGGTACATCCATCCGGCCGAACCCGTGTACCAGGTCCAACCGCCCCGCCCCCGGTGGGCCGCGTGGTCGTAGACATCCCCCGCAACCGCATAGGGCTCGGTCATGTATTGCTCGACCTCGCTCGCCGTCCGCGAGTGGTTGATGGGGTTGAGCATGTGGAAGACCTCCACCGCCTCGTCGCCGCTGCCAAGGCGCGCGAGCGCGAGGGAAACCCACGCCCCCGCGTGCGTGTACTGCCCTCCGTTTTCGCGGATTCCCGGGATGTATCCCTTGATGTAGCCCGGGTCGAGAGCCGTGCGATCGAACGGCGGCGTCAGGAGCAGGATGACGCCCGAGCCGCGCCGGAGCAGGTGGGCGCGTACGGCATTCATGGCGCGCTCGGCGCGGTCCGCCGGCGCGGCGCCCGAGAGTACGGCCCAGGTCTGGGCCACCGAGTCGATCCTCCCCTCGTCGTTCTGGGACGACCCCAGCGGCGTGCCGTCGTCGAAGTACGCGCGCCGGTACCACTCGCCGTCCCAGGCCTGCTCCAGCATGGTTCCCAGGCGCTCGCGCTCGGCGCGGTAGCGCGCCGCTCGTGTCGCGTCGCCGCGCTCGTCGCACAGCGGGGCAAAGCTCCCCAGTACGGCGTGAAGGAACCAGCCGACGAAGATGCTCTCCCCGCGACCCTCGGGACCGACCCGGTTGAAGCCGTCGTTCCAGTCGCAGCTCCCGATGAGCGGCAGGCCGTGCCCGCCGGCGGTGAGCGCCCGATCCACGGCCCTGACTCCGTGCTCGAACAGCGTCCCCGTCTCGCGGGAGACGGCCGGGATTCCGTACGCCTCGGGCTCTCCGGGCGGAACGGCGGGCGCCTCGAGGAAGGGCGTTTGCTCATCGAGGACGGAGCGGTCCCCCGTGGTCTTGACGTACTCGGCGGTCGCGTACGGGAGCCAGAGAAGGTCGTCCGAGCAATGCGTGCGAATGCCCTGGCCACCCGGGGCGCTCCACCAGTGCTGCACGTCCCCCTCCACGAACTGGCGCGCGGCGGCCCGCAGGATGTGCTCGCGGGTGAGGTCCGGGCGCGTGAGCATGAGCGCCAGCACGTCCTGAAGCTGGTCGCGGAAGCCGTACGCGCCGCTCGACTGGGAGTATGCGGAGCGCGCCCAGACACGGCACGCCAGGTCCTGGTAGAGGAGCCACCCGTTGACCAGGACGTCGAAGGAGTCGTCCGGGGTGGTGACGCGCACGGCGCCAAGCGTCTCCTCCCAAAATGCCTCCACCGCGGCGAGCTCGGCTGCGGCAACTGCCGCGCCGTCGGCGCCTGCGAACCGGCGCAGGAGGGCGCGAGCCTCCGCCTCGTCTCGGCCCTGCCCGAGGATGAACGCGACGCGACGCGTCGCGCCGGGCTCGAGCTCCACCACCGCCTGCAACGCCGCGCACGGGTCGAGGCCGGCGCCGAACCGGTTGGACAGCAGCGGCCGGCCGAGCGCGGCCGCACGCGCGAGCGAACCGTTGCGGCCGAGGAACTCCAGACGGTCACCCGTCGCTGAGAGGAGCGGCTCGCTCGCGGCTGCGAACGCGAGGCGCTCCCTATCCACGCTGTACAGGTCGCGCGCCAAAACGGCGCCGGTTGAGCCGTCGCGCTCGGTCGCGACGAACCTCGGGCCACTCGCAATCGGTGGGCCGAGCAACCACGCGACGTACGAGAAGAGGGCGAGGCGCCGCGGCCGGCCGGACCGGTTCGTCAACGTCAGGAGAGACAGCTTCACCGGCTCGTCCCGCGCCACGAAGACCGCCAGCTCCTGCGCGATGCCGTGCGCGGCGCGCGAGAAACGGGTTACGCCCGGGGCGTGGCGCACCACCCAACGCGGAGAGCGGGGCGTGCGCCGCAGGGGCGCCGGCGTCGCGCCCCACACGGCGCCGCTTTCCTCGTCCCGGATGAAGATGGCCTCGGCGGTCGGGTCGGTGACCGGGTCGTTCGCGAACGGCGTGAGGCGGTTCTCGCGGCTGTCCCCGGCCCAGGTGTGCGCCGACCCGGAGGCGGTGAGGATGCTCCCGAAGCGCGGGTTGGCGAGAACGTTGATCCAGGGAAGCGGCGTCTCCCGTTCGCCCTCGAGGACGATGACGTACTCGCGCCCGTCGCGCGTGAAGCCGCCGAGCCCGTTGTTGAGGATCGTCGGCGGCGGCTCCGCCGCGGCGTCCGGCCGCCCGGCATCGACGATCTCGTCGACCAGCACTTCGGCCAACGGGCGTGAAGGCTCCGACTCCGGGCGGTCGAGCTGCTGTTCCAGGGTGCCTCGGTCGCCGGAGAGGACCGCCTGGGCGACCACGCTCAGAAGCACCGTCTCGGCCTCCGAGATCCGGTCGCCCTGGAGGAGGAATACGCCGCCGGGCTTCCCCTTCCAGGCGCTCCACGGGCCGCCGTCGATGAGTTGCGTGAGCTGCTGGTTCGTCTCTTCGCGGTAGCTGGCCGGGTGCTCGTTCAGGATCACGGCGTCCGCCTTCAGCCCCTTCATGCGCCAGTGCTCGTAGGCGATCAGGACCTGCCGGACGAGCTGCACGTCGTTCGGCTCTCTCACGCGGACGAGGACGATCGGGAGATCGCCCGAGATGCCGAATTTCCACAGGCCCTCCTGGCCTAACGTGTTCTTCGCCAGCGTCTCCCCGTCGGCCCGGAGCGACGCGTCGGAGAAGAAGACGCGGGATGCGAGCCGCTCGGTGAGCTGGGCTTGCTCGACGGAGATGCCGAGGTGCCGCTGCGACATCTGCGCCTGCGTGTAGGCGAGGGCGAAGGCGCGGGCGGCGACGCCGTGGTCGTGGTACTTCTGCGCGCATTCGCGTGCGGCCGGCTCCCCGTCGGCGACGCCGGTCGTGAACGAGACGCGGGCGAACCCGCCTGGCGCAAGCCGCACCCGGGTCCGCAGGCTCATCACCGGGTCGAGGACCGCGCCGGTCGTCCCCGAAAGTGCGCGCCCGTCCATGGCCTCGGGATTGTCGGGGCCGCGCCCGCGCCCCAGGAAGCGCATCCGGTCGGTTTCCCACTCGACTGGCGCTTGCGTCGGTCCGTGGATGGAGAGGACGTGGAATCCGACGAGCGTCGGGTCGTGCGGGCCGCGGCGCCGGCGCCGCGCGAGGAGAGCCGCATTCTCCGCAATCCACTCCGTCTCGACGAAGAGCTTCCCGAACGCCGGGTTGGCCACGTCCTCGGCGATCGATCCCAGACCGACTTCGACGTAGCTCGTCAGCTCGATCTCGCGGGAGCGGTCGCTCCGGTTCGTCAGCGAGACGCGCCAGACCTCGGCGTCGTCTTGCGGCGACACGGTGACCTCGAGGCGCGTTGCGATGCCGTAGTCGAGCCGCTCGAAGGTTGCCTTCTCGGCGAGGAACTCCACGAGGTAGCTCTCGGGCTCTTTGGCCGTCGGCTGGTACGCTGCGGACCAGACGGCGCCCGTGTGGACGTCGCGCAGATAGACGAACTGGCTTCCGGGATCGCGGGTGCGGTCCTCCCGCCACCGCGTCACGGCACGGCTGCGGCAGAAGCTCGTTCCGCCGCCCCCGTTCGTGATGATTGCGACGTAACTGCCGTTCGAGAGGATCTGTGCCCGCGGGTAGGGCGTGTGCGGCGAGCGCAAGCGGCGCGGGGCGCGCGCGAACGCGGGCGGCTCGGCTCGGGTCTCCTCGGCCGGGCGCGGCTCGATGATGGGCGCCTCGCGTGGGATCCGCTCCTGCAGGAGGAGTTCGGTCGCCTGGATGCGCGGGTCGGCGTGGAACCGGTCGACCATCACGTCGCCCAGAAGGATGTTGGCGATGGCGACGAGCGTCATCCCCTGGTGGTGCGCCAGGTAGGTCTTCACGATGACGCCGCCCCCGGGTCGCACGGCCGCCGGGTCGCCTATCTCGTTCGGCTTCCGGGCCGTGTAGTCGATGGCGTCGTAGTACCCGAGCGCCCCCTCGGCCCCGTCGCTCGCCAGGCGCCGCAGGTTCCGCGCGGCTTTGGCCGGCTCCAGGAGAGCGGCCAACGCGGTCGCGTAGGGAGCCACGACGAGCTCGTCGGCCAGGCCTCGCCTCAAGCCGAGGCCCGGGACGCCGAACTCCTTGTACTGGTAGTTGCCGAGCCGGTCGGTCAGATCGTAGGCGGACTCGGAGATCCCCCACGGAACGTGCCGCTCGCGACCGTACCGGATCTGCTTCCTGATGACCATGCGGCAGCTCTGATCGAGGAGCGTCCCCGGATACGTTCTCATCAGGAGGAGCGGCATGAGGTACTCGAACATCGTCGCGCCCCAGGAGACGAGCGTCGGGACGCCCTCCACGCTGACGACGAGCCGTCCCAGGTGGAACCAATGGCTTTGCGGGACGTCGCCCTTGGCGATGGCGAAGAAGCTCGCAACGCGCGACTCAGAGGCGAGAAGGTCGTAGTACGCGCCGTCCAGTCGCCCCGGCCCGCCGGCGTCGGCCAGGCGATAGCCGATCGAGAAGAGCTGGCGCTGGCGGTCGTATAGAAACGCGAAGTTCATCCCATCGGCCAGGGCCGCCGCGCGACGGGCCACGTCGGACAGGCGTGACGCCAGGTCTCGTCGCGCCGTGCCCAGCTGACGGCACCCCTCCGCCAGGGTCAGCAGCGCACCCGCGAGGTTGCCGCTGTCGACCGTGGACACGTAGCGCGGGAGGAGCGGCGAGAGCTTCTCGGTGTCGTACCAGTTCAGGAGGTGCCCCTCGTGGTGCTCCAGCCCCTCGACCGTGGTCAGCGTCCCCTCGAGTCTTTCGACCATTGCATCCGTAGCCAGCAGGCCCAGATCGTGCGCCGCGAGCGTGGAGAGGAGGCCCAGCCCGATGTTGGTCGGTGAGGTCCGGTGGGCGACCGCGGGCTCTCGGTCCTCCTGGAGGTTGTCGGGAGGGAGCCAGTGGTCCCCGGGGCCGGCCAGGGTCTCGAAATAGCGCCACGTCCTTTGCGCCACCGCCCGCAGGAGGTCACGGTCCTCCTGCGACAGTTCCCGCTCGCGCGGCGCGGTGGGCCGGCTGAGCCAGTACGCGCAGGCGGGCGCCGCCGCCCACAAGGCGAGGAACGGCAGCGCAAGGGGAAGAGCGCCGGGACGGGCGGCGGCGGTGAGGGCGAGGAGCCCCAGGGCCGCAATCGGGCTCGCGGCCATCTCGGCGAAGAAGGGACGGACACCCTGCCGCACGAGGCCGGCGGTCCGTACCCCCTGCGCGGCCGCCGTCTCCCATTCGAGGAGTCGGCGCTTCGTGATGCCGAGGCGGACGAGCGTCACGGCGATGGCGTGCACCATCTCCCACGCTCGGAATGGGAGGAAGACCAGCGTCAGGAGAGCCTGCGCGAATGTGGCGCTCAGGTCCTCCACGACGCCTCGAAGGTGAACGCGAGCCGGTTCGTGCGCGGGGCGCCGCTCCAGGAGATGGAAGAGGGCGGCGGCGAACGGGAACGCAACGAGCGCGAGGCCGACCAGCGTCCAGACGAGGGGGCTGCCCGGCAAGAGCGCCCACGCGGCCGCGAAGAAGGCGAGCAGCGCGGGCGCCACGAGACTGCGCCTGAGGTTGTCGAGGATCTTCCACTGGCTGATGAGCGGGAGGCGGTTCCTCACGAAACCCTGCGGCGTCGGGACCAACGGGAAGAGCCAGGCGAGGATCTGCCAGTCGCCGCGCACCCAGCGGTGTTGTCGCCGGGCGTGCGCGAGGACGTTGGCGGGGTAGTCGTCCACTACCTCCACGTCGGAGACGAGCGCGGTCCGTGCGTACAACCCCTCGAAGAGATCGTGCGAGAGCAGCGCGTTCTCGGGAACGCGCCAGCCGACCGTCGCCTGGAAGGCGTCGACGTCGTACAGTCCCTTACCGGTAAAGGACCCTTCGCCGAACAGGTCCTGGTAGGTGTCGGACACCGCCGTCGTATACGGGTCGACGCCGGTGTGGCCCGAGTACACCCGTGCGAAGAGCGACCCGGCGGCGCTCGCCAGGTTGACGCTCACGCGCGGCTGGAGGATGCCGTAGCCCTCCGTGACCCTGCGGAGAGCGGTGTCGACCACGGGCTTGTTGAGTGGGTGCGACATGATCCCGATGAGGGTCCTTGCGGCTCCCCTCGGAAGCCGCGTGTCGGCGTCCAGGGTGAGCACGTAGCGCACCGAAGAGAGAATGGACAGGTCCCCGACCTTGACGGAGAAGCTGGTGTCGGGAGCGGAACGCAACAGGCGGTTGAACTCCTCGATCTTCCCCCGCTTGCGCTCCCAGCCCATGAAAACGCCTTCCTTCGGGTTCCACTGCCGATCGCGGTGGAACAGGTAGAAGCGGTCGTTCCCATCGGCGGCGTGCCGGCGGTTGAGCGCCTCGATCCCGGCCACCGCGGCGGCCAGGATCTCGTCCTCACCGGCGACCGCGAGCGTCTCCGCGTCCCTGAAGTCGGAGAGGACGGCGAAGTGGATCCGGGGGTCGAGGTTTCCGAGCGCCTGCACCTCCAGGTGCGCCAGGAGCCGCTCGACCTCCCCCACGCTGCCGAGGAACTCGGGCACGACCACCATCGTGCGGGCGCTCTCGGGGATCCCCTTGCCGAAATCGAGGCGGGGGAGCCGGCGCGGCGGCACCAGCGCAGCCACGATGCGCTGGACGATGAGCAAGGCGAGTTCGCTTGCGGGTAGAAGCGCGAGCAGCGCCGCGACCGCCGGCATCAGGGCGCCGCCGGCGGCGTCTGCGTACGCGTACGCGCCGAGCACGCCGACGCCGGTCAGGAGGCCGATGCCGCCGAGGTACGCCGCGGTCGCATGGGCGAACGCCCAGCGGCGGAAGCGCTGAGCGAGGCGCGGGCGGAACGCGACGTCGATCTCGAGGCCGCGCCGACCCCCCCCGATCAGGTGGTAGCCGACGTGCGCCATCCTGTCGCCGGCCCCGTTCCGCTCCGCGGCCTGGCGGGCGCTCTCGACGGTGCGCAGGGCGACGCGCAGCTGCGCTTCGCCGGTCGGCTCGGCGAGGTCCTCCACCGCGTGCCGGTAGCGGTCGCGGCTGGCGAAGTCCATCCTTGGGTAGACCCCGGCCGGGTCCCGCCGCAGGACCTCCTCCACCGGGCTGACCATCTCCACGAACCGGCTCCAGTCGAGCGTCGCGCAGAACCTGAGGCTCGTCACGAGGTTGCCGGTTGAGACCTGATCGGTGGCCTGGCGCTGGTGTTCGGAGCGGACCGCGTCCTCGGGCGTCGTCCCCACTGCGGCGAGCGCCTGCTCGACCGCGGCGGCAAGGGGGGACACGCGGGGGTCGTATTCGCGCATTCGTTGTCGGAGCTGAGCCACGAAGGCGTTCGGGAGGGGGTCGGGCAGGGAACCGAGGGCATCGCCCCGCTCCAGCCGCACGAGGGCGGCGTCCGCCTCCCGGCGTGCCTCCCGCCCGGCAACGATTCCGTCGGTCAGTAGCCTGAGGTTCTCGAGGAGTGCGAGCTTGAGCATGCTGGGCCACGCCCACAGTTCGCCGATCGTCAACGGGGCCACGGTCTGAAACGCGAAGACGAACCGCGCGAGGCGCTCCGCGTCGAGCCGCCCGTCGCCGTGCCGGATCAGCTCGAGCGCCATCGCATGGATGCGGGCCTTCCCTGCGAACTCGCGCGCCGCGAGCTTCGGCAGCTTCCGGTAGTAGCGGACGGGGAGGTCGTGCCGCACGGCACGCGCCTCCGCCTCGACGAGGTGGAAGTTGTCGAGAAGCCACTCGGCGGCCGGAGGAACGGCGACGCCCCGGTGGACGTCGTCGGCGAGGGAGCGGTACGTCGCGTTCAGTGCGCGGATGTTTCCTTCAAGCCGCGGCAGCACATCGCGCCCGCCGTTACTCGACGCCGGCGCCAGCGTGAAGCCGGCGGCGAGCGTCCTGGCACGCTCCTCGAGACCCTCGAGGCTCAGAATCTCGCCCCTGAGAGGCATGGCCCTTTCGGGGCGACGCCGTCCGAACAGTGGTCACCTCCTACGTTGTCGTCAACGCTTGGTCGGCGCCGCTTCTTGAGGTCCGGCCGAGTCCAGACCCGCCACCTGGAGCACCGCGGCGTTGCGAACGGGCACCCGAACCGTGTCGGCAGGGGCCGAGACCGACGCCTGCTTTCCGCCCGTTCCCAACCGGCCAGTGGCGAGTTTGTTCTCGAGCGCCTCGAGTCGCGCCTCCTGCGCCGAGATCCAGGCGAGGATCGCGTCGTCCCCGGCGTCACTCGCCGGCAGGCGAAGACTCTGATCCCCCCAGGCATGACCCGGCGTTTCGGCCACGCCGAGCATTCTGCGCTTCTGCTCGACGCGCTCATCGAGCTGCGCGGCAAGGTCGAACGCCCGCTCGCGCAGCGCGTCGTGCCGTGCTTTGAGCTCCGCGTTCTCGCGCACCACCGGGTCGACGGCGAAATACCCCAAAGGGCGATCCGACCGCACCAATCGCACGCCTACGATCGCGACAGCGAGCAAGGCGACGACGCCGGAAGCCACAAGTGCCAGCCGCATGCCACGCGCGGTGAGAGCGAGGTGGCGGAACCTTCCGCCGCTGCCCTGCCACTGCATCTCCAGGAGGACATGATGCTTTACGTCTACGCGCGCGCCCGGATCGGTCTGCGCCTCCGCACGCGCTGCGCCGGCAGCGCGGCATACGACCGAGAACCCGTTCACTCCTGCGCGTTTCATGGGTTGCCTTCCCTTCCGATGCGCAGGTCAATCCTGCTCCTTTGTCCCTCCACCCGTGAAGCGCACTTTCTACCCGGGAGCGAAACCGCGAGGTAGGTAGGAACTACCCGGACGATGTCCTGCCCGGCCGCGGCCGTGACCGGCGTCAAAGGGTTTGGTGGTATATTTCTTTAAAGTACTCACCCCGGGCCACGCTCCTTCGCCTTCGTCGTGCGACCGGGGTTGACCGGGAGGCGTCCACGCTGCTCGCTGCAGCGTGCGAAAGACGTGATGAGGAAGCCGCCGGAACCGCAGGGGAAGACGAACGGCCGAAGCCGGGAGGTCGCCGCACTGCTCGCGGCGGCGCGCGTGGTGCTGGAGAACCGCGCTTTCGCCGACGCGGCGACGCCCCTCCTGGAGGCGTGCAAGGCGATCCTTGGCGCGGAAGCCGGTTTCCTGGCCGTGACCTCGCCGGGCGGGAAGGGCCTTCAGGTCGTCTGCCTCGATCCCGGCGGCCTCGAGCTCGACGCCTCGGCCGGGCTGCCCGAGCCGCTGGGCCGCCTCTGTGCACGCGCCATCAAGGGCCTCCGGGCCGTCAACGCCAAGAGCCTGGCAAAGGGCGCGGCGCAGGCGTCCCCTGCCGGCGGACGCGCGACGCCGGAGAACGCTCTCGTCGTGCCGGTCATCATCGCGGACGAGGTCGCCGGGCTGGTCGGCCTGATCAATAGGCCCGGGGGCTTCTCTGCGGCCGACTCCCGGCTTGCCGAGGTCTTCGCCGAGATGGCCGCCGTGGCGATGCTCAACAGCCGCACCATCAACGGCCTCCGGAAGGACCGGAACGGCCTGGCAAAGGAGGTGCGCGAGGGTGCCACGCACCTGCGCCAGGCCGAGGAGCAGTTCAGGACGCTGGTCGAGAACCTGCCCGACATCGTCGCGCGCTTCGACCCACATCTGCGGCACCTGTACGCGAGCCCCGCGGCCGAGCGCGTGATCGGTCGCCCGACGCAGGACTTCGTGGGCAAGACGAACCGCGAAATGGGGTTGCCACCCGAGCTGGTCGAGGTGTGGGACGCAGCCCTACGGAGGGTTTTCGCGACAGGACGGCCCGAGCGACTCGATTTTGCGGTCCCGACCCTGGACGGTACGAGGTACTACGACTGCCGTCTCGTCCCGGAAAAGGGCCCGAGGGGGGCCACGCATTCGGTGCTGAGCGTGGCCCGGGACGTGACGCACAGGTGGCTCGCGCACGAGTCCGAGCGGCACGCCCGGACCGTTGCCGATGCCCTGCGCGAGGCGACCTTGGCGCTCACCCGCAGCCTCGACCGCGAGACCGTGCTGGCCACCCTGCTCGACCGCCTGCGGGGGTTAGTCCCCTTCGACCGCGCCAGCGTCATGGTCCTCGAGGAGGCGTCCCGAGTCTCCGTCCGGGCGATCTTCAACGGCGACCACGTGGTTCCCCTCGCGGCCGAGGAGCGACCGGCGTTCGACCCGGCCGACCATCCGATCGTCAACGGCATCTTGACGACCGGAACGGCCGTCCTGATCCCCGATGTCCGCACCCGCCCCGACTGGAGCCTCCCGACGGATCACTCGGTTGAGGCGAGCTGGATGGGGGTGCCGCTGTTCGCTCGCGGCAGCGTCGCGGGGTTGTTTGCGCTGTCCAAGCGGGAGGCCGACTACTTCAACGAGGAGCACGTGAAGCTGGCCGAGGCGATGTCGTCCCAGGCCTCGGTGGCGGTCGAGAATGCGATTCTCTTCGAGCAGATGCAGGCGTCGACGGCGCGGTTGCAGGCGCTTTCGCGCCGCCTCGTCGAGGTGCAGGAAAGCGAGCGGCGAGCTATTGCCCGGGAGCTTCACGACGAGGCCGGACAGGCCCTGGCATCGCTGCGCTTCGGGCTCAGGCTGCTGGAGAGGGAAGCCAAGGGGGGCGAAAGCGTCACCGAACGGGTGGCGGAGCTCATGGAGCGGACCGATGCCCTCATCGAAGGCTTGCACCGGCTGGCCGCGGACCTGCGGCCGCCGAGCCTTGATCCCCTTGGGCTCGAGGCGGCCCTCAGGGAGTACTCGCGATCAGCCGGGGCCAAGTTCGGCCTCACGGTCCGTTTCAAGGCGCACGGTTTCACGGGCGAGCGCCTCCCGACGGCGGTGGAGACGGCTCTCTACCGCATGGTCCAGGAGGCAATGACCAACGTCGCGCGCCACGCCCGCGCGACCCGGGTCGATATATTGGCCGAGCGTCGCGGCGGCCGGGTCTTGGTGATGGTCGAGGACGACGGCGCCGGGTTCGATCCGGAAAAGGTCCGGACCGGGGATCACTTCGGCCTGCTGGGCTTGAGGGAACGAGCCGAGGCCATGGGCGGGACCCTGGCGGTGGAGAGCTCGCCCGGAGCAGGTACGACCGTTGTCGTGGAGGTTTCAGATGCCGATTCGCATCCTGATCGCTGACGACCACGCCGTCGTCCGTTCCGGCCTCCGGGCGCTGCTGCGGATCGATCCCGAAATCGAGGTCGTCGGCGAGGCGGAGGACGGCACCCAGACGCTGCAGCTTGCCGAGACGCTGCACCCCGACTTGGTCCTCCTCGACATCACCATGCCGCCCGAGAACGGCATCAAGACCGCGAAGCGGCTGAAAGCGGCGTTCCCGGAGCTCATCGTGCTGTTCCTCACCATGCACGAGAACGAGAGCCTGCTGCGCGAAGCGCTCCGCGCGGGCGGCGCCGGCTACGTGATCAAGCGGGCCGATGAGTCCGAGATCATCGCGGCCATCCATGCCGTGAGTCATGGCGACATCTACGTGCACCCTGCGATGACCCGCGCACTCCTTCACCAGCCGGTCACAACGGAGCACCGGCGCGGCCTGCCGGCGGTCGTGCTGACCCGCCGCGAACTCGACGTCCTGCGCCTTCTCTCCAAGGGAAACACGAACCGCCAGATCGCCGCCGTGCTCGGACTCTCGATGCGCACCGTCGAGAACCACCGCGCCAACCTGATGGGCAAGCTCGGGTTGGCCAGTCGGGTCGAACTGGTGAACTACGCCGAAGAGAACAACCTGCTGTAGCTGCACGGGAACCGACGACGGCCGGGGAGGCGCACGCCCTGGGCGAGCCTTCGCCGAGTCTATCTGGTGGCGACGACCAGGGCGAGTACGCTCACGACGAGGATGTTCACGCCGAGGAAGAGACGGGCGACCGCCGGCCGCTTCCTGCTTGCTCTCAGGCAAAATCCGAAGGCAAGGGTCCCAAGGCCCCAAGCGAAGAAGAACCCGCCCTTGTCCCATCCCCAACCGGCACATTGGGAAAGATCGAGGGCGAAGAGCTCCCAGAGGACCGCTGCGGCAACGAACGCCCAGCCCCATCCCGACAGGCTGACGAGGCGATGCAACTTTCGCCGCAATCCCCGGGCACTCTTCATCTCCGGAAGCGCCACCGTCGACCGTCCCCGAGGAAATGGTTGCCGGGGGATCCGGTGGCCCATTGCGCCTTGGACGCAACCGAACATCTTGCCAGGTTGGCCGTACCGAGACGGCCTCGAAATTGCGCCTCCCGGATCGACAACAAGGGCCGCCCCTCCGACGCTTCCGTGCCCGAGCATCGGACCAGCGGTCACTGTCGGCTCGTCACCCCTGCGCTTCATGGCAGACCGTCCTTCCTGGAGCCTGTATTGAACGTAATCCTCTGGTGCGCCGACGGGAAGAGCACTTTCTACCGAGAGTCGAAGGGACTGTCCAGGTAGGAACTACGCGCTTCGTGGCCACCACCCTCCGTCGCCGGCCCGCGGCCCGATGCCACGTGATACCGATCTGCAGTCCGTCGTAAGGGAATTACTGCGAGTCCCGCAGCTGGCGGGACTCTTCGCGATGACAGCAGGCGGCGGCGAGATCGCCTTTCCCACCGCCACGCGGGGATGAACATCGACATGTCCAGTCGGAGGGCGGCGCTCGATGCGGCGCCCGAGCGACACAACCTCAGCCCGCAGGCAGAAGAAAGGCCTCACGCAGTGAAGCAAGGCAGCGCGCCACCCGCGACGAATCCAGGTTGGAGATACAGGCTAGTCGTCGATGACGAACGTGACCATCATGTTGACCTGGAACTCCGTGATGGATCCCTTCTTCACCCGAACGTGCTGCTCCTTGATCCACGCGCTTCGCACGTTGCGAAGCGTCTTGTTCGCCCTGTTGATTCCCTGGTCGATGGCGTCCTCAAAACTCTTGGTCGAAGTGGTGCTGATCTCGGAAACCTTGGCGATTGACATCTCATCCTCCTTCTCCGTCCGTAATCCCGGGGCCTCCGTGCAGCTCCCCATGTGAGCCGAGCTTCCAATTGCCAGAGATGCTCGTGCCAGCGTCGTTATCCCGCCGCAGGCGGCGGCGGGCGCGAAGGTCTCACCCGGCAGCGCGGTCACCACCTCCGGGAGAACAGGTGAATGATCGCCACGAACACGGCGGCGCCGATGATCGACCACAGGACGGGGAACGGCTGCCCGCCGATCGTCACCATGAACGGCTCCGGGAGCTTGAGTGCCCGAGCGACCCAGGGTCCGAGCAGGGCCCCGATGAAGCCGAGGGCAATCGAAACGATCAGTCCGCCGCGAACCCCTCCGGCGATGGCCTTTCCGACGGCGCCGCATACCGCCGCGATCAACAGGAGGATCAGTAACGACGTCAGTGACATGGTCATGGCACGTTCCTTTCGCGCCCGCATCAAGGAAGGAGAAGAGACGCTCCTTCCCAACGCCCTCTCATGCCATCCTCCCGTGTTCCGGCGGGCTGTCGAGAGGGATGGGCCGTCCTACCTCTGGATCCCCTTGGCGATCCCGGCGGCGAGGTCGGTGACCTTTCGACGTCGCCTTGCCGACGCCCTCCTGGACCGTGCCCTCGACTCGCTTGCGAGCGCCCTTCCGCTCGAGCGCGCTGTCGCCGGTGATTTTGCCGACGGCTTCCTGCACGCGTCCTTGCACCTTCTTCGCTTTGCCGCGCACTTCTTGCTTCTTCATGTCGCATCCGTTCTGGATCCTGAGGACCCGTGTCATGGCCGGGCGTTTCGCGCCCGGCCGTTTCAGACGGTCAGTCGTCGACGCTCGGCGTTCCGAAGGTCAGACGCGGGAAGTAGGTGCGCAGCGCCTCCATGACCTTGAGGACGGCCTCGTTGGACCCCGAGTCGCGGTGGCTGTCCATAAACCGGTAGCGGTCACCCTTGACGATCTTGAAGTTGATCTGATAGCAGAAGTTTCCGGACGACCGCGCGTCGCACGTGAGCCACACCTTCTCGAGGCCCGTGGTCTGGAACGTGAAGTCTTCCTTGGGGTCGGCGCTGTCCTTCCAAGTGAATGTGTCACCGTTCAAGACCAGGCTACCGTTGCGGTTCTTGTGCCAGAAACCCCACTTCACGAACACCAGGTCGTTGAAGGCCAATTCAGAGGGTGCAACGGCCGGTACGGCCGTGGTCCCGGCGCTGGTCGCCATCAGCGCGGCGATCGTCGACTCCTGGGCGCCGTTCTCCTTCAGGTAGAGGAGGTCGTTGACCGAGAGGTTGTAGGTCTGGCCCGACTGCTTCACCTGCTCGGCGATGATCGACCCGGACACCCCCGACTTGATCAGGCGCACGAAATCGACCAAACGAGCGTCGTCCGGCTTGAGCGCGACGGGCGCCGGCGCAGGCGCCGGGATACGGGCCCAGATCGCGGCGATGACGCTCTCCGGCACGCCGGCGTTGCGCAGCGTGACGAGGTCCCCGGCCGTCATGGCGATGGTGTTGGCCGGGCTGTTGACCATCGCGACGATGCCGTCAGCCGGGGCGCCGGAGCGCTGGGCCGCCACGATGGAGTTGACCGTCAGCTCTTCCGCGCTCGCCGCCACCGCGACCAACGCCAGCAGAGCCACACCGAAGAGGACACCGAGGACTTTACGTTGCATGGAACACCTGCCTTTCTCTTCCTTCCAACATCTCAGGACCGCCCGTTGCCGTCTACGGTTCCTGGACCAGCTTCCAGTTCGGGTCCGGGTCGTATTCGGTGATCGCGGCGGCGAGGTCCGCCGTTTCAGGACCGAGGTTCTGCTGGTACACGCGGCCCTGCTGGTTGACGATGAACGTCATGACTCCGGAGCTGCCCCATTTGGCGGGGTAGGCGATCAGCGCGTAGCCGGCGATCATGTTGCCGTTGATGACGTAGCTGAACTTGCCTCCGGGCGCATGCGGCCCCTGGGCCTTGAGGATCTTGAAGAAGTACCCGTGATACGGAGACCGCTTCGGCGCATCGCTGCTCTTGGCCATGCCCAGCGGGTAGCCCTCCTCCCGCGCCTGCGCCACCAGGCTCCCCATCGGACTCGGCTGCCCGCCCTCGGCGGTTTCCCAGTAGAGGCCGTCGCGCTCGCCCGGGGTGCTGATGAACCTCTGCGCGTAGACAGCGAGGCCGTCCATCGCCGAGTCCTTCGCCTCGGTGTAGTACTCCCACTGCGCAACCACGTAGGCGCGGCACGTCGCAATCGTCGAAAGCTCGTTCTCGCCGACCCGCCGGTTCGAGATCTCCTCGACCCCCGCCGCGGTGTCGAAGCGCCACTTCTTGCCGTCCTTGACGATCGGGATCGGCGACGGCCAGTGCTCCTTCCCGACGACGAGCGTGTACGTCGAGTCGTTGACCTTCTCGAGCGTCGCCGATTCATCGAGGTCGGCGGCAAACTCCTTCAGCGCGTTGGCGTCGGCGACCGGGTCGCCGGACATCAGTTGCTCGCTGTCGGGCCCGAAGATCGCAGTCAACCCCTGCTGGTCGCCGGCCTTCACGGCTTTCACCAGAGCCTGCAGCGCCGCCTCCGGAGTGGCGAAGAGTTCCTGCTTCGGCGCCTTTCGCGGCGCGGCCAGCACAGAAGCGGCACAGAGCGTCCCAATCGAGAGGAACGCCAGGAGCGTTCCCACGAACGGGGTGCGGCCGCGAAGTTCACCTGACCTCATTGGTTCTTGCATTCCCATATGCTCCAGCCCCTTCCCGCCCTCAGGTCGTGTTTGCTCGCTGTGTGTCGTCATTTTCCCCACCTCCCCCGGCTCAGTGATCGTTCTTGTCCTTCTTGTCCTTCTTGTCCTTCTTGTCCTTCTTTTGAATCACGGGCGGGCGCGAAGGTTGCTTCACCACGTTGCGGCGCACGACCGGGGCTGGAGTCCGCCGGACCAGCGCCCGGCTGGCTTGGCCACGCTGGCTGGTCGCACGCGGGTCGAAGTTGCCTCGCACGGGGTTGAAAGCCGGCGCCACCGGCTTGCGGACCTGCACGTTCGGAGGCGGCTGATGCCCGCGGAAGTTGTTGATCCTGCGGTCGGTGGTGTCGATGTTGCGGTTGATGAGCTTGTTGGGGACCGGCAGATGGAGGGTTAGAGGCGGCGGTTGATTCACCACCCGATTGCTGCTGTGGAAGTTGTTGAAGTTCGTCGTGCGGTGAACGTCGTCGTAGCGGTTCAGCGCGCGGTAGTTCAGCGGCTGGCGAATGACGGCGCGGTTGATCGGGACGTTCCGGTAGGTGTTGTTCACGTAGTAGGCGTTGGGGCGGATGTACCGGCGGCTCCGGACGGCCCATCCTCTGTCACTGTCCCAGCCGTGATAGAAGACGCGATGCCCGCCCCAGTCGAAGTCGAAGTTGAGCCACGCCCCGATGACGAAGCGAGCGCCGAAGAACAGGGGCGCCCGGGCAAAGAAGACGACCGCCGGATCGTACTGGGGCACGTAGAGGTACTGGGGTTGCGCCGGCCACAGCGAGATCTCACCGCCGGAGTCGACGACCTGGAGTTCCGAGGTGGTGTAGAGGTTGCCTGCGCGGCGCGCCTGGGCGCGCAGCCGCTGGATCGATGCCATGACATCGGTCGACTGATAGGCATACGCCTGCCCCAGCGCCATCGTCCAGTCCAGCTTGTCCGCCATCATCGCCACGACGGTCGGGTAGTGGGCCACGGCCTTGACGCTGACGTCCCACCACAGGTCGTCGACATCGTTCGCGTCGCGGCCGCCGCGGAGGTAGCGGGCCGCGTCGTCGACCTGGTCCGGGAAGGTCGCGGCGAGGAGAACCTGCGCCAGCAGCGGATCGGGGTAGAGGGCGATCGGCGCCAGCAGATTGTCGAGCTGATCGGGCGAGAACTCTTCGTATTGCGAGTATCCCTGGGCCCCCACAGCCGGGATGAACACTGCCGAGAAGAGGACGAGCGCGACTGCCAGAATCTTTACCATGGGGTGTGTCTCCTTCCGCGAACTTCCACAGTTCCGTACGTCGTACCGCTTCAGAGCGCGACGCGGACTCCGGCGCTGACCGCGTTGATGTCCACGTCCCGGAGTTTGTACTTCTCCCACTCCGCCAACACCGAGAGCTTGCCGAAGTTGAACCGCAAACCGGCGCCGTAGAACGGGTCATGCCCGTGGTCCGTCCCGGCCTCGAAATGCGGGTCGGTCGCGGTGCCGGTGAGCGCAACGTCGGTGCTCCAGTACATGTAGCCGCCCTTCCCGTACAGCGTGACGAGAGGACCGATCGGGATGCGTCCCGTCAGCGCCGCGGTCCCGGTCTTGGCCTCGTACCCCACTCGCGTGCTGCCCCCCGCGGCGGTGATGACGCCGTCGAATCTGCCGAAGTTGACCCAGCCGGCCTCGATTCCGAGGAAGACAGGAAACTCATAGCCGAGGAAGAACTTGTACGAGTTCCGCGTGTCGTCCACGACGGTGGCGTTGATCGCCGCATGACTCACAGCGCCGCCGAGGTAGAAGCCCTGTGCCGCCGCCGGCCGGCTCGACCCGAGGCCTGCCACCAGGACGATGGCGCCAACCAGGGCTACCGGCGCCGCCAGGTTCGTCTTCACCGTCCACTTCCTTGCGCGGATGCCTGTGGGTTCTGCGCTGGGCCAATACTCACGACGAAGAAAACGGATCTCGAGATCTTCAACGTGCACCTTCTTTCTCAGTCGCCTACGAATCTAGTCCTCGGATGGGGCGTGGGATAGCGCATTTTGTACCCAGAATCGGTGCCGCACGTTAGGTAGGAACTACCCGACGGTTGCCCCGGTGCCCGCTTGGCCGCCCGACGGCCCTGGAGCCTCGCACTCCGACCCCGTTCCGCCGGCCGCGGTGGCGGCCAACGCTTCGCCGCCGGCTTCAGCCTACGGAATCGGAGGAGTCGATGGGTTTGCCGGAGACGTTTCTGAGGGGGCATCGGCCGCCTTCGACGCCCAGTCGACCTTGCCCGCAATGGCGATCCAGTCGCTGCCGCTGTCCACCGACTCGATCGTGAAGGGAAGGTCTGCAGGGATCTGGAAGAGCACGACGTCGTTGTAGGTCGTCGTCAAGAGCGGCCCGATGAAGTTCACGACCCAACCGACGATGCCCCGGCATCGGGGTTCGATCCGCACGTTGCGGAGGACGAAGCTGCGGCTCGCGGCATCGACGACGAGGTCCGCCTTCCCCTGTGCGTCGCAGATCTGACGGAAGAGACGGCCTTTGCCTTGCTTCTTCTGCACCGTCACGTCAAGGCCAACCAGGAAGCAGGTCCCGCCGCATGGACCGAACCGCTGCGGCTCGATCACGAAGTTCACCTTGCGCATGACCGGCGGGATGTCCTGAATCCACTTGGCGCGCAGGACCTCGAACGCCGCCTGCTCGATGGGGGGCCACGGCACGGTGAACCGGTACTCTCCCGTGGCGGTGCCTTCGTCGCCGCTGCCCGCGTCCTTCAGGTGAAGCTTGGTCGCGAGCGACCCCTGAAAATGGAGCTCGACGCGCCGCACGCCGACCTGCGCGATGGGATAACGCACCACGAGCGGGTAGTCCATGCGGTAGTTGGATTGCAGCTCAACGTCGCCGGTCGCCCGCCCGTTGGCGATCGCCGCCCCGGTCGTTCGCAGCTTCACGTCGCTCAACGCGACGACGACCCCGCCCCGCTGGATCCTGCCGGCCTTCCCGGACAGCTCCGCATCGACCATGCCGGAGTACTGCCCGTCCGGCTGCAACACCAGATTACGGACGACGAAGTGCGAGGGCGCCTCGATGTCGACTCGAGGGCCACCCGGCAGGTCGAACTCGCCTCCGGTCAGGTCGAGATCGAGGGTGGCGGCAGAGATCGATGCTTCGACCGACCCGCCGCCGCGCGATCCGACCTGGAACGCGCCTCCCCTCACCTCGCCTTTCGAGAAGGTGCAGCGGCTCCCGACGAAGGCGATGGCGCCGTCCTCGACCGCCCCGTCCACCCGCCCGACGACCCCGAACTCCTCCCACAGGTTCGCCCGGGCCGGCCGGAAGACGCCCGCGGTGATCGCGACGCGCATCGGCGTGCCGCCAGTGGGCTGCGACGCGGTGTGGAACCCGAGCACCCGGCCGAGGTTCAAGGGGCGACCGCCATAGGCCACGAACTCCGAGTCGTGGATCCGCACCTCTCTGACGAGGTCGATGAAGGCCGGGCCGTGAGGCGGTGCCGGCGCCGAATACGTCGGTGGCCCTGCCGTCCCCCCGGGTTCCGAGGGCGCGGTCGCACCTGTCGTGGCCAAGACGTCGCCGTGCAGGACCGACACGATGTCGGTACGGAACTCGAGGTTGCGCAGCGCCGACGTGGCGAGACCACGGAACACCCAAACGATCGGCCTCCAGATTCCGCGGCCGCGGTAACTGGCTGCGGTGATCCCCTTGCCTGCCTCGAAACGGAGGCTCTTGACGAGGATCTTGGGCCGCAGGTGATTGCCCTCGAGGGCCAGCGTGCCGCCGTTGACCGCCAGGTCGAGGCGTCTGACGTGTCCTCCTACCGCCGTGGCGACGATGTCGACCGTCGCCGCTCCGACAGCTTCGACTTTCCACGCATCAGCTACGGGAACGCGTCCGGCGCGCAGGTCGATCTCGAGCGTGAACGAGCCGCTGTCGACGCACCCGGCGATCTGATCGAGCAGGTGCGTCGTGCCCGCTTTCAGGGGTGTCGGCGAGAGGGGAACGGCCGCCGCTGCCGGCGGGCCGGCCGGGGGCGCCGGAGCTTGTGCAGGTGCGGGCGTCGCGACGAGAGCCAGAAGGAGCGCAAAGGTCCACGCACCGCGGACGCTTGGGCATGCCGAGGGGCGGCCGGTGCGCTCCGGAGTTCGGCCCTGTCCTCGCAACGGCGGAACGCTTCGCGATTGCCGCGCTCTCATCGGCGTACCCAGGTGATCGTCTCGACCTCGGGCGCCATGACGTAGTGGCTCCGCACGAACGGGCGTTCGGCCACGATGTAGAACGCGTAGATCAGCAGGTGGCCGGCGGCGGCGGCAACGACGCCGGGAAGCGAGCCGTACAGGAGCGCGTATCCGTATCCCTGCAGCTGCCCCACGGAGTACATCGGGTTGTGCAGAAAGCGATACGGCCCGCCGTCACAGGCGGCGGGCAACGGGCGCCCGAGGAACATGTCGCGGAAGTAATACGCGTCCACGCCCACGGTGAGCGTGGCCCACAGCTTGAAGACGAGGCCCGCGACGAACAGCGCCGCGCCTGCTGCGAGGACGAGCGGCGCGGGCACCATCCGCTCCCACCCTGGGACGTGCAGCGCCGTCATGCAGCCGACCCCCAGCCCCTGGTTGAGGAACATCAGCCCGGCCAGGGTCTCGTATGCTCGGAAGGCGCGCTTCTCGCCGAGGCGGGCGATGGCGCGAGCGGGGAGGTCCGATCTGAGGATCGCCGCGTTGCCTCCGTAGTAGAAGAGGAGCGTGAAGAAGAAGTAGGGCAGGATCAGCCGCCAGTCGGCGCTGGCGATGAGGCGGTCGGCGAGGATCACGGACGCGACACTGCCGGCAATCCACACGGCGTTGAGGTGCTCGAGCCGCCACCCGGCCATCGCGAATACCGTCGACACCACGCGCGCGACCTGCCGGAGAGCTTCGCGCCACCACGCTGTTGGCGGGCCAAGACGCGCACGGCCCGCCGGAGCGCCACGATCGCCGTGTTCCTCGGATTCCAAGCGGAGGCTCCTCATTCCTCACCCGCGCCGGCCTTGCGAGTCGTCCCGGACACCGAGAAGGCTGCTACCATCATCGACGGCAACGGTTCCATAGCACGTTGTCCCCTTCCGCTCACCTCTCGAATCTACCGCTTCGGCCTCCGGCTGGGATGCGCACTTTCTACCCTGAAGTGAAGCCGCGGGCTGGGTAAGAACTACTTAACCGGGCGGTTGGGGCTCTCGGAGGCGCATCCGTCGCCGCCGCGCTGTCGGTGCGCGCCCGGCCGGCCCCGCGTTGTCCCCTAGCGAGGCGTGCGGTACATTGGTCCGACATGGACTGGGTCAGGACCAAGGCGGTCGCGGCGGAACTCGTGCTGGCGGACAGTGCCGCCGTCCAGATGGCGTTCTACCTGGCGTTGGCGCTGGTGCCCTTGGTCGGCGTCGCGATCGCGCTGGTCAGCCGCTGGCTTCCCGTCAACTTGGGCGCGCCGATCGAGGAAGTGTTGCGCGCCGTCCTGCCGGCCGCGGCCAACGTTGCCCCCGGTGAGGTGTTGGCCTGGGCGCGTTCCTCGGCCAGCCAGGGGTGGCTGACGGTCGGCTTCGTCATGGCTTTCTGGACCTCGTTCCGCTTCATGTCGGTGTGCATGCGCTCGCTCGGCGCGATGGTCTCCACGGACGTCCGCCCGGCGGTGAAGGGTTGGCGCTCGGCCGCCAGGTCACTGGTGCTGCTCGTGGTCTGGATCGTGGCGCTGGTGGCGACGGCGCTCTTCCTCCTCGTGGCGCCTGCAATCGAGCGCGGCTTGCTCCACCTGCCCAAGCTGTCGGAGTTCTCGCTTTCGCTCTTCGCGGCGCTGCGAGTGGTTCTCATCGTGGCCGTCTTGTTCGGCGCGATCTTCCTGACCTACCGGGTGGTCGTCGGCACGCGGGCGGGCTGGCTCCGGGTGGCGTTGGCCGCGCTGCTTGCGTCGCTGGGTTGGATCGGCGCCAGCCGGGGGTTTTCCCTCGCCGTCCCGGTGCTCTGGAAGGCGACGCAGCTCTACGGCACGCTCGGCAGCGTGGTGCTGTTCATGCTCTGGGCCTACGTCATGGCCTGGGTCCTCCTCCTCGGCGGGTTCCTGTTCCTGCGGCCCGGCCGCGGGCAAGTGACGTACGACAAGGGATAGGACGCCCGGCCGGTCTCTGAGCAGCTCGCTGAGCGGGCCAAAGCGGTCAGCCGGCGGCGGGTGGCGCCGCCGCACCGTATGCGTAGTTTCTACCTAGGTTCCATGTTGCATCTAAGTAGAAACTACGCTTTTCGTCCATGGAACCAGAGAAGTAGTTTTAAAGGTGTTGCATCTATACAAGGGACGTCGCCAAGACGCTCAGGTGTGAACCGCCAATCAGCTTGCCCCTGATCGGCAGCGCGGAAGATGGGAGAGTCACCATGACCTTCAAACACGTGAGTCTTTTAGCGAGCGTGGGATTGGCCGCGCTTCTTTGCGTTGGCGCGTCGGCGTTGGCCGCGACCGCGCCAACCCTTGGAACCGCCAGCCCATACGGGGTCGTTTCCAGCACCTTGACCAATGCCAACTTCCCGGGGCCCCCGGTGCTGACCAGTGTCACTGGAAGTGTTTGTGGTACGACGCTGAACATACCACTACCTTCGACAATTACCGGCTCAACAGATACCCCCTGCGCTGCTCAAGTCGGGTTGGATCAAGGCAAGGCCTTGGCGATTTTGGTTGGTCAAGCCATTCCTTCAACCTGTACAGATATCAGCGCCTTGCTTCCTTTAGACGCGGTCGTTATTGGGGCCAATCCGGCTGGAACTTTCCCTCCTGGTTGCTATTTCAGCTCTGGCGCAATGAATCTGACGTTATCCACGACAATGACCCTCAGTGGCCACGGCATTTACATCTTCAGGCCAGGTGGGGCGCTCAATACAGGGGCCAATTCCCAGGTTGTTTTGGCAAATGGCGCGTGCGCTTCCGATGTCTACTGGGCTCCCGTCGGAGCAACGAGCATTGGTGCATACACCATTGGCGGTATTCCACCCGTATCACCTACGTTCCAAGGGAATATCCTCGATGACGCCGGCATTTCCATGGGAAATTTCGCATACTTGACAGGAAGAGCCCTGTCATTCGGCGGAACGGTCACACTAGCTGCAAATAGAATTGATGTCCCTACATGCGCTCCAATCACGGCAGGCATCGCCACGCTCTCGGGGTGGGGCATGGTCCTGCTCGTGGGCCTTCTGGCTTTGGCAGGCGTCGTAGCGCTCCGCCGGATGACGTAGCCATCAACCCCTCCTCCTCTGCAGCGATCACGGGGCGCACGAGCGCCCCCTTTGTTTGCGCCACCGGGTCGCGCAGGGAAGCAGGATCCGAAGGAGAATAGGCGAAGCGAAGTCTGGAGGTTCGAGATGGAAGAGGTCAATCACACCCGAATCTATGCCGTCATCTTCTTCTTGCTGGCGGTGCTGGGAATCGGCTTCCTCTGTTACCGCGTGCTCGCGCCGTTCCTCGCCGCCATCGCGTGGGCGATCGTGCTCGCCGTCGCGTTCCAGAAACCGTGGTCGTTCGTGGAACGCCGCATGCCAAAGCATCGCAGCCTCGCCGCCGCGCTGCTGACCATCGCCGTTGCGATCGGAGTGCTCATCCCGGTGGGGTTGTTGGTGCGGGTGCTGACCAACCAGACCATCGCCGCGGCGACGAAGATCACGACCAGCTTGAGCGCGGGGGAGGTGAGGTCGTTCTCGGACTTCGTGGCGCTCCCCAAGGTCGCACGCTTCCTCAATGATGCCAGGGTCTGGTCGGGCATCTCCCCCAAGGCCTTCGACAAGCTGACCGTCGGGGTTGGGACGCACATATCGGCAATGGCCGGTGCGCTGAGCGGCAGGCTGGTGATGGGGGTGTTCGACGCGACGCTCACCGGCGCGCTGGTGATCTTCCTGCTCTTCTTCCTGTTCCGGGACGGCGAGAGGATGGCTACGGCGACCCTCGCCCTCTTGCCCACCGACGCGGACGGCCGCAGCCGCATGAGCCGGTCGCTGCAGTCGATGCTGGCCGCGATCTTCCGCGGCTCGCTGCTGTGCGCCCTGGTTCAGGGCGCGCTGGGCGCCATCGGCTGGTGGATTGCGGGCTTGCCTTCACCGGTGCTGGCGGGGGTCGTGATGGCGATCGTGTCCCTGCTGCCGCTGGGGGGAACGGCGCTGGTGTGGCTGCCGGGCGCGGTCTGGGCCTGGTCGTTGGGCCACCACGCCGGCGCAATCTTCCTGCTCCTGTGGGGGTTTATCGTCACCGTGCTGTTCGTCGACACCGTCCTGCGCCCGATGCTGGTGCGGGGCGCCGATGAACTCACCACCCTGATCGTGTTCCTCGGGGTCTTCGGTGGCCTCGCGGCGTTCGGTTTGCTCGGCATCTTCATCGGTCCGGTCGCGCTGGCGATCGCCGTCACCCTCTTGGAGGTGATGCGGGGCGAGGCCGGCAGCCCACGGCCCGACGCGGCCGGCTGAGACGAGGGCGGCGAGCCCTTGCCTCCCGCGGTTTGGGGGAGGTGCAGGGTGGAGGGTCGGGGCCTGCGCAGCCCCCGGCGTGAAGCGGGCCCGCATCGCCGGGTCCTCGGTTTGCGCCGCCAGCGCCGGCGCCCCGTCCACCTTGGTCCAGATGATCTTGGTTGTGGTTGCGATGGTACGTCCTCGTGGCAAGCTCTCTTGCCGCAACTGGACGCGGCGGTCCAGCGCCTGTTCGCGCCGGTTGTCAGGTGGGCGGGAGCGGTACCGGGACGACCGCCCGCTCCGGCCCGCTCCCCCGGCGGTTACCAGCCGATGCCGTAGTCCTCGCCGTGGTTGCTCGAGCCGCCCCACATCGTCCCGTGCGCGAGGTCGAACAGGATCGCGTTGATCGGGCCCGAGGTGCGCCGCTCGAACACCTCGGTGTAGCCCATCCGGCGCAGCTCGGAGCGCACCCACGGCGGCACCTCGTCGTTGAGCAGCACCTTGCCGGGGATCGCCTCGTGGTCGCCGAACGAGCTGTGCATCTGGTAGCTGTTGAAGTTGGCCGCCTCGGTGGCCTGCTGCACCGTCATCCCGAACTCGACCACGTCGAGGAAGAACTGCAGCAGGTTCTGGTCCTGGCTGTCGCCGCCCTGCACCGAGAAGCAGAGGAACGGCTTGCCGCCCTTCAGCGCCAGGGTGGGCGTCAGCGTCACCCGCGGGCGCCGCCCCGGCGCCACCACGTTGAACGGGGACTCGGAAGGGTCGAGGTCGAACGACTGCATGCGCTGGGAGAGCCCGATGCCGGTGTGGCCCGCGATCACCGCCGGGATCCACCCGCCCGAGGGCGTCACCGACACCACCCAGCCGTCGGAGTCGGCGGCCTCAACCGAGGTGGTGCCCGCCGTGAACCCCTCGCGGAAGCGCGCGAACTCGGCGCCGTCCACCGAGGCGGCGAGCGTGCCGTTGGGGCCGGGGCCAGCGGCCTGTGCGACCTTCCAGCGCGCGAGCAGCTGCGCGTAGGGGTTCACGCCGCCCTGGAACGGGTACGGGTCGCCGGGCATGATCCCGGGGTTGCTGCGCTCCGGGTCGATGAGCTTGGCCCGCTCCCTCGCGTACGCCTTGGAGAGCAGCCCCGCCACCGGCGACGCCGGCGGGAAGTAGGGGTCGCCGTAGTAGAAGTCGCGGTCGGCGAACGCCAGGCTCATCGCCTGGTAGACGGTGTTGATGTAGTTGGCGGAGTCGTAGCCCATCGCCTTGAGGTCGAAGTTCTCGAGGATGTTGAGCGCCTGCAACATCGCCGGGCCCTGCGTCCACACCGTGAGCTTGTAGACGTCGATGCCCTTGTAGTTCGTGGTGACCGGCTCCTCGATCTTCACCCGCCAGTCGGCCAGGTCCTTCGTGGTGATGAGCCCGCCCTGCTCCTGCGTGCTGCGCGCGATCTCCCCGGCGATGTCGCCCTTGTAGAAGCGATCGTAGGCCGCGTAGATCGCCTCCTTGCGGGACTTGCCCTGCTTGAGGGCTTCCTGTTCGGTGGCCACGAGCGCGCGAAGCGTGGCGGCGAGGTCGGCCTGGCGGAAGATCTCGCCGGGCTCCGGACCTTCTCGACGCGAGTCGGATACGCCCGCGACTGTACGGTCGTGCGCCGGCGTCGGCCCCTCGGCGCCGGTCTCGCCTCCCGCAGGCGCCGCGCCCTGGGCCTCGTGCGCCTTGCGGTGGACGAGGAACAGCGCCCGCGAGTACGGCCACTGCTCGAGCCGCTTCTTCTGGTGCTCGATCGTGTCGGCGGCCTGCGCCTCGATCGGGTAGCCGTCCGCCATCTCGATCGCCGGCGCGAGCACCTGCTTGAGCGACATCGTCCCGTACTCCGCCAACATCACCATGATGCCGCCGGGGGTCCCGGGGGTCACGGCCGCCAGCGGGCCGAACTCGGGCGGGACCTTCATCCCCTTGGCCTTGAAGAACTCCGGCGTCGCCCCGGTCGGCGCCACGCCCAGCGCGTCGATGCCGATCACCTTGTGGGTCTTCGGGTTGTAGATGAGCGCCTGGGTCTCGCCTCCCCAGCTCAGGGTGTCCCACATGGTGCAGCCCGCCGCGATCATCGCCACCGCGGCGTCCACCGCGTTGCCGCCTCGGTCGAAGATCATCGCGCCCGCCGTGGCGGACAGCGGCTTGCCGGTGACCGCCAGCCAGTGCATGGCGTGCAGGGGCGGCTTCTCGGTCCGCATCTGCGCCAGCACGACCGCCGGTGTCGAGAGGACAAGGAGAACGCACACGAGTCGTCGTATCATCGCCAGCTCCGGTCTGTCAGTGTACCCCCTCCGGCAAACCGCGGGAGCCGGACCCCGGGACCGCGCTTGCTCTCTCCACCCCCTGAGGCGGCGTCGCTTGCCGGTTCCGCGCACGGGATCGATCTTCCATGTCAATGCGTGAGGCGATGGGTCTGGCCCGCTCGACCCGGCCGGTCGCTGTTGACGTTCTCCCCGCTGCAAGGGGGGGTTCTTGCCTGCCGGTCCCGAGAGTGGTGGGGGCGGGACCAGATCCTGCATGGCACCGCGACCCAAAAAGCAAAGGGCCACGACGAATGCGTGGCCCTTCGAACGAGTTTGGTTGCGGGGGCAGGATTTGACCCCGAGAGGGTGGAGGGTCGGGGGAAGGGACCAAATCCTGCCCGCCACCGCGTCGCGAAAAGCAAAGGGCCACGACGATTGCGTGGCCCTTCGAACGAGTTTGGTTGCGGGGGCAGGATTTGACCCCGAGGGGGTGGAGGGTCGGGGGAAGGGACCAAATCCTGCCCGCCACCGCGTCGCGAAAAGCAAAGGGCCACGACGATTGCGTGGCCCTTCGAACGAGTTTGGTTGCGGGGGCAGGATTTGACCCCGAGGGGGTGGAGGGTCGGGGGAAGGGACCAAATCCTGCCCGCCACCGCGTCGCGAAAAGCAAAGGGCCACGACGATTGCGTGGCCCTTCGAACGAGTTTGGTTGCGGGGGCAGGATTTGACCCCGGAGGGTGGAGGGTCGGGGGCGGGACCAAATCCTGCCCGGCACCGCGTCGCGAAAAGCAAAGGGCCACGACGATTGCGTGGCCCTTCGAACGAGTTTGGTTGCGGGGGCAGGATTTGAACCTGCGACCTTTGGGTTATGAGCCCAACGAGCTACCGGACTGCTCCACCCCGCGTCACTCCAGCCGCTGGATTGTAGCCGCCGCACGGCCAAAGTCAAGGGGCGTGCACGTCAAAACGGCAGCGGCGAGCATCTTCGGTCCGTCGCCGCGCACGACAGCCCGGCACGGCCCTTGCTTAGAGGGTGCGTGGAGGAGTGTCGATGGTGGACGCCGACGAGTTGCGCGAGAGGGTCGAGAGGGACAGCGGCCGGTGCCGCGCCCTGGTCGCCGAGGTGGGGCGCACGGTGATCGGCCAGCGCGCCCTCATCGAAGACATGCTCCTGGGAGCGTTGTGCGAGGGGCACGTCCTCCTCGAGGGCGTGCCCGGGCTCGGCAAGACCCTCGCCGCCCGCAGCTTTGCCGCGGCGGTGCAGGGTACGTTCACCCGCATCCAGTTCACCCCCGACCTGCTGCCCGGGGACCTCACCGGGACGGAGGTCTTCGACGCCGACGGGCGGCAGTTCGTCCCCCGGCTCGGGCCGGTCGTAACCAACATCCTGCTCGCCGACGAGATCAACCGCGCGCCGGCGAAGGTGCAGTCGGCGCTCCTCGAGGCGATGGAGGAACGCCAGGTCACGATCGGCGGCCGCACGTTTCCGCTGCCGCGGCCGTTCCTCGTGCTCGCCACGGAGAACCCGATCGAGATCGAGGGGACGTACCCACTGCCTGAAGCACAGGTGGACCGCTTCCTCTTCAAGGTGCTCGTCGACTACCCAGCCCACGCGGACGAGCGTGCGGTCGTGGACGCGCACCTGGCCGCCAAAGCCGCGCCGTCGCGGCCAAGCCTCACCACCGCGCAGTTCGCCGAAGTCACCGCGACGGCGAAGGAGGTCCACGTCGACGGCCGTATCCGCGAGTACGCCGTGCGGATCGCGCGAGCCACCCGCCACGGCGGCGAGGAGAACACGGCGGCCCTCACCAACTGGATGCGGTATGGCGCGTCGCCGCGGGCCTCGATCGCGCTCGCCCGCGCGGCGCAGGCGCTCGCGCTCCTTCGCGGCCGCGGCTACGCGATCCCCGAGGACGTCAAGGAGGTCGCCCCGGCGATCCTGCGCCACCGCCTCGTACTGACGCTCGACGCACAGGCCGAGGGGATGGACGTCGAGCAGTTGGTGCGCGAGCTCCTTCTCGCGGTGGAGGTGCCGTGACGCTGGCCGCGCTCTGGCACCGCTATCTCGGCCAGGGCGAGCCGCGCGCCGCTGTGCCGCCCGACCTCGCCCGGCGGCTGGCGCGCATGCAGCTGCAGGCCGCGAGGCGCCTGGCGCCGGCGTGGGCGGGCGCGTACCGCTCCGCGTTCAAGGGCGAGGGGATCGAGTTTTCCGGCGTTCGCGAGTATCAGCCCGGGGACGATGTGCGCGCCATCGACTGGCGCGTCGCGGCGCGCACCGGTCGGCTCGCGGTTCGGCGCTACGTCGAGGAGCGCAACCGGACGGTGCTTCTTCTCCTCGATGTCGGGGCTGCCCTCGCCGCCGGCAGCGGCGACCGCTGTCTGCTCGACGTTGCCGCCGACGTCGTCGCGCTCGTCGGCAGCGCCGCGATCGCCGGCGGCGACCGGGTGACGCTCGCGGCCTGGAGCGACCACATTGAGCTTCTGCTGGCGCCGCAGCGCGACCCGGCGGCGCTGCTGCGCATGGTGCAGGCGGTCCTCCGGCTGCGGCCCGCCGCGAACGCCGGGGACCTCGCCGGCGCGCTCGCCGAAGCGCCCAGGCTGTTGCCCCGCCCCGGCATCCTGGTCGTGATCTCGCCGCTCCTGGGACAGGGGTACGGCCGGCGCCTTGCCGCGCTCGCGAGACGGCACGAACTGCTCGTAGTCCGCCTGTGGGACGACCGCGCCGGAATCGGCACGGCGCGCGCCCTGATCCCCGCCCGCGCCCCCTCGGGCGCCGCAGGGTGGAGCGCCGCGCCCCCGCCGCTCCACGCCCCCGAGCTCGAAGGTGTGCGGGCGGATGTGGTCACTGCGACGCCGGACACCAACCTGGGGCCCGTGTTGGCGCGCGCATTCCTCGCCCGCGGCCGGAGGCGCGGTGCCTAGCTTCGCCCTCCCCCTCCTGGCAGCCGCCATCACGGTGCCGTTCGGCGCGCCGGTGCCGGTCCACCTCGCCGGCCCGGTCGCGGCGCTGCACGAGGGCGAGGTGGTCGGCGACTTCCTCGTCGTGGCCGCCCCTCGGCCGACGGCCGGGGGGGGCGGCACCGTGGTGCTCAGGCCGCTCGCCCTCGGAACGCTCGCGGTGCCGCTGGCGGGCGCGCCGGACCCTGACGTCATCGTGGTGGAGCCCACGCTGGGGGCGCAGGCCGCCGTCGCTCCCCTCGTGATCCCGCCACCGCCACCGCTGCCGTGGTTCGCGGCCGCCGCGGCCGTGTTCACCGCCGCATTGGCGGCGCTCGCGGTCGCGGTTTTTCGCCGCTGGCGAAGGCCCGACCCGGCCGCCGCGCTCGCGAGAGCGCTGCGCCCGCTCACCTCGGCGGCGGGGTGGAGCGGGCCCGACGCCGCCGACCGGCTCGCCCACACCTGCCGCGAGTTCCTTCAGCACGTCACCGGCGCGCCGTGCGTCGCGATGACCACGCGGGAGCTTTCCCGCTTGCTGGCCGCGAGGCTCGATCCGGCGGCCGCGCGCCCGTTCGGCCTCGCATTCGTACTCGCCGACGAGGCACGCTACGCCAGCCGTGAGCCGGCGCCCGACGACGCCGTCCTGCTGGTCCACGACGTGCTCGCCGCCGTGCCGGGGTTGGCGATGCTGGGGGGAACGGCGCGGTGAACGGCTTTGCACACCCGTGGTTGGTGCCGCTCGCGGTGGCGGTGCCGTTGCTGCTCGTCTGGTTGACCGCGCACCGCAACCGGCATCAGCGCGTGCCTGCACTGGCGACGGCAAGTCGGCGCCTCCGCCTGGCGCAGGTAGCGCCGGCGCTCGCCCTGCTCGGCGTCGCGGCGGCCTGGGCGGCCGCCGCCGGGCCGGCTCGCCTCTTCATGAGCCGAGCGCGGTCCAGCGGACGGGACATCGTCGTGCTGCTCGACGTGTCCGGCTCGATGGGCGCCCGCGGGAAGGGAGGCGACGCGATCACGGCGGCCCGCCGCGCCGTTCAGACCCTGGCGGCCGCCCGCCGCGACGACCGGTTGGCGCTCGTCGCGTTCGGCGCCCGCGCGGCCGTGGTGTCGCCCCTCACCCACGATCACGCGACGTTGACCGCGCTCATGTCGAACCTCGCTCCTGCCGCTCTGGGGCCCCGCACCGCACTCGGCGACGGGCTCGCGGTGGCGCTCGAGTTGCTGCGCGGGAGCGCGCGCGGCAGCGCAGGCATCGTCCTCGTCACCGACGGCGAGAGCAACGCTGGCGCACTCGACCCGCTCACGGCGGCCGAGGTCGCCGCCGATCGCGGGATCCCGGTGGACACCGTCGCCGTGTCGGGGGGCGGGGCCGAGGGGGGCTCGGGGCGGATGAACGAGACGCTTCTGCGGGCCATCGCATCCCGTACCGGCGGCCGCTTCATTCTCGCCCGCGACGCTGCCGCGCTCTCTGCCGCGTTTGCGGACCTGGCCCGCCTGCAACCGGTCGAAAGGCCGGCCGCGCCCCGGGCGACTGCGGAGGACCGCAGTGCCGTCCCAGCACGTTGGGCCGCCTGCCTGCTGGTCGCGGCGGCGCTGCTCGACGCCGCAGGGCGGAGGGCGTGGGCGTGAGTTGGAGCGACCCGGGCTGGCTCGTACTCGCGGCTGTGGCGCTCGCGGCCGCGGCGGCCGTTCCGTGGCTGGCGCGATGGCGGGCGCTGCAGCAGGCGCGCCTGGCGAGCCGGCCCCTCTGGGGGCGTTGGCTCGGCGGGGTCCCGGCGACCGGCGCCGCACGCGCAGCGTTATGGCTGCTCGCCGGAGCCGCCGCCTCGGTCGCCGCTGCCGGCCCGAGGTGGGGCGAGGCGGACGTCGCGGCGGGCCGCGGGCTGGACGTCGTGATAGCGCTCGACGTGTCGGCCTCGATGCGCTGCGCCGACGTCGCTCCCAACCGCCTGGGTCGGGCCACGCACGTGGTGCGGCAGGCGCTCGAACGGACGCCGCAGACGACGTGGGCGCTCGCCGTGGGGGCCGGGAGCGCTCGCCGGGAGGTGCCGCTCACCACGGATGCCGCCTCCGTCGCGACCGCTCTCGCCGGCCCCAACCTTGGCCAGGGGTTGGCCCCGGGTTCGAACCTCGCGCTGCTGCTCGCGACGGCGGCCTCGATGCTCGACGCCGGCGGCCCCGCCCGCGCCATCGTCCTCGTCTCCGACGGCGAGCAGCTCGAGGGCGACGCGACCGCGATGGCGCAAGGCCTTCGGCGCAGCGGAGTCGCGGTCGTAACGCTGCTGGCCGGCACCGAGAACGGCGCCCCGGTACCACGCCGGAGGCCGGACGGCGCCGCCGTCTACGTGCGGGATCCGGCGGGGGCGCTGGTGCGCTCGCGCGCCCATCCGGAGCTGATGCGCCACCTCTGCGCCTCCCCGGCCGACGCCATCGACGCGGGCTCAGCCGACGCCGCGCGGTCCCTCGCCGGCGCGCTGGCGCACGCGATCCGGGCGAGCGTTCACGAGACCACGCCGGTCCGCTCCGCGCCGCCGGCGCTCGCCGCCGCCCTGCTCGCGACCGCGTCGTTCCTGCTCTGGCCCTGGCGCAAGAGCGCCGCTGCACTGCTGCTTCTGGTCCCAGCGACGCTCGGCGCGGCTCCGCGGCCGACGCCGGCCCCGCCGTTTGCCGAGCGGATCTTCCCCGGGAGCGCTGCGGTTCTGGCGAGGCGGGGCGAGGCAGCGCTCGAGCGCAATGCGTTGGGCGAGGCGAGCCGCGCCTATGCCGAAGCGCTCGCGTTGCGCCCGGGCGATCGCGACTTGCGGCTCGCGTGGGCCACAGCGGCGGCCCTCGCTGGCGAGAGCGCCGGCGAGGCAGCGCTCGAGGACCTCGCCCGCCTCCCGCGGCTATCGGGGACCGCGTGGTACAACCTCGGGACGGTGCGGTTGCTGCGCGGCAATCCGGCGGGCGCCGTGGAACCGTTGCGGCGCGCCGTACAGGCCCAGCCTGCCCGCGCCGAGGCGTGGCGCAACCTCGAACTCGCTCTGACGAACAGCCGCGCGCAGGCGAGCGCCGAGTCCGCCCTCGCTCCGAACGACGCCCGCAGCCGGGCCAGACTCGTCGAAGCTGCGGCCCGGGACGCGCTCGTCCCGGCGCCGCGGACAGCCGCGGCCCCGACCGGCGCGGCAACCGGAGAGGACTGGTGATGCGCGCCGCCCTGATGGCGCTCACCATCGCAGGCCTGGCCGCTGCCGTCTCGGCCGCGCCGGTGGCCCACTTCGCCCAAGGCACGATCCCCGGGACGATCCGCTACCAGGTGGTGAGCCAGGGCCCCACCGCCGGCGACATCAGCGGCACGCTCGGCGATCTCACCAACCTGGAGGTGCTTGCGGGGCCCGTGCTCGCCCAGGAGATCACCTGGCGCGGGGCGGAGCCGGTCGCGACCACCGTCCTGACCTGGGTGCTGCGCGCCCGGACGCCCGGTCCCATCGCGGTAGGCCCGACCCGGGTCCGGTTCGGCGACAGCCAGGTGTTCACCAACGCGGTGGCCGGCAACGCCCTCGCCGGCGGGCAGCACGGAGGGGAACGTCCGGAGCTGTTCACTCAGCTCTCGAGTGCGAGAGTCGCGGTAGGCGAACCGCTGGTCGTCCAGTTCTTCGTGGCGGCGCCGCCCGAGGCGAGTGGCGAGGGTTGGGATGTGCAAGCGTCGTTCCCCGACAGCTGGAGCGAGCGCATCCCCGCAGGCGACGCGCCGCAAGCCGGACGAGGTGGGATGCCGCCTGGGCTGTTGCCCTTGGCGGGGTGGCTGGTGATCCCGGTCCACGCCGGACGCCTGGAGATCCCGCCGGCCGTCGCCCGCGCCGCCGACTGGGGTGGGGAGCCGGACAACCCGGGAACGCCGGCGCTTTCCGCCACCTCGCGGCCGCTGGATGTCCAGGTCTCGGAGCTTCCGCCCCCGCCGGGGCCGTTCTTCGGGGCCGTGGGCGACCTCGAGTTCTCGCGCCGGCTCGTTGAAACCGACGCCGCCAGCGGCGACCTCGCGTCGGTCGAGGTCACCGTGCGCGGCTCCGGGAACCTCCCGCTCCTCGAGCCGCCGCCGCTGCCCCTCCCGGCTGGGGTGCGCGGCTTCGAGGCCGAGGAGTCGCACGCGTGGAAGCCGTCCCGGCACGGCCTCGTGGGGTGGCGGCGCTGGCGGATCCCGATCGAGGCGCGTCCGGGAACGTACGAGCTGCCGGAGGTCACGTTCTGCACGTACCGGCCCGGCCGCAGCTACACGAGCCAGACGCTGCCGGCGCTCGCCCTCGCGGTGCGGCGTCCCGCCGCTGCCGTCCCGGCCGCCCCGCCACCGGGCCGCCGCGAGCCCGCCCCGCCGCTGCCGGCCGCAGTCATCGCGGCCGCCGCGTTCCTGGCCGGGGCTGGGACCGTCCTCGCGGCGCGGGCGTGGCGCGGCCGCGGCGCCCGGAATGTGCGCCCGACCGCCGACGCGCCCGCCGAGCTGCGCGAGCTGCAGCTCGCGGTACAGGCGTGGGCGCAGTCACGGTACGGCGTTGCCACGGCGGATACGCCGGACGTCTTGACCGCCGCCGGCTGCCCGCCGGCGGACGCGGCGGAGGCGGCCGCGCTCTTCCGCGCCTGCGAGCGGCTCCGCCTGGCCCCTGGTCTGGGCGATCCGGCCGATACCGTTCCCGACCTGCGGCTGCGCGTCGGCCGCCTGACCGCGACAGCGGGACGGCCCGCTGCTAAACTTCAGGGGTGACGGCAACCCCGCCAAGGATTTGCGTGCTGCCGGCGGCGGAACTCGAGACCTTTCTGGAGCGCTATCGGCACGACACCGGCGTCCCCGAGACGATGGACCCGGGGAGCTTCATCGAGGAAGTGCTGCAGCGCGCCAACGCGTTCGTCCCGTCCGAGGCGGGCTCGGTGCTGCTCGACCACCCGTTCGAGCGCGCCGGCGACGCCGTCGGGAGTCAACTCTACTTCATCGCCACGTTCGGCCCCTCGGCCGACGCTCTGCTGGGCGCCAGCATCCCTACGTCGGAAGGCGTGGTCGGCCACGTCTACCGCAAGGGCGAGTCGCACCTCGTCACCGAATCCAGCAGCGACAGGTTCTTCTACTCGCGCTTCGACGAGACGCACGCGTTCCGCACCGCGAGCCTGCTCGCAGTCCCGATCCGCATCGAGAACAGCGTCTGCGGCGTGCTCGAAATGGTGAACCGCCTCGACGGCAAGCCGTTCGACGAGCGCGACCGCGCGCTCCTCGAGATCTTCGCGTCGTATACGTCGGTGTCGATCCAGAACCTCCTCGACGCGCGGCGCGCCGGCGCCGCCGCGCGCAGCGACGATCTCACGAGTCTGGCCAACGACCGCTTCTTCCACCGGCGTCTCGCGGAGGACCTGGAGCACGCCGACGCCGCCTCCGGGCGGGTGGCGCTGCTGTTCATGGACCTCGACAACTTCAAGGGTGTCAACGACCGTCACGGACACCTCGCAGGCTCCCAGGTCCTCAAAGAGGTCGGCTACGTCCTCCGGCGGGTCGTCCGCTCGCCGCGGGTCACGCTCGCCCGCTACGGAGGCGACGAGTTCGTGATCATCCTGCCCGGGTTCGACACGCCGACGGCGGTCCAGGTGGCCGAGGAGATTCGGGAAGGGGTCCGCTCGCAGGCCTTCCTGCGCGGGAGGTTCTCCTGGGCGAGCGGCCCGGTGGACTTCCGCGGGCCGCTCACCTGCTCGGTAGGGGTCGCCGTCTACCCGGACCACGTGCCCCGCCTCGGCAGCTCGGATCACCGCCGCAACCAGCTCCTGCGCGCCTCCGACCAGGCGATGTACGCGGCGAAGGCCGCCGGCAAAGACCGGGTCGTGCTCAGCACCCCGGAGCTGGCCGCGTCAAAATGACGCCATCGCCACCGGCTTGACGTTCCCAGTCTCACAGGGACTGGCACGGAACTTGCTCATCAACGAACGGGGCGCGCACGCTCAGCCCCGAGAGGAGCCTGGAATGACAACGTTCAAACATCAACGAGTTATCTCGATGAGTGCGGTTGCGGTCGGCGCAACGGTCCTGGGTCTGGTCCTGGCGGGAGGGTTGGGCTTGACGCCGCACACCATAGCCCGCGAGAGTGCGCCGGTGGCCGCGGCGACCGCCACGATCGCCCCGGCCGCTCCGTGCACGCCGCAGACCGGCTATCCCGACTTCGCCAACCTCGCCGAGCGGGTCAACCCCTCGGTCGTGTCCGTTTACACCGAGGAATTGGTCAAGCCGCAAGCGATGCGCCGCTTCCACGGCGACATGGATCCGTTCGAGTTCTTCTTCGGTCCGGGCTTTCCCAGCCCGAACAATATGGGACGGCCGCAGAAACGGGCCGGGGCCGGCAGCGGGTTCTTCATCTCGAGCGACGGCCTGATCGTCACCAACAATCACGTCGTCGAGGGCGCCGACAAGGTGTGGGTTCGGATCGCGGAGGGCAGCGACCGCGTCGCCGCCAAGGTCGTCGGCCGCGACCCCGCTACGGATGTGGCCCTCATCAAGATCGATGCGACAAAACCGTACGCGCCGCTGCCGCTGGGTGATTCCAGCAAGCTGCGGGTCGGCGACTGGGTCATGGCGGTGGGAAACCCGCTGGCCATGGAGCACACCGTGACCGTCGGGGTGGTATCGGCGAAGAACCGCACATTGGGTCTCTCCGAGGCCACGCGTTCGTTCGAGGACTTCATCCAGACCGACGCTGCGATCAACCTGGGCAATTCGGGCGGTCCGTTGGTGAACCTGTGCGGCCAGGTCGTCGGGATGAACACGGCGATCAACGCGGCCGGCCAGAACCTCGGGTTCGCGATCCCGGTCAACACCATCAGGTCGGTGCTGCCGCAGCTCGAGTCGAAGGGCAAGGTCATCCGCGGCTACCTCGGCGTGAGCATCTCGAACCTCGACCAGAAGGCCAAGGAAGCGTTCAAGCTGCCTTCCCGCGACGGCGCGCTGGTCGAGAGCGTCAGCCGGCCCGGCCCGGCGGACAAGGCCGGCATCAAGGCCGGCGACGTGATCGTCGCGGTGGACGGCATGCCCGTCAAGGAAACCCGCCAACTCATCGACCACGTGTCGGCGATCGCCCCCGGGACCAAGACCGAGCTCGAGGTGATCCGCGACGGCAAGCGCCAGACGATCTCGGTGGTGCTCGGTGAGCGCCCGAACGCCGAGGGCGACCAGACGGTTTCGGCTCCGACGGACAACACCCCGAGTTCCAAACTGGGCCTCAAGGTGGATGAACTCTCGACCCGCGCCCGGCAGCAGTTCGAGGTGCCCAGGGAGATCGAGGGCGTGGTGGTGACCGACGTCTCCGACTCCTCACCGGCCGACGAGGCGGGGCTGCAGCCCGGCGACATCGTGATGCGGGTCGATGCGCACGACGTGACCTCGCGGCAGGAGTACACGGACGCGCTCTCGGCGTTGCACTCCGGCTCAATGGTGCGCCTTTACGTCTACCGGCCGCAGGCCGAGCAGAAGAGCTTCGTGTTCCTGCGCCTGCCGTAGGAGTCCTCTTTCCTGGCTCAAAGGGCCGCCCGACCGGGCGGCCCTTCTGTTTTCGACACCCTCTGTTTTCCGGGCTCGCGCCGCCGCGCGATCGTGTAAGATCATTGACAGTCATGTCCGTAGCCGGCACGGTGCTGATCGTCGACGACCAACCCCAGAGCCTGGAGGCGATGCGGGACGCTCTGCTGCCGCTGGGCTTCGAGGTCTGGCAGGCGCTCGAAGGGGAAAGTGGCCTGCTGCTCGCGCGCGAGCGCCAGCCCGACGTGATCCTCCTCGACGTCATGATGCCCGGCATCGACGGCTTCGAGGTGTGCCGCAGGCTCAAGGCCGACGAGGAAACACGGCTCCTGCCGGTCGTGTTCCTCACCGGCCTCGATTCCAGGGACGCCCGTCTGCGCGGCCTGGAGGCCGGCGCGACCGACTTCCTGACCAAGCCGTTCGATCTGGTCGAGCTCGAGGTCCGCGTCCGCAACCTGGTGAGCTTCCGGCGCCTCACCCAGGACCTCGACGACGCGGAGAAGATGCTGTTTGCCGTCGCACGCGCGGTCGAGGCGCGCGACGAGGGTACGGGGGACCACTGCGACCGACTTTCGCTGCTCGGGGCCCGGCTCGGCCAGCACATGGGCCTCGATCCCGAGGCGGTCAAGGCGCTGCGCCGGGCAGGCTACCTCCACGACATCGGGAAGATCGGCATCCCCGATGCGGTCCTCCTCAAGCCGGGCAGGCTCGACGAGTCCGAATGGAAGGTCATGCGCTCCCACGTCGAGATCGGGGTGCAGATCTGCGCGCCCCTTCGCACGCTGCGACCGGTGCTGCCTATCATCCGTCACCATCACGAGCGGCGCGACGGCAGCGGCTATCCGGACGGGCTGTCCGGCGACGACATCCCTCAGCTCGCCCGCGTCTTCCAGGTGGTGGACGTGTTCGACGCGCTCACCAACGACCGCCCGTACCGCAAAGCGCTCTCCGCTGAAGACGCACTGACCGTACAGCGGGAGGAGGAGGCGCGGGGCTGGTGGGACCGCGACATTCTCGAGGCGTTCGCAGCCATGATCGGACGGCCGCGGGGTTGACAAAGGGGTTGACGGGTTGGCAGGCCCAAGGTTGTGCGCTACACTGCCAAACGACGCGATGGTGCGGATGCGGTGTCCACTCCCGCCGGTTCCCGCGCGTCGCGTGCTGGCTTGTCCCCGTCACCGCTGCGCCGTGGATGTGCAGGCGGCGGCTGGGTGAGCCAAGGAGCCTGACAAGTATGGTGGAAGAGTTCAACGACGCTCCCGCGTCCCCTGCCCAGGAGTCCAACGAGGCCGCCGGCTCGGGACGGCGGCGCCGGCCGCGCAGGCGGCGCGGCCGCCGTCACCCCCCCTCCCCGGCGGCGCCGGCCGTGCCGTACGAGGGCTACCTCTGGCGGCGTGACGACGGCAAGGCGTTTCTCCTCCCGGCGACGACGAAGTTTCACCCGACCGGCGAGGACCCGTCGCTCGACGGCGCGCTGCTTTCTCGCCTACACCTCGAGAGCGGGCTGCGTCTGGCCGCGTCGGTACAACCGCCCAACGGCCACCAGCGCCCGACCGTCGTCGAGATCACCGCGATCGAGGGGCTGCCGCCGGACGAGTACCGCCAGCGCGCGATGCCGTTCTCCGATCTCACCTCGATCGACCCTACCCCGCGCTTCAAGCTCGAGACCGACCCCGGCGTCCTAGAACCCCGCGTCATCGAGCTCATGGCGCCGATCGGCAAAGGCCAGCGCTGCCTGATCGTCTCCCCGCCGAAGGCGGGCAAGACCACGCTTCTGCAGCAGCTCGCCCACGCGATCGGGGTCAACCACCCCGAGGTCCAGATCTTCGTGCTGCTGGTGGACGAGCGGCCGGAAGAGGTCACCGACTGGAAGCGCAACATCATCAAGGGCGAGGTCTACGCATCGTCATCCGATGAGTCGATCCAGAGCCACATCGAGATCTCCGAGATGGTCCTCGAGCGCTCGCGCCGCCTGGTAGAACTCGGCGGCGACGTCGTGGTGCTGATGGACTCACTCACCCGCATGTCGCGAGCGTACAACAACAACCAGAAGAGTTCGGGGCGCATCCTTTCGGGCGGCATCGACGCCCGCACCATGGAGAAACCGCGGCGGTTCTTCGGCTCGGCGCGCAACATCGAACACGGTGGCTCGCTGACCATCATCGCCACCTGCCTGGTGGACACCGGGTCGCGCATGGACGAGGTGATCTTCCAGGAGTTCAAGGGCACCGGCAACATGGAGATCGTCCTCACGCGGGACCTCTTCGAGCGCCGGATCTTCCCGTGCATGAACATTCCCCAGTCCGGCACACGCAAAGAGGAGAAGCTCTACTCGAAGGATCAGGTTGAGAGAATCTACCTCTTGCGTCGTGCACTCGCCGCGCTGCCTCCCCATGAGGCGATGCAGGTCATGCTCACCAAGCTCAAGCAGTACCCCACCAACGAAGAGTTCCTAGCGAACATTCAGACCGGCGCGCGGTAGCGGCCTCCCGGCCGCCGCGGCACGGCGTTTGCGACGTGCGGCGCGCGGGCGCACCAGACGAAAAGGCCCGCCGCGACGACGGGCCGAACATCCGCGGGACCGGAGCGCCTACCTGGGGGGCTGGATCACAATGTGGTATGTGACCGTGATCCAGGTCTTGACCCGCTTGCCGTCCTTCATCGCCGGTCGGTAGCGGTTCTGCCTGGCGGCCTCGATGCAGGCGTTGTCGATCTCGGGCCGCGGCGGCTGCAGCCCCCGCAGCACCTCGGCCTGGTCCACCCCGCCCTTCTCGTTGACGAGCACCCTGAGGATCACGTAGCCGCTGACAGGCGACCTGGTGAGGGTCACGGTGCGGGGCAGCGTCACCTTCGTCTCGACGAGGTTCTGCGGCTGAACGTCGACTTGGGTGAAGTCCACCAGGTCGCCCTCCCGCACACCGGAACCGAGGCCGGTCGTGACCGGGACCTCGGCGGTCGCGGGCGCAGGGGGCGGCGCAGCCGCGGGCGCCGTGGCCGACTGCGGCGGTGCGGCGGGCGCCGGCGCCTGCGTTGGAGCGGCCGCAGGGGCCACGACCGCCGGTGCGCGTGTCGCGGTCGGAACCGCTGTCGGCTGGAGCGCGAGTCTCGCGGTCGCTTGCGCCTGCTGCTGCCTGGCCTTTGCCGCCTCGGCCTCCTGCTGCTGTTTCACCTTCGCCAACTCGCCCTCTTTCCTCTTCTGCTCCGCCTCGCGCGCGAGCAACTCCCGCTGCAGCTTCTGCTGCTCCTCGGGAGAGATCTGTTTGGCCGCCGGGCTCTGCTTTTGCGTGGCGAGTTGCTTGCGCAACTCCTCGGTCTTGGCCTTCTCGGCCTGGAGCTCTTGGCTCAACTGGTCTTCCTTCTCCTTGAGCGCCTGTGCCACCTGTGTGTTCACCAACTCCTGCAGCATCTTCTTTTGCGCGTCCTGATCAATGGGGGGCGGCGACGCCGGCCGGCTCAGGACGAGATACCCGATCACTCCGAGCAGGATCACCGCGCCGCCGATGACCGCGGCGAGCATCCCGGTGCGGCTCGGCGTCGGCGGGGGAGCCTCTGGCTCATCGGCCTTCGGAGGCTCGTAGTGCGCCGCGACATCGAGGGCGCGCTCGCGTTGGACCTCGCGGTCCTCTTGCTCGATCTCGTTGCGGTAGAGGCGGTCCATGAAAAGCGCGAGGTTGAACGTGGTGGGCGAGTACGCGCCACCGTACAGGAGTTTTTCCAGTTCGCGCTTGAACTCGACGGCCGACGCAAAGCGGTCTTCCGGAGCGGTCGACAGCGTCTTCGCCAGGATCGCGAGCACGTCGGCGGGTACCGGCCCCTCATCGAAGGCGAGTGCCGGGTGCTCGAGGGCGGCGGCGCGCCCGGCCGGGTCCGCGGGGAGCGGCTGGCCACAGAGCAGCTGGAACAGGATGGCTCCCAGCGAGTAGACGTCGGACCGGCGGCTTGCGGGAGCGTTCGCGAGCACCTCGGGCGCGAGGTACGGCGCGGCGGTCCGCTTCACCGCGACGCGGTCGAGGTTCGCCCGCAGGCCGCGCGCGAGGCCGAAGCCGGCCACCATCGCCTCGCCGTCGTTTCCGACCATGACGAGGTGCGGCACGAGGAAGCCGTGCACGAGCGGTTGCCCCTGGAGTTCGACCGCCCCCGCCGCCGCCAGTGCGGCCGCCAACTTCTCGACGATCAGCAGAGCGTTGTCGATCGCGATCGGGAACTGCTCGGAAGCCGCGCGCGCCATCAGTTGGTCGAGGGGTTGCGCCGGCACGTAGTCCCACGCCAGGTACGGCACGCCGTCCTCGCTGCCGCAAACGGCGTTCCGGACGATGTTGGTCGCCTTCAGGACTTGTGACACCTGGTTGGCCGCCGCTGTCTCAGCGGCCAACGCGGTCCGGTTCAGCCCCGCCTGATCGAAACGCCGCAGCCAGACGATCCTGCGGAAGCTGTCGCGCTCCATCTCCCCAGCCCGCCAGACCGTGCCGAGGCCGTCCTGGCTGCGCTGCTTGAGCAGGAGGAACTTTCCGAAACTCGAATAGGTATCGGCCATCTGAGGCCCTCCCGGGCTGCGGTCACGCTAACACCCGGCACCGGTGAGGTCAACGCTGTGAGGAGGAGCCCGCGCGAACCGCGAGGTGACGTTCGAGGATGAGGCGTGCGGCGACGCCGTCCACCACCTCTGGCCATCGCCGCCGCGGCACGCCGGCCGCCGCCAGAAGCTCCTCAGCCTCCCCGGTCGTCCCGCGCTCGTCGGCGGTCTCGATCGGAACCGCGAGCGAGCGCCGCAGCGCGGCCAACAGGCCCGCCACCCTCCGCTCCCCCCGGCCCTGGCCGGAACGGGTCACCGGCACGCCGACCACGACCCCCTCGGCCCCCCAGGTCCGGACCAGGGCGGCCACGGCGTTCGCCAGACCCTCCGGGCCGGTGTAGTCGAGCGCGCGCAGAGGGGACGCGACCCGCTCCTCCGCGTCGCACACCGCCACCCCGACACGCCGTGATCCCACGTCGAGCGCCAGCCACCGCATCGCGACGAGAATACCCCTGCAAGCGTAGACTCCAAGCTAGAATGCGTCCGCTGGCGAGGAGGGCGGTTGGCGCGACGGCTCTGGAAACGTCTGGGGAGCGCTCCGGGGCGCTGGTCCCGCAGCGGGCTCATTGTGCTGGCCGGCTTGGCCCCTGTCCTCCTGGGCCGGTTGCCGGCCGCGGCTGCCGGCCCGCCGCCGACGCTCGGCGAGCAGGTCACGGTCGATGCCGCACAGCAGCAGTGGGTCCAGGACCAGCTCTGGTGCGCCCAGGGTGACGTGCAGCTCCACTATCAGGACATCTCGTTGCGCTGCGACGAGGTCGAGGTCGACCTCAAGACGATGCACCTCCACGCCGAGGGAAACGTCATTCTCGACCAGGGCCAAACGCGCATTGCCTGCGATCGGATGGATTTCGACCTCCGTACGAAGCTGGGGACGATGCACAAGGTGGACGCGTTCTTCCCCCCAACCTACCACTTTCGGGGGGAGACGCTGGAAAAGTTGAGCGAGGACAAGTATCACTTCACCCACGGCGTGTTCACGAGCTGCGACCTCACCGACAAGGCGCCGCCGTGGAGCATCGAGATGGGCGACGCGGTCGTGCAACTCGAGGGGTATGGCCACTTCCGCGATGCTGCGATCAAGGTCCGCGGAGTCCCGATCTTCTACACGCCGAGGTTGCTCTGGCCGGTCAAGCGCGACCGCGCCGCCGGGTTCCTCGTCCCGACCTTCGGATACTCCAGTCAGCGCGGCGCGTACCTCGGCAACTCGTTCTTCTGGCCGGTTTCGCGCTCGTTCGACACCACGTTCTTCGTCGACCTGTTCACCAAGAACTACCTCGGCCTCGGCCAGGAGGCGCGCTGGGCCCCGGCGGAGAACGCGTTCGGCGAGATCGCGGACGAATTCGTGTGGGACCCCGGAAGCAAGACCTGGAAGTGGAAGGCTTCCGGCAAACACAACCAGCTCTTCCCGGGCGGGTGGGCGCTGCACGCCGAGCTGCAGCAGATCTCCGACATCGACTTCTTCCAGCGCTTCGAGGGCTCCACGAACCCGACCGGTTCGCGCACCCTGTATTCGTACGTCAACCTCGCGCGGACGTGGGGTCCGCAGGCGCTCACCTTCCGGATCGATCACCTCAAGACGTTCTTCACCGACAGCACCGGCGTCACCACATCCCAGGTCTCGCTCGACCGTCTCGGGGAGGTGGAGTACCTCCTGCGCTCGACCCGCATCGGGAAGACGCCGCTGTACGTGTCCGCCAACGGCATCATCGACGAACTCCAGGTCAACCGCTCGGCCTCGCTGCGCGGCCGGTACGGGCGCCTCGACATCTTCCCCACCCTCTCGCTGCTCACCCCAGGCTTCGCCTGGCTCAATGTCACGCCGACAATCGGCGTGCGGGAGACCTACTACACCTCGCGGTATTCGGCCAACGACCAGTCGTTGGTCAACGAGCCGATCTCGCGCCACTACGGGACCGCGGGGGTCTCAATCGTGGGGCCGTCGCTCTCCCGAATTTGGACGAGGCACGACGGAACGAAGGTCAAGCACCTCTTCGAGCCGCGCATCGATTACACGTACATTTCAAACCCGGGCGGAAGCCTCGACAACCCGGGAAGCTCGCCGATTCCGGTCTTCGACCAGCGCGACTCCGTTCTGGTGACCAACCAGGTGAAGTGGACGCTCGGCAACTACCTCCTCGTCAAGACCGGTCCGGCTGGGAGCCGCGAGGTTGCGAGCTTCGAGATCTCGCAGCCCTACTCGCTGTCCGACCCACTGACGCCCGCCCGGACCACGTTCGACCCCGCGACCGGCCAACCCGGCCAACCCCTCCCCGCGAGCTTGAGGGGCCCCCTCGACCTCTGGCTGCGGGTCCTCCCGGTTCCGACTGCGACCCTGGACGCCCGCGCCGATCTCGACCCGGTGACGCACAGCCTGCAGAGCACGTCGCTCTCCGGCGGCTACAGCAAAGGGGCGAACGCGCTCAATCTGACCTGGTACTCGAGCTACGATTTGACCGGCCAGGTGACGTCGTCACAAACCCGCCTCTTCTTCGGCCTGGCTCCCGGCAACGCACACTGGCGTTTGGAGAGTCAGATCTCCTACGACGTCCACCAGCACCAGCTCCTCGAGCAACGCTACGTGTTCCGCTGGCGCGGCAGTTGCTGGAACGCGATGTTCGAGTTGCACGACTACCGGATCCAGCCCTACAAGACCCGCGACTACCGCATCTCGATCGATCTCACCGGCCTCGGCACCTTCCTCGACATCAAGGGCGCGCTCAGCTCGTTCGCGCAGTGAGTCCCCCGGCCGGTTGCGGGCTGCCCAGGCATGGTGTAAGCTCCGCGCTCGTCAGGTCGGGGCGTAGCTCAGCCTGGTAGAGCACACGGTTCGGGACCGTGTGGTCGGAGGTTCAAATCCTCTCGCCCCGACCAGCCTCATCTTTGCCCCGCGGGCCGAGGTCGTGTCGTTCCGGCGGCGTATCGAGCGCCGCCCTCCGACCCGCCTGCGCGTGCGACCGAGCCGGCCAGATTGCCGCGTGGAGCCTCGCTGTCCCCTTCGCTTCGCTCGCGGGGGGGACCAAGGCCCGAACGCCGCTTCACCCGAGGGGCTAATCAAGAAGCCCTACGCAGTGGAAGACGAAGCGCCGCCGGCTGTCCGGGTCGAGCCGTGGGGATTGGCATGGTTCTCGCTAGTCGGGTAGAGTGTCACGCCGCGCCCGGACGGAGATACGGACGGAAACCCGTGCTCCAGCGGGTCTTTCCCGGTCGGCTGTCCGCGGCCGGAACGGAGGCGGTGCCGTCTTGGCAGGCCACGACGGCACCGGCGCGGACGGGACGGTCGCCACAGGGCGACGCCGAGGGCGACCGAAAAGGTCCCCGACGATGGGAGAAGAGCAATGCGGACAACGTTGACGAGCTTCGCGGCGGTTGGCCTTGGACTCCTCGCGGCACGGCCGCTGCTTGCCCAGAGCGAGCCCAAGCCGCCGACGCCCGAGGTCGCGGTGACCCGCGCGTGCGCCGCGGCCGGCGGCCTGGCGGCGTTCAGGGAACTCGGCATCCTCGGGATCGGCGGCAAGAGCGAGGAGGTCACCCAGGACGGCAAGGTCACCACGACCCTCAAGAACCTCTACTTCCTCGCCCCGGGGCCGGTGCCGGGCAGGCTCGAGTTGCCCGAGAGCAAGGTCGTCGCGGCCGACGACGGCAGCGGCGGGTGGGCCGTGGTGGCCGGCAAGGTCGATCCCCGCCCGGCCACCGCGTACATGGTGAAGAGGTCGCTCGCGAGTTCGCTGTTCCCGCTGTTGCTGCCGTTCTCGCTCACCTGGGACGGTGTCGCCGTCACCGAGGTCAAGGCCGCAACCGTTGCGGGGCGGCCGGTTTGGCGGCTCGCCGTCGAGCTGCCGAGGACGTTCTTCGACTCGCCGCAGATCTCCCCCTCGTGGTCGGTCTTCCTCGACCGCGCGAGCTTTGCTTTGGTGCAGGCGGAGAGCCCGTTCACCGATTTCGGCAAGGGCGTCACCGCCGACGGGATGCTGTTCAGGTGGAACAACCCCGTCAAGGTCAAAGGGGTGACGCTTCACAGCGAGCAGCGGGTCACCGGGCTCGACCAGGTCGGCCGGGAGAAGAGCCACAGCCGGATCGACCGCTTCCAGTTCCGCCTGGTGCCGGCATCCGAGGCCGAGAGGCTGTTTGCGAACCCGGTGCCGCCGGAGCAGCGGCCCAAGCCTCCCGCGATGCAGCCGCCGCCGGCCCCGCCGCAAGCCCCCCCCAAGCGCTGAGCGGCAGGGCGAGGAGTTCGGGTCCGCATTGCGCCGTCCGGGCGGCGGGCGGCAGGCGTACACTGGCGCGGGCGGCGGCGCCGCCAGGGGGAGGAGTTCGTGAGAACACGGTCGCTTTTCGCCGCAACGGTCGCCTTCACGGCCGCCGTCGGGTTCCCGGCGGTGGCGGTGGCGCAGCCGGCGCCGGAACAGATCGCCGCACAGCTGACCGAGCTCCGCCAGGCGCAGCAGAACCTCGATCACCGCCTGGACGAGCTCGCCAAGGCGATCGACGACGTGGCGTGGTTCCAGCGGGTCGGCGACGTGGCGGTGGTGGACAAGTGGCGCATCGCCGGGCCGCCCGCCGCCAACCCCGCCAACCCCACCGCGCCGGGCGCAGTCAACCCGGTCAAGTTCTACGTCTACACGTTCGTGCCTCGCAACCGCAAGCCAGGCGAGAAACTCCCAATGCTGATCCTTCCCCACGGCGGCGTCCACGCCGACTTCACGACCTACCATGCGCACATCATCCGCGAGATGATGGCACAGGGGTATGTCGTGGTGGCGCCGGAGTACCGCGGCTCGACCGGCTACGGCCGCGATTTCTACGAGCTCATCGACTACGGCGGCCGCGAGGTCGGCGACATCCACGCCAGCGCCGAATGGGCGCTGCAGAACTTCGACTTCGTGGACCGCAGCCGTGTCGGCCTCGTCGGCTGGAGCCACGGAGGCCTCATCGTGCTGATGGAGGCGTTCGCACACCCCAAGGACTACGCGTGCGTCTTCGCCGGGGTACCGGTCTCCGACCTCATCCAGCGCATGGGGTACGAGGGCAAGAGCTACGAGGACGAGTACTCCGCCAAGTACCACATCGGCAAGACCGTACGGGAGGATATCGGCGAGTACAAGCGCCGCTCCCCGGTCTGGAACGTCGACAAGCTCGCGGTTCCCCTCCTCATCCACACCAACACCAACGACGAGGACGTGAACGTCATCGAGGTCGAACATCTCATCCAAGCGCTCAAGGCCGCGGGTAAGAAGTTCGAGTACAAGGTGTACCAGGACGCTCCGGGGGGACACAGTTTCGACCGCATGGACACGCCGCTCGCCCGTCAGGCGCGCGGCGAGGTGTACGAGTTCCTGGCCCGCCATCTGACCCCCCCGCACCGGCTCCAGTAGCCGACCGAGGGCTGACGGTTGCGACGCGGAACGATCGTGGCGAGCGTGGTGCAGCGGCAGGCGGGAACGTCCGCCGGACGCCGCGGCGTGCGCAGCCAAACCCTCTGGTTGGCTGGGTTGGTCTTCGCCGCGACGATCGGGTGCCATGCGTCGTCGGGGCGGCTCGCGGTGGTCGGCGGTCATCCCGTTACCGTCGAGCAGCTCGACGCATTCGTCACCGCCCAGGCCGGACGTCCCGCCGCCGAGGTCAACCCGGATCTGACCGGCGCTCTGTTCGGCCGGCTCCTGGAGGAAGAGGTGTTGCTCGCGGCCTCGCCGTCGCCGGGCGCCCACGACCTTTCCCCGGCCGCCCGCACCGCTCGCGCCCGCGACCTGATGGCCTCGCTCTGCCAACCGCCGCCAAGGCCAACACAGGCCCAAGTCGACGCATACCTCGCCGCCCATCCCGAGCTGGCCGGCGGGGCCGACCGGATCAAGCTGCGGCAGCTCGTTCTGCCGGACCAGACCACCGCGCGGGCCGCGCGCGAGCGGATCCGGGCCGGCGAGGATTTCGTGGCGCTCTCGCGGGAGATCTCGCGCGCGCCCAACGCCGCCGACGGCGGGCTGCTGGGGTGGGTCGACCGTGGCCAACTGCCGCCGGAGTTCGAGGCCGCCGTCGCCGGCCTTGCGCCGGGTGACGTGAGCCAGCCGGTTGCTTCCAACGCGGGCTGGCACGTGTTTCAGGTGATGGAACGCCACTCCGCCGGCGACGGTCCGGACGCCGCAGTGGGCGAGAGGGTGCGGGCGCGGCTCGCCGCGAGCGCGGCAGAAGCGGCGCAGAGGGCCTGCCTGACCAAACTCGCCGCCAGAGTCGGCGTGCGGGTGGATTGTGCGGGCGCCGCGTTCCCCTGCCGCGACCCGTTCGAAGGGACACCATGACACGGAAGATCTTTCTTATGCTGACTTCGATCATCCTCGCGACGACCGCTGCGGCGGCCGAGCGTCACCTCGTCGAGGGCATCGTGGTGCGGGTCAACGACCGCATCCTGACCACCACGGATATTCGCGAGCGCGCCAAAGAGCAGGCGGCGGAGACCGGAAAGCCCGTGACACCCGACCAGTACCCCCGCCTGATCCAGGAAGCCGCAGACGAGATGTGCATGCTCGAACGCGCCAACGACCTCAAGCTCGAGGTGTCGAGCGAAGAGCTCAACGCCGCGATCCAGCAGCTTCGCGAGCAGAACCACGTGCCCGACGACGCCGCCTTCGAGAGGCAGCTGCACGAACTCGGCATGACCATCGAGGGCCTGAGGACGAGGGTCCGCGACAACATCCTCGTCAGCCGCCTCCTCAAGCACGAGCTGGGCGATCTCCCGATCACCGAGGCGGAGTTGCGGCAACGGTTCGAGCGCGAGAAGGAGAAGTTCACGATCGGCCCGCGGGTCCACCTCGAGCACATCGTGCTGCCGGTCGCCGCCGACAGGAGCGACGAGGCGACGACGCTTGCTGCCGCTCGCCGTCTGGTCGCCGCAGCCAGGAGCGGCGGCGATTTCAAGGCCCTGGTGCAACAGGAGGTCAAGGCCGGCCGCGCGACCGGCGGCGACCTGGGCGTCGTGCTCGTCACCGATATGCGCTCCGAAGTCCGCGACGCGATCGCGAAACTGAAGCCGGGAGAGATCTCCGACCCGTTCGAGAGCCCCGCCGGCGTTCATGTCGTCCAGGTCATCGAGCGCATCCCCCCGACGGTCAGGCCGTTCAAGGAAGTCGAGGACGAGCTGCGCGACAGCGAACTCGCCGAGCGCTACCGGGCGCACCTCTCGAGCGTGGTCGCCGAGCTCAAGAAGCGCTACTCCATCGAGACCCACCCCGAATTGATGACCGAGGTCAGGTAGCCGGCTGCCGGGCACCCCCGGCAGGCCCGCCCGTCCCCCGTTCGAGCCCGCGTCCAGCTGGCTCCGCACCTCTGCGGCACCTTGACAGGGGGCGACGGTCACCTCATCATGGTGGTGGACAAAAGTGGAGCGAAGTGGACCGCCGTGGCCCACGACCCGCGCGCGCGGGTTCTCGGAGGGAAAGATGGAGACTTTTCGCGGGAGCTATCAGGCCACCGTCGACGACAAGGGCCGCCTGAAGCTCCCGGCACGCCTCAAGGGCCAGCTCGAAGAGTGGCACGGCAAGCGCGTGTTCGTCACGTCCCTCTCGCCGTTCGAGCTCCGGGTGTACCCCCTTGCGGTGTGGGAGGAACTCGAGCGCCGCTTCCTGGCCCGTCCCTCGATGGAGCCGCTGGTGCAGCGCCTCCTCGAGCACGCCAACTACGGCCAGGAGGACGAAGTCGACGCGCAGGGGCGCGTGCTGGTCCCCGCGCTGCTGCGCGAGGTCTTGCAGGGCAATGGCGAGGTGGTCGTCTCGGGGCGCGGGCGCTTCCTCGCCGTCGTCGCCCGCGACCGCGTTCAGGCCGAACTGGCCACGGCGTTCACCTACGAGGAACTCGCCGCTCTCGCTGCCCTGGAGCAGTGATGCCCGATGCCTGCGGCCGAACACCAACCGGTCCTGCTCACGCAGGTCGTGGAGGCGCTGGCGCCCCCCGAGACGGGCTGGGTCGTCGATGCCACGGTCGGCCTCGGGGGCCACGCCCGCGCGCTGCTCTCGGCACGCCCCGGCCTGCGCCTGCTCGGTCTCGACCTCGACCCCGGTGCCCTCGACCTCGCGCGCGGGCGCCTCTCCGAGTTCGGCTCGCGCGCGACGCTCGTGAACGCGTCGTACTGGCAGCTCGCCGAGGTCGCCCGCGAGCACGGCGTGACCGCCGCCGATGGCGTGCTGTTCGACCTCGGGGTCTCGTCGCTGCAGCTCGACACCCCGGAGCGTGGGTTCTCCTTCCGCCGCGATGGGCCACTGGACATGCGCTTCGGCCGGAACGGGGCGACCGCGGCGGACCTGCTGGCCGACTGCTCGGAGGAGGAACTGGTGCGTGTGCTGCGCGACCTCGGTGAGGAGCCGCGGGCGCGGCGCGTGGCGCGGGCGATCGTGAGAGCCCGCCTGCACCGCCCTCTCGCCACGACCGGCGAGCTTCGTCGTATCGTGCACGCCGCCATCGGCGCCGCCCGTGGCCGCATCGACCCGGCGACCCGCACCTTCCAGGCGCTGCGCATCGCCACCAACCGCGAGCTCGAAGGGGTCGCGCCCGCAATCGAGCAGGCGGCGCGCCTGTTGCGTCCGGGCGGCCACCTCGCGGTGATCGCGTTCCACTCGCTCGAGGATCGCCTCGTCAAGCGCGCACTGCGCCGCCTGTCGGGCCGCTGCGTCTGCCCCCCCGGCAGCTTCGCATGCAGCTGCCAGCCCGAACGGCTGCTCGAGATCCTGACGCCGCGCCCACTGACGCCGGACGAGGCCGAAGTTGCGGTCAACCCGCGCGCCCGTTCCGCCAAGCTTCGCGTCGCCCGGAGAGCGGGATGAACGTCGGCGGCTACCGGCCCAGCAACAGCTGGCTGCGGCGCCAGCTCGACACCAGCTGGCACCGGTGGGTGGCCCTTTGCTTTGCCGGGGCGGCCACCGTGAGTGTCGTCATGGCGGCGTTCATCGCGCCGCGCCAGGCGACGATGCGGATGGAGTACGAGATCGCGCAGCTCTCGCACTCGGTCGACCACCTCGAGGGGGAAAAGCGCCGCCTGCTGCTGGAGCGCGAAACCCTGACCTCACCGGCACTGCTGGCGACGCAGCTCGACACGCTCGGACTGGTCGAGGTCGGACCCGATCGGGTGGGTCACCTCACGCCGGCAGGCGACCTCGTCCTCCCCAAGCCGACGCCGACACCCCCGCGACCGAACCCGGTGCGGAGTTCCCGCTGATGGTCAACAACGAGCGGCTGCGCTGGATCGCCTGGGGGCTGGGGGCGTGGACCCTGGTTGTCGTGGGCCGTCTCGTGCAGGTGCAGGTGATCGATCACCGGATGTGGGAGGCGGAATCGGCCCGCCAGCGCGAAGGCACGATCGAGATCGAGGAGCCCCGCGGCGACATCGTCACCCGCGACGGCCGCCTGCTCGCCGGCAGCCTCGAGCGGGTTTCCCTGTACGCGAACCCCCGTCAGATCCCGCGTGCAGCCTGGGCCAAGGTGGCTTCGGGCATCGCCGCGCTTGTCGGTCAGCCCAGCGCGACGGTCCTGGCCGATCTCAAGGGTCATGACGGCTTCTTCTACGTCGCGAAGGACCTCGACCCGCGGGTCGCGGACGCCGTCAGCCGGTTGCGCCAGCGCGGCGTTGGGACGCTGCGCACCGAGCTCCGCGTGTACCCCAACGGCGCCCTCGCCGGGCCGACGGTCGGTTTCCTCGACGCCGAGGGGCGCGGCCAGGCGGGCCTCGAGGCGTTTTACGACCGCACGCTCCGCGGGGTGCCGGGCGTGTATCGAGTGCTGCGCGACGGAAAGCTTTCGCCGACCCAGCTCGAGCCTCGGCTCGAGACGCCCGGCCGTCCGGGCCAATCGCTGGTCCTCAGCTTGGACTGCCGCATCCAGCAGGCGGTGGAGCAGGAGCTTGCCAGTACCGTGGCCCGGACCGGCGCCCGCGGCGCTTCCGCCGTCGTCATGGACCCGGCCACCGGCGAGTTGCTCGCGCTCGGTTCGGTCCCTTCCTACGACCCGGGACACATCGGACAGTCCCCGCCCGACGCCCGCCGCAACCGCGTGGTCGAGGACGCGCTCGAACCGGGCTCCACGTTCAAGCCGTTCATCGTGGCCGCGGCCGTAACCGCGGGTGTGCTCAGCCCGTTCGAAATGGTCGATTGCTCCGGCGGCGGCGTCCAGATCGCCAGCTTCTTCATTCGCGACCACGCCCGCTTCGGGCTGCTGCCAGTGCGGGAGATCCTCGCGAAGTCATCTAACACCGGCGCGATCCGCATCGCGTACCGCGTCCCTCCGGACCACCTCGACGAGATGATCCGCGCCTTCGGCTTCGGTCAGCCCACCGGCGTCGGCTTGCCCGCCGAGACGCGCGGGATCTACCACGGGCCGCGCTTCTGGTCTGCGCTTTCGCGCGCTGGCCTGGCCCTCGGCCAGGAGATCAGCGTGACCTCGCTCCAGCTCGCCCAGGGCTACGCGGTGATCGCCAACGGCGGCGTGCTCGTCCACCCGCGGCTCGTGCTCGACACACGCGGCCGCGACGGCCGCTCGGTGGCACCCTCCCAGCCCTTGCCCGGAACCAGAGTCATGCCGGCCGTGCTCGCCAACCAGATCGCCACGATGCTGGAATCGGTCGTCGAGGAGGGCACCGGAAGGGCGGCGGACGTCCCCGGCTACCTGGTGGCCGGAAAGACCGGCACGGCGCAGCGTGCGTCGCGGGGAAGTTACACCGGCGGGCGGCACGTCGCGTGGTTCGCCGGTTTCCTCCCGATGCCGGACCCCAAGGTCGTCATCGTCGTCTGCGTCGATCAACCGGTCAGCGATTTCTGGGCCGCCGACGTCGCGGCGCCGGCGTTCAGCCGGATCGCCTCCCGCGTCGTCACGCTGCTCGGCCTGATGCCGGAAGGGGGAGGGCGCGCATGACCCTGGGCCAGCTCGCCACCGCCTGCGGCGCCTCGCTGCGCGGGAACGACATCGAGGCGTTGGGCATTACCCACGTCGCGCAGGAGGTGCGCCCGGGTTGGGTGTTCGCCGCAGTCGAGGGCATCAAGCGCCACGGGATCGAGTTCGCGGCCGTTGCCATCGAACGGGGAGCGGTTGCGATCCTCTCCGACCGCGATCCGGGGCCGGCGGCGGCGTGGCTGTGCGCGGCCCAGCCGCGCCGGGCGATGGCGCTGGCTGCGTGGGCCGTGGCGGGGCATCCCGAGCGGCGCCTGCGCCTGGTCGGGGTGACGGGGACGAACGGCAAGAGCACCGTCGTGGACCTCATCGGGCGCATCGCCGCAGCGGCGGGTGAGCGGCCGGGGACGTTCGGCACACTGGGGTACACGCTGCCCCAGCGCAGCGAGCGCACGACCCGCACCACCCCGGAGGCCACCGACCTCGCGCCCCTCCTCGCCGAGCTCGTCGGGACCGGTGGCACGGTGGCGGTGCTCGAGGTTTCGTCGCACGCGATCGCGCTCGACCGCGTCGCCGGACTCGAGTTCGACGCGGTGGTCTGGACGAACCTCACCCGCGACCACTTGGACTTCCACCACGACCTCGAGGACTACTTCGCGACCAAGGCCACCTTATCCGACCGGCTGCGGGATGATCCTCCCGGCCGCCGCGTCATCGGCGCCGACGACCCGTTCGTGGCGCGCCTGACAACGGCGCCGCGCCCGGGCGATCTCACGTTCGGACTCGATGGGGACCGCGACATCACTGCCTCAGGAATCGTCTGCGATGCCGACGGCACGACGTTCATCCTTCATACTCCCGGCGGGGACACCCCCGTGCGGCTGCCTCTGGTAGGCCGGCACAACTTGCGCAACGCCCTCGCGGCCGCGGCCGCGGCGGCTGCGCTCGGGTGGCCGCTCGAAGCGAGCGCGCGGGGCCTCGTCAGTGCGACGCCGCTCGCCGGACGCCTCGAGCCGGTTGCGGCCGGAACCGCGTTCCCCGTGTTCGTCGACTACGCACACACCCCCGACGCGCTGGAGCAGGTCCTGCTGGCGCTGCGCGAGGTCGGCGAGAAGCGTCTCGTGGTCGTGTTCGGCTGCGGAGGCGACCGCGATCCCGGCAAGCGCGGCTCGATGGGCGAGACGGTCGGCCGACTGGCGGACATCCCGGTCGTGACCTCGGACAACCCCCGCGGCGAGGACCCGCAGGCGATCATCGACCAGGTCGTGACCGGGGTGCGCGCCTCCGGCAACACCCGCGCCCTCGTGATCCCCGACCGGCGAGAGGCGATCGCCGCCGCGCTCTCGCTCGCCGACGAGCGCTGCATCGTGCTGGTGGCCGGCAAGGGCCACGAGACGGAACAGGTCTTCGCCGACCGGACCGTGCCGTTCGACGACCGCGCGGTGGTGCGCGAGCTCGCGCAGAGGAGACGGGCATGATCCGCCGCAGCACCGGCGAGATCGCGCAACTGCTCGCAGCCGACCTGCGGGGCGACCCGAACACGCCGGTGGTCGGGGTCGCCATCGACTCGCGCGCGGTGCAGCCCGGCAACCTGTTCGTGGCGCTGCCGGGGGCCCGCGTCGACGGTTGCGACTTCGCGCCCGCGGCGGCCGACGCCGGGGCCGCGGCCGCCCTCCTGGGCCGCCCGATCGCTCTGGACCTGCCTCAGATCGTGACGCCGGACCCGCTCGCCGCGCTGCACCGCCTCGCGGCCGTCGAGCGCTCCGAGGCCGCCTATCGCCTCGCCGCGGTCACGGGTTCGATCGGCAAGACGACCACCAAGGAGTTCCTGACCGCGCTGCTCGGCACCTCGTACCCGGTCGGATGTACGAGTGGCAACCGCAACTCCGAGACCGGCTTCCCCGTCGAGCTCTGCAACCGGGCCGACGGAATCGCCTGGATGGTTGCCGAACTCGGCATGAGTCACGCGGGGGAACTCGACCGTCTCGGCGCCATCGCCCAGCCCGACGCGGTTTTGATCACCGGAGTCGCGCCGGTCCACCTCGAGTTCTTCCCCGATATCGAGGCGATCGCCGAGGCCAAGGCGGAGATTATTGGTCACCTCGACCGCGACGGCATGCTCGTGCTCAATGCCCGCGACTCGCGGGTCGCGGCGTTCGCGCCGCGGTTCTCCGGCACCGTCCTGCGCTACGGCGTTCCCGGCGCGTCCGACCTCTGGATCGACGAATACCAGGGCCGCGGCCTTCTCGGAGCGACGTTCACGCTCGCCGGCCCTCTCGGGAGAGTCCCCGTCGAATGGTCGCTGCCGGGCCGTCATCAGGCCGACAACCTGCTCTCGGCCGCCACTCTCGCCCTCGCGCTCGGCGTCGTCCCGGAGTTGGTCGCGGCGACGGCCGCGCGCCTGCGCCCCGCCCCCCGCCGCGGCGAGGTCTATGCCCTCGGCAACGGTGTCACGCTCGTGGACGACAGCTACAACTCGTCGCCCGAGGCGGCGCGAGCCCTGCTCGGCTTGCTCGCCACAACACCGGGCCGCCGGGTGGCGGTGCTGGGCGAGATGCTCGAGCTCGGGCCGACATCGACAGCCCTCCACAGCGAGCTGGGCCGCCAGGCCGCGGCCGCCGCGGAGGTCGTCCTCGCGGTGGGCGGTGGGGACGCCGCCGAGATCGCCCGCTCCGCCGCCGGAGCCGAGACGCACCACGCCGCCACCGCGGCCGATGCGCTCGAGCTCCTGCGCGGCCTCGTGCGCCCGGGCGACGTCGTCCTCGTCAAGGGTTCGCGTGGGGTCGGCCTCGACACGGTGGCCGACGGTCTCCGCGCGGAGGCGGGCTGATGCTGTACTGGCTCCTCTACGAGCTGCACGCCGAATGGGGCCCGCTGAACGTCTTTCGCTACATCACGTTCCGGGCGGCGCTCGCCATCCTGACGGCGCTGGTGATCGGCATCGCGTTCGGCCCGGCGCTGATCCGCACGCTGCGCAACCGTCAGATCGGCCAGTCGATCCGCGAGGAGGGCCCGGAATCGCACAAGGCCAAGGCGGGAACGCCGACGATGGGGGGGTTGCTGATCCTCGCCGCGGTCGTGGTCCCAATCTTTCTTTGGGGCGACCTCACCGAGCCGTGGGTCTGGGTCGTGACCGGGACGACGCTGGCGTTCGGCGGCATCGGGTTCCTCGACGACCTCCTCAAGGTCCGGCGCGGCAAGAACCTGGGTCTGCGCGCGTGGCAGAAGTTCGGGCTGCAACTGCTCGCCGGGCTCGCTGCCGCCACCGCGATCCGGCTGGTGGCAGGCCACTCGCCGTACGCCGGGGAGTTGGTGGCGCCGTTCTTCAAGAACGCTCGCATCCCGCTGGGTTTCCTGTACATCCCGTTCGTCGCCGTAGTATTGGCCGGCTTCTCAAACGCCGTCAACCTCACCGACGGGCTCGACGGCTTGGCGATCGGTTCGGTTCTGATCGCATTCGGCACCTACACCGTGTTCACGTATCTCGCGGGGAACGCCAGGCTCGCCAAGTACCTGCTGATCCCGCCGGTCGCCGGGGCCGGCGAGGTCACGGTGTTTTGCGCCGCCATGGTCGGCGCGTCGCTCGCGTTCCTATGGTTCAACTGCCACCCGGCCCAGTTGTTCATGGGCGATGTCGGGTCGCTCTCCCTCGGCGCCGCGATCGCTTGCACCGCCGTGATCGCGAAGCAGGAGTTGCTCCTCGTCGTCGTCGGCGGGTTGTTCGTCGCCGAGGCGCTCTCGGTGATCCTTCAGGTCGCGAGCTTCAAGACCAGGGGCAAGCGCGTCTTTCGCATGTCCCCCCTTCACCATCACTTCGAGCTGTCCGGCTGGGCCGAGACGCAGGTGGTGGTGCGTTTCTGGATCGTCGCCCTGGTGTTCGCGCTCATCGGCCTGGCGACGTTGAAACTGCGATGATGGCGACTCGACACTCCGCCGCGGTGGTCGTGGGTCTCGGGACCTCTGGGGTCGCAGCTGCCACGCTGCTCGCCCGCGACGGGTGGCGCGTCACGGTCAACGACCGCGCCACCGAGTGGGAGCTCGACGCGAGCCTCGGTCGCCTCCCGGACGGCGTCGCGTCCGTTCTCGGCTGCCACCCGACCACGCTCCTCGACGGCACGGCACTGGTCGTGGTCTCGCCGGGAGTGCCGTGGGACCTCCCAATGCTGGTTGAAGCGCGCCGGCGGAGGATCGAGGTGATCGCCGAGGTGGAGCTGGCGGTGCGGGCGATGCCGGGGGTGCCGATCGTCGGCGTGACCGGCTCCAACGGCAAGACCACCGTCACCTCGCTGCTCGGCGACATCGCCCGCGCCGCGGGGAGGCACACCGGGGTCGGCGGCAACATCGGCACCGCCGCCTCCGAACTTGCCCTTGCAGGTGGCTGGGATGCCGTAGTCCTCGAGCTCTCGTCGTTCCAGCTCGAGGGGTGCGCGACGCTGCGCCCGAAGGTCGCCGTGCTGCTCAACCTCTCGCCCGACCACATCGACCGCCACTCGAGCGTGGCCTCGTACCTGGCCGCCAAGACCCGAATCTTCGCCCAACAGAAGCGTGCGGACTTCGCCGTGCTCAACGCCGACGATCCGGCGTGCTCGGACCTGAGCGTACCGTCGCGAGCCGTACACTTCTCGCTGTCCGACGCCAGCGCTCAAGCGCACCTGTCGGCGGGCTCGCTGGTGCTCGATGGCGAGCCCCTGCTGTCGCGCGCGGAGCTGCCGCTGCTCGGCGACCACAACGTCGCCAATGCTCTCGCCGCGGCGCTCGCCGGCAGCCGCCTCGGCATCGAACGCGCACCGATCGCCCTGGCGCTGCGGTCTTTCCAGGGCTTGCCGCACCGCCATCGGGTGGTCGCCGAGGCCGGCGGCGTGCGTTGGGTCGACGACTCCAAGGGCACCAACATCGGCGCGACCGCGGCCGGCCTGTCCGGCTACACGCCCGGCACCGTCCACCTGATCCTCGGCGGCCTCGGCAAGGGGCAGGACTTCCGCGAGCTGCGGCCGGCGGCCGAGCATGGACTTGCCCGGATCTACCTCATCGGCGAGGCCGCCGACGCCATCGGCGCCGCGCTCGAGGGCACGGCGCCGGCCGAGCGCTGCGGCACGATCGAGGAAGCCGTGCGCCGCGCCGCGATGTTCGCACGTCCCGGCGACACCGTGCTCCTCTCGCCGGCGTGTGCGTCGTTCGACCAGTTCACGGACTACCGCCACCGCGGCGACGAGTTCGCCCGGCTGGCGCGCGGCGCGGCGGGGAGAGGTTGATGCCGCAGACCCGCCGCATCGACCGCACGCTCCTCGGAGCCACCGTCCTCACCGCCGCCGTCGGCGTCGTGATGGTCGGCTCAGCCTCCGGGCCACTTGCCAGAGAGTCCTACCACCTCTGGGAGTACGAGTTCGCATTCCGGCAGCTCGTCGCGGTGCTGCTCGGCTTTGGCGCGATGTTCGCGGCCGCCTTCGCTCCGCTCGAGAAACTCACCAGCTGGAAAGTGGCCCTCCCGCTCCTGGCCGTGACCTGGCTCGCGCTCCTGGCGGCGTTCTTTCAGGCGCCGGTTGCCGGCACCCACCGCTGGCTCCAGCTGCCCGTCAGCTCGATCCAGCCGTCGGCGATCGCCAAGGTGACGCTCCCTCTTGCCCTCGCCGCCCTCCTCGGGCGCCCGTGCCCTGACCGCAGGGCGCGGCATCGGGCGCACCGTCTCGCCCTCGGCCTCATCGCTCTCACCGTGGCGCTCGTTTTGGTCGAACCCGACCTCGGGTCCGCGGTCCTCCTCCTGGTGGCGGCGGTGAGCATCCTTCTCCTCGCGAATGTGCCGCTACGCCCGCTCGGCGGTCTCGCCGCCGCGGCCGCGGTGGTGTTCCTGGTCGCAATCGCGGTCAAGCCGTACCGCGTCGAACGGTTGCGGACCTTCTTCGGCGAGACCAGCTACCAGGTGCAGCAGTCGCTGATCGCGATCGGCAGCGGCGGCATCCTGGGAAGGGGGCCCGGACAGAGCCTGCAGAAACTCCTTGCCCTGCCGCAACCGCACACCGACTTCATCTTTGCCGTCATCGGCGAGGAACTGGGCCTTCTCGGCACGCTGGCCATCGTCGCGATCCTCGGCGTCATCGTCGCCCGCGCCCTCGCCGCGGTCCAACGCGCCAGCACGCCGCCAGCCGCCCTGCTCGCCGGTGGTCTCGCCGTGACCATTGGCGTCCAGGCGTTGCTCAACGTCTCGGTGTGTCTCAAGCTCCTCCCGGCGAAGGGGTTGCCCCTGCCGTTGCTGTCGGCGGGCGGCTCCGACGTGATGCTCACGCTCGTCGCCGTCGGTCTCCTGATCAACATCGGCAAGGAGGGGGCATGACCGAGATCGTCATCGCCGGCGGCGGCACCGGGGGTCATCTCTTCCCGGGTCTCGCCGTCGCGGCCGAGCTCCAGCGCGCCGGCGCCGCGGTGTCGTGGCTGGGGGCGCGACGGGGCCTGGAGGCGGTCCGGGTGCCCGAAGCCGGGATCCCGATCCGCCTCCTCGGGGTCAGCGGAGCGGTCGCGCGGTCGCGCCGCGTACAAGCGGTGGCAGCGCTCCAGCTGCTGCCGGCGCTCGTCCAGGCGGTGGCGTTCCTGCTGCGTCGCCACGCCGTCGCCGTGCTCGCCGTCGGCGGGTACGCTTCGGTGCCCGGGGCGCTCGCCGCCGGCACGCTCGGACTGCCGGTCGTGCTCCAGGAGCAGAACGCCTCCCCCGGCGTCGCCAACCGGCTGCTGGCGCCGTGGTCGGTCGCGGTGGCGTGCGGGTTCGCCGAGACCGTGGCGGCGTTCCCCTCGCTGCCGGCGCGCTGGACGGGGAACCCCGTTCGAGCGGAGTTCTTCTCCGTCCCCGCGCCGCCCGCCGCTCCCGTCTCGGTCGTGGTCTTGGGCGGCAGCCAGGGCTCGGCGTTTCTCAACACGGCGCTCCCGGACGCGTTCGCCGAGCTCGGCCGGAGCCGCGCGCTGCCGCACATCGTGCACCAGGCGGGTCCGCGCTGGGCCGCCGAGGTTCGCGAGCGCTACGCCGTCCGCGGCGTCGCCGCCCAGGTGACGGCGTTCCTGGAGCATCCCGCCGAGGCTCTGGCCGACGCCGTCCTCGTGATCGCCCGCGCCGGGGCGCTCACGATCGCCGAACTCGCCGCGGCGCGGCGGGCGGCGCTTCTCGTTCCGTTCGCGGCCTCGGCTCACGGTCACCAGCTCGCCAACGCCCGCGCCTTCGCCGCGACCGGTGGCGCCGAGGTGCTGCAAGAACACCAGGCGACCGCTCCCAGGCTCGCCGCCACGCTGGCCGCGATGCTCGCGACGCCGGAACGTCTCGTCGAGCGCGGCCAGGCCGCCGGGCGCCTCGCACGTCCGGACGCCGCCGGTGCCGTGGCGCGCCTCATCCTGGAGAGAGCCTGCGGCGGAGGCGGGCACCCATGAACTTCGGGCACGTCCGCCATCTCCATTTCGTCGGCATCGGCGGCGCCGGCATGTGCGGTCTCGCCGAACTGCTCCACAGCGAGGGGTTCGTCGTCTCGGGGTGCGACATCGCCGCCAGCGAGGCTACAGCGCGCCTCGAGAGCCTCGGCATTCGGGTGATGGTCGGCCACGACCCCGCTCACCTCGAAGGCGTCCAGGTTCTCGTCCACTCCTCGGCGGTACCGCCCGACAACGCGGAAGTCGAGGCGGCCCGCGGCCACGGCGTCGGCGTGATCCGCCGGGCTGAAATGCTCGGTGAGATCTCCCGTTTGAAGTGGACCATCGCCGTGGCGGGAACGCACGGCAAGACGACCACGACCTCGCTGACCGGCTTCGTCCTGACGCGTGCCGGCCTCGACCCGACGGTCGTGGTCGGGGGCCGGATGCACTTCCTCGGCGCCCACGCCCGTCTCGGGCGCTCCGAGTACCTGGTGTGCGAGGCCGACGAGTTCGACCGCTCGTTCCTGGCGATCTTCCCGGCCCTCGCCGTGATCACGACGGTCGAGGCCGAGCACCTCGACACCTACGGGTCGGTGGGCGCCATGGAAGAGGCGTTCGTGACCTTCGCCGACCGGGTGCCGTTCTACGGCGCGGTGATCGCCTGTCTCGACGACCCGGGCGTGCGCCGCCTCCTGCCCAGGTTCGGCCACCGCACGGTGACCTACGGCTTCTCGCCACAGGCCGACGTGCAGGGACGTTCCGTGCGGCTCTCGAACCTCGGCGCCACCTGCCGCGTGGTGGCCCGCGGCACGGAACTCGGAGAGCTCACACTGCCACTGCCCGGCCGCCACATGCTCGCCAACGCGCTCGGCGCGACTGCGGCCGCGCTCGAGATCGGCGTCCCCTTCGCCGAGATTGCGGCCGCCATCGCGGCCTTCACCGGCGTCGCCCGCCGTTTCGAGCGCAAGGGCGAGCGGGAAGGCGTCGTGCTCGTGGACGACTACGCCCACCACCCCAGCGAGGTCGCGGCGACGCTGCAGGCGGCACGCCAGAGCTTCCCGGACGCGCGCGTCGTCGTCGCGTTCCAACCGCACCTGTTCTCCCGCACCCGCGACTTCGCACGCGAATTCGGAGAGGCCCTGCTGGGCGCCGACGTCGTGGTGGTCCTCCCCGTCTACCCGGCGCGCGAGCAGTCGATCCCCGGCGTGACCGCCGCGCTCGTGGTCGATGCCGCCCGCCGCGCCGGCCACCGGCACGTGCAGCCGGCGGCGTCTTTCGACGACGCACTGGCGGTGCTGCGCGGCCTGCTGCAGCCCGGCGACGTGCTCCTCACCATGGGCGCCGGCAACATCCTGCACCTCGGTGACCGGTGGCTCGCGGAGGACAGCCGGTGACCGGGCCTGCCCGCCACCGCCGCCCCTGGCGCAACATCGTCAAACGGGTGCTGCAGGCCAGTGCCGTGTTCGGCGTCACCGCGGCGATCGCCGCTGCGCTCCAGGTGCGCGAGGTGCGCGTCTCGGGTGCCCGGCACTTCCCCGCGCGGGACGTCGAGACGGTCCTGCGCACCGCGCTCGGCACCCCGACTGTCACCGCCCGCGCCGGCGCTCTGCGCGCGAGCGTGCTCGCGGTGCCGTGGGTCGCCGACGCCTCGGTGCAGGTTTCGCTCGACGGCGTCGTGACCTGTTCCGTGACCGAGCGCGAGCCGGCCGCCGTGTTGCAGGACGGGGGCGTGCGCCGCCTCGTGGATCGGGAGGGCCGGATCCTCGGACCCGCGCCCGACGGTGCACAGCTGCTCGAGCTCGACGGCTTTGCCCCGTTCCCCGAGGAGAGTGCGGTCCTGCTCGCCGCCGTCCCGGCGCTCGAGCGCACCTGGGGCGCGCGGCTCGAGCGCGTGGAACGGGTCGGTCCGAGCGACGTCGCGCTCCACTTCGCCGGCACCGCGTTGCCGGTGCTGGCGGACCCCACGAAGCCGGGCGCCCTGACCGCCGCCCGACGCGTGCTCACCGCTTGGACCGCCACGCGGCCGGCGCCGACCAGGATCGACGCGCGCGTTTCCGGCATCGTCGCGGTGCTGCCGGCGCCGCCGGACCCAGAGGAGGCGAGGTGATGGCTCAGGGGCCCCGCGTCATCGCCGCCCTCGACGTCGGAAACCATCGCGTGCTGGCTCTCATCGCCGAGCTCTCGGAGAGCGACGAGATGGTGATCCGCGGCGTGGGCCTCGCCCCGTCGAGCGGAATGCGCTCTGGCCAGGTGGTGCAGATGAAACCGGTGGTGGCGGCGATCAAGGCGGCGGCCGAGGAGGCCGAACTCATGGCCAAGCTGCCCGCCGAGAAGGTAGTCGCGTCGGTAGCCGGGATTTTCGTCAGCGGGCGGCTCACGCGGGCCGCGATCTCGATGGGCTCGCGCGAGCGCGAGGTGACGATGGGAGACCTCGAGGCGTTGCACGATGCGGTGCGGCGCCAGCCTCTTCCCGCAGGGCACACCGTCCTCAACGTCGTGTCACCGACCTACTCCCTCGACGACCAGGACGGCCTGCTCGACCCGCAGTCCATGGTCGGAAGGCATCTGGCCGTGGACGCCTATGTGCTGGCGTGCCAGGAGAGTCCGGTCCGCACGATCGAGAAGGCGATCAACGAGGCCGGGCTCGAGGTGGAGGAGTTTCTGTTCGCCCCGGTGGCCGCTGCCAACGCAACCCTCACCGGCGACGAGCGCCGCCTCGGCGCGATCGTGATCGACATTGGCTACGGCTCGACCAGTTACGCCGCGTTCTCGGGCGACAAGCTCCTCGCCTCCGGATGCTTCCCGATCGGCGGCAACAAGGTCAACGACGACCTCGTGCACCGCTTCCAAACCACCGCGGCAGGGGCGGAAACCGCAAAGCGCGAGGCCGGCACGATGCTCCTCGCCGACGTCGGGGAGGAGGAGACGATCTCCGTCCCGACGATCGAGGGGCGCGGCACCCACGTCATCTCGCGCCGTGAGCTGTGCAAGACCATCCGCCTGCGCATGCAGGAGACGTTCGAGTTGATCGCCGCCGAGGTGTGGCGCCAGATCCCGCAGGACGCCCCGTGCACGGGCGTCGTGCTCTCGGGAGGCGGCGCCCATCTGGACGGGCTCGCCGCCCTCGCCGAGGAGGTCTTCGTCAAGCGGGCTCGGCTCGGCGACCTGGAAGGCGTCCCGGACGCCACGCACCTGCTCGCGAGTTCGGAGTTGCCCGCGCGCTCGCCGGCCGTGGCCGTCGGGCTGCTGGTGCACGGACGCGGTTTGTTGCTCCCGGCCGCAGTGCCGCAGGTGCGCGAGCGGCGGCGCCGCGAGGGGTTGTGGACGAGAATTTCACGCAAGGTTCTTGCGAAAAGGGGAGGTGGATCGTGATCACGTTTGACGATTCGAAAGGCAGTTCGAACCCTGCAATCACCATCGCCGACGAGTCCTCGCCGGCCCTGATCAAGGTCGTGGGGGTCGGCGGGGGCGGCTGCAACGCGGTCAACCGCATGATCGCCGCCGGGATCAAGGGCGTCGAGTTCATCGCGGTGAACACCGACGGCCAGGCGCTGCGTGCGAGCCGGGCGGGGGTGCGTCTGCAACTCGTGACCCCGAACTCGCGCGGCAAGGCGCTCGGTGCCGGCTGCGACCCCGAGGCCGCCAACCGCGCCGCGCTCGACCGCACCGAGGAGCTCATCGAGTGCATCGAGGGCGCCGACATGGTCTTCATCGCCGCCGGGATGGGCGGCGGCACCGGAACCGGCGCGGCGCCGGTGATCGGCAACCTCGCCCGCGACGCGGGCGCGCTGACGGTCGCCGTGGTCACCAAGCCGTTCGCGTTCGAGGGGACCCGCAAGTCGCGCATCGCCGACAAGGGGATCGAGGAGCTGCGCACGTGCGTGGACACCCTCATCACGGTGCCGAACTCGCGCCTGCTCCAGATGGTCGGACCGCAGGTCTCGGTCGAGGAGGCGTTCCAGCTCGCCGACGAGGCCCTGCGCCACGGCGTCGAGGGGATCTCGGACATCATCAACGAGACCGGGATCATCAACCGCGACTTCGCCGACGTCGAGACCGTGATGCGCGGCGGCGGGATGGCGCTGATGGGCATCGGCCAGGGCCAGGGCGAGCACCGCGCCATCGAGGCGGCACAGCAGGCGTTTTCCTCGCCGCTGCTCGAGGAGGCGTCGCTCGAGGGCGCGCAGCGGGTGCTGGTGAACTTCATCGGCGGCCGCGACACGACCATCGCCGAGATCAACGATGCCGCCGAGTACATCGCCAAGCGCTGCTCCCCCGACTGTTTGTTCCTGTTCGGGTACGGGCAGCGGGAGGAGCTCGAGTCGAAGATCCAGGTCACCGTCGTCGCGACCGGGTTCGGCGCGACCGCGGAGGACCGGCCGACCCGCGTTCCCGAGCGGGCGCTCCCCAGGGAGGCGCCGCGGCCGGAAAAGCAGCCCGAAGCCGCGAGCCCGTACCTGCCGGCGAACCTGCCGAACGATTACGGCGTCAACGTGGGCAATTTCTCCGAGCTCGACACCCCCACCTACCTGCGCCGCCAGATGGATTGACCGAACCCGCGTGCGTCACCTGCCCCCGGGGCGCCACCCACCTCCCGGCGCCCCCGGGGGCGCTCCCTCCGCCACGGATGGAGTCACCTCGGCCCCCCTCCCCATCTCGACACGACAACCGCACCTTCCGGCGCGGCACCGGCGTGCCGACAGTCACTCGGGTACCACGCGCTATCGGCAGCGCACGCAGACCGATCCCAGGATCTTGCGACCGGGCGGCTCGGTGAGGAACGACAGCGAGCCGGCCGACCCGGCGGCGCGGGCGAAATCGGTGAGCTGAGCTACCTCCCGGTCGTCGAGCGGCCGTCCCTCCGCCGCGACGACGACAACCGTGCCCGGAGCAACGGCCGCCGGGGACGGGATCACGGGCGCGGCCGACACCTGCGGACGCTGCCTCGCATACACCCACCACGCGATGTCACGATCCGACCAGTCGCGCAGCTGCCCCGGCGTGACCACGATGAACCGCGACCCCGGTCGCGCGACTCGGGCGATGTAGGCCGCCGTGAGGTACTGGTTGTTGAGGTACTCGTTGCGGACGTTCACGTCCGTGGCCATGGCCTCGACCCGCCGCACGCTGTCCTCGACCAGGCCGCCGGTCAGGCCCGCGTAGAACACCATAGCCACCACGCTGGCCAGTGTCGCGCTGCTCAGCGACGGGTGCTGCAGCCCGGCGGTCAGCCGGCGGACCGCCCATCGCAGCGCGCTCCCGAAGTCTTGAAGCAGGATCCCGCCCGTGAGGAACAGGATCGTGACGATCGGGGCCAGGCGCGACGCCATGAAGAAGTCGGTGGTCGCGACGCACACTACGACGGCGCCGAGCGCTGCGAGCACGAGCGCGCGCACAAACGGCCGCCCCGCGCGCACGAGGCCCGACACTGCGCCGCCGACCATCAGCAACCCGATCACCGGCTGCACCGCGTGACCGAAATCGGGTGCGAGGCAGAGGTCGATGCGCACGGGAAACCCGGCCAGCGTCCTGAACGACTTCCACAGGCTCGCTCCCATCTCGTTCGGCAGCAGGCCCGGTCGCCCGTTTCGGTAGCGAACGATCGCCTCGAAGAAGATCGAGGCCCATCCGTTGTGGGCGATATCGACGAGCATCGGCAGCGCAACCAGCGCGAAGGCGCCCGCAAAGAGGGCGAGGCTCCGCCAGTGTTCGCGCACCCCGGAGCGCGATCTCACGATGAGCCACGCCACCCACGCCGCAGCGAACGGGATGGCGAAACGGAACGAGCTGTTCTCGAACATCAGAACCCCGGCGAGTCCTCCCGCCGCCGCTGCCCATGCGCCGGCGCTCGCGCGGCGCAGATCGAGCTTGCCGAGGCAAAAGATCAGAAATAGGAGAAATACGGTCGCCGAGAAATCCTCGTAGGCGCTCCCGCTCGTGATGACGGACCAGCGCGAGGCGGCGATGACGAGGGCGAGGAAGCCGCTCGCGGCGCGGCCGACGCCGAGAAGCCGAAGGGTCATGAAGATGACGATCAGCCGCACGTACCCGAGGAGCTGGAACGGCAGGCGCAGCGCCGACAGCGTCGGGCCGCCGAACCACAGACCGACGGCCGCCAGCACCTTGGTGAAACGGAACTCGAGGGGCAAGATACCGGTCGAGAGCACCCCGTATCCGTCCGACCCCATCTCGAGCTCCTCGAACCCCGAGCGGCCGGCCGGCGGCAGGAACCTCATCATCCAGTGGCGCACGGCGACCGCCACCGCGAGCACCACGAGCGTCGCCACGAGCGGCGTGAGACTCGACCGCTTCCAGGGCCGCCAGGCACCCTGAGCCGCCACGATGACCCACATCGCCGCCGCCCCCAGGCACCAACCCTGTGCCGGCAGCGAGTTCTCGGCAACGTTCCAGGAGTTTGCAGCGTACGCGACCGCGACCGTCGTCACGATTGCGGCCGTCGCGACGAGCAGCGGCTCCGTTTCGAAACCGTTCGTCAAGGGCTGCGCCCCGTGCTTCCCGGTTTCGGAGGTGTCCGCAGGGGACCCTCGATCCTCGGATTTCACCTCACCGCACCCCTCTATCGGATTGGTCCTGCGGGCAAGGGGTTCGCACCAACCGAACCGGCGGCGCCACCCCGGCCGCTGATCCCGGTGGATTCTACGCGCCGAGCCTTCCCGCGACAAATCGACCGACACGCTCGGATCCCCGCCGCCCGGGGTTCGCGCCACCGACCGACTTCACTTCTTCTTGTTGAACAGCGCGTCGAAGGCTGCGCGCGGACTCGCCACTGCGCTGCCGTCGGCCGCGACGACGCTCGGCCGGTCGGACCCGAACTCCTGCACCGTGTTCGGCGTCATCAGCTCGCAGGAGTTGCGCCTCGACTTGTTCGTGACGCGCTCGACGACCGGCTTGCGGCACTCCTTGGGGCGCGAGGTGTCGAAGTGGATGCAGTTGGAGCAGGTGTGCAGGTCGTTGCCGCAACTCGTGCAGACCGCGTCCAACGCCACCACCCCGGAGAGCTGTTGCCGCGTCCCGCACATCCTGCAGCGGAACACGGTCACAGTGGGCGCCCCGAGCCCACGCCCGCGCGGTCCTTCCGGACGCTCGCGCGGTCCGCTTTCGGGGGCGCGCCGCTCGTCGTGGCGCTCCTCGTCCTGGTACCCCCGGTGCCTGTACTTGCGGTCGGGCATACGCTTCTTATAGCACAACCGCGGGGTTCACCACCGGTGGAACGCGGGGTGCCCCTCGTGGACCGCGACGAAGACGCCGCGGCAGGTCGCGGTCTCCACTGCGCCGCACTCCATCACGCCCTCGACGACCACCCGGTCGCCGGCGGCTTCGACGACCCTCGCCCGCACGGTGACCGGCCCGGCCGAGGGCGTCGGCCGCTTGAGCATCACCCTGTACTCGGCCGTCACCGTGCACGGCGGCGCGTCCGCGCCGCTCGCGGCCATGAGGTGGTGCGCCGCCGTCCAGTTGCAGTGACAGTCGAACAGCGTGCCGATGATGCCGCCGTTGAGGGCACCGTCGAACGCCTCGTGCCGCTTCGCCGGCGCCCACTCGCAAACGACCTCGTCGCCGCGTACGAAGCTCTTGATCCGGAGCCCGTCGGGGTTCGCCGGCCCGCAGCCGAAGCAGCGCGTCGCGGGGGCGTAGCGATCTTGGAGACTCTCTTCGCTCATGCCCGCGAGTCTACACGCACGTGCAAATTTCGAAGCGCGGCCTTCGGCCGGCGCGGCCGGTTCGGGCCACGGACCACGCCTCTATGGCAACTTGATCTTGCTGGCGATGTTGTCGCGGATCCAGTGCTCGTCCAACCACTCGAGCGGGTCCACCGACTTCCCCTGCACGAAGATCTCGAGGTGGAGATGGTCCCCGCCCGCGAGGCCGGTCGAACCGCTGTTGCCGAGTTGTTGCCCCTTGGCGACCACGTCGCCCGGCTTGACCGAGATCGCGGACATGTGGCCGTAGAGGCTCATCAGCCCGTAGCCGTGGTCAACGATCACCGCGTTGCCGTAGATCACGAGCCAGCCGGCGAACACCACCCGTCCGGCGTTGGCCGCCGGCACCGGCGCGTGCTCGGTCGAGGCGAGGTCGAGGCCGAGGTGCGTCTGATGGTCCACCGGCCTACCGTGGTAGAGATACGTCCTGGTCTCCGCGAAACCCGCCCGGCGCTGCGTGTTGGGCATCTGGAGGAACGCACCGCGCCAGAGAAAAGCGTCCTTGGTCTCCTTCGCGAGACCGGCGATCTTCGCGAGGACCACCCGCCGCTCCTCGCCGTTGATCCGCAGGTACTGGTCGAGGAGCGAACCGCTAGCGTCGAAGCCCGGTGTCTGGCTCGCGATCGCAGGCACGACCCTGGCGAGGAACGCGTCGGTCAGGTCGATCGTGTCGGTCCGCGGCGGAGATTTCTTGAACAGGTCCACGAACGGCAGCTCGCTCCGGTTGCCGGCGGCGTCCTCGGCGAACAGCCGCACCTGGCCCACATCGTCAAGCTCCCAGGGGATCGCGAAAAGGGCGAACCTTTCGCCCGGCCCGCCTCCCGGCAGCGGGAACGAGAGCGACTCCGTGGCGCCGGCACGCACGCCCGAGCGCGCGACGCCGTCGCCGACGCGGAACACGACGACGCCGGAGCCGCCCTGGCGGACGTAGTGTTGCCGCGACAGCAGCTCCAGGCGCGGGGGCCGCAGTAGCACGGTCATTCGTTTCTCGACGACCACCGGGGCGTGCGAGCGCAGCGGTCCCGCCATCCGGTCCGCCGTGGCCCGCACCACCGCCTCGCCTTCCTTCAGCCACGGCTGGGCCGAACGGCCCGCCGTCCCGGTGAGATCGGCTTGGGCGGTGAAGCGACCGTGCAGCGGGGAGAAGGGACCGCTGCGGTCGAACCGCCGCTCGGCGAGCACCACCGAGCGCTCCCCCTGGACGAGCTCGAGCCTGATCGCGCCCAGCCCCCCGGACGGTTCCGAGAAGTGGGCCGTGATCGTCGTGGCTGGCCCGATCGCGTCGTGATCGCTGGTGATCACGACCGCAGGCGACGGCCCCCGGCGAAGCGCGCCAGCAAGCGCAAGCCCCGCAACGACGAGCACCACGACGATGAGAACCAGGCGGCCGCGGCCGCGCGAACGCTCTCCGGAGAACGATATGGACACGTTGTTTCCCCCCCGCCGCGCCGCCGGTATCCGGCGCGCCCCGCCGGTCGGAGCGGGTGCCCGGCCGGTTCAGCCTACACGAATCAAACGTCGGACCGCCGCGTTCCCTTCCGGGACCTCACGGCTTCTCGTTGACGGATGCGAACTTCGCCAGCAGTTCCTTGACCGCATCCTTGTGCACGACGAACGTGAGCATCTTCAGGCGCACGTAGTCGTCGCGGTAGAAGTAGTACCCCTCGAACTTTCCCCACCGCGAGGACCGTGCCGAGTCCTTGATCAGGAACCAGTCGCGACCGTCCACGCTGGTCCACCCGACCAAGTGCAAGCCGTGGTCGTCCTGGGTCGTGTGGTTCGCAAAGCGGAATTCGCGAGCGCTCTGGTCGATGTACGCCTGCGGGATGTCGAATGTGGGCACGACCGCGGCGTTTTCGAAACCGTTGTAGCCGGGCTCGGAGTCGTCGCCGCCGATCGCCACCGTGTACCCCTCCTGCACGGCGTGCTTGAGCGCCGCGTACCACTCGTCGAGGGGGACGTTGTAGTAGGAAGCGTCGTGCCACCAGTTGTCGGGGACCTTGTACTCGCCCTGCGTGTAGAACGGCACCGACAGCGTCGACATGAACTCCGCGTAGTCGTCGAGGTCGAGTTTCACCACCTGGGCAAGGAACTGCTGCGGCGTGTACTCCCGCCCCTCGTACGCGAAGCGCTCGGGTGGTGTGCCGAGCTCGCGGTCGAGGATGACCCGCGTCAGCGCGAGCACCCGGTCCTCGTCCCAGATATCGTTGGCCTTCACCCACTGCGAGAGCTCCTTGAGCTGCGCGATCAGTCGCGAGTGGTCGTGGCGCCCGTCCTTGGAGAGCACGCCGGGGTAGGCTTCCTCGGGCACGATCCCGTACCGCTTCCAGATGCGCGGGAGGGCGTTCGACTCGGACCCCTCGTCGATCAGGGAGTCGCCGCGCTCGCGCACGAAGCGTCGCATCTTCTCCACGTACTCCCAGTACACGGTCCAGATCTCGGAGAGCTTGACCTTCCGCCCGGTCAGCCGGTAGATCTCGGATTCGTAAAACGAGGTCGTGGAGAAGCTCCAGCACGTCCCGGTCAGATACTGGGCCACCGGCGGGAAGTGCCACGCCTGTTTGAACACCGCAGGGCTCGCTGGTTTGGCGATCCCGGACATGTCGAAGCGCAGCGCTTCCGCCGCCTTCTGGTCCGCTTCCTTCTTGGCCTTCTGCGCCGCGCGGATCCTCGCGGTGAGCTCGTCCTGCTCCTTCGCCACCTGCTTGTCGTGGTCCTTCATCTGCTTGATGACCGGGTCTTCGTACCTCGGCTTGTAGTCCGCGGTATCCCGTGCGGCGGTCGGGGTCGGCTGGACCGCGGGCGCCGCAGCCCAAGCGGCTCCCGCTACGAGGACGGTTGCGAGAACGGTTGCCGTGTGGCGGCTCATTCGAACTCCTCCTTTGTGTCCTTGACCTTCGGAAACACCCCTCGACCGCCGCGGCACACCCGCCGCGAGCGGTAATTCTACGCCCGACCGCCCCGTCACGCCGCGACGGGCGCGTCTCCATGCTCGCGGATGCGCGAGCGCACCAGCGGCAGAAGCAGCAGCGCCGGGACCGAGATCGCCGCGGTGAATGCGAAGAACGGGCCGTATCCGAACCGCTCGACCGCGATCCCCGAGAACGCGCCGCCGACGTCGCGGGAGAGGGCGAACAATGCAGACAGCAGGGCGTACTGCGTCGCCGCGTGTTCCCTCTCGCACAGGTTCATCAGGAACGACAGGAACGCCGAGGTGCCGAGCCCTTGCGTGAACGACTCGAGCAGCGAGGCGGCGTAGATGCTCTCGCGCGGCAGGGCGAGCTCGGCAACCGCCGCATACCCCAGGTTGGTCACCGCCTGCGCGATCCCGAGCCAGAGCAGGGCGCGGAAGATCCCGTACCGTTTGACGAACCACCCGCCGGCCAGGGCGCCGGCGATGGTGAGCGCCACACCGAGGGTCACGGAGATCAGGCCGATCTCCTTCAGCGAGTAGCCGCGGTCCACCCAAAACGGCTTGACCATGCGTCCCAGGAGCGAGTCCCCGAGCTTGAACAACAGCACGAAGAGCACCACCGGCACCATCTCCCACCGCAACAGCCAGCGCAGCACCGGCCCCACGGGGTTGCGTCGCTCGGCCGGATCGAGACGGACCCGCGGGCTCGCCCACACGAGAACCGCAAGGACGAGGAAGATCGCTGACAGGGCGATCCAGAGCGGGGTCCACCCGGTGGTCCCGGCGAGGAGCAGGACGCCTCCGCCTCCGACCAGCAACGCGATGCGCGCCGCCGAAACGCGCACCCCGTTGATCGCTCCGCTGCTCTCCGGCGTCGACACGTCCACCGCCCAGGCGTCGATCGCGATATCCTGCGTCGCCGACGCCGCCGTGAATGCCGCCAGCACGGCCCACAGGAGCCAGGAGGGGTGCGCGGCGTCGTGCGGGATAATGAGGAGCGTCGCGATGGCGAGCGCGGCCAGGCACAGGGTGATCCACTGCTGCCGCGCTCCCCAGCGGTCGACGAGCGGCGCCCAGAGCATCTTCCACGTCCACGGCAGCGACAGCAGGCTCATCAGGCCGATGTCCGTGAGCGAGACGCCGTGCACCCGGAAGTACACCGGCCAGACGTCGTAGGCGATGCCGAACGGCAACCCCTCGGCGAAGTAGAGGACCGCGACCCAGGCGAGCGTCCGGCGCAGGGGCATCGCGGCATTGTAGCGGCGGCAGCTGCGCGTCCGCAGGCGGGGCAGCCAACGGCCGTGCCAACCGAGACGCTTTCTCTGGTACGATCCTCAGGGGCCGCCCGCCGCCGACAGGGCGGGGGGCGCCATTCTCGGGGCTTGCGGGGGGATCGATGCGGCACTTCGACGTGATCGTGATCGGGTGCGGTCCCGGCGGCGAGCGGGCTGCGATCCAGGCCGCGCGAGCCGGCAAACAAGTCGCGATCGTCGAGCGCCAACATGTCCTGGGCGGCACCCGCGTCAATTGGGGAACGATCCCTTCGAAGACACTGCGAGAAAGCGCCGTCTTCGTGCACGCCATCGAACGCGACAAGCTCGAGGGAATCCACTGCGAGATCCCGGACGAGATCACCGTCCACGACTTCATGCACCGTGAAAGGGTCGTCGTCCAGCGCGAACTCGAGTTGATCAACGAGTCGCTCGGACGCTACCGGATCGAGGTGTTCGTCGGCCAGGCGCGCTTCGTCGACGGCCACACCGTCGCAGTGTGTGGACCCGACGGCAGCGTACTCCTCGCGATGGGCGCCGATTTCATCGTCATCGCGACCGGATCGAGTCCCAACCACCCGGCCGATGTCCCGTTCGATGGGAAGTCGGTCTTCGACAGCAACACGATCCTCGGCCTTCCCCACCTGCCGAAGACGATGATCGTCCTCGGCGCCGGTGTGATCGGAGTGGAGTTCGCCAGCATCTTCGCCGCACTCGGCATCGCTGTCACCCTCGTCGACACGCGCGACCGACTCCTGCCGTACCTGGACCGCGAGATCGTGGCGATCCTCGAACGCGAGATCACCCGGCTTGGCATCACGATCCTTCACGATGACAGGCACCGGGCGATCGAGCGCATCGCCGGCGCCCCGCCATGCGTCCGCTGCACCTTGCAGCACGCCGGACCGCTCGAGGCCGACGTGCTTCTGTACTGCGTCGGCCGCGACGGCAACACCGGGGGGATCGGCCTCGACCTGCTCGGCCTCGTCCCCAACGACTACGGGCTTCTCGAAGTGAACGAGCACTACCAGACCGCGGTGCCGCACGTCTACGCCGTCGGCGACGTGATCGGCTACCCGGCCCTCGCCAGCACCTCGATGGAACAGGGGCGCCAGGCGATGCGCCACGCGTTCAAGATCCCCGGCCTGACCCAAAAGACGGAGGTGCTCCCGTTCGCGATCTACGCGATCCCTGAGGTGAGCTACGTCGGAGAGACCGAGGAGTCGCTCGCGAAGAAGGGCGTGGCATACGTCGTCGGACGCGGCAACTACGACATGAACCCGCGCGGCCAGATCATCGGCGACACCGAGGGGATGCTGAAGCTGTTGTTCGAGGCGTCGTCGATGCGCCTCCTGGGCGCGCACATGATCGGTCACGGCGCGAGCGAGCTGATTCACATCGGGCAGGCGTTCCTCCGCGCCGGCGCCACCGCGTATCAGATCGCCGAGACGCCCTACAACTACCCCACGCTCTCCGATCTCTACCGGCACGCGGCGCTCAAGGGGCTGCTCGCCGTCCAGCGCGGCTCAGGAGTGACCCCCGGGCCGCGTTGAGTCAGGGGCGGACTGCGCCCGGGCGGCTGCCGCCCCGAGTTTGACACCACGTTCGCGCGACCCTATCGTCTCAACTGAGATAACGGAGATTACAGCTGGCGTCGCGCTTCGGTCTGCGACTGCCAAAGACCTCAAAGGAGCCGCCATGGAACGAGCCCAACTACCGCCGCTTCCCTACCCCGTCGACGCGCTCGAACCGCACTACGACGCGCGCACGCTCGAATTGCACCACGGCAAGCACCACCTCGCCTACGTCAACTCGCTCAACGCCGCCCTCGACAAGCTCGCCGCGGCGCGCGCCGCCGGAGACTTTGCCCTCGTCAAGCATCTCGAGCGCGAGGTCGCATTCCACGGCGGCGGCCACATCCTCCATTCGATCTTTTGGACGAACCTGAGCCCGAGCGGCGGCGGCGCTCCGGACGGTGCGCTCGCCGACGCCCTCGCGCGCGACTTCGGCGCGTTCGCGGCGTTCGACGCCCAGATGCGCGCCGCCGCCAATGCGGTCGAGGGCTCGGGCTGGGGCGTGCTGGCCGCCGAGGCCGGCACGGGGCGTTTGGCGATCCTCCAGGTTGAGAAGCACCAGAACCTGTTGTTGCCGGGATGGCTGCCGGTTTTCGTGCTCGACGTGTGGGAGCACGCCTACTACCTCAAGTACCAGAACCGGCGCGCCGAGTGGGTCGACGCCGTGATGCAGCACCTGGTGAGCTGGCCTGACGTCGCTCGCCGTTGGGCGCAGGCGGTCGCTCCGCGCGGCTGACCGCGCGGGGGCGCGTCCTACTTCGGCTCGAGAGAGCCCTCCTCGACCCAGTGCGCCAATATGCGGCGCGCCCGGTAGGAATCGACCGCCAGGCCCGTCTCGCACTCGAGCGCGGGCGCGCCGGAACCGGCTCGCTGCCAGAGCGTGCGCATCAGGGCTTGGTCGTCCTCTTCTGCCGGCGGCGTCGGCGCTGTCCCGGTCGCCCGCAGGCAGGCGTAATCCGGGATCAGGGCGCACGCCTGCTGGAACTCGTCGTAGCGGCGCGTCCCTTCGAAGAAGAGGGGGACGAGGTCGCGCAGGAGCTTGGGGTCGGACGGCGGGGCGGACTCGGCGCGGCTCAAGAAGGTGAACGACGCCGGCGTCGGCCGCTCGATCAGCTGGAACAGTGCAATTTCGTCGTGCAGGTAGCCCGCGCGGCAGGAACGGAACTTCCCTCCCTCGAGATCGACGGTGGCGATCTCCTCGCCCACGGGATCGCTGATCGTGAGGGTCCCGGACGTGCCCGATTGCGACAAATTCTGCAGCAGCGTGGGCAAGCCGAACAGCTCGAGGTCCCCGGACAGGCTGGCGGACGAGGCCGGCGGCGGCGTTGCCGCCTGCGGCCCGGACACGTCGGCACCGGCGAGGACCTTCGCAGCCGCCTGAGCGAAGCCCTCCCCAGGGAATCGCTGCACGATGTCCGCGAGGACGTTCTTGACCGCCGGCGAGGACGTGGACGAAACCGCCTCGATGAGCGGCAGCAGGAGGTTGTCGTCCTTCTTGAGCACGAAGCCGAAGATCCGGTGCGGCAGTTCGCCCCGGATCGCCTCGACGAGGCGCTCGACCACCTCGGGGTCACCCGAAAGATCCATCCCGGCGAGGGCGGCAAGCCGCGCGGTGCTGTTCCCGAGTTGGGGGTGCCGCTTGAGGCCGTGGTTGACCACGGCGCGGACCGCCGCCGGCGTCCCGAGCCGCGCCAGCGCGAACACAGCGCGGTCGAGAACCGCCGCCAATTCCGCAGGGTCGGACCCCGTCGAGGCCGGCTTGGTGAGCGCCCCCTCGTACTCCGCGACGCGGGCGATCAGGGCGCGCTCGGCCCGTTCGTCCCTGGACTGGCCGAGGTAGGTGATCGCCTCCTTGGCCAGGATTGCGGGGTGTCCGATGGCCGACAACCGGCTGGCGGTCTGCAGCTCGGCGTCGACGGCCACGTCGTCCGGGCGCGGGATGCGGCGCAGGATGTACAGGAGGTTCCTCTGGAAGTGCGCGTCGCGGTCGCCGAAACTCGTGATCGACTCCGTGAGCCGCTCGGCGGCCAGCGCGCGCGCCGGGGCGCCGTGGACCTCGAGCAACGCCAACAGGAGGCGGCGGTGTTCGCGCTTCTCCTCGGTCTGGAGCGTGCGCAGGAGGCCGTCCGGCTCAAGGGCCGGGAACGACCCGAGCACCCTTTTGAGAAGGGAATGCGATCCGGGGTCCTCGGCGAGCTCGCGCAGGCGTTGAGGATCGAGCTTCTCGTGGGCCTGCTCGCGAAACGCCTGGACGTACGCCGGGTCCACTTTCTTCTCGGCGAGCAGGAGGCCCGCGAGGTCGAGCATGGTGACGGCTCGCGCCAGCGAACCCTCGTTGTGCTGCTCGATGGCCGCCTGCACGAGTTCCTGGAAGCGGCGCGCGGCTTCGCGAGGGTCCTGTTCCAGGGTGACGATGCGTTGCATCGCCTGCGCCGTGGAGGTCACCGTCGCTCCGGTCGCCTCCGCACCCGACGCCGAGGGCAGCACCCAGCCGGGCAGGCGGCGACCCAGCGACCGGAATACGTCCTCCATCGTCGACCCCATCCCGGCGTCGCGCAGGCTCTCCTTGTACTGTTGGAACTCCTCCGAGTCCGCCGAGTTCCGTGCCGCGACGCTCACCAGCTGGGAGAGGACGTCGCCGCGCGAGCCGCCCTCGCCCGGCCCCGCCCCGGCCGGGATTTGCAACCGCGCCAGGCGTTCCATGAGCTGGGCGAAGCGGCGCTCCGCGTGAACCGTGGCCTTCGCGGCGCCGGGAGGGTCGCCCATGGTCAGCGCCGATTCCCCGCCCTGGTTGCCGTGAAGGCTGAGAACCGGTGCGGCGAGATCCGCTCGCGCATCGCCGAGGTGCGCCAGGTTCTCGCGCAGGAGTTCCCTGTCCTCCTCGGGGCAGAACTCCAGCATGTACGCCTGGAGCGCCTCCAGGTAGGCGACAATCGCCTGCTTGGGCAGCAGACTCAACTCGCCCATCACGTACAGCTTGCGAATCGCGTGATAAAGGTAGTCGGAGACCGGCACGTTGCCGCCCAGGCGCCGGTGCTGGCTCGTGGTCCACGCCAGGATCTCCTGGGCGACCCGCGACGGCGGCACTCCGAGCAGGATGGTGATCGAGTCGGTGACGACCAGCGGCGCGACTGCGTCGGAAAGGTAGAGGTGCAGCTCAGCAAGCGCCTCGCCGACCTTGGGATCCTCCACCGCGCCGTCCACTCGCCGACCCCCTCCGTGCTGCGCTCATTGTAACAACGTTGCCACGCCTTGCTCGTCCCGGAGCGAAACCGGGGCGCAGGCGCGGGCCCACCAGGCGCCCGCCCGTAACGGCCCATTCGCCGGAGCCGCGGCGGCGCGCTGCGCACCAGTATGCACCAGCGTCGGTGGGCGTGCCCTAGACCGTGACGGCGCGCGCCGCGGTGGCGATTTCCGACACCGCTCCGACCGCGGCCTCGATGTCGGCGGGTGTGTTCATCGGACCGACGGAAAGGCGCACGGTGCCGCGCGTCCCGGTCCCCATCTGACGGTGGATGAGGGGGGCGCATTGCAGCCCGGTGCGGGCGGCAATGCCGTAGTCCACGTCGAGCAGGGTGCCGACGTCGGATGGGTCGCGCCCGGCGATCGTGAACGACAGCACGGGCAGGCGGTGCTCGAGGCTCGTCGTGCCGTGCAGCGTCACGCCCTCGGCCGCGGCGAGGCCCTCCTGCAGCGCGGCGAACAGCGTCATCTCGTGGCGATAGATCGCGTCCAACCCGCGTGCCGCGATGTAGGCGAGGCCGAAGTGCAGTCCGGCAATGCCGAGGACGTTCCCGGTCCCGGCCTCGAGGCGGTATGGGTACTCCTCGAGGTGGTACGGGTTCACCGAATTGACCCCGGTTCCGCCGAAGCGCGTGGGACGGATCTCGACACCATCGCCGACGCACAGTCCGCCGATCCCGGTCGGCGCCAGCAGCGACTTGTGCCCGGTGAACGCCACGACGTCCACGCTCATCGCGCCCATGTCGATCGGCACCACGCCGGCGGTCTGCGAGGCGTCGATCGCGAACGTGATTCCGCGCTTCCGGCACTCCGCCCCGATCTCCGCCACCGGCTGGATCGTGCCGATCACGTTGGAGCCGTGGTTGACGACCACGAGACGGGTGTTGGGCCGGAGCCGCCGCGCCACGGCCCGGGGGTCGACGCGGCCGTCGTGCTCGACCGGCACGAACTCCACCTCGACGCCGCGGTCGCGGGCCATGTGGTTGAGCGGCCGGATCACCGAGTTGTGCTCGATCGTGGTCGACACCGCGTGGTCGCCCTCGGCGAGCACACCCTGGATCAGCAGGTTGAGCGCATCGGTTGCGTTGGCGGCGAACACCAGCCGGTTTGGGTCGTTTCCGCCGAAGAAATCCGTCAGCTCCCGGCGGGCCTGCACGACGAGGTTGCCGGCCGCGAGGCACAGGTCGTACCCCGACCTCCCGGGGTTGACGCCGAAGTTCGAGTAGGCGGCGAGCGCCTGGTCCAGGATCTCCTTCGGCTTCGGAAACGTCGTTGCGGCGTTGTCGAGGTAGACGACCGTGGTGGCGTCGAACGGCAGGTCCATGGCAAGACCCCTTCGCGAGGCGTGCGCGGCGCCGGGTGGTCCGGCACCGACGGGATCGTACCACGCGGCGCATCACCCCGGCGCCGGGCCTTGACAGGCGGTTCCATATTCGTAGACTGGGGTTCAATTTCTTCTAGTATCTGGTTTCGAAGGGGGACTCTCATGAGATGGATGTCATCACTTGCAAGCCTCGCCGCGGCGTGCCTCCTGGCCGCCGCCTGCCAGCAGCCTGAAACGGGCGCGGCCGCCTCGCGGGTGGAGCGCGGGAAGTACCTCGTCACGGTCGCCGGGTGCAACGACTGCCACACACCGTGGAAGCTGGGAGAGACCGGGCCGGAGCCCGACATGACCCGGATGCTCTCGGGGCATCCCGAGAGCTTGAAACTGCCGCCACCGCCGGTGCTGCCTCCGGGCCCATGGGGCACCGTCGCGGCGTTGAGCATGACGGCCTGGGCGGGACCCTGGGGGATCAGCTACACGAGCAACCTCACGCCGGACCCCGAAACCGGCCTCGGAGCGCTTTCGGAGGAGAACTTCATCAAGGCGATGCGGACGGGACGCCACTTCGGCGGTGGGCGGGCGATCCTCCCGCCGATGCCGTGGACCTGGATCGGCAAGATGACCGACGAGGACCTCAAGGCGATTTTCGCCTACCTGCAGTCGATCCCCCCGATCAAGAACCGGGTTCCGGACCCGGTGCCGCCGCCACCGGCCAGGAGCGCCAGGTAGCCAGTCCCAGAAGCCTCGCTCCCTCGACGGGGACTGGCCGCCTTCTCCCGCGCCTCGGGCTGCGGCCGGGTGTGGCGCTGATGTGCCTTGTCCTTGCGAGGACGCCGCGCAGGCGGAGGCCGCGGCGGGTCTATAATCCGCCGGTGCCACCCGGCACCCGGGGGTTGCGATGCGCTGGTTCCTGCCCAAGAAGACCGACTTCCTGCGCCTCTTCGACAGCGCCTCCGCCAACATCGTCCGCGGGACGCAGCTCTTCCGCGACATCCTCGACGACCCGACGGACCTGAAGGCGAAGGTCGAGAAGCTGAAAGAAGTCGAGCACGAGGGCGATCGCATCACCCATGAGGCCTTGGCCAATCTCAACGCGACGTTCATCACGCCGTTCGACCGCGAGGACATCCACTCGCTGGCCTCCCGCCTGGACGATATCCTCGACGCGACCGACGCCGCAGCGCAGCGCCTGCTGCTGTACAAGATCGAGACCATCCCGCCCCACCTCAAGGCGCTCGCCCGCCTCCTCGTCGCATCGGCGCAGGAGGTGCACAAGGCCGTCGTCGTGCTCCACGACGGCAAGCGCTACGGCGAGGCGATGACCGCGTGCGTCGAGATCAACCGCCTCGAGAACGAGGCCGACGTCCTCCACCGCGAGGCGCTCGGCGACCTCTTCGCCAACGCCACCGACGCCATCCAGGTGATCAAGCTCAAGGACCTGTTCGCGTTCCTGGAGGAAGCCACGGACCGCTGCGAGGACGCGGCGAACTCGATCGAGACGATCATCCTCAAGAGCTCGTAGGGCGGCCTCGCCCGGCGGGCGGGCCGTCCCGGCGCGGGCAGCCCGGCGCTACACCTTCAGGAACAACCCCATGGCGTGGAATACGAGCGCGGCCATCAGCGCCGAGCACGGGATGGTGAGCACCCACGCCCAGACGATCCGGGTCGCGACGCCCCAGCGCACGGCCGACAGCCTCTGCGTCGCCCCTACCCCCATGATCGCGCCGGTGATCGTGTGCGTCGTCGAGACCGGGATCCCGAGATAGGAGTTGGCGAACAGCGTGAGCGCCGCCGAGGTCTCGGCGCAAAAGCCGCCGACCGGTTTGAGCTTGGTGATCTTCGAGCCCATCGTCTTGACGATCCGCCACCCCCCCGAGAGTGTGCCCAGGGCCATCGCCGCGTGGCACGCGATGATTGTCCAGAATGCGACGTGAATGTCGGTGGGGTGGCGGCCGATCGACTTCTCGTACGTGAACGCCAGGATCGCGATGATCCCCATCGTCTTCTGGGCGTCGTTGCCGCCGTGGCCGAGGCTGTAGAGGCCGGCCGAGACGAGCTGCAGCTTGCGGAAGAGCTTGTCCACGCGGCCGGGGAGCGAGTTTCGGAAAAGCCAGGCCACACCCACCATCAGGCCAAAACCCATGATCAGGCCAAGGACCGGCGAGATGAACATCGAAGCGATCGTCTTCGTCCAGCCGCGGTAGATGATCGCCCCGAAACCGACCTTGGCGATCGCGGCGCCGGCGAAACCGCCGATCAGGGCGTGCGAGGAGCTCGTGGGCAGGCCGAAGTACCAGGTGATGATGTCCCAGGCGATGGCGCCGATCAGGCCGGCGAGGATCACATACTCGGTGGCGGCCGCGGGAACGACCAGACCCTTGCCGATCGTCGTCGCCACCTTGAGCGGGAAGATGAACGCCGCGATGAAGTTGAAGAACGCCGCCCACACCACGGCAAGACCCGGCGAGAGCACGCGCGTCGACACCACGGTCGCGATCGAGTTGGCGGCGTCGTGGAAGCCGTTGAAGAAGTCGAAGACGAGAGCGACGGCGACGGTGATGACGAAGAGGAACAGCGGAAGACTCACCATTTGGAACCTGTCCTCCCGACTACGTGGGCTTGGCCGAGACGCTCCGTCGGCAAGGCGTCACGGTGCTGCGACGATCCAGCCCTCCGGCTGCAGGCAGGGCGAGGGGCGGACGCACGGGCGGGAGTCTAGCACGCAGCTAGCGCGCGAGGACGAGCAGCGGCAGCAGTCCAGCCGCCGCGAGTCCCGCCAGGGCTGCGAGGCCGCGAAGCCCAGTCGGGCGGTCGGAGAACGCGAACGCGTAGATCCCCTTGACGAGGTTGTTGCTGGCGGTGGCGACCACCACCGCAGCCGCGGCCGCGGCCAGCGGCGTCGTGACGGCGGCGGTCTGAGTCAGTCCCAGGATGAACGGGTCCACGTCGGTGACGCCCATCAACGCGGCCAGCGCAAGGATTCCCGGCGTGCCGAACGCCCCGAGGACGAGCTTGGTGATCACGAGCAGCGCCATGAAGATCCCGGCGAACAGGAATGCGACCCGCAACTCGAGCGGGTTTCTCGCCTCGTACTCGCGTTCCAGCGCCCCGTGCGCCGGGTCGGGCCGGCGCGACCACAGGAAACCGCCGAGGATCGCCGCCGCCCCGAGGACGAGGAACGGGCTCGCAAGCCGCGCCGCGAGGGGGTAGCTGAAGATCGCGAGCAGGACGACCACCCGCAAGTACATGGTGCCGGATGCCAGCAGCATCGCACCGGCAAACAGGTTCGGCCGGTTCTCGCGCCGCCCCCGCCGCGCCAACGCGACGGTCATCACGGTCGAGGAGTAGGCGCCCCCGAGCAGCGCCGCCAGCACGATGCCGCCGCGCTTTCTCGTCATCCTCTGGAGGACGTAGCTGCCGTAGGAAATGCCGCTCACTGCGACGACGACCAGCCAGGTCTTGAACGGGTTGAGCAGGAACGGCCCGAACTCCCGGTTCGGGACGACCGGCAGGATCACCACCGTCAGGAGCAGGAACTTCGTGAAGGTGACCACGTCCTCCGAGGGGAGACGCTCGCTCAACCCCTCGAGGGCGGTCTTGAGCTCGAGCAGGAGCATCGAGAGCACCACGACCGTCGCAGCCACCCAGTAGTACCCGTAGAAGACCACCGCGCCGAGCAGGTAGGCGACGAGACCCGAGATCTCGGTGGTGACGCCGGCCTCCTCTGCGCTCGCGAGCTTGTGGAGGTAGGAGACCAGGAGGAACGCGCCGACCACCACGAGCCCGAGCGCCACGGCCAGGACCTGACCGCCCGCAAGGAGCGCCATCGTGTACCCGACGAGGCCGATCAGGGGGAACGTCCGCACCCCGCCGAAGATGTAGTGCCCGGCGTGCGCCTTGCGCCCCTCGCGCTCGAGCCCGAGCAGGAACGTGAGGAACAGCACGAGCACGATCTTGAGCGCATCCGGGGGTGCGAGCGCGGCGAACTGCCGTAGCGATGTCGGGTCCATCGGACTCGACGGTACACCCGTCGGGACGACCGCTCAAGCGCCGCGGGGGCCGTCTCAAACGTGATTGCGGAGCATGAGCTCCTTGGGGTGCGGTTCGAGGTAGGTCTGGCCGGCGAGGTAGACCACGTCGAGGAGGCGCACGTAGTGTCGGACCAGCGCGACCGGCACCACCAGCGGCACCAGGCCGGTGCGGTAGTCCTCGACCAGCGCGAGCAGCTCGGCGCGTGAGTCGGCATCGAGCAGCGTTTTGAAGTAACCGAGGATGTGATGGAGCACGTTGGCGTTGCGCTTGGGGGTCGCGATCGCCTTGAGCCCCGACATGAACCCATCGTGATAGGCGCTGCGGATTTCGTCCCGCGGCGCCGCCTTGGCGCCCGCAACCAGCCGGCCAAGCGCGGCGTACGCCGCCGGCGCGTGAGCCATGAGCTGCAGCTTGTGGGCAGTGTGGAACGCCACCAGCCCCCCCACCGTCCAGCGCCGGTCGAAGAACCGCCGCAGCCGGTGGTAGGCGAACACCCGCTCGACGAAGTTGTCGCGCAGACGCGGGTCGCACAATCTCCCCTCCTCCTCGACGGGAAGGTTGGGAAAGCGCGCCAGCAGTGCCTCGGCGAACACGCCGCGCCCCGCCTTGACGGGCATCCCGGCACCGTACACCTTGACCCGCTCCATGCCGCATGACGGCGAGTCCTTCTTCAGCACGTAGCCGCAAAGCTCCTCGGTCGCGAGCTCGGCGACGCGGCGCGCGGCCCAGGCCCGCATCGGTGCGGTCCAGTCCTTGGCGCTCTTGGGCGCAATCAGGCGTACATCGTCGCCGGCCCGGACCAGCCGGATCGACTCGCGCGGCGTGCCCATCCCGACTTCGACCTCGGGGCAGACCGGCACCCATTGCACCCAATTGCCGAACGTGTTGACGAGGAAGTCGTCCCGCTTGTGGCCGCCGTCGAAGCGGACCTTGCACCCGAGCAGGCACGACGACACCCCGATCCGGATCGGACGCCCGACGTCGTCCATCGCCGCCTCCCGCTCGAGCATGCTTTCAGCATACCCCGGGCCGGCTTCGACCCCCGCCGGCCCTCCGGATGGAATGGGTGTAGAATACCGGGCTCAGCCCAAGAGGCTGCGCCTGGAGCAGGCCCAGGCGGCGAGGATCAGACGATGAGCAACGAGAACAACCCAACCGACACCGACCAGAGCTTCGCTGAGGCCCTGGCCCAATCGTTCCAGCAGGACGAGCTCGAGATCGGCCAGCTGGTCACCGGCACGATCATGGCGGTCCACGGTGACATCGCCCTGGTGGCCGTGGGCGGCAAGTCCGAGGCGGTCATGGACCGCACCGAGCTCGGCGAGCTGCGCCCCGGGGACGGGCTCGACGCGGTGATCATCGCCCTCTCGCCCGAGCTGCGGGTCTCGCACAAACTCGCCATCGAGCGGCGGGAGCGCGAGGCGCTGCGCGGCGCGTACGACAACGCCGTGCCCGTCGAGGGCAAGGTCACGGGCCGCAACAAGGGCGGCTACGACGTCTCGATCGCCGGACTCCGCGCGTTCTGTCCCATGTCACAGATCGACCTCGGCTTCCCGCGAAACGTCGACGCCTACCTCGGGAAGAGCTTCCTCTTCCGCATCACCGAGCTGGCGGACGATCTCGCGTCGCTGGTCGTGTCCCGCGCGCAGGTGCTCAAGGACGAGCGCGAGGCGGCTGCCGGCGCCGCCTGGTCGCGCATCACCGTCGGCGGCGAGATCGAGGGCACGGTCAAGAGCATCCGGGACTTTGGCGTGTTCGTCGACCTCGGCGGCGTCGACGGCATGGTGCACATCTCCGAGATCTCGCACCGGGTCGGCGTCCGCCCGTCGCAGGTCGTCAAGATCGGCGACTCCGTGCGGGCCAAGGTGCTCGAGGCCGACCGCGGCAAGGGGCGCATCGCCCTCTCGATGAAGGCGCTCGAGCCGGACCCCTGGACCGAGGTGGCGGACCGCTTCCCCTCCGGCGCGACGTTCGACGGAACGGTGGCGCGCAAGACCGAGTTCGGCGTGTTCGTCGAGTTGCTCCCCGGCGTCGACGGCCTGATCCACGTCTCGCAGTTGCCGCCCGGCATGAAGCTGGACGACGAGACCCTCGCCCCTGGCGCTCCCGTACGTGGCTGGGTCCGCGAGCTCGACATCGAGCGCCGGCGCCTGTCGCTGACGCTGCGTGAGGTCGCGACCTCCGACCCCTGGGCCGACGCAGCCGGCCGCTACCCTGCCGACACGATCGTGGAAGGGCTCGTCGAGCGGACCGCCAACTTCGGCGTGTTCGTCCAGCTCGAACCGGGCCTCACCGGTCTGATTCCCGCCTCCGAAACCGACGTTCCCAGGGGCGGCGACCTCGAGGCCCGTTTCGCCGCCGGCAGCCGCGTCTCGGCGACGGTCCTTTCGGTCGACCCGGCGCGCAAGCGCATCTCGCTGTCGGTGAAGAAGGCCAAGGAAGGCAAGGCGGTCAAGGAGTTCCGGCGTTGGAACGAGGAGAAGAAGGTCGAGCGCAAGCCCGAGGTGAGCGCGTTCGGCGCCGCCCTGATGAAGGCGCTGCAGCAACCGAAGGAGTAACCCCGCTGCAAGGATGCTCGCGAAGGCCCCCGCGATGGGGGCCTTCGTGCGTCCGGGCTCAGGCGGTGGGGCCGGCCGCCGGGAGCACCACCGTCACCGTCGTGCCCTCGCCCTCGCGGGAGGCGAGCGTGACCGTCCCTCCCAGCGCGTGCGCCAGGTGCTTGACGATCGCGAGACCCAGCCCGTTGCCGCCGGTCCGCTCCGCCTGGCGGCGCACCCGGTAGAAGCGCTGGAACACGAGCGGGATCTCGGCGGCCGGGATGCCGAGGCCGTCGTCGGCGACCTCGATCCGCACCCCGCGCTCGTCGCTACCGGTGGTCACCGTCACGCGGCCGCCGCTGCGGTTGTAGCGGATGCCGTTGTCCACCAGGTTGGCGAGCACCTGCGCGAGCCTCACCGGGTCGGTGCGCACCACCGCCGGGCCGCCCTCCTCCGCCAGCGCCACCCCGGCCTCGCCGGCGCCCGCCCTCAACTCGGCGAGCACCTGGCGGACGACTGCAGCCGCGTCGGTCTCGGCGAGGTCGAGCCGGACCTGGCCGGACTCGATCCGCGCCAGTTCCTCGAGGTCCTGCGCGAACGCGCGCAGTTTGTGCACCTGGCGGGCGAGCGTCGCGGCAAGCTCGGCGCCGGCGCCGGCCTCGACAAGTTCCTCCGCCAAACCGGTCAGCACGGTCAGGGGGGTGCGCAGCTCGTGCGCGAGATCCGCGACCAGCGCCCGCCGCGCCCGCTCGAGCTGGCGTTCGCCGCGCACGTCGGTCAGCACGACCGCGGCCGCAAGCACGGGGTGGGAGAGCGCGGCGGCCCGAACCGCGAGTTCGAGGCCGTCGGCGGCGGTGACGCTGGTGTGCCGCGTCCCACCACCCGCGAGTACCTCGTGCACGACGCTGAGCACCTCGGGGAGCCGAACCGCCTCGACGAGCGCGTGCCCTGGGGCCGGGGTGCCACCGAGCAGGGTCGAGGCGGCCGAGTTGGCGTAGCGCACGACCCCCTCGCGGTCGAGGAGCACGATGCCCTCGGCGACCTGGTCGAGCGCCGCGCGGGTCGCTTCCACCTCGCGGGTGAGCCGCTCGCGGAGGGTCCTGAAACGCCGGTCGACATCGCCGGCGATCGCTTCCAGTTCGGCGTCCGCCGGCAGGTCGGACCATGCCACCAGGTGGCGCACCACCGCGTCGTGACGCCGCCGCTCCCAACGCGACGCGACTACGCCGGCGACAAGCGCGGCGACGACGGCCGCGAGGGCGCCCGCCCATGGCGACTCGTCCGCGGGATCCTCCTGCGCCAGCCGCAGGAAACCGAGCGGGCGGTCCGGTGTCCCGACCAGGTGCGCGAGGTATGTGGTCACGCGCCCGGTGGTGGCGGAGCGGCGGCGGGCGATCCCGACGCCGGCATGGCGGGCGATGGTCACCTCGGGCCTGGCACCGTGGTTCTCGAGGCGGGGCAACGGCCCGAAGAACGCCCACGAGTCGGCGTGAACGCTTCCTCCGGCGTCGATCAGGGTGACGCGGAACCCGCTCAGCGCCGACCACCGCCGGATCGTTGCGTCTGCCTTCTCGGGCGTCAGCGCGAACAGGCCGGCGGCATCAGGCGCGAGGGCGTCGGACGCCAGGTGGAGGCGCTCGGCGACCGCGGCGGCGGCCTCGCTCCGGCGCACGGCGTGGTCCACGGTGAGCGCCGCAAGCGCCGCAAGCAGCGTCGCGACCCCGACCAGCAACCCGATGGAGGCGCGCGGCCTCACGGCTGACCCCGAAACCGGTAGCCGGAACCGATCAGCGTCTCGATGACGTCGTCGCCGAGCTTCTTCCGCAACGTGCGGATGTGCGCGTCGACCGTGCGCGGATCCACGCTCGAAGCGAGCCCCCACACCGCGTCGAGGATCTGCTCGCGCGAGGCGACCCGGCCCCCGAGCGAGATCAGGTGCCAGAGCACCGCGAACTCCCTGCGGGTGAGGTGGACGTCCGCACCGTCGCGGGTGACCTGGAACCGCGCGGGGTCCACGACGAGCCGTGCGTCGCGGTAAACCCCGCCCGGCGTGCCGCGCTCCCACTCCACACGCCGCAGCAGCGCGGCGACCCGCGCGGACAGCTCGCGCAGCGAGAACGGCTTCGTCAGGTAGTCGTCGGCGCCGAGGTCGAGGCCGGCGACGCGGTCGCCCTCGGCGGCGCGCGCGGTGAGCATCAGGATCGGCACGGTCCGCGTCGCTTCCCAGTTCCTCAGCTCCCGGCAGAGCACCAGCCCGTCGGTGTCCGGGAGGTTGAGGTCGAGCACCACGAGGTCAGGCGTCGCGACCTCGCACGCCGCCAGGAACTCGTCGCCGCGCGCGAACGCCGTAACGGTGCACGAAACCGTGCGCTCGAGCTGCCGCCGCACCATCGCCGCGATGTCGGCGTCGTCCTCGACCACGAACACGCGCGAGACCGGGCTCACTCCTGACTCCCCCCCTCGCCGTGACGGTGCCGGATGTCCTCCGCCTCGACCAGATACACGACCTGCTCCGCGATGTTGGTGCCCTGGTCGGCGATGCGCTCGAGCGAGCGCGAGGCCAGCAGCAGTGCCAGCGCGCGGTGGATCGTCCTCGGGTCCTCCAGCATGTAGGTGAGGAGCTCGCGGAAGATCTGCTCGTGCATCCCGTCCACCTCGTCGTCGCGGGCGATCACGCGGCGCGCGGCCTGCGAGTCGCCCTGGACGAACGCGCCGATGGCGTCGCGGACCATGGCGTTGGCCGCGTCGGCCATCCTCGGGATCGTGATGAACGACTTGAGGGGCGGCACCTGGTTGAGCAGAAGCGCCTGGCGGGCGATGGAAACGGCATGGTCGGCAACGCGCTCGAGGTCGGGGGCGATCTTGATCGCAGTCATCGCGAGGCGCAGGTCGCGGGCCATCGGCCGCGTCCGGACGATCAGCTCGATGACGCGGTGGTCCACCTCCACCTCGCGATGGTCGATGACCGCGTCCCCCGCGATCACCGCCTCCGCCAGCGCGCTGTCACGCTCCACCAGCGCCCGAATCGCCAGGCCGAGTTGGCGCTCCACCTCTCCCGCCATGGTGAGCAGGAGCTTCTTGAGTTCCTCGAGGTCGTGTTCCAGCAACCGTTCCGGCATATCGCCTCCTGGCCCAACCACGCGCGCGCCGAACCCGGCCGCCGCCCCGGCGGCTGGAGGCCGATCTCGGTGACCTGCGGCCAACTTCCCACCCAACGCTGCCTACCACGTTCCACCCTGGGGCGGCGGCTGTCAACCGCGGCAGGGGGGACCCGATGTGACACCGTCCCCTGCCGGCTACCGGCCGGCGACGGACGAACGGGGGCCGTCGCCGTTGCCTCGGCCGGGCCCCCCACGGATGCTCGCCCCGGAGCGTGAAGGCGACGTGAAGACGCCATCTTCCCTGCGGCGAGAGGAGCGCGGCGGAACGCGGTTGGGTACACTCGAGGCGTGCACCGCTCGTTTGTGCTCCTCGCCCCGCTCGCGGCCGCCGCCCTCGCATGCGCCGGGGCCGACAACATGCCGCCGCCCGCCAAGCCTGCGTCCGCGCCCCCGGCGCGCCGCGTCGTCCTCCTCTCGCTCGACGGTTTCCCGGCCGAGCGGCACCTCGAGAACCTCCGCCAAGGCGTCTACACCGACCCCGACGGGATGGCGGCCTTCGCCGGCGGGTACGTGGTGGAGCGTGCGATCCCCGTCGATCCGCCTCTCACCTCGCCGAGCCACACCTCGATCGCCACCGGCGCCTTCCCCGCCGTCACCGGGATCGTCTCCAACGTCTTCAAGCTGCCCGGCGAACCGATCGACCGGGAAACGTCGGGGTTCCGCGCGCCGTGGGGCGCCGAGTCGCTCTGGCAATCGTTCCGGAGGCAGGGGCGGCGGGTCGGCGTGCTGGGGTTTCCCGGCTGCGACGACACGGCCCCTTCGCGCACCGCCGACTTCGGCACGACCTACGTCAACACGCCGTTCGCGCCGGCGCGGATGCTCAGGCTCGCGGCGGACCGCTTCGCGACGGTCACCCTTCCGCCCGGCTGGACCAGCGCGTCGCCGGCGCGGCGGGCGGCGTTCAGCGTGACCCTCTCCGGCGAGGAGCTCCCCGCCACGGCGACGTTCACGATCACCGCGCTCGACAACAGCGACGACGGCGCGCCCGATTACGACACCCTCGTGGTGGACGACGACGACGATCTCGGCAACGGGACCATTGCGCGCGTCCACGCCGGCGAGTGGTTCCCGCTGCGGCTGCGCGCACCGCACCCGGATGGCGGCTGGCGCACCGTCGGCGCATGGTGCCTGCTGCAAGCGCTCCCGGCCGACCTCGACGGTGTCACGGTCTACCGCGGCGGCTTCTATGCCACCGAGGCGTACCCGCGGGCGTTTCGCGAGGCGCTCGAGACTTCCGCCGGCTTCTGGCCCGGCCCCCCCGACGAGGGCGCCGTCGCCCGCCGCGAGACCGGGCACGACGGGATCACGGTAGCCGAGATGCTCGCCCAGGTGCGGCGCTTCTCCGAGTACTTCACGGCCTGCGCCACGACCGCGGTCGTCCGCGAACGCTTCGACCTGCTCTTGCTCTACCAGCCGATCGTGGACGAGGTCGAGCACCGGTTCCTCCTCGTCGACCTCAGGCAACGCGGCTACACGCCGGCGTGCGCCGCGGCCGCGCGTGCAACGGTGATCGAGACGTTCCGGGCCGGCGACCGGGCCGTCGGCCAGCTGGCACGCTCGCTCGATCTCAGCCGGGACGCGCTGGTCGTCGTCTCCGACCACGGCATGGCGCCGGTGTGGGAGAGCATCCGAATCGACCAACTCCTGCAGCATGCCGGCCTCGCCAAAGCCGAGAAAGCCGGCAGCGGCTGGCGCGTCGCGCCGTCGTCGCGGATGGTGGCGGACGCGGGCGGCGGGTGTGCTCACCTGTACGTGAACCTCTTGGGGCGCGAGCCCGGCGGTGTCGTCGCGCCGGCCGATATGCCAGGGGTCGTCCAGGCTGCGGCCGTGGCGCTCGCCCGCGCCCAGGTCGACGGGAGCAACGTGGTCGAGAGGATCGTCCCCCGCGACGGCCTCGCCGCGGTCGGCCTCGATTCCCCCGCCTCCGGCGACCTCGTGGTGTTCCTCCGCCCGGGCTTCTGCGCAGACCCGGGGATCGCGGCCCCCGGCGCGCCTTGGCATGCGCCCGCCGCGTCCAACGGCCGCCACGGCTATCTCAACACCCACACCGAGATGGCCGCCATCTGGCTGGCCCGCGGCGCCGGCGTCCCCCGCCGCCGGGTCGCCCAGGAGTCCCTCACCGAGGTGGCCGCGTTCGTCTCGCGCCTCGCCGGCGTCGAGCCGCCGCTGCAGGCCCGCCGCTGGGCACAGTGACGGACAAGCGCCAAGCTATGGCGACGCGGGGGGCCGCTCACGGGCCGCGGCGTCGCGGAGAGGGATGGTGAACGCCCAGTTTTCGTCGGCCGCGGGGGTGATGCGGCCGTGCCGTGTGAAGTAATCCACGATCAGCGACACCATCGGGCGGTCGATCTCCCTGACGCGCGTCGCGGTCGCGAGGTGCGGGTAGCCGCCGCCCCCGGCGGCGCGGTAGGAGTTGACAGCCACCGTGAAGACGTCGCCCGGCTGTACGAGCTTGCCGGCAACCCGGAGCCCGAGGATGCGGCTGCCGATCGGCGCGGCCGGGTCCACGAGGTACGTGGCGCCTGCGAGCGTGTCGTAGTTGTAGGTCGGAAGCTTGCGGTCGCGCTCGAGGGCGCACCCCGAGCCGGTGCAGGCGACCCCCGTCCACCCCCTCACGGCGTGCTCGAGGACGTCCTTGAGCTCGGCGCCGGTGAGGCGCACGACGACCAGGGTATTGGGGTATGGGTAGAGCGCGTGCGCCAGGCGCGGCGTCAGCGGGCCGGCCGGAAACTCCGTTCGCCCGCCGCCCAGAGGCGCCGCGAGGGAGAGCTGGGCGCCGGTGGCCTCGAGCTGCACCGCGTGGATGAGGTCCACGCCGGGGTCGTCGGCCAGCGGCAGGGCCGTGACCTCGAGCGGCGCCGTGAGCTCGCCGAGCGGGCGCGCCAGCTCGGCCTTCACCCTCGCCTCCTCGGCCGCCGCCTCGGCCACCACCCGTGGGTCCGGGGCCTCGCGCGCGGTCGGGATGTTCTCCCCGCGCCAGCCGGTCACCTTCCAGGCCCCGTTTTCGCGCGCGAGGTCGAGGTCCACCCTGGTGACGAACTCCCCCCAGCGCCCCGGCTGGGCGACGACGGTGGCGCCGAGCCGCTGCGGCGGAATGTTGCGGTGGGTGTGGCCGGTGAGCAGGAGGTCGATCCCGGGGAGCTGCGCGAGCCGCCAGCCGAAGTTCTCGTCATCCGTCCCTTCCGGGGCCCCGGTGGCCAGGTCGCGCTCGAACCCGCTGTGCACAACCACGATGACCACGTCCGCCCGCTTGTGCAGTTCGGGGACGCGCGCGGCCGCGACCGCGACCGGGTCGGCGAAGGTGAGGCCGCGCCAGTGCTCCGGGGGGTCCCAGTGCGGGATGTTGGGGTTGGTGAGGCCGAGGATGGCGATACGCACGCCGCCGCGCTCGATCACCAACTCGCCGCTCACCGGGAGCCTTGCCTGCTCCGCACCGCCGAGGTTGGCGGCGAGCCACGGGAACTTCGCCTGTTCCATCGAGCGCCGCAGCACGTCGAGGCCGAAGTTGAACTCGTGGTTGCCGAGGACCGCCGCGTCATAGCCCACGATGTTCATCGCGGCGATCGCCGGGTCGGTGCCGGGCGCGCCGGGTGCGGCGATCGCGTAGTACTCGAGCGGCGTCCCCTCGATCTCGTCGCCGCCGTCGAGCACCACGCTCATGGTGTCGGCCTGGCGCTCGCGCGCCACCACGGTCGCGACCTGGGCGATCGAGCCACGCGCCGGGCGCTCCCGCACGTCGTCGAACGGCAGCACGTGGGCGTGCATGTCGGAGGTGAACAGGACCCTGAGCGTCGCCTGTTCCTGTCCGGCCGCCGGCAACACCGACAATACGATCGCCGCGAAGCACGCGAGACGGACCACGGACCACGGACCGCGAGCCACGTTCCTCACAGCGTCACCCCCTCGCGGTGCTCTCCGAACACGGCAACCATGGCCGACGCGATCTCGCCCAGGGTCGCGTACGCCTCCACCGCCTCGACGATCGGCGGCATCAGGTTGTCGCGGCCGCGCGCCGCCTCGCCGAGCGCCGCCAGCGCCTCCCGCACCCGCGCCGCGTCCCGTCGCGCGCGCACCGCCGTCACGCCCGCCACCTGCTCCTGCTGCACCGCAGGATCCGTGCGAAACGTCGGGATCGGCACCTCTTGCTCGCGCCTGAACTTGTTGACGCCGACCACCACCTGCGTGCCCGCCTCGATGGCGCGCTGCGTGCGGTACGCCGCCTCGTGGATCTCGCGCTGCTGGAAGCCGTGCTCGATCGCGGCGAGCGCCCCGCCCATCGCCTCGATCCTCTCGATGTAGGCGCGCGCCTCCGCTTCGATGCGGTCGGTCCACGCCTCGATGACGTACGCGCCCCCGAGTGGGTCCGCGACATCGGCGAGGCCGGACTCGAACGCGATGATCTGCTGCGTGCGAAGGGCGAGCAGCGCGGAGCTCTCGGTGGGCAGCGCGAGCGCCTCGTCCATCGCGTTGGTGTGCAGCGACTGGGTGCCCCCCGCAACCGCGGCCATCGCCTGGATGGCGACCCGCACGACGTTGGTCTCGGGGTGCTGGGCGGTGAGCGTGGACCCGGCCGTCTGCGTGTGGAAGCGCAGCACCCACGAGCGGGGGTCGCGGGCGCCGAACTCGTCGCGCATCATTCGCGCCCACATCCTCCGCGCCGCTCGGTACTTCGCAACCTCCTCGAGGAGGTTGTTGTGAGCGTTGAAGAAGAACGACAAACGGGGCGCGAATTCCTCGATCTCCAACCCGGCTGCGACCGCCGCGCGCACGTACTCGCGGGCGTTGGCGAGGGTGAACGCCACCTCCTGCACCGCAGTCGAGCCCGCCTCGCGGATGTGGTACCCCGAGATCGAAATGGTGTTCCACTTCGGCGCTTCCCGGGCGCAGAAGGCGAACACGTCGGTGATCAGCCGCAGCGAGGGGCGAGGGGGGAACCGGTAGGTGCCGCGCGCGATGTACTCCTTGAGGATGTCGTTCTGGATCGTCCCGGTAACCCGATCCCAACCCACACCCTGCCGTTTGGCCACGGCCAGCACCATCGCCAGCAGCGTCGACGCCGTTGCGTTGATCGTCATCGAGACCGACACGCGATCGAGGGGGATCTGGTCGAGCAGCGTCTCCATGTCGGCGAGGCTGTCGATCGCCACCCCGACCTTGCCGACCTCGCCGAGCGCCATCGGGTCGTCGGAGTCGTAGCCGATCTGGGTCGGCAGGTCGAACGCCACCGACAGCCCAGTCTGTCCCTGCTCGAGCAGGTACCGGTAGCGCCGGTTGGACGCCTTGGCGGTCGAGAACCCGGCGTACTGCCGCATCGTCCAGAGGCGGGTGCGGTACATCGAGGGGTGGATCCCGCGGGTGAACGGGTACTCGCCCGGCAGCGAGTTCGCCTCGGCGGCCCCGACCGCGTCCCACGGACCGTAGACCGGCTCGACCGCGAAGCCCGAGGAGGTGGCGAACTCGCCGCGCTCGCGCGTCGCCGCCGGGCGGTAGAGGTTCCTCTTCCACGCCTGATACGCCGTCGCATCCATTGTCCGTCCTCCGGCCCCCGAGCCGCAAAAGTATAGCAACCGCCCACCCCTCTCCCATGCCGTACGCCCTGTGGACTTCTTCTGGGACCATCGACAACACCTCTTCCGCGGCCCGTCTCTTTCGGGCCACGGGCCACTGACCACGGACCACCCCTCATCGGCCCGCTGTTCCCTGTTCCCCGTCTTTCGGTCATACTGGCCGTGATGCTCGACATTTCGGGGACACTCGGCCGTCTGTACCTCGGCGACCTGCTCGAGTGGCTCCACCTCACCCACGCCACCGGACGGCTGCTCCTGACGACATCCGATGTGACGCGGGCGTTCGACGTGTACTGCGGGCGGATCGCGTTCGCTTCGTCCTCGCGGGCGTCCGAGCGGCTCGGCTCCTGGTTGCTGCACCGGAAGCTCGCCTCGCGCGAGGTGCTGCTGCAGGCGCTGGCAGTGTCGCAGACGCAGGGCGAGCTGTTCACCTCGGTCCTCGAGCGCGACGGTGGAATTGCGCACGCCAGCCTCGTCGAGTCCGCGCGCGTGCTGGCAACCGCGCTGGTGAGCCGACTCCTGCGCGAAGACCGCGTGCGCTTCAGCTTCGACCCCGGCTCGCCGGTCGCCGACCACAAGAACATCGACCTCGAGATGGATTGCCACGACCTCGTCATGCAGGCGGCGTACCGGGCCGACACCAACCCACCCGCCGATTCGAGCGAGGAGGTTCCCTACACGACGCTCGACCCCGCGACGATCGAGGGCCTGTTCTGGCACATCGTCGGCGAGCTCGAGGGGGAGCTCGTCGATGCCGCCGCCCTCGCCGACGCGCACCGAACGTTCCTCGCCGTCGGCGAGCTTCTCAACCGCTGGGTGGTCCAGGGGCCGCCGTTGCTGCCGATCGGGCCCGACGACGCGGCGCGGATCGCCCGCCGCCTCGACGCCGGCCAGCCGGTCCGCCTGGAGGACTCGCCCGTCCTGGCGTGGGACCTGCTCGCCCTCGTCAACGGCCTCGACGCCGCCGAGGGCCCGAGCGCCGCGAGCGCCGACGAGGCGTGGGCGCTGGCGGGCGCCCGCGCGCCGGAATGGGTCCGCTTGATCCTCGGCAACGCCCGCTGGAGCCGCGAGAGCCGGTCCGAGTCCGACGACCCGATCCGGCGTGCAACGAGCGCCCGCATCGCGGCCGCGCGCACGCTCGCCGCGACGGTGGGCCTTGCCGAGGACGTGGCGATCACCGCCGCGGCCCTTCCCATGGTGGTTCTCGAGCTGGTCGCGACGGCGCTTGCCTGCTCCCCGATGGGCGGACCGGCGCTGCAGAACCGATCCGTCCAACACCTGCTGCCGCTCGTCGGACGCGCGTCCGGCATGGCGGCCGGACTCCCGCAGCCGCTCGTCGCGGCGATCACCCTGTCGCCCCCGGGGCACCCGGCGACGCGGCTCGCCCGCCTCGTCGGGATGGCCGCCGGGGAGCTGATGGAGGCCGGGGAACTCCATTTCGAACCGCTCGAGGTGGACGAGCAGCTCGCCGCGACGCTCGCCGCCGCGCGCAGGGCGGCCGAGCGCGCAATACGGGCGCGGCCCGAGCCAAGGTAGAATCGGGTCATGCAGGTGCTCGTCATCGGAGGCAGCCGCTTCATCGGCCTGGCGGTCGTGCAACGCCTGCTCATGGACGGGCACCGGATCACGTTGGTCAACCGCGGCCGCACCACGGACCCGTTCGGCACCCGCGTCAGCCGCGTGATCGGTGATCGCTCCGATCCGCAGACGCTGCAGCGCGCGTTGGCACGCAGGGAGTTCGACGCCGTCATCGACGTCATCGCTTTTCGCGAAGAGGACACGCGGGCGGCGATCGAGAAGCTCAGCGGTCGCATCGGCCACTTCATCCACATCTCCACCGCGTCGGTGTACCTCGTCCGCGAGCGCCTGCTGGCCCCGTTCCGTGAGGAGGACTTCGCCGGCCGGCTCGCGCCGAAGACCGAGGCGACAAGCTCGTCGTGGACCTACGCGTACCACAAACGGCGATGCGAGGTTGCGCTCGCCCACGCGTGGGACGGCGAGCAGTTCCCCTACACCACGCTGCGCCTGCCGATGGTCGTTGGACCGCGCGATTACACCGAGCGCGCGCAGACGTATTTCGAGCGCCTGCTGGACGGCGGCCCGGTCATCCTGCCGGACGGCGGGCTCAACTCGTGGGGGTTCCTCTGGGTCGGGGACGTGGCCGACACGATCGCCGCCAACCTGATGAACGCCAACGCGTTCGGACGGACGTACAACCTCGCACAGCGCGAGATCGTGGCGCTCAAACAGTTCGTCGAGACCGCCGCCGCCAACCTCGGCCAGCGCCCGACCTTGGCGTCCGTCCCCCTCGAGTGGCTCAGCCGCCTCAACCTCGGCACCGCGTTCTCGCCGTACACGCACGACCACGACATCGTGCTCGACACCTCGGCGGCGCACCGCGATCTCTTGTTCGAGCCGACGCCGTTCTTCGCGTGGTGCGAGCGGCTCGTCGCCGACTTCCGCGACCACTGGGACAAGACGCCCTCGCGGCTGTACGCGACACGCCCCCTGGAGCTGCGCCTCGTCCAGGAACTCGCCCAGCTCCGAATCCCCGGCATCGGGCCGGCGCAGGTCACTGCGGCTCGCTAAACCCTTCGATCGCAGCCAGCGCGCGGCGTGCGGCCTCCTGCTGCGCCGCCTTCTTCGACGGGCCCTCGCCGCGGGCCAGGGAGCGCCCGCCGACGTCGACCTCGTAGACGAAGAGTTGTCGGTGGGCGGGGCCGCGGACTTCGACCTCGCGGTACACCGGCAGCGGCATGCCGCGCTTCTGCGCAAACTCCTGCAACGTCGACTTGGGCTCCTCCAGCGCGAGCTGCGCGGGGTGGAGCTCGGCAAGCGGTCCGGCGAAGAGACGGCCCACCACCGTTTTGAACGCCCGCCAGCCGCCGTCGATCAGGAGCGCCCCGAGTACCGCCTCCATCGCGTCGGCGAGCACGGCCGCGCCCGGCGGGGCCGCGCCCAGGCCGCCGCCGACCTCGAGCGCCGCCGGGAGTTCGAGCCGGCGCGCCAGCGCGGCGAGTGACGCCTCGCGCACGAGCGCCGACCGCGCCCGCGTCAGCTCCCCCTCGCTGGCCTCCGGCCAACGCGAGAACAGGAGCGCGCCGACCGCGTGTGAGAGCGCCGCGTCGCCCAAGAACTCGAGCCGCTCGAACGAAGGGGCGCCCTGCTCGTGCGCCGCGGAGCGGTGCCGCAGTGCCTGCCGCAGCAGACCGGCATCGGCGAAGCGGTACCCGAGCTCGTCCTGCAACCGCAGCAGCGCCGGCCCCCTCCTCACGCGCGGACCTCAGCGGCCGGAGGCCATAGGACCTCGCCGCCGCGCCGGATGCGCACGAACCGATGGTAGGGGAGGAAGACGTCCCCCGCGACGACCACGCCGGCGGCCAGCACCTCCAGGACGGCCTCGAACGGGACCGGCTCGATCCGCTCGTGACCGGCCTCGCGGGCGCGGACTTCGATCACCACCCCGTCGGACCGCGACCCGGCGTCCCACCGCAACCGGTTGAGCAGTTCCCGCACCGTCGCCACCCCGCGATTGTACGCACGTTCGAGGCTCCCATGCGCCGCGGCGGGGCCCCCGGCATCCTTGACGGCGGCGCTCGGGAGGACGACACTCCCCGCGCCATGGAGAAGTTCCGTATTCGCGGCGGGCGCCGGCTGGCGGGCGAGGTCCGGGTTTCGGGCGCGAAGAACGCCGCCCTGCCCTGCCTGGCGGCGACGCTCCTCACCTCCGAGCCGGTGCAACTGCGCGGACTCCCGCGGGTGCGCGACATCGTGACGATGGAGAAGGTGCTCGCCGCGCTCGGGGAGTCGTGCGAGTGCGAGAACGGCACGACGCGCGTCGTGGCCGGCAGCGGCGAGGCCCACCACGCGCCGTACGAGCTCGTCCGCACGATGCGGGCGTCGGTGCTCGTGCTCGGCCCCTTGCTGGCCCGCCGTCGGCGGGCGCGCGTCTCGCTCCCGGGCGGCTGCGCGATCGGCGCCCGCCCGGTGGACTTCCACCTTCAGGCGCTGGCGCGCCTCGGCGCCGACCTGCGAGTCGAGAGCGGCGACGTCGTGGCCGAAGCTCCGCGCGGCCTGGCCGGCGCCGAGATCGAGTTCCCGCGCATCACCGTCACCGGGACCGAGAACCTGCTGATGGCCGCGGCGCTCGCCCGCGGCCGCACCGTCCTGCGCAACTGCGCCCGTGAGCCCGAGGTCGAGGACCTTGCCGCGATGCTCGAGAGCATGGGCGCCCGCATCGCCGGCGTCGGCTCGACGACCCTCGAGGTGGAGGGCGTCGAGGAGCTCCGGGGCACCGATCACGCCGTCATCCCGGACCGTATCGAGGCGGGCACGTACGTCATCGCCGCGGTGCTCGCCGGCGCCGGCGTGACGGTGGCCGGTTGCCGCCCGGCCCACCTGTGCGCCCTCCTCGACCTGCTCGAGAGCGCAGGCGTTGCGCTCGAGACCGGCGACGATGCCGTCACCGTCCCCGAGCAGGGGGGGCCGCCGCGGGCGGTCTCGGCGACGACCGCGGAGTACCCCGGCTTCGCGACCGACCTCCAGGCGCAACTCCTCGCGCTCGCGACTCAGAGCCGGGGGACGAGCGCGATCACCGAGGCGATCTTCGAAAATCGGTTCCAGCACGTGCTCGAGCTCAAGCGCATGGGCGCCGCGATCGAGGTCGAGGACCGCACCGCCCGCGTCCACGGACCGACTCCGCTGGACGGCGCCACGGTGATGGCGTCGGACCTGCGGGCTTCGGCGACGCTCGTGCTCGCCGGCCTCGTCGCCCGGGGGGATACGGTGGTGGACCGCATCTACCACCTCGACCGCGGCTACGAGGCGATGGAGGTGAAGCTCAACGCCCTCGGCGCCGAGATCGAACGCTTCAACCCCGGTCCCTACCGCTAGGGCGCGGGATCGCCCGAGCGCCACGCTCCTGGCTGCGGCTCCCGGCAAACGGCTCCGGCTGCGGCCGCCCTTGCTATGCTTCGCCGATGGAGAGTTGCCCTTTCTGCCGCGTGGCCGCCGGAACGGCGCCGGCGCGCATCGTGTTCGCCGACGAGGAGGTGGTGGCGTTCCACGACATCGTGCCGCGCGCCCCGGTACACCTCCTCGTGATCCCACGCCGCCACATCGCCTCGCTCGCCCACGCCTCGCAGGGGGACCGCGATCTCCTCGGCAAGCTTTTAGCCGCTGCCGCCGAAGCGGCCCGCCAGGCAGGGATCGCCGACAGCGGCTACCGGGTGGTCGCCAACAGCGGTGCCGAGGGTGGCCAGACCGTGGCCCACCTTCACCTGCACGTGCTGGGCGGCCGTCCGATGGGGTGGCCGCCAGGGTGATGCCGGCGCCGCCGCCTCCCCCAGCCGCCCTCGTGGCGGCAGTGCGGGCGGCCCGCTGGGCCGACGTCCGCACCGCCGCCGCCGCGCTGCCGCGCCCGTTGCCGCCCGCGCTCGCGCTCGCGGCCGCCCGCGCCGCGCGCGAGTTGGACGAGCCGCGGCAGGCGCTCGAACTGCTGCGGCCGGCGCTGCCCGGCGCCGGCGAACTGGCTGCGGCGCTGCGGCTCGAGGCCGGCCGCAGCGCGAGCGCCCTTGGCCAGGACCCGTGGCCATGGGTGGCGCCCTTGCTCAACCGGGGCACTCCGCCGGCCCAGCGCCGCGCGGCCGGGGTCGTCCTTCGCGCCGCCTGGGAGACGTTCCCGCTTCCAGTGCTCAGGCGGGTCCCTCGCGCCGCGCTGTCGCGCGCGCTGCGCCGCGACCTCGCGGCCGCTCTCGCGGTTCGCGGCGCCGACGAACCCGCGGCGTTGCGCCTCCTCGCCGAGCGCATCGGCGACCCCCCCGCACTGCGGGCGGCGGCGTGGCTCGCCGGCCGAGGAGGCCTCGCCCCCGCCGACAGCCTCACCGTCGGCGAGGCGCTGCTGGCCGGAGGCGCGTGGCGCGAGGCGGCGGAGCTGCTGACACGCACGCCACCGCCGGCGGCGAAGCTGCGCTCGCACTGGGCGTACCTGCGCGGTCGCGCCGCGTACCGGCTCGGCGATCTGGCCGGCGCCACGGCGGCGTTCGGCGAGGCGTTCGCCGCCGCGAGCGCCCCTGCGGACCGTTTTGCCGCCGCCGTGCAGCGCGCCCGCGTTGCCGAGATACTCGGCGACTTCCGCGCCGCGCTGGGATTTTGGGACGCCGCGCGCGCCGCCGCGCCGCGGGAGGTCGAAGGGTGGGACGGCGGCGCTCGCGTCCGCGCCGTGCTCGGGCGCGGCGGCGAGGCCGTCGCGCTGCTGGCCAGGTGCCCGGCCGCCGTCCAGCGCGTGGCCGGTCCGCGCCTGGCCGCGTTTCTCCTGGCCCGCGGTGACGCGACGCGCGCCCGTGCCGTCCTCGCCCACCTCCCACGGCGCCTGCCCGTCGCGCGGGCGCTCGCGATCGCTGCCCTGGTACGGGAGGGCGAGCTGCCGGCGGCACGGGCCGCGGCCGCGGGACTGCTCGCGGACGGCCGCGCCGGGCCATGGCGGGACATGTGTGCCGGTCTCCTGCCGCCTCCGGAGGCGGCAGGAACGCCGGTCGCGCCGACGTCCGACCCCGTCCGGCTCGCCGGCCTCGCGGCGGAGCGCGGTCCGCGAGCCGCGGCCGACGCTCTCGCCGCCGCGCTCGCCGACGATCCGGCGTGGGTACGCCTTCTCGCCGGGGCGCCCAGCGAGCCCGAGGACTGGAGCGGGCCGGCGCAAGCGCTCGCGGCCGCCGGCCTCGAACGTGACGCCGCGGCGCTCTACGGGGCGAGGTTCCCTGCCGCGACCCCGGACGACCTCGCGTGGAGCGCCGAGCGCCTCGCGGCGTGGGGCAATCGCCCGGCCGCGCTGGCGGCAGGCGAGCGGCTGTGGGCCCGGCTCGGCTCGCCCCCGGCTGCGCTGCTGCCGAAGTCGCTGCAGCGCTTGATCCTCGTGCCCGATCTCGTTGGCCCCTGCCGGGAGGCCGCGCGCGCCGGAGGGGTTCCGGCCGCGTGGCTGGTCGGGATCGTCCGGCAGGAGTCGCGCTTCGACGACGACGCTGCCTCGGCCGCCGGCGCGATCGGCGTGGCGCAGATGGTGCCCGAGGCGGCGCGGCGACTGGGGTCGGCGCCGGAGGATCTGAAGGACTCGCGCCTCGCTCTCCGGCTCGCCGCCCGCGAGGTCGCCCGCCTGAGGGCCCGCTTCGGTCCGCGGCTCGCGGTGGTGGCCGCGGCGTACAACGCCGGCGACCGAGTCGTGGCTGCCTGGCTCGCCGAACTCGGGGGCGACCCGGGCGACGCGCTGTTCGCCGCCGCCGTGCCCTACCGGGAAACCGCGGGGTACGTGCTCGCCGTGTGCGAGGGCGCCGGACTCGCGGGCTATCTCGACGAGGCGGCCGGCGCAGCGAGGTAGCGCACGATTTCCGCCCGCTTGGCGAGTTCCGCGGTCCAGCGGTCGATCTCCGCCGCGAGCTTGCGCTCGCGCAGGAGCGCTTCCACCTTGGGGCGGACGTCCGCCAGCGGCGGCACCGCCTTGCCCTCGCGCTTCAGTTGCGGGACCAACTCCTGCTGCCAGAACGTCTCCACCTCCTGGCTGGTGGGGCGCACGAACGGTCCGAAGCGCGAGGCGACGTACGACTGAACGACCGCGGCGCGGCGGACGAGGTCTCGCAACGGCCCCTCGTTGAAGCCGATCTTCGCCAGCTTATCGCGCAGCGCCTCCGCCCCGCCCGCCCGCTCGACGGTCGCCCGCCACGCCGCGTCGAGATCGACCTGGGTGCGGGCTGCGATCCCCGCCGCCTGGAGGTCCTGCCAGCGCAGCTCGAGGTCCACCAGCGCCTCGAGGACCGCGCGGTCGTAACCGGCATCGCTCTCGGCCGGCTCCCTCGGCACCAGGGCCCCCACCTCGGCCAGCTCGACGTCGGAGGCGAGGACCGGCACGTTGTTGACCAGAGCCAGGACACGTTCGACCTCGACCGAAGCGGCGAACAACACCGGAAGCAGCAGCGTCAGCACGGCCTCATGGTACACTTCGCGCGGAGGTTTGCGTGGGCACTCTCGCGCCGCAGCCGGGTGAACTGGTCGTGGCCCTGGCGCAGATTGCGACCTGCCCGGGCCAGCTCCGGCACAACCTTGCCAAGCACCTCGCCGCGGTGGAAGCGGCGCGCACCGCCGGCGCCCACCTCGTCGTCTTCCCGGAACTTTCGCTCTCCGGCTACCTCCTCGCCCACGGCGTCCTGGAGCATGCCCTGCGGCTCGACGACCTGCGCCTCGACCCCCTGCTCAAGGCGAGCCGCGACGTCGCATTGCTGGTGGGGTTGCCGTTGCGCGAGCCGCACGGGGGGGTTTCGAACGCGGCGGTGCTGCTCGAAGGCGGAGAGGTCCGCGGCGTTCACCGCAAGCTCTACTTGCCCACCTACGGCATGTTCGACGAGGGGCGATACTTCGTGCCGGGACCGCGCCTGGCGCCGATCGGCTGCGCCCTCGGGCGGTTCGGGGTCCTGATCTGCGAGGACGCCTGGCACCTCTCCTCGGCGATCATCCTCGCCCACGCCGGGGTGGACGCGTTGCTGGTCGTGGCCGGGGGACCCACGGAGCTGGACGCCGGCGGCGAGCCGGCCGGGTCGCGCCGGTGGCACTGGATCATGGGCGCCACCGCGGTGACCACCGTCAGCCCGGTCTTCTTCGCGAACCGGTGCGGCTGGGAGGAGGGCGTGCTGTTCGGCGGCCGATCGTGGGCGGTGGACGGCCGCGGGACGAGCCTCGCCGAACCCGCTCCGGCGCTCGACGAGGCCCTGGTCATCGCGCCGCTCTCCCTGGCGGCCGTCGCCCGCACCCGCACTCTGATCCCGATCACGGTCGCCGAGAGGTTCGACCTCTGGCGGGCCGCGCTGGGGGGCCCGGATGCGTGAGCTGCCCGGGGTCGATGCCGCTCTCCTGGGCGAAACTCTCCGGCGCTTCCTCGCCGAAGAGCTGCGCGCCTCGGGCCTCGCCGGCTACGTCGTCGGGCTCTCCGGCGGCGTCGATTCGGCGGTGTCGGCGGCGCTCGCTGCCGGCGCGGTCGGGCCGGAAAAGGTGCTCGCTCTGGCCCTGCCGGGCCCGACGAGCTCGGCCGAGAGCCTGCGCGACGCGGGGGCGGTGGCCGCGGCGCTGGGCGTGAAGTTGGAAGTCGTCGACCTCGCTGCACCCACAGAGGCGCTCGCCGACAGGCTCGGCGCACGGGACGACCGCATTCGTTTCGGCAACATGATGGCGCGCCTGCGCATGGTGGCCCTGTTCGACCGGGCCCGCACCGTGCCGGCGCTGGTGCTCGGCACCAGCAATAAGTCCGAGATCCTGCTCGGCTACTCGACCTTGTTCGGCGATGCCGCCGCGTCGGTGCAACCGCTGGGCGACGTTTGGAAGACCCATGTCTTCGCGCTCGGCCGCCTGCTCGGTGTGCCGGAGGCGGTCGTGGCCAAGCCCCCCACCGCCGACTTGTGGCCCGGACAGACCGACGCGGGCGAGTTGGGGTTCGACTACCCGACGGTCGACCCGGTCCTCTACTGGCACCACGAGGGGGGCATGGGGCGCGAGGCGCTCCTGGAGGCCGGATTCGCTCCGGCGCTCGTGGACGCCGCCCTGGCCGCGTACCGTCGGAATCGGTTCAAGTGGCGTCCGACGGTCGTGGCGCGGGTGTCCGCGAGCTGCATCAACGTGGACCGGATCCTCCCCCGCAACCCGGAACGATGAGAAGCCCGAATCCGGAGGTCGGGGCTCGGGATCCGGAAACCGACTCGAGGCTTTCCCCGGGCCCCGAACCCCGAGCCCCGAACCCCGCGGACGGTGGAGGCAGGCTCTGGGTCGTGGCCACGCCGATCGGCAACCTCTCGGACCTCTCGCCGCGCGCGTGCGAGATCCTCGCCGGCGTCCGCCTGGTCCTTGCGGAGGACACCCGCCACGTCCGCAAGCTCCTGAACCGGTTCGGCATCACGACGGCGGCGCGGGCGCTGCACGAGCATAACGAGGCGCGCGAGGTCCCCCGGCTGCTCGCCGAGCTCGGGGCAGGCGCCGAGTTCGCCCTCGTGTCCGACGCCGGCACGCCGCTCCTGGCCGACCCCGGCTACCGCCTGGTGCGCGCCTGTCGCGAGAGTGGGATCGAGGTGCTCGCCGTGCCCGGCCCGAGCGCGGTGGCCGCGGCGCTCTCGGTCGCGGGCCTGCCGCCCGTCCCGTTCACGTTCGCCGGGTTCCTGCCGCCGCGCCCAGGCGCGCGTGCCGCCACGCTCGCCGCGCTCGCCGCGCTCCCGCACACGCTCGTCCTGTTCCTTGCGCCACACCGCCTGCGACTGGAACTCGAGGCGTGCGCCACCGCCCTCGGCCGAGAGCGCGAAGGCGCGCTCATGGCCGAGCTGACCAAGATCCACGAGCGTTGTCGCCGCGGCTCTCTCGCCGAGCTCGCCGCGTGGGGCGGGGCGACCACTCCGAGGGGCGAGTACACGCTCGTCGTCGGCCCCCCGGCGGTCGTCGCGGCGGTGAACGAGGCGGCGACGCCGGAGGCTGCGCGCGCGGCGGTAGAGGCGGCGCTCGCTCGCGGCCTCGATCTTGCCGCGGCTCGCCGCGAGGCGGCACGCGCCCTCGGCGTCACGCGGCGGGAGCTGTACGCTTTGACGATGCGGCAGGGCGCCCGACGAGGGTGAGCACGAGGGCGCTGACCGCGGCAAGGGCGACAGGGCCTCGGGCGCGCTCGATCCGGCTCCCGGCCAGAGCCGCCAGCGCTGCGATCAACTCGGGCTCGCCGTAGGCTGCGGCGAGCCTGAACGCGCGGTGGAGCTGCCACGGCGTCATACCGGCCAGGGGGGAGTTGGGCGTGCGTTCGATGTCCTTGGCCAGGCGCGGCAACAGGCGGGGTTTGAACGTGCGCGGGTACCAGTCCTTCCCGGCGCACCGCCTGGGATCGAGCTCGGCGGCGAGCGCGGCGCGCTCCACGTGCCCGCGTACCGCGAGCGCCTGCCGCAGCAGCCGGCCTACGGTGCCCGCGAGGACCGGGCCGAGCCGGTCCGGACCGACCGCATCGCCTCGCCAGTCGGTGAGGACCGCGCCGGCGGCGATCGCGCCGGCGAAGCGGGCGAAGCGGCCTCCGTCACGGTGCTCCAACGCCTCTTCGATCTCGCGCAGGTGCCGCTCGCCGGCCCCCGCCTGCGCCCGAACGGTGGCGGCGTCCGCCTCGCCAGAGAGCGCCAGGCGCTCGGCCGCCTTCGCCAGCTCGCGCGGACGGAAACCGTACGCCTCGCAGAGGGCGTCCACGACCTCGTGGTTGCCCTCGAGGCCGGGGGCGACGCGGGCGACCAGCGAGGCCAGAACCTGTCGCTGGCTGCGTGAGACCCTCGCCTCCTCCCACGGTTTCGGCGTCTCCGGCAACGCGATGAAACTGGCTTCGCCGCGCCGGCCGACCGTGTCGACCAGCGCCCCGGTGGGGGCGGCGGTGGTCACCACGCTCATCACCAGCGTCACGCCCGCGAGAGGCAGCTTCTCGAGCCCCTCGGCGAGCGCTTCGGCGGCCGCGCGGCGGGCGGCGCCGAAGTAGGGCCGGGCGTCGACGACCACCAGCAGGCGCTCCGCGGCGAAAAGCGACGGGCTGGCCAGCTCCTGGACGAGGCGCGCGGCCGGCGGCGCCTCGTCGAACGAGACGACCTCACCGGCCGGGTGAGCCTGCCGCCATGCCTTCACGGCGTCCTGGCGCGCGAGTTCGAGCAGGAAGTCGTCGGGACTGGCGAGAAGGAGGATCGGGCTTGAACTCACGGGCGGGGCTTCGGCCTCCTCACCTGCCGGGCGATGTCCCGCCGGTCCCACCGCGGGCCTCGGGGCGACGCCAGGTCCACCCCCGCGACCGGCGTCAGATCTCGCCGCGGTCCTGCAGCTCCTGGCACGCGATGCAGTACCGCGCCCACGGAACCGCTTGCAGCCGCTGCTTCTCGATCGGCTGTTCGCAATGGATGCACATGCCGAAACGCCCGCTGTCGAGGCGAACGAGCGCCTCGTCGATCATCCGGAGCATCTTGCCCTCGTTCTCCGAGAGCGAGAAGGAAAACTCTCTCTGGAACGCGCTGGTCGCGCGGTCGGCGATGTCCGGCGCCCCCGACTCGGTTTCCACCGAGCCCATCTCACGGGCGCGCGACACTCCCTCCATGACCTCCTTGCGCTTTGTCTGCAAGTGCTTCTTCATGGTCTTGAGATCAATCGCGTGCTTCAATCAAGCCTCCAGAGGGGCGATTATACCCTAAAGCCCACCCCTCTAACCCAGGGTGGCCCGGTGATATTGCCCGCCGGCGAGGAGGTCGCACGCGCGGTAAAGTTGCTCCAGCAACACGACGCGGGCGAGGGCGTGGGGAAGGGTCAGGCGCGAGAGAGCGAGCCGCTCGTGCGCGGCGGCTTTGAGGCTTCCGTCCAGCCCGAGATCCGACCCGATCACGAACACCGTGCGGCCGCGCTGCCGGCGCTCCCCCAGCCAGGCGGCCAGCTCCTCGGTGCTCCGCTCCCGCCCGCCCTCGTCGAGCGCCACGACGACGTCCCCGGCCGCGAGGTGGCGCCGGATCGCGTCGGCCTCCTCGGCCAGCGCTCGCTTCGGGTCGGCCCCCCGGCCGGATGCCGGTCGCACCCGCACCGCGGCGAACGGCAGGTGGCGGGCCAACCTCCCCCCGAACTCGTCGGCGAGCGCCTCGAACGGCTCTGGCGCCCGCCGGCCGACCCACAGCAGCAGCACGCCGATCAAAGGCCCCGGCGCCATCGGATCAGCGTCCGCCGCGAGATGCCGAGCGCCGCGGCCGCGTGCGATACGTTGCCGTGCTCGGCGGCCAGAATCCACAGGGCGTACAAGCGCTCGACCTCGGCAAGCGGAGCGCTGCGCTCCGCCGCCAGTCCGGCGACCGCGGGCCAGGCGTGGCCCGGCAGGCCGAGGTCGGCCGGCCCGATCGTCCCGCCGGCAGCTAGCATCCGGGCCCGCGTGACGGCGGCCTCGAGCTCGCGGAAGTTGCCCGGCCAGGGGTATGCGGCCAGCAGGCGGCCGGCCTCCTCGGTCAGGGTCACCCGCCCTTCGGCCTGCCGCCTCCGGCGGAGGATCGCGCGGGCGAACGGCAGGATGTCCTCCGGACGGTGCCGTAGCGCCGGAAGTTGCGCGTGAAAGCCGGCCAGACGGTGGTAGAGGTCGGGCCTGAACGTCCCCGCGTCCACCCGCTGCCGCAACCCGGCGTCCGCCAGGGCGATGACGCGGGCGCGAAACGACCGGGAAACCGCGGTCCCCACCGGAGCGTAGCTGCGCTCCTCCAGCACCCGCAGCAGCGCGGTCTGCCCCTCGGACGGCAGGGCGTCCACGCGGTCGAGCACGAGCGTCCCGTCCGCAGCCCGCTCGAGGAGCCCTCTGTGCGGGCGAGTCGCGTCGGTGAACGCCCCGGCGCGGTGGCCGAATAGCGCCGAGGCCAGCAGCGTGGCCGGGACCGCGCCGCAGTCCACGACCACGAACGGACGGCCGCGCCGGCCGGCCCGGTGGGCGCGGGCGGCCACGAAGCTCTTGCCCACTCCGGTCTCGCCCTCGAGCAGGAGCGTCAGATCGGTGCAGGCGAACCGCGACAGGGCGCGAGCGAGCTCGGAGGCGCGTCGGTTGCGGGTGGCGAAGAGCGCGTTCACGGGCCGGACGCCCGCACGAGGCCCGTGATCTCCGGGGCGTCGCCCCAGAGGCGCTCGAGGGCGAAGAACTCGCGCCTCTCCTCGAGGAAGATGTGCACGATGAAGTCCCCGTAGTCCAACAGGATCCATCCGCCCTGGGCGTAGCCCTCGACGGCGAGGGCCCGCGCGCCGTTCGCCATCAGGATTCGGTCCACCTCGTCCGCCACGGCCTGCGCCTGTCGCTGCGATCCGGCCGAGCAGATCACGAACGCCTCGGCGATCGAGGTCCGCTCGGAGACGTCCAGCGCCAGCACGTGGTACGCCTTCTTCTCTTCGAGCGCCGAGGCGACCAGCCGGAGACGAGCCAGCACGTCAGATTCCATTACCGGGCTCGCCCCCCTGGTGGTACAGGCGGTGCTTCACGATGTAGCGGTGGACCTCGGGCGGGACCAGTTCGTGAATCGAGCGCCCCAACCGCAGGCGCTCCCGCAGTTGCGTGGCCGACACCGGAAACGGCTCATGCTGCAGCAGGTAGACCCGGTTCGGCCCCGGCTCCGGGTCCGGCACCTCGTGAAACGGCTCCACCGCCCGCATCCGCCCGCGCAGCTCGGCGGGCACTCTTGCCACCAGCTCCTCGCCCCACACGGTGTCCCGGTGCAGCACGACAAGGTGGGCGAGCGAGACCAACTCCTCCCATCGGTGCCACTCCCCGATCTGCGAGAACGAGTCGCTACCCATGAGGAAGTAGATATGGTCGACCGACACGCGCTCGCGGAGCTGGCGGAGGGTGTCGACGGTGTAGGTCGGGCCCTTGCGCTCGGCCTCGACGGCGGAGAGGAGGAAGCGGTCGTACGGCTGGGTGGCCAGCGCGAGCATCGCGAAGCGGTGCGAGAACGGCGTCAGCGGCGCCGCGAGCTTGTGTGGGGGGTTGAACGCGGGCACGAAGACCAGCGCGTCGAAGCGAAACGTCTCGAACGCGCGCACCGCCGGCACCACGTGCCCGAGATGCACGGGATCGAACGTGCCGCCGAAGAAACCGAGCCTCTTCACCCGCGTTCCGCCAGAGCAAAAACCTGCTCCAGCATACCCTCAACGCCTTCGCCGCTCACCGCCGAGATCACGGCCCAGGGCACGCCGAGCTCCGCGGCCAGCTCGGCCACTTCGTCGCGACGGGCTTGCTCGGTGGCCGCGTCCGCCTTGGTGCCGACGAGCAGCGATGTCCGGCTCGCGAGGGCGGGATCGTGGAGTGCGAGCTCCTGGTGCAGGACCTCGACCTGCCGCCGCACCGGCTCCTCGCTCGCGAGGTCCACGAGGTGGATCAGCACGCGGCAGCGCTCGATGTGCCGCAGGAAGCGGTGGCCGAGACCTGCCCCCGCGTGGGCGCCCTCGATCAAACCCGGGATGTCGGCGAACACCAGCGACCTCGCCCCGCCGTCGCGGCTCACGACTCCGAGGTGCGGCTCCAGCGTCGTGAACGGGTAATCCGCGATCTTCGGGCGCGCCGCCGAAACCCGCGCCAGCAACGTCGACTTGCCGGCGTTCGGCAGGCCGACGAGGCCGACGTCCGCGAGGAGCTTGAGCTCGAGCCCGATGTGCCGCTCCTGCCCGGCTTCGCCGGCTTCGGCGAAGCGCGGGGCCTGCCGCGTCGGCGTCGCGAAGTGCTGGTTGCCGCGGCCGCCGCGACCGCCGCGCGCCACGATCGCTTCCTGTCCTTCGCTCACCAGGTCGGCGACCAGCTCGCCGCTGTCGAAGTCGCGGATGACGGTGCCGAGCGGAACCTCGATGACGGCGTCCTCGCCCGAGGAGCCGCTCTGGTTGGAGCCGCGGCCGTGTTCGGCGCGGCCCGCCTTGACGTGGTGTCGATTGTAGAGGTGCGCCAGGGTCGCCCAATGGACGCCGGCTCGCACGATGACGCTTCCCCCGTGCCCGCCGTCACCGCCGTTGGGACCGCCGCGGGGGACGTACTTCTCACGCCGGAAGCTGACGCAGCCACGCCCTCCGTCGCCCGCCTTCACGAAGATGTGAACTTCGTCGAGGAACATCAGGCAGGGGGCACTCGCGTCAGGCGGCGGGTTCGATCAGGATGAAACGGCCAAGGCGCCCGCGGTCGCGGAAACGGATGCGGCCCTCGACCAGGGCGAACAGGGTGTCGTCCCCGCCGCGGCCGACGTGCACGCCGGGCTTCCAGCGGGTCCCGCGCTGCCGCACGATGATCGTCCCGGCGGTGACCAGCTCGCCGTCGCCGCGCTTGACGCCCAGCCGCTGGGCGTTCGAATCACGCCCGTTCCGGCTTGAACCCTGACCTTTCTTGTGCGCCATCTCCCCTCCCTACGCCTCGATGGCGTCGATGCGGACCTCGAGGAGGTCCTGGCGGTGGCCCGTCGTCTTGCGGTACCCCTTCCGCTTCTTCTTCTTGAATATGATCACCTTCTCGGCGCGCAACTCGCGCACCAGCGTGCCCTTGACCGACGCCCCGGCCACCAGCGGCTTGCCCACCACGACGCTCCCGGCGTCGCGGACGAGGAGAACGCGATCGAAAACGACCTCGGCGCCCGGCTGCGCGCCCGGCCACACCCGCTCCACCGCGACCCGTTGCCCGACTTCCACGCGGTGTTGCTTGCCACCAGCTTCCACGATTGCGTACATGCCGACTCCAACCCGACCAGTCGGGGAACGAAGTTTGTACCACACCGCCCCCCGAAGTGTCAAACGCCGGAGCCGCTTGCCGGCAGGGCGAACACCTGGACGGAACCGGCCTGAACGGCCGGCGGGCCGAGCCACGCGATGAAGCTGTTCCACCGCTTCCACCCCTGCACGCTCCGCCACGGCGCCACCGGGTAGCCGCCTGCGAGACGGTCGAGTTCGCCCCAGTTGACCAGGATGTGGGTGAAGCCCCGGCTGCGCAGGCGCTCGCAGGCTGCGACCGGGCCTGAACTCGTCTCCAACACGGCCCGCAGCGGGGAGACGTCGTGCTGCGACGGAGCAACGAAGCGACGGGGAAAGCCGAAACCCCTCGGCTCTCCGACGAACAGCACCCGGGCCGTCGCAGGCAGACTCCGAGAGGCTGCGAACGCCGGGAAGGGATTGTTGACCACCATCGCCTCGTGAACTCTCGTGGCTGTCTCCCCCGCCAGCGCGAGGCCTCCCCACCGGTGCACCTGCACCGCCGAGGCCAAAAGACCGACGCTTGCCGTCGTCCCGAGGGCCAGCGCCGCTCCCCATCGGCCGACCGCAGATCGCCCTGCGGCGGCCGCCGCCAAGGCGAGGAGGAGCGCGACGACGGGTCCGAGAAAGCGTGGCAGGTTCCCGGTCAGTGCCCACGATCCCAGGCCGGCGATCGCGGCCAACGCCACGATGCGGTCGCGGTTGGTGGGACGCACCGTCAGAACGATGGCCGCAGCGAGAACGAGGAGTGCGAGATTCGCGGCGTGGGGCGCAAGCGCGGTGGCCGTGGTCCGCACGAGGGCGCCGAGGCCCGAGACGGTGTGCATCGCCGACCCGGCGTCCCGCCATAAGGTCTCGACGCCCTCGTGGCGCCAGAGGAGCGGGGCGAGGGGGTCTCCGAGCAAAATCAGGTTCTTCAGCCACCAGAGGCTGCACCCGGCCAGAAACCCGAGCGCCGCCCGCGACGACTCCCGCCAGTCCCGCGTCCGCAGGACAACCGCGACAACGACCACGACGCCCCAGGGAATCCCCTGCATGCGCGCCGCGCCTGCGGTCCCCACCAGGAAACCGGCGAGGGCGCCCGAGCCCGGGGTCCAGCGGGGCGTGGCGACCAGCGCCATAGCGGCAACCGTGCCGCCCAGGCCCCACGCCTCGGCGGCGGGAAGGCCGGGGACCAGCACGCAGCAGGGCAACAGCGGCACGCACCCTCCCGCCAGCGTGGCCGCCCAGCGGGGTGCTCCGAGGCCGCGCGCGAGCGCCCAGACCCCGGCACCCGCCGTGATGAAGCCCAGCCAGTGAAGCACTGCGGGCGCTCGGTCGAGGCCAAAGGAGACGAGGGGCGAGAACAGCAGCTGTGCAAGCGGGGGGAACGCAGCAAACAGATCTTCCGGGTGAGCCGCGAGACCACCCTCGCGCAACGCTTGCCACGGCAGGCCGAGGTGGTAGACCAGCGCGTCGTAGAAAAACGGAGGCGCCAGCGCCACCGGCAACACGATCAGGCCGGCGAGAACCGGCGGGAGGACCGGGCCCCAGCGCCAGCCGGCGCGCCGCGCTCGTCCCGTCGCGGCAACGAAGAGAACGAGCGCGGCCAGTGTGCCCCAGGTCCAGGCGTGCAACAGGCCCAAGGCCAGGACAAAGGCGGCGAACAACCAACTCCCCAGGAGGAAATCGACCGGCACCCGGAGCGCCGGCCGCACCGGCACGGCAACGATGGCGCGCACCCTTGCCCCGGATGCAAGGAGGACTGCCCAGAACACAACGCCCCCGAACAGTCCGAGGAGTGTCTGTGACGGCGGCACGGGCGCAGTGTACCGGTTTCGATCGTCGGCCACCGGGCCGGCGGGGTCACATCGAGGCGGCGCTCAGAGCGACTCGTACAGCGTGCGGCGCTGGCGGGGGGTGAACCCGGCGTCGGCGATCACGCGTTCCATCTCCGCCCGCGTCATCCGGTGGCGCGCGCCGGCGGCGGCGACGACGTTTTCCTCGAGCATGATCGAGCCGAGGTCGTCGGCGCCGAAGAAGAGCGAGAGCTGGCCGATCTTCGGCCCCTGGGTGACCCACGACCCCTGGACGTGGCGGACGTTGTCGAGCGCCAGCCGCGAGATCGCCAGGGTGCGGAGGTAGTCGAACCCGCCGGAGACGGGCACCTGACCGTCGAGGGCCGTGTTCTCCTCCTGGAACGTCCAGGGGATGAACGCGGTGAACCCGCCGGTTTCGTCCTGCAGCTCCCGCACCCGCAGGAAGTGTTCGACGCGGGCGGCGTGCGGTTCGCCGACGCCGAACATCATCGTTGCGGTGGTGCGCATCCCCTGGCCGTGCGCCTCGCGGTGCACCTCGAGCCACTGCGACGTCGACGCCTTGGCGCGCGACCAGATGCGCTTGCGCGTCTCGTCCTCGAGCACCTCGGCGCCGCCGCCGGGGATCGATTCGAGGCCGGCCGCGCGCAGGCGCGCGATGACTTCCGACAGCGGCAGCCTCTCGACCTTGGCGATGTACCAGATCTCGGGCGCCGAGAAGGCGTGCAGGTGGACGGCCGGAAACGCGGCCTTGAGCTGCCTCAGCAACCCCTCGTAGAAGTCGATCCTCAGGGCGGGGTGGACGCCGCCCTGGAGCAGGAGCCCTGTCCCACCCGCAGCGACGGTCTCTTCGACCTTGCGGGCGATCGCCTCGAACGGGAGCACGTAGGCGTCGGCGTCAGAGGGCGCGCGGTAGAACGCGCAGAACTTGCACCGGTAGACGCAAACGTTGGTGTAGTTGATGTTGCGGTCGATGATGTAGGTCGCTTCGGCGGCCGGGTTCAGCCGGCAGCGGATGGCGTGCGCCGCCGCGCCGAGCGCATGCAGGTTGCCCTCCTCGAACAATCGGACGAGTTCCTCGCGGGTCAGCCGGCGCCCGCCCACGACGGCGTCGAGCAGTTCCTGCACGCGTTCTGGGGGCGCCGTGTGCGCCACGGTCTTCCGGGCCCCGGACCCCGAGACCCGAGCACCGGTCGTGTCAGGCGTCATGCCACACCTCGTCGCGGAACGGGAGCAGCCCGGCGTCCGCCGCGCGGCGCAGGAACTCCTGCGCCCCCGCGCGCTCGCCGTCCCCAAGTCGGTACGTCAACGTGTCCTCCAGGTACTCCCTGGTGTCGTCCAGCCCCACGCCGTGCTCCCACGCCCACCGTTGAAGCAGCTCCCCCCAGTGCTCGCCAGCGAACGCGAACGAGCGCTCGAGCACCGGGGCGAGCCCCGCCGGCGCCGTCGGTGCGACCCCCCATAAGGCAAAGACGAACGGCAGCCCCGTCCATTCCACCCAGGCGCCCGCGAGGTCGACCTCGATGAGCCCGGTGCGGCCGCAGACCGCGAGCGCCGGGTCGCCGATGATCACCGCCGCGTCGGCCTCTGTGAGCATGGCCTCGAGCGGCGGGCGGGACGGGACGACCCTCGGCCGGACCCCCCACCGCTCGGCGAGGAGCAGCCGGGCCAGGGCCACCGACGTGCGCGACGCCGTGTGCGCCGCAAGGACCTCTACCTGGGCGAGCGGCACCTTGGAGACCAGCAGCACCGAACGGACCTCCCGCCGCGCCGCGACCCCCAGCCCCCGGAGGGCGCGAAACCCGGGCATGCCCGCCAGTGCCGCCACCGGCACCAGACCGGCCACGGCGTCGCCCGCCGCGAGCCGTTCGGCGCACGCCGACGGCTCGGCGGTGGAAAAGAGGTAGGGGAACGGCGCTGTGATCCCGGCCTCGAGGCCGGCGAGCAGCGGCCGCGCGTTGAGGAACTGCACCCCCACGATCGACACGGGCTCCGTCATCGCGCGCGGCTCGCCTCGTGTCGCAGCGGGTTCGTGGGGCTCGGGGTTCGGGACTCGGGGCCCGGAAAGACACAACGCCGGAGGTCATCCGCAGGGGGTCGCTTCGCGAATCCCGAATCCCGAAGCCCGAGCCCCGGTCGTCTCATGCTTGACTCATCGAGTCCAGGAAGTCCTTGTTCGTGCGGGTCTTCTCCAGCTGACCCTGGAGCAACTCCATCGACTCCACCGTCGAGAGCGGGTTGAGCACCTTGCGCAGCACCCACACCCGCTTGAGCTCCCACTCGTCGAGCAGCAACTCCTCCTTGCGGGTCCCCGACTTGTTGATGTCGATCGAGGGGAAGACGCGCTTCTCGGTCAGTTTGCGGTCGAGGTGGACTTCCATGTTGCCGGTGCCCTTGAACTCCTCGAAGATCACGTCGTCCATGCGGGAGCCGGTGTCGATCAGCGCCGTCCCCATGACGGTGAGCGACCCACCCTCCTCGATGTTGCGCGCCGCGCCGAAGAAGCGCTTCGGCTTCTGCAGCGCGTTGGAGTCGACGCCGCCCGAGAGCACCTTGCCGGACGGCGGCACGACGGTGTTGTAGGCGCGGGCGAGGCGAGTGATCGAGTCGAGGAGGATGACCACGTCGCGGCGGTGCTCGACCAGACGCTTGGCCTTCTCGAGCACCATCTCGGCGACCTGGACGTGGCGGTACGCCGGCTCGTCGAACGTCGAGGAGATCACCTCGCCCTTGACCGAGCGCTGCATGTCGGTGACTTCCTCCGGCCGCTCGTCGATGAGCAGCACGATCAGGATGATCTCCGGGTGGTTGGCCGTGATCGAGTTGGCGATCGCCTGCAGCATCATGGTCTTGCCGGTTCGCGGCGGGGCCACGATGAGGCCGCGCTGCCCCTTGCCGATGGGGGTGAGGAGGTTCATCACCCGGGAGGTCATGTTCCCCTCGACCTCGAGGTTGATGCGCTCCATCGGATAGAGCGGCGTCAGGTTGTCGAACAGGATCTTCTCGGCCATCTGGTCGGGCGGCTCGAAGTTGACGGCCTCCACCTTGATGAGGGCGAAGTAACGCTCACCCTCCCGCGGCGGTCGGATCTGCCCCGAAACGGTGTCCCCGGTCCGCAGGTTGAAGCGGCGGATCTGCGACGGCGACACGTAGATGTCGTCGGGCCCGGGGAGGTAGTTGTACTCCGGGGCGCGCAGGAAACCGTACCCGTCGGGGAGGATTTCGAGGACCCCCTCGCCGAAGATGAGCCCTTCGCGCTCGGTCTGCACCTGCAGGATCTTGAAGATGAGATCCTGCTTCCGCATCCCGGCCGGGTTCTCGACCTCGAGCTCGCGGGCGACGTGGGTCAGCTCCGAGATCGACATGTCCTTGAGGGTGCGGATGTCGAGACGTTGCTTGCCCTCGGTCTCGGCGGCCTCGGCCTCCAGGGCCTCCTCCTCGAGAACCACGGGCAGCCCCTCCGGATTGGCCGCGGCGCCGCGGCGCCGCTCCTTGCCACGACCGCGCTGAACTTTGGTTTCTGCCATGACAGAACTCCCTTGTTTGATCCGAGCTCTCTACGCCAGCGCGCCTGCGATGGCGGCGAGGACATCCTTGCGACCCGCGCCGGTGCGGGCCGAGAACGAGAGCGGCGGCATCCCACCGCCAAGCTCGCGCGCGAGGCGCGCCGCCGCCTGCGCGAGCGCGCCGCGGCTCATCCGGTCGGCTTTCGTCATCACCAGCAGGAGCGTTGCTCCCGCCTGACGGACGAAACCGACGAGGTCGACGTCGAGCGGAGAGGTCGGGACGCGGGGGTCCACGAGCCCGACCACGAGCCGTAAGCGCTCCTCCTCCAGCAGGTACGCGCTGACGTTCCTGCCCCAGTTCTGGCGTTGCTCGCGTCCGGTGCGGGCAAATCCGTAGCCGGGCAGGTCGACGAAGTAGCACTGGTTGTCAACCAGGTAGTAATTGAGCGTCCGGGTCTTCCCCGGCGTCTTGGAGACCAACGCCAGCCGCTTTCCGAAAAGACTGTTCAGCAGGCTCGACTTGCCGACGTTGGACCTGCCGGCAAACGCCACTTGCGGGAGGGCGTCCTTTGGACCCTTCCCGTGTTCGGCGACCGTGGCGCGCAGCGAGACGTTCTCTATCCGCACGGGGCTCACTGGTGCGGCACGGCCTCGGGCGCCGGCGCGCCGTTCCTCTCCGCCTCGCCCTGGACCACCGCCGGCAGCGCGCCGTCGAGAGCGACCGGGATCACTTCGTCCATCTCCTTGACCAGGTGGAACTGGATGGCATTGCGGACCTCCTCGGGGATCTCTTCGAGGTCCTTCTCGTTCTCCTCAGGCAGGATCACCTCGCGGATCCCCGACCGGAAGGCGGCCAGGACCTTGTCCTTGATCCCTCCCACCGGCAATACCTTGCCGCGCAACGTAATCTCGCCTGTCATCGCCAGGTCCTGGCGCACCGGCACGCCCGCGACGGCCGACAGCAGGGCCATCGCCATCGTGATGCCGGCGGAGGGGCCGTCCTTGGGGATCGCCCCCTCCGGCACGTGCACGTGGATGTCCCGGGTGTCGAAGAAGTCCGCCGGGAGCGGGAGCTGCACCGCACGGGCCCGCACGTACGAGAGCGCCGCTCTGGCCGACTCCTGCATCACCTCGCCGAGCTGGCCGGTGAGGGTCAGGGCCCCCTTACCGCGCATCAGGCTCACCTCGGTGCCGAGGATCTCGCCGCCCACTTCGGTCCACGCCAGGCCGGTGGCGACGCCGATCTCGCTGCGCTCCCCCGCCTTCGTGATCCGGAACCGCGGCTTGCCGAGCAGCTCGCCGATGCGTTCCGGCGTCACGACGATCGTGGCGCCCGCTGGCGTCTTCTTCTTGAGCACCTCGCGCGCCAGCTTGCGGCACACCGACGCGATCTCGCGCTCCAGGTTGCGCACCCCGGCCTCGCGCGTGTAGCGCTCGACCAGGAGCGCGACGGCGGCGTCCTCGAAGCTCACCTTGAACCTGGAGAGGCCCTGCTGCTCGATCTGCTTCTTCACCAGGAAGCGCTGGGCGATCTGCAGCTTCTCGACGTGCGTGTACCCCGAGAGGTGGATCGTCTCCATGCGGTCCTGCAACGCCGGCGGGATCGTGTGCGTGATGTTGGCGGTGGCGATGAAGAACACCCGCGAGAGGTCGTACTCCACGTCGAGGTAGTGGTCCACGAACGCGTGGTTCTGCTCGGGATCGAGCACCTCGAGCAGCGCCGCGGCCGGATCGCCGCGGAAGTCCGCCCCCAGCTTGTCCACTTCGTCGAGCAGGAACACCGGGTTCACCGTCCCTGCCTTCTTCATCATCTGGATGATCTGGCCGGGAAACGCGCCGATGTAGGTGCGCCGGTGGCCGCGCATCTCGGCTTCGTCGCGCACGCCGCCGAGCGAGAGGCGCACGAACTTGCGGCCGGTGGCGCGGGCGATCGACTTGGCGAGCGAGGTCTTGCCGACGCCTGGGGGGCCGACGAAGCAGAGGATCGTGCCCTTCGTCTTGGTGACGAGCTGCCGTACGGCCAGGAACTCGAGGATGCGCTCCTTGACCTTCTCGAGGCCGTGGTGGTCCGCCTCGAGCACCTCCTCGGCGCGCTTGATGTTGCGGATCTCGCGCGTCGCCTTCTTCCACGGCACGCCGAGCAGCCAGTCGATGTAGTTGCGCGAGACGGTGGCCTCGGCCGACATCGCCGCCATCCCCTCGAGGCGCTTGAGCTCGGCGACCGCCTTCTCCTCGACTTCCTTCGGCATTCCGGCGGCCTCGATCTTCTTGGCGAGCTCCTCGAACTCCTCCTTGGTGTCGGTGCGGCCCAACTCGTCGTTGATCGCCTTGATCTTCTCGGAAAGGTAGTACTCGCGCTGCGCCTTTTCCATCTGCTTCTTGACCTTCGCGTTGAGGCGGCGGTCGATGTTCAGCTTCTCGACCTCCATGTCGAGGAGGTCGTTGAGCTGCTGCAGGCGCTCGAGCGGATTCGTCACCTCGAGCAGCTTCTGCTTCTCCGGCGTCGCCACCGGCAACGCCGCGGCCAGCGTGTCGGCGAACAGGTCGGGGTCCTCGGTGCGCAGCTCGGCGAGCACGCCCTCGACGCCGATCTGCTGCGACAGGCGCGCGTACTGCTGGAAGAGGTTGGTCAGGTTGGCGAGGTAGCGGCTCACCTTGGGATCCGCGACCGGCTGCGACGGGAGCAGCTCGACTTCGGCCTCGTACCCGGCCTCGGGCCGCTGGTGGATCACCTTCCACCGCCCCCGCACGACCCCTTCGACCCCGACCTTGATCGTCCCGTTGGGGAACGTCACGTGCTGCAGGATCGTGGCAACGACGCCGACGGCGAAGATGTCGCCCTCGCCGGGTTCGTCCTGCTGTGGGTCGCGCTGGGCCACCAGGAAAATCCGCTTGTCGGCTTCCTCGAGGGCGCGTTGCAGGGCGGCCACCGAGGCCGGGCGCCCGACCACGAAGGCGGACTTCATCCGCGGGAAGACAACCATGTCGCGCAACGGCACGACCGGAAGCGTTTGCATGTTCGACTCGCTCATGACGACCTCTCAAGAACCCTGGGAAAAAGGACGGAAAACGGTGCGGGGCGCTGCCCGAGGCGGCTTCAGCCCGCCTTGCGCATCGAGGCCAGCGGTGCCACACGCCGTTCGACAACCTCGCGCGTGACGACGATCTCGGTGATATCGGAGCGGGACGGGACCTGGTACATGACTTCGAGCATCAGCTCTTCCAGGATGATCTTCAAGCCTCGCGCACCCACCTTGCGCGAGATTGCGTCGTCGGCGACCGCGGTCAGCGCGTCGTCGGTGAAACGCAACTCGACCCCCTCGAAGGAGAGCATCGTCTCGTATTGCCGCACCAGGGAGTTCTTCGGCTCGGTGAGGATGCGGACCAAGGCGTCCCGATCGAGATCGTGCAGGTTCGCGACCACCGGGACGCGGCCTACGAACTCTGGAATCATCCCGAACTTGATCAGGTCCTCCGGGTGGACGAGGGACATCAGCTCGCTGGCGGAGCGTTCCGCCGTCGTAAGGATGTGGGCCTGGAAACCCATCGACTTCTGGTTGAGACGGCGCGCCACGATGTCCTCGAGCCCGACGAACGCGCCGCCGCAGATGAACAGGATGTTGCTGGTGTCGATCTGGATGAACTCCTGGTGCGGGTGCTTGCGCCCCCCCTGCGGGGGCACGTTGGCCACCGTCCCCTCGAGGATCTTGAGCAGCGCCTGCTGCACGCCCTCGCCGGAGACGTCGCGGGTGATCGACGGCGAGTCCTGTTTGCGGGCGATCTTGTCGATTTCGTCGATGTACACGATGCCGCGCTCGGTCCGCTCCCGGTCCCCGTCGGCCGCCTGGTACAGGCGGAGGAGGATGTTCTCGACGTCCTCGCCGACGTAGCCGGCTTCCGTCAGAGTGGTCGCGTCGACGATCGTGAACGGGACCTCGAGCATCCGGGCGAGCGTTTGCGCGAGCAGCGTCTTGCCCGTTCCCGTCGGGCCGATGAGCAGGATGTTCGACTTCGAGAGCTCGACATCCGGCCGCGTGGAGTGCGACAGGTAGTCGATGCGGCGGTAGTGGTTGTACACCGCGACCGCCAGCTTCTTCTTGGCCGGCTCCTGGCCGATCACGTACGAGTCGAGGAACGTCTTCACTTCTTCCGGCTTGGCAAGCGAGCGGCGAGACTCGCGCGCCTCGCGGGCGCGGTCCTCCGCGATGATGTCGAGGCAGATGTCGACGCACTCGTCGCAGATGTACACGTTCGGGCCGGCGATCAGCTTGCGCACCTCACGCTGCGACTTGTTGCAGAAGCTGCAGCGCAGCAGCTCGGACGAGGTCTCGCGAGTCACCATACCCTAGGCTCCACGGGTCATTCTACACCCTGCCGCCGTAACGCTCCCACGCAACTCCTATTCCCTGTGTTCGATGACCTTGTCGACCAGGCCATAGGCTTGCGCGTCGACCGCCTCGAGGATGAAGTCCCGTTCGGTGTCGGAAAAGATGCGGTCGAGCGGCTGGCCGGTGTGCTGCTGCAGGATCTCGTTGAGGCGCTGCCGCAGCCGCAGGATGTCCTTGGCGTGGATATCGATATCCGTCGCCTGACCGCCCAGCCCGAAGAGCAGCGGTTGATGCAGAAGCATCCGGGCGTGCGGGAGCGCGAAACGCTTCCCCTTGGCGCCGCCCGCCAGCAGGACCGCCGCCATCGAGGCCGCCTGTCCCATGCAGATGGTCGCCACGTCGGGCTTGACGTACTGCATCGTGTCGTAGATCGCGAGCCCCGCGGTCACGGATCCGCCCGGCGAGTTGATGTACAGGTAGATGTCCTTCTCCGGGTTTTCCGCCTCGAGGAAGAGCATCTGCGCGATCACGACCGAGGCCTCGTGGTCGTCGATCGTCTCGCCAAGGAAGATCACGTTGTCCTTGAGCAGGCGGGAGAAGATGTCGTAGGCCCGCTCGCCCCGGCTGGTCTGCTCGACGACCATCGGTATCAACATGCCGTCACCCCCCTTGGGCACCGCCCCTGCGCCGTTGCCGTCGGGCGCCATCGTCTCACGTTCCCGCGCCCGCACACTTCTTGAGCGCCTCGTCCACCGCCCGCTCGCGCCGCAAAATGGCGCCCACGCGCTCGAGGCCGCCGCCCTTGGCGAGGTTGCCGCGCAACTCCCCGAACGGCACTCCGAGGCGCTGTGCCTGGTGCTCCACCTCGTGGTCGACGTCGCCGGCGGAAACGCTGATCCCGAGCGATTCGGCGAGGGCGTCGAGGAAGACCTCGGCGCGCAACCGCTGCTCCACCCGGCCGCGCATCTCGCCCTCGAGCTTCTCCCAGTCCACCTCGGCCTGGTCGGGGTCGATCCCGCGCTGCGCCAGCGCCTGGGCGAACTCGACCAGTTCCTTGCGGGTGTCGTCGCGCACCACCCCTTCCGGCAGGTCCAGCGTGTGGCCGTCGGCCAGGTGGGTCACCAGCGCCTCCCGCCAGACGTCGCGGCGGCGCTCCGCCTTGCTGGCCTGCAGGCGCTCGTGGACCCGGTGGCGCAGCGCTTCGACTCCGCCGGTGATCCCGATCGAGGTGGCGAACGCCTCGTCCACCTCGGGAAGGCGCTTGCGCCGCAGGCTCTTGATCCGCACCTTGTAGCTCACGCGCTTTGGGGGATGCTCCTCGCTCCCCTCTTCACCGACCGTGCGTTCGGCGGTGACGGTATCGCCGACGGACTTGCCGGTGACCGCGGCCTCGATCTCCGGGTAGACCTCCGAGCGCCCGACCTGGAAGAGCGAGCGGTCCTCGTGGAACGCCTCGCCGTCGCCGTCCGGGAACTCCCCGTCGACCTCCGCCTCGACCAGCATCCCCTCGCCCGCCGGCTCGCCCGTCACCGGCTCCCATGCCGCCTGGCGCTCGCGCAGCTGCTCGATCGCTCCGGCCAACTCCTCCTCGCTGGGTTCGACGTCGAACGCCGGCGCCCTGAAGCCGTCCAGGGGTGGCAGCGTCACCGTCGGGTAGACGTCGAACTCCCCCTTGAACCTGTACTCGCCGGAGTCGAGCCAGCCCGACTCCTTGATACCGAGCGGCGAGGCGGGGCGAAGCTTCTCCTCGGTCCTGACCTGGTCCCATGTGCGCCGCGTCAGGTGCTCTTCGAGGTCGTCGCGGATCTCGTTTGCGAAGCGCCGCTCCACCAACTCGCGAGGCGCCTTGCCCTTGCGGAAGCCGTCAATGCGCGCGCCGCGCAGCCAGTCGCCGAGGACGTGCTCGCGTTCGGAGCCCACCTCCTCCGGGCCGATGGTGGCCGTCACGACGACCCGGCACGGGGTGGCGCGTTCGATTTCATAGCTCATGCTTGCTCCTGATGGTGCGAAAGGGGGGACTCGAACCCCCATGGGCAGCGCCCACGAGATCCTAAGTCTCGCGCGTCTACCGATTCCGCCACTTTCGCGGGACGGGAATTGGTGAGCCGCGTAGGAGTCGAACCTACAACCTAGGGATTAAGAGTCCCTTGCTCTGCCAGTTGAGCTAGCGGCCCACCCGCTCGAAACATCATATCGTCGCCCGGTCTCCGGTGCAACCCCCGGGCGGGGCCGGCGGCGCGATGGGCCGGCCCGGGGGACGAGCACCGCGCGCAGGGCCGCCAGCACCGCAGCCGGGTCGAGGTCGTCGAGGCCGGCGCTCGCCGTGTTCCCCGACCCGGGGGCGCACAGCACCTGCGCCCCCCCGACCGGCGCCGTCCGCGCCGGAGCGGTCGGACCGAACAACGCCACCGTCGGACAGCCGATGGCTGCTGCGAGGTGCGTCAGCCCCGAGTCGTTGCCGACCGCCGCATCGCAGGCCGCGAGCAGCGCGGCGATCTCGTCGAGCGCCCATGCGGTCGGCGCGATGCGGGCGCGCGCATCCGCGACCAGCGGCGCGGCCACATCTTCCTCGCCCGGTCCCACGACCACCACGGGCGTGACGCCTTCCGCTTCCAGCGCTCGGGCTACGGCGACGAAGTGGCCGATCGGGTATCGCTTGGCCTCGAGGCCACAGGTCGCGGGCAGCAAGGCGACCATGCCGGGTTGCCGGCCGAGCAAAGCCCTCTGCAACAACCCCTGGCGCCGCAGGTGTTCGGGAAGCGGGAGGCGGAACGGGACCGCCCCAGCGCCCGGCAGGCCGAGCCGCGCCAGCGCCTGGTCGAGGTCGTGGCGCTGGTGCCGGGAGCGCACCACCTCGAACGTCGCCAGACCCAGCGCCGCAGCGCCGCGCCCGCGGCTCGCCAGGCGCACCGGCGCTGCGGTCCCGGCCAGCAGCAGCTTGGCGCGCGTGCTGTGGCGGGCCGTGAGGGTCACGTCGAAACGGTGCCGCAGCAACCGCCGCGCCCACGCGAAGCCCACCCCCGTCGGGCGCGCGATCGCGCTCACGCCGAGCAGGCGCGCGAGCGGCGCGTGCGCGGCCGGCAGCAGCGCCGCGGTCTCCCCCCCGCGGTTGGCGGCGCGCAGTGCGGCCAGCGCCGGCAACGCGTGCACGAAGTCGCCGAGCCAGTTGGGCAGGTCGATGAGCACGCGGGCGGGGAGGGCACTCATGGCTGGTCTACGAAAGCACCCGGCGGCGCGTCGTGGTCTCCCAAACGGCGGCCCACTTGAGAAACGTCCCGTACGCGGCGAGCACGGCGACAATGAAGCCGCCGCTGCCGTCGAGGAAGCCGAAACGGACGAGGAACGACCGCACGAAGCGCCACTCGGCACGCGCCGCCGCACCCGCGGCGGTCGCGCGGCGGTTGCCCGCGACCAGCTCCGCCGCCCCGCGCAGCGCGTAGTCGTGGAGTTTCGGCAGGTACTGCGGGAGCGACCGGAGGGTGTGGTGCTCGAGGGCCCCGGCCAAGCGCCCCACGGACGCAGCGGTGACGGCGCCGTGCACCGCCCGTTCCGCGAAACGGGCCCGCCGCCGGTCGAACAGCCGCACGACCCGGTCGCTCCCCCAGTCGCCGAACCGAAGCGGACGGCCGAACGCCAGGTTGGTGCGCTTGACCGAGTACGCGGGATGCTCGGGCGCCGAAAGCGCCCGGCCGATCGCGTCGCGCAGCGCGGGGGTCACGCGCTCGTCGGCATCGAGCACGAACACCCAATCGTTGCGGCAGCGCTCGGCCCCCCAGTTGCACTGGGCGGCGCTCGACGAAAAGGCGTGCTCGAACACCGCCGAGCCGGCCTTGCCCGCGACCTCGCGGGTGCGGTCGCCGGTCCGCGGGTCCACGACCACGACGACCTCCGCGGCCCACCCGGCGACGCTGGCGAGCGCGCCCGGGAGCTGTTCCTCTTCGTCGCGGGCCGTGATGAGCACCGAGACCGGGGCGATCACGGCCGTTCGCCCTCTTCGACGCGCACCCTGCGGACCGCAAGCGCCGTGCCGGTGGACTCGTCCACCTCGACCACGGCGCCGCACAGCGCCCCGCCCCGGGTGGCCGGTTCGAGGGCGCGCGGGGTCGCGAGCAGGAACCTCTCCAGGACGGCCTGGGGCTTGAACCCGATGACCCCCTCGTACGGCCCGGTCATCCCGACGTCGGTGACGGCCGCGGTGCCCTGCGGAAGGATGCGCTCGTCCGCGGTGGGCACGTGGGTGTGGGTCCCCAGCACCGCGCTTGCCCTGCCGTCGAGGTGCCAGGCCAGGGCCTGCTTCTCGGAGGTCGCCTCGGCGTGGAAATCCACGATCCTCACCACCGTCTTGTCGCCGATCTCTTCGAGGATGCGGTCCGCCGTCCTGAAGGGGCTTTCCATCGGCGTCATGAAGGTGAGTCCCTGCAGGTTGAGCACCGCCACGGGAACGCCGCCGCGCGACGTGACCACGCACCAGCCCCGGCCGGGGTTCCCCGCCGGGTAGTTGGCCGGCCGCAACAGGCGCGGCTCGGCGTCGAGGAGCGCCGCGGTCTCCTTCTTGTCCCAGATGTGGTTCCCCGAGGTGAACACGTCCACCGGGAGGCGCCTGAGCTCGTCCCACACCGACCCGGTGAGCCCGAACCCGCCGGCGGCGTTCTCGACGTTGACGATCGTGAAATGGACCTCGAACTCCGCCTGGAGACGGCGCAACCTCTCCGTCACCAGCCGGCGCCCCACCTTGCCCACGACATCTCCGACGAACAGGATGCGCATCATCTTTCGAACCCCCGGGTCCGCTTCAGCGGCAAGCATACACGCGGCGCGGAGATTCCCTTTGGCGCCGTCCGTCAGTCACCCGCACCGCGCGCGGCCTGCCCGGGGGGCACGAGCGCGGCCAGCGCCGCGGGGTCGAGCAGCGTCGCGACCGGGCCGGTGATCTTGACGACCCCGTCCTCGGCGAGCCGCCGGAAGGTGCGCGAGAGCACCTCGGGGCCGGTGCCGCACAGCGCGGCGATCAACTGCTTGGGCTCCGCGAAGCGGATCTGGGCGCCGGGAGCGAGCGCACCGCCGGAACGCATGAACGCCGACAGGAGGTACGCCGCCACCCGCTCCTCGACGGTGTGGAGCGCGAGCCCGTCGACGAGGTCCGCGAGCCGCCTGAGCCACACGGACATCGAGGCGAGCAGCGCGAGCGCCACCTCCGGCCGACTGCGGAGCAGGTCGAGCAGGCCGGGGCGCGGCACCACGGCGAGTTCCCCGCCCTCGATCACAACCCCGGTGGCGGGGAAGACGCCGGGGCCGAACACCGCGGCCTCCGCGAACGAGGCGGGGGCGCGCACCAGGTGGAGCACCTGCTCGCGGCCGTCGGGACCGCTGCGGATCAGCTTCACCCGCCCCGAGAGCAGCACCGGCAGGAACTCCGCGGAATCGCCCTCCGCGAACAGCAGCTCGCCGCCACGCACCCGGCGCACCCCGCACAGGCGCGCCACATCATCGAGCAGCGCCGGCGGCAGCGCCGCGAACAGCGGAACCTGCCGCAACCTCGCCAGGAGGTCGGTCGCCACGGGGCTCATTGTGCCAGATCGGGCGCTTGACGCCCGCCCTTCGACCTCTGACAATGGCACCCGCGATCCCGTAGGGGGGTGGAATGCGCGCTGCCGACGAAACACCAGCAGTTTCCCGCCGGGCTGCCCTGAACTGGCTGCTCGGAACTTCGCTGGGCGCGACCCTCGTGGCGGCCCTGTACCCGGTCTTCCGGTTCGTGATCCCGCCCCGGGTCGCCGAGGCGCCGGTCAACCGCGTGCTCGCCGGCAAGCTCTCCGAGCTGGCCGACAACTCGGGGAAGATCTTCCGCTTCGGGTCGAAGCCGGGGATCCTCATCCGGACGCCGACCGGCGAGGTGCGCGCGTTCTCGGCGGTGTGCACCCACCTGAACTGCACCGTGCAGTACCGCCCCGACCTCCAGCACATCTGGTGCGCCTGCCACAACGGCCAGTACGACCTGCAGGGCAAGAACATCGCGGGTCCCCCGCCGCGGCCGCTCGAAGCCTATAAGGTAGACATCGCCGGCGACGACGTGTACGTCACCAAGGGGGCATGACCGATGCGCGCGCTCGACAAGCTCTGGCATGCCCTCGACGAACGGCTCGAACTCGACCCCATCGTCGAGTTCGTGGCGCACAAGGTGGTGCCGCGGCACCGCCACTCCTGGGCCTACTACTTCGGCGGGCTCACGATGTTCTTCTTCTTCATCCAGGTGGCGACCGGGATCCTGCTGCTGCTCTACTACCGCCCGACCGCAGAGGCCGCGTTCGAGAGCGTCCAGTTCATCGTGACGCGGGTCCCGTTCGGCTGGCTCGTGCGCTCCGTGCACTCGTGGTCGGCCAACCTCATGATCCTGTCCGCATTCGCCCACATGTTCTCGGTCTACTTCATGGGGTCGTACGCCAAGCCGCGAGAGCTGACGTGGTGGAGCGGGTTCGCGCTGCTCGGCCTCGCGATGGGGTTCGGTTTCTCCGGCTACCTGCTCCCCTGGAACGAGCTGTCTTTCTTCGCCACCCAGGTGGGGACCGACATGGTGAGCAAGGTCCCGTTCGCCGGGGCATGGCTGCTGAAGTTCCTGCGCGGAGGCACCGAGGTCACCGGCGCCACGCTCACGCGCTTCTTCGGCTTCCACGTCGCGGTGCTCCCGATGATCACCGCCGTCCTGCTCGCGGGCCATCTCGCGTTCATCCAGCGCCAGGGGATGCACGTCCCCGTGTCGCAGGAGGAGGAGGCGAAGAAACGCAAGCCGATCCGGTTCGTGCCCAACTTCATGCTTCGTGAGGGCGTCGTGTGGCTCCTCGGCCTGGCGGCGCTCGCCGCTCTCGCCGCGTTCTTCCCGTGGGAACTCGGCACCAAGGCCGATCCGTTCTCGAGCGCGCCGGCCGGTATCCGGCCCGAGTGGTACTTCCTGTTCATGTTCGAGACGCTCAAGCTCCTCCCGGCGCACATGCTCGGCATCGAGGGCGAGCTCCTCGGGCTCGGTGCGTTCGCATTCGGCGGCCTGGTTTGGTTCCTCGTGCCCGTCCTCGACCGCGGCAGCCGGGTCGGTCGCCGCAGCCGCGCGTTTTTCGCCCTCGGCTGGGTCGTCCTCGCCTACATTGTCGGCTTCACGGTCGCCTCGTTCGCGGGGGTGTTCAAATGACACGCCAGCTCGCCAACGCCGCCCTTGCGATCCTGCTCGCGACGGGCGCACGCGCCGCGGTCCCGCCGGCCACCGCCGGCGCGCCCGGCAAACACGCTGAGGACTCCTGCATCGGCTGCCACGCCAAGCTCGACGAGGCGCGCCTGCGCAAGCCGGCCGAGTTGGCGAAGGCCGACATCCACCACGCTCAGGGGATCTCGTGCGCAGGCTGTCACGGCGGGGACCCGACGTCGGGCGACCCGGCGGTCGCGATGGACCCGCGCAAGGGGTTCGTCGGCAAGTTCGCCCCGCGGGCGATCCCCGAGATGTGCGGCTCCTGCCACTCGAACGCCGCATACATGCTGCGATACGCGCCCAACATCCCGACCGACCAGCTCTCGCAGTACCGCACGTCCAAGCACGGCCTGGCCCTCGCCAAGGGCGCCACCGACGTCGCGGTCTGTTCCTCGTGCCACGGCGCCCACGGGGTGCGGCCGCCGTCCGACGCGCGTTCGCCCGTCTACCCGACGCGGGTGGTGGAGACGTGCGCGCGGTGTCACGCCGACGTCGCGCTCATGAACCGGTACGGCATCAAGGGCAACGAGGTCGAGGAGTACAAGAAATCCGTTCACTACGCGGCGCTCACGGAAAAGAACGACCTTTCCGCGCCGACCTGCAAGTCGTGCCACGGGGCGCACGGCGCCACCCCCCCGGGGGTCGACTCGGTGGCCAACGTCTGCGGCACGTGTCACGTTTCCCAGCTCGAGAACTTCAACCTGTCGCCGCACAAGGACGCGTTCGCCGCCATGGACCAGCCCGCCTGCGAGGCGTGCCACAGCAACCATGCGATCGGGCACCCGCAGGACTCCTGGATCGGGGTCGCCGACAAGCAGGTGTGCGGCGCTTGCCACAGCGCGGGCGACGCCGGCGCCGTCGCGGCGGCCACGATTTCCGGAGCGCTCTCGAAGGCCGCTGCGTCCGAGGCCGCCGTCCGTGAACGCGTCGGGCGGGTCAAGCGCCACGGGATGCTGATGGACGCCGCCGACATCAAGCTCGAGGAAGCGCACCAGTCGTACGTCGTCGCCGAGGTGGAAATCCACACCGTCGACGTCGCCCGCGTGGAGAAGCAGACACAGGCGGTGCTCGCAGACACCTCCGCCGCCGACAAGGATGCGGCTGCCGCCGAGGCGGAGATACGCTTCCGCCGCACCGGTCTTTTCGTCTCGCTCATTGTCATCGCCATCGCGATGGTGACGCTGGCCCTCAAGATCAGGAGCATGGAACGCTGAGCGCAACCCACCACGTCGCTCCGCCCCCCGGCGGGGCTGCCGGGAGGGACAGCGGCGCCAGGCCGTGAGCGGCGGCCAGCCGCTCGACGGCCGCCGCCGAAGTCGGCACCAGGAGGGTCGCCGCGAGTCGCGCCTCGGCGCCGTTGCCGACGACCGCCGCAAGCATCCGAACGCGCCGGCCCGCGCGCTCGAAAACGCGCACGTGCGTCGCGCCGTCCCCGGCCCGACGGGCGCGCACCAGCGGCCCACCGGCCGCCAGAACCCCGGAGTCCTCGCCCTGGAGCAGCACCACGCCGCCGGGGCGGACCAGGCGCGCGAGGGCCGCGAGCACGTTGCCCTGGACCGTCCGCGACGCCAGCAACGAGAACGTGTTGCCGAGGCAGAGCGCCGCGTCGAACGTGCCCGCGCGCAACGGTGGGTGAGCGGCGTCGCCGGCCAGCACTCCGGGTAGGCGGCCCGCGGTCAGCGCGACGAGCGCCGCGTCGAAGCCCACGCTGCCGACGCCCAGCCCGCGCAACAGGCGCACGTGGAAGCCGGACCCGCAACCGGCGTCCGCCACGCGCCGCCACCGCCACGCCGCTGCCAGCGCCTGCCAGAACGGCCGCTCGCGCTCGGCCCGCGCCGTCGCCGGCAGCGCGGCGGCAGCGGCGGCCCAGCCACCGTCACCTGGCGGCATGGGACGCCGCCAGTGGCGCCTGAGAAGGCTCGGTGTCCGCCGCGGCCATGCCGCCGACGTGGGTGTACAGGGGCGACTCGATGTCGGGCAGGCGGCGCGCGTACTCCGCGCCGCTCACGCCGCTGCGCCAGTGGCCGCTCGCCCGGAACGCCGTCACGATCCCAAGATACACGCCCACGGCCAGGGCGACCGCGAGCACCGGGCGCAGCCGCCAGCGTCCAGGCACGCCGCGCGGCGGGCGCACGGCGAGGCACTCCTTGACCGGGCAGGCAGCGACACAGTCCTGGCACGACGTGCACTCGACCGATGCGACCCGCGTCATGGCGTGCACGCGCAGGCGCGCGGGGCACGCCTTCGTGCACTTGCCGCAGTCGGTGCAGGTGGCAGGGTCGCGCGTCACCTTGAACGGAGCGAGGCGGCCGACAACCCCGAGCAGCGCGCCGTACGGGCACAGGTAGCGGCACCACAGGTCGCGCACGAACACCGAGCCGACCGCCAGCACCCCGAGGACCGCCACGGTGGCATGCGACGGTCGCGCGAAGAAGAGCAGCATCTTGGTGTCCGCCACCCGGTTGTACGGGCTGTCGAGGAACGCGCGCACCCCGGGGAGGTCGAGCGCGACCCACGTCGCCCACAGGAACAGGGCCAGCAGGGTGTATTTGAGCGACCGCAGGGGGACGTCGAGCCAGCGCGGCGGCACCCAGGTGCGGCCGAAGAGCCTCACGCCGAGCCGTCCGAGCGCCTCCGACGCCGTGCCGACGGGACAGACGTGGGAGCAGAACGACTTCGCGACCAACGCGCTCATCGCCAGCACGCCCACGAGGATCGCGAGCCCGGCCGGGTGGACCGGGTGCACCCCCTCCCCGGCGAGCCAGAGCCGCAGCGACATCAGCGCCGAGATCGGCAGGAACCCTTCGACTCCGGGCGGGCGCGCGGCGTCCGCGGCGCGCCCGGCGGTCTGGGGGAGGGCCCAGAGCGCGAACTGGACACCGATGAGCACGACCAGCGCCAGCCAGGCCATTTGGCTCAGGCGGCGAGCCAGGATCACCGCGGAGGTCTTCGGTCGGCGCATCGTCACTCCCGCGCCGAACCTAGCCCGCTCGCAGCCAACCGTCCTTGACCGGGGTCAAGATCTGACGCTGCCGTGACCTTCGACCGCCGGCGGCTTCGTCCTGCCGTGGGCGAACACGACGATCGCGACGCCAGCCAGGATCACCGGCATCGCCGCCCACTCGGTCCCGGTGATCGTCTCGCCTCCGAGCGCGACCCCGAGGAACACCGCGATCACCGGGTTCACGTACGCGTAGCTGGTGGCCGTCGCCGGGCGCACCCGGCGGAGCAGGAACAGGTACGCCGAGAAGCCGATCCACGAGCCGAATACGATCAGGTAGGCGAGCGCGAGGAGCGGGCCGGGAGCCAGGGTCGAGGGGACCTTCTCGCCCCACGCGACGCCTACGCCCACGAGCATCGCGCCTCCGGCCAACATCTCCGCCGCGCCCGCCATCAACCCTGTCGGCAGATCCAGGCGCCGGCTCCACATCGAGCCCAGCGCCCAGCTCATCGTGCCGACGAGAAGCGCCGCCGCGCCGGCGGGACTGGCGCGCAGGCCGCCCTGGAGGTTGAGAAGCGCCACCCCGCCGAAGCCGACCGCGAGCCCGACCCACTCCATCCGCCGCGGCCACTGCCCCCACAATCCGGCGAAGAGCGCGGACCACAACGCCACGCTCGCAACTCCCAGCGCCGCCAGACCCGACGCGACCCACTGCTCGGCGACGACGACGCCGCCGTTGCCGCCCAGAAGCAGAAGTCCTCCCACGAGCGCCGCGCTCCGCCACTGGCGCGCGCTGGGCGCCGGGGCGCCGCGCAACCAGAGCACGGCGAACAGCACGCCCCCCGCCACCAGGAAGCGCGCGCCGGCCATGAAGAAGGGGGGGAGGCCTTCGAGAGCGATCCGGATGGCAAGGTACGTCGAGCCCCAGACGAGGTAAACGGCGAGCATCGCCGCGGCGACTCCGAGCCGGCGGCCCGGCGGCGGGATGGAGCCTCTGTTCACTGGGGGATCGTACGCCAGAGAACGCCGCGGCCCAGCGGTCGCGCTCCGACGCGGCCTGCGCCCCGCGTCCTGCCTCTCTCGGACCACGGATCACTGACCACGGACCACGCTCTTCCGCGGCCTGCGCCCTGCCCCTACAGCTTTCCGGCGATCGCCCGGGCCATGTCGAGCGTCGAGGAGGCGCCGCCCATGTCGTAGGTGCGCACCTTCCCCTCCGCGATCACCGCCGCGACGGCGCTCTCGATCCTGGCGGCCATCGCGGTCTCGCCCAACCACTCCAGCATCATCTTCGCCGCGAGAATCGTGGCGATCGGGTTGACCTTGTACTGGCCCGCGTACTTCGGGGCGGAGCCGTGCGTGGGCTCGAACACCGCCAGCTTCTCGCCGATGTTGCCGGAGCAGCCGAAACCGAGCCCGCCCACCATCTGGGCACAGAGGTCGGAGATGATGTCGCCGAACAGGTTGGTCGCAACCAGCACGCCGTACTTCTCGGGGTCCTTGAGGAGCCACATGCAGATCGCGTCCACGTTCGCGTCGTCCATCGCGACACCGGGAAACTCCCTCGCGACCTCCTTCGCGGTCTCCAGGAACAGGCCCTCCGTGGCGCGCACCACGTTGGCCTTGTGGATCACCGTGACCTTCGGGTAGCGGTGCGCCTTCGCATACTCGAACGCCGCCCTGATGATGCGCTCGGAGCCCTTCTTCGTGTTGATCTTGCAGGTGATGGCGTACTCCTCGGGCGCGATTCCGGCGAAGTGGGCGAACGGCTTCGACAGCTGCGTCAAGACGTCGCGGAGCGCGGCCGGCACCGGCGAGAACTCGACCCCGGAGTAGAGACCCTCGGTGTTCTCGCGGAACATCACGAGGTCGATCGTCTCCTTGAAATTGAGCGGGTTGCCGGCGTACGCCTTGCACGGCCGCAGGCAGGTGTACAGGTCGAACATCTGGCGCATCCGCACGATCGGCGAGCGGTAGACGAGGCCGGTCCCCTTCAGTCGAGGCGAGAGCTCCGCCTCGGCGGCCTTCACCGGCTTCGACGTGATGGCGCCGAACATCGCGGCGTCCACGCGGCCGAGCAGCTCCACGGTGCGTTGCGGGAACGCGTCGCCCTCGGAGCACCAGAACTCCCAACCGATGTCGCCGTGGATGTACTCGGCGTCGAGCGCGACCGCGTCCAGCACGAGGCGCGCCGCCTCCATGACGTCGTTGCCGATGCCGTCTCCGGGCAACCAAGCGATGCGGTACCTGGCCATCGTCGAACCTCCTCCACAGTCGTGCGTTCGGGCGGCCCGGCCGGCCGCCCGGGGCGAGGCGCGCCCCGCCTCAGTGTCGTCCTCACCGGCCCGACGGCAGCTCTCTCGGGCCGGCCCCGTCGTAGGCCGCCGCACCTTGGTCGATCCGGCGCATCGGCTTCTCGCGCTGGCGCTCCTCGAGCACCTGCGCCATCCACCCCGCGGTCCGCGCCAGGATGAAGAATCCGTTGGCGAGGTCGGGGTGGAAGCCGAGGTCGGCGAGCAGCGCCGCGATGGCGCCGTCGACGTTGAGCGGCAGCGCCTTGCCGCCGGACGCGAGCTCCCGCACGATCGCTTCGGCGACCGCGACGTGCCGCCCCGCCGCACCGGCCTCGCCGGCCAGCTGCAGCAGACGGTGGGAACGGGGGTCGTCGCTGTGAACGCGGTGCCCGAACCCCGGCAACCGCCGGCCGGCGGCCCTTTCCTCGGCGATCAGGGCCCGCGCGGCCGCCACCGCACTCTCCCCCTCCTGCATCTTGCCGGCGCCGCGCGCGAGCAGGTGCATGCAGTCCTCGACCGCCCCGCCGTGGTGCCGGTTGACGGCCAGCGCCCCCGAGGCGATGCAGGCGTTGAGGGGCGCGCCGGTGGTCGCGGCGTTGCGCACCGCCAGCGTCGAGGGTGGCGTCGCGCCGTGGTCGATCGACGCCACCAGCATCGCCTCCACCAGCCGGCCCACCGCGGCGCCCGGCAGCTCGCCGCGCAGCACAAGGTAGACCGCCTCCCCGAACGAGACTCCGCCCATGAGCTCGTCGAGACGGTAGCCACGCACCCGGATTTCGTTCGGGCGGATCGAGGTGATCGCCGTCGCCCAAGTGGTCTCAGCCATGCTCACGCCTCCAGGATCTTCGCCACCGCCGCCGGCAACTCGTCGAAGGCGTCTACGACCGTCCCCCCGGCCTCCCGCAATGCCGCCACTTTCCCCGCGTGCGTGCCGCGCCCGCCGTCAACGATCGCGCCGGCGTGCGAGAAGCGCACGCCCTGGGTGGCGGCGCGGCCGCCGATGAAGGCGACCACCGGCTTCGTGACCTCGCCGCTCGCCATCATTTCGGCGATGCGCTCCTCCTGCGAACCCCCGATCTCGCCGAAGATCGCGATGCACCGGGTCTCGGAATCGGCCTCGAACAGGCGCACGACCGCCGGCAGCGGCAGCCCCACGATCCCGTCGCCCCCGACGTGCACCAGGGTGGAGAGCCCGATCCCGGCACGACTCAGGTAATAGCCGGTCGATGAGGTCATCCCGCCGGAGCGCGACGCGACGCCCACCCCTCCCGGCTTGAACCAGGCGCGGGCCGACTCGGCGCGGCCGCCGATCATGCCGAGCACGCCGCGGCCGACCGACAGCACGCCGAGGGTGTTGGGGCCGAGGAAGTCGACCCCGGCACGCTCGGCCGCGCGCGCGATCTCGAGGACGTCCCACACCGGCACCCGGTCGCCGACGAGGACGGTGAGGGCGATGCCGGCCGCGATCGATTCCAGCGCCGCGTCCTTGACCAGGGGCGCCGGCACGAAGACCACGCTCGCGTCGATCCCGCCGGTGGCCTCGACCGCCTCGACCACGGTGTCGTAGACCGGCGTCCCGTCGACGTTCTCGCCGCCGCGCCCCGGAGTGCAGCCGGCGACGACCTTGGTGCCGTACTCGCGCATCAACCTGGCGCGCGCACGGCCCTCCCGCCCGGTGATCCCCTGCACCAGAACCCGCGTGCGCTCGGTCACGAGGATCGCCATCGCTTACTCCAGTCCCCGCGCGCGGCGGTACTCGTCGAGCCCGGCGATCTCGAGCGCGACATGTCCGCCCCCGGCACCCAGCGCCTGGCAGTCCACCTCGCAGGCGAGGCACTCGGTGCAGCGACCGCGCGCGGCCTCCTCGGACGTCACCTTGAGGATCGGAACACCCTCCCCGGAGAGTGCGAGGATCTGCGGCACGCACGCCGCGACGCACGCTTTGCTCTCGCAGCGGGCGCACACCGCGTGGTCGTAGGTGACCTTGCCAGTGGGTGTCGAGAAGGTGTACGGCCGTTCGGCGGGGCCCGAACTGCGGCGCGGGGCGGGCGGCCGCGGACTGAAGGTCGCGACGAGCTCGGCCAACCTGGCGGCGCAGGCGTCGACCGGCGTGTCCTTGCCGTAGCACTCCACCGGCACACCGAGACCTCTCGTGTAGCCGGTCAGGATCTCGATCGCCTTCTCCTCGCCGTTGCCGCCGAGGCGCACGACCGCGGGCACAGCCAGCGGTTCCTCGAGGAACGCCTTGACCAGGCCGCGTGCCGAGTGGAACTGCTCCTGCGACGCCACCCCGGAGCCCGTCCCGAAGTAGCCGTCCACGCCGGGTTGCGAGAGTAGGATGCGCGCCGCACGGTACACCTTCGAGGCCGGTGGGTTCCCCGAGGTGTCGCAGAAGTTGGCCACGGCGAAACCGTGACGGGCGAGCGCGTCCATCCCCATCATCGAACCGCCGCCGCCCGCACCGTGGAACGCGACCACGCGCTCCCCGCGCTCGCACCCGTCGCGCATCTGGAGGAAGTAGAACGTCCCGCGGTAGTCGTCCTTCTCCACCTCCCACGCGATGCGCTCGAGCGGCGTCGGGGGGTGCCCGAGCTCGCGCGCGACGTCGATCCCGAGCTCCGGGTGGCGGAACACGGCGGCGTCGTCCACCGTGATCCTGCAGTCGAGGGCGACGGCGCGCCCGTCGACGGTGAACACCAGGGGGTTGATCTCCGCCGCCCTGGCCTCCACCCCCCGCGCCACCGCCGCCAGGCGCACACACGCTTCGGCGAGGTGACGCTGCTCCTCCCCGTGCACGCCGACCCGCCGCCACAGCTCGCGGGCGGCGTGTCGCGCCAGGCCCTCGACGGCGTCGAGCGCGAGTTCGGCGACGGACTCCGGGTGCTCTCGCGCGGTCTCCTCGATCCCGGAACCGCCCCGGGCGGAGATCAGCAGGACCGGCCGCCGGCGGCGGTCGTCGAGGATGATTCCGGCGTAGCGCTCGGAGGCGACCGCCACCCGTTCCTCGACCAGCACCTCGGTCACCGCGAACCCGCCGGCCCGGGCCGCGAGGATCGCCTCGGCCGCGTCGCCGGCCGCCGCGGCGGAGTCGGCGAACCTGACGAGGCCTTGCGACTTGCGGCTGGTGGTCCAGGCCTGCGCCTTGACGACCACGCCGGCGCCGAGGCGGCCGGCCGCGGCGGCGGCTTCGGCCGCGCTGCGCGCAAGTTCGCCGCGGGGAACTGCGATGCCCGCGCTCCGCAACACCTGTTTTCCCTGGAACTCGGCAAGACGCGCCACGACAAGTCTCCGCCCCTACGAGGGCCGCGGCACGCTACGCGAAGCTCCCGGCAGGTGTCAAGGTCGTGTCATGGGGCGGCCACGCCCCGTCCGGCCGATCTCCCATCGGGTCCGCGGTATGATTGGCCGGACACCGGGAGGAAGCCATGGTGCGCGTGTCCTCGGATCCGGGTTCCTGCTACTTCTACTACCCGCGGCTGGTCTGCGTGGTCGGGGTCCGCGACGATGCCAAAGGCACCACGAACTTCGCGCCGGTCACCTGGGCCACACCTCTTTCCTCGGATCCGCCGCTGTTCGGGATCTGCCTGTCCCCGGCCACCCACACCCATCAACTCGTCCTCAAGAGCGGCGAGTTCACGATCAACTTCCTCACGGAGGAGCACGCCGGGCTCGCCAGCGCGCTCGGGACGCTCTCCGGGCGCGAGACCGACAAGGTCAAGGCGCTCGCGCTCGAGCTCGAGGCGGGCGAGGCCATTCCGACACCCAGCCTGGCGATCGCCTACGTGGCCGCGGAGTGCCTGCTCGTCGAGCGCCACCACCTCGGCGACCAGACGCTCGTCGTCGGCGAGGTCCAGCGCGTGCACGTCGCGGAACGGGCGTTCGACGCCGACGGCGTGCTCCGCGTCGAGGAGACGAGCCCCCTGCTCTACCTCGGCAGCAGCCGGTACGCAACCACTACGAAGACCACGGTCCGGCCCGTGCCCAAGGACTCGGCCGGCTGAGCGCGCTCGCGGCGCCGTGATGCCCGGGCTTTCCCTTTCGGCGGCGCGCCGCGCCAGGGTATGATGGCGCCCGCTTGGCGGAGTTGCGGCTTGGCGTCGGCGCGCGGACCAGGGTGGTGACATGAGCGACGTGGTGGTGATCGGGGTGGCCGGCGGCACCGGCTCGGGCAAGACCACCGTGGCGGAGGCGATCGTCGCTCGAATCGGCGCGAACCGCATCGCCTATCTCCAGCACGACAGCTACTACCGCGACCTCACCGGCGTCGACCGCGCGCAGCTCCTCCACCACAACTTCGACCATCCCGACGCACTCGAGACCGAACTCCTCGCCGAGCATCTGCGCCTTCTCAAGGACCACCGCGAGGTGGCGGTGCCGGTTTACGACTTCACCCGCCACGTGCGCACGGGCGAGACCCGCACGGTGGAGCCGCGCGGCGTGGTGCTGGTCGAGGGGATCCTGATCTTCACCGAACCGGCTCTCCGCAAGCTCTTCGACGTCAAGATCTTCGTTGACACCGACGCGGACTTGCGCTTCATCCGCCGGCTGCGCCGGGATCTCATCGAGCGCGGACGCACGGTGGAGATGGTGATCGCCCAGTACCTCGAGACCGTCCGCCCGATGCACCTCGAGTTCGTCGAGGCCTCCAAGCGCTGGGCCGACCTGATCATTCCGGAGGGCGGCTTCAACTCGGTGGCCCTCGACGTCGTCTGCTCCCGGGTCGAAGCGCTCCTCCAGCCCGAACCGGTGTGACGCACGCTCTGGGTCTTGACACCTCGGGACCGGCCGGTCCCGCCGGCCGGCAGATCGTCCGGGCGAACGCGCCGGGCGGCGCGCCCCTTCTCATCGATCATCCGCTTGGTTGGGGTCCGGCTGCGGCCCGTGACGCCGGTCACTCCCGCGGGCGGCGGCGGCGCTGGCGAAGCTCCTCTTCCTTGAACATGTACCGGATCGCGTGCTTGTAGATCATCAGGTTCGGCCCCTCGGTCCGGTTGAGCTTGATGCAGTTGCGGTCGTACCACTCCACCCAGCCGTGCAACTCGGTGCCGTCGTCCAGCATCACGACCATCGCCGTCTTGTTCTGCATCTGCTTGATGAAGTAGTAGTTTTCGGCGTTGGTCTGATCCGGGGGCGCCTGCTTGCGGTGGACCATGCCCCGCATCGGCGTACGATCACCGACCTCCGAAATGGATGGCCGAATGAGCCGACGGCTGGTCAGGGCCTCGTCCCCCGTGCGCTCGAATTCCTTCATTTCATCCCCGTCGTTCTGACTGATACGCAGTATACCATGCCGGTGAGGCTACTGGAAAGGATACGGACCGCCGGCCCGGAAGGTTTAGGAGGCGGGTCCGGTCCGCTTCCCCGGCGCGGCCTCGCCCGCCTCGTGGGCAAGGCAGCACATCAGGCGCCCGCACATGCCCGAGATCCGGCTAGGGTTGAGAGACAGCCTCTGCGCCTTGGCCATCCGGATCGTCACCGAGTTGAAACGGGCCATGAACGTCGAGCAGCACAGCGTGCGGCCGCACGGCCCCCACCCACCGCTCGACTTGGCCTGGTCGCGGACGCCGATCTGCCGCAGCTCGACGCGACGCCGGGTGCGGCGGCCGAGATCGCGCAGCAGCTCCCGGAAATCCACCCGCTCCTCGGCGGCGAACGTGATCACGACGGTGTCGCGGTCGAGCGGCACCAGTGCGGACACCGGGCGCATCGGCAACTTCAGCTCGCGTGCCCGTTCGCGGCAGAAGCGGAGCGCGTCGCGAGCCACCAGCGCGAGTTCCTCGCCGCGCGCGATCTCCCCCGGTGCGGCCTTGCGGACGATGCTGCCCGCCGTCCGTGTGCCGCACGGGCGCAGCACCGGGATCTCGTGTGCGACGAAGCGGCCCACGCGCTCGCCGTCGGCGCCCGCGATCACATACGACGCGCCGGACTCCAGCTCGACGCCCTCCCTGAACGTGCACGCCTGACCCGGGAGGTCGGGCGAGAAGGTGATGCGAACGAACTCCGGCCGCGGACGGACATCACCGCAGCACTCCGAGCAGCTCATGTTTGACTCCCCCCGCCGGCCAGCTCCGCGTCGGCCGTCGCGACCGCGGCCGCCTGGTCGGCCCTGGCCCGCCGCACGCGGGCCTCGAGCTCCGGGTCGGACAGCGCCAGGATCTCCGCGGCGAGCACCGCCGCGTTGCGGGCGCCCGCCTTTCCCACCGCCACGGTGGCGACCGGTACGCCGCCCGGCATCTGGACGGTGGCAAGCAGCGCGTCGAGCCCACCTGCGACGCCGCCCGGCAGCGGCACCCCGATCACCGGACGCACCGTAGCACCCGCGGCCACCCCCGCAAGGTGGGCCGCCATGCCGGCGCCACAGATGAAGACCTCTACCCCGTCCGCCTCGCCGCGACCCACCAGCTCGACCGTCCGGGCAAGGGAGCGATGGGCCGACGCCACGTGGGCGCGCCAACGCACGCCCAGGCGGTCGAGCTCGGCCCCGGCTTCGCGCAGCACCTCCCAGTCGTTCTTGGATCCCATCAGGATCATCACCGGTTCGGTCATGCGAGCCCCCTGCCGACGTCGCGCCGGTAGTGCACGCCTTCGAACCGCACCCTGGCGGCCGCCTCGTAGGCGGTGGCCACGGCGTCGGCCATCGACGCACCGCGGCCCACGACCGAAAGCACCCGGCCTCCCGTGGTGACCAGGCGCCCGTCCTCGAGTGCCGTGCCGCCGTTGAAAACCAGCACGCCCGACTGCGCCAGTGCATCGCCCAGCCCGCTGATCGCGTCGCCGCGGCGGGACGGCCCCGGGTACCCGGCGGCCGCCAGCACCACGCACGCCGCCGCTTCCCGCTTCCACGCCGCCCTCTGCGAGCCGAGCTCCCCCGCCGCCGCGGCCCGCAACAGTTGCGCCAGGTCGTCCTCGAGCCGGGGGATCACGGCCTGGGTCTCGGGGTCGCCCAGCCGGCAGTTGAATTCGAGCAACTGCGGGCCTTCTGCCGTCACCATCACACCCGCGTACAGCACGCCCCGGTACGGCCGCCCCTCCGCGGCCATCCCGGTCACGGTGGGATAGACGATCTCGCGCAGGATCGCGGTTGCGAGGGCGGGCTCGAGGGGGACCGGCGAAACCGCGCCCATTCCCCCGGTGTTCGGCCCCTCGTCGCCATCCCCGACGCGCTTGTAGTCGCGCGCCGACGCGAGCGGCAGCACGCTCGCGCCGTCGGTGAGCACCATGAAGGAGACCTCCTCGCCCTCCAGGCACTCCTCGACGAGGACGCGCTCCCCGGCGGCGCCGAACGCGCGCTCCTCGAAGCAGCGGACCATCGCGGCCTCGACCTCGTCCCGGCTGCGGCAGACCTGGACGCCCTTGCCGGCCGCCAGCCCATCGGCCTTGAACACGACGGGGGTGCCGATCTTCTTCACCGCCGCCGCCGCCTGGTCGCGGTCGGAAACGGTGTGCGCGCGCGGCGTCGGGATCCCGTGCCGCAGGCAGAACTCCTTGGTGAACACCTTGCTGCCCTCGAGTTCCGCCGCACCCCGCGTCGGGCCGACGAGCAGCAGATCGCGGCGGGCGAACTCGTCCGCGATGCCGAGGACCAGCGGCAACTCGGGGCCGACGACCGTGAGGTCGATCTTGAGCGAGGACGCGAACTCCGCCAGCTCGATCGTGGCATCCGCGACGATCGGGACGCAGGTGGCGATGCCGGCCATCCCCGGGTTCCCGGGAGCGGCGTAGATCTCGTCGATCCCGGAGGCCTGGGAGAGCTTCCACGCGAGAGCGTGCTCGCGTGCGCCGCCGCCGACGACCAACGCCCTCAACGCCGTCCCCCGGCGACGAGCGAAGCCTGCAGGAGCGACAGGCAGGCGGTCTCGACCACGTCGCGCGACGAACAGCCGCGAGAGAGGTCGTTCGCCGGGCGGTCGAGACCTTGCAGCAGTGGACCGACCGCCCTGGCGCCGCCGAGGCGCTCGGTGAGCTTGTAGCCGATGTTCCCGGCGTTGAGGTCGGGAAAGACGAGCACGTTGGCACGGCCGGCAACCGTCGAACCCGGGGCCTTGCGGGCCCCGACCGACGCCAGGAGCGCCGCGTCGAGCTGCAGCTCGAAGTCGAAGTCGAAATCCACACCGCGGGCCGCGAGCGCGGCCCCGGCGGCGCGCACCTTGTCCACCAGGGGGTGCTCGGCCGAGCCCTTGGTCGAGAACGACAGCAGCGCCACCCGCGGTTCTCCGCCCACGATCGCCCGGAAGGTGCCGGCGGCGCCCACGGCGATGTCGGCGAGCTGCTCGGGGTCGGGGTCGGGGAGCACCGCGCAGTCGGCGAACACCATCAGGCCGTCACTCCCCCAGCGCGCGTCCGGGTGCACCATCACGAACGCCGAGGACACCGTCTTGATCCCGGGCGCGGCGCCGATCGCGTGCAGCGCCGCGCGCACCGTGTCCGCCGTCGTGCGGACCGCGCCGCCCACGGAGGCGTCGCACTCCCCGGCCGCCACCAACAGGGAGGCGAAGTAGAGTGGGTCGGAGAGCGCCGCGCCGGTCTGCTCCCGGGTCCACCCCTTCGGCGCCCGCCTGGCGTGCAGGCGGTCGAACAGCGCTTGCCGCCTCGGGTCGGTTGCGGGATCCGTGACCGTCGCTCCGAGGCCGCGCAGGCGCTCGTGCCCCTCCCCCTGCGCCGCCGCCGGACACAGAACTGTGACCCGCGCAACGCCATCGCGGCGCAGCTCGCCCGCGGCTTCGACGATGCGGGGATCATCCCCCTCGACCAGCACGACATGCCCGCCCACCTCGCGGGCGCGCCCCGGCAGCTCTTCGAGAAAACCCATGCCGACCTCCGCGGCCATTGTAGCCGCCTTTCGCAAAGCCCCTGCGCCTGCGGCTTCTCCCGCGGACGCGGGGACGCGGGCGCCCGTTCCCCGCCACATCCGAGAATACGCAGGTAAATCTTCCGGTATCTCAGGTAAGGTCAAGGATATTGAGATGTTCCATGACAAATAATTGACATTTACAAACCCTTGACAAGTCGTGTGAATCACTTTAACTTGACGTTCGTCACCGTAGCGGTCAGGCGGCATCTCTGCCACACCGCAGGCGGAAGGGGGACGAGGCTAATGATGCTACTTCATCTCGGCATGGCGCTGCTGGCAGCCAACAACGTGGTTGTGCCGTCACACATCACCGGTAACGTGACACGGCGGGTACAAACGCCGGCGACCGCGGCGGTCTACACCTCGGCACAAGCCGAGCACTACCTGACCGCGCAACAGATCGCCTACATCCGGCCCGGCTTGAACATCGCCGTCGGGAGCGTGACGATCGGCGCCGACAACAAGCCGATCGTCGACGTCACCTTCACCGACGACGGCGGCCAACCCCTCGACCGCGCCGGGGTCCTGACCCCGGGGCCGCTCTCGATGTCGTTCATCCTCGACTGGTACGATCCGGTGGGGCGCTACTACACCGACTACTACACGAGCACGGTCACGAGCCCGATTACGAACGTCACCACGCAGCAGGCGGCGACCGCGGCCGGTACGTGGGAGGACATCGCCACCGGCCACGCCCGTTTCCACTTCACCAAGGCGCTGCCGACCGGCTACGACGTCACCAAGACGCACACGCTCGGCATCTACGCCACCCGCATCATCAACCTCACCGATCCGATCGTGATCAGCAAGACGTACGTCAAGGACGTCGAGTACGACTTCCGCCCCGACGGCCAGCCGGTCACGAACACGTGGAACAAGATGACCGACGCGACGTGCAACCAGTGCCACGACCCGCTCTCGGCCCACGGTGAGACCGGCCGTCAGGACATCAAGCTCTGCGTGCTCTGCCACAACCCCCAGACGATCGACCCCGACACCGGCAACAGCGTGGACGCCAAGGTGATGATCCACAAGATCCACATGGGGAGCAGCCTCCCATCGGTGCAAGCCGGCCACCCCTACCAGATCATCGGCTACCGTCAAGCCGTCCAAGACTTCTCGGACGTCGTGTTCCCGCAGGACATCCGCAACTGCACCACCTGCCACCAGCCGAGCTCGCCGCAAGGGTTCGTCTGGTACAGCTACCCGTCGCAGGCGGCGTGCGGCTCCTGCCATGACACCATCGACTGGGCCACCGGCGCCAACCACAAGGGCGGCCCGCAGGCCGACGACTCGGCGTGCGCCTCCTGCCACCAGCCGCAGGGCGAGAACGAGTTCGACGCCGGGATCGTCACCGCACACGTCATCCCGACCCGGTCGGCCCAGCTCAAGGGGCTCAACATCCAGGTCTTCAGCGTGACCAACGCGGCGCCGGGCAGCAAGCCGGTCGTCACATTCGCGGTCACCAACAACGACGGTTCGTTCGTCGACCCCTCCACGCTCGGCAGCTTCAGCTTCATCTTCGGTGGGCCCACGGTCGAGTACGGCAACAACTTCCTCACGGAACGGGTCGGCAAGAACGCCGTCTCGAGCGCCACGACCTCGACGTACACCTTCCCGGACGCCATCCCGGCGGATGCCACCGGCACCTGGACGCTCTCGGCCGACTTCTACCGCACGGTCACCCTCAACCCGGCGCCCGAGACCGCGAGCGAGGCGACCGTCCGCGAGGCGGGGCAGAACCCGATCTTCAACGTCGCCATCACCGACGCCCAGCCGGTGGCGCGCCGCACCGTGGTCGACCTCGACAAGTGCAACGTCTGCCACAACCAGCTCGCCCTCCACGGCGGCCAGCGCTTCAAGGTCGAGGAGTGCGTCATCTGCCATAACCCGAACAACACCGACACCACCTACCGGCCTGCCGACCAGGCGCCGGCCGAAACGATCCACTTCAAGTACATGATCCACCGCATCCACACCGGCGAGAACATGACGCTCCCCTACACGATCTACGGCTACCACGGCAGCGTCAACAACTTCAACGACGTGCTCTTCCCCGGCGACCGGCGCGACTGCCTGAAGTGCCACGCGACCGTGCCGTCCGGCCAGCAGCAGACGTTCGAGGTGCCGCTGCCCGAAGGGGTGCTGCCCACCCCGACGCTGCGCAACCCGTACATCCAGCTGATGCAGCCCACCGCCGCGGCGTGCCTCTCCTGCCACGACGCGAAGGATGCGGCTGCGCACGCGGTCACGATGACGGCGTCGTTCGGCGAGGCGTGCGAGGTCTGCCACGGGACCGACGCCGACTTCGCCGTTGCCAAGGTTCACGCTCGCTAGCGAGAGGGAATGCTGCGGGCCGCCGGTTCCGATCCGGCGGCCCGCAGCGCAGCACGAAAGGTGGACGGGATGAGCACCTGGTTTCGCATTTTCTGCGCCGTGAGCGTGCCCTCGCTGCTGGCCGGCGCCGCCCTGGCGGCCACGGCGACCGCCAAGAGCCCCGACGACGCATTTGCGCCGTGCAGCACCTGCCACGAGGAGATCACCACGCCGTTCGCCTCGAACCCCCACGTCCGCGAAGCCGCCACCGGCAAGGCCATTTGCGAGGGCTGCCACGGCGACGCCACCAAGCACGCGGAGGAGGGCGACAAGTCGCTGATCAAGGTGCCGGCGGGCGCCGCTGGCGCCAAGGTCTGCCTCAGCTGTCACCAGAAGTCGCCCGAGTTCGACCGCGCGGCCAAGGGCTTCCACGCCTCGGCGTCGGTGAACTGCACCGACTGCCACTCGGTCCACCACAGCCCGGCCACCGCGCCGGCGTTGCTGCGGACCACTCCATCGACGCAGCTTTGCGAGAGCTGCCACCCGGCCCAGCAAAACCTCTTCGGCAAGCCCTACGCCCACCACCTCGGGCGCGGCGGCATGGAGTGCGTCTCCTGCCACAACCCCCACGGTGGCCGCGGCGAACACAGCCTCAAGACCACGGCAGCGGGCGAGCTTCCCTGCCTGTCCTGCCACACCGAGAAGCAGGGACCGTTCGTCTTCACGCACGTGTCCGGGTTCGAGGGCAACTGCCTCACCTGCCACGAGCCGCACGGTTCGAACAACCCCAAGATGCTCACCCGCGCCCGCGTGGACCAGCTCTGCCTCGAGTGCCACACGACGCTTCCGGCGGGGACGCTTGGATCGCAACCGCCGTCGTTCCACGACCTCCGCAGCGCGCGCTATCAGAACTGCACCGTCTGCCACGTCGCGGTCCACGGATCCAACAGCTCCCCGATGCTTCTGAAATAGGAGACGAGCGATGGCCAAGCGTTTCGCGTACTTCGTGGGTCTGCTCGTGGTCGCCTCCTGGGGCGCCACCGCACGCGCGCAATCGACCCAGTTCTCCCTCGACCTCGGCCACCAGTGGACGGACGTGAGCGGCAACAACGACGTCTACCGGAGCCAGGTCAACGAGGGCCAGGGGTTGCTGCTCCGCTCGTTCTCCCTGACCACCGTGGACAACTCCACCGGTCCCAAGCTCTTCGACCGCCTGCGCATCGACGCGGCCGGGATCGGCGCCGACCCGCAGGCGAGCTTCCGCCTCTCCGCCGGGCTCGCGCACGTGTACGACCTGCGCCTCTCGTACCGCCACTCCGAGTTCTACAACGCCCTGCCGGCCTACGCCAACCCGCTCTTTGCGTCGGGGCTGACCCCGGGCGAGCACACGATCAACCGCGCGCTCGACACCATCAACCTCGACATCGAGGCGCTTCCCGGCGGTGCCGTGACGCCGCTGTTCGGCTACCAGTGGACGCGCTACACCGGGCTTGCGCGCTCCACGGCGGCGGTCGGCCAGGACGAGTTCCGCCTCCTCTCCAACCTCGGCGAGACCACCCAGGAGGTGCGCGGTGGGATCGCTTTCAAGGCCGGCAGCTTCTCGGGCCGGATCCTCCAGGGCTGGAGGTTCTACGACTCCACCCAGCTCGACCGGCTCCTCCCCGGCGCCGGGGGCGGTAACAACACCCAGCCGGTGCTCGGCCAGCCGATCACCCTCACCTCCTACAACGGGCGCGACGACACCCACGGCACCACCCCGATCACCACCGGCTACCTGACCGGCCGGCTGACGGACGGCGTCCGCCTCGTGGCCTCGTTCTCGCGCGCCGATTTCTCCTCCGGCACCGACGAGTACGAGGTGGCGTCCGGGTCGCTCGCGTCGTTCAAGCTCGCTCGCTTCTACTCCGGCCTGTCCGAGTCGGTGCAGGCGCACGCTCAGAGCCTGGACTGGCAGGGCAACGCCCGCGTCGAGGCGGAGATCGTGGACGGCCTTGATCTCTCCGTGGGCTACACGAAGCGCCACCGCGAACTCGACGGCCTCGCGACGATCGCCGACCTGTACTCCAACACCGTCAACTTCAGCGGCGCCGACCCGCAGAGCGTCTCCACCCTGCTTACCGCCTCGACCGCGATGGAGCGCAACGAGAACGTCGTCGAGGCCCGCATCTCCTCGAGCAACCTGGGACCCCTCAACCTGTGGGCCGGTTGGGCCAGGGCCGATCAGGACCTGACGGTTTCTCCGGCTGCCGCCGAGATCGTCGTACCCGGCGGGCAGGGCGGCCGCTTCGACCGCGTGGTCAAGCGCACCTCGGCCGGCGCGACGGTCGCCCTCGCGGACGTCAAGCTCGCCGTGGACTGGAAGAAGGACGATGCCGACAACGCGGTCGTCCGCACCGACTACCTGAACCTCGAGCGCTGGCGCGGCCGCGTCAGTTGGCGCGCGGGCAGCTTCCTCCAGCTCGTGGGCACCGCCGAACGCATCAAGGCGGAGAACCCGACGCCGGGGATCGACCAGGCCTCGACCACCAAGCACTGGGAGGGGAACGTCGTCCTCACCCCGGTCACCGCGCTCTCCGTCAGCCTCGGCTACGGCGTGTACAAGGTGGACAGCGCGATCACGATCCGGGTCCCCCAGGACTTCAGCCTCGAGCCGTCGCTGTACACGGAGGACGGCACCTCCAAGGACGCGTCGGTGAGGTACAAGGCCGGACGCTTCAGCTTCGACGCCGGGTACTCGCAGTTCGAGAACAACGGCGACCTCGCCCTCAAGCTCGACCGCACCACGCTCGGCTGCGACTTCGACCTCACGCCGACGCTCGCTGCGTCGCTGCGCTTCGACAAGCAGCTGTACCGCGAGATCGCGCTGCCGATCGACAACTTCGACGCCAGGATCTACGGCGTCTTCCTGCGCTGGCACAATTAGACCGCCGGCTAATCGTTCCGCCTTGCCGCTTTGGGCTCCCCGCCGGGGGAGCCCAAACTGTTTCAGGCCACTTGACAAGTAATATGATGTACACCATCATTAATATCGTGAATGAGACTGATGCCTACCGGCTGGAGGCGCTCGTGGAGCTTGGCCGGGCGTGGCCGCGGTCGTTGACCGCGGCCGAGATCGCCCGTCGGCGCAACGTCCCGGCTCAATTTCTCGCGCGCCTGCTCGGCGAGTTGGCACGCGAGGAACTGGTCCTGACGGCCCGGGGGGCACGCGGCGGGGTCCGCCTCGCCACCGCGCCCGGCGACGTGCCGCTGGCCCGGCTCCTGCGCGTCCAGCCGCAACCCGAGGCCGGGGGACCGGCGGTGCGCTGGCTCTCCGGGCGCGTCGCCGAGGCGCAGGCGCGGGCGCTCGTAGGCCTGAGCCTCGCCGAGTTGCTGCGCGTCGAGGACGAGGCCAACGCCACCGCAGACTTTGCCATCTAGGAACGGGGGGAAACATGCGAATCGCGTCGGACATCACCAAGCTCATCGGCAACACGCCGCTGGTGCGGCTCAACCGCGTCACCTCGGGGTGCCGCGCCACCGTGGCCGCGAAGCTCGAGTTCTTCAACCCGGCCCACTCGGTCAAGGACCGCATCGGCGTCGCGATGGTGGAGGCGATGGAGCGCGCCGGCACGCTCGTGCCCGGCACCTCGGTGATCGTCGAGCCGACCTCGGGCAACACCGGGATCGCCCTCGCGATGGTCGCCGCCGCCAAGGGGTACCGCTGCGTCATCGCGATGCCCGAGAGCGTGTCGCTCGAGCGCCGCAAGGTGCTCAAGCTCCTCGGCGCCGAGCTCATCCTCACACCGGCGTCGGAGGGGATGAAGGGGGCCATCCGCAAGGCGGCCGAGCTGCTCGAGGAGATCCCCGGCGCGGCGATGCCGCAGCAGTTCGAGAACCCCGCCAACCCCGAGATCCACGCCGCTACGACCGCCGAGGAGCTGTGGCGGGACACCGACGGCGGGATGGACATCTTCGTGGCCGGGGTCGGCACCGGCGGCACGATCACCGGCGTCGGCCGGGTCTGGAAGGCGCGCAAGCCGGCCGTCCGCATCGTCGCCGTGGAGCCCGCCGGGTCTCCTGTCCTCTCCGGCGGGGCGCCCGGCCCGCACAAGCTCCAGGGGCTCGGAGCCGGGTTCGTTCCGGCCAACCTCGACACCCGCGTCCTCGACGAGGTGGTCCAGGTCGGCAACGACGAGGCGTTCGCGATGTCGCGCCGGCTCGCGCGCGAGGAGGGGATCCTCGCCGGCATCTCGTCCGGCGCCGCCGCATACGCTGCGGTCGAGGTGGCAAGCCGGCCGGAGAACGCCGGCAAGCTCGTGGTGTTCGTCGTGCCGTCGACCTCCGAGCGCTACATCTCCACCGAGCTGTTCGCCGGGCTCGACTGACGCGGCCCGCGCGTCGCGGCGACGGGTTCACGGCAGGTCGAGGTCGGGCCGGCCCGCGGCGATGTGGTCGAGCGGCTCGAAGTTGACGATCGCCGCCTCGGCCGCGCCGCCACAAGCCGCGAGCGCCACCGCGGTGGCTTCGAACGCGAGGTGGCGCGGGTGGTGCGCGTCCGACGCCAGCACGAACCGGCAACCCGCGGCGCGCGCGAGGCCCACCAACGTCGGGTCGAGGTCCTGGCGGCGGGGGAACCCGTTGATCTCGACGAGCACGCCCGCGGCGGCCGCCGCGGCGAAGACGACCTCCCAGTTGGCCCGGAGCCCCGGACGGCGCGCGAACAGGCGGCCCTGCGGATGGGCGAGCGCCCAGACGCCGGGCTCTTCGACCGCGCGCACGAGACGGCCGGTCTGGTCGCGGCGCCCGGCGAGCCCCGTGTGCACCGCCGCGAGAACAAGCACCCCACTGCGGGCCGAACGGGGGAGGTCCAGGCGCCCGTCGTCGAGGATTTCAGCCTCCAAACCCTGCACGAGGCCGAGTTCGTCGCCGTGCCGGCGGTTCCAGGCCGCCACGGCACGGCGCTGGAGCCCGATCCCCTCGGCGTCGAGGCCGTTGACGCACTCGAGACCGCGCGTGTGGTCGGCGACCACCGCCCAGGCGGCGCCGCGGCGCTGGCACGCCCGCGCCATCGCTTCGAGCGCCACCGCGCCGTCCGAGGCGCGCGTGTGCCAGTGCACAGCCCCCCGCAACCGCCCGACATCGGGCGTCCCGGCCGACGCCAGGGAGGCCTCGACCTCAGCCGCGCTCAGGAAGCCGTCGCGGGCCGCGCTGCCGCGCAGGCGATGGGGGCCGGCGAGCCGCTGGGTGGCCGCCGCGAGCGCATCCCCCGTCCGGCAGGAGCGCAGCATCGAGACGGTCGCCAACGCCTCGAGCGGCACGGCGTCGGGAAGCCGGCGCACGCCGTCGAGTTCGCGGGGGTGGTCGAACACCGCGTACGCGGCTCGCAGGAAGCCCAGGCGCAGCTCGCCGGGGGGATGGCTCTCGGCGAGCTGAAAGAGGGCTTCCGCGAGTTCGGCGTTGCGCACCACCCGACCAGGGTAATGCACGAACCCCGGGGACAAGCGAGAGCCGCCCGGGGCCTCGAGCCGGCCGCCGGCGTGGTACCGTTTCGCCATGCAACGGCTGCTCCTGGTGGACGGGCACTCCAACCTGTACCGCGCGTTCTTCGCCATCCGCGGCGGCCTTGCCGCACCCGACGGCACGCCCACCAACGCGGCGTACGGCTTTCTCCGGATGCAGCACAAGATGCTGCGGGAGCTCGCCCCCAGCCACGTCGCGGTGGCGTTCGACACCGGCGGCGAGACGTTCCGGACGCGGCTCGACGAGCGCTACAAGGCCCACCGGCCGCCAATGCCCGACGAGCTCCGGGTGCAGGTGCCGATCACGCAGGAGGCCGTGTCGTTGCTCGGCCTCGCCGTCGTCGCAGAACCCGACGTCGAGGCCGACGACGTCATCGGCACGCTGGCCGTGCGTGCGGCCGGCTCCGGCTTCGAGGTTGTCATCGCCTCGAGCGACAAGGACCTGATGCAGCTCGTGGCCGACCCGCTGGTCAAGATGTGGCACACGCGCCTGGAGCGGCTGCTCGACGAGCGCGGCGTCGAGGAGGTCTTCGGCGTACCGCCGGCGCGCGTGGGCGACGTCCTCGCCCTGATGGGCGACGCCTCGGACAACATCCCGGGGTGCAAGGGGATCGGCGAGAAGACCGCGAAGGAGCTGATCGCCGCCTGGGGATCGGTCGATGCCGTCTACGCCCATCTCGACGAGGTGACGCCGCCGCGGGCGCGCAAGGCGCTCACCGAGCACCGCGGCGACGTGGACCTGTCGCGCGAGCTGGTCCGCATCCGCACCGACCTCGCGCTGGCCCAGGACCTCGACGACCTCGAGTGCAGGCCGGCCGACGTGCCGCGCCTGGCCGAGCTGTACCGCCGCCTCGGCTTCACCTCGCTGCTCGCCGAGACCGAGCCCCAGCCCGCCGCGCCGCCCGCGGCAGCGATGGCGGCCCGCATCGCCGGAATCGGCGAGCTCGCCGGCCTCCTGGCGCGCCCCGGGGCCGCGGTGGCGTACGGCGGTGGGCGGCTCGCGGTGGCCACGGCAGCCGAGACCGCCGTCGTCGAGGCCCCGGAGGTGGAGCTTGCAACGGCGTTCGCGGCTGGCCTTGCCCCGGTGTGGTGCTACGACGCCAAGGGCCTGCTTGCCGCGTTGCGCGACGCCGGCGTCGCCGAGCCGCCGGTGCCGCGCGACGCCATGCTCGCCGGGTACCTGCTCGCACCCGGGGAGAGCGCCGATCTCGCCGGCATCTGCCGCCGGCTCGGCGTCGAGCCCCCCGCGATCGGAGGCTCGGAGGAGCAAGCGCGGGCGGTGGCCCGGCTCGCCCCGGTCCTCGAGCGCCGCCTGCGCGAGGAGCGGCTCGAAGACGTCTTCGCCACCCTCGAGCTGCCGCTGGTGCCGGTGCTCGAGGCGATGGAGAGGCACGGCATCCGCCTCGATCCCGGAGCGCTGACGGAGCTCTCGCAACGCCTCGGAGCATCCCTCGCCGAGCTCGAGCGCGAGATCCACGCCGACGCCGGCGGGCCGTTCAACGTCAACTCGCCGCAGCAGCTGGCCGAGGTGCTCTTCGGCAGGCGCGGCTTGCCGGTGTTGCGGCGCACCGCGAAGACGAGGGTGCCTTCGACCGACGCCGACGTCCTGACCGAGCTCGCCGCGCGCGGGCACCGGTTGCCGGCGCTGCTGCTCGAGTACCGCGAGCAGGCCAAGCTGAAGTCCACCTACGTCGATGCGCTGCCGAGGCAGGTGGGGCCGGACGGCCGCGTCCACACTCGGTTCAACCAGGCCGTGGCGGCGACCGGCCGCCTCTCGTCCTCCGATCCCAACCTGCAGAACATCCCGGCCCGCACCGAGCTGGGACGGGAGGTGCGGCGGGCGTTCGTGGCCGAGGACGGGCAGCTCCTGATCGCGGTCGACTACTCGCAGATCGAGCTGCGCGTCCTCGCCCACCTCTCGGGCGACCCGGAGCTCGCGGCCGCCTTCGCCCGCGGCGAGGACATCCACCGCGCGACCGCCGCCCTGGTCTTCGGCGTCGCCCCCGAGCTCGTCATCCCGGAGCAGCGGCGCGCTGCCAAGACGATCAATTTCGGCCTCATCTACGGCATGGGGGCCTACGCCCTGGCGCGCGAGCTCGGGGTGGGGAACGCCGAGGCGCAGCGCTTCATCGACGCCTACTTCGCGCGCCTGCCGCGGGTGCGCGAGTACCTCGAAGCAACCAAGGAGGAAGCGCGAACCACCGGCAAGGTGAGCACCATGTTCGGGCGCGTCCGTTGGATCGCGGGCCTCGACTCGAGGAACGCCCAGATCAGGGGGAACGCGGAACGCCAGGCGATCAACGCGCCGGTGCAGGGGACCGCGGCGGACCTGATGAAGCTCTCGATGATCCGGCTGCACGCGGCGCTGCGCGAGCGCGCGGCGGCCGGCCGCTTGCTCCTGCAGGTGCACGACGAGCTCATCCTCGAGGCCGACGAGGGCGCGGCGCAGACCGTCGCTGCGCTCGCTCGCGAGGTGATGGAGGGCGCCGCGACGCTCGTGGTACCGCTCAAGGCGGAGGTCGGGATCGGACCGTCGTGGGCCGCGGCGAAAGGGTAAGATGGCGTGATGCGCCGCCTCGTGCCGGTCGTGATCGTGCTGCTGAGCGCGAGCGCGCTCGCCCAGAAGCCGTGGGAAGTCCAAGTGAACCTCCCGGTGCCCGTCCCGGTCGAGCTCCCCGCCGTGCCGCCCATCAACCCGTTCGCGGCTGCGCTCGTGACGCCCCCGGCGCCGGTCGCGACGCCGCTGCGGGCGAAGTTCCCCGGCACCTTCAGCGTGCTCGCCTCGGCCTACATCGACGCCCAGGGCTCGTGCCGCCGGGTGGTGTTCACGCGGCTGCCGTGGCCCGGCCTGGCCGGCGCCCTGCGCACCATCATCACCGCCACCACCTTTTCCCCCGCCCGAGCGTCGAGTGCCCCGGTCCCGGTCTGGCTGCCGCTCGGCATCGACCTCAGGGGGCGGATCGACAAGGGGCGGGTGGCGCGCGTGCAGGGGAGCCTGCCGGCGGCGGCCGTGCCACCGGTCGTGGAGCCGGCGCCGGGTCCCGAGGCGGACGCCCGCGACGCCGAGTTGCCGGCCACGCCGCTGGAGCGCGTCGAGGAGCTCCCGAACCCGAAGCGGTTCCGGCTGCGGATCGACGGCGTCCAGTGGCGGCAGCCGTTCCGCCTGCTCGTCGAAGTCGGTCCCGACGGCCACTGCCAGCGCGTCGTCTTCCTCGCCTGGCCGGAGGGGCTGCGCGGGTGGCTCCTCGCCTCGATGGCTGCATGGACGTTCCGTCCGGCAGCCGCCGCGAGCGGACCCGTCGCCGCCTGGGTGCAGCTCGACGGAGAGATCGAGGTCGAGATGGGCGACCTGGCGTCGGACGCCCTGAAGGTCACGCGCCAGGGGTGGAACCCGGGCGCGGCCGCGCCAGCCGCCGCCGGTCCCCCTCCCGGCGGGTGACGCGCTCCGAGTCCAACCACTCCAGGATCGGGATCGCGAGCTTGCGCGTCAGGCCGAAACGCTCCTTGAACGCCGCCACGTCGAAGCTCTCGACCCCCCAACCGCGAAGCGAGGCGACGATCTCGTCGAGGACCTCGCGGTGCACGACCCACTTCCCGCCCACCCGGGCGAGCCGCTTGCCATCGACCAGGAAGCGCACGACCCCCTCGACGACCTTCGGGTCGGCGCCGAGCGCCGCCGCCGTCTCGCCCGGCGAAGGCGCCGCCAGGCCGGCCCGGCGGTAGGACTCCGCAACCCTGGCGGCGAGGGCGTCCTCGAGCGGGGCCGCGCCCGCCGCGAACACCCTGCCGGCCACCTCCCGGACGACACCCGCGCGGCGAAAGTCGGCGAGGAAGAAGTCGCGCAGCCGCTCGCCGGCATCGGGGAGAGCCCGCGCCACGAACTCCGCCAGCGGCACCCCGGTGCCGCCGCCGGCACCCAGGACGTCGGCCGCCCGCTCGCGCGCCGCGGCGACTGCGCTCGTGTGCACGAGCAGCGGCGGGCGGGTTCGCGCCACTACGACCGAACCCGAGGCGACCAGCCGTCCCAGCGCCGACTCGAGACCGGCCTCGCGGAGGCCGAGCCGGGCCGCGAGCTCGACGGCGGCGGCGCCGTGGGCCCCCGCGAGTCGGATCCAACCGTCGAGCGTCGCGGGGAGATCCCGCCACGGACGAGGCAGCAGGGCGAGCTGCGCCGCCTGCCGCCGCCGCAGCCGCACCGGCTGCGAGTCCAGGACCTCGCCGCCGCCCAGCGTGACCGTCGGCGAGACGCGCCGGAGCACGATCCGGTCGCCGGGCGCGGCGAACACCGGTCGGGCGAGGTGCACGACGATGCGGCCGGACTCCCCCGGTCCCAGGATCGCCGGGTGCGTCCGCTCGACGCGGGCGATCGCCCGCGCCGCGAGGATGTGTACCCATACGCGGTCGCCTTCGGCGAGGCTGCCCTCGCCCAGCAGCCGCACCTCGACGGCCAGCCGCCGGCTCGCGGTCCACTCCGCCCCGGCCAACAGCTGTTCCCCCCGCGGCAACTCGTCCACGCGCACGCCTGCCAGGCTCAGCGCCACTCGCTCGCCGGCGCCGGCGCCGTCGCGAGTCTGGCCGTGCACCTGCACCCCCCGCACTCGAACGGCCGCGCGGCTCGGGAGCGCCGTCAGTTCGTCCCCGGCGCGGACCTTGCCCCAGTGTGCCGTGCCCGTCACCACGGTCCCCGCTCCCGGGACCGTGAACACCCGGTCCACCGCGACCCGGAACGGGCGGTGCGGATCTTCGATCCGCTCGACGCCGCGGGCGCACGCCAGTACCGCGTCGCGTACCGCTTCGACCCCGCGCCCGTCGAACGCCGAGCACGGGATGACCGGGGCGCCCGCGAGCGGCCCTGGGTCGAGATACCGCTCGATCTCCCGCCGGCGCGCCTCGATCAGCTCCGGCGCAACGAGGTCGGACTTCGTGAGGGCGACCACGCCGCCCCGCACGCCGAGCACCTCGAGCACGCTCAGGTGCTCGCGCGTCTGCGGCATCACCCCCTCGTCGGCGGCGACGACCAGCAGGGCGCGGTCGATTCCCGCCGCGCCGGCGATCATGGTGTGCACGAGCCGCTCGTGGCCGGGGACGTCGATGAATGAGAGCTCGACCCTCCCCTCGGGGTCCGCGAGCGGCGCGAACCCGAGGACGAGCGTGATCCCCCGCCGCTTCTCCTCCGGCAGCCGGTCGCAGTCGACCCCGGTCAGGGCCTTGACCAGCGAGGTCTTGCCGTGGTCGATGTGACCCGCGGTACCGAAGGCGACGGCGCGCACACCCGTATACTACCCGGGCGGAGGTGGGCGTGCTGGAGCAGGAGATGAAGATCCCGGTTTCCTCGCTGGCGCCGGTCCGCCGGCGCCTTGCCGAAGTCGGCGCCCAGCGTATCCACCCCGAGGCCCGCGAGGACAACTGGGTGCTGGACGACGGCGCGCGCACCCTCGCAACTGCGGGTCGCCTGCTGCGGGTGCGACAGGCGGGTGACGACGCCGCCCTCACCGTCAAGGAGCCGGGGGTGTTCGCCGGCGGGATCAAGAGCAGGGTCGAGCTCGAGACCGCGGTGGCCAGCGCCGAGCACACGCTCGCGATCCTCGCCGCGCTCGGCTTCGCGCCGGTCCGCCGCTACCAGAAGCGGCGCGAGAGTTGGGTGCTGCGCGGGGTGGTGATCGCCCTCGACGACACCCCGATGGGGGCGTTCGTGGAGGTGGAGGGCGAGAGTCGGCTCCTCGAGCCCGCCGCCGTCGAGCTCGGCCTCGACCCGCGCGCGGCCGTCTGCGGGACCTACCTGGACCTGTGGGCTGCGTTCCGCGCCGCTCACCCCGGGGCCCCCGAGGACATGGTGTTCCCGAGCTAGAGGTCGCCTCCCGGTATGATGACCCCCATGAACGGCATGCTCCTGGCGGCTGGTTGCGGCCGCCGCATGGAGCCCCTGAGCGGGACGGTCCCGAAACCCGCGCTCGAGGTTCTGGGGCGCCCGCTTCTGTCCAGCGCCCTTGCCAACCTCGGCCGCGCGGGGTGCGCTCGGACCGTGGTCAACCTCCACCGCCATCCCGAACGGGTGGCGGCGGCGGCTCGCGAGGCCGGCACGGGCAAGGTCCTCTTCTCCTGGGAGCCTGCGCTGCTCGGCGGAGCCGGTGGCGTCGCCGCCGCTCGGCCGCTGCTCGGCGCGGGCCCGGTCCTCGTCGGCAACGCCGACACCTGGGGTGATCTCGACCTCGCGCCGCTCATGGCCGCGGTCGACGACGCCACCGCGGTGCTCGCCCTCATCCCCCACCCCGACCCGGCGCGCTGGGCCTCCGTCGTGCTCGACCGCGACGGGTCCGTCGCCGCGTTCCTCCCGGCCGGGGCCCGCCACGCCGGCGAGCGCCACCTGTTCACCGGCTTCCAGGTCCTCGGCCCGAAGGTGCTCTCGTCGCTGCCGGCGCCGCCCGCCGAGATGGCGGCGGTCTGGGACGACCTGCGTCGCCGGGGCCGGTTGCGCGGCGTCTCTGTGGCCGGGACCTGGCACGAGGCCGGCTCGCCAGCCGCCTACCGGGACCTGGTCGTCGGGCTGCTCGACGGGCGCTCGTGGGTTCACCCGGGCGCCGCGGTCGCGGACGGAGCCCGCGTCGAGCGCAGCGCGATCGGCGCCGGGTGTCGGGTCGAGGCCGGGGCCCTCGTGGCCGGCTGCGTCCTCACCGAAGGCGCCGTCGCCGAGCGTGGCTGCGCGCTGCGCGGGTGCGTCCTCGCCGGTGCCGTGACGGCGACCGGCGAGACGCTCACTGACACCCTTGCGCTGCGTGATGCGCGCCTCCCTTTGCGCTGAGGGCTCGGCGCGCACTCAGAGCGGGACCTCCCGCCACTCGCCCTCGCTCCGACGCCACACCAGCGCACGCACGCGGCCGAGCCCGCCGTGCACCCGCACCGCGAGGACGCGGTCGCGGCCGTCGTTGAAGTACACGGAGGACGGCGTCGCGCCGCCGGCGTGCGCGAAGCTCATGATGTTGCTGGTGCCGACCCGCACGCCGCGCTCGTCGAGCGTGCCGCCGCCGCTCGGGTCGGGCACTCCCCAACGGGACGGCACCCCCAGGTGCGTGCCGCCGCTCATGAAGTGCACCCACACCTTCGGTCCCAGCGCCTTGTCGACGCCGCGCACGAAGTCCGCCCGCGAGACGCCGTCGTTGTCGCCGTCCGCCACCATCACGTAGTACGCGAGTCCGTCGAGCTCGCAGAACACCAGGCCAACGTTGCGCCCGCTCGTGAGCGCCTCGATTCGGCAGCGCAGCGCGTCCGCCGCGATCTGGCGCGCCAGCCGCACCAGGTCGGTCCTGCGACGCACTTCGGTGAAGTCCGGCAGCACCATGGCGGCCACCAGCGCCACCAGCGCGAGCACCAGCAGCGCCTCAACCAGCGAGAACCCCCGCCGTGTCGTCATCCCCCCTCCCATGAACCGGGGGCGGCTCGCGGCCGCCCCCGACCGTCCACGCCATCTCTTTTCGTTCGTATCAGTTGGTTTTCACCTCGCGTCCCAGGTTCACGGCTGCGGCTTGGCCGCCGGTTTTGCGGCCCGCGGCGAGCGCACCTTCTCGGTGAGCGTCGTGGCGCCCGTGGTGGTCACGTACGGCTGCAGGCGGGCGAAGCTCTTCTCGCCGACCCCCTTCACGCGGGCGAGCTCTTCCGGGGCCTTGAACGGGCCGTTGGCGGTGCGGAACTCCACGATCCGGTGCGCCAGCGCCGGCCCGACCCGCGGGAGGAGTTGGAGCTCCTGCACCGTGGCCGTGTTGATATTCACCTGCGGCCCCGCAGCCGGGGTCGCCGCCAGCACGCCGGTGGCCAGTGCGGCCGCCAGCGTCATGCACATCAGAGTCCTGGACGTCATCGTCGGTCTCCTTTCTCGTTCGTGCTGCCTGGTCGTTGGTCGTTCGCGGGTGTTCGTGCGTGTTCGCCGTTGCGCTGCCCGTCGTCGGCTAGGGTCCGTGGCTCATCGGTCACCTCCGGCCCTGCCAGACGCGAACCGTGTGCCAGGCTCGTGATCGATATCTAACGTCTTGTCGTTGAGTGTCTTGACCAGTCTCGAGGAAGGCTTGAGGGAAGACCCGGATGGTAAGCTTTGCTGTCAGTCGGAGCAGGATCCTTGCGGAGCGCAGCGCCGTGCCATGTCAGAACTTCCTTACACCTGCCGATAAACCCGGCACCCGGACGGCCGCGGTCGGACGCCCCGCCCGGCCTTCGGACCTGGCCTCGCTGATCGACCTCGACCGGGTCTGCTTCGGGCGCCGGGCGTGGTCGGCGCGGGCGTGGCGGGAGGCGCTGGCGGCGCCGGGGTGGGCCACCATCGTCGTCGAGCGCGACGGGGCGATCGCGGCCGCCAGCGTGCTGATCCCCGAGGTGCCGCGCGCCTGTCTCGCCTCGATCGCCGTCGCGCCCCAGTGGCGGCGGCTGGGCCTCGGGCGCGCCCTACTGCGCGACGCGGTCGCCCGCGCCCGCGCGGCGTCGGCCCGCTGGCTCACGCTCGAGGTCGACCGCGCCAACCGCGGGGCGGTCGAGTTGTACCGGCGGGAGGGTTTTGCCGTCTCGCGGCGTTTCCGTGACGAGGGCTGCTGGCGGCAGGAGATGGTCCGCCGCCTCGGAGGTGCGCATGGGGTGTGAGCTCGGACTCGTGGTCACCGGCGCCAGCGGTTCGCGCCTCGCGGCGGCGTTCGCCGAGCAGGCGGCCGAGCATCCCGACGTCGGCGCGCTGCACGTCGTCCTCTCCGATGGCGCCAGGCTGGTCATCGCGCAGGAGCTCGGCAAGGACAGGGCAACGCCGCACGGGTTTGCGGCCGGTCTGGCGGTGAGCCCCGCGGCCCGCGAGAAGGTGAGGACCTGGGCGGAAGCCGACCTGGCGGCGCCGGTGGCGTCCGGCTCGCACCTGCTGCGCGGCGTCGTGGTGTTGCCGTGTTCGGCCGCCACTGCCTGCTCGCTCGCCGCCGGGGTCTCGCGCGGCCTCGGACAACGCCTCGGGGACATCGCGCTGAAGCAACGCTGGCCGCTGCTCCTCGGCTTCCGCGAGAGCCCCCTCTCGGCCATCCACCTCGAGGCACTGCTCGCACTTACCCGTGCCGGCGCGATCGTGGTGCCGCCGATCCCCGCGTTCTACCTGGGCGGCGACGAAATGGACCGCTTCGTGGGCCACTACTGCATGCGCCTTCTCGACCTCCTCGGCCTGCCGGTGGACCGACCCGACCTGCGCTGGCGGGGCGCGCCGTGAGGCCTCTCGCCGCCGTGCGGGAGGCCGCGGAGCTCGTCAAGTTCCCCCACACCGCCTTTGCCCTGCCGTTCGCGCTGATCGCAGCGGTCGCCGCGGCGCACGGTCTTCCCTCCTGGGCGGTGCTGGGGTGGATCCTCCTCGCGATGGTCGGAGCGCGCACCGCGGCGATGGCGTTCAACCGCCTCGCCGATCAGCGCGTCGACGCCGGCAACCCGCGCACGTCCGCGCGCGCCCTCCCCGCCGGGCGTGTCGGGCGCCCGTTCGCCTGGGCCCTGGTGGGGTTGGGCGCGGCCGCGCTGGGGTTCGCGGCGTGGCGGCTCAACCCTCTCTGCCTCGCGCTCGCGCCGGTCGCGCTCGGCTGGGTGCTCGCCTACTCCTACAGCAAGCGCTTCACGCGTCTGTCGCACCTCTGGCTCGGCCTCGGGCTCGGGATCGCGCCCGTCGGGGCGTGGCTCGCCGTGCGCGGCTCGTTCGCCGCGCCGCCGCTCGTCCTTGCGGTCGCCGTGACGGCGTGGGTCGCGGGCTTCGACGTGCTCTACTCCCTGCCGGACGAGGCGTTCGACCGGGCCGCCGGACTGCATTCGCTCCCCGCCCGCCTCGGGGCGGCGCGCGCGATCGCCGTGGCGCGCGTACTGCACGTCATCGCCGCCGGAGGGTTCGCGGCGTTCGCCTGGTGCATGGGCGGGTGGGGGCTGTGGGCCGGGACGGCGGCCGCGGCAGCCCTGCTGGCCTGGCAGCACACCCTGGTCGGCCCGGGCCGGCTCGAGCGCCTGAACACCGCGTTCTTCACCGCCAACGGCGTGCTCGCGCTGCTGATGTTCGCGCTCTACCTCCTTGATATGATGGTCCGCGCATGAGCGTCACGACACTCGCCGCCCGCCACATCGCCGTCGAGGGCCCGATCGGCGTCGGGAAGACTTCGCTCGTCGATCTGCTGGCGTCGCGGTTCGAAGGCGTCAAGATCCTCGAGGACGTCGCCAACCCGTTCCTCGAACCGTTCTACCGCGGCAAGGAGGGGGCGGGGTTCCAGGTGCAGCTGTTCTTCCTCCTCTCCCGCCACCAGCAGCACCTCGAGGTCGCGCAGATGGATCTGTTCACGCGGTTGGTGGTGGCCGACTACACCATGGCAAAAGACCGGATCTTCGCGCGCATGAACCTCGACGACGAGGAGTTCCGGCTCTACGACCGGCTCTACCGCATGCTCACGGCACGCCTGCCGAAGCCCGACCTGGTCATCTACCTCGAGGCCGGCGTGGAGACGTGCCTGCGCAGGATCCGCATCCGCGGCCGCGAGTTCGAACGCAACATGGACCCCGACTACATCGTGCGGCTCAAAGAAGCCTACAACGCGTTCTTCTTCCGCTACTCCGAGACGCCGCTGCTGGTCGTCAACACCGACGAGATCGACTTCGTCAACAAGGCGGAGGACTTCGAGAACCTCGTCGAACAGATCGCGCGCACCCGACAGGGGACGCAGGTGTACGTACCGCTCGGATCCGGTTAGAGCACGAGGACCGAGACGGGCCACGCGGAAGCTTAGCCCGCCACGCAGACGGGGCAGGCGCCGATCCCGCACCAGGCGCGACGGCGACCGCGCTCCATCCGGATCCGTCGGCCCGGGGGGACCGATGGAGAGAGAACCAAGGCACAGGACACAGAGCTCGGGGGTCAGGAAGACCACCCGTCCACGGTCCCGAGCCGTCGTTGCGGCGCCGGTGACGGCGCCCGAACTCCGCGCCTCGAAGGGGGAGCGCCGCCTCGCCATGGTCACCGCCGTCGACGAGCCGTCGGCGCGCCTGGCCGACCTGGCCGGGGTGGACGTCGTCCTCGTCGGCGACTCGCTCGGGATGGCCGCCCTCGGCCGGCCCGACACGCTCTCGGTCACCCTCGACGAGATGATCCATCACACGCGTGCGGCGGCCGCCGGCGCCAAACGCGCCATGCTCGTCGCCGACATGCCGTTCGGCAGCTACCAGGCGAGCGTGGCGGACGCGGTGCGCAGCGCGTGCCGGCTGGTCGCGCAGGGATCCGCTCGGGCGGTCAAGCTGGAAGGCCCGCGCTGCGACGAGACGGCCGCCATCACCGCGGCCGGCATCCCCGTCGTGGGCCACCTCGGGCTGACGCCGCAGGCGCTGCACCGCATGGGCGGCTACCGCGTCCAGGGACGCGGGGTCGAGGAGGCGCTCCGCCTCGTCGAGCAGGCGCGCGCGCTCGAGCGGGCGGGGGCGTTCCTGCTCGTGCTCGAGGCGATCCCGGCGCCGCTCGCGGCGGCGATCACCCAACGCGTCGGGATCCCCACGATCGGCATCGGCGCCGGACCGGCGTGCGACGGCCAGGTCCTCGTGCTGGCCGACCTGCTCGGCCTGTCGGACGCGCCCGCGCCGCGGTTCGTCCGGCGGTACGCCGACCTCGGGCGGGTGATCAGCGAGGCGATCGCGGCATTTGCCTCCGACGTGCGCTCGGGCCGTTACCCGGCGCCGGAGGAGACTTACCCGAGTCCCCCCGGCCTGGCTGCGGCGCTCGCGAAGCGCCTGGAGGGCGATTGACATGCTGACGATCACGACGATTGCAGGCGTGCGCGCGCGGCGCGAGGAGGCGGGCCGCACCGGCATTCGGATCGCGCTCGTGCCGACGATGGGTGCGCTTCACGACGGGCACCTGGCGCTCGTCCGCCGCGGGCGCGAGCTCGCCGACGAGGTGTGGGCGAGCGTGTTCGTCAACCCGGCTCAGTTTGCGCCCGGCGAGGACTTCGAGCGCTACCCGCGCGACATCGAGCGCGACCGCGACCAGCTCGCCGCGGCCGGCGCCGAGGTGCTGTTCGCTCCGGCAACGAGGGAGATCTTCCCGCGCCCGGCGGCGACGGTCATCGACGTCCCCTCCCTCACCTCCGGGATGTGCGGCGCGCAGCGGCCGGGCCATTTCCGCGGCGTCGCCCTCGTCGTCGCCAAGCTCTTCAACATCGTGCAGCCGCACATCGCGGTGTTCGGCGCCAAGGACTGGCAGCAGGCGGCGGTGATCCGCCGCATGGTCGCAGACCTCGACTTCCCGGTCCGGATCGAGGTGCACCCCACGGTGCGGGAGAGCGACGGCCTCGCCCGCTCTTCGCGCAACGCCTATCTCATGCCTGAGCAGAGGCGCGCCGGCGGCGGCCTTTACCGAGCGCTGCAACGCGCCGCCGCCGCCGCGGCGGCCGGCGAGCGCCGCGGCCCCGTGCTCGAGGCGATCCTCGCCGACGAGATTCGACACGAACCTCTGGTCCGCCTCGAGTATGCGGCCGCGGTCGATCCCGACACCCTCGAACCGTTCGGAGATGGCGGCGGCCGCGTGCTGTTGGCGCTCGCCGCCCACCTCGGCGGCACGCGCCTGATCGACAACGAAGTCGTGGAGGTGCCCTGATGCTCCGCCCGTTCCTACGCGCCAAGATCCACCGCGCCCGCATCACCCGCTGCGACGTCGACTACCTCGGCTCGGTCACGATCGACCGCGACCTGCTCGCCGCCGCCGACATCCTCCCCCTCGAGAGGGTCGACGTCTACAACCTCACCAGCGGCACGCGCTTTGCGACCTACTGCATCGCCGGAGAGGCCGGGGGCGGTGAGGTCGGGGTCAACGGCGCGGCGGCGCACCTGGCCGCGGTCGGCGACCTGGTGATCATCGCAGCGTACTGCGACCTCGACCGCGAGGACATTCCGCACCACCGCGCCCGCGTCGTGCTCGTGGACGGACGCAACCGGGTCGCCGAGGTGCGGGTGCAGTCCCCGTTCGACCTGCCGGCGTGACCGCGCGGCCCAGGAACGGAGCGGCGGCCCCGGGGGCCGCCGCTGATCGTCATGAATTGGCTTCTGCCCGGCCCGGCGAACACGCGCCGGAGCCCCTGTCTACATGTACTTGAGCATCTCCTTGGCCGACGGGGCTTCCTTGTGGTTGGGCGCGATCGCGATGAACTTCTCGAGCAACTCCTTGGCCTTGGCCGTTTCGCCGCTCCGGAAGCACACCATGCCGAGCTGGAACATCGCGTCCGCGTAGTTCGGGTCGGCCGCCAGCGCCTTCTCGAGCAGGGGTCGGGCCTTGGCGTCGTCGCCCTTGTTGAGATAACCAACGGCGTCGTTGAAGTAGAGCGTCGGGTCGGAGGGGTTCGCCGCCTGGTAGCGCTTGGCGTACTTCTCGTAGCCGGCCTTGTCGCCCTTGGCCAGCGACGCGTTCATCGCCAGCGCCAGGCACTGCGGAAACTCGGGCTTGTAGGAGAGGCACTTCTCGGCAGCCATGATGGCGTCGTCGTTCTTGCCGGCCTTCTGGTCGATGTCGCCCATCGCCAGCCAGGCGATATAGAGGTCGGGCTTGGCCGCCACCGCCGCGGCGAACTTGGCGCGCGCCTCGACGGGCTTACCCTCGTCCAGCAGTTCCTGGCCCTCGCGGGCTTCCTTGAGGCCGGGTTGCTCGAGGGCCTTCTGCTGTTGCTCGGCCTGGAGTTCCTTGACGCTCCGGAGCGCGAACGAGACATCGAGCGTCTGGCCGCCGATCAGCGGCTTCCGCATCGACTCCTGCGGCTGGAAGCCAGGCGCCTCGACGCGGAAGAGGTACTCCCGCGTCGCGTCGACGATCAGCGTCGCAAAACCGCCCTTCTCGTCGGCGGTCAGCTCGCGGTGGAAGTTGGCGATTTCGGGGCAGGTGAGGATGATCTTGGCGCCGGGGATCGGATTCCCCTGGGTGTCCGTCACCACGCCCTTGATCCTTCCCTGTGCCTGCGCGAAGAGAAGCGTCGGGGCAAGCAGGAGCACACCGGCGAGGAAGCGTGTGATTTTCATGGTGTAACCCTCCGGGTCGGGGCGGCGGACCCCACCCGCGAAAGTGTACGCCCCGGGTTGTCGCGAGGCAACCTGAATGCCGGGCCGATCATGAGACCAGAGCGCGGCGGCCGCACTCAGTCGAACGACGGCTCGGCTTCCAGCTCCGGCTCGGCCTCGGGCACGCCGGTGGCCATCTCGACCACCCACTGGTGGAAGTGGGGCTCGGCGGCGCCGACCGGGAACTCGAGGACCTCGGGGAGCTCGTATGAATGGATTTCGCGGATCGCGTCACTCACGGCCCCGAACAGGGAGTGCCGAGTCTTGATCATGAGCAGGTACTCGGTGTCCTCGCACACCTTTCCCTTCCAGCGGTAAATCGAGCGCAGGCAGGGGACGATGTTGATGCAAGTCGCGAGGCACTTCGCCACGAGCTCCTCGGAGATCTCGACTGCTTGTTGCTCGGTTCCGACCGATGTCACGATAACGCTGATCGGTTCAAGCTCCACCATGGCGCACACGGTAGTCCCCGCCCTCGCGCTCGTCAAGCGGAGCCAATGAGCGTAAACTAAAGTCGATCCGTGACCTGGGGGCGTACCGGGTTCGACGGGGGACATGTTGGGTCGCCGGCAGCGTGCCGTGGTCCGCCGCCACGTAACAAGGGCGGAAACTCATAGCTGCCAACACTGAGCTAGCACTGGCTGCTTAAACGCAGTCACGTCGTGATCGCCGGCTCCCGCCTGCGAACCTGATCACGGCGACGCAAAAGCAGGCTGGAACGCCGCTTCGCCCGGCAGCGGCGGTCGAGATCTTTCGGGCTGGTCGCGACGGACGGGAGCCTACACCCAGCCACCGCGACGAGAACCAACAGTAGGCTGCGCACGGAGACACCTGCGGCCCAAGTCCTCCGGACGGGGGTTCGATTCCCCCCGCCTCCACCATCTTCTCGGGGGGTCCCGCGTCCACTCCCCCTCCCACCCGGACGCTCTAGACCCCCCGCGCCCCCCAGCGCTCCGCGGGAGTGAATCCCGCTCCGCGCTCTCTTCCCTTTTTCGGGGGCTCCTCGGCGCCCCGACCGACCCCCGCCGCCTCTAGCCCCGCGAACCCCCACGCTCGCGCCGGCAAAGCCGCCGCTCGCTCACCCTTGCCGGGGGCCCGCCGGTACTGGGCTCCGGAAAAAAGTGGTCAGTGGTCCGAGGCGGCTGCGCCGGCCGCAGGCCGCGCAGCCTTGAGCGCCCGCTCGAAGGCGAGGAAGCGCGCCCGGCGGGCGCGCCCCACATTAGAACCAGCGCCACCGATAGGCAGGGCGTCGCAGCTTGGGGCGTGTAGCCGCGCCGCCGCCGTTGGGCCAGATGCAAGGCGCCCGAGGCGGACGCAGCGGAGCGTAGCCGGAGGCTACGTGAGCACGCGAGCCGCCGAAGGGCAACGCAGCAGATGGTCCGACGCCGGCGGCGCCCCGGCTAGGGCTTGGGGAAGTGCTCGACCTTGACGTTGAGATGCCCCGCCATCGCCCCCGCCTCGCGCGTCAGCGACCGCCCGATCACGACCCGCTGGATCTGGTTCGTGCCCTCGTAGATCTGCGTGATCTTGGCGTCGCGCATGTACTTCTCGATCGGGTAGTCCTGGCAGTAGCCGTAGCCGCCGAACAGCTGCACCGCGTCGGTCGTGACCCGCATCGCGGTGTCGGTCGCGAAGACCTTGCTCATCGCCGCCAGGCGGGAGACGTTGGGCAGCCCGGCGTCGATGGCGCGGGCCGCGGTGTAGACCAACTGGCGGGCCGCCTCGATCTGGATCGCCATGTCGGCGAGCGTGAACTGCGTCGCCTGGAACGACATCACGCTCTGCCCGAACTGCTGCCGTTCCGAGGTGTAGCGGATCGCCCACTCCATCGCGCCCTGGGCGAGGCCGACGGCCTGCGCCGCGACGCCGGGACGGGCGCGGTCGAGGGTCATCATTGCGTTGGCGAACCCCGCCCCCTCCTTGTCGCCGAGCAGCGCCGAGGACGGAACGCGGCAGTCCTTGAAGTGCAGTTCGTGCACCGGCACGCAGCGGATCCCCATGAGCTGCTCGCGTTTGCCGATCTCGAAGCCGGGGGTGCCCTTCTCGACGATGAACGCGGAGGCGCCGCGGGTGCCGCGCTCCGGGTTGGTCGAGGCGTACACCGTGTAGATGCTGGCGGCGTTGGCGTTCGTGGTCCACTTCTTGTCGCCGTCGATGACGTAACCGTCGCCGTCCTTGACCGCCCGCGCCCGCAGCGAGCCCGCGTCGGAGCCCGATGCCTTCTCCGACAGCCCGAACGCGATCAGCTTCTCGCCGGTCGTGATGGCGGGCAGGTAGCGGCGCTTCTGCTCCTCGGTTCCCCCCAGCACGATCGGGAAGCTGCCGAGGGCGTTGACGGCGTAGGCCACGCCCATCCCGCCGCACGCGCGCGAGAGCTGCTCCACCACGACGCACATGTCGAGCACGCCGGCGCCGTGGCCGCCGTACTCCTTGGGGACCCAGATCCCCATCAGGTCGTACTCTTTGAGCGCCGCGATCACGCTCCACGGGTACTCGCCGGTGCGGTCGAGCTCGGCCGCCACGGGTCGCACGAACTTCTCCGCGACCTCGCGGGCCTTCGCCTGGTACTCCTGGGTCTTCGCGCCGAGAAGCTCCTTCATGCGTTCCCCCTCGTGTCGGCGGGATTCTACACCGCGCCCCGCGTGCGCCCGCCCCCCCGGGCGTGCGAGAATCCGGCCGGAGCCACCGTGTTCTCCCGCCGCGTCCCTTCAGACCTCGCCCCCAACCGCATCGCTGCCGCGCGGGCGGCGGCGGCGCCGCCGTTCGACCTCACGGCCTCGAACCCGACGGCGTGCGGCATCGCCTACCCCACCGGTCTTCTCGACGCTCTCGCTGACCGCGCCGGCCTGGCGTACCGGCCGGACCCCCGCGGCTTGCTTTCGGCACGGTGCGCCGCGGCCGCCCAGTACCGGCGGTTTGGCGTCGAGGTGGATCCCCAGCGCGTGCTGCTGACCGCCTCCACCAGCGAGGCGTACGCGTTCCTCTTCAAGCTTCTCGCCGGGCCGGGGGACGCCGTGCTCGTGCCGTCGCCGTCGTACCCGCTGTTCGAGCACCTGGCCCGAGTGGAGGGCGTGGACGCGCTGCCGTACCACCTCAACGCCGAGCTCGGCTGGCGCCCCGACCTCGACGCGCTCGCGAGCGCTCCGGCGGCGGTGCGCGCCATCGTCGTCGTGCACCCCAACAACCCGACCGGGTCGTTCGTGCACCCCGACGACGCGGCGGCAATCGAGCGGCTGGCCGCCACCCGCGGCTGGGCGGTCATCGCGGACGAGGTCTTCCTCGACTACCCGCTGGCCGGGGGCGCCGGCAGCGGGCGGAGCTTCGCATCCGAGGAGCGCGCGCTCACCTTCGCACTCGGCGGCCTCTCCAAGAGCGTCGGCCTGCCGCAGCTCAAGCTCGCCTGGGTGGCGGTGGGCGGACCGCGGCCGCTGGTCGAGGAGGCGCTCGCGCGCCTCGAGTTCATCGCCGACACCTTTCTCTCGGTTGGCACGCCGGTTCAGCTCGCGCTCCCCGTTCTGCTGCGCGACGGAGCCCCGGTGCGCGCCGCGATCCTCGAGCGCTGCCACGCCAACCTCGCCGAGCTGCAGCGCGCGGCCGCCGCCGTCCCCGAGGTGAGCGTGCTCTCACCCGGCGGCGGCTGGAGCGTCGCGCTGCGGGTCCCGGCCGTGATCGGGGAGGAGGAGTTGGCGCTCGAGCTGCTCGAGAAGGACGGCGTCGCCGTGCACCCCGGCTATTTCTTCGACTTCCCCAGCGCCGGCACGCTCGTGCTCAGCCTCCTGCCCGAGCGCGCGGTGTTCCGGGAAGGCGTGGCCCGCCTCCTCGCCCGCGTGCGGGCAGGCCTCGCGCGCTAGGGCGGGTCAGTCCCTGTAGAGCCAGCCGGCGATCAGCGTCGCCACGATCGCCCCGACCCACAGGTCGAGCATCCACCCGAGCGCGATGAAGCGGGGGAACGGCGCCCACGCCGCGAGCGAGAACGCGAGCGGAAAGCCGCTCGCGAACCCGAGACCGGCCCCGATCTTGAACGCCGTGGCCGGTCCGGCCCCGCGCGTTTCCCGCACCCCGGCATACAACCAGGCGCCCAGAAGGGCGAGCACGAATAGCGAGGCGAACCACACCGGGACAAAGAACGGGTACCGCGGCTGGGTCAGGAGCGTCCCCGCCTTCCCGGCCGCGGCGTAGTGGGGCATCAAGATCACCGTGTTGAGGATCGCGCTCCACACGCTCCACGCGACCCAACCCACCGCCGCTCCGAGCCAGACCCTGCGCGTGTTGACCCTGGTCATCACACACCTCCGCCTACGAGAGTCGTCTCAGCGTAGCACCGGGCTCCGGCTCGCTGAAGGCGTCCGCTGCGCGGCTCGCGCGGCGACCGTCTACGGCTCGACCTGTTCCAGCAGTTGCAGGAACCGTTCGTACGGCAGCGCCTGCCAGCTCTCCGCGCTCACCGCCCCTTCGCTGCGGGAGATCAGCGAGACCTTGTGCGCCGTCTCGACGTCCGGCGCCTCGTAGATGTCCATGAAGTCGTAGGGACCGAGGATCGCGTAGTGCGCCAGCCACTTCACCTGGGGGCACAGCGTCTGCACCTTCTTGAGCCACCCCTTGCCGGTCTCGCGCCGGCCGTGGGCGTCGTGCACGCTCTCGGGACGCAGGCGGGTCATGAGGACGAACGTCGGCATCGGCCACCTCCCCGGGTCTTTCCTCCAATCTCGGACCGGAAACCGGAGGACGCAACCCGGCACGGGCCGCCCGGCTGGTAAGCTGGCCGCGAGCGAACGAGCATGGCGACGACCGCACGACCCAACCCGGCCGACGGCGACACGACGCGAACCGCGAGCATCCATGTGGCGCTCGTCACGCCGGAGATCGCCTGGAACACCGGCAACGCCGGCCGCACCTGCCTGGCCGCCGGCGCGCAGCTCCACCTCGTGCGGCCACTGGGGTTCTCGCTCGACGAGCGCGAGGTGCGCCGGGCGGGCGTCGACTACTGGCCGAGGGTCAGCCCGGTGGTCTGGGACGACCTGCCGGCGTTCGAGGCCGCGCTTTCCGGGCTCGGCGAGCCCTACTTCTTCTCGGCGGAGGCGCCGCGCGAGCTCTGGGACGTCGAGTTCCCGGCGGAGGTGGTGCTGGTGTTCGGGCGCGAGAGCGGCGGGCTCCCGGACGAGGTGCGCGCGCGCCACGCCGAAAGGATGGTATGCATCCCGATGGCGGACACCAAGATGCGCTCGCTCAACGTGTCCACGGCGGTGGCGATCGCGCTGTACGAGGTGGTCCGCCAGCGCCGGGCGGCGCGGGGCGCCGGCGATCTCAGCGCCCGGCGGCCGCCAGGTGGCGCCTGACGCGGTGGACGGCGACGGTCGGCACGAGGAACTCCGAGGTGAAGATCGAGTTGACCAGCACCCTCACCTGCGCCGTCGTGGCCCGCGCCCCGGGGTCGTCGGAGAGCGCGGAGCCGTCCTGCATGTTCACGTCGAAGCGGTCGTAGTTCGACGACGCGACGTCGATGCGGAGGCGGTCGCCGGCCGGGATCGCGACCGCGACCGAGGGGAGCTCCACCTCCACCAGGTACGGCGTGCCCGGCTGCAGCGGCTCGCGCTCGGAGAACGAATCGCGCAGCGAGGCGCGGCGGATGCCGTCCACGAGCAAGAGCGAGCGGCCGTCCGGGGCGAGCTGCGTCATCCGCACCGCGATGTCGGTGTCCACCGCGCTGCACTCGATCCAGAGACGCGCCACCGGACGCCCCTCGATCCGCAACGGGGCCGCCAGCGGCGCGGTCGTGAACGTGACGACGTCGGGGCGCGCCTCGATCGGCGCCAGGTCGCCCGGACCCTGGGTGGCGGCGCCCTCGACCAGGATGGCGCCGAACAGCGTCGGCACCGGGTTCGCCGGATCGCTGGTGTACGCGATCGACGCGGTTGCGGACGTGGGCGGGAGCGGGCTCAGCTCGCGGCCCTCGGTGAGGTAGAACGGGAGGGCCTGACCGCCGGGCGGCGGCCAGGCGCCGGCGTCGACCCAGATGTCGTCGTTGATGCGGAAGTACCGGAACGCCGCCCGCGCCTCGTAGCCGTTGGCCGCGCTCCGGAGGTAGAAGTCGAAGAACTCCTTGGCCAGGACCGAGGACGCCCCCTTCGCCGCCGGGTAGGTGAGCTCGCCCTGCTGCAGCTTGCCGATGTTGCTGTGGCTCCACGGCCCGACCAGGACCTTCTGCCGGCCCCGCGCGTTCGGGCCGCCCCTCGCCTGCACCGCCGCCGCCACTGCGAGCGAGATGTCGGTCTCGTGGTCGTACCACCCCGAGATGTACAGCATCGGCACGTCGATCTGTTCGGGCTGCACGCCGCCCGCCGCCGCCGCGTCCCAGAGACCGTCATCGAGAGGGTGCGCCTTGACGATCTCGCCGCCGCCGAAGTGCCCGGCCACGAAGCCGTTCTTGTTGCGCGCGTAGACGCCGCCGGGGTAGTACAGCCCGTAGCTGTCGTGGTCGTGCGCGACGATCGGAACGCAGGCCGCGAGGTGCGGCGGTCGGTGCGCGGCCGTCTGGAACTGGATCACCCCCAGCGCCGAGGCGCCCCAGGTGCCGACGTGGCCGTCGCACCACGGCTGCTGCGCGATCCACTCGACGGTGTCGTAGCCGTCGAGGCCGCGGTCGTACCCGGGCACCGCTGCCGGCAACGAGGCGAAGAACCCTCGCCAGTCGGTCACGACGAAGGCGTAGTCCGGGTCCTTCAGCAACGGATCGTCGGACAGCTCGACCGGAAACACGGCCCAGAACGCGCGCCTGTCGTACGGGGTCTGGATCAGCACCACCGGCCAGCGGCCGGTGGCCGCCGGCAGGTACACGTCGGCCGCCAGCACGTTGCCGTCGCGCATCGGGATACTCGCCGGCAGCCGCAGGTGCTTGAAGGCGAACGCCGGCGCGGCCCCCAGCAGCGCCGCGCCGAGGAGCACCACGACTGCCAGGCCGCTTCGCCGCCGCGTCCGCTGCAACGCCCCCTCCATGCCGCCTCCGCGTCCCCGCCCGGGTTCCAGGCCAGGATCGCACACCCTCAACGACGAGCGCCGCGGCCCGACGTTGACCGCCTCGTGCAACCGCCCCCGGCGCGGCCGCGTATCATGCCCTGACACCCCGTGCCCGGCGAGAGACGCAGGAGGAAACCAGCGGCCGGACAAGGCCGGGGATCGCGCCAGGGAGGCTGCCGTGAGCCGCCGCTACGCTTCGATGAACCGCTTCCTCACCCTCGACCGCCGCGAGTTCGTGAAGACCGCCGGAGCCTGCTCGGCCGTGGTCTCCGGCCTCGTCCTCGGCGTGCCGGTGTTCGGCCAGGAGAAGGAGAAGCCCGCCGAGGTCGAGACGAACATCGCCGAGTTCATGAAGGTGCCGAAGGGGACGTTCGCGCTTCCCGGCCCGTTCCCCGGGCGCGTGGTCAAGGTGACGGACCCCAGGTCGCTGGCCGGCGATGCGGTCGACGCGAAGGTGGTCCGCGGCATGCTCGAACGCGGCGTGCGCAAACTCACCGGCGTCAGCCTGAAGAAGAGTTTCCCCCTGTTCTTCTCCCCACACGACGTGGTCGGCCTCAAGGTGAACCCGGTCGGGGCGCCGCTCATCAGCACCAAGCCGGAGCTCGTCGAGGCGGTGATCCGCTGGCTTGCCGACGGCGGCATCCCGAGGCGGAACATCGTGATCTGGGACCGCTTCGACTTCATGCTCAAGGACGCGGGGTTCACGGCGGCCAACTTCCCCGGCGTCGGCATCGAGGGGCTCCAGACGATGGACGAGGAGGGAGACACCTGGCGCGACAAGGCCGGGCACCACGTCTCGGCCGCCAACTTCGACACCGACGCGTACTACTTCGCGAAGGGCATCCTCGGCAAGGGCGTGCGCGGCTACAAGGACGACGAGTTCTACTTGAACCAGCACGTCTTCGCGGGCGAGTACTCGTACTTCGGCAAGCTGGTGACCAAAAGACTCACCAAGATCGTGAACCTCGCCGCCTACAAGAACACCGGCAACGGCATCTCGATGGCCACGAAAAACCTCGGGTTCGGTTCGATCTGCAACACCGGCCGCCTGCACGCGCCGCTGTTCTTCCGCGTCAACACCGAGGTGCTCGCGGCGCCGTGGGTGCGCGACAAGCTGGTGCTGAACGTCACCGACGGGCTGCGCGGCCAGTACGAGGGCGGCCCCGACAAGAACGAGAAGTTCGTCTACCCGAACCACTCGCTCTACGTCGCGACCGACCCGTTCGCCCTCGACATGGTCTGCCACCGCGAGCTCGTCGCCAAGCGCAAGGCGATGGGGATCGCGGTCAACGAGCACCCGAAGTTCACCGAGTACCTCTTCTACGCCGAGAGGCTGGGCCTCGGCGTCGCGACGCCGGACAAGATCACCCTGGTGCGGGCGTGAGGGCCATCGCTGCCGCCGCCGTCGCTCTTCTCGTGGCTGTGGCGGCTGCCGCGGCGGGCGACGACGCGCTGTTGCCGCCGTCCGGATTTGCCGGCGGCTGGACAAGGGACGGCGGGGCGAAGGTGTTCGCCGGGAGTACGCTGTACAACCACATCGACGGCGGCGCCGAGATCTTCCTCGAGCTCGGTTTCGAGCAGGCCACCGTGCAGCGCTACTCCCGCGCGGGGGGCGAGATCGTCGTCGAGTGCTACCGGATGCGCGACGCGGAAGCCGCCCTGGCGATCTACCTCGACAAGTGCGGCGCCGAGACCCCGTCGCCCGATTTCGCCGAGCGCCACACCGCCGGCCGCTACCAACTGCTGTTCGCGCGCGACCGCTATTTCGTCATCGTCAACAACCCCCCGGGAACGCCCGCCATCGCGCCCGCCCTGGTCGAGTTCGCGCGGGCGATCGCCGGCCGGCTCCCGCGCGGGGCCGAGGTGCGGGCGTTCGACGGGCTGCCGCGCGAAGGCATCGTCCCGGGCTCGGAGAGGCTGATTCGCGGCAGCCTCGGCCTGCAGGAGATTGCGACGCTCGGCGAGGGCGACGTCCTCCGGCTCGGCGGCACGGTGACCGCGGTCGCTGCCCGGTACGCGGGCGGCGCCGATGGCAACCGCACGCTCGTCGTGGCCGTCTACCCGACCGCGACCGAGGCGGCCGTCGCGTTCCGGTCCCTCACCGACCACCTCGACCCCGAGATCCGGCCCCTCGCGGCGACCGACCGGCGGCTCGTGTTCGCGAGCTACGACGGCACCTTTGGCGTCGCGGCGCGCACCGGGGTGCGCCTCGAACTCACGCTCCTCCTCAAGGCACGGCCGTCGCTGGAGTAGACGGGGCGACGCGGCTCACGCCGGCAGCCGGAACACGGTCGGCCTCGCCAGGAAGGCGTTGGCGGCCAACCGGCCGGCGAGCACGCCGGCCGCGCCGGCCACGGCCCCGACCAGGTCGAACGCCACCACCCCGAGCGCCATGACCGCGAGAATCCCCGTGACCTCGATCGCGGTGGCCCAGGTGATCGTGGCGGTCCTGCGGGCGTGGACGAGCAGGGCGCGTTGGAACGACAGCAGCACCTCGAGCGCCGGCATCAGGCAGAGGATGCGCAGCGGCGCGAGGCCGGCCCGCGTCAGCTCGGCCGGAAGCCCCGAGACGACGCCGAACCAGACCGGCGCGAGAGGCGAAAACGCCACGATAGCGAGCGCGCCGGCCGTGACCGCCGCGAGGATGGCGGCGAACCGTCCGAGCACCCCGGCGTGGCGGCGGTCGTCGCCCAACAGCGCGATGCCGACCTCCTGGTACGCGAACCCGGTGCTGCGGAAGGCGAAGACCAGGGCGGTCACGACCGGCCACACCGCCAGCGAATCCAGCGCCGCCCGGCTGTGGCCGAGCAGGAAGGTGACCATCGGGTTGACCCCGAGCGTCAGCACCGAAGTCAGAGCGAGCGGAACGTAGAAGCGCACGATGGCCCGCGTGGTCAGCGCCGGACCGGGCAACGTGGGGGCATCGGCGCGCACGAGCGTTCGGATAGCGGCTCGGGCCATGAACCGGCTTGCGATCGCCTCGGCCGTCACTCCGGCCGAGAGGGCGGCGGCGCCGACGAACGCCCCCGGCAGCGCGGTGAACAGGTACAGACCGAGGGCGACGAGCGCCATGGCGAGGACGCGCACGACGGTGCCGTACGCCACCCGCCTGGTCAGGTGGCTCCTGATCAGGATTCCCTGGAAGAAGCGCCGGAATCCGATCGCCGCCGGCCACGGCAGCAGGATCGCGGTTGCGACGTGGGTGAGCTGCGCCACCTCGTGGGGGAGGCCGATCAGTCGCTCGGCCACGAAGCGGAACACCGGCGGCAGCAGCAACACGGCCATCACCAGCGTGATCGCCGCGTTGAGGGTGTACGCGAAGCGCCGCAGGACGAGGAACGAGTGCCGGTCGCCGACCAGCGCCACGACGGTGGTCATCATCATGATGATCGGTGCTTCGACGAGCATGGCGAAGGAGAACGCCACCCCGAACGCCGCAAGGTTGAATTTGGCGTCGCCCATCCGGGCGATCACGGCGGCCAGGAACGGCCCCTCGACCGACATCATCAGCCAGGTGGCCGCCAGCGGCGCCCAGAACCACGCGATCCGGCGCAGTGTCAACGTCTCGCCCGCTTCCACGGCCTCCCCCGGCGAACCCTCCTCCTCGTTTCGAGGTTCCGCCGCCGAAGGATACCTGGTGCGCTGGTAGGATGGTCGTCTTGGAGGTTCACCGATGCGCAGGCTCTCCCTCCGATGGCTCCTCGCGGCCCTCGCCGCCCACGCGATCGCCGGGGTCGCGCTTGCCGCCCCGCCGCCGCAGACTGAACCGATTTCGTTCTTCGTCGCTGCCGACATGCGCGAGTATGCCGGCAGCAAGTACTCGGGGCCCGATTACTTCGAGGGCGCCGCCGAGGCGATGCGCGCGACGGGGCCGGCGGCGTTTCTCCTGATTCCAGGCGACCTCGAGCCGCCAGGGCCGGTCGCCGACGTCATCCGGACCGTGTTCGGCGCCGGCTTCCCTTTCTACCCCGCGGTCGGCAACCATGACACCAGCTCCGACGAGTACATGGCGTACCTGCGCGGACTCAACACCGGCGGGACCTCCCTCCTCCACGTCGTCCGCAAGGGCCCTCCAGGAGCGGTGGAGACGATGTACGCCTTCGAATACGGCGACGTGCACGTCGCGGTCATCAACGAGTACTACGACGGCGCCTCCGACACCGGGAGCGACGGCGACGTGGGCGCGGCGACGTACGCCTGGCTGGCCGCGGACCTGGCCGCCACCACCAAGCCGTACGTGTTCGTGGCCGGCCACGAGCCGGCGTTCCCGCTGCCCGACATGACGACAGGGCGGATGCGCCACGAGACCACCTCGCTCAACAAGCACGCGGCCGACCGCGACCGCTTCTGGAAGCTGTTGCGGGAGCGAAAGGTCACCGCGTACCTCTGCGGCCACACGCATGACGCCTCCGCCAAGAGGATCGACGGCGTGTGGCAGCTCGACTGCGGCCACGCCCGCGGGAAGGGCGACCCCGGCGCGCCGAGCACGTTCCTGCGGATCACGGCCGGCGGCGGCACGTGCCGCTACGAGGTCTACCGCGCCGATTCCGACGGGCGCAACTACACGGTCCGCCTCACCGGCTCCCTGCTCGGCGACTGACCCGCCGTTTCGTTCAACACAGCGCCAAACCGACGACGAGGTGGGTGCGGTTGTGCGCCCGGCGGCCGCGCCCCACATTCAAGAGGCCGTCTGGTGGCCGCGTTCGCCATGAATGCTCTTGTGGGGCGGGCGCCCTCGCCCGCCCTGCGGTCGCGCTCCACACAGACGACGACCGCGCACCCGACGGGCGCAGCCGGAGTCACTTGTAGCGGATCGCGACCGCCACGATCTTGCGGCCGTACACCGGGTACGCGCTGCGCGACCACCACGGTCCCTGCACCACCGTCCCGACCCGCCTGAACTTGTCGTACACGAGTACCGCGGCGTTGGCACCGAGCTTGGCGGCCTCGACGCGGAGCGCCTGTTCCATCATGGCCACGGAGGGGTGTCCCGATGGCTCGAGGAAGACCTCGCCCAGCCGGACCGCGCCGCGCCGCGGCTCGTGTTGGAGGATCTCCACCGAGTTCGGGTCGGTGGGCGCGAACTGCGGCACACCGAGGTAACGGCTGGACGACACGCCAACCGTCGTGCACGCGGCCACTGCCACCGTCGCGAGCAGCAGCGCCGTCGCGACCGTTGTCCTGCGCGTCACCTCGCCTGTCATCGTCTGGCCCTCCCGGCCCATCGTACCGCCACCCACCAGGAGAGGGACGAGCGCGGCCGGGTGGGGTTGACACCGCCCCACTGGGGAGGCTGGCGACGGCAGCTGCCGGAATGTGCTCCCCGCTCCGGCGCTCCGACCTACTCGGGCGGCCCGGGCGCCACGGCGACGCCCTGCCGGCGCGGGTCGGGCACGCCCACGAAGGTGTGTGTGTCCGGATCGATGAGGAGGGCGTTCGTGCCGCCGAACGCCATCAGGTCGATCCAGCGGGCCGGAAACCCCTGCTCGTACATCCTCGTGAACCCTCGCTTCGCGAGCGCGGCAGCCCGTTCCGGGGTGATCTCGCCGGCCAGCTCCAGGTACCCCCGCTCGCTGGTGCTGGTGACGCCGCTGAACCCCCAGATGATCCGCGGCGCCGCCACGGCCGCGCGCAGTCCGAGGCCGCGGTCCTCGATCGCGGAGAGGACCGCGGCGAGAGAGGGGACGATCCGCTCGCTTCCCGCGCTGCCCAGCGCGAGGAAGGGCTTGCCGTTCTTGAGCACGATGGTCGGCGTCAGCGTCGTCCTCGGCACCCTCCCGGGGGCAAGGAAGAACGGGCTGCGCGGGTTCGTGTACTCGAACGCGTCGAGGTTCGAGTTGTAGGCGAATCCAAGCCCGGGGGTCGCGACGGCGGCACCGAGCGAGGCGCCGATCGTCTGCGTCAGCGCCACGACGTTGCCCTCGCGGTCGGCCACTGACACCTGTGTCGTCCCCAGGACGAAGTACGGCATCGGGTCGGCGTCGCTGATCTCGCGGTCCCGCAGCGCCCGATCGAAGCGGATCAGCCGCGCCCGCCTGGCGCCGTAGCCTTTCTGGGCGAGCTCCCGGTCGAGTAGTTCCAGCGGTACGGTCGGTGTCAGCAGGTCACACATCGCGATGCGTCCCGCCTCGAGTTGGAGGTGCAGCCGGTCCAGCGAGGAGCCGTGCAGCAGTTCAGGCGGGAACGACTCGAGGATGTTGAGCATCTCGAGCAGGCTCCCGCCGCCCCCGGGGTACGGGAAGGTAATGACGTCGAGGCCGCGGTAGCTCCCGCGCAGCGGCGGTCGTTCGACCGCCCGCACCTGGACGAGGTCGGCTTTGCGGACGTAGCCGCCGTTGCGCACCATATCGGCGTCGATCTCGTCCGCGATGCGCCCGCGGTAGAAATCGCCCGCCCCGACCCGGGCGATCCGGCGCAGCGTCTCGGCGAGGTCCCCCTGGCAGAAGACGTGCTCGGGCGGCCAGTACCCGGTGAAGTCCTTGAGGAAGATGTCGGCCAGGTACCCCCCACGCTGGATCTTGGCGTGGTACGTCTCGACGTTGGCGAGCTCGGTCGTGTTCATGTGGAACCCGAACTCGGCGATGTCGATCGCCGGCGCCAGGACCTCGGCCAGGCTCTTCGTGCCGTAGCGCTCGAGGGTGTAGGCGAGCGCCGCCAGAGCCCCGGGGACGGCGACCGACTTGTAGCCCCGCACGTTACCGACGTTGCGGATCGCCTGCAGCTCGGCGGGGTTCGCCAACGCCGGCACGACGCACGAGCCGTCCACCGCCACCGTGCGGCCGTTCTTGAGGTAGATGAGGATGAAGACCTGGCCGCCGATACCAGAGGTCACCGGCTCCGAGGAGCCGAGCGCAAAGGCCGTCGCGATGGCGGCGTCCACCGCGTTGCCACCGGCGGCGAGGATCGCCGCGCCCGCCTTCGCCGCCTCCGGCGAGCCGCACACCACCATACCGTTGGGCGACCGCACCTCGGTCGGCTGGAGCTGCGGCGGGGTCGCCACGTAGCCCGCGGGCGGCGGCGTCGGGACTGCGGCGGCGCGCCGGGCGCCGAGCGGAGCGGCGCACGCCGCCGCCAGCAGCGCGGCAACCGCCAGCGCGCCCAGTGCGCCCGGGCGGGCGCCCGTGCGCCCGGGGGCGCGATGCCATGTCACTTCCAGTGGCTCTTGATCCATTCTTCCGTCTCCGGCAAGCCGCCTTGCATGATCAGGTAGCCGTTGTGCGGCTCCCGGTCCGTGATTTCGTGCGAGACCGGGGTGCGCATCAGCCGCGTCACCTCGGCGCGGTCGCGCGTGTGCCCGAGCACCCACGAGAGCTTCATCAGTGCCGTCTCCGGCAGCATATTCTCGAGCGGCACGATGCCGAGGTCGAGGAGGTCGCGGCCGGTGTCGTAGACGTACATCTGCGCGTACCCCCACAGCGTCTGCACCGCCATCACCACGTGCACCCCCGCCGCGATCGCCCGCTCGAGCGCAGGGTAGAGCGGCTTGTTGACGTGGCCGAGGCCGGTGCCCGCGATCACGATGCCGTGGTACCCCTTTTCCACCAGCGCGTCGACGAGGTCGGGGTGCATCCCGGGGTAGTAGTACAGGATCGTGGTGCGGTCGTCGTAGACCGGGTCGATCTTGACCTTGCGGCTGGCGTCGCGGCGGTTGTACTCCTTGTTCAGGTAGGTGAAGCGGTCCCTGCTCACGGTGCCGAGCGGGATGTCCCCGATGGTGCGGAACGTGCTGCGGTAGGAGGAGTGCATCTTGCGGCAGCGCGTGCCGCGGTGCAGCAACCCGTAGCGGTCCGAGGTCGGGCCGAACATGCAGATCATCACCTCGGCGATGTCGCCCCAGGCGGCGGCGCGCACGGAGTGGATCAGGTTGAGGGCGGCATCCGAGGAGGGCCGGTCGGACGAGCGCTGGCTCCCCACGAGCACGATCGGCACCGGGGAGTCCTGCACCATGAACGAGAGGATGGCGGCGGTGTGTCCCATCGTGTCGGTTCCGTGCCCGATGACGATGCCGTCGGCGCCGGCCTCGATCTCCTCGCCGATCGCGGTGGCGAGGGCGATGTACTGTTCCCTTGCCATGTTCTCGGAGAACACCCCGAACAGCTTCTTGGTCGTCAAGTTGCAGATGTCGGCGAGCTCCGGGACGGCGCCGTACAGCTCGCCCGGGGTGAACGCCGGGATCACCGCGCCTGTCCGGTAGTCCAGGCGCGACGCGATCGTCCCCCCGGTCCCCAGCAGCGTCACCTTGGGGAGCTGCGGGCGGGCCGGGAACTCCTTCTCCGGGATCTTGTAGAACGCCTCCTTGTACCCCAACTCGGTGATCTCGGCGACGCGATCGACGTGCACGCCGATGTTGTAGCCGTTCTTCATCTTGATCACGATGTGCAGGTCGTCGAACGTCTCGCTGCGGGGGAGAATGACGCCTTCGAACACGCTCCCCGCGTCGTTGGCGAGACGCACCTCGCTCCACACCCGCACGCCGAAGCTCGCGAGCTTGGCCCGCGCCTGTCCCCTGTAGCCCTTGAGCTCGTCGCGCGCGGCGGTCATGGCCGGCCTCCGATCGCGCCGCGAGCCGCCGCAGCCACCTCCGCACCGGGAACCCGTCCCCGCAGGGCGGGCATCACCCGTCCCATGACGACGCGCAGCAGCCGCTCGCCGTCCCCGCCGCGAAGCTCGCCGGACGCGGCTGTCGCGGCCGCCGCGACCGTCTCCCGCCACGCCGGCGGCGCCGCGCCGAGCCCGCTGGAGGCCAGCATCTCGTCGACCGGCCGGCCGGGCGCGGCGGCGACCGCGCGCACGATCGGCTCCCACGCTTCCCAGAGGACCGGCGTCGCGGCGAACGCCCGCAGCACCTCGATCCAGCGCTCGGCGGCGATGGCGCCGACGTCCACGCCGGCGCGGCGAAGCCCAACCAGCCGCTCGCCGAACAGCACGCAGGCGCGGCGCAGGTCGGCGCCGGCCTCGGCCACGACCAGGTCCACGAGCGTCGCGCCGCCGCGGCGGATGAGGTAGCGGATCGTCGGCGTCGGAACGCCGGCGGCGGCGTAGCGCGCCTCGCGCTCCCACGGCCGCGGCGCCAGGCCGGCGCGCAGGCCCGCGACCCGCTCCCGCGTCACGCGGGTGGGCGGCGAGTCGGTGTCGGGGTACATCCGGTCGGGGCCGGGGAGGATGCGCTCGAAATCGGTCGAGCCGTCGGCGAACGGCTGCCGGGTCTCGTTCGGGACCCCGTCGGCGGCGTCGCGGTAGCGCAGCCGAATCTCTTCGACCGCAGTGATTGTGTCGTCCTCGGGCCCCCAGACCACCACCACCGCGTCGTCCGCCTCGCAGTGCAGGCGGCTACGCACCCGGCGCAGCTCCTGCAGCGAGCCACGGTAATCGGGCCACTTTTCCGAGTGGATCAGGATCGGGCGCTGGTCGAGGTCGGCGATCACCCGCACGCGGCCGGCGAGCTCGTGGGCGAACGTGAGGTCGGGCTGGCTCGGCCACGACAGCGTGCCGGAGAGGCGCGGAAGGCGAACGGCGCGGACGGCGAACGGCCCGTTGCCGAGCTCGAACCCCGTGCGCCTCTGCTCCTGCTCCGCCCAGCGCTCCCACCCCTCCCGCCGCAGGAAGCCGAGCTCGGAGCTGGCGAACACCTCCGTCACGTCGGCGCCCTCGACGGCAATCGAGTCGGGGCTCGTGAAGCCACGCCGGTGGAGCTCGTCGCGCAGCGCGAGGAGGTTCACCTGGCGCACCGCCTCGCCGTGCACGAGCGTGCGCGCCCACCTCGCCTGCGGCACGCCTTTGATCTCGACGCGCCTCCCGCCGCGCACCGAGACGTTGACGTCCTGCCGGCTGGCCCCGAGTCCGACGCGGACGTGCCCGGTTGAGCGGCACACCCGCCCGACGAGCAGGATCGCCTCCTCGACCTCCTCCGGCGTGCGCAGGTCGGGGCCGGTTACGGTCTCGATCAGCGGCATCCCAAGGCGGTCGGTGCGCCAGACGATCAGGTGGCCGCAGTCGGAGACCTCCCGGCAGGAGTCCTCCTCCACGCTCACCTGCGTGATCGTAATCTCGCGCCCCGCAAACGGCAGCCGCCCGTTGACCCCCACGATCGCCGTGCGTTGGAACCCGGTGGGGATCGAGCCGTCGAGGTACTGCTTGCGCGCGATGTGGACCTCGTCCACGATGTCGCACCCCAGCATCAGGCACTGCTCGATCGCCACGTCGACCGCCTGCTGGTTGACGAGAAAGGGCGGCGTATCGTCCATCTCGTAGGTGCAGACGTTGTCCTCGTGCAGCAAGTAGATGATGTTCTTCTTGGTCTTGAACTCCATCAACGCGGTGCCGTCGTACTCGCCCAGCTCCGACAGCGTCGGCCGCATGTGTCGCAGCACCTCGCCGTCGTGCGTGGAGGTGTAGCGCCGAGCCGGGCAGCGACAGAACATCTTGCGTTCGGTGAGCAGCTGCTGGTGGACCTCGAGGCCGGCGATCAGGCCGACCTGGGCGTAGTCGATGGATTGGGACACGCCGCGCCTCCAGGTGCGAGCGCGCAGGGCGCGCGCCAGGCCGGGCGATCATAGCATTCGGCCGCTGGCGCCTTGTCGCGCGGCGCGCCTCCCGCCGCGCGACCGCTCACGCCGACGCGCCGAGGATTGCGCGCTGCAGCGCGATGTTGTCGCGGTGGCCCGAGTAGGCGGCGGTCACGCGGCCGCGCACCGGGTAGCCGAGCAGGTAGAGGTCGCCGATGATGTCGAGGACCTTGTGGCGCACGAACTCGTCCGGGAATCGCAGCTCGGTGTTGATGACGTTGTCCTCCCCGACGAGGATGAAGTTGTCCAGCCGTCCGCCCGAGCCGAGCCCGAGCTCGGCCATCATCGGCAGGTCGCGCATGAAGCCGAAGGTGCGCGCCGGCGCGATCTCGGTCTTGAACGCCGCGAAGTCCGTCATGGTGAAGTCGTAGAACTCCTCGCCGATCGGCGGCGGGTAGCGCAGCCGGTAGGCGACCGAGAACGTGTCCGCCGGCTCGATCACGAGGCTCTTGCCCGCGCCAACCACCTCGTAGCGCCGGTCGATGACGAGCTCCTTGCGGGGGACGCCCTGGTCCTTGATCCCGATCTCCTCGAGCCGCTCGCAGAACGCGAGCGAGGAGCCGTCGAGCACTGGGATCTCGCCGTGCACCTTGACGAGCAGGTTGGTCACGCCGCAGGCGTGCAGCGCCGACAGCAGGTGTTCGACCGTGCGGATGCTCTCGCCGTCGCGCGAGAGCGTGGTGGCGTACTCGGTCTCGGCCACCGAGCCCAGGTGCGCCGGGATCTGCGTCCCCTTCGGCAGGGTCAGGAAGTGGATGCCGCTGTTCGGGGGCAGCGGCTGGATCGTCATCCCGGTGCGGCCGCCGGAGTGCAGCCCGATGCCGTAGATCACCGTGCTCGCGCCGACCGTGCGCTGCTGGGTCGCGCTCTCGCGCAGCAGCGGCAGCTCGGGCGGCGGCAGGAACGTCCGCTCGTGTTCTTCTCCCGTCCCGATCTCCAGCGCCGCGCCGCCGGCGCCCTTGGCCGCCAGCGCCCCGGTGAGCGCCTCGAGGACGCGGTTGTAGGCGAGGGGTTTCTCGAGGTAGTCGTACGCTCCCATCTTGATCGCCTTGACCGCGGTGGGCGTCGTGCCATGACCCGAGATCATGATCACCGCCGCGTCGGGGTCGAGCCGGCGCATCGCCTGCAGCGTCTCCAGACCGTCGCGGTCGGGGAGCCAGATGTCGAGGAAGACCACGCCCGGGCGGCGCGTGCGGTACAGCTCGAGCGCCTCCGCGCCGCTGCCGGTGGTGACGGTGCGGAACCCCTCGTCCTCGAGGACGTGGGCGAGCTGGGTCAGGATCCCGGGCTCGTCGTCGACGATCAGCACCAGCGGTTTCATGGCCCGAGTGTGCGGCGTCGGCCGCCCCCGGTCAAGCCCGGTCAGGTGCGCTGCAGGCCCCCGGGAGCGGTACGCTCGAGCCAAAGGTGGCCGGCCTCCTCGGCCCCGAGTGGCTGGTCGAGATCGAGGCCGACGCCGTCATCCCTGACCAGGCGCCGCCTCCCCCGAACGTGTGCGGGCGGCCGGGCGCTCGCGGTCAAGGCCGCCGATTGGCGCCCGAGGCGCCGCCCGAGGTTCACTTCTTCGGCTGGCTCGAGGGCGGCACGTGGCCCTTCATCCGCAGGTAGGTGACCAGGTTGCCGTAGTGCTCCCAGTTGTGCGTGGCGTTCGCGAGCAGGCCGTTGAAGCGGGGGCGTTCGTGGCCGAAGAGCTTGATCGTCTTGCCGGCCTCGGCGTCCGAGATCGCGTACGCCTGGTTGCAGTACGTATAGGACGCCTTGAGCGCCGCCACGAGGTCGGCCTTCGAGGTCTTGCCCTTCTCGATTCCGGGTGCCGGGTTGGGCTGGCCGAGGACGGCCGCGCAGATCGTGTTGTTGGCGTCGGCGACGTGGCCGAGGATCTGGCCGAAGCTGCGCACCTCCGGCGTCGGCTTGAAGGCGAAGTCGGCCTCCGGCATCTCCTCCGCGCTGCGGACGATGTAGCCCCCGACGGCGTCGAACGACGTCGCCAACGCCCCGACCATGCCGGCTGCCGGAGCGCCCTTCATCCCCTGGGCGAGCGCCGGCGCGGCGACGACCAAAGCGGCGAGAACGAGCGATGATCCCTTCATCGGAGCCTCCCGTGTGGCCCAGAGAACGGACGCCCGGCGCCGGTTCTTCCCGGTGGCGAGCGGCCGAACCTTCTTGGGCGCGCGGCGTACACCCCGGTACGGCGTGTCGGACCGGCGGCCGGACCGTCGGAAAGGGGACCACATGGATCGCAAAGAGTTCCTCAAGAGCGCGTGCGGGCTGGGGGTGTGTGGGTGTGCACTCAGTGTCCTTGGCGCCGCGAGCCCGCTGGTTGCGGCCGAGGCGCCGGCCGAGGACTGCCGGCTGGCGTTCGCCAGGTATCAGGTCGCGAAGCTGCTCGGGTTCATGGCGACCGGCGTGCCGGCGGAGGCGTGCGCGGAGGTCATCGAGAGGACCGGCCGCGAGTGCGCCAAGTTGGGTCAGCTCGGGGCCAAGTTCAAAGGGGACCCCGAGGGCTACTTCGCCGCGGCTCGGAAGAACTGGGGAACCGACTTCACGTGGGACAAGGAGAACGGCGTCGTCACCGTCGCGGTCGCCGAGGGGGATTGCGGCTGCCCGCTTGTCGATCTACGGCGGACGCCGGCGCTCTGGTGCAACTGCTCCGTCGGCTACCAGAAGGAGAGCTTCGAGGTGATCTTCGGCCGGCCGGTGCAGGCCCGCCTGAAGGAGTCGAAGCTCAGCCGGCGCCAAGCGCTGCGTCTTCGAGGTGTCGGTTGCATAGCTCGCGACGGCGGCCGGCGGCTGCGCCTGGGTCTCTCGGCGAAACTCGTGGCGTGCCGCGGAAAGAGAGGACGCCCGTCGCTGGCGGGACGTCTCGCCCCTGCCGGCGAGCCGCGCATTAGGAGAGTGACTTGGAAACTGCGGAGTTCGCCGTGCTCGCTCCACAGCTCCCACAGCCCCGACGACGATCCCAAAGGTACCGCCGTCTTGTCTCATCGGTGGCTCTCACCCCAAGGGGGACAGGACGCTGCCACCGTCGCCACGACCAACGACGCGGCCACTTCTCAAAGACAAGGCGAGACGGTGGGACCCGGGACCTGCCCGTCTAGACCGACAATAGCCGAACGGGACACCTGGTATCTACGTGGTACCTACGTCCTGTGAGCCCTCTTCGGGGGGCTCGGCAGTTGGCGCCGCGAGAGTGCGCGCGATCGCCTCCCGCGACCCAGGCGCAGTAATGATGAAAAGCTCGTCGCCCTCCTTGAGCTTGCCCCTTCCTTGCGGGAGGAGCAGCTCTCCGCCGCGCAAGACCGCCACCAGCTCGACGTCGTCTTGTCCCTCGGCGACGCAGGTGGGGGTGATCGGCCGGCCGGAGAGTTGGCTCCCCCGGCTGAGGGTCTCGAGCGTCATCCGGGCGCCGTCGGGGAGATCCACGGGAATCGCCGATTCGAGGAGAAGAAGCAGGTCGAGGTGGCCGGTCCTGCCGGCCTGGATCAGCGGATGCTGGCCCAGGTAGGCGAGCGCCGCTTGGATGTGCTCCTCGTGGTGGGCGGGCGAGTCGATCGGCCGCGGCACCTGCGCCTCGTACAGCGTCCGGTACTTGACGAGTGCCGAGAGCTGCGTCTGCACCAGGTAGCTGATCATGACCGCGAGTGCCGCGGGGACGAGGAGTTGGTACCCGCCGGTCATCTCCGTCGCCATCAGGAGCGTGGCGATCGGAACCCGGCCGGCGCCGCCGAACACCGCCGCCATGCCGACGACGACGAACGGTGCGGCCGGAAGGTGGAGGAGGCTCGCCAGCGAGCCGCCGAGCATCGCGCCGACGAAGAAGGTGGGAGCGAAGATCCCGCCCGAACCGCCCGAGGAGACCGTCAGCGAAAGCGCGAGGATCTTGGCGAAGACCAGGGCGATCAGGATCGAGGTCGCGAGCTGCCCGTCGATTGCCTTCTGGATCCAGCCGTACCCTCCGGCGAGGACCTGCGGAAGCGCGAGGGCGATGACGCCGACGAGGAAGCCGCCGAGCGCGGGCTTGAGGACGCGCGGAATCGGCAACGCCTTGAACGCGTCGCGGAGCGAGTAGAAGACGAGCGGGAGCAACGTGGCCACCACCCCCGCCACCGCCCCGAGCACGACGTACCAGCCGTTCTGCAGGAGCCCCGGGGCCACGATGTTCGCCGGCACGTGGAAGAGGGGATCCCAGCCGACGAACAGTCCGTTCACGGCGTACGCCATCACCGACGCCAGCATGGTGTAGAGGAGCGCCGGGGCGTCGAACTCCATCTCGCTGTAGAGCACCTCGATCGCGAAGATCGCCGTGCCGATCGGCGAGCGGAAGATCGCCGAGAGGCCCGCCGCCATGCCGACCACCGTGAGGAGCCGCCGCTCCTTCTCCGGGCGGTGCAGGAGGGTGCCGTAGAGCGAGCCGACGGCGGCGGAGATCAGCGAGGTCGGCCCCTCGCGCCCGGCCGCGCCGCCGGAACCGATGGTGATCGCCGAGGCGACCGTCTTCAGCGGGGCGATGCGGCCCCGGATGAACCCGCCGGCCTGGTGGAACGCGTGGATCACCCCGTCAGTGCCGTCCCCCTCAGCCTCGGGTGCGAACACGTAGACGAGCGCCCCCGAGATCAGCCCGCCGAGCGCCGCGACCAGCGGGATGAGCCAGAGGCCGTGCGGGCCGATCACCTGGTCGGCCGGACCTCCTTCGCCGGGGTTTCCCGGTGGCCAGTAGCCGGCGAGCAGCCCGAGGAAGAACCGCTGGGCGAAACGAAGGAGCCAGATGAACGCCTGGGCACTGAGCGCGCCCACGACACCGAGCAGCACGGAGTCCGCAATCAGCGACCGTCGCATCGGTTCAACGTGCCTCCCCGGACCGCCAGGCAAACACGACCCCTCCGGTATCGCGCACGGTAGCAGAAACCCCCCACGCGCTGCACACCTCCAGCCGTCGATTGGGAGCCAGGTTCGCAAGCGGCTCAAGAGTAGTAGCTCGCATGCCACTTCTACACACACGCGCCATTGTTCTCACACCCGTGGTGACGAACGCTCGTCATGAGCGAAAGGCACCGCCTGGGAATGCCGGAGACGTCTCGTGCATTTATGATCGCGTCATGCGAGCCACAAGCCTGCCGCCGCTCCTCGCCTCCCTCGTGTCGTGCCTGACGCTGGCGAGCGCCCTTGCCGCCTCCGAGGCCAAGCCCTACTTCACCCTGCACGAGGTCGGCCCCGGCGTCTTCGCCGCGGTCTGCGTCCCCGGCAGCGGGGCCGGGAGCAACGCCGGCTTCGTCATCGGCGACGACGGCGTCGCGGTCGTCGACACCTTTCAGGCGAGCGCCGCCGCGGCGCAGCTGCTCGCGGCCATCCGCGAGCGCACCCCGTTGCCCATCCGCTTCGTCGTGGACACCCACTACCACCTCGATCACGTGGCCGGCAACGGCGTCTTCCGCGACGCCGGCGCGACGATCGTCGCGCAACGCAACGTTCGGGCGTGGGAGCGGACGGAGAACCTCAAGTGGTGGGCGCCGAACGTGCCTCCCGACAAACGGGCCTGGGTCGAGTCGTTCGTCCTGCCGAACCTGGTCTACGACGACGGCATCGACCTCTACCTCGGCAACCGCCTCCTTGAGGTGCGGGCGCTGCCCGGGCACACCGGCAGCGACTCGGTGGTGTTCGTGCCCGACGCCGACGTCGTCTTCACCGGCGACCTCTTCTGGAACGCCACCCTCCCCAACACGACGGACGCCGACACGGCCGCCTGGGTGACGAGCGACGACCGGCTGCTCGCGGCCCACCCGAAGGCGACCTTCGTCCCCGGCCACGGCGAGGTCGGCAAGGCCGCCGACGTGACGGCGTTTCGCGGCTACCTCGAGGCCCTGCGCGCCGAGGTCGCCGCCGCCCGCCACAACGGCCTGAGCGGCGATGCGCTCCTCTCCGAGGTGCGCGGTCGGCTCGCCCCCCGCTTCGCACGCTGGGCGTTCTACGATCACTTCATCGCGCCGAACATCACCCAGATGGACGCCGAGCTCGCCGGGACCAAGCGCCGCCCCATCCCGGTGAAGTGAGCCCGTGCAGGGCCGATGCCGTCGCCGCGCTCGGCGGTTCCTTCCCTCTCCTTTGAATCGACGCTGCTCGATTGCGAAACCGTCCCCTGCAGAGGTGAGACACCGACACGCTCGACCTGTCGTCTACCAACACCAGAGAGCCACAACAGAATGGATTGAATGGGATACCTGTCGCCCATCCGGAGAGCCGGGGCCGGTGAGAACCTTTCGCATTTGGAACGCGTATGCTGGTGCGAGGAAACGTCTGCACGGGAGGGACAACCATGAAGCGTGTGAGGACGACACTGCTCGTGACGCTGGTCGCGGTCCTGGTCTGCGGCGCCGCAGCGGCGACCGTCACTCCGAGCCCGGGAACCGCCGCCCCGCAGGCGGCCGCGACGCGATTCGACCCCGACGCGGCCACCGCCGCCTACCTGGCCACGATGTCGCCGGAGGCGCGGGCGAAGTCCGACGCCTACTTCGAGGGCGGCTACTGGCTGATCCTGTGGGACTTCGTCGCCGGCCTCGTGGTCGCCTGGCTGTTCCTCGGCACCGGGCTCTCGGCGCGGATGCGCGACTGGGTCGAGCGGGTCACCCGCTTCCGCTGGCTGCAGACCGCCCTCTACTCGCTCCAGTACATCGTCATCGCCGGCGTCGTGATGCTGCCGTGGAGCGCCTACGAGGGCTACTTCCGCGAGCACCAGTACGGCATGTCGAACCAGACGCTGGGCGCCTGGCTCGGCGACCAGGCGAAGGGCCTGGCGATCGGGCTGGTCCTCGGCACCCTCGCGATCACCGCGATCTACGCCGTCCTGCGCCGGGCGCCGCGCACGTGGTGGCTGTGGGGGTCGCTGGTGCTGATCGTCTTCGTGATGTTCGGCGCGGCGATCGGGCCAGTCTATTTGGAGCCCGTGTTCAACAAGTTCAAGCCGCTGCCCGACACGCCGCTCAAGCAGGAGATCCTCTCGATGGCGCGCGCGAACGGCATCCCGGCGACCGACGTCTACGAGTTCGACGCCTCGAAGCAGACCAAGCGGATGAGCGCGCACGTCAGCGGGCTCCTCGGCACGACGCGGATTTCCATGAACGACAACCTGTTGACCCGAGGCTCGGACGAGGAGATCGAGGCGGTGCTCGGCCACGAGATGGGCCACTACGTCCTCAACCACGTCTACAAGGGGATTGTGTTCATCGGCATCATCATCGTCATCGGCTTCGCGGCGCTGCGCTGGGCGTTCGACGCGCTGCAGGCGCGCTTCGGCGCCCGCTGGGGGATCCGCGGCGTCGGCGACGTCGCCGGGCTGCCGCTCCTCCTGTTTCTGTTCTCGGCGTTCATGTTCGTGCTGACGCCGGTCACCAACACGATGACGCGCACCATGGAGGCCGAGGCCGACAACTACGGCGTCAACGTCGCCCGCCAGCCGGACGGCTTCGCCCAGGCGGCGCTGCACCTGTCCGAGTACCGCAAGATGCAGCCCGGAGCGATGGAGGAGTTCGTCTTCTACGACCACCCGAGCGGCTGGAACCGCATCCACCGGGTGATGGTGTGGAAGGCGGAGCACCTCAACGACGCGGACATCGCGGCCTACGACGCCGCGCACCCCGACACCCCGGGGATGGCGAAGAGGGATTAACGGCCCTCGAGCGGGAAGGCGGAGAGGAACGGGGTACCCGGCGGCGCCGGGTACCGCCGCCTCGGAGCGGGCATCACCCGGAGGAGTCGCTCCCCCTGGTGGGAGTTGAATCGAATCGCGGGCCCTATCCCACCTCCGGCTTCACCTCCCGGTGGTACGCCAGGCCCTGGCGGATGCCCCAGTAGTAGAGCACGAGCGAGGCGGCGGCCACCGAAGCCACGTCCCACCCGAAGGGGATCAGGCCCTTTCCACCGAAGTGCTTGTCCCCCGTGAAGGACAAGACAGCCATGGTGAGCAGGTACACGATGAACCAGACCCCGAACTTGAGGGAAGAGAGGGACACGCCCTTCCTCAGTACGTAGACCATGTAGATGAGCACGCCGACGAAGAGGACGCCCAGGGTGAGCCCCGTGGCCGGCCAGGCGCTCCAGTAGAGAAGCAGGGAGGCGATAATGAACGAAGCCGGAGACAGAACACCGGCCCAGCGAAGACGAAACGGCCGGGGCACGTCGGGGGCCACGTCGCGCAGGACCGTCATGGACACCGGGCCGATGGCGTAGCTGACCATGAAGGCCACGCCCACCTCCGAAACCAGTTCGCCGTACCCGCCGTTGGTCACCAGCAGAAAGAACTCTTCCAGCAGGAAGCACGCGAAGAGCCCCCACCCCGGGGTGCCGTAACGAGGATGGAGCTTGAGGAAGAACCTGGGCATGGTGCCGCCCTCGGCCATGGTGTAGGCCACCCTCGGGACAGAGCCCACGTTGGTGGCGTTGGGACCGTTGGGCGAAACGATCCCGTCCCAGAAGATGATGGTGGCGACGATCGCGAGACCGGCGGCGGCGGTCACGTTGTACAGCGGCGCCGGAAGCCTGGCCAGAGACGTCCAGTCGCCCTCGTGGACGCCGAACTTGGCCAGGTGGGTCCAGTTGATCCCCCCGGTAAAGACGAGCGCGATGAAGAAATAGGTCACCGTCCCGATCACCAGGGTGAGGATCAGGGCCAGCGGAAGGTCCCGGCCCGGATTCTTCGCCTCCGCGCCAAAATCGAGCGCTTGCCTGAACCCCGTGTAGGCGAAGAGCGTGGCCGCGGCCCCCAGCATGAGACCCGAGGAGCCCATGGGGGCGAACCCGTTGAAGGCCGTGAAATTCAGCGGATGGAACGCGAAGAACCCCATGGCGACGACAAAGATGATGATGGGGATGTACTTGACCGTGGTCACGACGTTTTGGAAATACCCGAGGTACTTGACGCCGTAGTAGTTCAGCATGGCGATCAGGACGAGAATGACCGTGCCCACCGCGAGGCCTAGCGAACTGAGGTTTTCCTTAGGGGTCAGGAGGCTGGGGTAGAACGTCCCGGCATAGCGCGTCACCGCAACGGCCTCCGCGGGCGGAATGATCACGTAGGATGTGAGGGCCGCCCAGCCCGCGAGGTGGCCCACGAAGCTGCCGTGCGAGAGGTAGGGGTATTTCGCCACGGCGCCGGCGGCCGGCCAGGCCGCACCCAGTTCGCAGAAGACCAGGCCGACCACCAGCATGCCCATGCCCCCGATGAGCCAGTCGATGATGCCCGCAGGCCCCGCCTTGGAAGCCACCACGCCGGGCAGCATGAGCCAGCCCGAACCGATCACGGTCCCGAGGCTCATGGTGAGCAGTGAAAACCAGCTCAGGTCCTTCTTGAAGTGTCCTGCGCCGCCCGTTTGATCTGCCATGGTTTGTTCGAGGGAAAAGGAACGGAAACTCCCTTTGGCACCCTGGTGCATGGTAGCAGCGTGTGAGGCTCAGTCAAGATAAGCGTGTTGCCTCACGATCGCGTTGCAGGCCGGCATGGGCAACGGCCGGGAATGATCGTGCGATCGCGATACACGGCACCGATGCCCAAGTGAAACGGGTTGGCGAAGTCGTTCAATCTGGGCCAACACCGATTTCGGAGCATTGGCTTCCCCGCTGGACGTCCTGGCCGACGCCCGCGCGTCACGGCGTGCTGCCGACCGGGAAATCCTCCCTGATGATCTGCCCCGGAGCGTCGCCCAACGTCCGCTCTCGAGACGCCCTCGGCGTCCTGGTGCCATGACAAATCGCCAATCGCGGGCGGATCGGTCGCAGCTCGGGTGCCGGTTTTCTGGCCGTGGTGGCATCGGGCTTGCAACCCAACCGGGTGGGCCCAGGAGCAACCCAGGTGCCTTGCGTGCACCGGAGCATCCGGCGGCCCAGTCGAAAGGGGGGACCCATGAAGACACGCACGGTTTTCGGCCGTATGGCGGGGGTCGCGTTGGCGGCGACCACCCTGGTGGGTGCGGGCCTCATCGTTGGGAGTGGAACGGCGCGTGCGGAAAGCCGCGAGACCACGAGCGCGCAGACCACGCACGAGAGCGCCCTCGACGATGCCGTGACGCACGTGAAGATACGCACCGAGCTGCTGACCAAGCTGGGGTGGGACGCCCTGCACATCGAAGTGGACGTGCACGGCCCCAAGGTCGTGCTGTCGGGAACGGTCAAGAACCGCTCGACGCAGGAGTTGGCCAAGGAGGTCGCGCTGGCGGTTCCCGGTGTCGCCGACGTGAGCGACAACGTCCAAGTGGAACAGGAATCCCCCGCGGCGACGTCGGTGGGACGGGCGGTCGACCACGCGGACCAGGAGGTCCGTGACGCCCTGCTCGAAATGCGCGTCAAGGGACGATTGCTCGAAGAGATCGGCGCCGAGGCGATGCATGTCGAGGTCGAGGCCTCGAACGGCGTGGTCAGCCTGCGTGGCACGGTCCCGACGGACGACCAGCGCGACCTCGCGCTTCGGACCGCCAAGCGGACCAAGGGAGTCTCCAAAGTCATCAACCTGATCCGCGAACCGTCGTGATCCGCGCGTACAGCGGCGAGCTCGCTGGACGTTGTGCGGCCCCGGCGGCGTTTCGCCGGGGCCGCACTTCACCGCGGCTCACTCTCTCCAAGGGTTGCGTCAGTCACCCTGGCCCCGGAGTTTCCGGCGAATCGGTGCCTGGTAGGGCCATCTCACTTTCGTGAGGGTGGGACCGCAAGCCCACCGCGGTTGCTGGATCCCGTCCAACGAGCTGAGATCGCGATCCCGATTCGCTACTTGCCGCCGGCGAAGAAACCGCCGATGCTCGCGCTGGCCAGGATGTGGCCGCCTCTGCCGGCGTCGATGAGCGCGCGATAGAGCGTCTCGGCGTTCGCAGGGAAATCGCCGTACGACGGCAATTCCGGCAGCTCGATATCGAGGGCGTAGACGGTGAAGACAAGGGTGTGGAGCGGACCTGCCAGCGGCTCCTGACAGGGGCCGTCGTAGCTCTCATTTCCCACATCGTTTGCAACCTGTTCCCCAAAGGAGCTGCCGGCAACACCCGCGTTCTCCGGGAGCCCCCCGACTGCGCTCGCCATCGTGTTGATGTTGTACATGCCCCAGTAGGTGAACGCGGCGGTGACGTCGTACGCGATGACGACGAAGCTCCGCGTGCCGTGCGGAGGTCTGGTCCAGGAAAGCTGGGGCGATGCGTTCCCACCGCGGATGGGGGATGCGAACGGGGAATTGCAATTGTTCCCGAGCATGCTGAGCGGAATGGTCCCGTCGTTCGGGAAGGTCGTGCTGGTCACCCGGAATACCTGAGCAACCGGACTCAGGATGTTGCGGACCTGACCCGCACCCAAGGCGAGAGACGGCCCCGCGAGGACGCCAAGCGCGATGACGTAGAGCGAGATCCTTGCCCTCATCTCGACTCCTCCTTCCCTGGGTATCCACGTCCAATCTGATGCTTTGTCCTGACGGTGTCAAGCGTGGTGGCCCGTGGACAAACGATGCGATCGGGCCCACGGCTTCAGATGTGAATCACCGGCCGGAGCGGCGCTGCCGCTTCGGCGCGCCGGGCTTCGCGGTCACCGCGGCACGCAACCGCGCGATCTGCGCGGCGTGGTTGCGGGCGTGCGCCGCCGTCAACTCGAGCAACCGCTCGGTGCCGAACACGCCGTGCTCGGTGTGCCACGCCTGGCGCCCCCAATCCTCGGCGGTCATCGCTTCGACGATCTGAACCGTCGTCGCGCGCGCCGCACGGAACGCCTCGAGCGCAGGCGCGATGTCCCGTTGGTTGTACCGCAGGCGGGTGGCGAACGCCTCCTGGTCGTAGCCGTAGATCACGGGTCGCTCTTCAACCAGCAGGCGCCGCAGCCGGATCGCCGCCGTCATCTCCGCGTCCGCGAGGTGGTGGACGAGTTCGGCCGCGGTCCACTTGCCCCGGAAGGGGCGCGCCGTGAGTTTGCCTGCCGGAAACCCCTCGAGCGCCCCCACCACCTCGTCGTACCCCGCCGCGTACTGCTTGACCAGCTTCGCGCGCTGTCGCTTCGTCATCGGTGTCCTCCGTCCCACACCAGAACCGAGCCCGGCCGACGCGTACTCCCATTGGCCGCGTCGCATCCAAGCCGGCGGCCTGGCACCAGGGTTCACCCTCTCGCCGTTGGGTACCGATGGGTACCGGTGCGACCTCGGCCGTGCCGGCGACGGCCGCCGACAGCACCGCCGGCGGTGGTCAGTGAACGTCGTCCTCACGGTGAACCACCCTGGCGCCGGCCACCCTCCGGCACGATTCGATGGGTACCAGGTCCGGCGCAATTGAGAGGTTCAAGAGCGTGCCGCCCGTCCACAGGCGCCGCCTCAGCTCCGTCTCGAGCGCGTCTACGCGAGATTCGAACGCCCTTCTAAGCGCGGCAAACATCCGTGCACCGTGGGCGAACCGACAGTAGACGTGCTAGGGCGCACCGGGTACGAAGACTCGCCGTCTGCCGGACACAGCGATTCCGTGACCCCAACGCACCCGCCGCCCTCCAACTTGTCAACTATGCCGGACCTGGTACCGATTTTGGCACCTCCCCTCACCGGGGTCGAATGGGCCAAATAGAACTTTGGGAATTTTCATTCACTATTCCTGATTCTACGATCAACAAAGGTGGGGATCGGGTCTCTGGGTTCCAAGCGCCGCATGGACATGCCATGCTGCGGGACCGGAAAGATCATCAAATTGCGCTTCACCGCTGCGGAACTGCGGCGACGACGGGAGGGCACATGAGAGGTCTACGGCGTACGGCCGAAACGAAGCGGTTCCAACTGTCCGGCTTCGCCTTGGCTTGCGCCATGGCGTGTACTGCAATGCTTCTTGCACCCGCTAGCCCTCTAGCCCTCTGACGTGGATCGGGGAACCCATCATGCCTGCTTCGGCTCGACTACGCTTCGTCCTGGTTCTCGCCCTGAGCGCAATCTTCCTGTCTGTTCATGTTGACATCGCTCAGGCCCTCCCTGTCTTCGACTTCAGCACGACGACGATCGCATTCCCATCGACGGTGGTGGGCGATACGTCGGCTGGAGTGAGTGTGGTGGTGACGAATGTGACGTCGTCTGCGCAGCTATTGTCGTCGGTGGCTGGTGGGGCCCCGGGGGATGTGAACTTCACGGGTTTTCAGACGTGTGCTGGGGTGACGTTGGCGGCGGGTGCGTCGTGTGCGTTCACGTATCAGTTCGTGCCGCAGACAGTTGGTGCGCACTCGACCACGACGAGCTTCTCGATCAACGGGGAGAGCTCGGGGACCATCTCGTTGTCGGGGACGGGTACGGCGACGTTCTCGATCGCGCCGACGACGTTGGCGTTCCCGTCGACGGTGGTGGGTGATACGTCGGCTGGGATCGCTGTGGTGGTGACGAACAGGGCGTCGTCTGCGCAGCTGTTGTCGTCGGTGGCTGGTGGGGCCCCGGGGGATGTGAACTTCACGGGTTTTCAGACGTGTGCTGGGGTGACGTTGGCGGCGGGTGCGTCGTGTGCGGTCACCTATCAGTTCGTGCCGCAGACAGTTGGTGCGCACTCGACGACGACGAGCTTCTCGATCAACGGGCAGAGCTCGGGGACCATCTCGTTGTCGGGTACGGGTGCGGCGACGTTCTCGATTGCACCGACGACGTTGGCCTTCCCGTCGACGGTGGTGGGTGATACGTCGGCTGGGATCGCTGTGGTGGTGACGAACAGGGCGTCGTCTGCGCAGCTATTGTCGTCGGTGGCTGGTGGGGCCCCGGGGGATGTGAACTTCACGGGTTTTCAGACGTGTGCTGGGGTGACGTTGGCGGCGGGTGCGTCGTGTGCGGTCACCTATCAGTTCGTGCCGCAGACAGTTGGTCCGCACTCGACGACGACGAGCTTCTCGATCAACGGGCAGAGCTCGGGGACCATCTCGTTGTCGGGTACGGGTGCGGCGACGTTCTCGATTGCACCGACGACGTTGGCCTTCCCGTCGACGGTGGTGGGTGATACGTCGGCTGGGATCGCTGTGGTGGTGACGAACAGGGCGTCGTCTGCGCAGCTGTTGTCGTCGGTGGCTGGTGGGGCTCCGCCGGATGCGAACTTCACGGGTTCTCAGACGTGTGGCGGGGTGACGTTGGCGGCGGGTGCGTCGTGTGCGTTCACGTATCAGTTCGTGCCGCAGACAGTTGGTGCGCACTCGACGACGACGAGCTTCTCGATCAACGGGCAGAGCTCGGGGACCATCTCGTTGTCGGGGACGGGTACGGCGTTCTCGATCGCGCCGACGACGCTCGCTTTCCCGTCGACGGAGGTCGGAGACAGTTCGGCTCCGATGAGTGTGGTGGTGACGAATGTGACGTCGTCACCGCAGGTGTTGTCGTCGGTGGCTGGTGGGGCTCCGCCGGATGCGAACTTCACGGGTTCTCAGACGTGTGGCGGGGTGACGTTGGCGGCGGGTGCGTCGTGTGCGTTCACGTATCAGTTCGTGCCGCAGACAGTTGGTGCGCACTCGACGACGACGAGCTTCTCGATCAACGGGCAGAGCTCGGGGACCATCTCGTTGTCGGGGACGGGTACGGCTGTCCCGATCCCGACTCTGGCCCCGGTCGGCTTCGTCCTCCTCGCCCTGCTGCTCGGCATGGCCGGCGTCGTCGGCTTGCGTTGGCGTTGATGTGGCGTTCGGCGAGATGTGTCTCTCGGTTTCCGACGATGGAAACGCGGTCGCAATCCTGCGCCCGGGCGAGGGCATCTCGATCTGGCGCCCCTTCGATGGCTCGGGGGTCCTCAGGAAGTACGGTCTTCAGGTCTATGAACTCCCTCGTGTTGACGATCGCAGCGAGACAATCGTTCCGACTCTGTTCGTGGACCCCGTGTTCTCTCCCGACGGGCAGCGTTTGGCCTATTCGGGCACCGACGAGTGGTGGATGAGCCAAACGGATCAGCGGGGTTATCGCGATGCCATCGGGATTCTCGACCTGGGCCCGGCGAAATAGGTGCCAGGTACGCAAGTAGCTGAAGTGTGGTTGGGTGACCGGAAAGGGATTGCGATGCCACGGCAGCCGAGGCTAATAGGTGCCAGGTACGCAAGTAGCTGAAGTGTGGTAGCGGCGCTGGCAGGAGATCACAATGCCACGGCGGCCGAGAGTGTTCGTCGAGGGGCTTGTCTACCACGTCTACAACCGAGCGGGGCGGGGCGAGGCGCCGTTCAAGCTCGAGGACGAGGCCGGGCGATTCTGGAGCCTCCTGCACGAGGTCAAGGAGCGGGACGGCCTTGCCGTGCTGGGCGTGGTGCATCATGCCGGACCACTCCCACCTGGCCGTCCGCACCGGGAGCGTGCCGCTGTGGCGCTCGATCCGGTCTCTCCAGCACGCGTACACGCAGGGGTTCAACCGGCGGTGCAAGGTGTTTGGACCGTTGTGGCAGGCGCGTTACAAGGCGCGGCCGGTCCAGGACACGGACTCCCTGCTGCGGCTGCTCGCCTACGTCCACTTGAACCCGGTGACGGCCAAGATCGCGGACGACCCCGCGAGGTACCGCTGGAGCGGCCATCGCGAGCTCCTGCGGCGGACGGCGCGACCGCTGATCGACGCGGACCTCGTCTACTCGTTCTTCGGCCGAACCCGACGGCAGGCACTCCACTCCTACCTGAGCCTGCTGAAGCGGGAGCGCAACGAGCGGTGGCTTGGTGGGCGTCTGGAGCAGTTGCCGTGGTGGACGGCGGAGCCGACCGTTGCGGAGAGCGGGCACAGTTTGGAGGCGTTGGGAGACAGCGCCGGGCCGATGCGGCCGCGAACCTCGGCGGAGGAGTTCCTGGCGCGGGTCGAGCCGCTGCTCGGGGTGAACCTCCGGGAAGTGGCGGGCGCGCAGCGGAGCGCGGCTGTGCTGGAGGCGCGGGAGTTGGTGGCGGCGCTGGCGGTCGAGCGGTGGGGCGTGGGCGTCAAGGCGCTCGCGGACGCGCTGGGCAAGAGCCGCGACGGGGTGAGTCAATGGGTTCGCCGCGGAGCACACCGGCGGGCGGAAGAGCCGGCGTTCGCGCGACGACTCGACCAGCTCGATCGGAAGCTGGCTGGGAAGGTGGGGCAGTGAGCCGCCCGCATGCTACTTCCGCTACTTGCGTACCTGGCACCTCTAGCGTTTGCCTTTGTGTAGGCGTTGTATTACATTGCCACCGGAGGGTGCCATGGCGGTTCAGACCGTGCGGCTGCCGGACCAGATCGCCCGCCGCCTCGACAAGCTCGCCAAGAGCACGAAGCGGTCGAAGTCGTCGTTCATCGTCGAGGCGCTGGAGCTTTATCTCGACGAACGGGACGACCTCGAAACCGCGCTGGCGCGCGTTCGCGAACCGCGGGCGGAGTACCTCGACCACGACGAGGTCAAGCGTGCCCTCGGCCTCGATTAAGTGGGAACGGCGTGCGGTCAAGGAGCTCGAGGCGCTCCCGAAAGACGCGCAGCAGCGCATCGTCGCAGCGGTCGAGTCGCTCCGCGACGAGCCTCTCAAGGGCGAGCAACTGTCCGCCGAATGGAAGGGGCTGCGCCGGCTTCGAGTCGGCCGATACCGCGTGATCTACGCGTTCGACGGCCGGCAGTTCCTCGTCCTCGTGGTGCGAGTCGGGCACCGGAAGGACGTCTACCGAGCCGGCTGAAATCCGTCGCGCGCCCAATTGCAATCGGAACGAGGCATCACCATCTCACCATCTGTCGGTGCGCACAGAGGGACGCGGCGGATTGGACGCAGCCGTGCCCTATGGATGTTGGATAGGTACCGATGCGCCCCGATGGCGAACAGCTACCTGTTTCTACGACAACAAGGTGAGATGGTGATACCAGGTACCTATTCGCTGCGCGACCGCTGCAAACGCCGGGCCGGTGCGCAGGACGTTGGAGGCCCCCGCGGGCAGGCCCGTTGCCACGCGCGCGACGGCGGTGCAATCGGCACGCCCCGCCCCCGGCGGCGACCACCGGGGCCGTCGATTCCCCGTTCCCGCTTCGACTGGCGCTCACGGAAGACGTGCCAGGCGACAGAATGTATGGGATACCTGCCACCGTCCGGCCGCGTGGGGAAGAGGACCTCCAGGCCCGGCGTAGTCGAAAAGCTGAGCTCTGGCGGGCGGCGGGGCCTCATCAGCGAGGCTCTCAGGGTGCGCCGCCGGGCCTGCGCCGCTGCCGTTTCAAAACGCGAGGAGAGTCTGGAGGTCGAGGGTACGCATCGCGTCGATCGCGAGCTCCCAGCGACCCTCGGCGCAGAGGCCGCGGACGCCGCCCTCCTCGTACGCCTGCTCGGCGGCGGCGATGCACGCCGCGCGCACCGCCTCGACCAGCCGTAGCGCGTCCCGCTCGTTCATGGCCCCCTCCCCTCGTCCGTAACCCGGCCGCGGCCAAGCCCGCCCGCGCGGGCGGCTCAGGGCGTCGCGACCCCCTTCGCCTGCAGCTTGGCCGCCAGGAACGCCGCGGTGGCCTCGTCGGCGCGCAGCCAGTCGTGCCAGCGCAGGAAGCCGTGGATTTCGTTCGGGATCACGATCTCCTCGTACGGCACGCCGGCCTTGCGCAGGCGCTGGACGAGATCCACCATCTCGTGGAAGCGGACGTTGCGGTCGTCGTCGCCCTGGATGAGCAGCACCGGCGACCGCCAGGTGGCGATGCCGGCGACCGGCGAGGAGTCCCACGCCCGCCTGAGGATCCGCTCCCAGTCGTACTGCTCGAAGCGCGTGCGCGTCGTGACGAGGCCGTCCTCGTCGTGCAGGATGGTGTACGACCAGTCGTGCACGCCGTGTATGTCCACACCGGCCTTGAACACGTCGGAGTTGCGCGCGAGGCCGAGCGCGGTGAGGTAGCCGCCGTACGAGCCGCCCCAGATCCCGATCGCCGCGGGATCCACCCCGGGCACCTTCTGCAGGAAGCGGGCGCCGGCGAGCACGTCCTGGTACTCGGCGGCGCCGGCCGGGCCGGCGTGCTGCGGGTGGTGGAAGGCGTGGCCGTAACCGATGCCGAGGCGGTAGTTGACCGAGAGCACGACGAAGCCTCGGCTCGCGAGGTACTGGTTCACGGCGTAGCTGTTCGAGTAGTAGTCCATGTAGTGCCAGCCGAGCAGCATCTGCCGCGGCGGCCCGCCGTGCACGAACACCACGCCGGGGTGCGGCGCGGCGCCGGACGACGGCTCGAAGAGCTGGCCGTGGATCGTCCAGCCGTCGGCGGAGGTGAAGCTCACCTCCTTCGGCTCGACGAGCTGCGCTTCGGGGAAGTCGGCCGGCACCCGCGCGGCGTCGATCGCCCGCGGCGTGCCGCCGGCGAGCGGGGCCACCGAGACGAGCGGCGGCGTGCGCGCGCCGGCCTCGACGAACGCGACCGTGCTCCCGTCGCCCGTGACCACCGGGCTCCACGCGATCTCCATCCCCGACGTCAACGCCTCGGGGGCCGCGCGGTCCACGGCGACCCTGTAGAGATGGCGGCGGGCGCCGTCCCCCGGCGTCGTGCCGGTGTTGGCGTTGTAGACGACCCACGCGCGGTCGGGCGTGAGCGTGACGTGCTCGACCATGAACGCACCGGGCGTGAGCAGCGTCGGCTGGCCCCCGCTCGCGGGCACGGAGTACAGGTGCGGCCAGCCGTCGAGGTCGGAGAGGAAGACGAGGCGGCCGCCCGCGGCCCAGTGGAGGTTGGCGCGCCCCGCCGTCTCGGGGAACGAGCCCTCGAGGGTCTCGGGGCTCGACCACACGGCGTGGCCGCGGCCGGTCGCGACGTCGGCGACCCAGATCGCCCACGGCTCGGGGTGCGGCTCGAGCAGCGGTGGCAGCGCGCCGCCGCGGCCGGGGCGGCGGACGAAGGCGATCGTCTTCCCGTCGGGGGACCACTGCGGGTCGGCGTCGCGGGATGTGCTCGGCGCCAGGTAGCGGATCGCCGCGTCCTTGCCGGCGTACAGCGCGATGAAGCTGTGGTCCTCGCGGGCGGAAGTGAAGGCGAGGATTTTGCCGTCGGGGGACCAGCGCAGCTCGCGCGCCTTCCCCTTGTCGAAGAACAGCCGCTGCGGCTCGGCGCCGCCGGCGGCCGGCGCCCACCAGACGCTGCCGTCCTTGGGGTGGGTGAACGCGACCGTGCGGTCGTCGGCGGAGACGGCGGGGGTATCGCCGGGACCGAGGCGGACCACCTTTCCGGTCGCGAGGTCGATCGCGTAGACCTCGCGGACCTGCTCCTCGGGGCTGGACAACGGGTCCGGCGAGAGGTGGTCTTCGGCCGGCCAGTTCTCGTCGTGGTCGCCGCCGCGCACGAACACCAGCACCTCGCCGTCCGGCGAGAACGCGAGGTTGGTCAGTTCCTGGCCGTCGTCCTCGGTGAACCGGGTGCGCTGCCGCGGCTCGAACCCCGGCGCCGAAGCGGTCCACACGTTGCGGACGCCGCGCTCGTCGAGCACCCACGCGATCGTGCCTCCGTGCTCGGCCGCCACCAGTTCGGTCGGGAACGGAAAGGAGAGGACCTGCTCCATCGTGAAGCTGCCGGCCGGCGCCGGCGCCGCGAGCGCCGCCCCCGCCAGCACCATGACGCCGATGACCACCCCTGCGTGTCGCATCGCTTGCCCCCCGTCGTCCTTCGCGCATCGTACACGCCCGAACGCCGCCGGGGAGCCGCGCCGTCAGCGCCGACCGGTGCTAAATAGGTAAATAGGTACCGTGTATCACTAACTCACCTTCATGTGTCGTCAGAGCATCATGGCCCGACTCAGCCCAATGAGGATCGGTAGATCGGTACCTGGATCGATACCTGGCACCACCATCTCACCTTCCTACCGCAGCTTCGTCCAGTCGATGCGCCAGCCGGTGCCGGTCCTGATCCAGACCAGCGGCTTGCGCTTCTCGGCGGGCGTGCCGAGGGCGAGGTGGTAGAGCTCGTCCACCCTCCAGTAGAAGCCGCGCGTGTGCGGCGTGTCGGACCAGCCGTACAGGCGGACGTCGAGGTGGTGGGCGAACTCGTGCAGGAGCGTGTTGAGCATGCCGCGGTAGCTCGTCACCTTGCCGAGGATCGCCGTGCGCATCCACGCCCGGAGGACGCCGGTCGCCAGCGTGTAGTCACCGTGGAGCTCGGACTCGAGGTGGCCGTCCCGGACCCGGTGCGGCCGCACGCCCAGGATCCTGAGCTGGGGCGGCGGCACGCCGTAGAACGCCGCGAGATCGTCGAGCAACGCCTGGCCGACACGGCGCACCCCCGGAGCTTCCCCAGCCTCGAGCGCCGCGCGCAGCCGTTCGGCGTGCTGCTGCAGCGGCTCGGCGGGCGGCAGCTCCAGCGTGTGCTGGGCGTCGCTCGCCTCGTACTGCCGGCGCAGGCCGGCCGCCCGGGGGACCGGGTCCGTGATCACGGCCGGACTATAGCGCCGCAATCACGTACGTACCGGGCCTCGCGATCTCACCTTTTTGAGGCAGGGCGGTTGACGTCCACCTCGGAGAGTCGTTCCTCCACCGGCGACCACACGACGAGAAGGCGATGGTCGTACCTGCGAGGCGTCCCGTTCGACCGGTCGCATGGTGGCCCTGGCAGCATGCCCGCAACACGACGGGCGGAACGCCGCAAGGGCTCTTCGGGGCGGCAACCACGCAAGCGGCCTGTCCAGGGACGGTGGGCACCATCGACCGAATGCGATCAGGCGCCGAGCTCAAAGGAACGTGAAGCGGTCGCTGCGGGACCCGAGGTGGCGGCCATGGTAAAAGGACACGGTATGGCGCCCCAGGGAAGCTCCCGCGACAGTCTGTTCGTCGCCACCGTCGCCTACCTTCTGACACCCAACGTCATCTTCCTGGCGGGTTGGCTTGCGCCGGTCTGGGGCGTCCCCGCGACGGCGCTGGTCGTCGCCTGCTTTGCCGACGTCTGGCGGCGGGCGACGACGCGCTCGCAACCGCTCACGCCGCGCCAGTGGGTCTTCGTCGGGGCGTTCGCGTTCGCCCTGACCGTCATCGCCGGCATCGGGAACCTGAACCTGCAGGTCGTGGACTACGTGAAGCACAACCTGGTCTTCCACGACCTCGCCGCGTACCCATGGCCGGTGGTCTACCCGGACGTGGGCAAAGGTGGATCGCTCCTCTGCTACTACATCGCCTACTACCTCCCGGCAGGTCTCGTCGGCAAGGTGGCCGGCCTCGCCTGGAGCGCGCCGGCGTCTTTCGTCTGGGGCCTTGCCGGTGTGATCCTCGCGTTCGCCTGGCTCGTGCGCCTCGGGCGGCCCGCGGGCAGGGCCGTCCTCACGGTCTTCGTGTTCGTGGACGGCTTCGCCTGGGCGCCCGGCCTCTACGCGGTCGCCCGGAGGGTCGGGCTGCTCGCGGGCGGCGTTCGTGGCGCATGGTGGGACACGGGGGGTTTTACCGAGAACCTCGCTCGCTTCGGCACGCCCCCGGTGCGGCTGCTGTTCGAGTCCGAGCCCGCCCACCTTCTGTGGGTCCCGCAACACACCATCGCAGCCTGGCTCGTCACGGCGTGCGTCCTGCGGACCCTGGACGAGGGCGAGCCTCCCCGCTATCTGGGACTCGTCGCCGCCGCCACGCTGCTGTGGTCGCCGTTCGTCGCGGTCGGCCTGGCGCCGTTCCTCGTCATGGCGTTTCTCCAAAACCGCCGTGACGTCCTCGCGTGGCCCGGCGTGACGGGCGGGCTCGCCATCGCCATCCCGGTCGGCCTCTACTTTCTCGGTCATTCGAGCTATCAGAACCTCAGTTTTCTTCCGACCTGGTTCTCCGGTCCACTGGACTGGCTCCGCTATCTCCTCTTCCTCGTCGGCTCGGTCGGCGTCCTCACCTTGGCCGTCGCTCTCGTCCGAAGGAAGTTCGGTGTGCCGGCGCGCCAGGAGTGGTGGATGTTCACGGTCGCCGCCGGCTGGCTGGTGTTCACCACCCTGGTCGTGATGGGTTATCAGGACGACTGGGTGATGCGGGTCAGCATGCCCGCGCTCGTGGTGTTCAGGCTGACCGTCGCCCGTCTCGCGGTCGAGCTGTGGCGCCGCGGGGGCGCGCTCGTCCCCAGGCTGGCGTTTGCCGCCGTCGTGCTCCTGAGCGCCGAACGACCGCTCAAGACCTCCGTGCTGACGGCCCTTGGCCGGCTCCCGACCCAGGTGAACGACACGACCATCGCAACGGCGACGCGCGGCGCGCCGACGCTCGGCGAGCTGCGCGGCGGCGCCGGGTGGGATTACGGCGGCCAGTACCTCGGCTCGAGGACGAGCTGGTTCGCCCGCCATATGGCGAGACGGGGACCCTGAACCGAGGCGGCGCCGGACATCACCGTCTGACCTTTCCGGCGCGACGGCCAGCGTGTCTCGACCGTGCTTCGGCGGCGGGGCGGGCGGGATCGCGCGTGCGGGCAGCGGCGTCCGTTCTCGGCCGGGGAGCGCCGACGCGAACCGGCCGGCACGAACCTCCCCTCGTTTCTGTCGTATCGTTACGTGTACGCACCCGAGGCGACAGCCCATGTTGGAAGTGACCGCACTGCGCAAGAGCTACGGCGACATCGTCGCGGTGGACGGCGTCAGCTTGAAGGCGGGCCGGGGCGAGACGATCGGGCTGCTCGGGCCGAATGGGGCGGGGAAGACCACGACGGTGTCGATGATCGCGGGGTTGCTGCGGCCCGATTCCGGTACGGTGCTGATCGACGGCCGGGCGCTCGCGGGCGACACGGACCCGGCCAAGCGGGCGATCGGCCTGGTCCCCCAGGACCTCGGGCTCTTCACCGAGATCTCCGCCCGCGAGAACCTCCACCTGTTCGGCGCGCTCTACGGCATGGACCGCGCGCAGCTGCGGCGCGCGAGCGACGCGGCGCTCGACCTGGTGGGGCTCACGGAGCGGGGCAAGGACAAGGTCGCCGGGTTCTCCGGCGGGATGATGCGCCGCCTGAATTTGGCGGCGGCGCTGCTGCACGACCCGCAGCTGCTGCTCCTCGACGAGCCGACGGTGGGCGTGGACCCGCAGAGCCGCAACGCCATCTTCGACAACCTCGAGACGCTCAAGAAGCGCGGCAAGACGCTGCTCTACACCACCCACTACATGGAGGAGGCCGAGCGCCTCTGCGACCGGATGGTGATCATCGACCACGGCAAGGTGATCGCGGACGACACCTTGCAGGGGTTGCACCGCCTCCTCCCCGTCGCCAACGTCCTGACGGTCGAGCTGGAGGGTTCGACGGCGGACGGCCTGCGGCCCGAGGACGTGCGGGCGCTCCCCGGCGTGCAGTCGGTCGAGTTCGACGGCGCTACGGTGCGGATCGGGGTCCGCGACCTGGCGGCTGACTCGCCGGGGATCCTCGGCTGGCTCGCCGGCCACGACCACCCGTTCTCGCACGTGGCGAGCGAGCGGGCCAGCCTCGAGACGGTGTTCCTCACGCTCACGGGAAGGAGCCTGCGCGACTGATGCTCGCCCCGTTCCTCGCCCTCACCCGCAAGGACCTCAAGCTCTTCTTCGGCAACCGGCGCGCGCTGCTGATGACAATCGCCGCGCCGATCGCGATCGGGTCGTTCTTCGGCTACATCTTCGGCGGCGCCCCGACCGAGCCCAGCCGCATCCCGGTGCTCGCCGTGGACCAGGACGGCAGCACGATCTCGCGCGAGATCACCGCCGCCCTGACGGCCGACAAGAACCTCGCCGTGAAGACCGCCACCCTGGAGGAGGCGCGCGCGGCCGTGCGCAAGGGCAAGGCCACGGTCGCCTTCGTGATCCCAAAGGAGTTCGGCGCGGACGCCGGACGCGCGTTCTTCAACGGCGCGGCGGCCAAGCCCGAGATCGGCGTGCTCTACGACCCGTCGCACGGCGCCGAGATGGGGATGGTCGAGGGGATCCTCACCGGCCACGTGATGGAGGCGGTGAGCAAGGAGATGTTCAACGGTCCGACCGGCCGCGCCGTGGCGAGGGACACGCTCGCGCAGCTCGACACGAGCGACATGCCGGCGAACCAGAAGACGAGCCTGCGCGAACTGCTGCACGGCCTCGACGGGTGGAACGCCGCGCGCGAGGCCGATGCGACGCCCGGCCGGCAGGCGCCGAGCGCCGGGCTCACCGTCCCCTATCAGGTGAGGACCGAGGCGGTGACCTCGGGGGCGGGTGTCAAGTACAACGGGTACGCGCACTCGTTCGGCGGGATGGGGATCCAGTTCATCCTGTTCATGGGAATCGAGGTCGGCATCGGCCTGCTGGCGCAGCGCCAGACCGGCGTGTGGAAGCGGCTGCGCGCCGCTCCGCTGTCGCGGGGCGTCCTGCTCGGCAGCCGGGCGACGAGCGCGGCGCTGACCTCGATGTTCGTCCTGATGGTGCTGTTCGCCTTCGCCGGCGTCGTCTTCGGCGTGCGCATCGCGGGCAGCGTGGCGGGGTTCCTCGGGGTGTGCGCGGCGTTCTCGCTGATGACCGCGGCGTGGGGGCTGCTGATCGCCGCGCTCGGCAAGACTCCCGAGGCGACGCGCGGCCTGGCGATCGTCACGACCCTGTTCATGGTGATGCTCGGCGGCGCGTGGGTGCCGACGTTCGTGTTCCCGGCGTGGCTGCAGAAGCTGACCGTCGTGATCCCGACCCGCTGGGCGATGGACGGCCTCGACGCCACGACCTGGCGCGGGCTGGGTTTCGACGCCGCCGTGCTGCCGATCGCGTTGCTCACCGGCGTCGCCCTGGCGTTCGGCGCGCTCGCCGTGCTGCGGTTCCGCTGGGAAGTGGATGGCTGAGGTGACGCGGGCGGGGGCGAGCCCCGCCCCTACACCAGATAATTGCGATCCCCTGATCGGTACTGGGTATCTCATTCCATCGGTTCCGGGTTAGGCTTCCTCCCCCACCGGGACCAGAGTTCGAAACCGCGTGGTCCGACAGCCAAGACCCCTCTCGACGGTCGGGCAGCCTTGGCCGAAGGGTTGGCGCGACGAACCTCTCGCGGAGACGTCAACGATCTCGCTGAGCAAGCAGCACCAGCCGAACAAGTTCCGCCTGGCGGCTGGTCCCGGTCTTGGAGAACGCGTGGGCAAGGTGCGTGCGGGCCGTGTTGATGGAAATCCCCATGCGATCGGCGACCTCGTGAAGCTCGAACCCCTCGGCAAGGAACACAGCCAACTTGCCTTCGTTCGGCGTCAAGTGGTAGGCGGATTTGAGCTCGGCAATTGAGGTCGTGCCGCCCGCCTCTGGATCGCTCACGAACACCACGGCGGCCGCCTGCGGCTCACTGAAGCACGAGCCCCCGAAGCGCAGCGGGATGGCCGTGACCTGGTACGCGCGGCGGCCGGACGGACGAATCACCAAAGCACTCCCGGTCTCGGGCGGACGCTCGCAGCCGGCCTCGCTGACCGCCGCACGCAGGGTCTTGCCAAGGATCGCACCACTCACCGCCGCGGTGGCGTGGAGTCGGCCGAACGTCAACTCGAGCCCGTCGCGAGCCTCGAGCAACCGCGAGGCGGCTCGGTTCACGGCCTTGACCTTGCCCCCACGACCGAGAAGGATCGCCCCGGCCTGAACTCGTTCCAGCAGATCGAGGCCGATCTGGTCGGATACGCGAGCAGCCGCAATCCGTTCGTGCAGGCGGAAGGCGTTCTCGAGGTGCGGACCCAACACCTGAAGCTGTAGCTGCTCTTCCGCGGTGTAGTTTCCGAGCCCAGCTGGGCGCAGGAACGCGACGGTCTTGGTGACACGGCCCTCAACCTGAACCACACACCCCAGGGAGTGGAAGACACCACGGGGTCGGAGGAAGTCGTTGTACCACTCGCTCCGGACCAGCACGCCATCGGGGCACATCAGGTGGCTGACGGTGACCGAACCCGGGCGAACGATCTCGCGACCCCGGAGCATCCAGATATTCACGGCGGAGTAGTGTTGGGTGTACGCAGCGCAGGTGTCTGGGCCAAAGCCCCGAATTGGGATGAGGACGCTCCCCAACGGCCGGTCGAAGTCGTACCGGTGCACCGCGATCATCTCGGCGCCGAGACCGCTTCCAATCAAGTCACACGCCCCTTTGAGCGCTTCATCGTCGCCGACGGCCTCATAGAGCTGCTCAACGATTGGCATGACGGATCGCAGCACCGCCGCCGGCGGTGACCTCAGAAACGACGGCAGCGGCAAGGGTGCGCCGGGCATGGGGCTACGCACCTTGAATCTGGCGAGCGAGCCAAGCGCTCGCCATCTGGGCAGCTCGCTCCGGCTCTTCGACGAACGCAACGTGCCCGCTCCCCTCGAAGACCACGAGCCCGGCCTGCGGGAGACCGTCGGCCAGACGCCCGGCCCCTTCGGAAACCGGTGCGATGACCTCGTCCGGCCGCCCGTTCCCCCGCTGGTCGTCGTACGCCAATGTTGAAGCGCTGCCGAGGGTGTCGAGCCACGGGCGAAAATAGCGATGATCCGGCCCCATGTCGCCGCGCATGACGAGCACAGGCGGTCCGCTTCCTGCGGTTGCGGTCAGGAGTCCGCGCACGATACCCATCGGTCCCCCTATTTAGGCTCGATCTGTGACAAAAATGTTACGCAACCGCCGTGCAGGAGTCAACTCAGCATGTGGAATCGCCGCCCGTGTCCTGCACGCGGGGTGATCTCAGCACTTTAGGGAGCACTGGTCGTGAGTTGAGATGCCGTCGCCACATCCATCATGCAAATGGATGAAGAAATTCCGCCACGCACGGCGGACAATTTCGTTGAAACATCAAGTTCGTTTTTTCGATTGGGCCAACGGGGCTTGCCGAGACCGTTGTGGGCGAGGGGGTTCTCAAGCCATTCATGCGGACCCTCGCGCTCCGAATCGGTGCGCCACGGTGGTGGGCGGGTTGTGGGAAGAAGAGAGGGTTTTCGATGCGGCCTCTTGCTCATCTTTCGATCGCTTTAGGAACTGTCCATCCATAGGTACGGCTTCCCCCCTTTTGACGGCTGCGTCGCTGACGATGGCAGGGCGAAATGGGATGGAGGGTACGGAGATGACGGACGAGTCCACGGACATCCGCATCTTTCTGGAGCAGAAGGTGGCGGCACAGCAGTGCGGGGGGTTGGACTTGGATGACTGGCCGGCCGACCCGACCTACGTGCCGCTGCGCTGTCCCCGTTGCGGGTGGGAGGTGCCCGTACGTGCCGAACGATGCGCGTGCGGGGCCAAGTCCACGCGTCCCGGCAGCGACGGTGGTCGGCAAGACGGTAATGGGATGCCACAGCAGGTACGATAGAGTCGGTCCGTGGCTTCACCATGTCACCTTCTGGAGCTTGGGGGTTGACGTCCAACTCGGCGAGTCGTTCCTCCAACTGCGACAACACGGTGAGATCGCGATTCCGCGACCCATGCGTCCCCAGCCGTGTGCACCGCCGGCCATCGACGACCTCGAGGCTGCTTCGCCCCGCCGGTGGCGGCGCTCGCGGTGACCGTACTCCCTCCACGACTGGCGGCGAGCCGGCATGAGGGTTTCGCCAGCTCCACGCTCCCGGCCCGCACGGGCACGATGGCGGTGCAACCAGATCCGGCGGATCCGCTGGACCCCTACGGCAGCAGCACGCTCGAGCCGGTCGTGCGGCGGCCCTCGAGGTCGCGGTGGGCGCGCTCGGCCTCGGCGAGCGGGTAGGTCTGGTTGATCTCGATCTTCACCGCGCCGCTCGCGATCACGTCGAACAGCTCGCCGGCGGTCGCGAGCAGGTCGGATCGGCGCGCGACGTACGTCATCAAGGACGGGCGGGTGAGGAAGATCGATCCCTTCGCCGAGAGCACCAGCGGCGAGATCGGCGGCACCGGCCCCGAACTGTTCCCGTACGTGACCATCATGCCGAGCGGCTGCAGGCAGTCGAGCGAGCCGTCCCAGGTGTCCTTGCCGATCGAGTCGTAAACAACCCGGACGCCGCGGCCGCCGGTGATGGCACGGACGCGCCCCACGAACTCCTCGCGGCTGGTCACGATCGGGAACTCGCAGCCGTGGTCGCGGGCGAGCTTCGCCTTCGCCTCGGTCGAGACGGTGCCGATCACGACCGCGCCCAGCGCCTTCGCCCACTGGCAGGCGATGAGGCCGACCCCGCCGGCGGCGGCGTGGATCAGCACCGCGTCGCCGGCGGCGACCGGGCATGTGCGCCGCAGCAGGTACTGCGCGGTCATCCCCTTGAGCATGGCGGCGGCCGCGGTGCGGTCGTCGATCGCGGACGGCAGCAGCACGAGCCGGTCGGCGGCGATCAGGCGCTTCTGGGCGTACGCGCCGGCGACACCCGCGTAGGCGACGCGGTCGTTCGGCCTCACTTCGGCCACGCCGGGACCGACCTCCTCGACCACCCCCGCCGCCTCGGAGCCGATCACCGCCGGCAGCTGCAGCGGGTACAGCCCGGAGCGGTGGTACGTGTCGAGGTAGTTGAGCCCGACCGCGGTCTGGCGGACGAGCGCCTCGCCGGGACCCGGGCGGCCCACCTCGACGTCTTCCCAGCGCAGCACCTCTGGACCCCCGGTTGCGTGGATGCGGATCGCTTTGGTCATGGCTAAAGGCTAGCTCGCGGGCGCGGGTTTGGCGAGCGTTGGCCCCGCGACCCTCAGCGCGCCTGGCAGCACACGGAACGTCACGGCGCCGCTCGGGTAGGTCTCGCCGTCGACGTCGAACAGCGGCAGCGGCGCCTCCGGCTCGAGCCGCACCTCGCGCGCCCGCCGGTACCGGACCGGCTTGGCGCCGAGATGCTTGCCGAAGTAGAGCTGGGGCAGGCGGCGGGCAAGTTGGAGCCCGCTGACCTCGCCCACCAGCACGACGTCGAACAGCCCGTCGTCGAGGGCGGCGCCGGGGGCGACGCGCATCCCCTTGCCGAACGTCGTGCCGTTGGCCACCGCGAGGAGCAGGATCGGCCCCGCGTACCACTCCTCGCCGTCGGCCCAGACACGCACGCTCACGCAGCGGTAGCGGGCGAGGGCCGTGAGGGTGCAGCGCAGGAACGTGGTTCGGCCGCGTTTCGCCACCGCGTTGACGGTCTCGTCCACCATGCCGGAGACCCCCGCCGAGGCGATGTTGATGAAGAAGAAGCCACCGTGCTCGCCGTCGCAGCGGCCGGCGTCGATCGCGGCCGGCGGGCCGAGCAGCGCCCGGCGCAGCGCCTGCACCGGGTCGCGCGGGATGACGAGCGCCCGGGCGAGGTCGGAGCCGGTCCCGGCAGGCACGATCCCAAGCGTTGCCGGCGTCCCACATTCGAGCAGCACACCGGCCGCCAGGTGCGCCGTGCCGTCGCCGCCCACCGCGACGACGCGCTCGCACCCCGACTCGAGCGCCTCCAGCACGGCCCGCCGCGACGCCTCCGCGCCGGCGGGGGTCGCGATGCGAACGGGCGCGAGAAGCTCCGCCTGCGGCCGCAACCGCTCCCAGAAACCGGCGGCGCGGCCGCCGCCCGCCGTTGGGTTGACGAGGACCAGCGTCTGGCTCATCCCGCCTCCGCCGGCAGCCAGTTGGCGACCGCCCGCTGCAGCCGCGCCAGCTCCGCGTTCCAGTGTGCGACGGTCCAGCCGGCCGTGCGTCGCAGCAGCGGCCGCAGCGCCGGCGCGATCTCGAGGCACCGCCGCGGCTGCCACATCCCCAGGCGCACGCGCCGCAGCAGCAGGTCCTCGAGGTGCGTGACGCCGCCGAAGCGCAGCTGCCACACCAGCTCCGCCGCGCACAGGTCGAGCCCCCCGGCCAGCGGCTGCAGCGCCGCGCCTGAGGCCGCCGCGGGCAGCGCAAGCGCGCCCAGGCGCCGCGCCATGCCTCGGCTCACCTCCTCCGGGACGCCCATGGCGGCGAGCCCGCGCGCGAGCTCGGCCGGATCGGCGCGCCACGGCAGCGCCACCGCCGCGGTCTGTTGCGGCGCCACGCTCTCTTGCCGCGCCTCGGGCAGGAGCTTCACCGCCGCATCGACGACCTTGCCGGCGGTGGCACGGAACGTGGTGAGCTTGCCACCCGCGGTCGAGACCAGGCCGTGCTCCTCCCAAACCGCCTCCTCGCGCGACGCGGCGGAAGGGTTCTCGGCGTGGCTGGAGAGGACCGGGCGGACGCCGGCGAACGCGCCGACAACACTCCGTCCGGTCACACGGGCCGCGGGGAAGACCGTTTGGACGAAGCGCAGGAGGTAGGTTGTCTCCTCCGGCCTCGGACGGGGTTCGTCGAGCGGACCGTCGTGGAAGAGGTCGGTGGTGCCGACGAGCGTGCCCTCGGGGTGCGGCACCGCGAACACGGGCCGCCCGTCGTCGGCCGAGAGCGCAGTCACCGCCACGTCGAGCGGCAGCACGGCTCGGGGGAAGAGCAGGTGCGAGCCGCGCGACGGCCGCACTTTCGACCTCGCCGCGCCCCCCATCGCCCGCACTTCGTCCACCCAGACGCCGGTGGCGTTCACCACTACGGTCGCACGCACCTCCTGCGTGGCGCCGCTCTCCAGGTCGCGCACCAGCGCGCCCACGACCCGCCCACCGCGGTCCCGCACCAACTCCTCGACGCAGGCGTAGCTCAGCGCCGTGCCGCCGGCCAGCACCCCGGCGCTCACCACCGCGTGCACCAGCCGCGCGTCGTCGGCGACGGCGTCGTCGTAGAGCAGCCCGAACTCGAGGCCGCCCCGCGCGAGGCGTGGCACCAGCGCGGCGGCCTCGGCCGCGTCCACCCGCTCGTGGCTGTGGTGCACCGGGGTGAGGTGGTCGTACATCGAGAGGCCGAGGCCGACCTGCCACCCCGGCGTGGCGTCGTGCTCGTAGGAGGGGTAGAGGAAGCGCATCGGCCGCACCAAGTGCGGGGAGAGCAGCGCCAGCCGGTCGCGCTCGCGGCACGCGGTCCGGGTGATGCCGAGCTGCATCCGCCGCAGGTAGCGCAGGCCCCCGTGGATGAGCTTCGATGAGCGCGACGAGGTGCCGCCGCCGAAGTCCCCGCGCTCCACCAGGGCGACCGCGAGGCCGCGCAGCGCCGCGTCGTGGAGGACCCCGGCGCCGGTGATGCCGCCGCCGATCACGAGCACGTCGAGCCTCTCGCCGAGCCTGCGCCACGCGCGCTCGCGCCAGCCGGGGGGGAACACTACCCCTCCCTCCCGCCCGGGGTTCGGGGCTCGGGGCTCGGGGCTCGGGGGAGCAAGACGCCGGGGTTGAGGACGCCGTGCGGGTCGAGCTCGCGCCAGCCGGTGATAAGCATCAGCCCTCCCTCCCGCCCGGGGTTCGGGGCTCGGGGCCCGGGGCTCGGGGGAGCAAGACGCCGGGGTTGAGGACGCCGTGCGGGTCGAGCTCGCGCCAGCCGGTGATAAGCATCAGCCCTCCCTCCCGCCCGGGGTTCGGGGCTCGGGGTTCGGGGTCCGGGGGAGCAAGACGCCGGGGTTGAGGATGCCGTGCGGGTCGAGCTCGCGCGCCAGCGCCCTCAGCGCCGCGACACCGGTGCGACCCACCTCGCGTTCGAGGTACGGGGCGTGGATCGTTCCCACCCCGTGGTGGTGGGAGACGGTGCCGCCCGCCGCGAGCAGCGCCTCGGTGGCGGCGCTCTTGAGCGCGCCCCACTGGGTGATCTCGCGGCCGCGGGCGAGCGGCCAGAAGAAAGTGAAGTAGAGGGAGGCGCCGTCGCGGTAGGCGTGCGAGAGGTGGCAGCCCACGACGGCTCGCATGCCGGCCGCTCCCGCGGCCCGTTGCAGCGCCTCCAGCACGCCGGTATAGACGCCACCCAGCGTGGACCACGGCGCCGCCGTCTCCAGCGTGTCCACGCCCCAGCCGGCGGAGAGCAGCTCGTCGCGCAGGTACGGGTGGCGGAAGCGGTCGGCGCGCCACCGCCGCCAGCCGGCGCGGCCGAGGGCGAACCCGCCCGCGTCGCGCCACAGTCGCGCGGCGACCTGCTCCGTCAGCGTCATCCCCTGCGTCGCGCCGGCCCAGCCGAGGAGGAGCAGGCAGCCGTGCCGGTAGCGCCGCAGGCCGAACAGCACCCGGCCGGCGCGTGCGGCGAGCGGCGACAGCGCCGCCAGCGTCATCCCGAACCGCGTCTCCTCGGGGTCGGCCAGCCGCATCGTCTCGACCGGGACGCCGCCCTGGAGCAACTCGCGGCACACGTCCACACCGGCCGCCCAGCCGGGGAGCAGCACCGCGAGCCCGTCCTCCCGCTCCGGGAGCGGCCGCAGCCGCAGCGTGGCCTCGGTGACCACGCCGAGGCGCCCCTCGCTGCCGATGAGGAGGCGGCGCAGCTCCGGGCCGGCCGCCGACGCCGGCTGCGCCGCCAGGCGCCAGAGCCCGGCCGGCGTCGCGACCTCGAGGCCGGCGACCAACTCGTCGATCTTCCCCACCCCGGTCGAGCGCTGCCCGGCGGAGCGGGTTGCCACCCACCCCCCGACGCTCGAGAACTCGAACGACTGCGGCTCGTGACCGAGGCGCAGCCCGTGCGGCGCCAGCGCGGCCTCGAGTTCGGGGCCGAACGTGCCGGCGCGGACGCGCGCCAGCTGCGAGGCCGCGTCGACCGCGATCACACCGCGCAGTTGCTCCAGGGAGAGCACCACGACCGGGCGGTCGCCCGCAGACACGGTCACGCCGCCCACCACGCTGGTGCCGCCGCCGCGCGGAATCACCGTGAAGCCGGCGTCCGAGGCCGCGGCCAGCAGCTCGACCACCTGCTCGGGCGCATCCGGAGCGCAGACCGCGTCGGGGTACGCCGCGATCGTGCCGGTGCGCAGCGCGACCAGGTCGGGCAGCGAGCTGCCGCAGGCGTAGCGCAGCCGCGTCCCGTCGTCGGCCGCCGCCGGGAGCGGCAGCGGCGGGAGCGGGCGCGGCGGTGGGAGCTTGACCTCGCCCTCGGGGACCGCCGGCAGGGGATCGCCCGAGCCCAGCCGTTCGGTCAGGAACGAGCGCGCCGCCTCGGGAACCGGAAACCGTTCCCCCGCGACCCCCCACCCGTTCCACCGCCGCTCGCGCTCGGCCATTACCTGCGATCGTAGCGCAGGTCGAGCCGCACGGCTCACGGCAGCGGCAGGACCGAGCTCGCGATCGCCCAGAAGTGGGCGGCGGAGCCGGCCATCACGAACAGGTGGAAGATCTCGTGGAAGCCGAACACCCCGGGGACGGGGTCGGGCTTCTTGACCGCGTAGATCACCGCGCCGACCGTGTAGAACAGCCCGCCGAGAGCAAACCAGAACAGGCCGGCCGGCGGGAGGCGGTGCACCAGCGGCCAGATCGCGATCACGACCAGCCAACTGAGGCCGAGGTAGAGCCCCACCGTCAGCCAACGGGGCGCGTCGATGGCGAAGATCGCGACCGCCATGCCCGCGAGCGCCAGCACCCACACCGCCACGAACAGCGACCACCCCCACGGGCCGCGCAGCGGCACCAGGCAGAGCGGCGTGTAGGTCCCCGCGATCAGCAGGAAGATCGCCACGTGGTCGAGTTGCCGCAGCACCCGGCGGGCGTGCTCGGAGACCGGCAGCAGGTGGTAGAGCGTGCTGGCGATGTAGAGCAGGATCAGGGACACGCCGTAGACGATGAATGCGGCGAGGTGCCACCACTTGTGGTGGACGGCGGCCAGCGTCACCAGGACGGTTGCACCGATCACTGCCGCGATGGCGGCCCCGAGGTGCGTGAACCCCGACACTGGGTCGCGCAGCAGGCGCATCAACGGCGCTCCCGGATCGCGCGCGCGGGCGCGTCAAACCGCATAGCCTTTTATTTTACGACCGCGCCAATGCGTGCACACGCCTGCCCACCGCCCCGCAGGTTTCACGCCTTCACCCCACCCCGGCCGTGGCGCATGGCGGGGGGTTGCCAAACGCACCGCCATGGCCTACAATATAACTCGTTGGTGATGGAGTGATCATCTGACTCCACCACCGGGCGGCTTGTACGGTCCGCCCCGAGGAGGACACATGGCTGTCAAAGAACTGACATTGAGCAACTTCAACCAGACGATCGCCGCCAACGACATCGTCATGATCGACTTCTGGGCGGAGTGGTGCGGCCCGTGCCGCGCGTTCAAGCCGATCTTCCACGCGGCCGCCGAAGCCAACCCGGAGATCGCGTTCGCGTCGTGCGACACCGAGGCGCAGCAGGAACTGGCTGCCCAGTTCGGGATCCGTTCGATCCCGACGCTGGCGATCTTCCGCGAGAAGGTGCTGATCTTCTCCCAGCCTGGGATGCTCCCCGCCGAGGCGCTCGACGAGGTGATCGGCCAGGTCAAGGCGCTCGACATGGCCCTCGTCCACGCCGAGGTCGCCAAGCAGCAACAGGTCGCAACCGCCTGATAACAAGTTCCGTTCGGATGTAGCGGCCGTGCGGGCGTCGTGAGGCGCCCGCGCGGCCTGTGTTGCGCGCATTATCGACACACCCGTGGGGCGGGCGCCCCGCCCGCCCTGCGATCGCCTTTCACGACAATGTAGGGGCGGGGCTTGCCCCCGCCCGCCGTCGCCATGGCGACATCAGCTGCCCACCCGCGGGCGGCCGCAAGGGCCGCCCCTACACGCAATCAACCGTCTGGACGAGGCCGGCGCTTGCGAGCAAGCGCCGCTACAGAAGCAACAGAAGCGCGCCCGGCGGGCGCGCCCCACATCAAGACACCGGTAGGGTGAGCCGGCGTGTTGACGGACTCTTTCGCGGGCCTGTACCGTTGCCGGTAGCGGAGGCGGAAACGCTGATGGATGAACGCGCGCGTCGTCGGACCCATGGGGTGAACGTCGGAACCGTCCGCATCGGGGGCGGCGCACCGGTGGTCGTGCAGTCGATGACCTCGACCGACACCGCCGATGTCGCGGCGACCGCGAAGCAGGCGCTCGAGCTGGCGCGCGCCGGCTCGGAGCTGGTGCGGGTCACGGTGAACCTGCCGGAGGCGGCGGCCGCGGTGCCCGAGGTCCGCGCCCGACTCGACGACGCCGGCTGCGGCGTCCCGCTCATCGGCGACTTCCACTACAACGGCCACATCCTTTTGCGCGAGTTCCCCGCCTGCGCCAAGGCGCTGGCGAAGTACCGCATCAACCCCGGCAACGTCGGGCACGGCGCCAAGCGCGACGAGCAGTTCGCGACGATCTGCAAGGTCGCGGCCGACAACGGCAAGCCGGTGCGCATCGGGGTCAACGCCGGCTCGCTCGACTCCGAGCTCGTCGCGGCGAAGATGACCGAGAACGCCGACCGCGGCCTCGGCAAGAGCTCGGAGGAGGTCATCAACGAGTGCATGGTGGCATCGGCGCTGGCCTCGACCGACCTCGCCCTCGCCTCCGGCCTCGGCACCGACCGCATCGTGATCTCGTGCAAGCTCTCGCAGCCGGGCGAGCTGATCGCCGTCTATCGCGACCTCGCGGCCAGGACCGAGCAGCCGCTGCACCTCGGGCTCACCGAGGCTGGGATGGGGATCAAGGGGCTCGTCTGGTCGGCCTCGGCGATCGGCATCCTGCTGCACGAGGGGATCGGCGACACGATCCGCGTTTCGCTGACGCCGCGCCCCGGCGGCGACCGCCGCGACGAGGTGGTCGCGGCGTGCGAGCTGCTGCAGGCGCTCGGCCTGCGCTCGTTCGCCCCGTCGGTGACCTCGTGCCCGGGGTGCGGGCGCACAACCAGCTCGACGTTCCAGGCGCTCGCCGAGCGCATCGAGGCGTACGTGCGGGAGAGGATGCCGGAGTGGAAGGACCGCCACGCCGGCGTCGAGACGATGCGCCTGGCGGTGATGGGGTGCGTCGTCAACGGCCCGGGCGAGTCGCGCGCCGCCAACATCGGCATCTCGCTCCCCGGCACCGGCGAGGCCCCGTCGTGCCCGGTGTTCGTGGACGGGCAGAAGTTCACCACGCTCAAGGGCAACTACGACGAGCTCGCGGCCGCGTTCACCGCACTCGTCGAGGATTACGTCGCCACGAAGTACCCCGCCGCCGGGACCGGAGCCGCCGCCCGGAGGTAGGTCGGCGGCCGCGCCCGCGGCCCGGCGGCGTCGGCTACCATGAGGGCGGAGGGTTCGATGATCCACCTCGCCGTCCTCGCCGCCATGGCGCTCGCCGCGCCGCTCGCCACCGTGCAGCCCGTCCCGTTCGACGACGTTTTCGTCGACGCCACGTTGCGGGTGGACACCTACCACACCGGCAACGCGACCGGCGAGACTGTCACCCTCGACCGGGTGCTCCGACAGGGGAGCTGGGCCGGCAGCCTGCGCCACCTCACCGACCGGTCCGGTGTGGGCCGCTACCTCGCCACCGTCGTGGACCCGGTCACCGGCGTGTTGCTGTTCTCCAAGGGGTACGACAGCTACTTCGGCGAGTACCGCACCACCGCCGCGGCGGAGAAGGGCGTGCAGCGGACGTTCCAGGAATCCGTCCTCATCCCCTGCCCGAAGAAGCCCGTACGCTTCGCCATCGCGGTGCGGCAACGCGACGGCGCGCTGCGCGAGATCTTCGCCACCGACATCGATCCGAACTCGATCTCCGTTGTCCAGGCGCCGCTCGACGCGGGCGTCACGGTGGTCCAGGCCGAGCACGCCGGCGATCCCCACGTCAAGGTCGATATCGCGATCCTCGCCGAGGGGTATACCGCCGCGCAGGAGACGAAGTTCCGCGCCGACCTCGCCCGCTTCGTCAAGCTCTTCTTCTCGCAGGAGCCGTACGCCAGTCACATGGGGAGCTTCAACATCGCCGGCGTGTTCAAGCCGTCGCAGGAGAGCGGGTGCTCCGAGCCGAGCTGGGGCGTCCACCGCAACACGGCGCTCGGCGCCACGTTCGACTCGCTCGGCTCCGAGCGCTACCTGCTGACCGAGGAGAACCGCCGGATGCGCGACCTCGCGGCGCACGTGCCGTACGACGCGCTGTTCGTGATGGTCAACTCGCCGCGCTACGGCGGCGGCGGCATCTACAACCTCTACTGCACCTTCACCGCCGACAACCAGTGGTCGAGCTACGTCTTCCTGCACGAGTTCGGCCACTCGTTCGGGGGCCTCGCCGACGAGTACTACACCTCCTCGGTCGCCTACAACGACTTCTATCCCAAGGGGGTCGAGCCGGACGCCCCCAACATCACCGCACTGCTCGACCCGGCCAACCTCAAGTGGAAGGCGTTGGTCACGCCGGGGACGCCGGTCCCGACGCCGTGGGAGAAGGCCGACTTCGACGTCATGGACATCGCCTACCAGAAGGTACGCGAGGCGCTCAACGAAAAGATCGCCGCCGCCAAGCGCGCGGGCGTGCCGCGGGCCGAGGTCGAGAAGATGCAGGACGAGTCGGAGCGCCTGTCGCGCGAGCACGCCGCCAAGGTCGACGCCTATCTGGCGAAGTCGCGATTCGTCGGCCAGGTCGGGGCGTTCGAGGGGGCGGGGTACGCCTCGACCGGCCTGTACCGGCCGATGCTCGACTGCATCATGTTCAGCAAGGGCGCCAAGCCGTTCTGCAAGGTCTGCCAGCAGGCCTTGCTGCGCGTGATCGAGCACTACGCCGACTAGGGGGCCGGCGATGGCGCGTTTCGCGGGCAAGGTGGCGCTCGTCACCGGGGCATCGTCGGGAATCGGCGCGGCGCTCGCCCGCGAGTTCGCCCGGCAGGGGGCGGCGGTGGCCCTCCTCGCGCGGCGCGTCGACCGGATCGAGGCGCTCGCCGCCGAGCTGGCGGGCGCAGGGGGACGCGGCCTCGCGCTCTCCTGCGACGTGACCCGCGACGGCGACCTCGAGCGGGCCGTGGCGGCTGCCGTCGTCGAGTTCGGCGGGCTCGACGTGGTCGTCGCGAACGCGGGGTTCGGGGTCGCCGGCGCCTTCGCGGATCTCGCTCTCGAGGACTACCGGCGCCAGTTCGAGACCAACGTCTTCGGCGTCCTGCGCACCGCGAGCGCCGCCCTCGCCGAACTGACCCGCTCCCGCGGCGCACTCGCGCTCGTCGGCAGCGTCACCGGCTACCTCCCTGCGCCGGGCAGCTCGGCGTACGCGATGAGCAAGGCGGCGGTGCGTTCGCTCGCTGACGCGCTGCGCGGCGAGCTCGCGCCCCGCGGCGTGGCCGTGGTGCTGCTCACGCCCGGGTTCGTGGACAGCGAGATCCGGCGCGTGGACAACCGCGGAGCGTTCCACCCCCGGGCGCGCGAGCCGGTCCCGGCATGGCTGCGAATGCCGGCCGAGACCGCGGCGCGCCAGATGGTGCGCGCCATCGCCCGCCGCCGCCGCGAACGGGTCGTCACCGTTCACGGCAAGGTCGCGGTCATGTTCGCGCGCCACACCCCCCGACTGGTTGCCTGGCTGGCCGGACGCGGCCGCGTGTCGCGGCCGGAGCCGGCGCGTCCGGACGGGACGGGCGCACCGCCTACTTGATCGCCGTGATGTAGACGGCAGTGCCCTGGCGCGCGAGCGTGATCTCGGCCGTGCCGCCGCCCGGCTTCACCACCCCGAGCGCGTGCTTTGCCTCGGCTGCGCTGCGAAACCCCTTGCTGAACGTGGCCAACTTCCCCCGTTGCCAGACCACGAGCGTGTTGAGGAGCCCCTCCGCCTTGGGGGAGATCGCCGCTCCCGCCTGGCTCATCTCGAGCGCCGCAGGCGCGATCGTCTCGAGGAACTTCTCGTCGGCCGCGCTGCGGAACGGCGGGTAGACCACGAGGACGTACGGCTCCGCGCTCGGCAACTGCACCAGGACCGTCGTCTGCGTCTGGGCCGAACTCTTGAGCCGGCTGGCGCCGTCCGTGATCGCGGCCGAGACGGTGCCGGCGTTGTCCGAGCTGCATGCCGTGAGCAGTGCGGTGGCTGCCGTCAGTAGCGCCAGCACGAGCGTCGAGAGTGTGTGCTTCATGCGTTCCCCCAAGAAATCGGTTTACTGCAGCCAGTGTAACCGCAGGGCCGCACGGGAAGTCAAGGCGACGAGCGCTCGCCGTGCGGCGAGACGTGAGAAGATGCGTCGGCGGGGAGGTACGTGATGGAACCGTTCCGTTTCCACGTCTACGTCTGTACCCAGGAGAAGCCGGAAGGGCAACCGTCCTGCAGCGCCAACGGCGGCGGCGCCGTCCTCGACGCGCTGCGCGCCGAGGTCGGGCGGGCGGGGCTCGGCGACGAGGTCCAGATCACGACCTGCGGCTCGCTCGGCCTGTGCGAGCGCGGCCCGAACATGGTCGTCTACCCCGAGGGGGTGTGGTACTCGCGGGTCCGCGTCGAGGACGTCGGCGAGATCGTGCGCGAGCACTTCGGTAACGGGCGCCCGGTGGCGCGCCTGTTCTCCGGCGACGCCGCGACGCTCAAGGCCGAGGCGCTGGAGAACAAGCGGCGCTACCTGGCGTTCCTGGCGGCCCGCAAGGCGGCCGCCCCGAACGGTTGATCCGGGTGCCCCGGCGCCGCCCTACTCGCCGATCACCTTGACGAGCACGCGCTTCGGCCGCCGGCCGTCGAACTCGCCGTAGAAGATCTGCTCCCAGGGGCCGAAGTCGAGCTTCCCCCCGGTGACGGCGACGACGACCTCGCGCCCCATCACCTGGCGCTTGTGGTGGGCGTCGCCGTTGTCCTCGCCGCTGCGGTTGTGGTGGTAGGTCTGCGGCGACGGGTCGTACGGCGCCAACCGCTCGAGCCAGCGCTTGTAGTCCTCGTGCAGCCCGGGCTCGTCGTCGTTGATGAACACCGACGCCGTGATGTGCATCGCGTTGACCAGGCAGAGTCCTTCGCGGACGCCGCTTTCGCGCACCGCGGCGCTCACCTCGCCCGTGATGTTCACGAACTCCATCCGTTCCGGCACGTTCATCGTCAGGTATCGAGTCAGCGACTTCATCGGCCACCTCCCGCGCTGCGTCTCCTCCCCATCACTACCCGAGCGGGCGCCGCGACGCAAGCGCCTGCGACCGCCCGCGGTGACACCGCGTCCTCCCCGGGGCGGCGGGCGGTGTCGCAGGTCACCGCGGTCCGGGACGGGACGCGGCGCTCGTCAACCGAACCCCGACGCGGCCGTCTTTCATCGCGAAGGGAGGCAACCATGAACGGGACACGACTTCGGATCGCAATCGGCACGGCGGTGGTCGCGCTCGGCGCCACGGCCGCGACGGCCGCCGCCGCGGCGCCGATCCACCAGCGCAAAGAGAACCAGCAGCTCCGGATCTCCCAGGGTATCGCCAGCGGCCAGCTCACCGCGCGTGAGACCGTGCGCCTGGAGCGGCGCGAGGTCGGCCTCAACCGCGGAATCTGCGCGATGCGCCGGGCGAACGGCGGCGTCCTGACGCCGGCCGAGCGCGGCTTCGTCAACCGGCAGCAGAACCGGCTCTCGCACGGGATCTACCGCCTCAAGCACAACGACCGGCGCCGGTAGCTGCGCCACGCGACCGGCACCACCGAGCGCCCCCGGCCCGTCGGGGGCGCTCGGCACTCGCGCTTGCCTGCACCAGAGACTCCGTCTATATTCGCGGTATCGGGAGGCAACCATGAGAGGCAAGCATGTGGCGCTGGCGTTGGGTGTCTTCGTCCTCGGCGTGGCGGCCGGAGTGGCGGGCTCGGCGGCGAGCAAAGTGGAGAAGGGCATGTACGCGGGCCAGAGCCCGAAGGATGCTGCAGCCGCCCTGCTGACCGCCGCCCTCAAGCAGGCGGGCAAGGGGAGCTGGGAGAACATCGCGGTGGGCCGCGTCTACTACCTCTCCGGCGACAAGGCGCAGGGGCAGGCGATCTTCGACCGCGTCTTCGCCGGCAAGGTCAAGAAGGACGACTACATGCGCCTGGGCCGCGTCTACGTCGAGGCCAAGGAGTGGGACAGGGCGAAGGCGGCGTTCGAGAAGGCGCTTGCGCTCGACCCCAAGGACGAGGGGGACCTCTCCGAGGTGGGCGCCTGGTACAACCTCCACGGCGACCGCGCCAAGGCCGAGGAGTACTTCGGCCGCGCGTTCTCACGCAAGCCGGACGAGGTCTGGTACACGGTGAACGCGGCCGGCTCGTTCGTGGGCGTGAAGCCCCAGTAGGCCGCCACCCCCGGGCAGCCTCAGGCGGATACGCCGGCGCCCCGACGAGCCTGACTCAAGACGGCCACCTCCTGCTCGAGGCGGTCGCCGATGCGATCCCTCTCGACCTCGAGATCGTACCTGGCCTGAAGGTTGAGCCAGAACCTCTCCGAAGTGCCGAGGTAGCGGGCGAGCCGGAGCGCGGTATTCGCCGTGACGGCCCGTCTGCCGTGGACGATCTCGTTGATGCGTCGAGGTGGGACTTGTGTGTCTTTCGCAATCCGGTACTGCGAGATGCCAAGCGGGCGAAGGAACTCCTCGAGCAGAACTTCACCCGGATGCACAGGAGCCAGCACGTGCCGACCGGCAACGCGACTAGTGGTAATCGACGATTTCGACTTCATACGCATCTCCGCTTCTCCAGCGAAAACAGACCCGCCAGCGTTCGTTGATCCGAATGCTGTGCTGTCCCACGCGATCCGCCACGAGTCTCTCGAGCCGGTTGCCGGGCGGCACTCGCAGGTCCTGAAGGCTCTCCGCCGCGTCCAGCATCACCAACTTTCGCAACGCCAGACGCTGAACCTCGGTCGCAAACCTCCGCGATGGTCGCCGCCGGAACACCTTCTCTGCCTCGGGATCCCGAAAGCTCCGAATCATCGTCACAAACAATAACGTATCGCGTTAATATCGTCAAGCGTTATCAAGCTGCAACGGAACCGCCCGCGCATCGTCCCGCCAGCCGGACGAGGTCCGGCACACGCTCAAAGCCGCCGGCTCGTTCGTGGGCGTGAAACCGCAGTAGCCTTCGGCGACGACGCCCTCAGGCGGCTGTCGCATCGTCCACGACGGCGCCGTCCTGCACGCGGATGACCCGCCGGCTGCGGCGGGCGATCGCCGGGTCGTGCGTGATCAGCACCAGGGTGTGGCCGTTGGCCCAGAGCTCTTCGAACGTCCCGATGATGTCGCCGCCGGCGGCGGAGTCGAGGTTCCCGGTGGGCTCGTCGGCGAGAACGATGTCGGGCTCGCACGCAAGGGCGCGGGCGATCGCGACTCGCTGCATCTGGCCGCCCGAGAGCTCCACCGGCCGGTGCTGCATCCGGTCCACGAGCCCAACCTGTTCGAACAGCGATTCGACGCGCTCGCGGCGCGCCTTCGCGGGCGTGCCCTTGAACAGCAGCGGCATCTCGACGTTCTCGAACGCCGTGAGCTGGGGGAGCAGGTTGAAGTTCTGGAAGACGAAGCCGATGCGCTGGTTGCGAATGTCCGCGAGGCGGTCGATCGACATCCCCGCGACCTCCTCGCCGCGCAGCCGGTAGGAGCCCTCCGTGGCCGTGTCCAGGCATCCGATGATGTTCATCAGCGTGGACTTGCCGGAGCCGGACGGCCCCACGATCGCGACGAACTCGTTGCGCTTGATCGAAAGGTCCACCTTGCGCAGCGCCTCGACCTTCACGGCCCCGGTGTCGTACACCTTGCGGACCCCCGCGAGGGCGATGATCGCGTCGTCGACGGCGCCGTTGGGCTTGTCCTTGCCGTTCCTGCCGTTGCCGAACATTGCAACCCCCTCACTCGAAGCGCAGCGCCTCGGCGGGCTGCACCGAAACCGCGCGGCGCGCCGGGAAGTACCCAGCAAGCAGGCCGATCAGGCCCAAAAGCGTCACCGTCGTGACCGCGATCGGGATCGAGATCGTCGGCGTGCCGAGGAACTCCATCGCCTGGCTCTTGGCGTGCGCCTGCACCGCAGCCAGGACCTGCACGATGGTCACCCCCACGCCAATGCCGGCGACGCCGCCGGCAAACGTCAAGGCGAGCGACTCGAGCACGATCGAGCCCGTGATGTAGAGACGGCGGGCGCCGAGCGCCATCTGGACGCCGATCTCGCGCGTCCGGTGCGTCACCGTCGCGAACATAATGTTGGCGACGCCGACGCCACCGATGATCAAGGTGAGCGCGCCGATCACGCCGAGGAACACCTCGAGGCCGATCATGATCGCGTTCATCATCTTGGCGTCCTTGATCGTGTCCCAGAAGGAGAGCGCCCGGGTGTCGGCCGGGTCGAACCGGTACTTGGCGCCGAGGACCTCCATGAGATGCCGCTTGGCGACCGGGGCGAGAGCGTTCGCGGTGGGCTGGTAGACCAGGTTCGAGAGGTAGCGGCGCCCGAACATCGCCTCGAACGTCGAGAGCGGGATCGTCGCGCGGTCGGCGTCGGGTCCGCCGTACATCCCCATCTGGCGCTTCTTCTGCAGCACGCCGATCACCGTGAACGGCGTGTCGGCGACGAGCAGCGTCTTCCCCACCGGGTCGTCGGCGCCGAACAGGTCCTTGGCGAGCTGGTCGCCGAGGAACACGACCCGCCGCTTCAGCTTCTGGTCCATCTCGTCGATGTAGCGGCCGCCCGAGCGCGGGTAGCTGGTCCGGAGCTCCTCGTACGCAGGATGCACGCCGACCACCCGCTTGTTCAGAGCGATGCGGCCGTTGACGAGCTGCACGTTCCAGTTGTGCATCTCCCCCGCGGCCGACGCGATCTCCGGGACGCCCGCGAGGACGAGGGCGACGTCGTCCGGCACCAGGCGGATCGGACGGCCGGCGGGGAGCCCGGCGTAGGCCTTCTCGGTCTCTCCCATCCAGATGATCACGATGTTCTCGCCGAGGCCGCGGCTGTTGAGCTGCAGGCTGCGTTTGAGCCCCTCGCCGAACGAGAGCAGGAGGATGATCGCCACGGTTCCCCAGGCGATCGCGGTCACCGTCAGGATCATGCGCTTCCTCTGGATCTTGGCGGCGCCGCGGAAGAGGCGGACGATGAGGGCGAGGGCGCGCATCGCTACAGCCTCAACGCCTCGACCGGGTTGAGGCGGGAGGCTGCGCGCGCCGGGAAGTACCCCGCGAGGAACCCGATCAAACCGAGCAGAGCGGCCGTGAGGGCCCCCACCTGGAGGGAGATCACCGGGGTCCCGACGAACTCGTCGAACTTGGCCGGGAAGACCGCGCAGATCCCCCAGGAGATGAGGAAGCCGATTCCGCCGCCGACCACCGTCAGGAGCAGGGTTTCGAACACGAACTGGGTGACGATCATCCGTTGCCTGGCGCCGAGCGCCATCTTGACCCCGATCTCCTTGGTGCGCTCCTCGACGACGACGTTCATGATGTTCGAAACCCCGATCCCGCCGACCACGAGCGTCAGCACCCCCATCACGCCGAGAAAGATGCGAAACCCGAGCATGAACGAGTGCATGAACTTCTCGTTCTCCGTGACGTCCCACATCCGCACCGCCTCGGCGTCGGTCGGGTCGAAGCGGTGGAGCTTGGCCAGGGTGGCGATCACCTTGTTCTTCGCGGCTTCGACCTTGTCGGCGTCGGCGACCTGGAAGACGAAGTCGCCGTAGTTCTGTTGCCCGTACATCGCGCGGAACGTGGTGGCCGGGATCGAGGCCCGGTCCTTGTCGCGCCCCTGGTAGGAGGAGTCCTGCTCCTTCGTCTTCATGACCCCGACGACCAGGAACGGCGTGCCGTTGACGTTCACGTACTGGCCGACCGCGTCGGCGTCGCCGAAGAGGTCGTGCTTGAGGCCGTCGCCGAGGAAGACGATCCGCTTGCGCTCGTCCATGTCGAGATCGTCGACGTAGCGCCCGCCCTGCTGCGGGATCAGGTTGCGCATCGCTGCGAAGATCGGGCTGGCGCCGGTCAGGCCCGGGACGATGACCTTGTGGCCGACCTTGAACCTCTTGTTCCCGGCGCTGTACTCCCCCGAGATCGCCGTCATCCCCGGGACCTCGCGCTTGAGCGCCGCGATGTCGTCGTCCTTGATCGTGATCTTGCGGTTGCGCGGCAACCCCTCCCACGGCTTCGAGGTCTGCGACGGCCAGCAGATCACGATGTTCTCGCCGAGACCGCGGATGTTCTTCATCATCCGCCCCTGCAGCCCCTCCCCGAACGCGAGCAGCAGCGTCACCGCCGTCGTGCCCCAGACGAGGCCGAACAGCGTCAGCGCCGAGCGCAGCTTCTGGCTCCTGACGTCGCGCAGGAACTGGCGGAGGTAGTTCTTCCAGCCCATCGCTCAGCGCTCCGCTACTTGATTTCCTTCGGAGGCCGTTGGATCACCTGGTCGCCCTCGACGAGGCCGGCCACGACCTCGAGCTTGATGCCGTCCGACAGGCCGGTCTTGATCTCGCGCTTCACCGGCGGAGCCTCCGGCTTGGCGCCGGGAAGCTCCACGAACGCCTTCTCCTTCTCGAAGCTCACGAGGCGCTCGGGGAGGAGCAGGACGTTCGTCTTCTCCTGGACGATCACGTCGGCGGTCGCCGAGTACCCGGCCCGCAGGGTGATCCCCTCGGCGTTCTCGATCGCCGCCTCGACGTCGAACAGGGTCGTCCCCTCCTTCTCGGTGGCCTTCGGGGCGATGCGCGTCAGGCGTCCGGTGACCTTCGCCTCCGGGAGAGCGCCGATCTTGATCCGCACCGGCATCCCCTCGCGCAGCTTGCCGACGTCGATCTCGTCAACCGTCCCCTTGAACATCAGCGTCCCCATGTCCGCCATCGTCATCAGCGGCGTGCCGGCCTGGTACGAGGTCAGCGGTACAACCGGGTCGCCGGGGTTGACCTGGCGCTGGAGCACCGTGCCCGACGCCGGCGCCCGGATCACGGAGTCCATGCCTCCCCTGGAGCGCTGGATCTTCCCGTCCTTGGTGAGGGCGAGGCGCTCGCGTGCGAGGTCGCGCTGGATCCTGGCTTGGTCGAACGCCTGCTTGCTGGCGTCGAACGTCTCCTTCGAGAGGATCCCGTCCTTGGCAAGGGCGCTGTTGCGCTCGAAGTCGGCGGCCGCCCTGGCGTAGGTGACGTCGGCGAGCTGGACGCCGCGCTCGACCTCGTTGAGCTCGAGCGGCGTGGGGTCAGGGATGATCGCGAACAGCGGCTGGCCGGCCGCCACCTTGTCGCCGACCTCGGCGAAGCACTCCTTGACGATGCCGGAGATCTGGGATTTCACCTGGATCTCCTGCTCGGGCACGATCTGCCCGGTGGCCAGGGCCTTGTCGACGATCGTCCCGCGCTCGACCTTGATCAGGGTGAAGCCGTCCTTCCCCGAGCGGTCGGTGCTCGTCGCCTGCACCGCGCCGTAGCCGACGGCCCCCACGATCACTGCCGGCACCAGTACTTTGAGCCACGTCTTCATGCGCGCCCCCACCCCCGGCTCCAGCACAAAGACGACGCCGGGTTCGTACCTCTACCTACGCGAACCGGGGGGAACAGGTTCTCGGGCGGGCGGGCGAGGCTACTTGGTCAGCACGTCCTCGATGCTGATACCGGTCTTGCGCCGGGCGTCGGAGTACTTCAGGAGCAGCGAGAATACGACGCCGACGACGCCGAGCGCCGCGAACATCAGCATCGTGGAGGTGTAGTCCACGACCGGCTGGCCGTTGACCACGGTGGTGTGGGCGTCAGCGATCTTCCCGGCAAGGTATGGGAAGAGCATGAGGCCGACGTTCTGCACGTAGCCGACGACGCCGAACGCGGTGCCGAGCCGCGACTCCGGCACCATCATCGGGATCGCCGCCCACAGCGCTGCGGGGACGAGCGAAAGCGCGATGCCCACGAAGAAGATCGGCACCACCGGCGGGAAATGGGTGTACCCCAGCAGGAGGTGACACGGCACCAGAAGGCACGCCCCGAGGATCATGAGCGTCGCGCGCTTGCCCCGCTTGTCCACGTAAAGCCCGAGCAGCGGCGTGAAGATCATCGTGCCGAAGATCAGGGCGGAGGTGTAGTGCCCCGCCGCGTTGACGGAGTAACCGAACTTCTGCACCAGGATGTCCGGCGCGTACGACTGGAACGGGAACACCGCCGAGTAGAACGTCACGCACAGCAAGGTGATGAACCAGAACGAGGCGTCGAACGAGAACGCCTCCTTGAGGACGAACTTCTCCTCCGGCGCCACCCCGCCGGCGGCGGTTACGCCCGGCGCCCCAATCCTCCCTCGGACGGCCCGTTCCATGCCGAGGTAGATGAAGTACGTGGCGAAACCGACGCCCATGATCGCCGCGGCGAACCATAGCGACCCGCCGAGGCCGAACCACCCGGCCGCCGGCGCCTGCACGTTGAGGGCGAGGAACGTGCCGAGCCGCATGATGGTCAGGTTCATCCCGTAGGCGAACGCCAGCTCCTTGCCCTTGAACCAGCGCGCCAGCACCTTGTTGTTGACGACCAGGATCGCCTCGGCGCCGACGCCGAAGATCATCCGGCCCAGCAGCATGATCTTCAGCTCCGGGCTCCACGATGGGAGGAACGCCGTGTGCAGCCACCCGTAGCCGCCGCCGAGCACCCCCGGCAACCCTTTCCACGCCCCCAGCGCCGTCAGGGCGGCGCCGAGGAAGCACAGGAACCCGTACAGGATCCCCGACACCTTGAGGCCGAGCCAGTCCACCACCACCCCGGCGAACAGCAGCATCAGGAGGAAGACGTTGGCCACGGCGTAGAAGGAGAAAAGCAGGCCGTACTCGGCGCCGGAAAAACCGAGCTGCTCCTTGATGAGCGTGCCCAGGGGCGTGATCGAGTCGTAGATGTAGTACTGGGAGAAGCAGATCAGGCTCATGATGGCGAGCACGATCCAGCGGTAGGAGGGTGCAAGGGGCTTCGTGGTGGCGCTCGATTCCATCGCGTCTCCTTGTTCTCCGGCGCCGGGCGGCGTGCCCGCGGGAGTCGTGACGCGGATGATGCACGCCGCGCCGGCCGGGGTCAAACGCCGCGCTGCGACGGTTCGCCCTCCTGGCGCATCTTTGCCGGTGTGACGAGCTCGACCGCCATGGGCTGGCCGCGGACGGCAAACATTGTCGGACCCGCAGCCGTATTGCAACCTGAGGATTCCATGACAGCGACGAACCGAGCCTCGTTTGCCGTCCCGGTTGACGAGGTCACGCTCGCCCGCGCGAAGGCCGGCGACGAGGCGGCGCTCGAGGCGCTCTTCCGCCGCTTCGAGGTCCCCGTCTACACCCTCGCCCGCCGCCTCACCGGGTCGGTGCACGACGCCGAGGACGTGCTCCAGGAGACGTTCTTCGAGGTAGTGCGCAGCATCGGGCGGTTCCGCGGCGACGGCCCGCTCGCCGGCTGGATCCGTAAGGTGGCGGCAAGCAAGGCGTTCATGAGACTGCGCCGGAGGAACGCGCACGGCGAGGAGGAGCTCCCCGACGACCTCGCCGACCCGTCGTGGGCGCACGCCTCCACGGGGGCCGGTACGGCCGCGGTCGACAGGGTGGATCTCGAGGCCGCGCTGGGACTCATTTCCGACACGGCCCGCGCCGTGGTCTGGCTCCACGACGTCGAGGGGTACAACCACGACGAGATCGGCGCCCTGGCCGGCAAGACCGCCAGCTTCTCCAAGTCGCAACTGGCGCGCGCCCACGCCCGCCTGCGCGGGCTGCTCGCGCCGGAGGTTCGGGAGGGACCATGCACCTGAGCCTGGAAGAACTGATCGCCGTCCGAGACGGCGAGGCGAGCCCCGAGTCCGGCGCCCACGTGGCGTCCTGCCCCGTCTGCGCCGCCGAGGTGGGCCGCCTGCGCTCGGTCCGGGACGCGCTTGCGGCGCTGCCGCAGGAGCGCCCGGCCCGCGACCTCTGGCCCGCCGTCGCGGCCCGCGCGAGGGTCGAGCGCCAGCGGCGCCGTTGGGCCAGGGCGGGGTGGATCGCCGCCGGCCTCGCGGCGGTGTTCACGATCGCGATCGGCGTCCGCGGTGGGCTCGAGGCGTACGGCGAAGCGAAGCTCGCGCGCCGGACCCAGTCGCTGGTCTCGGAGTCGCAGCGCCTCGAGCAGTCGCTGCGCCGCTCCGAGCGCCGGGGGATGGTCATGAGCGGGCGCACCGCCGGCGCGGTGGCGCAACTCGAGGACCGCATCGCACTCATCGACAACCAGCTCTCGCGGGCGGGAAGCGAGCGCTATCCGTCGCGGGAGCTGGTGGGGCTCTGGCAGGAACGGGTGCGCCTCCTCGACGCGCTGGTGAGCGTCGAGGGTTCCGGCGTCACGTACGTCGGCCTGTAAGAAAGGAAACGGGAGACCATGAACGCCAAGACATTCTTTGCCGCGATCGCGATGATGACGGCAGCCGCCGCGCTGGCCGCGCCGGCGGTTTCAACGCCGGCCGCCAGCAACGACACCGAGAGGCAGCAACGCGAGGCGCATGCGCAGCTCAAGAAGGCCGAGCAGCAGATGCACGACGCCGAGCAGCAGATGCGCGAGGCGGAGCGGCAGATGCGCGACGCCGCCCGTCAGCTCGCCAAGGTCACCACCGACAGGTCGATGGCGAGAGTCGAGCGCAGAGTGGTCGTGTTCGGCGATCACGCCCGCCTCGGCATCGTGCTCCGGCACGAGAAGAGCCCCGCGACCGACACGGTCGGCGCCGTCGTCGAGGCGCTCACCCCCGGCAGCCCGGCCGAGGAGGCGGGGTTGCAGCCCGGCGACATCGTCACGAAGTTCAACGGCACGCCGCTCACCTCCGGCAAGGTCGACGCTGACGAGGACGAATCGGCCCCCGCCGCCCGGCTGCTGGAGTTGGCGGGCGAGCTGAAGGACGGCGATGTGGTGACCCTCGAGTACCGTCGCGGCAACGCGACGGGCACGGTGACGGTCACGGCGCGCAGGGGCTTCGGCGGGCAGGTGCGGGTGATCACGGTCCCACAGGTCGCCGGAGTCCGCGCGCCCCGCTGGGTCGAGATGCCGACGTGCCGACGTGCCCGACATCGACGTCGACGTCCTCGTCGGACGCCCCTGGCGGGACATCGATTTCGTCGGCCTGAACCCGGAGTTGGGACAGTACTTCGGCACGACCGAGGGGGTCCTCGTCGTGCGCGCCCCCAGCGACGGCGCGATGAAGCTGGAGGGCGGCGACGTGATCCTCAAGATCGGCGACCGCGTCCCGGAAACGCCCGCCCAGGCGATGCGCATCCTGCGTTCCTACGAACCGGGGGAGAACGTGGCGGTCCAGGTGCTGCGCAAGCACGAGAAGATCTCGCTCACGGTCCAGGTCCCGGCGCGTCACGGCCGCGACGCGGCCCGCCCACCACGCCCCGCTGCCCCGGCAGCGCCGGCGCCGCCGGCACCGCCCGCTCCCCCGGCACCCGCGCCGGGTCTCTGATGCCGTGTTGGAAGCGGGCGGTCGCGAGCGCCGCTCCTACACCGTGAAGCGACCTTGCATCGGATCGTAGGGGCGGGGCTTGCCCCCGCCCGCCGACCGACGATCAGACCTCGACCGGCAGATCCCGGTTGGGAGCGTAGCGGTCCCACTCCTCCTCGAACATCAGCGACGCCATACCCGGCATGCGGTCGAGGAACACGACGCCGTCGAGGTGATCGTATTCGTGCTGGATGACGCGGGCGTGGAAGCCGGTCGCCTCGAACGCGAGCGGATTGCCGTCGACGTCGAACGCCGCGACCTTGATGCTGGCGTGGCGCGGAACCATGCCGCGCAGGCCGGGGACCGAAAGGCACCCCTCCCACCCCAGCTCGGTCGGGTCGCCGAGGAGAGTGAGCGTCGGGTTGACGAGCACCCGGGGCGGCACCTCGTCGACCTCCCCTTCGCCCGGGACGAAATAGGCGAACACCCGCACACCGGTCGCGATCTGGGGCGCGGCGAGCCCGACGCCGCTGTCCTCGAACATCGTCCGCAGGAGGTCGCGTTCGAGGTCGCGCAGGAAGCGGGTGCCGAAGCGCTCGGCCCCCACCGGCTCGGCGACCTGCCTGAGCGCCGGATGTCCGAGCCGCACGATCGTGCGGTGGCGGCCATCGAGCGGGCGGCTGCTCACGCGAGACCCCCGCTCACTCGGTCGAGAACGAGTGGCCGCAGCCGCACGAGCGCACCGCGTTGGGGTTCTCCACAACGAACCCCGACCCGCGCAGGTCCTCGACGAAGTCCACGGTCGCGCCGCCGAGGTACTGCGCCGACATCGGGTCGACGAGGACGCGCACGCCGCCGGATTCGACCACGGTGTCGCCCTCCTGGTGCTCGTCGAAGGTGAAGCCGTACTGAAAACCGGAGCAGCCGCCGCCCTGGACGAAGATGCGCAGCTCCTTGCCCTTCGCCTCGGGCATCTCCCCGGCGTAATAGCGGACCTTGTCGGCCGCCTTGTCTGTCATCGTGAGCATCGTCCTATCCTCCGGGGGCAGAGATGCCCCTCTCAGCAAAAACTCCTCACCCTGTGGCCGGTATTCCAGCCCTCATGCCCCCTGCTCGGCGAGCCAGCGCTCGGCCTCGATTGCGGCCATGCACCCGCTCCCGGCGGCGGTCACGGCTTGGCGGTACACGTGGTCTTGGACGTCGCCGCACGCGAACACCCCCTCGACCGAGGTGCGCGTGGAATCGGGCTTCGTGGCGACGTACCCCGCGGCGTCCAACTCGAGCTGGCCGCCGAGCAGATCGGTGTTCGGCCTGTGCCCGATCGCCATGAACACGCCCTGCGCCGGCAGCGTCCGGCGCTCGTGCGTGCGGGTGTCCTCGAGGACGACGGCCGACACACCCTGCTCGCGCGTTCCGACGATCTCGACCACCGCCGAGTTCCACTCGAAGGCGACCTTGGGGTTGGCCTTCGCGCGCTCCTGCATGATCCTCGACGCCCGTAGCTCACCGCGCCGGTGCACGACCGTGACCTTGGACGCGAACCGCGTCAGGAACGTCGCTTCCTCCATCGCGGTATCGCCCCCGCCAACCACCACGATCTCCTTGTCTTTGAAGAAGAAGCCGTCGCATGTCGCGCACGCCGACACGCCGTAACCCATCAACTCCTTCTCGGCGGGGAGCCCGAGCAGGCGCGCCGAGGCCCCGGTCGCGAGGATGAGCGCGTCGGCGGTCACGACGCCGTGCTCGTCGGTCGTGATCGAGAACGGGCGCGCCGCGAGGTCCACGCCGCCGACCGCGTCGAAGATGGTGGTGACACCGAAGCGCTCGGCCTGGGCGCGCATCCGGGTCATCAGCTCCGGACCCAGGATTCCCTCGGGAAAGCCCGGGTAGTTCTCGACTTCGGTCGTGATGGTGAGCTGTCCCCCGGGTTGCATGCCGTCGATGACGAGCGGGGCCAGTTCCGCGCGGGCGGCGTACAGCGCCGCCGTGAGCCCGGCCGGGCCCGATCCGATGACGACCACGTGGTAGTGCCGCTTGTCCATTGAGCCTCTCCCTCCGTCCGGCATCGCGGGGACCCGCCTGGACGCGGGTTACGCCGATTCTAGCAATCGTGTCAAAACGGGGCGGACCGCGCGGCCGCGAGTCCGGCCTGCCGTCACCGGCCGAGTTCGGCCAGGATTGCCTCGGCGGCGGCCGCCGGGTCGGGCGCCTGCGTGATCGGGCGCCCCACGACGAGGATGTCGGCCCCCGCCTCGACCGCGGCCCGCGGCGTCGCGACGCGGCGCTGGTCGGCGCTGTCGGCGCCAGCCGGCCGGATCCCGGGCGTCACCAGGAGGAACCCCGCCCCGAGGACTGCGCGCAGGGCGGCGGCCTCCTGCGGCGAGCAGACGACGCCGCCGCACCCGGCGCGCTGCGCCATCGAGGCCCACGCCCGCACCCGGCCAGCCGCACCCCCCGGGACCCCGAGGCCGGCGAGCGCGGCGTCGTCCAGGCTCGTGAGGACGGTGACCGCGAGCACCACCGGGGGACTCTCGGCGTCCGCCGCGCCGGCCACCGCCGCGCGCAGCATCGCCTCGCCCCCTGAGGCGTGAACGGTGAGCAGCGCGGCCCCGAGCCGGGCGGCGTTGCGCGCGGCGCGCTCCACGGTGTTCGGAATGTCGTGCAGCTTGAGGTCCAGGAAGACCGGCACGCCGAGATCGCGCACGTCGCGAACGAGCGCCGGCCCGTGCGCGGTGAACGCCTCGAGGCCGACCTTGACCGTGCCGACCCGACCGGCGAGGAGACGCGCCAGGCGGAAGATCTCGTCGCGCTCCGAGGTATCGAGCGCGACCGCCAGGTGTGCGACCGCCTCCGCGCGGGTCAGCGCCATTGCAGCCCTCCGATCAGCTCGCGCACGTCGGCGACGCCCTGCGCCGCGCAGAAGGTCTCGAGCTCGGCCACGATGCGCAGCGGCGCCGCCGGGTCGCGGAAGATCGCGGTCCCGACCTGCACCGCGCTCGCCCCCGCGAGGAGGAACTCCGCGGCGTCCCGCCCCGTCTCCACCCCGCCGATCCCCACGAGCGGCACCTCGGGGAGCGCCCGGTGCACCTCCCACACCATGCGCAGCGCGATCGGCTTGACCGCCGGCCCGGAGAGCCCGCCGCAGCCGTTGGCCAGCACCGGACGGCGGGCGGCGGCGTCGATCGCCATCGCCCGCACGGTGTTGATCAGCGTCAGGGCGTCGGCGCCGCCGGCGACCGCCGCGCGCGCGGTCGCGATGAGGTCGGGGGCGTTGGGCGAGAGCTTCACCCAGAGCGGCCGCCGCGTCGCCTCCCGGCACTGCCGCGTCAGCGACTCGAGCAGCGCCGGGTCGTGCCCGAACTCCATGCCGCCGGCGGTCACGTTCGGACAGGAGACGTTGAGCTCGTAGGCGGCGATACCGGCCTCGCGCTCGCAGCGCGCGATGACCTCGAGGTACTCCTCCATCCGGGCGCCGAAGACGTTGACCGCGACGACCGCGCCGCGCTCGCGCAGCAACGGCAGCGCGTCGCGGCAGAACGCCTCGACGCCGATGTTCTGCAGGCCGATCGCGTTGATCATGCCGGCCGCGGTCTCGACGATGCGCGGCATCGGGTTGCCGGGGCGTGGTTGCGGCGAGAGCCCCTTGGACACCACCGCACCCAACCGCTCCGGCGGGCAGAACTCGAGCAGGTCGAGGCCGTACCCGAACGTCCCCGACGCCGCCATCACCGGGTTGGCGAGGGGCACCGCGCCGACCGAGGTCGCCATGCGCACGCTCACGCCGACCACCTCGCCGCCAGGCGCGACGCCTCGAACACCGGCCCCTCCTTGCACGACGGCACCATCCGGCCGTCCGCCAGCTCGACGACGCAGCCGAGGCACACGCCGACGCCGCACCCCATCGGCTCCTCGAGCGACAGCTCGGCCGCGAACTGCCGCTCGCGCGCGAGGCGTGCGAGGGCGCGCAGCATCGGGTTGGGGCCGCAGGCAAGGGCGCGCGCGTACCGCCGCCCCGCCGCGAGGCGGCGCTCGAGCGCCGCGGTGACGAAGCCGGCCTCGCCGGCGCTGCCGTCGTCGGTCGCGCACACCAACTCGCCGCCGACGGTGCCGGCCGCCTTCCGGCAGCGCTCCACTTCGAGCAGCTCGGCGGCGGTGGCGGCGCCGAGGTAGAGGTCGAACACCGCCCCCCGCGCGGCGAGCAGCTCCGCGGCGAAGAGCACCGGCGGCAAGCCGATCCCCCCCGCCACGAGCGCCAGCGGCCCGCCCTCGCCGGGGTCGAGCGTGAAGCCGTTGCCGAGCGGGGCGAGGAGCCGAAGCTCGGCGCCCAGAGGGACGCGGCGCAGCAGCGCGCTGCCCCGCCCGACCTCCTTGACCATCAGCTCCACGACCGTGACGCCGTCGCGCCGGGCCACGCCGGCGATCGAGAACGCGCGCCGCAGCAGCGGGTCGAACCCCTCGCCGCACGCCACCATCCCGAACTGGCCGGGGGCCGCGAACAGCGGCTCCGGCGTCGCGAGACCGATGCGGAAACAGGTGGGGGAGAGGTCGGTGCGCGCAGTCACGCGTACAGCCAGGTCGCGACGGGCTATCATGCGACCGTCATTATGCGTCACCTCCGCCGCCTTGGCCACAGCGTGGCGGCCGGCGCGCTCGCAGGTGCCGCGCTGGCGCCGCTCCAGCTCCTGCTCTGGCCCGAGGTGACGCTGCCCCCGCTGAAGATCGCCCTGGCGTTCCTGGCGTGGACGAGCTGGGGGGCGATCTGGATCGGCGGAGCGCTGTTCGCGCTCACCGAAGTGGCCGGGGTCTTCATGCCCTACATCGGCGTCAGCCGTGGGTTTGCCATCGGCGTCTGGCGCTGGCTGATGGTCGTCGTCGCGTTCGTCATCGCTGGCGCCGCCTGGTGGAACCGCGAGGAGACCCGCGACCTCCTGCTCAAGGACAACCGCCACGCCCTGGCGTGGGCCGGCTCGGTCGCCGCCCTGTTCTGGATCGTGTTCCTGGTGATGGCAATCCGCCGGCGGCCGCGCCACCATGCGCTGGCGCGTGCAACGGTCTCCGCGGTCGTGCTGGTGGGGTGGCTGTGGGGGATCTGGGCCGTCGCGCCGCGCCCCACATCCGAGGCCGCAACGGTCGAGCCGCCCCGCTTTGCGCCCGCGCACAGGCTGCTCTTCGTCTCGTGGGAAGGGACCGACCTTCCCTGGCTCCTCCCCGCGATGGAGCGCGGCGACATGCCGTTCCTGCACGCGTGCTGGGAAGCGGGCGCCTGGGGCCAGCTCCGCACCGTGCACCCCTACACCCGTTCCGCGACCCTCGCGACGCTGGTCACAGGTTGCGCCCCCGCGGTGCACGGCATCCTCGGCCGCAGCTCGTACCGCATCCCCTGGCTGACGCCCGAACCCGTCACCCTCCTGCTCGTCGGGCCCTGGCCGTCGCCGCATCAGCTCCCCTGGTGGGGGTGGAGGCGCACCCCCGAGCTCGCGCCGCAGCGGGCCACGCTCTGGCAGATCCTGACGGCCACCGGCCGCAAGGTCGGCCTGGTGGGGTGGCCGAGCTACGCGCGCGGCTCGTGGACCGTGCCGCGCCCAACGACCGCCAGGGCCGTTCGCATGGCGGCGCTCGACCCCGATCTCAAGGCTTCGCTCGAGCCCGCGCTGCGTGCGGATCCCCGGCTCGCGGCGGATGCCCGCGCTTCGTTCGCCCGCGCCGCCGCAATCGGTGCGGTCGCGCAGCGGCGGGCCCGCACCCACCCGGTGGACGCCCTCGCCGTGGACTTCGAACTGGCCGCCCACTTGCGCCCGCGCTGGACCGCCGAGGAGCCCGGCAGCCCGGAGGACGTGCTGCACCTCGCGGCGCGCCTGCTCGACGAGCAGCTGCGCGCGCTTTGGCTGCTGATGGGGGAGGACACGCTGCTCGTCGTGGTCTCGCCGTACGGCCTGGCGCCGCCGTCGTCGTGGCAGCGCCTCATCCACCTGGGCGCGCCGCCGCGCCGCTGGCACGTGACCCCCACCGATTCCCCGGACGGCTTCGTATTCTTCTACGGGCCCGGCGTGCGCCCCGGCACCCGCCTTCGCGGCGGGCGCCTCGCCGACGTCGCCGCGACGGTCCTCTACCTCCTCGAGCTCCCGGTCGCCCGCGACATGGCCGGCCGCGTCATGCTCGAAGCGGTCACCGACGAGCGTGCCGCCACCGTGCCGCTGCGTCTCGTCCCCAGTTACCCGGCGCCCGACGGCGGCGCCGGCCGGCCCGCCGGCACGGCGCCCTGACCGGCGCGAGACCGTCTACTTCGCCGTCTCGAACACCTGGTTGCGCAGGAATTTCTCCGGGTCCCACGGCGGCGGTCCGCCGCCCAGGTAGCGGTGGAACCAGTCGAGGTGGAGGTCGTAGTAGAACGCCATCTCGTACCACGACGGCCAGTGCCCGGACTTCGAGAGCACGACGAGGCGGGACGGCACCTTCATCTCCTGCAGGTCGGTGAAGAACTCCAGCGACTGCGTGTAGGGGACCCGATAATCGCGCTCGCCGGTGACCACCAGGCACGGCGTCTTGAAAGCCGGCACGGACTCCGACGGCGACCACCTACGGTACTCCGGGCTCGTCCACGGCTCACCGCCGAGGTCGTGCTCGGGGAACCACAGCTCCTCGGTGGCCGAGTGCATTGCGCGCAGGTCGTACACGCCCATCATCGCGGCGATCGCCTTGAACCGGTCGGTGTGCCCTTCGAGCCACATCATCATGGTGCCGCCGTACGACCACCCCATCGCGCCGATGCGCGAAGCGTCAACGTACGGCAACTTCGCCACCGCGTCGGCCACGGCCATGACGTCCTCGTAGACCTTCCCGCCCCAGTCGCGGGTGATCCCGTCCGTGAACGCCTGGCCGTAGCCGGTGGAACCGGTCGGGTTGGGGAACGCCACGACGTAGCCCGCGCCCGGGTAGACCTGCCAGTCTCCGCGGTAGGCGTCGGCCCACTGCGACTGCGGCCCGCCATGGACGTTGAGGATGAGCGGATACTTCTTGGCCGGGTCGAACCCGTGCGGCTTGACGATGAATACCTGGATGCGGCGGCCCGCGGGTCCATCCACCCAGATCGCCTCGGCGGGGCGCACGTCCACCTCGGCGAGGAGGGCGTCGTTGTGGTGCGTCAGCTTGACCCGCCCCGTTCCGTCGAGGGCGCTGCGGTAGATCTCGGGAGGATCGCCGACCGAACGGCGAGCGTAGACCACGCCGCCGGGGGCGAGCTGCCAGCTGTCGATCGTGGCGTCGGCGACGAGCGGGCGGACGGCGCCCGTGGCGACGTCGAGCTCGAACAGCGGCGTGCGCCCCTCGATCTCCGCCTGGAAGACGATGCGCTTGCCGTCCGGGAGCCAGCGGAAGTCGTCGATCCAATTGCGAAACGCCTCGGTGAGGACGCGGTGCGTCTTCGTCGCGCGGTCGTACACCGCGAGCCGGAAGAGGTCGGACTCGTAGCCGGGGACGAGCTGCGTGCGGTAGGCGACGAAGCGGCCGTCCGGGGAGTAGGCGGGGGAACCGTCCCACGCCGGGTTCGCCGCGGTGATGTCCGTGGCCGGTCCTGGTTTGCCGTGCTCGTCGATCGGCACGGTCCAGAGGTCGGCGTTGGTGGAGCGGGCGGGAACGGCGTCGTGGTTGGAGACGACCACGACCTCGCGCGAGTCGGGCGCGAACGCGTAGCCCGTTTTGCCGCCGAGGCTGAACGTCGGCGCGTCGAATGAGCCCGGCGTCAGGTCGGTGAGCGCGCCGTCGGCGACGCGCAGCAACAGGACGTGGCTGTAGGTGCCGTCCCGCCACGACGTCCAGTGCCGGTACAGGAGGGCGTCCGCCATGTGCGCGTGCAGTGGGCCGTCGCGCCAGGCCTTCGCGATCTTCTCGTTGCACCCCGAGTCGGCGCCGCACTCCGGGTAGACCTGCGAGGACACTGCGATGGACTTCCCGTCCGGGGACCACATGGGGTCGGCCACCCCCATCGCGAACGTCGTGAGCTGGCGGGCGTCGCCGCCGTCGAGCGGGAGGAGGAAGAGCTGCGTCTCGTCCCCGCTGCGGTCGGAGATGAACGCGATGCTGGCGCCGTCCGGGGACCAGCGCGGCGAGGTGTCCTTGTGCTTTCCCTGGGTGAGCGGACGGTCGCCGCTGCCGTCGACGCCCATGATGCGCAGCTCCGACCACTGCTTCGCCGCGGCGAGGTCGGTGTGGCTCGCCACGTAGACGACCCTGCGGCCGTCGGGGCTGACCTGCGGGTCGGAGACGCCGACCACGCGGTAATGGTCGGCGATGGTGAACGCCTTCTTCTCGGCGCGCGCGACGGTGCCCGAGCAGAGAAGCAGAAAGACCGTACCTAGGACGAGCTTCCCGTTTCTCATCGATCCTCCTCGAGGGGCGGCTCGTGCCGCGCCGGAGCAGGCGCCGCGAGCCGCTTGCGGCCGTCATGCTAGCCCACTGCAACCGCCCGTGCGACCCGCCGGGGTGCGGCCGGCCGTTGTGGACATGGGGTCGCTTCGGATATTCTCCCAACTTCGGCTGAGACGCAGATCGGAGCAAAAAGGGAGGCGAAGATGCTTAAGGAATTCAAAGAGTTCGCCATGCGTGGCAACGTACTCGACATGGCCGTGGGCATCGTCATCGGCGTCGCCTTCGGGCGTATCGTGACCTCGCTGGTCAGTGACGTGATCATGCCACCGCTCGGCCTGATCCTCGGCAAGGTCGATTTTTCGAACCTGTTCATCAACCTCTCCGGGACGGCGTACCCGACCCTCGCGGAGGCCAAGAAGGCCGGCGCCGCGGTGATTTCCTACGGCGCCTTCCTGAACACGGTACTGGACTTCGTCATTGTGGCGTTCGTCATCTTCCTGCTCATCAAGCAGGTCAACCGGTTGCAGAAGCCCGTCCCGGCGGCGTCGCCGAGCACCAAGGATTGTCCGTTCTGCGCGTCGGCGATCCCGATCAAGGCGACTCGCTGCCCCGCCTGCACCTCGCAGCTTTCGGCGGGCTGAACCATCGTGCGCCCCTGCCTGAACGCGCGGCAGGAGTGGAGGGTGTCATGCGTCCGAAGTCGGCGATCGCTGCTGTGTCCGTCGCGCTGCTCTGCTTCTCCATTGCGGCGGCCGAGGACAACCCCAACAAGCTCTCGCTCGGGCTGTCGTACCTGGCGACGAGCGGAAACTCGAGCAGCCAGACCGGCGGCCTGGACCTGCTCTACAAGCACTCGTTCGACCCCTGGGGGCTCGAGGTTTCCGCCAACTACCTGCGCGCCGAGCAGAACGGCGTCGTCACGGCTAAGAAGCTGTTCGCCAGCGTGCGCGGCACCCGCGCGCTCGGCCAGGATTTCAGCCTGTTCGCCGGCGCCAGCGTCCTGCAGGACACCTTCGCCGGACTCGACCCGCAGATCGTCGCGGTCGCAGGCGTGACCTACGCGTTCCTCAAGGGGCCCGTGCAGGACCTTGCGTTCGACGTGGGCTTGACCTGGACCAGGGACAAGCTGGTCGGCGACGGCTCCACCAGCTACGCCGGCGGCATGGCCGCGGCGCGCTACGGCTGGAACATCACCAAGACATCCAAGTTCACCGAGAACCTCGCCTTCTACCCCAGCTTCCAGCAGGCGAGCAACTGGCGCATCGAGTCCGAGACGGGGCTGCAGGCGGCGGTGTCCAGCTCGGTCGCGTTGAAGCTCTCGTACGGCTTCCGCTACGCCAACCGCCCGGTGGCCGGGTTCGGCAAGACGGACACCCAGGCCGGCGCGTCGCTGGTGATCAACTTCCTCTGACAAAAGTGGAACTTTGAGGTACCTGGTACCTCAAAGCGCGCGGATCAGTTGGGCGAGGCCGGACCAGAAGATCTCCACACCGATGGCGAGGAGTACGAACGCCGACATCTTCGTGAAGACCGTGGTGCCAGTGGGTCCCAGCTTGCTGAACAAGGCGCTGGCGAAACGGAAGCAGAACCAGACAGCGACCGACACGCCGAGGACGCCGAGTACGGCGCCGAGGTAGCTCTCCAGGACACCGGGGAGCGGACCGTGCCCGACGCGGCTGCCGATGGCGATCGCGACCGCGATGCACCCGGGTCCGGCCGTGATCGGCAGCGTGAGCGGAAAGAACGCCAACTCCTCAACACTCTTCGTGGTTCCGGCCGGATCCACCGCGGCCGGTTCCTGTGTGCCGTTGAGCATCTGCCATGCGGTATGGAAGACGATGAGGCCGCCGGCGATCTCAACGTGGGCGATTTGAATTCCGAGGAAACGGATGATCATGCCGCCCAACAGCGTTGAAACGACCAGAAGGATGAATGCGTACAGGGAAACGCGCCACGCCAGTTGGCGATGCTGGCGGGAGGTCGCGCCCGAGATCATGGCCAGGAAGATTGGCGCCGTGCCCACCGGGTTGACGATCGGCACGAGCGCCATGAACGAGTACGCGGCCATGACTTCCATGCCCTTGAGCAACGTGGGTCCTCCTGTGCCTCGACAGTTGGCTTCCGCGCCCTGATTGTAACCGCCAATCGGAACTGCGCGCTCCATCTGGCCCGACGACCCCTCTCACCTCCAGGCCCGGCCACCGACGGGAATCGTGTCTAGGTTCCGCGGCGAAACGCGTGTTCGTTCGGCGCGCAAACATCAGCGCCGGCGCTGTTCCATGTGTCCTGGACATTGCCGCTTGACGTCGCGGACGTCTCGCCCGCCCTCCGCAAGCCCGATCGAGTCAACCGGTCGCCGACGGCCGGAGTTGACGCGGAGCCCGCCGCTGGCGAAACTGGAACTTCGTGCAGTAGCTGTGGAGGTCCATGCCATGACCAGTCCTACAGTCGAAACGATCTTGGCGCAGCTCGCAGCCCGCAACGTCAGGTGGGACCACTTGCGCCAGCGCATCGCAAAGGCCCTCGCGAACGAGCCGCCGGAACGTGATCCCGGATGCCACATGGGTCCGTACGTCGCGCTGTCGCGCCAGCACGGCGCGGGCGGGGTCGAGATCGCCCGGCTCGTCGGCGCGGCCCTCGGTTGGCCGGTTCTCGATCACGAGGTGGTCGACTTGGTGGCTGCGCACCTGCGCGTCAACCCCTCGATGGTCAGTCTTCTCGACAAGGACGCCGCGAGCTGGGTGACCGACGTTCTCAGCGACCTCATGCCGCACGCCATGATCACGCGCGACACCTACACTCACGAGCTCCGTCGCGTCATTCAGCTCTTCGCCGTGCACGGGGAGGTGATCCTCCTCGGGCGGACCGCGAACTTCTTCCTGCCGCACGAACGCGGCCTTTCGGTCAGGGTGGCGGCGACGATCGATGACCGCATCGCCCGGATCTGTTCGCGGAGCGGCACCGACGTGGAGAGTGCGCGCGAGCAGATACGGGAGGCTGACAGGGACCGGGCGCACGCCGTATCGCATGCCTTCGGGTGCGACGTGGAGGATCCGTCGTTCTACCATCTGGTCGCCAACTCCTCCCGGCTCGCGCTCGACGAGATCGCCGACGTGGTCGTCGGCGCGTGCAGGAAGCGTTGGCCTCGAGCGGAGGCGGCCTCGGGCGATCCCTAACCCCCTCGTACGGGGTGATCGCGTCCGTCGCTTCCGGGGGGGCAGGCACATCCTCTCCGGGTTCCGGACGGACACGTTGCAGGCCCGCAGGGCTGTCCTCGCACCGGTGGGCACGGAGCTTGAACTCGGGAGGCAGATCATGCAATCCGACGAGCTGGCAACGAAATCTCTGGCCGAACTTCTGGCTGCGCTCGGGGTGACCGACCGGGGCCTGAGCCAGCAGGAGGCGCAGCGCCAACTGGCGAAATACGGCTACAACGAACTCCAGGAGAAGAAGACCAACCCGCTGCTCCAGGCGCTCACCTACTTCTGGGGTCCGATCCCTTGGATGATCGAGGCGGCGGCGGTCCTGTCGGCTCTGGTGCGCCACTGGCCGGACCTCATCATCATCCTGGTGCTGCTGGTGGCCAACGCAGGCGTCGGCTTCTGGGAGGAGTACCAGGCCGGCAACGCGATCGCGGCGTTGCGGAAGAAGCTCGCCCTGCACGCGCGCGTCCGTCGCGACGGCACGTGGGCGACCGTCGCGGCGCGCGAGCTCGTGCCCGGCGATCGCATCCGTGTGCGGCTCGGCGACATCGTTCCCGCCGATGCGCGCCTGCTGGACGGTGACCCCCTCGAGGTTGACCAGTCCGCTCTGACGGGCGAGTCGCTCCCCGTCACGCGCAAGACCGGCGACGCGGTGTACTCGGGGTCGATCGTACGGCAAGGCGAGATCGACGCCCTCGTCTACGGCACGGGCCAGAACACCTACTTCGGCAAGACCGCCCAGCTCGTGCAGGAGGCGCATACCGTCAGCCACTTCCAACGCGCCGTCCTCAAGATCGGCGACTACCTGATCGTGCTGGCGGTCGCGCTCGTGATCCTGATCCTGGCCGTCGCGCTGTTCCGCGGCGACCCGATGACCACCACGCTGCAGTTCGCGCTGGTGCTGACGGTGGCCGCGATCCCCGTCGCGATGCCCACGGTGCTGTCCGTGACGATGGCCGTGGGCGCGCGGGTGCTGGCGGCGAAGCAGGCGATCGTCAGTCGCCTGGCCGCGATCGAGGAGCTGGCGGGCATCGACGTGTTGTGCTCCGACAAGACGGGCACGTTGACCCAGAATACGCTGACGCTGGGCGACCCTTTCAGCACCGCCGGCATCACGGCCGACCAGGTGATCACGAGCGCGGCGCTGGCATCGCGCGGCGAGAACGAGGACCCGATCGACCTTGCCGTCCTCGGCGGCGTCAAGGACCGCCGGGAGCTCGAGCGCTACCGCATCACACACTTCCAGCCTTTCGACCCCGTTCACAAGCGCACCGAGGCGACGGTCCAGGACGCGCACGGCGAGACGTTCAAGGTTGCAAAGGGCGCGCCGCAGGTGATCCTCGCGCTGGCCGCCCCCACCCCGGAGGTGGAGAGCGCGGTGGAGAGCGCGGTCAACGGCTTTGCGGCGCGCGGGTTCCGCTCTCTGGGGGTCGCCCGCACCGACCAGCAGGGAGCTTGGCGGTTCCTCGGGGTGTTGCCTCTGTTCGACCCGCCGCGCGAGGACTCGAAGTCGACCATCGCGACGGCGCGCCAGATGGGCGTGGACGTGAAGATGGTGACCGGCGATCAGCTGGCCATCGGCAGGGAGATCGCCGGGCAACTCGGCCTCGGCACGAACCTGCTCGACGCCAGCGGCTTTGGCGACGTGCGCCACCACGAGACGGCGCAGTTGGCGGAGGCCATCGAGCACGCCGACGGTTTCGCGCAGGTGTTCCCCGAGCACAAATACCACATCGTCGACGTGTTGCAGCGCCGCGGTCACATCGTCGGAATGACCGGTGACGGTGTCAACGACGCCCCGGCGTTGAAGAAGGCGGATGCCGGCATTGCCGTCTCGGGGGCAACGGATGCCGCCCGCGCGGCGTCCGACATCGTGCTGATGACCCCGGGGCTGTCGGTGATCATCGATGCCATCAAGGAGAGCCGCAAGGCCTTCCAGCGGATGAACAGCTACGCGATCTATCGCATCACCGAGACGATTCGCGTTCTGCTGTTCATGACGCTGTCGATCCTGGTGTTCAACTTCTACCCGGTCACCGCAGTGATGATCGTGCTGCTCGCACTGCTCAACGACGGCCCGATCCTCGCCATCGCGTACGACCGGGTCCGCTACGCGAACCGGCCCGAAGCCTGGGACATGCGGGTGGTGCTGGGAATGTCCACCATCCTCGGAATCGCCGGCGTGATCGCCTCGTTTGGCCTGTTCTACCTCGGAGAGCGGGTGTTCCACTTCGGCGGCGGCTTCCTGCAGACGTTCATCTTCCTGAAGTTGGCGGTCGCCGGGCACCTGACGATCTTCGTCACGCGGACCCGGGGCCCGTTCTGGTCGGTGCGGCCGGCCGCCTTGTTGTTCTGGTCGGCGGTGATCACGAAGGGGATCGCCACCGCCGCGGCGGTCTACGGTTGGTTCATGGTTCCGATCGGCTGGAAGTGGGCTTTGGTGGTCTGGGTCTACGCCCTCGCGTGGTTCCTCGTCAACGACCTTGTGAAGCTGGCGGCGTATCGGATCCTCGATCCCCGGACCTCCCTGCTGGCCAGAGAGACGCGGTAGGCGCGACGACCGGACGGCCCGCGCCGTCGTCCGTTCGCCCCGCGACGGCCGCTGATCACGACTCGGCTTGGCCGCCGTTTGGAATCGTGGTCCGGTTGCCGTCGCGCAGCGCACGGAAATGAGGCGAGCAGATTTCGACGCCGGCCCGGTTGAATGCGTCCTGGATGTTGGCGTGCAGCGCGGCCAGCGTTTCGACCATCTTCCGAGGCTGATCGGTGTGCGCGTTGATCTGGTAGGAGACGAAGTAATCGTCGAGGCTGGTCTGCAGCACGAACGGTTCGGGATCGGCGAGGATGCCCGGCGTCGACCCCGCCGCCGCGATGAGGAGTTCGTGGACCCGGCGCCACGGCGCGTCGTAGCCGATGGTCACCGTGGTGTGCAGGATCAGCCCACCCTTGCTCACCCGGCTGGTGAAGTTGCTGACCTGGCTTCCGAGGACTTGAGAGTTCGGGATCGTCACCTCGACGTTCTTGATCGTGCGGATGCGGGTGACGAGGAGCGTCTTGCCCACGACGTCGCCGACCGCCTCGCCGATCTGGACGCGGTCCCCGATCTGAAAGGCACGGGTATACGTCAGCACCACGCCGGCGAGGATGTTGGAGACCGCGGAACTCGACCCCAGCGAGACGACCGCGCCGATAAAGATCGAGATGCCCCGGAACGCCGGCGAGTCAGATCCCGGGACGTACGGAAACATCGCGATGGCGGCGATGAGGATGATGAAGAAGCGGGCGATCTTGAACGTCGGCCGCGCCCAGTCGGGGAAGAAGCCGGGGATGACCACGTTGCGCGACTCGATGGCGTCGAAGATCAGGCCGATGAACTTCACCGCGGCCCACGCAATGGCCGCCACGACCAGCAGGTAGATCAAGCTCGGGACGTAGCTGAGAGCCGCCGCGCCGACGCTCTTCAGAGCGATGCCGGCCTGCCCGATGCCCCCCCGCACAACAAGGCGGGTGGCCGGGAAGAAGCTGAACTCGAGTGATGCATACGTCAGGAGAAGTCCCAGCCAGACCGCCAGCTGCAGCAACCGGGCCCCGGCGAGGAGCGCCCCGATCATGCGGTTGGCGGAGATCAGCTCGAGCTTTTGAATCCGCACCCCCTTGAGCCGCGTGCCATGCCACGTCGCGATCTCCGCCCGAAACCGCCGGAAGAGGCGCCTCGTCCCGACGAGGAGGGCGAGAAGGGCCAAGGTGGCCACGAGCGAATAGGCGAGGGCCGTGAGCCAGCCGGCGGTGCTGTGCTCGCCACGGAAACGCTCCAACTCGCTCCGTATCGACGCCAGCCACTCGGCCGCGAGCTCGTTTCGGGACTTGCCGGCGGCGGTGGCATCCGCATCCGTGACCGTCAGCAGCACCAGGTCGCCGGCGACGATGTCGGTGGCGCCGTCATCGGGTGCCAGTCCCACCAACCCGAGCGGCACGGACGTGTCCCGCGCCAGGCGCTCGAGCCGTCTCACCACGGAGGCGGCCCGCTCAGCCGGGCTGAACGACCCGATCCGTGCGTGCAGGACCAACACCACCCTTCCGGCCAGGACGACCTCCGCGCCGCGATGAGGCGCTGGCGCGGCCGTCGGCCGTTCACCGGCCGCCGGAGGCGCCGCCAGGCACACCGAGGCGATCAGAGCCGCGACGGCGCCGAGGGCGAGTCGTCGGAGCATCGGCTCACCAGCGAGGCGCACGCCCCGCCCGGAGTTCCAGCGCGCCTGCCGAAGAGACTTTCCGCGTTGCCGAATCCACCGATCCAATGCGTGCCTCCCGCGAGCGTCCTTTGTCTCATGATAGCCCGGCGACCCAGGGCGCCACCCACGGCGGCCGGTCTCAACCTGCGGATCGTCGCCGCGGCTGGGGTGAGCCGGGCGTTCATCGAGAGGCCCTGACACGAGGTGGCACGCAACGTGGGCATGGCTCCGACTCGGGGACAAACCGATCGGGAACGGCTCGACCAGCTTCCCGGTTGCCGTTGACGCGGCGCGCTGCGGCTGGAATATGAGCAAGACGACGAGGTTTACCGAGACGTCAGTGCTCTACCCCAGCTTCGAGGGGAAAGCACCTGGCGGATCGAGTCCGAGATGGGGTCCGGACGGCGGTATTCGACACGGTCGCACTGAAATTCCGATACGGCCCCTTCTATCCCAACGGCCGGGCCGTAGGGCCAGGCATGGCCGGCACCCAGGCGACGCTTCGCCGGTGATCGACCGCAAAAATGAAACTATGAGGTACCTGGTACCGTTATGACACGACACAACGTTCCACTCGGCAGGATCATCGGCATCCCGATCGGCCTCGATTACTCCTGGTTCCTCGTCTTCGGCCTGCTCACCTGGATGCTGGCGGCCAGCTACTACCCCGCGGAGTTCCACGGCTGGTCGCCCGCGCTCTACTGGGTGACCGGCGCGGCGACCGCGATCCTGCTGTTCGCCAGTGTGCTGCTGCACGAGCTCGGACACTCGGTCGTGGCGCTGCGCTACAAGATCCCGGTCCGCAGCATCACCCTGTTCATCTTCGGCGGCGTGGCCGAGATCGGCAGCGAGCCGCCGTCCGCGGTGGCCGAGCTGGCCATCGCGATCGCCGGGCCGATCGTGAGCCTTGCCCTTGGGGTGTTCTTCTTGCTGGCAAAGCCGTTCGCGGCCGCCAGCGCTCCCCTGTTCGGCATCGCCGAGTACCTCGCCTACATGAACATGGCTCTGTTCGTGTTCAACCTCATCCCCGGCTACCCGCTCGATGGCGGGCGCGTCTTCCGCGCCGCAGTGTGGGGGTTCACCCACAACCTCCGTCGCGCCACGTTGATCGCCGCCAATGTCGGCCGCTTCTTCGGGTTCGTCTTCATCTTCGTCGGGGTCTGGCAAGTGTTCACCGGCAACCTCGGCGGCCTCTGGATCGCGTTCATCGGCTGGTTCCTCGACAACGCAGCGTCCGCCCAGGTCCACCAATTGGCGTTCAAGGGAGCGCTCGCCGGCCACACCGTGGCGCAGGCCATGGGCGGCCGCTGCGCCGCCGTGCCTGCCGACCTGACGCTGCAGCAGCTGGTTGACGAGCACATCCTGGCGGGCGGCCAGCGTTGCTTCCTCGTCAACCGCGGCGAGGCCACCGTCGGCCTCATGACCCTGCACCGGATCAAGGAAGTCCCCCGCGCCCAGTGGCCGACCACGCGCACCGCGCAGGTCATGCTCCCGATGGAGAACCTCAAGCGCATCGGTCCCGGCACCGACCTGTGGAGCGCGCTGCAGGAGATGGACCGCGACGGCGTCAACCAGCTTCCGGTGACGACCGATGCCGGTGTCGTCGGCATGCTCAGCCGCGAGGACGTCGTGACCTTCCTCCGGACCATGCGGGAACTCGGGGCTTAGGTCGCGGACGGCGCCTCAGCCGCCCCTTTAGGAGGGGGGCACCTGAGGTGCCGAGGGGCCCCAGGTCCAGTAGAGACCCAGGTAGGCGACGGTGTGGCGCTCGCCGCGGATGGTGTGGCCCGCGCTGAAGAGAAGGCTGAAGCCCGGGGTGAAGTTGAGGGAGCCCCCCAGGTCGGCGATCGTGAAGCCGTGCCCGCCCTCCGTGTCCGCGCCCTGGGCGAAGACCTCGCCGCCGAGGGTCAGCGTCTTGCCGAGGTCCCGTTGCAGCAGCCAGCCGCCGAAGGTGTGGCTCCGCTGCCCGGGGGCGTGGTTGATGGTCCAACCGCCTCCGCCGTAGGTGGTCCACGGTCCCCAGCTCTTCTGGATCCAAAGCGGGATGCTTGAAACCACGCGCGGCCGTTGCCGAGGCCTCGCGACGCGTTGCCGGCCGGCAACTCGACCATCGGGAAGATCCCGATCTGGGGTCCGTGCTCCGTCTCCTGCACGAAGCGGTACTTGAAACCCAGCTCCACGTCACCCCACCCGGATTGCGTCCGGCTTCCCAACTGCTGGCTCCACGCCCACGGCACGACCAGGTGGAGCTGGAGGTTCCGGGCGGCGCCAAGGTTGAACTCCAGGGCGGGGCCCTGGGCCTGGGTGGCGTCGGAGGACCGGTCGTAGGCGGAGAAGAGGTACGCCTCCCAGTGCCGGTAGTCGACCGGCTCGGGGTCGTCCGTCAGGAAGGGCGGACCGGCGAACGCGGGACGCGCCAAGGCGAGGGCGAGCAACGCCAGCACGCGCAGCACAGCCACGCACGCACACGTCGCAACGGCTCGAGCCATGGCGGGCCCGCGCTCACGTCCTCTCATCCGCGGAGGTCCCGCGGCCACCACCTGTCGAGGGACCACGGGCCGGGGCCCGACAGCAGGAGGAAGAGAAGCGAGCAGAGCATGGCGAAGTCGGCCCGCGCGTCGCTCGCCATGAACCAGAAGCCTTGCCCCGCGCGGAGCAGCTCCGGCAGCTTGGTCGTGGCGATCGCCGTCAGGATGACGGCGAGGAGCGGCACCGCCGCCAACCGGGTCGCCAGCCCGAGGACGATCAGGAAGCCGCAGAGGACCTCGAAGGTCCCGACGAAGTGCGCGGTGAACCCTGGCGACGGGAAGCCGATCCGCGTGAACCGCACGACGCCCATCTTGGGGTCGGTGAACTTGAGGATCCCCTGGGTGAAGAAGATCAGCCCCACGGCGAGCCGTACGAACAGGGTGCTCCGCGCCCCGGTGGTGGGTGGTCGGAGGAGGAAGGACCAGGCGTCGCTCATGTCACATGCTCCCTTGCCCCTTGGGTGCAGACGGGCCGCTCGGAGGCGTGGTGCAGGGTGTGGGGCTTCCGTACGAGCAGAAAGAATCCGCGTTTGACAGGGTCCATGCCCGGCCTCCTATAACGATAGGCATCAACGATATCCGCAATACCTCAATTCCTGCCCAAGTGGCGAGGTGCCCGGGCGCCAGGCGACCGGCCCGGCGGCCGATCGTGGCGCAGCGTTTCCGCCCCGCGGCCGAATCGCGCCGCCGCACTGTCTCGCCGGGCCGCGCGGACGGCCGGTCCCTACGATCGGGTCGCGGACTCCGGCCTGCGCTCGTACACCCGGAGGCGGTAGCCGCTCGCGGGAAAGACCTGCTGCGAGCGCAGCCGCCAGCGCGGGTCCGTCTCCATGGCGCGACGCGCCGGCTCGAGCCAACCGGTCTCCTGCGCCCACCCCTCACGCCAGGCTGCACCGCCCGGCTGGAGGTCGAGGACCAGCACGGCGCTCAAACCGGTGCGTTGCACCGCGATCTCCGGCAGGCGCTCCGGATCCGCGTCCCGCAGCACCTGGTCTGCCGGGCGCGGCACGTCGCCGGCCTCGAACGCACCCGCGCCCTGCCAGGCGTCCCACTCGACGAGGCCCGGGCTGAAGTCGTTCCAGTAGCCGGCCAGGACGGAGCCACCGGCGATCGCCGCCGCTCGGGCGACCGCCGCCGCGACCGGGCGCACCGCGGCCGGCACGCTGTTCTCCGCCAGACCGTTGGTAAGGCGCCCTCGATCGACCGGGACGAAGGTCGCGAAAATGATGACGAGCGAGGCGGCGCTCGATGCCACCAGGGTGCGAAAGCGAGGCGTGATCAGCCGGCTGACCGTCCATGCGAGCGCCGTCGCCGCCGTAAGCCAGAGCAGCGGCACGAGCGGGAAGAGGAAGCGCGTGAGCTTGTAGGGGTGGGCCAGCGTGCCGATCAGGCCGAGGACCAGCGCAAGGACGACGACGACGTGAGGTGGCGAGAGTCGAGGCCAGAGACAGACCGCGAGCGCGACCAGGACGAGGCACACCGCGCCCAGCCCGACCGACGGCGAAAACTCATTGAGAAACGCACGGGGGTAGAACAACGCGCCCGAGGGCGTCCACAGCGAGGGGCCTGCGTTGCGGTTCTCCAAGGACGCGCACGAAGCCGCGCGCGTGGGAAGGCGCGAGCATCCAAACCGCGATCGGCAGCAGGACCACCACCCCGAACGTTTGCGCTCGCGTGCCGGCCGTCGCGTACCAGGCCTTGAGCCGGGTCCAACTTCGCCGGGGCCAGATCGCCGCGCGGCCGAGGACGAGGATGTAGAGGATATAGAGCGGCGTTCCGAGCGAGATCGAACGGCTGGCTTGGCCGCTCGGGTCGTTCACTCGACCGCCGAAGAGGGCGATCGCCACCAGCCCGGCGGCGTACGCGAGCAGGAAGATCCGCCACGGGCGGCGCCAGTCGATCGACCTCAAGCGCGTCGCCGCCTCGAAGCGCAGGGCCGCCAGCGATCCGGAGGCGAGCCAGGCCTCTGCGACCACGAACGGCACCAGCCACGCCAGGCCGTAGTTGAACTTGAGGAAGAACAGCAGCACCGCTGCAAGGCAGGCGAGCGTGAAGTCGCGCGGGGCGTCGCTGCGCAGGGAGCGGGCGTAGCTCCCCACGGCGAGGAACAGCAGCAGCGCCCCGGGGACCTCGAGCATCACGAGCGTTCCGAAGAGCTGGAAGGCGGGGCTCATCGCCACCGCGGCCGCGACGAGCGCGCCGGCGAGGTCCCCGCCGACGCCGGCCACCTGCCGTCCGGCCCAAAAACCGGCCAAGACGGTGAGAACGAGCAGCACGACCATCTCGGCGTTCGCCGTCCGGTAGGTCGGTCCGAAGGGGACGAACGCCGCCGCCTCGATCAGCGGGAAGACCGGCCCCCACAGGTCGAGCCCCCCGACGGCCCGCGCGAAATCGAGAGGATCCAGGTCCTTCACGGCGTGCGCCAGGCGTGCCCCCGCCGCGCCGTACCTGGCCATATCCCATTTCGGTAGCGCATCCCGCGAGGAGGCCACCGCCCACAGCCCGGCGCCGGTGCGCGCCGCGAGTGCGCCCACGAGGAGCCAGGCGAGCAGGGCGATCGCTCGCGCGAAACGCAGTTGAGGAGGGGGGTGCCCGCTCGTCATTTCCCCAGATGCTACCTCGTCTGCGGAGGCGGCGGGCGGTATCCTGGAACGGAGCCGGGCAAGGGTGACACGGCAAGACAGAAAGGCAACACCGAATGGGCTTGGCGGAGTTGGCGCAGCGTCCGAAGGTGAGGCGGCGGGCCGCGATCGCGGTCGCCGCGGTGGCCGCGTACGGCGTGATCGGCGTCTTCGCCGTTCCTCCCCTGCTGCGCTCGCTCCTCGCCGGCAAGCTCACGCAGGCGCTGCACCGGCGCACCACGGTCGAGGGCGTGTCGTTCAACCCGTTCGCCCTGTCCGTCCGGGTGCGCGGCCTCACGGTGCGTGAACCGGGCTCCGACACCGTCTTCGTCTCGCTCGGCGACCTCTACGCGAACATCAAGCTGACCTCGATCCTCCACCTGGCGCCGGTGCTCAAGGAGCTGCGGCTGACCGACCTGCACGTCCGCCTCGTGCGCACCGCCGAGTCCACCTACAACGTCTCCGACCTCATCGCCCCGGCCTCGCCGCCGCCGGCCGTCGCCTCGAAACCGCTGCGGTACGCGCTCAACAACATCCAGCTCACCGGCGGCAGCATCGAGTTCGACGACCGGCCGGTCGGCAAGGTGCACACCGTCCGCAACCTCTACCTCGCCATCCCGTTCCTCTCCAACCTCCCCGACGAGACCGAGGTGTTCGTGCAGCCGGCGCTGCGCGCGGTGGTCAACGGCACGCCGGTGGCGCTGACCGGACGGAGCAAGCCGTTCTCCGGGTCGCGCGACACCGCGCTCGACTTCGAGTTCAACGACCTCGACGTCCCAACGTACCTGGCCTACCTGCCGATGCCGCTGCGCGTCAAGGTCGCCTCCGCGTTGCTCTCGGCCAAGCTGACGCTCACCTTCCGGCAGGGAAAGGGGCAGCCCTCGACGCTCGAGCTCTCGGGCCGGACCTCGCTCCGCGACGCGCACATCACGGATGCGCAGGGCGCCCCCGTGCTCGACTTGCCGCTGCTCGACGTGCGCATCGCCGCCGCCGACCTGTTGACCGGCCGCACCAGCCTCGAGAGCGTGCGGTTGCAACAGCCCCGCCTGTGGGTCGCGCGCCACGCGGACGGGGCCTGGAACCTCGCCGCGCTGGCCCCCGCCTCGACGGGAGGCGGCGCGACGGCAGGCGGCGCGAGCCGAGCGTTCGCCGTCGATGTCGGGCGGCTCGACGTGACGGACGGGACCGTGCTGCTCGCCGACGCGGCGGTGAAGCCGCCGTTCGCAGCCACGCTGCGCGCGGTCGACCTCGGCGTGCGCTCGTTCAGCACCGCCCCCGGCGCCACCGCAGCCGTCGAACTGTCGCTGGCGACCGACGCGAGCGAGACGCTGCGCGAGACCGGTGAGCTGACGTATTCGCCGCTGGAGGCGCACGGCACGCTCGAGGTCGCGGGCGTGCCTCTGCGCCGCTACAGGGCGTACTACCGGGACGCGGTCGCGTTCGAGGTCGGAGGCGGCGTCCTCGGGTTCTCCACCGGCTACGCCTGGTCCGGCCGCGGCGACGGCTGGACGCTCTCGAACCTGGCCGCCACGCTCCGTTCCCTGCGCCTGCACCGCGCCGGGGAGAGCGGCGACTTCCTCGCCGTTCCCGAGACAGTTTTGAAGGGGTCGTCGCTCGACCTGACGGCGCGGAACCTCGCACTGGGCGAGCTTTCGCTCGCGGGCGCGCGCCTCGCCGCCGCCCGCGGCGCCGAAGGCGCCTGGAACCTCGCCTCGCTGCTGCCGCCCTCGCCTGCGGTCCCGTCGGAACCGGCCGGCGGCGGACCGACGGCCGCGGCGCCGGGTCCCGGAGGCTCGCCGCCCGCGTGGACGTTCGCCCTCAAGCGGCTGGTGCTCGAGCGCGCCGCCGTCGACGTGGACGACGCGCTCCCGGCGCGGCCGGTGCACCTCGTCCTGGCGCCGCTCGCGGTGACCGCCTCGGACCTGTCCACGACCCCGGGCGCGCAGGGGCGCCTCGAGCTGCGCAGCGGCGTCAACGGCTCGGGGACCGTCTCGCTGGCGGGTGGGATCGGCCTCAACCCGCTCGCGGCGAGGCTCGCGGTTGACGTCAAGGACGTGCCGCTGGTCCCGCTGCAGGGGTACGTCACCGACCGCATCCGCCTGGTGGTCAACGACGGCACCGCCTCGGCCACCGGCACGCTGACCGTGGCCGCGGGCGGCCCGGCGCCGAGCGCCGGCTTCACGGGACGGGTCGCGGTCGACCGCCTCGCCACCGTGGACGCGCACGCCGCCGAGGACCTGCTGAAGTGGGACTCGCTCGCCTTCGACGGCGTCTCGTTCAGCAGCGAACCGTTCCGCCTCGACATCGCCGACGTCACGCTCGCAGGGTTGGCCTCGAAGGTCATCGTCGCCGCCGACGGCACGATCAACCTCAGGCGCGTCCTGGGTGTCGCACCCCCCCAACCGGCGAGCGAGAACGAGGACGAGAAGGCGAGCGCGCCGGCCGCTCCGGCGCCGACGCCTGCGCTGATCGCCGCCCCGACGCCCGCCGCCGCGGCGCCGGAGGCCGGGGGCACGGACGCGGTGCGGATCGCCAAGGTCACGCTCAAAGACGGCGCGATCGTCTTCATCGACCGCTCGGTGAGCCCGGAGTACCGGATGGAGGTGACCGGCCTGGCGGGATCGGTGTCGGGCCTGTCCTCGCTCGCCTCGACCGCCGCCGACGTCGATCTCCACGCGACCGTCAACGGCCAGGCGCCGCTGTCGTTCACCGGCAAGGTCAACCCGCTCGCCGGGAACCTGTTCCTCGACGTCAAGGTGACCGCCCGCGACCTCGACCTGCCGCCGGTCTCCCCCTACTCCGGTGTCTACGCCGGCTATGCGATCCAGCGCGGGAAGCTCGACGTGGACCTCGCGTACAAGGTCGCCCAGCGCCGGCTCGAGGCCCAGAACAAGGTGGAGCTCGACCAGTTCGACTTTGGCGAGAAGGTGGCGAGCCCCAAGGCGACCCACCTGCCGGTGCGCCTCGCCGTCTCGCTGCTCAAGGACCGCGAGGGGCGCATCACGCTGAACCTGCCGGTGTCCGGCTCGCTCGACGACCCCAAGTTCCGCGTCGGGCGGATCATCCTGAAGATGATCGTCAACCTGCTCGCCAAGGTCGCGACCTCCCCGTTCTCGCTCCTCGGCTCACTGTTCGGCGGCAGCAGCGCCCAGCTCGACACCGTCGCGTTCGCGCCCGGCGCCACCACCCTCGACGCGACCGCTCGAGCCCAGCTCGACACCCTCGCGAAGGTGCTCTACGACCGGCCCGGCCTCCGCCTGGAGATTGCCGGCCGCGCCGACGAGACCGCCGACCGCGAAGGCCTGCGCCGGATCGGGCTGGAGCGCGCCGTCAAGCGCGAGAAGCTCGACGACCTCGTCAAGAAGGGCGGCACCGCCCCCTCGCTCGACGCCGTCACCGTCGAACCCGCCGAGTACGACCGGTACCTCACGCGCGCCTACAAGCACGGCAAGTTCGCCAAACCGCGGAACTGGCTCGGCATCGCGAAGAAGGAATCGATTCCCGAGATGACGCGGCTCCTGCTCGCCAGCCTCGACCCCAGCCCCGACGCCCTGCGGCATCTCGCCGCCGCCCGTGCCGAGGCCGTCCAGGGCTACCTGCTGCAGACCGGCAAGGTCAAGGCCGACCAACTCTTCATCGTCGGGTCGGCGGGCGGCGCCGCTGCGGCCAAGGGTAAGGGCGCCGCCACCCGCGTCGACCTCTCGCTGAAGTGACGTCCCCCCTCGCCGGCATCACGATCCCGGGCGGGCCAGGCGACCGAGGTGACGGTGATCACACGGGTGAAGCCCGACCGCGCCGGAACTGACCTAATCTCAGTAGTGGGGACGGAAGGGAATCCCGCTGGGTGCAACCCGGTTGATTGGGGGCGATCCCCGGGGGCGAGCCGCGCTCGCCGGGCCCCGTGCATCAAGGGATCTGGACACCCACGCCGAGGACCAAGAGGAGGTGCACATGCTTCGCAACGCGTCTCGCCTGCTGGTCGTCGCGGCGTTGCTCGCCTGGGCAGCCGCACCGGTCAACGCCGCCGAGTCGGCGCTCCCAACGTGCCACATGACATTCACCCTGAAGGGCTGGTCCGCCGTCTACAAGACGGCGCACGGGCAGGGCCTGGTCACCTGCACGAACGGGCAGAAGATGCCGGTCACGCTCACCGTCCACGGCGGCGGCCTGACGTTCGGCAAGATGGACGTGCTCAACGGCAAGGGCGATTTCTCCGCGGTGACGTCGATCGACGAGGTTCTCGGAAGTTACGTCGCCGCCGAGGTCGCCGCCGGCGCCGTCAAGTCGGGTGAAGCGGCCGTCTACACCAAGGGCGAGGTTTCGCTCGCCCTTGCCGGCACCGGCCGCGGCATCGTCATCGGTTTCGACTTCGGCAAGCTCGACATCGACCGGGCCGACAAGTAGCCGTCAGCTGCCGGAGAGCGGCCGGAACGTGGGTCCGGAGGCGACGGCGGCCGGGGCGTCCCGGGCGCAACTGCGGGCCGGGATCGTGCGTAAACTGTTCCATGATGAGGCTGGACAGGCCGCCCCCGCGAACCTGGCTGACGTTCGTGCCGCTGCTCTGCCTGGCCGCCGGCGTTGCGGCCGCGGCCGAGACACGGATCGACTTCGACCGGCTCTCGATCGACGAGGGCCTGTCGCAGAGCATCGTCGAGCAGATCGTGCAGGACCGCCAGGGTTTCATGTGGTTCGTCACCGAGGACGGCCTGAACCGGTTCGACGGATACACCTTCACGGTCTACCGGAACGTTTCCGGCGACGCGTCGAGCCTGAGCCACAACGAGCTCAAGAGCATCTTCGAGGACGGATCGGGCACCCTCTGGGTGGGCGCGTTCGAGGGCGGCCTCAACCGCTTCGACCCGATCACCGAGAAGGTCACCCGCTTTCGCCACGACTCTTCCGACTCGGGCAGCCTGGCCGCGGACACGGTCCGGTGCATCACCGAGGACCGGTCCGGACGCCTCTGGATCGGCACGCAGGGGGGCGGCCTCGACCTCTTCGACCGCACCACCGGGACGTTTCGCCACCACCGCGCGAGCCCGGGCGCGCCGAGTGCCCTGAGCCACGACGATGTCCGGGCGATCTACGAGGATCACGCGGGCACGTTGTGGGTCGGCACCAACGGCGGCGGACTCAATCGTCTGGACCCAGCGACTGGGTCGTTCACCTCCTACCGCCACCGTCCGGATGACCGATCGAGCCTCTCGAGCGACGCCGTGTTCGCGGTCTTCGAGGACGTCCGGGGAACGCTTTGGGTCGGTACGTACGGAGGCGGCCTCGAAGCGCTTGACCGGGCCACGGGGAGGTTCACGCACCACCGCGCCGACCCCTCGGTTCCGGGGTCCCTGAGCAGCGATCTGGTCAAGGCCCTGTGCGAGGAACCCGGCGGCACGCTCTGGGTCGGCACCGACGGGGGCGGGCTGAACCGACTCGATCCCGAGACCGGCACGTTCACCGCGTTCAGGCACGACCGCGTCGACCCGGCGAGCCTCAGCGCCGATCGCATCTACTCGCTCTACCTGGACAGGTCGCGGGTCCTCTGGGTGGGAACCTACGGCGGCGGCCTCAGCAAGTTCGACATCGGCCGCAAGCGCTTCCGCCGGTACGCGAACGAGCCGAATGATCCCAACTCCCTGAGCCACGACATCGTCTGGTGCTTCCGCGAGGACGGGCCCGGTGTGCTTTGGATAGGCACGGACAGCGGGGGTCTCAACCGTTTCGACCGGCGCGCCGGACGGTGGCAGTCGTTCCGGCACCGCCCCGATGATCCGTCGAGCCTCGGCCACGACACGGTGCGCGACATCCTCGAGGACCGCGACGGCGTCATGTGGGTCGCGACGAGCGGCGGCGGACTCGGTCGCCTCGACCGCACGACGGGCCGGTTCACGAACTACCGCCACGACCCATCGGACCCCAACTCGCTGGCCCACGACGAGTTGCGGTCGCTCTACCAGGGCCGTACCGGGGCCATCTGGGTCGGCACCTTTGGCGGAGGGCTCGACCTCTTCGACCCCCGGACGGGGCGGTTCACGCACCACCGCCATGACTCCGGCGATCCGTCGAGTATCAGCAGCGACTTCATCCGCATGATGCTCGAGGACCGGACCGGCGCGCTCTGGGTCGGCACCCAGGGCGGCGGCGTCAACCGTCTCGACCCGGATCGCAGCGCGTTCAAGAGCTTCAGGAACGTTCCCGACGACCCGTCGAGTCTGAGCAACGATTACGTCTTCGCGATCCTCGAGGCACGCGACGGGACGCTGTGGTTCGGCACGTTCGGGGGTGGTCTCAACAGGCTGGACCAGGCAACCGGACGCTTCCGGCGGTACACCGCCCGCGACGGTCTGGCCAGCGACTCCGTTTACGCCATGCTCGAGGACGGGTCCGGAAGGCTCTGGATCAGCACCACCCGCGGGCTTTCCCGGTTCGACCCGCGCTCCGGCGAGTTCCGCAACTACGACGTCCGCGACGGCCTCCAGAGCAACGAGTTCAATGGCGGCGCCGCGTACCGCAGCGCCAGCGGAGAGATGTTCTTCGGCGGGATCCACGGCTTCAACGCCTTCTTCCCCGACGAGATCGGCTTCAACCCCGTGGTCCCCGAGGTGGTCATCACCGACCTCCGGCTGTTCAACCGCCCCGTTCGGGTGGGCGAGCGCTGGCAGGGTCGCGTCATCCTCCAGCGGCCGATCAACCGCACCGACGCCGTCGAGTTGTCGTACCGGGACAACCTCTTCTCGCTGGAGTTCGCCGCCCTCCACTACTCCGCCCCGGGCAAGAACCGGTATGCCTACACGATGGAGGGCTTTTCCGACGCGTGGATCCCGGTCAACGCCGACCGCCGCTTCGCGACCTTCACCGGCCTTGCGCCCGGCGATTACGTCTTCCGCGTCCGCGGCGCCAACAGCGATGGCGTCTGGAACGAGCGGGCGGCCTCGGTTCGAATCACCATCGCGCCGCCCTTCTGGGGCACGTGGTGGTTCCGGCTGACGGCCGGGCTCATCGCCGTGGCGCTCGGGGCTGCGGCGTTCCGGACCCGCGTCCACGGCGTCCGCATGCGGACCGAGCTTCAGGCCGCCCGGGATGCGCAGATGGCGATCATGCCGCAGGCGGAGCCCGAGGTGGAGGGGTACGAGGTGTGCGGCGTGTGCATCCCGGCCCACGAGGTAGGGGGCGACTTCTTCGACTACTTCTGGCTCGAGGGGGAGAAGCGCCTCCTTTGCATCATCGTCGGGGACGTGGCCGGCAAGGCGATGCGCGCCGCCATGACGGCGTTGATGTCCGACGGGATGATCTTCTCCCGGGTGCGACAAGGGGGAGACATCGAGGAGATCATGGGCAGCCTGAACCGGTCGATGCACGAGAAGATCGGGAAGCGCATCTTCACCGCACTGTGCGCAATGGTCCTCGACCCCTCGACGGGCGACTTGACGTTCGTCAACGCCGGCTTGTGCGAGCCGCTCATGAAGTCCGAAACGGGGGTGGAGTACCTGACCTCCCCCGGGGCGACGCTGCCGCTGGGAGCACGTGCCGGCACCTCGTACGAGCGCCGGACGGTGCACCTCGTTGGAGGGGACGTGATCGTCGTGTTCTCCGACGGAGTCCCCGAGGCGCAAAGCCGCTCCGGCGGCCAGTACGGCTACGACCGCCCCCGCGACCTCCTCGCCCACCTGGACGTCTCGGCCCTCGCGGCGGAGAGCATCAGGGACACGCTCATCCAGGACGCGCGACGCTTCTCGGGCGGCTCGCACCCGAGCGACGACATGACCCTGGTGGTCATCAGATCGACGGCGAACCCCGGCATGCCGGCAACACGCTGAACGCCGCGGCGGCGGTACCCGGGCACCGGGGGTGCGGCGCCGAGTCGTCGGGCTTCAACGGGCGGCCCCTCCCGTGGTTTTCAACTCAGCCGCACCGAGAAATGAAGACCCCGGGCGTCGGCTCCGCACTCACGCAGGCTCACGGTCGAACTCGGCGACAACCCGGGTCTAGTGCGCCCACCGCTTCCTGCAGATGCGGACGACCACGTCGGCGAGCTCCTCGATCGGACACCGGGACGAGTTGAGGACCAGATCGTAGTACAGCGGGTCCTCGACGTCGCAGTCGAACGCGTGCGACACGGCCTGCGCCCGCGCCCTGTCGGCTTCCTTGATCTCGTTGTGCGCGCGTTCCCGGTCCATGCCGCTCCGGGAACAGACGCGGGCGATGCGGTCCTCGATCGCCGCCACCACCCGGACCGAGAGCCCGCGTCCGTGCGGCAGGAAGAAGTTCGCGTCGCGCCCGAGGAAGATCACCTCCCCGTGCACGGCGAGGAGCTGCAGCACGCGACGCAGCTCCTGGGTGTAGGTGTCGCGGGTGATCATGGCGTGCGGCATGAGGTCGCCGAGGATGTCGGTCACCCAGTTCGCGGCGTCCTTGTCGAGGAGGTTCATCATCGAGGGGTTGACGTGCAGGTGCGCCGCCACGACGTCGACCACCTCGCGGTCCAGGACCGGCCAGGAGAGCGCCGCGCCGACGCGCCCGGCAAGCTCGATCCCGCCCGCACCGCGCTGACGGGCCACGGCGACGTACGGACCCATGTGGCTTTCGGGATCGTGCTCCGGCCTCTCGGACGCGAGGGCCGCGGCGATGCGCTGCCGCATGCGGTCCCAGCTGACGCTGCGGGCCGCCAGCTCGGCGACGATCGCTTCCAGGGAGGGGGTGGTCATGGCAGTGGCCTCCGGATCTGGTGGACCTGAACCCAATCTCGTCGCATCTGGCTGCCTCGTCAACCCTGGCCGCTCGCGAGCAGCCGCGCCGGCTCAGAGTCGTGCGCCTGTCTGCGTCACCGGGGCCTGGGGCCCGCGTTCTCGAAGCCGCCAACACCCGCGAGGTGGGGTTGCGCTTCCGGCCGTTCGGCCTGCTTCGTCCCCCCGTACATCTCCTCCACCAGGGCGGCGAACTCCCTCTCCACGACGCGTCGGCGCACCTTGAGCGTGGGGGTGAGCTGTCCGCCTTCGATCGAAAGCGTCACGGGCAGCACCCGGAACAGCCGGATCTGCTCGTAGTGGGCCAGCTCGGCGTTGGCCACCGCGACCGTCTCGCGGAACAGGTCCTGCACCCGGGGGTGGGCGGCGAGGGCGCCGGGCGCCTCCTCCCCGATGCCCTGTCCGGCGGCCCAGTCCCGCAGGGCGGCGAAGTCTGGGGAGATGAGCGCCACGATGAACGGCCTGCCGTCGCCGATGAGCACCGCGGCGTCCACGAACCGGGACCGCTTGAGCAGCCCCTCGATCGGCTGCGGGGCGACGTTCTTGCCTCCCGCCGTGACGATGAGGTCCTTCTTGCGGTCCGTGATGTAGAGGAACCCGTCGCCGTCGAAGCGGCCGATGTCGCCGGTGTGGAAGAACCCGTCCGGCTCGAACGCGTCCCGGGTCGCCTCCGGCCGGTGCCAGTAGCCCGGAGTGACGCTGGGGCCGCGCACCAGGACCTCGCCGTCGTCCGCAAGGCGGACCTCCACGTTGTCGAGGGGGCGGCCCACCGCGCCCAGTCGGTTCTCCCCGGGGAGGCAGCCGCTCACCGCGATCCCGGGCGACGTCTCGGTGAGGCCGTAGCCCTCCTGGAGAGGGATCCCCAGGGCGTGGAAGAACTCGTTGACTCGGACCGGCAGCGGGGCGCCGCCGGAGAGGGCGTAGGCCACCCGTCCGCCCAGAGCGGCGCGCACCTTGGACAGAACGAGCCGGTCGGCGACGGCGTGGGCGAGCGCGGTGCGCATGCCCGGGCGTCGCCCCTCCAGCCGGGCCGAGCCAGCCCGCGCGCCGGCGGCCAGGGCCCAGTGGAACAGCCGGCGGCGCACCGGCGACGCCGCGGCCACCTTGGCGAGCACCGCGTTCCGGACCTTCTCGAACACGCGGGGGACGCTGCAGAAGTACACCGGCCTGATGACCGGAAGCAGCTCCGCCACGTGCCGTGCGGCGCAATACGCCCGCGGGCACGACAACCGCATGTAGGCGTACCCCGCGCAGCGCTCGAGGACGTGGCACAGGGGCAGGAACTCGAGGACCAGCTCGTGCCCGGTAACCGGCGTGCGCGCCGCCACCGCCGCCGAGTTCTCGATGAAGTTGCGGTGGGTCAGCGTCACGCCCTTGGGCTCGCCCGTGGTTCCGGAGGTGTAGATGATGGTGGCCATGTCGTCGGGGGCGATCGCTTTCGCGCGCTCCCAGAATCGCGACACGGCATCCCCGGAGGCGCCGGAGGCGATGACCTCCTCGAACGACACGGCGCCCGCCACCGGCGGCCCCTCGATCTGCACGACGTGCTCGAGACCCGGGCAGTCGCGGCGCACGCCGACCAGCATCGCCGCGTGCTCGGCGCTGTCCGCCACCGCGACGCGGCTGCCGGAGTCGCGCACCTGGAAAGCGATCTGAGCGGCGGTGAGGGTCGTGTACACCGGCACGTCCATCGCGCTCAGGTCGAGCACCGCGAGGTCCACCATGTGCCACTCGGGACAGTTCTCCGAGATCAGCATCACCCGGTCGCCCACCTCCACCCCGAGCCGGGCGAGACCCTGGGCCAGGGCCGCCGTGTGCTCGAGCATCTCGCTGGTCGAGAACCATCGCTCCTCGCCGGGGCGGTAGAGGGCGCAGTGGTGGTCCTTCGCCACCGCCACGTCGCGCTGGAAGATCTCGAGGATGGAACGCTCGCTCATGGCCACCTCGTCTCGATCGCCCGATCCGCCCGCCGGGAGTGCCGGGTCGCGATGCTCCGCTGCCTTGTCATCGCTGGCGGAGTCGCGGCCGCGAGGCGGGTCCGCTTCGTGAATACAACCGTCCTCTCAAGATTCTAGCGTCTCCGAGGACCGACGCAACCGGGGCGGGCCGCCGCCAACGAACGTCAGCCGCGGGCCCGCCGCGCCGCGCCGAGGAACGACTCGGCGTAACCGGCGAGGGTGCAGTGCCGCTCGGCCCACGCCCGGCCGGCCTCGCCCATGCGCCGCGCTTCCGTTGGGTCGCGCGCCAGCCGCTCGATTGCATCCGCGAGGGCGGCATCGTCGCCGGGCGGGTAGAGAAGACCGCCCCCGGAGTCGACCACAAGCTCCTCGGCCCCGCCTGCTCTCGTCACGACGACCGGCCGCCCCCGCTTCATCGCCTCGACGACCACCCGCCCGAACGCTTCGCAGCGCGAGCACAGCAGCAGCACGTCGCAGGCATCGATCTCCGCGACCGCGCCGGGGACGCGGGGGATGAGGCTGACGGCCCCGGCGTCGAGGCCGGCGCTCAGGCGCTCGAGCTCGCGGCCGTATGCCCCCTGGGTCTCGCCGACGGCGCGCAGCGTCGCCGCACACCCGCGCCCTCTCAGGCGCGCGACGGCGCGGATCGCGTCGGCCTGCCCCTTGGCCGGATGCTTCCTCCCGAGGATGAGGACCCTGGGCGCGCCTCGCTCTCCGGGGGCGGACACCAGCGGGCGGTCGAGACCGACCGTGACGGCGTAGTACGCGACCTCGACCTTGGCGGCGGCAACGTGCTCGCCCACGTGCCGTGCGAGCGCCCGCGAGCAGGTCATGACGCGCGCCGAGAGGCGGTCCACCTGGCGCAGCGTGCCGCGCCACGCCGAGCGCGAAGCGGTAGCCGTGGTCGAGGTCGCCGTACTCGTTGACGAGCCAGAGGTGCGGCACCCCGGCGAGTCGGGCGGCGTACGCGCCGGCAGGGTTGGTGATGCTGTTCGTCGCGACGACGTCGGGTCGGCGGCGGCGGAACCACGCCGCGAGACGTGCGATCGCGACGGCGTTGGGCGCCATCAGCGCCATGGCGGCCGGGCGCGGCACGTTGGCGGTGGCCCAACCGTAGTGGCGTACGACGCGCGGGCGCGCACCGACGGCCGTCAACGACTCCCCCAGGGGACCGGGAGCCGGGAGGACCACCTCGACCTCGACGCCGTGGAGGCGGACGAGCCCCTCGGCCAGCTCGAGCAGGCAGAGCTCGGCGCCGCCCATGCGTGCGGAGTGCGACACCAGCACCACGCGCATCGGTGTGCGGGGAGTGCTCGTCACGGCGCGGTTCCGTGCGGCGGGGCGACGCCCCGGGGTGGGCCGCCGCCCACCCGACTCTCGACGAGCGACGCACGCCGGCCGGCCCGGCGCAGGGCAGCCGGAGCGACGAACGGGAAGGCGCTGTTCGAGTTCACGGGCGGGAGTATGTCACGGGAGAGGAGACCGTCAGGGTGCGGAACGCGGCTGCGACAGGCCCTGGGACCGGTTCGCCACGCCCGACTTCCCCGAGGGTCGCCTTTCCCCGGGCGCCTGCGCCCACACCCCTGGTTCGTTGCCCGCGCCTTGCGTGCGGGTATCATCGAGATCGTGTCGAAGGACATCCCGGTTCGCGCACTCCTCGCGGCGGCCGTCCCGGCGTTGGCCCTCGTGGCCGGCCTGCCGTTCGTGAACCGGCTGGAGCCGATCGTGCTCGGCCTTCCGTTCCTGCTGTTCTGGATCCTCGGCTGGGTCCTCGTCACACCGCTCTTCCTGGCGGTCGCCTATCGCCTGGCTGCCGCGAAGCCCGATCGCACGGCGGGCGGAGCGGACCGGTGACGACGCCCCTGCTGGTCATCGTCGCGTTCGTCCTCGTCTCGGCGGTGGTGGGCGTGGTCGGCCGCGGCCGCGGCGAGATGAACATCGAGCGCTGGAGCGTCGGCGGCCGCCGCTTCGGGGTCATCCTCGTCTGGCTGCTGACCGCCGGCGAGATCTACACCACCTTCACCTTCCTGGGCGCCAGCGGTTGGGCCTACTCGCGCGGCGCCCCGGCGTTCTACATCCTCGCCTACGGCACGATCGGCTACATCATCTCGTTCTTCCTCCTCCCGCCGGTGTGGCGCATGGCGAAGCGCCTCGGCCTGCACACGCAGCCGGACTTCTTCCTGGCACGGTACGGCAGCCCGGCGCTTACCGGCATGGTGGTGCTGATCGGCGTCGTGTCGATCGTGCCCTACCTGCAGCTCCAGCTCGCCGGCCTCGGCATGATCGTCGAGATCGCCAGCGCCGGTGCGGTCTCCTCCCACCTCGCGATCGTCGTCGGCTTCGCCGTCACCTGCGTGTTCGTCTACACCAGCGGGATCAAGGGGATCGCGTGGGTGGCGATCATCAAGGACGTCGCGATGATCGTCGCCGTCGTCGTCATCGGGATCGGACTGCCGGCGATGTACTTCGGCGGCGTGGGCAAGATGCTCGCCGAGCTGATGCGCCAGCACCCCACCCATCTCACCTTCCCGGGCGGGACGACGACGATGGGCGTCGGCTGGGTGATCAGCACCGTCCTGCTCACCGGGATGGGGTTCTACTGCTGGCCGCACACGTTCGCGTCGGCGTTCTCGGCGAAGGACGACCGCACGCTCCGGCGCAACGCGGTCATCATGCCGCTCTACCAGCTGCCGATCCTGCTCGTCTTCTTCGTCGGCTTCACCGCGCTGCTCGTCATGCCGGGGTTGACCAACCCGGACACCGCGCTGCTGGCGCTCGTCGGCCGCAGCTATCCAGGCTGGTTCGCCGGCTTCGTCGGCGGCGCCGGCGCCGTCACCGCGATGGTGCCGGCGGCGATGCTCCTGCTCGGGGCGTCGACGCTGGTCGCGAAGAACCTCTACCGCCCGCTGCGGAGTGGCCCCGTCAGCGAGCAGCACCTGATGCGAGCGTCGCGCGGCTTCATGCTGGCGATCGCCGTCGCGGCGCTGGCGCTCGCTCTCTGGTCGCCCACCGAGCTGGTGAAGCTGCTGATCTTCGGCTACGACGGTATCGCGCAGCTGTTCCCCGGCATCGTGCTCGGCGTGTTCGCACGCCGCGTCACCGCCCGTCCCGTCATGCTCGGGCTGGTCGCCGGGGTCGCGGTCGTCATCGGCCTCATCTGGAGCGGCCACGATCCGTTCCTCGGCATGAACGCCGGGTTCGCCGGCCTTGCCGTCAACGCGGCGGTCACCGTCGTCGCGATGGCGATCGTCAACGCCGGCGAGACGGCCGGCGCGCACGTTCCCGGAACGCAGTGCTGAGCATGCCGTCGCGGGAGGACGCAACGATGGGCAACCTCGCAACCGAAATCGATCCGATGGCCGCAGCGCTCGTGGCGTGGCGGCGCGATTTTCACCGCCACCCCGAGTTGGCGTTCGAGGAGCAACGCACCTCGGCCGTGATCCGGGCGTTCCTGGAGTCGCTCGGGGTCGAGGTCCGGAGCTGCGGCCGCACCGGGCTGCGCGGCGTCCTACGCGGCGGGCGGCCGGGTCGGACGGTGGCGCTTCGCGCCGACATGGACGCCTTGCCGGTGGCGGAGCTCGCCGACCACGACTACCGCTCGCAGAACGACGGCGTCATGCACGCGTGCGGCCACGACGGCCACATGGCGATCCTGATGGGCGCCGCCACAGTCCTGGCCGCGCGACGGGACACGCTGCCGGGGAGCGTCGTCTTCCTCTTCCAGCCCGCCGAGGAGAACCCGCCGGGCGGCGCGGCGCTGATGATCGAAGAGGGCGCCCTCGACGGCGTGGACAGCATCTTCGGACTCCACCTCTGGCAGCCGCTGCCGACCGGCGTCGTCGGCCTGCGCGCCGGCGCCTCGATGGCCCAGGCCGACGAGTTCGAGGTGGTCGTCCAGGGGCGCGGCGGCCACGCGTCGCAGCCGAACGTGACCGTCGACCCGGTCGTGGTCGCGTCCCACGTCGTCGTCGCCGCACAGACGATCGTCAGCCGGTTCACGAACCCTCTCGAACCCGTCGTCGTGTCGTTCACGACGGTTCACGGAGGCCGGATCCACAACATCATCCCGGACGAGGTGACGATGACCGGCACGGTGCGGACGCTCGACCCGGCGACACAACTCGCCGTCAAAGGGCGGCTCGCCGAGGTGTGCGAGGCGACGTGCCGGCTGTTCGGCGCGACCGCCGCGTTCACCTACATCGACGGCTATCCGCCTGTCATCAACGATGCCGCGGCGGTCGACCTCGTGCGCCGCGTCGCCGCGCTGGAACTGGGCGGCGACGCCGTCAGAACCATCGCGCCGGTGATGGGCGGGGAGGATTTCGCCTACTACCTGCAGCGCGTTCCCGGAGCGTTTGCGCTGCTGGGAATGGGCGACGGCCGGCCGCACCCCCACCACAGCGCGCGCTTCGACATCGACGAGGCCGCGCTGCCGGTCGGCGTCCGGTTGATGACCGCGGTCGCGCTCGAGATGCTGCAGCCGGCGTGACCGCCGGCGGCAAAACGGCCCGAGATCGGGACGACAAAAACGAGCGGCGCCGGGCGGGCTCGCACCCGTCCGGCGCCCCCGTCACGTACCCAGCGCCTCAAGAGCCGAGCGCAGCTATCTCTCCCGGTGCCAGCGGACGCTGACGTCCACGATCCTTCCCTCCGGCCTGACGTCCACCCGATGGAGCGAGACCACGTGGTCCTTCAGAACGTCGTACTCGAGGTCCGGCAGCATCTTCAGCTCGAACACCTCGACGCCCATCATCGGCAGCAGCGCCGCGATCCCCTCGTTCACGGTCACCGAGTAGAGGCGATAGGGGTCGAGGGGCCGGCCGTGCACGCGAACCGACTGCAACAGCACGCGGGCGCCGACGTCGGCCCTCGGGTCGTACGCGAAGTTCATGCCGGAGACCTGAAGAAAGAAATCCTCGTTGACCCCGAGGTAGGCAAGGCCGGTCTCGAGGCTCTTGACCAACTCGGCGCCCGCGATGCGGAACGTCGCAATCTTGAGGCCGAGGCCGGTCGCGGAATCGTAGCCGTAGGACACCGGCCGGAAGAGGTCGATCCCGACGATGGGCCCCTTGAAGATCCCCTCGGAGATGAGGCCGTTGGCGGTGATCGCGATGTCGGTGCCGGTCCTCGCGCGCAGCGCGTCGGTGATGAGGTCGCCCATCGCGCTGTCGCGCTCCGGCCGGTTGGGCTCGGTGACCATCTCGAGGTCGCGGACGGCGGTGGCGAGCCTGAGTTCATAGACGTCGCCGTATGCGGCGACGATGCCCTGTTTGAGATCGTCCACCACCGCCTGGACCTGCGGCAGCGGCCGCACCCGCTCGTCCACGGGCAGCAGCTTGTAGCTGGAGACCTTCACCGCCCCCGCGTCGAGCGTGAAACGCAGCCGCCCAACGTACTCGTAGTGCGACCCCGCCTGGAGGATCAGGGTCGGCTTCCCCTCCGGGTTGGTCACCACCTCCGGCCGCTCGAACGCGTAGTGGTCATGGCCCCCGACGATGATGTCGATGCCGGGGACGTTGGCGGCGAGCGCGCGATCGTAGAGCACCCCCAGGTGCGACAGGCAGATCACCACCTCGGCGCCGCTGCCTCGGAGTTCCGCGACTTGTTGCGCCGCGATCCCCATCAGCAGCTCCGGGTGGCCGGCGCCAAGGATTACCACCGGCGCGGGCGAGTTCATCAAGTCGTCCGGGACGGTCATCCCGAAGATGCCGATCGACACCCCCCCCACCTTCTTGATCATGCTGGGCCGGATCCAGGTCGCCAGCGCCTGGTAGCCGGAGAGGTCGAGGTTCGCCGACAGCAGCGGCAGCGTGCCGGCGCCGTACGCCGCCTCGAGCGAGCCGGCGAGCGCGTCCGGCCCGAAGTCGAACTCGTGGTTCCCCACCGCCATGGCGTCGAACCCGAGTTGCCTCATCAGCTGCAGCTCGGGGACCCCGAAATACTGGTTGAAGAAAAGGTCGCCGTGGAAGACGTCGCCCGCGTGCAGCAGCAGCACGTTGGGCTCCGTCGCGCGCACCGCGGCGATCACGCTCGCGGCTTTCGCCATCCCGCCGACGGTGCCTTCGAGGTGCCGGTCCTTGGGGCCCCAGGCGTCGAGGTGCGAGTGGGTGTCGTTGACGTGGAGCAGCGTGATCGTGGCCGGCCGAGCTGCGAGCGCCGGGCAGACCCCGAGACATGCCACCGCTGCGATTGCCACCCCCAGACGGGACACGACCCGCCGCAGCCGGCCAGCCGCCCACTTGCCCATCCCCACCGCATCGTTACGGTTCCTTCCGCTGCTGCGCTGCCTCGTCATCGTCCGTTTCCTCCTTGTCTCGGTACACAACGTGCCTGGACCGCGGCTCGCGTTCACGCCGCCTCTCGGCGCTCATGCCCTCGTCCGCAGGCTCTTCGCCCCGGCGGGATCAGCGCCATGACCAGCACGACGATCGCCACCGTCAGGACCACCAAAACGGCTTCTGCGCTCATCGCTTTCTCCCTCCTCGATCAGGCGCCGGAGCACCCGCGCGCGGGTCCTCTTCGGCCGCCGCTCAGTGCCCGAAACTGTCCCCAACCAAATGCTGGCTCTCCATATGGTGGCGGGCCGAGAGCGCCGCGACGACGACCACCGCGACCCCGGCCGCAACCCAGACCGCGACCTTCCCCCAGGCCTTGCCGGCGTCGCTCAAGACCACGTCGGCCATCACCGTCTCGTTGGCGCGGATCGCGAACGCCTTCTTGAACTTGGAGGGGAGCGCCTGGGCGTTGCCTTGGTCGTCGATCCAACTGGCGGCCTGCAGCACATAGTCGCCGGGCGGGAGGTCGGAAGCCGACCAGCGGGGGTCGCTCTCCTGGCGCACGAGTTTGCTGGACTTGCCTTCAACCCGGTACAGCTCGGTCCGGACCTTCCGGTGGGTGCTGACCTCGCGTCTCCTCTCGGACCGGTCCTCGAACACCCTCACCAGCAACCGCCCGTTTCCGTCCCCCGCGGCGGCCACGGCCGACCGCTGGAGGCGGACCTCGGTTGCGCAGCCGAGGCACCACGGTGCCAGCGCGACGAGCAATGCAACACTTACGAGCCTGTTTGGGATCCGACCTCGCATCGCCAACCTCCTCTCTTGTACCGGCCCCACGCACGCCGCCGGTCTTCCTGGTACACAGGCTCGTCTCCGGCCGGTGGGGCGTCCTGATGAGGGCCTCACGCATGGGTGAAGGTTTGGCAACGTTGGGGCAACATCGGGGCGATATCCTGAGAAGGTGATTATGTCTAGAAGACGTTTGTTTGGTGGAAAATGGACACGAGCGGCGGTATCCTGGCCAGAGAATCAACATGAACGAACGTACTGACCACGAGGTGTACCGGGTCGGCGACCTCACGCTCGACGTCGAGGCGCGGCTGTTGCTGCGTGCCGGCACGCTCGTCCCGTTGCCGCCTAAAACGTTCGAGCTCTTCGTCGAGCTCGTCCGCCGGGCGCCCGGCGTCGTCCGGCGCCAGGAACTCCTCGATACTGTGTGGGCGCACGAGCTGGTCAACGACGAGGCGCTCACGCAGCGGGTGATGCTGTTGCGGCGCGCACTCGGCGACGACCCCAAGGAGCCGACGTTCATCGCCTCGGCCCCCAGGTGGGGGTACCGACTGGTGGCCGGGGTCGAACGAATCGAAGCCGCACCGCCGCAAACTGCCGCCCTGCCGCAACCCGACGCTCCGCCACGGCCCGAGGAAGGCTCGGGTAGCAGCGACCGCCTGCGCTCGCAGTTGGCCGTCACGCGGGTCCGCTACCGCTGGCTCGTCTGGCTCCTCTCCGGCGCACTCGCGGCCGCCGTGACCGTGCTGGTCGCACCCCTCTTTCTCGAGGGCCATCGGCGCACCATCGACTCGCTCGCGATTGCTCCCTTCCGTGCCGTGGAGGGCGGTGGGAGCGGGACCGAGTACCTGTGCGACGGCATCCCTGCCACGCTCAACAGGACTCTCAGGTCGGCGCTGCCCGACCTCCGGATCATCGCCGAGAGCGCGATGGCGCGTTACAAGGACACGCAGGTCGACCCGCAAAAGGTCCACCACGACTTCGGCGTCCGCGCCGTGCTCACCGGCACGCTCCTCCGGCGTGGCGACACCCTGGTCATCGACGCCGTGCTGGCGGACGCCGAGGACGGGACGCAGCTGTGGGATGCCCACATCGAGCGCCCCATCGCCGACATCCTCTCCGTTCAGGACGAGATCTCGCAAGAAATCGTGAAGAGCCTGCGCATCCCGCTTTCCGGGAAGGAGCGCACCCAACTCGCCAGGCGTCCGACGGCGAACGCCGAGGCCTACACCCTCTACCTCAAGGGCCGGTACTTCTGGGGCAAGCGGAACGAGAAGGGGTTCGAGGACGCGATCGCGTGCTTCAAAGCCGCGATCGAGCAGGACCCGGCCTACGCTCTCGCCTACGCCGGACTGGCGGACTGCTACGCCATCGAGAGCACCATCGAGTACGGCGCCGCCCCGGCCAACGAGGCGATGCCCAGGGCACGGGCCCTGGCGAGGAAGGCGCTGCTGATCGACGCGGACCTCGCGGAGGCGCACGCGTCGCTTGGCCTCGTGCTCTGGTTGTACGACTGGGACCGGGCCGCTGCCGAGCGCGAGCTGCGCCGCGCCGTCGAGTTGGACCGCGACTACGCCACGGCCTGCCAGTGGTTGGCCGAGATGCTCGCGGAACAGGGAAAGACGGAAGAAGCGGACCGCGAGATCCGGCGCGCCCTCGAGATCGACCCCCTCTCTCTCGTCGCCAGCGGGGACCGGGGGTGGTTCTCCTACTACCGGCGCGACTACGAGCAGGCGATCCGGTATTACCATCAGACGCTCGCGATGGACCCGGAGTTCTCCCAGGCGTGGCTCGGGCTCGGCCTCGCGTACGCGCAGCAGGGGGCGCATGCGCAGGCAATCGAAGCCATCCAGCGGGTCAACCACCTTGGCCCGATCCCGCCAGCGATGGCCGCGCTCGGCTACGCCTATGGCCTGTCCGGCGACAAGCAGAAAGCCCGAACGGTGTTGGACGATCTGCTGGCGCTCGCCCGGCAGCGCTACGTCTCCAGCTACTACGTCGCCGGCGTCTTCATCGGGCTCGGGGATCGCGACAGCGCCTTCGAGTGGCTCGGCCGTGCCTGCGACGAGCGCGCGAGCATGTTGGGGACCCTCGAGGTCGACCCCGCGTTCGACCCGCTGCGGAGCGACCCGCGCTTCGCCGCGCTGCTTGCGCGTGCCGGGCTGGTCAGCTAGGCGGGGGAGAGGAAAGCGGCCCGCGGAACAATCCCGCGGGCCGGCGTGTCCTCGAACGGCCGAGCCACTACTTTGTACGCAGGATGAAGAACCCGGCGATCGCCAGGAGCGCGAACAGGACCACGAGGCCGCCGCGGCCCGTGGCCGGAACCGGTTCGGCTGCCCCTGTCGGGGTCGCGGTGGAGGTCGGCGTGGGCGTCGGAGTTGGAGATTCCGACGGGCCGAACGCCGCGTCGTCGAAGTTGACGACGAAGGACCCGTTCGCCTCGACCTTGTCGACCCACAGGTTCACCTGTGCACTGACCGCGGTACCTGGCGCCGCGAAAGCCAGAACCTGCGACTGGACCCATGTGTCCGTGGTCGTGGAAAGCACAATCGGAGACGCGGTGCCGCCGACGTTGCTGCCGCCGCAGCTTGCGCCGTTGTAGAAGTTCACAACGACGTTCGCGTGCCCCGTCTGGCTCTGCCCCGAGGGGATGCGGATCTTGGCCAGGAAGTCATAGGTGCTACCGCCGGTGACGGCGACGCACTGCGCCGCGAACGACGTGCCGTTGGCAGCTGGGCTCGTGTTGTCCAGTTGTCCAGATCCCGACAACGGGTTGGAACCCGCATCGAGGGAGGAATCCCACGTGAACGTTCCGGGAGTGGTGAAGCTCCAGCCTGCGACGTTCGAATCGAAGTTAGGGTTGACGAGGAGGTTCTGGGCCGCGGCGGTCCCACCAACGGCTGCGAGAACCAGGAAAAGAGCAAACCTGGACACGTTCCACTTCATGACGTTCCCCCCCTTGCTTGAACAGGTGACCTTCCGTGTGCCCCGGACAATAGGCGCCAAACTGGAGCCTGTCAATCTCGGCCGGGAGAGCCGGGGGCGCTTTCGCGAAAGAGTCGGGATGGGCACAGGCGTCCACGTTCCCAGGAAACCGGTGCCGGGAAAGGTCGGAAGCAGGTAGGCTCGGCCGCGGCCCGGCAGGAGGCTCCTCCGTGCAGAACCGGACACCCATCTCCCGCGGGCCGTGCTGGACGGGACATCAATTGCCACTACCATGATCTCTGGACAGGGAGCACGTCCTCTCCGCGAGGGGAACCGGATCACGGCCGGGGGGCGGAGTGCTCTCGGGGTGCCAACGGGCCCCGGCGGAAGCCGGGAGAAGCAGAGGGGGAGGGATCGATGGAGGTTCCATCAGGGTTGTTCGAAGCGTCGAAGGGCAAGGAAGTCGAGGTGGTCGTGACCGGACAGCACGACCCGATCGTAGGCATCCTGGAGTTGGTTGGCGCGAACTTTCTCGAACTGCGGGACGGGTCCGACGACGTTTGGGTCGACCTGTCGGCAGTCGTCGCGGTCAGGGTCCACTCGCGCACCCCGCCGGTGGGGGTTGTCGATTCCAAGCGCTCATTGACGACCGAGCCCAAGACGCGAGAGGTTGCGCTGTTCTGCGAGGAGTGCGGGTACGAGCGAATCGCTCGAGAGCCGGTCTCCGAGGAGGAGAGGCGGGGGGCCGGACCGGGTGCGACCCAGGGGATCAACACGTGCCCCGCCTGCGGTTGTACGAGCTGGACACACAATAGGCCGCAGCTCTAGGGATGGCCCCGACGAGGGCGGCCCACCGGGCGCCGGGCGATGCACGTCCTCATCTTCGGGTCGTAGCTCGTCGTCCTGCCGGCGAGTGGTCGCATGACGTTCGTGGACCAGCCCGACATGTTCGTGAAGGCGGTGGATGAGTTCCTTCACCCGCCCGCGAAGTGAGCGCCTGCGGCCGAACCTTGCCAGCGCGGACCGACGGCGAGCGTCTGCCCCCCGGAGCTCGAGGTGTGGGGCTTGAGTGATGCACCAGGCGCGTTTCGAACGCGACCTTCAGCCCCAACCTCTGATGCGACAGCGATCACTTCAGCTTGAACTCGTTTCTGGGGTCGGGTGGGAAGCGAAAGCGGCGCAAGGGGCCTTGCGGATATCATGAGCCGCCGGCGGGGTACGCCGTCGCGGCCGACGGGGGAACAGCCGAGGCGGTTGCTTCAGCTCCGAGCCCCACTGTAACGAAGCCGGCCCGAGCGGGACCAATGGGCGGATGAGGAGGGTGAATGACCGACTACTACAAAGCCGAGGACCTGGCGAAGTTCGCCACGATCGCCGAGGGTAACGCCGAGCTGGCGCAGAAGTTCTTCTCGTACTACGGCGCGGTGTTTGCCGACGGCGCGCTCTCGGCGCGGGAGAAGGCGCTGATCGCGCTCGCCGTCGCGCACGCCGTTCAGTGCCCGTACTGCATCGACGCCTACAGCCAGGAGAGCCTCAAGAACGGGGCCGACCTCGAGCAGATGACCGAGGCGCTGCACGTCGCCGTGGCGATCCGCGGCGGGGCGTCACTCGTGCACGGGATGCAGATGCTCGAGCACGTCAAGAAATCGTCGATGTGAGCCACCCATGAGCGACCGCTCCACACGCGACACGACGCCGGCCGGCAGGCCGCACCCGCAAGCGGACCTCGGAGACTCTTCGGGCCGTGTCTCGCTGCACGCGCGGCGGTCGCCCCTTGCCACGCCGGCGGCCCAGACGGCGGCGATCGGGTCGGTGGATCTGGCGGCCTCGGCTCACGCCGGCGACTTCGGCGCGGCGCTAGCGGCCTCCGGGTGGGCCCGTCTCGATCCGACGCCGCTCGAGTTCTTCCAGATCAACCTCGGCAAGCTGTGCAACATGACGTGCCGCCACTGCCACGTGGACGCGGGGCCCGATCGCACGGACGCCGTCATGGACCGCGACACGGCCGAGGCCTGCCTGCGCGCCCTCGATCGCACCCAGGCGCACACCGTCGATCTCACCGGCGGCGCCCCGGAGCTCAACCCGAACTTCCGCTTTCTGGTGGAGGGGGCCGTGGCACGCGGCAAGCACGTCATCGACAGGTGCAACCTCACCGTGCTCCTGACCCCGAGCCTGGCGGACCTGCCCGAGTTCTTTGCCAGCCGCGGCGTGGAGGTCGTCTGCTCCCTCCCGCACGTCCGGAGCCGGAGCACGGATGCGCAACGCGGCAACGGCACGTTCGAGAGGTCGATCAGGGCGCTGCGGGCGCTCAACGAGCGGGGCTACGGCCAGGGGGACCCGCGCCGCCGCTTGACCCTCGTCACCAACCCGGTCGGAGCGTTCCTCCCCGGCGACCAGGGCGCAATGGAGCGGGAGTGGAAGGACGCGCTGGCGCGCGAGCACGGCGTGCGCTTCGATCGGCTCATCGCGCTCACCAACATGCCGATCGCGCGGTTTCTCGAGTGGCTGGAAGGCTCCGGCAACCTTCAGGAATACCTGGAGCTGCTCGTGAACTCCTTCAATCCGGCCGCCGTCGCCGGTCTGATGTGCCGCAACTCCATCTCGGTCTCGTGGGACGGGCGCCTGTTCGACTGCGACTTCAACCAGATGCTCGAGCTGGCGGCGGAGGGTGACGGCGGCCCCCTGCACATCCGCGACTTCGAGCTGGAGCAATGGGAGAACCGGCGCATCGTCACCGGCCGTCACTGCTTCGGCTGCACCGCCGGGGCGGGCAGCTCCTGCGGGGGCGCGACCGTAGAATCGCAGTGAACGCTGACCAGGCGGCACGGACAACATCCTGCGCATAGCGGACCAGCACCGAACCCAGGTGGCCCAACACTAGAGGAGCGCTGCAAGGGCCCGCCCGGCCTCCTCGAGCGAGACAAACATCCGCGCGTCGTGGGCGAAGCGACAGTAGACGTGTTCGCTAGCGCCGTCTACGAAGACGCGCGGCCTGCGCCACGGCACACCGCTTGCGCAATCTGCCTCCGGGACCTCAGCTCGTCAAACGCACCGGACCTGACATCTATACCCTGGCACGAATCGCGAATGCGACGAGCGAGCGTGTTGTCGCCTTCGAGGCCGATCCCGGGTTCGACTCGCTGCGGAGCGAGCCCCGCTTCGCGGCGCTGCTCGTGCGCGTCGGCCCTTTCGGATAGGCGGGGGAGAAGAAAACGGCCCGCGGAACAATTCCGCGGGCCGGCGTACTCTCGAACGGCCAGGCCGTTACCTGACGCGCAGGATCAAGAAACCGGCGATTGCCAGGAGGGCGAACAGGACAAGGAGGCCAGCGCGGCCCGTGGTCGAAACCGGTGCGGCCGCCGCCGTTGAGGTTGGCGTCGACGTCGGTGACCCCGCCGGTGTGGCCGTGGGCGTTGAGGTCGGAGTCGACGTGGGCGTTGAGGTCGGCGTCGGCGTTGGACCCAACGATCCCGCCAGGCCGAACGCCGCATCGTCGAAGTTGACGACGAGGGACCCGTTTGCCTCGGTCTTGGTGACCCAGAGGTTCACCTGTGCGCTGACCGCGGTACCTGGCGCCGCGAAAGCCAGAACCTGCGACTGGACCCACGTGTCCGTGGTCGTGGAAAGCACACTCGGAGACGCAGTGCCGCCGACGTTACTGCCGCCGCAACTTGCGCCGTTGTAGAAGTTCACAACGACACTTCCATTCCCCGTCTGGCTCTGCCCCGACGGGATGCGGATCATGGCCAGGAAGTCGTAGTTGCTGCCACCCGTGACCGCGACACACTGCGACGCAAACGATGAACCGAACGCTGCCGGGCTCGTGTTGTCCAGTCGTCCAGATCCCGACAACGGGTTCGAACCCGCATCGAGGGAGGAATCCCACGTGAACGTTCCGGGAGTGGTGAAGCTCCAGCTTGCCACGTTCGAATCGAAGTTGGGGTTGACGAGGAGGTTCTGCGCCGCAGCGGTCCCACCAACGGCTGCGAATACCAGGAGGAGAGCATACACCGATACGTTCCACTTCATGACGTTCCCCCCTTGCTTGAACAAGTGACCCTTGTGTGCCGGAGGCTATAGGCGCCGAACCGGAGCGGGTCAAGGTCCTTGAGGGGACCCGCTTCCAGATGCTCGGAAATCGACATCCGGCCTGGCACCTATCACACAGGCGATCGCCCTCAACGGGAGCCCGGCCCTGGCGGTGGTGCCGAATTTCCTCTATAAGTCGCCTGAAAGCTCGGAACGGGGGTCGTCAGCATGCAGATTGGACCAGATTTCCTCGAGGCGCTCTGTTGTCCCGTGTCGAAGAGCCCTCTCAGGATGATGACGAAGCCGGAGCTCGAGGAGTTGAACGGTTCGATCGCGCAGGGGCGAACCGGGTATGCCGATGGCGCGCTCGTGGGCGACGCCCTTGAGAGCGGCCTGATTACGGCCGATGGGGCTGCGGTCTACGGGATCCGGGAAGGCGTTCCGCTTCTCCTGCCGGCCCTGCGGATCATCCCCTCACGCGACATCGCATCGCCGCCCGCGGACAGCTCGGCCGCGGTGAGGAGCGAAACGTACGATGACCGGTGGGAGGGACTCTCCCGGTACTGGCACATCGTTCAGCCGCCGCAGAGGCCCGCGCGAGAGGACATCGACGTGTTGCAGCGGCTGGTTGCCGAGAGTGCGTCGCTTGCGCAGAGTCCGCTCCCCCGTGTCCTGATGCTCGGCGTCACGCCGGAGATCGCGACCATCGGCTGGCCGGCCGGCACGCAACTGCTGGCGCTCGACTCCTCACCGGGGATGATCCGAAACGTGTGGCCGGCCCGTGAGGTCCCGGCCGGTGTTGCTTCCCTCGCGGACTGGGGGGCGATGCCGGTCCGTGACGCGGCGTACGACTTCGCGGTCGGCGACGGCTTCCTCACCTCGGTGCCGTATCCCGACGGCTTCCGCGCGGTGGTGAACGAGCTGCGGCGGGTGCTCAAGGACACCGGGACTTTCGTGATGCGAGAGTTCGCCAGACCGGAAACCAGGGAGCCTCTCGACACGATCTTCCGCGACCTGCGTGAAGGCCGCATCGTCGACTTCGGTTCGTTCACGTGGCGGCTCGCGATGGCCATGCACGGGGATCTCGAGTCGGGCTGCCTCATAGGGGAGGTCTGCGACGCCTGGCACGACAACGTTCCCGATTCGGCCGAGTTCACGACGTCGTTGGGCTGGCCGGCCGACGCTCTGGGCTGGCTGGAGCCCTACCGCGGGACCCAGGCCCGGATGTGGTTTCCAACCACCGACGAGGTGCGCGCAGTCTTCTCTCGGGACTTCGAACAGGTGGAGTGTCTTTTCCCCGGCTACACGGACGGCGAAAGGTACCCCACCGCGGTGTTCAAGCCGAGGGCGCGCTGACGGAGCCGCGCCCGGCTGGGGATCTCACGAGGCGATGGCGATGGCGGCGAGACCGGCGTCCACGAACCGCCACGGCGCCGGACGAGGTGGAGGAGTTCAACACGACCGTCACCCATCATCACGCCGACTTGGCCGAGCGAGCGCGTACCGCCCCGATCATGGCAGGCCCTGGGGTCGCCGGGGGTAAGATGGCCGTCAAATGAGACGCGTGACTGCGATCGACCTCCGGGTGTCGGCGTTCCTGACCGCCTTCCTGTTGACCGCCGCCGGCTGCCTCCTCCCTGCGCTCGCCGCCGAACCGGCCCAGCCCGCGTCCGCAGCTTCCCCGTCCGCGGGAACCCCAGGGGTCACGGAGTTGCCCTATCAACTCTGGCCGCTCGAGGTGATTTCCTCCAACGGCGTCGTGGTATCGGGTTCAAAACAGGCCTCGCAGGCCGGCGCGGCGATACTGGAGGCGGGCGGCAACGCGGTCGACGCCGCCGTGGCCACCGCGTTCGCGCTCGGGGTCACGGAGCCGATGACGTCTGGGCTCGGTTCAGAGACCTTCATCCTAATCCACAGTGCGGACGGCGAGACGCATGCGATTGATGGGTCCTGCTACGTCCCCCGCCTGGCGAGTCCCGATGAGTTTCAGAAAGTTCGCGCCACCGCCGAAAGGGGCTACGTTCAGGGATACAAGGCCATCGCCGTTCCCGGATCGCTGGCCGCGTTAACCTATGCGCTCCACCGTTATGGCAGCACGAGCCTCGCCGAGGTCCTCGCACCTGCAATTGACCTCGCGGATTTCGGATACCACCTAAACGCCAGCACGCACGGAGAGCTCACGTATTTGAGCTTCCTAGTGCGCCATCAGGAGTACGTCGCCGACCTGTTCCTCAAGAACTTCACGGACACGTGGGGTCCGAACCACCTTTTCTGCGCATCGGATCTCGCCAACACACTGAGACGAATCGCGAAGCACGGTCCGCAAGACTTCTACGGCGGGCACATCGCCGACGAGATCGACGCCGATATGCAGCGCCACGGCGGGTACGTGCGCAAAGCCGATCTCATGAGGGTCCGAGCGGTCGAGCGACCACCGATCCGGGCCAGCTACCGTGGCCTCGAGGTGATCACGTTCCCGTTCCCTGGAGGGGGAGGAAGCCTCGTCGAGATGCTCCACATCCTCGAGAATTTCCCTTCGCAATTCCTCCGGGATGACTCGCTCGACCGACTCCACCTGCTTATCGAGGCAGCGCGTATCACCTGGGCGGACGACCAGACCTCGAAGGTACCGCTGGTCATTCTCGACCGCTGGCTGACCGACAGGGGGCGGGCCGCACTGCGAGCCAAACTGATCCGATTTGACCGCGCGTTGCTTCCGAGCGAGATCAGCGGCGCCCCGCCAGAGCGGCACATCGCCGAGGGGACGACCCAGGTCTCCGTGGTCGATCGCTGGGGAAATGCCGTTGCTCTCTCACAGACCGTCGGGGGGTTCTTCGGGGCCACCGTAGCCACACCGGGGCTTGGGTTTCTGTACAACGCAAACCTCAACGCCTTCGACACAACGAACCCTTCCAGCCCCCACTATCTCCGCCCGGGCCAAGTGCCGATGACAACCCTGGCGCCGACGATCATCCTGAAGGACGGCAAACCGCTCCTCGTCCTCGGTGGCGCGGGAAGCGACCGGGTCGTGCCGACGATTGCCTTGGTCATCTCCGGGTTTGCCGATCGCGGCATGGACCCGTGCGCAGCGGTGGCCAGTCCACGCGAAATGTGGGGGACTAACTGGGGCGACCCCAGAGCCTTCGTCGAGCTTGCTGGAGAGAACACACCGGAGAAGGTCGATGCCCTGGAAAAGCAGGGCTTTCAGAACATCTTCAAGCTCGCGTTCCCCGCTAGCTGGATGGACCTGGAGGCATTTGGGGGCACCAACGTCGTGTTCATCGATCCGCGGACCGGCTTGCTCCATGGCGTGCCCGACCCGCGGCGGTCGGGGTTTGCGGCGGCGCCCGCGGCTCATTGAACACCGTTGGTCGCTCGAGAACCGGAACCTCGGAGAGCCAGCGCTGGCGACCTGCAGGGCCTGCCCGGCTCACTTCGAGACGAGAACGGCGCCCCCTTCAACGGACGTTCGCACGACCCCCAATGTGGACTCCAGTCTGTCTGTCTAAGACCGTGCACCCAGCGCGAGGCCGCATCGACGGGCGGGCGCGTACGGGGCCGCCGGGATGACGCGGCGCTCGAGGCCGGATAACAAGGCAAGCCAATGTAATTGGTTACGCTTTATCGGCCGGGGAGTGCGCCCGGCGGTGGAACCCCTCGGATTAAACTGGACTGCATCCAGAGTCTTGACAGAGTCTATAACTGGACTTAGACTAAGTCTATGGATGACACCTTACCCGATCTCCTCCGCCGCCACGGTGTTCAGGTCACGGTTCAGCGCCTGGCCGTTCTCGCGGCGGTTTCGGAGCAGCCGCACGGCACGGCGAACGACATCGCCAAGCTCGTACGGGCCGAGATCGGCGTCATCTCCCGCCAGGCGGTGTACGACGCTCTCGCCGTTTTGGCCGACGAGGGGATCATCCGGCGCATCCAGCCCGCCGGGTCGCCGGCGCGCTACGAGGGCCGGACCGGCGACAACCATCACCACCTGATCTGCCGCGCGTGCGGCCGGATGGTCGACGTCGACTGCGCCGTCGGTGCCGCGCCGTGCCTGACCCCCGCCGACGCCTCTGGTTACGAGATCGATGAGGCCGAGGTGATCTATTGGGGCCGCTGCCCCGAATGCCTCGCCCAGACCCATGTCCGGTCTAGAACGGAAGAAGAGACCGTCCCCGTCCCATGCGTGCCGCGCACGAGCGACGACAGCGGCACCGAGCGAACAACAGTTCACGATCAGACCGACCAACCATAAGGAGAGCCGATATGTCAGACGATGCCAGCAAGTGCCCGATGGCGGGCGGACCCCAGGCCCCGACGGCGGCCAACGTGAGGTCCAACCGAGACTGGTGGCCGAATCAACTCAACCTGAAGACGCTTCACCAGAACTCTCCCCTGTCCGATCCGATGGGCGAGGAGTTCAACTACGCCGAGGAGTTCAAGAAGCTCGATCTGGGTGCCGTGAAGAAGGACCTGGTCGCACTGATGACGACCTCGCAGGACTGGTGGCCCGCGGACTTCGGCCACTACGGGCCGCTCTTCATCCGGATGGCGTGGCACAGCGCCGGCACGTACCGCATCGGCGACGGCCGCGGCGGCGCAGGCAGGGGCAATCAGCGCTTCGCGCCGCTCAACAGTTGGCCCGACAACGTCAACCTCGACAAGGCGCGCCGGTTGCTGTGGCCGATCAAGCAGAAGTACGGACGCAGGATCTCGTGGGCCGACCTGATGATCCTCGCCGGCAACTGCGCCCTCGAGTCGATGGGGTTCAAGACGTTCGGCTTCGGCGGCGGGCGCGTGGACATCTGGGAGCCGGAAGAGGGCGTCTACTGGGGCAAGGAAGACGCCTGGCTCGCCGACAAGCGCTACAGCGGCGACCGGGAGCTGGAGAACCCCCTCGCCGCCGTACAGATGGGCCTGATCTACGTGAACCCGGAGGGGCCGAACGGCAACCCGGATCCGATCGCGGCGGCCAAGGATATTCGCGAAACCTTCGCGCGCATGGCGATGAACGATGAGGAAACGGTTGCCCTCATCGCCGGCGGCCACACCTTCGGCAAGACCCACGGCGCCGGCGATGCGGCACTGGTGGGGCCCGAGCCGGAAGCGGCCGGCATCGAGCAGCAAGGCCTCGGCTGGAAGAGCAGCTTTGGCAGCGGCAAGGGCGATGACACCATCGGCGGTGGCCCGGAGGTCACCTGGACCACGACGCCGACGAAGTGGAGCAACAACTTCTTCGAGAACCTGTTCGGCTACGAATGGGAGCTGACCAAGAGCCCGGCCGGTGCGCAGCAGTGGACCCCGAAAGGTGGGGCAGGCGCCGGCACGGTGCCGTATGCGCACGACCCGAAAAAGCGGCGCGCGCCGGCGATGCTGACCACGGACCTCGCGTTGCGGTTCGACCCTGCCTACGAGAAGATCTCGAGGCGCTTCTACGAGCATCCTGATGAATTCGCCGACGCCTTCGCGCGGGCGTGGTTCAAGCTGACGCACCGCGACATGGGTCCGCGCTCGCGATACCTCGGCCCTGAGGTGCCGGCCGAGGAGCTGATCTGGCAGGATCCCGTCCCCGCGGTCGATCACAAGCTGATCGATGCGAAGGACATCGCCTCGCTCAAGGCCAAGATCCTCGCCTCGGGGCTCTCGATCTCCCAACTCGTCTCCACCGCCTGGGCGGCGGCGGCCACCTTCCGCGGCTCCGACAAGCGCGGCGGTGCGAACGGGGCGCGCATCCGCCTCGCGCCGCAGAAGGGGTGGGCGGTCAACCAGCCCGCCGAACTGGCGAAGGTGCTCGCGACTCTCGAGGGAGTCCAGAAGGCGTTCAACGCCGCGCAGTCCGGCGGCAAGAAGGTCTCGCTCGCCGACCTGATCGTCCTGGGCGGTTGCGCCGCCGTCGAAAAGGCCGCGAAGAACGCCGGGCACGACGTGCAGGTTCCCTTCTCGCCGGGGCGCACGGACGCGTCGCAGGAGCAGACCGACGTCGACTCCTTCGCGGTGCTCGAGCCGGTCGCGGACGGGTTCCGCAACTACCTCAAGGCCAAGTTCGGCGTGTCGGCGGAGGAGCTGCTGGTCGACAAGGCGCAGCTGCTGACGCTGACCGCGCCGGAGATGACGGTCCTCCTCGGCGGGATGCGCGTCCTGGGTGCGAACCACGGAAATTCCCCGCACGGCGTCTTCACGAAGCGTCCCGAAACGCTCACCAACGACTTCTTCGTGAACCTGCTCGACATGGGCACCGAGTGGCGGGAGTCCAAGACCGAGGGGGTGTTCGAGGGGCGCGACCGCGCGACGGGCGAACTCAAGTGGACTGGCACCCGCGTCGACCTCGTCTTCGGTTCGAACTCCCAGCTGCGGGCCGTCGCCGAGGTTTACGCATGCAACGACTCGCAGGAGGCGTTCGTGCATGACTTCGCGGCGGCGTGGGCCAAGGTCATGAATTGCGATCGCTTCGACCTTGCCTGATGCCGAGAGGATGAAAGTCGGGAAGGCCTCGGCGGTGACCCGCCGGGGCCTTCCGCATCCGGCCCTTCGGAGGCACGGGGTCGCCGCGAGTCGCCAGGTCGGGCGACCTGCCCCCTGAAACGGGTCCGGGCCGAGGGCCAGAGGTGATACGCGGTACCGATCGGACGGCCTCCCGGAGCACCCCGGCCGGCGCTGCGGCCTCGCGCGCGTCCGCAAACACCCGCTCGCCGCGCGCGACCCGGCAGTAGACGTGGTCGCTCGCCCCCGCCACGAACACCCTTGGCCTCCGCGGCATCTCACCCCTCCGCTCTTCAGAAGAGACGAGGCAATTCGACCTCAACACGGTAAGACGAGACACTTGGTACCTATGCGCATGGCGCCCCGGGGATGCACGGAGGCGGGTTGTGAGGCATCGTTCTGCCATTGCCTGCGCCAAGAGAACGCAACAACGCAAGCCTGACCCCATCAAAGTAGTATCTACCCACATTGCGATCCGGCTCCCGGGTAGTAAGTACTCTTCTTGGTTGCAGATCCGAGGGGTAGATTGGAACGGGTTGGGGAAAGGTCCCAGGCCTTGCCCACACTTTCGCCAGCAGGTGATCCCCCATGCCCACACAGAACGGGCGGTCCGCCGCACCACCGAAAGGGAGATACGGCAGCTGAGCGCCGAGTTGGGCGGGGCCCAAGAGGAAACCGGAGAGGGGAATGAACATGCCGGAGTTCGGATCGCCCTTTTCAGAGCTGGCAAACGATAGGAAGCTCCGGGACGAGGAACGTGTCCATGCTGGAGTGTTGCTGCGATTGCTCCGCGAGCTTGCGCCCAAAGAGGAAACACTCTATGCCCAGGGGGCAAAAGTAGAAGAGGAAATCGAGGGCCCACTCGCCGCCCGCTTGCAGTCTTACAGGGATCTCGCCAGCGGCCCGGTCTTCGGGGCCAACAGACCCGACGCCACGGTCTCGCAGGGCATGGTCGACTCGTTCCGGCTCCAGGGGACGCAGGCCGGTCACCCGAGCACTCTTGACTGCCTCAAGGCGTTCTCCGAGACAGATTTCACCGGCGACCTGAGAAAGTTCGACGTGCCCACGCTGGTCCCTCACGGCGACGATGACCAGATCGTTCCGATCGCAGCCTCGGCGCTCCGCTCTTCGAAGCTGGTCAAGAGCGCGACCCTCAAGATCCACGCGGGCGCACCGCACGGACTCGCGTACACGCACAAAGACCGACTCAACGCCGATCTGTTTGCGTTCCTCGGGAAGGGAATCGTCGCTTGAGCCTTCCAGCCCTCCTCCGGCGGCGAAGCCTGTGGCTGATCGGTGCGCTCCTCGTCGCCGCAGCGGGCGCGTTCGCGTATCACCTGGCGTTTGGAAAAGCCAAGGTCGTCTACTCCACTGCTACCGTCGAACGCGGCGATGTCGAGAGCACGGTCGTGGCGGCAGGCATCCTGCAGCCCAGCAACTATGTCGACGTCGGCGCCCAGACCTCCGGCAAACTCAAGTCGTTGAAGGTCAAGCGCGGCGACCAGGTGGCAAAAGACCAGTTGCTCGCCGAGATCGACCCGGTGCTGGCGGACACCGCGCTCACTGCAGCCAAGGCAACGCTCGAGAGCATGACCTCACAGCGCTCTGTGAAACAGACGCAGCTCGTCCTCGCCAAGGCGCAACGGGACCGCAACGAGAAGCTTTCTCACGAGCTGCTGATTTCCGACAGCGACCGCGACATCACCCGGGCCAACTACGATGTCGCGCGTGCCGACGTGGCCTCGCTCTCGGCGCAGATGAAGCAAGCGACGGCCGCCGTGGACACGGCCGCGGCCAACCGAGGCTATACCACGATTACCGCGCCCATGGCAGGTGAGGTCGTTTCCATCAGCGCGCTGGAAGGGCAAACACTCAACGCCAATCAGCAGGCGCCGACGATCCTGCGGATTGCCGACATCAGCACCGTGACGGTCTGGGCGCAGGTCTCGGAGGCGGACATCGTCCGCGTCAAACCCGGCCAGGGAGTCTATTTCACGGTCCTTGGCTCGCCCCGGCGCTGGACTGGCACGATCAGGCAGATCCTCCCCACCCCGGAGCTCATCAACGCCGTGGTGTTCTACGACGTGTTGTTCGACATTCCGAACCCGGAGCGTGAGCTGAAGATCCAGATGACCGCGCAGGTCTTCATCATCTTGGCCCAGGCGAAAGGCGTCCTGCTGATACCGACCGCCGCCGTCGGCAACGCCAGCGAAGGCGCGAGCCTCAAGGTCCAGGTGTTGAAAGCCAATGGCCGCGTCGAGCAGCGCGCGATCAAGATCGGCATCAAGAGCGAAATCATGACCGAAGTCACGGAGGGTCTCAAGGAGAATGAGCGGGTCGTGCTCGGGGGATTGGCGACACAGGGCGCCACGAGAAATCCGCTCGCCGTCCGCAGGGGCCCTTGATGCCGCCGCCACTGCTCGAACTCGATGCGGTCAGCCGCACCTACACATCGGGCGGCGAACCGCTGACCGTGCTCAAGGACATTCACCTGAGGATCGACAGCGGCGAGTTCGTCGCCATCATGGGTGCGTCCGGCTCGGGCAAGTCCACGCTGATGAACATCATCGGCTGTCTCGACAGGCCGTCGAGAGGCACCTACTCGATCGGCGGCATCGACGTGGCCTCACTCGACGGCGATGCGTTGGCCGCACTGCGGCGCGATACCTTTGGCTTCATCTTCCAGCGTTACAACCTGATGTCCGATCTGAGCGCCCTCGAGAACGCAGGGGTCCCGGCCGTGTACTGCGGCATGGCGAAGACCGAGCGAGAGGCCCACGCCAGCGGCATCTTGCGAGAGCTCGGCTTGGGCGATCGGCTGCAACACCATCCCAACCAGCTCTCCGGCGGCCAACAACAGCGCGTCAGTATCGCCCGAGCGCTCATGAACGGTGGGCCGGTGATCCTGGCCGACGAGCCCACCGGGGCGCTCGACAGCCAGGGCGGCAAGGAGGTCATGGCCATCCTGCAAAAGCTGCACGGGCAGGGGCACACGATCATCCTGGTGACCCACGACAGCGACACCGCCGCGTACGCGCACCGCATCGTCCGGCTCTCGGATGGGCGGATCACATCCGACGAGCTGCAACAGAAAGTGGAGACAACTCCTCGAGCGCAAACCAGCGAGGAAGCAAAAGACGCCAGACCCGGCGTGGCGATCCTCGGCGAGGCCTTGAAGATGGCGTTGGGCTCGTTGCTGCACAACCGGCTGCGGACCGCGCTGACGATGCTGGGCATCATCATCGGCGTCGCCTCGGTGGTCGCGCTGATGGCGATCGGCAACGGCGCCAAGCAGGACGTCCTCGATCGCATTCAGGCCATGGGCACCGACCTGTTGACGATCAGGCGGGGAGCGCCCAACGTTCGCGCCTCAGCCGGGGCCGTGACCAGCTTTCTGCCCGAGGATCTGCCATCCATCGGCAGTTTGCCCGGCGTTGCCATGGTGGTTCCCGAGACGAACTCGTCTGCGCTGCTGCGCTTTGCCGATCAGGACTTGACGGCCACCGTGGTCGGGACCGGCGAGGATTTCCCCCTGGTGCACGACTGGCCGCCCCAGTCCGGTGTCTTCTTCTCGGCGGAGCAAGTGATGCGCTATGCCCAGGTCGTCGTGCTCGGGACGACAACGGCGAAGAACCTGTTCCCCAATGACACCAACCCGCTCGGCCAGTACGTGATCATCGGCAGCGCGCCGTTCATGGTCATAGGCGTCCTGAGCAGCAAGGGCGTGACCTCGCGGGGAGACGACCAGGACAACTCCGCCTGGTTGCCATACACCACCGCCGGGGCGCGTGTCTTCGGGCAACGCTTCTTCAACAATATCGTTGTGAGAGTGAAGCCGGGCGCGGACATGGACGTCGTGCAGGCCGGGCTCCATACGTTGCTCTTCACCCGCCATCGCAAGGAAGACTTCAACATCCGGAACATGGCCGACACGATCGAGACGGCCAGTGCAACGCAGAACACGCTCACGTATCTGCTGGCTGCGATCGCCGTGATCTCGCTCGTCGTCGGCGGCATCGGCGTGATGAACATCATGCTGGTCTCGGTCACCGAGAGAACCCGCGAGATCGGCATCCGCATGGCGATCGGCGCTCGCAGCTTCGACGTGATGTTTCAATTCCTGACCGAGGCCGTGATGGTCTGTTTCATCGGTGGGATAGCGGGTGTCGTCGCCGGAATCGCCGGCGGCTTGGCGACTTCGGCGATCGCAGGCTGGCGCGTGATCTACACGGTCCCACCGATCGTGATCGCCTTCGGGTGTGCGTTCGTGACGGGCATCGTGTTCGGCTATCTTCCAGCCAGGAAGGCCGCTCACCTCGACCCCATCGAAGCGCTGGCTCGAGAGTAAAGGCGGCATACATCCTGCTTTCCCGACCATGTCAGGAGATTGGCGGCGAGGTTCACTCCACCCTCGATCACTTCGTTCGTATCAGGCGTGTGCGTCCTAGCCTCGGACTCAGCTCGGACCTTGGATTGATTTTCGGGGGAGCAGGTCGGAAGTCACCCTCTAAGGCGAGGAGATGCGAGAGGAAGCACGCCGCGGCGGGGGTTGCCAGAGCGACAAAATGGGGACTGTGGCATCCATCGACCTTGACTTCGGTCGCCCAGCCGCGGTACTATCCTCGGTCAGTTCCAAGCTCAACTCGGGCATCTATAGTCGAACGAGCGGTTGGCTTCGGTTTCCAGTCGAACGTGGCAACCGGCTCACGGAGGGTATATGAACAAAGGTACGAGCGTGAGATCGGTTCGCATTCTCGCGATAGTCTTCCTTCTTGCCGCACTCGGCTTCGCGCCACAGGCTGGGGCAGCCACAAGGACCTGGTCTGGCGCCGGCGTCGACGCCAACTGGAGCACGGCGGCCAACTGGGGGGGGACCGCGCCGGTCGCCGGCGACGACCTGGTGTTTCCCGCCGGGGCTGCCCGGCTGACCAACAACAACGATTTCGCCGCCAGCACGAGCTTCAACACGATCAGCTTCACCGGGGCCGGCGGCGGATACGTCCTCGGCGGGAACGCCATCCAGCTCGCCGCGGGGATCACCGCCGCGAACACCGCGGGCAACAACAGCGTGGCGCTTCCAATCACCCTCGGGGCGTCGCAGGCGTTCTCCTGCTCCACTCCGGTCGCGTCCGGCCGGCTCTACATCGCCGGCACCATCGTGCTGCAAGCCTTTACGCTGACGTTAGGTTCATTCCCCGGTCTCATCGAGGTGCAGAATGCGGCCGTGATCTCGGGGACGGGTGGGGTCGTGGCGGCGGGAAACCTGAGTCTCGATTCGAACTGCACCTATTCGGGACCGACGACCGTGACCGGCCTGGTCTCGTTTGGCGGGAACAGTCTCAACCCGGCAAGCGCGGTGAGCGTGAACAGCGGCGAGTTGCAGCTTTCGAATGGAGCTTCCATAGGGTCTCTGACGGTTACAGCCGCGGGCAGACTCGGCCTCTTCGGTGGCGGTATCAGCAGCGCGGGCTTTGTCACGAGTGCTTCCATGGCGTCCGGTTCCGGACTGTCGTTGGGCATGAACAGCCTCACCAACTACGGCCAGCTCAACTCGTCCGGCGCGGTGGACATCACGGGGGTGAATGCCACGATAGACTGGTTCTTCACCTCGAGCAGAGGCAACACGTTCACCATCATCAACAAGACCGGCGCGGGGGCCGTCACCGGAACGTTTTCGGGCCTGGCCGAGGGTGCGACCTTCACCGGCAACGGCCGCACGTACAGGATCAGCTACGTGGGTGGCGACGGCAACGACGTCGTGCTCACCGACGTGACGCCCTTCCCGCCGGCGTTGACGAAGTCGTTCGGATCGGGTCTCATCAGTCCCAATGACACAACCTCGCTGACCTTCGTGGCGACCAACCCGAATCCCGCCACGGGTCTCTCCGAAGTCGACTTCACCGACACGCTGCCAGCGGGGCTTGTAGTCGCGACGCCGAACGGCCTCTCCAGCACCTGCGGCGGCTCGACCACGGCGATCGCCGGCTCAGGGACGGTCACTCTCTCGGGTGGCTCCATTGCGGCCAGCGGCTCGTGCACCATCGTCGTGAACGTGACCGCCACCACCGTGGGGTCGTTCGTCAACACCACCTCGGCTGTGAGTTCGACGGAAGGCGGTGCGGGTGCCGCGGCGTCGGCGACCATCGACGTAGCGGAGAAGATTCCCACGCTGGGTGGATGGGGACTGCTCGCCCTCGCCGCGCTGCTCGGCGTTGCGGCGCTGCTGGTCCTGCGCCGATCGAGCATGTAGCGGCGGGAGCGCCAAGCGAGGACGAGACGCCCCGAAGCTGTATTCGGTCACCGGTGAGTCGAGGCGCGCGTCAAGAGTGGGGTTCTGCGTTGGATCCGATCAGGTGAGGTCTTCGAGGAGTGTGGCGGCGCCTGGCGAAGCAATCGCGCGACGGGTGGCTTCGAGGACGTAGGCGTCGAGATCGACTCCGGCGAGTTTGGCGGTCTCGAACAGCGTGTAGAAGAGCGCTGCGACCTCGGCGCCCCGTTTGGAGTGCGAACCGTAGTGATTCTTCCGCCCGACCACCACACCACGGAGAGCCCACTCCGCCGCATTATTGTCCAGCGGCACCCGCGGATCGGTCAGGAAGACCGTCAGCCCCGGCCACAGCGTCTTATGACGGCGGTTGTGAACGAGAGCGAATCGCCCCTGGATCATCCGCAGGCTGCGCCACAGCGGTAGGCGCCCCGTCCGCACCGCGAGGTGGTAATGCGTCCGCATCAGGCACCAGGCGAGGATCGAGAGCTCATCTGTCCGTTTGACCTCCCGCACGATGGCGAGAAATCGCTCGGCCTCTTCGGGCGCGGCAAACACCCGCGCACCGTGGGCGAACCGACAGTAGACGTGGTAGAACGCACCGTCTACGAAAACTCGCGGCCTGCAAGGCATGACGGTTTCTTGACCCCAACGCACCCACCGTCCTTCAACGTGTCAACTATGCCGGACCCGGTACCTATCGCCTAGAAGGTGAGATGATGATATGAGGGACAGATTCTTCGCCGCCTTCGACGCCTCCTTCACTCCTCCACCTGGTCGCACCCGCTCGCCGACCACCCCCGTCGCGTGCTTTCCCGAGACCTTGGCACCTCCCCTCACCGGGTTAGAACGGACCAAATGGAAATTGGGGAATTTTTGTTCATTTGTCCTGTTTCTACGATCAACAAAGGTGGGGATCGGGTCTCTGGGTTCCAAGCGCCGCATGGACATGCCATGCTGCGGGACCGGAAAGATCATCAAATTGCGCTTCACCGCTGCGGAACTGCAGCGACGACAGGAGGACACATGAGAGGTCTGCGGCGTTCGGCCGAAACGAAGCGGTTCCAACTGTCCGGCTTCGCCTTGGCTTGCGCCATGGCGTGTACCGCAATGCTTCTAGCACCCGCATCGGCCCATGCCAACACGATCACAGTCAACAGCACGTCCGATGCGGCCGCCAACGACGGCGTGTGCACGTTGCGCGAGGCGATCATCGCGGCCAACACGAACACGGCCTCGGGCGCGGCGGCGGGCGAGTGCACGGCAGGCGCCCCGGGGCTCGACACGATCGAGTTCAACATTCCGAACGCCGGCGTCCAGACCATCGCCCCGGCCTCGGCGCTGCCGGCGATCAGCGAGGCGGTCTTCATCAACGGCTACACGCAAGGGGCGTCAACACCCAACACGAACGCGCTCAACGCCGGCATCAACGCCGTCCTCCTCGTCGAATTGAACGAAGCTTCCATCTCGGGAAGCCTCACTATCAACGCCTCTGGCACCACCATCCGCGGACTCGTTCTGAATGGCGGAGGGTCGGCCGACAAGATCACCGTGAACGCGAGCAACGTCACCATCGCCGGGAACTTCATCGGGACAAATCCGGCAGGTACGGCGGCCGTGCCCGGATCGTCCGGCGGTTTCGCCATCCGCCAGTTGTTGGGAAGCAACAACGTCATCGGTGGCGCCGCCGCCGCGGACCGAAACCTCTTGTCCGGCGATCTCCAGGGAGAAATCATCGTCGAGAATGGCGACAACACCCAGATTTTGGGCAACTACATCGGCACCGACGTCACCGGGACGCTGGCGTTGAACGTGGGCTCTTCCCAGCTCGGGGTCCACATCCTGGGCGGAGTCCCGTTCGTGACGACGAACACGACCGTTTCCGGCAACCTCATTTCTGGCAACAACGGCGGGGCCGTGTTCATCTCGAGTCCCGGAGCCGGCTTCGTCCAGGGCAATCTCATCGGAACCCAGCGAAACGGAGTCAGTCCCCTTGGAAACGGGAATTTCGGAGGGATAGACCTCGGGTTGTCAACGGGCTTCGCCGTTGGCGGGACGAGCGCTGGGGAAGGCAATACGATCGCCTTCAATACAGGATGGGGAGTTTCCGTGCACCCCACCGCTAGCGGGAACAGCATCTCGGGCAACTCGATCTACTCCAACTCGCAGCTCGGGATCAGCCTTCTTGACCTTTCCCCTTTGCCTCTGGCCAACGACGCGTGCGACGTCGACACGATTCCGGGCAACCACGGACAGAACTACCCCGTCATCACATCGGCTGTCATCGTGGGCAGCAACGTCACGATCTCCGGCACCCTCAACAGTACAGCGAGCACGGATTTCTATATCGAGTTCTTCTCGAATGTGGCGTGTAATGCCTCCGGTTACGGCGAGGGGAGGACGTTCATCGGTTCCACCAATGTGACGACGCCGGTCGGCGGCTGCGACGTGAGTTTCGGGCCGCTGGTCTTTCCAATTCCTCCCGATAACACCATTATCACCGCGACCGCGACGGAAGAGCCCAGCAACACCTCGGAGTTCTCGGCGTGCTTCGACGCGGCAGGCGCTGGGCCGACGCCGACGCCAACCCCTACAGCGACACCAACGCCTACAGCGACGCCGACACCCACAGCGACGCCGACGGTCGCAGGGCCGACGCCCACAGCCACCCCGCCTTCCGGGGCCGTCGCCGTGCCCACGCTGACACCGGGCCTGATGGTTCTGTTCGGCGCAGCTCTCGCCGCAACCGCGCTCCTGGTGCTCAGAAGAAGAGGTTAGACAGCTCAGACCGTGGACGCGGGCCACGGCCCGGCTGCCGGCACGAGAGTCGTATTCCTTGGGGTCGCCTCCGGACTCTATTTGCTCCTGGACAGATCCGGGTAGACGGTCGTAGGAGCTCGCCGGGGCCCATCTTGATCTGCCGGGATCATCAGGCGGTGCTCCGCGCATCAACACAGAGGGGACCATCGCACCCCGACGTGCGTGCCCAGAGCGCCAACGTTTCGAGTGTAAACTAAACAAAAGTTAGCATAGGTACCACGTCCACGCTTATCGACAGTATTGTGAGCGGGGATAGGTACGAGGTCCGGTGATCCAAAACCGGAAAGCTGGTCCAGGTGAAGGTTGAGCCGGGCGGCGATCGGTGGTCTCATGGCGAGGCCAGAAAGAACCCCACGGAGAGTCCGAAAACCTCGCAGAAATCTCGCGGGACTATGCATTTGGAATAGAGACCCTCGGGGGGGCCTACGAGGTGGCAGGCTTCCCCGCCCCCCAGGTTGGTGCTGGTGCTGTCCTCGGTTGCCGCGTCTCGGCTGGTTACCCGCCGCGCCAAGTGTTTGGCTCCCGCGCCAGGCGTGGTTGAACCGGATTGAAGCAAGGCCGTTCACCGACGCTTTGATGTTGTGTACGTGCTTGGTGCGAAAGGGGGGACTCGAACCCCCATGGGCAGCGCCCACAAGATCAGTAGATACGGGGGAAGCACACATGACAAACCCAGAGAAGACTCTTCGGGGCGGCGCTGGCGGTCGCGAAGTCCGGACGTGTAGCAGAAGAAGTTGGATGGGACCAGGAGACGGCGCCTAACGCAATGTCAGTCTTCCGTGGGTGCGCCCTATCCGCGAGGACCACCGGCCTCCGCCGCGGAACGGCGCTTCATCTCCCGCCCGGCATCGATGAAGGCCCCCACGTTGCCCATGAAGCGGCGCCAGCTCTCGGGTGATTTCCAGATCATGCTCACGAAGTTCAACAAGCCGGACGGACGCTTGTAGAAGGTGCGGTAGAACCGGAGGTACAGCGCCTCGAGCCGCTCCTTCGTGAAGCCCCGCGGGATGAATACGAAGTTCGCGCAGTTCATCTTCTCCCAATCCTCGTCGAACTCGCCGTGTTCGAGGATCGTATGATAGATGGGGGAGCCCGGGAAGGGCGTGAACTTCGTGAGGTTGACGTCGCTGAACGGGTGACGCACGGCATAGGCGATGGTGTGGGCGATGGAGTCCTCCGTCTCGCCGGGGATACCCATCATGAACAGACCCTTGACCCGGATGCCCGCCTCCCGTACCTGATGCACGGTCTGTGCGACTTCTTCCAGGTCACTGCTCGTGCGGTGCTTGCTGATGACGTCCTGATCCCCGGACTCGACCCCCAGGTTGACCATCCAGCACCCCCCGCGCTTGAGGGTCCGGATCAGATCGTCGTCCAGGTGATTGGGGCGCCCGATGCAGTTGAAGGTGATGCCGAGATCCCGCGAGCGTAGCTCCTCCACGAATTCCCCGACCCGGGGCTTCTTCAGGGTGAAGTTGTCGTCGTAGATGTTGACGTGGCGGATCCCGTAGCGGCTCTTGAGGAAGGCAAGGTGGTCGACCAGGTACTCCGCGCTATGGGCGCGGAACGAGCTGCCAAACACGGATCGATCGCAGTAGCTGCACGAGTAGGGGCAGCCGCGGCTGGTAATGAACGTGGTGGCCGGCGAGCGGGGATAGTTGAAGATCGGCAGCGGGTACGCGGCGGGGTAGCCCGTGAGCTTCTCGTAGGCGGGAAAGGGCAGTTGATCGAGATCGGAGAGCGCGCGCCTTCGCCCCGTGAAGAGCGTCTCGCCCTCGGGGCCGCGGTAGGCGAGCCCCGCGATGTCCGGAGAGGGGACGAGATCCGCCCGGAGCAGTTCCAGCAGCGTCTCCTCCCCTTCGCCCACCACGATCACGTCCAACGCGGGGAACTCGCGCAGCAATCGTGGCCACAGCGAGGTCGGGTGGGGTCCTCCGAACAGGATGGGGATATCGGGTCGCGCCTGCTTGAGCCGGACCGCCAGCCGGTAGCCGCCCATGAAACCCGCGGTGGTGGCCGAGAAGCCGATGGCGTCGGGCTGGGTGGCGAGCACGGCCTGCACGGCCTGGTCCTCGGGCAGCGGGTGGGCGAAGAAGTCGAGGATGGTGGCGGGGAAGCCCGCCCGTTCGGCCACGGCGGCCAGCATGAGCAGGCCGTGGGGCGGCATGACGTTGGCGATGGAGACGATGTCCTTCGTGCCCGCGACCCAGTTTTCTCCATGGGGGTGGACGAAGGTGATTCGTTTGGCCTCGACGATCGTCAAGTGTCACTCCGAGCTGCAGCCCCCAATCAGGAACGGGCGGCGGGATGTGGATGGAAAAAGTATAGCCCGCTCGTCCCGCGGCTGCGTGAAGGTCTTCTAGCGTGCACCCGCGAGCGTGAAGATGGAGTCGTCGATGCGGGCGGGCCGATACCGGAGGTACTCGAGCGTGAGCGTGAGTCCCGCGCCGGGGGCGAGGAGGTCGTGGCACTCCATCTCGGCCAGGAGCGTCCGGCCGTCTTTTTCCGCGAACCTCAGGAACACGATCTCCTGGGCCTGCCTCCCCGACGGCAGGTAGAAGCGGGCCTTCCGCGGGAGGTTCCGAGCGTCGATCCAGAGCTCGACGCGGGAGTAGCGGGTCTTCGGCGACCGGGCGACGAGGTCCACCACCCGGCACCTGTGCCCGTCCTGCTCTTCTTCCCCGGCGCGCACCGACGCTTCGTAGTCGTCAGCGGCCCGGAAGCCGGCCACCTCGGAGAGCGCCGCCGCGCCCGTGATCCGCTGCTGCGGGCTGATGGGGACAGGGTGAGCGTTGGGCAGGATCAGCCACATCTTCTCGCCCACGATCAGGATCTTGCGACCGGTCTGCTTCCCTCCCGTGAAGACGAGCAGGGTCCGGTCGCGCCCCTTCACGTAGAGGTCGAACTCGTCGGCGCTGCGCGCCACGCCGCCGACCCTCTCCGTCTGGCGGACGGAGATGACCGCCTCCGGATAGGGCTGCCGCACGGCGTCCACGTTCCGGAGCCAGGCCCTGACCTCCTCGGGGGTCGCTGCCGCCAACGGGCGGACGACTGCCAGGACGAAGGCGATCGCGAACGTGAGAGGGCCCCGCCTAGACATGCGTGAGGGCTTCGACGATGGAGAGACGTGCCGCCCGACGCGCCGGGAAGAAGGACGCGAGCAGCATCGTGCCCACCATCACCGTCAGACCGAACAAGTAGGCGCTCGGATAGAGGCCCACGTGGATGGGTATGCCCACGGCCGCCCCCGGCGGGGGAGGCAGGACGATTCCGGAAGCGTTCAGGGCGGCCCGGACGGCGAGGGCGAGTACGAGGCCGGCCAGGCTGCCGGCCAGCGCGATCAGCACCCCCTCCGCCAGGAAGGTGTTGCGAATGCGCGCCGGCCGCGTGCCGAGGGCGCGCAGGGTGCCGACCTCGCGCGTGCGCTCGGCCACGGCCATCGTCATGACGATGGCTGCGGAGAGGACCACCATCAGGACGAGGACGGTGTTCACGAAGCCGAAGATGGCCATGTAGAGCAGCCGCACCTGGCCGTAGAAGACCGCGATCGTCGTCCAGGGGACGATGGCCACCGGACCGATGGGGGCCAGGCGCGTGGCGAGGGCCGCCGACGCCGCCTTCAGGTCACGCTCGCTCTTGAGAAAGACGACCAGCTTCGAGACCGTCCCTTCGCTGTGCAGCAGCTGCGACACCAGGGTGAGGCCCCCCACCAGGGTGCGGTCGTTCAGCTCCTTGATGGGGATGGCCAGGAGTCCGCGCACGCGAACGTCGACCGCGTTCAGAGTCCCGTCCACGGTGCTCGCGAGCAGGGTGAGCCGATCGCCGGGTTTCACCCCGAGGGCACGGGCCAGGCCCGTGCCCATGAGGATCTCGTCGCCTCCGTCTCCCTGCAGGTACGAACCCGCCACCACCAGCTCTCCCGGTCGGGTGGCCGCGAACTCGGGCCCCGGGTCGATGCCCAAGCCGAGGCAGGGCACGGAGCGCGTCCCGTTCGTGACCAGGCCGACCCATTCGATCCGCGGGAGCACGGCGACGACCGACGGCACGGCGGCGGCAAGGGCGCGGGCGCGGTCGGCGTGCTGGATGCCGAACTCCAGCGTGGTTTCCTCGGGGTTCGTGGCGGCGCCGGGGCGCATGATCTGGAGATGACCGATCTGCTGGATCATGGCTGCGCGAAGGCCGTCGAACGACTGGATCATGAACCCGGTGGCCAGGGCCAGGGCCGCGAAGCCGAAGGCGACGACGGTCTCGATGAGCAGGGTGCGCCGGCGCTGCCTGGTCAGGTTCCGAAACGCGAGGGAGAAGGCGTTCACGGCGCCTCATCCAAGATGCGTCCGTCTTGCAGGTTGACGACGCGGTGGGCGCGTGCCACCACCCGCGGGTCATGGGTGGCGAGGAGGAAGGCCACCCCCTGCGACTCGTTCAGCGTGCGCACGAGCTCCAGCACTTCGTCGGCGGTGTGCGAGTCGAGGTTGGCGGTGGCCTCGTCCGCGAAGACCACCCGGGGCCGATTGGCGAGTGCGCGGGCGATGGCCACGCGCTGGCGCTCGCCTCCGGAGAGGAGGTCCGGACGCACGGCATGCTTGTGGCCGATCCCCACCGCCTGGAGCAGCTCGATGGCGCGCCGGCGGCGCTCCTGCCGGCCGACACCCTTGAGTGCCATGGGGTAGCTCACGTTTTCCGCCGCGCTCAGGACCGGGATCAGGTTGAAGCCCTGAAAGACGAACCCGAACTGGTCGCGCCGCAGGTCCGAGCGCGTGTTCTCGTCCAGGCCCTCCGCCTCGACACCTCCTACGCGCACCACCCCGCGATCGGGCCGATCGAGCAGACCCATCAGGTTGAGGAGCGTGGTCTTGCCGGAGCCGCTCGGTCCCTTCAGGGCGATCAGCTCGCCGCTCGCGACGGAGAAGGAGACGTCCTGGATGGCTGTGACGAGCGATGCGCCGAGGCGGTAGGACTTCGAGACCGACTCCGCCTCCAGTACGGGTGGTGGAGAGGGCTGGTGAGGGGCGCTCATGCGGGAGCCGCGTCTGGCGGCGCGGAACGTGTCTTCGCCGGGGCCGGTGCGGGAACGACGACGGTGCCCGTCGTGTCCGTCGCCCGGATTGAGGGGAGGGCCCGGCGCAGCACCACCCGGATGGCAGCTTTGACGCGCTCCAAGATGAAGCGCTCCGAAACCTGCGGCGAGAGATAAGGGATAGGCATTTCCTTTCCAACCAAGGCCATGATACCCGCGCCGAAGGCATCATGAAGGTCGCCGGACGTCGGATTCCGAGGCGACCTGTGAGGAGCGGGCTTCACGGGACCGGGGGACGAGGCACGGGGAGCCGCGGAGGCGTGCACGGCGCCCAGCAAGGAGACATGTCGATCGGCCGTGGTGGCAGAGATCCCGTCGCGCACCGTGTCCGACCGACCCACCGGTACTCAAGCCACGTCAGTGCCGCGGAAGGAGCGGATTTGAGCGAATGGGGGTGGTGAACGTGGAGCAGCAGTCATCCCCCCATCTACCCCCCACGGTGAGCATCACGGCGACACCGGCGACGAAGAAGCGGCGGTAGATGCGGGCGCACCGCGCCGGCCGGCCAGCGCCTCGCCGCAGGAGATCCCGCCGAGGCCGCTGGCCACCACCACGACGCGCCGGAGGCTCACGGTCCCACCTCGCCGACAAATGGGTAGCGCTCGCGCAGGGCTCGGATCGGAGGCCAGGCGAGGTAGCGCGGCAGGAAGCGCCAGTAGGGAGGTGGCACGCCGCAGGAGTGGAGGGAGCGCTCGAACAGTCCACGCCAGGTCGAGGCCGAGCCTTCGCCGGCATGGACGACGTTGGGTCGGCGGGCGATCAGCCGGTTGATCCGCTCGAGCATCCAGCTCTCCCGCACCTCGGGGGAGAGGTAGAAGACCGGTCGCGAGAGATCCTCGTCAGGAGACAGCCGGCCGGCCGCCTCCTCGCTGCGGGCGAGGGCGGTCCCCGGGTGAAGGCGAACGCCGGTGAAGATGATCGTCAGACAGCGCGGCCAGTCGAGGCGGCTTTCGATGAAGTCGAGGGACTCGGCGGCCGTCGCCTCGGTTTCGCCGGGACCACCGAGCAGGAAGAACCAGGCACAGGCCAGGCGCGAGCGGCGGATGCGCTCCGCGGTACGCTCGACTGCGTCCCGCCCGAACCCCTTGTGGTAGCTCTCGAGCATCTGCTCGGAGGCCGACTCGGGGGTGATCATGCAGGAGTTGAAGCCAGCCGACTCCATCTCGGCGAACAGCTCCTCGGTCGCGCCGATCGGATTGACCCCCATCGCGGTCAGGGTGACCCGAAGCCCGCGCCGCCGGATCTCGCGGCACAGCGCCAAGGCCGGCTCGACCGGCACGTTGAAGGTCGAGTCGACCAGCTCGAAAGTGCGCGGGCGGGCGACGCGCGCCACGTGCTCGATCTCGTCGACGACCTCGGCGGCGGGTCGCAGGCGGTGCAGGCGCCCCTCGAGGCTCGGGTACGAGCAGTAGGTGCAGCCGAGGGCACAGCCCCGTTTGGACTGGATCGGCCAGGTGAAGCCCCGGCGACCATAGGCCCGCCAATCGATCCAGCGCTCGAGGCCCGACGCCCCGAAGCGCGCCAGGCGGCGCGGCGCGGTCGCGGTCGGGCGCCCGGTGTCGTCGCGGGCGGCGACGCCGGGAATCCGGCGTGGGTCGCGGCCCTCGTCGAGCGCGGCGAGTAAGGCGGGAAAGGCCTCCTCACCCTCGCCGAGGATCGCGAAGTCCGCCGCCAGCACGTCCAGACTGCGCTCGCCGAGCAGCGACACCGCCGGCCCGCCCACCACCACCTGAGCGCCCGCCCGTCGGGCGAGCTCGATCAGCGGGTCGTGGGCCCGCAAGTGGCTCTCCAGGCGCTGGTGCACCGCGTTGTCGAGGTTGCGAACCGAGAAGGCGACCAACCCGGGGCGATCCTCGCGCAGCGCTCGGGCAAGCACCGCCTCCGGTTGGCGGCGGCGGGAGAGGTCGAGGAAGCGCACCGGATGACCGGCGTCGGCCGCCGCCGAGGCGACATAGGCGAGCCCCACCGGCGGCGCCAGCAGGATCTCGCGCGACGGGTTGTGGTAGACGAGAACAGTGCGCATGATCAGGCCTGACCCCACAGCTCGCGCGGATAGTCCTCGTGCAGCTTCTGGTAGCCGTGCGCATAACGCCGGGAGGCGACGAAGGCGCGCAGAATGTCGGCCGGCGCGACGGTGGCGTGGCGCCCGCCGACCACGACCCGAGCCGCCGGACAGTCCTCGCGCGTCAGCCGCGCCAGGCGGCGGATCGCCGACACCTCGTGGGTATAACCGGTGAAGCCCACCAGATCGGGCCGGAAGCGGCGCAGGGTGCACCGGAAGCTATGCTCCGGGAACTGGGCCCGGCGCAGATCTGCCACCCGGATGTCGTGGCCAATTGGGGCGGCGGCGGCAAGATAGCCGAGTTCGAGCGGCTCCAGGAACCGGAACGATTGGATTCCCCGGATCGTGCCGAGCCGCGGGCTCGGCTTGACGAGCAGGATGCGCACTCTCGAGTCCTCCTACCGAACTGGCTTCGCAGCCCGAGATGCCATTGTAGAAGGGGTCAGGCCATTCTCGCCCCCCCAACGGGCGGGACGCGCGGCAATAGCAGCCCCAAGGGATAGGATCTCTCTTTTCGGCTGCTGGCCCGATTACCTCGCCTAAGTCCCCTGCAAAGCTCTGCGGAGTCGCTCTTCCTCGGCACGTTCGACCCCTTCCTCGATGGCCCCCTCGGTACGTACGGCGTAGCGTGGATCAAGAGGTTTGCGCCTCGGGACTTGGTGGCCAGAAGGCTGAAGTGCGGTATTGGCGGGTTTCTTTCCGAGGCCGCGCCGGAAGGGTAGAATTGTCGCCGTGCAGGTCAAGATGGCGGGATCCCCCCGCATCCTGCAGGCTTTTTACCGCCTCTACTTCGCCTTCTGGATCCCGACCCTCGTGTGGGCATCGACACGCTGGCCGCTCGGCCTGATGTACTGGATGGCACGGGATCTCGTCATGCTGCCGTTCAACATCGTGCGGCCGAAGTATTTGCGGGTGATCAAGCGGAACTACTCTCGCATCCTGGGTCTTCCGCCCGACCACGCCGAGGTGCGGCGGGCGGCGTGGCAGATGGGGTACCAGCACGCCTATCACTGGATCGATTTCTTCCGCTGGTCGCAGCTGTCACCGGAGGCGCTGCGCGAGGCCATCGTCACGATTGAGGGGGAGGAGCACTTCGCGGCGGCGCGCCGTTCGAAGCGCGGCACGCTGCTGCTTACAGCCCACATGGGGAACCCAGAAGTCGGGGCCGTGGCCTTTGGCACCCACTTCGAGCCGATCCACGTCCTGTACTGGCGCGACCGCTTCGCCACCGCCGAGGAGTTCCGCACGCGGATGCGTCTCCGCGGCAACGTCCACGGCATCCCGGTGGATGCGTCGCCGTTCTCGGTGGTGCCCGCGCTGCGCGCGCTCGAGGGGGGCGGCATCGTCGCGGCCCACGGTGACCGCGACTTCAACGACCAGGGGTGGCCGGTGGAGTTCTTCGGTGCCGAGGCCAATTTTCCACCGGGGCTGTTCCTGTTGGCGGCACGAGCGCGGGCCCTGATCCTGCCGACGTTCTTCCTGCTCACCCCGGAGCGGCGCTTCCACGTGATCCACGAGGAGCCGATGAATCTCGACGGGAGCGACGATGTCGAGAAGCGTGCCCGATTCGCGATGCAGATCTGGGCAGGCATCCTCGAGCGCCGCATTCGCGAACACCCCGAGCAGTGGTATTGCTTTTACCCGTTCTGGAGGGAGGGTTTCAAGATCGGCGACTGCGAGGCCGGGACTTGAAGGCCCTAAAGCTCGTGTGCGCGTGCAGTCTCTCAGCTCGAGGGGAGACTGGCACGGCAGGGGACCGACTTAGGAGGTGCGCTGTCGCCGCTGCCGTGGCTTGTAGTCGTGGCGATCCCGCTGCTGATCGTCGAGCCGAAAGAGCTCCCCGACGTTGGCGAGGGCTCGGGGAAAGCAGTCCGGGGTCATTGGAGTGATGCTCTGATCCGAAACTTCTATGAACTTCCCCGCGCCACCATCAGAGACGATCCCACCGGCTCTGCTGCCCAGTCATCGACCTTGAGAGCACTCCCATGTCCCGTCGGTGCGCTAGAACTTCCCGAAAACCACCCCGTAAGTTGAGCGGTTTCGGCTGCATTCCGGCTGGGTTCGGCTGAGTTGGTGTCCTGGCTGTGTCCTTGGAGAGGGACAACGACCGTGTCGAATCTGCTTCTCCGGACTCATCCTGGTAAAACGGCGCTCGCCTCGACCTCTCCAACTCTGACCGTTAGTCCGTTCTCGCTCCGCGGAATTCCAGGCTAGAGCGGTCCCCTGCCCCTCGGGTGTGATCCTCGGTGCCTGTCGGCGGCCTTCTACCTCTCCGATCGGCGCCGCCGGTATTCGCGGCCGCTTCCCCCATGCGTACTCAGGTCCAGCAGCAGGGCGATCACGATGATGGCCCATCCGAGTGTCGTGATTCCACCTGGCGAGACGAAGATGTAGGCGAGGGTTGTCCACGGCAGCAGCAAGAGACCGGCTGTTGGCCATATCCAGTGGGGAGCCGTGATGCTCCCGGCCGTGGTGGACCAACCGCGGAATGCTCCGCCGACACGCGCGGGGTCCATGAACCACCACAAGAGAAGCGCGAGACGCGGCGCACCACCGAGCAGCAAGACGCCAAGACAGCAACCCATCGAGCACCCCCTTCACTCAGTACTCAGGACTTCAGGCCTGCCTGGTACCCTCTCGCGAAGCCGTGCCGTTACAACCGCCAATATAGATGAGAACTCCGGGGTCGGAAGGTCCATGCCAAAATTGGTACCGGGTCCGGCATAGTTGACAAGTTCGGGATCGCACCGGTCCCGAGTCATCGCCGACTCAGCTTCGCCTCGCCCGCGCCCACCTGACGTTCGAACGCCTCCTCGGTCGGGTGCCGCGCCCCGTCGCGGCTCAGCCATCGACTCGCCGTGTCCGCCGGCCGCCCCAGGCACCGGCCCAGGTCTGTGACCCTCACCCCACACCGGTGCACCGCCACCACCGCCAACATCTCCCGCGCCGCGACGCCGAGCGCGGCATCATCGCCATGTGCGTCGGTGGCGGGATAAGCTTCGCGTACCTGCTCGAGCGGCCGTAGGGGCACGCCGACCGACGAGCGCTACTTGCCGCACGTCCCGGTGAGAACGTAGGTGAGCGAGAACGTGTTGTTCGACTCGTTCGCCTCCTTGACGGCGTTGCCGTCGTCGAGGGAGAGCTTCAGCGTGTGCGTCCCAGGCTTCAGGTATGCCTGCGTGTCGATTCCTTCCACGGCGCCGGCCGCCAGGTAGAGGTTGGTCTGTTTCGAGGCGGCGACCGTGTCGTCGTACAAGACGTTCTTGAACCTCGGCCCGGGCGCGGGAGGGGGGTACGGCGCCGTTGCCGATGCACCGACGTTGGTCATGTCGTAGTGGATGTTGAACGCGCAAAGACCGTTCACGCGCGGGCAGCCGCCTGGGAGTCGGTGAGCGTGGCCGTTCCGTTCCACTTGACGGTATCAGGGAAATCCGTTGCCGGATATCGTCACCCCCCCGGTCGTGCCCGTGATGTCCGGCCGGCGGTCGAGCGCGGGAGGCCGCACCGGCGTCCTGGATCCCCGGCCGGTTCTGAATGTGAACCCGCACCACGCGCTCCACGGCTCCTGGACCTGGCCCCGGTTGGCGCGCAGCCGCCAGCGCCCGGGGTTGTCTCCCCAGAACTCCATCGAGGCCGAGGTGCCCGACGCCACGTGCTGCGAGAAGGGGGGCCCGACCTGGCTGTCCCACTTCCCGGCCTGACGGCAGCCGTCGCAGTCGACCTCGACATCGTACGAGGTGGCGCCGGCCAGCGCCTGCCAGCTCATGACGAGCGTCCGGGGGAAGTTGGTCAACGTGGCCCCGCACGCCGGGGAGATCATCACCGGCACCCCGGCGAGCTGCACCGGGCCCCCCATCCGGACCACGGGGCGCGGCCCGACCTTCACCGTTGATTGCGCCGGCGCCACCGGCCCGGCGACCCCAAGCGTGAACACCGTCCCGATCCCGATCACCAACGCGTGCCGACGCATCGTGCACCCTCGCTTTCCCCAAGCTCTGCCCGAGCCGCGGCTCCCCGACTCAGCAAACCCACCGGCCGCCAGCCATTCGTCCGATCGTCCATATTCCTCGCTTGCGTCTCATTCTAGTTTGCCCTGAAGGGCTGTCAAGGGCCGCCTCCTGGTCCAGCCACTTCCCCGGGGGATGTCGCATCCGGATGGCCACTGGACCCAGCGGCGCGATTCCAGGTCGGGCACCTCAACAAGCGGACTTTCGAAGGTTGGAGACACGGTGTCGACGCAGCGGAATCAGGGCCCGCGCCCCGGCGTGGATTAGATCCTCAGAAAAGACGCGCGGGGGGTTCCCGGGTGACGATCCTTGCCCACCACGAGGGTGGCACGGCAAAGGAATCTGCAGGGGGTTGTGTCGTCCAACGAAAGAGAGGGCCTGGGCAGGTCGATCAGTTCGAGGTCGAGATCTCGCCACGGCGTGACCGCAGTGTTGCCGCAGTCGACGATACGGTTCTGACCTTCATGAACCCTGTGTTTGGGATGTTCCAAAAGCTGAGGTTTATTGTGGTGCGCCCGGGGCGATTCGAACGCCCGGCCTTCAGATCCGGAGTCTGACGCTCTATCCAGCTGAGCTACGGGCGCACAAGGTGGGGTGAGCGAGGGGATTTGAACCCCCGACCACCGGAGCCACAGTCCGGTGCTCTGACCAGCTGAGCTACGCTCACCACAAGGCTGGCCTGCCTGAGAGGATTCGAACCTCCGACCCGCGGATTAGAAGTCCGCTGCTCTATCCAGCTGAGCTACAGGCAGCTGTGTGCGGGGACGGGTGATGGTCGGGGCGAGAGGATTTGAACCTCCGACCACCTGCGCCCAAGGCAGGTGCGCTACCAGGCTGCGCCACGCCCCGTCCCATGTTGAAACTACACGCTCCCAAAGAGCTATCCCCAGTCCCGGGGAACCCTCACAGTACCAACCGGCCCCTGCTTCGTCAAGGTAGGAACGCCTTCCGGAGCACGCTGGCGACGCGGCGTGAGGCCGTTGTCTTTCCTGCGTGGGGGCGGCCCTTGCGGCCGCCCGCGGGCGGGTGGGGCCACAGCAGGCCCACAACGGGCGGGGGCAAGCCCCGCCCCTACATTTCAATCCCGTGGCGCGCGACCGCCGGGCGCGCGGTCTTTCGGTTGGGAGGGCACGAGGAAGCGCGCGCGACGCGCGCCCCACCCAGAGATAGGCGAAAGGGCGACACGTACCCGTCTCTATGTGGGGCGCGACCTGCGGGAGGGCGCTACTTCTTGTCGGCGACGAGGGACTTGACGCCGGCCTTCTCGAGCCGGTGGTCGAGCACGGCGTGTTGCGCTGCGAACGCGCGCTCGAGCCCGCTCTCGGCGAGGTCGAGCAGCGACTCCAGTTCCCGGCGCGAGTACGGCTCGCGCTCGGCGGTGCCCTGGACCTCGACGATCCCCTTGCGCGCCGTGCCGACGAGGTTGAGGTCCACCCCGGCGCGGGAGTCCTCGTCGTAGGCGAGGTCGAGCAGCGGCCGGCCGGCCACCATCCCGACCGAGACGGCCGCGAGCTGGTCGCGCACCGGCCACTCCTTGAGCGCCTTCCGCTCCTTGAGGTGGAGCAGGGCGAGGACGACGGCGACGAAGGCGCCGGTGATCGCGGTGGTGCGCGTGCCGCCGTCGGCCTGGATGACGTCGCAGTCCACCATCAGCGTGCGCTCGCCGAGCAGCCCCATGTCGAGCGAAGCGCGCAGCGAGCGCCCGATCAGGCGCTGGATCTCGGCCGAGCGGCCGGAGATCGACCCGCGTGTGGACTCGCGCGGGCTGCGCTCCTCGGTGGCGCGCGGCAGCATCGCGTACTCCGATGTGAGCCACCCCTCGCCGGTGTCGCGCAAAAAAGGCGGGACGCGCCCCTCCACGGTCACGTTGCAGACGACGACGGTGTCGCCGGCGCGCGCCAGGACGCTCCCCTCCGGATACTTCACGAAGTCGAGGGTGAGCTGCATGGGACGGGGTTCATCGTCGCGCCGCCCGTCACGGCGTTCGAAGCTCGCTGCGTTGACCACGTGACCTCCACTCGCAGGCAGGGTAGCCGCACGCAGAGCTTTCGACAACCTCGGGCGCGGCAACCGCCGGACGTTTCATCAGATGTGGGGCGCGACCGCCGGGCGCGCTTCTGTTGTCGTGGCTCGGAGGGTAAGAAGAAGCCGGCGCGGCGCGCCGGCCCCACACGGATGAGACAGGACCCCGTCTCGATGTGGGGCGCGACCGCCGGGCGCGCTTCTGTTGTCGTGGCTCGGAGGGTAAGAAGAAGCCGGCGCGGCGCGCCGGCCCCACACGGATGAGACACGACCTCGTCTCGATGTGGGGCGCGACCGCCGGGCGCGCTTCTGTTGTCGTGGCTCGGAGGGTAAGAAGAAGCCGGCGCGGCGCGCCGGCCCCACACGGATGAGACACGACCTCGTCTCTATGTGGGGCGCGACCGCCGGGCGCGCTTCTGTTGTCGTGGCTCGGAGGGTAAGAAGAAGCCGGCGCGGCGCGCCGGCCCCACACGGATGAGACACGACCTCGTCTCGATGTGGGGCGCGACCGCCGGGCGCGCTTCTGTTGTCGTGGCTCGGAGGGTAAGAAGAAGCCGGCGCGACGCGCCGGCCCCACACGGATGAGACAGGACCTCGTCTCGATGTGGGGCGCGACCGCCGGGCGCGCTGTCGTTGTCTTCGTAGCGGCGTTTGCTTGCAAACGCCGGCCTCTTCCAGGTGAACCGGGGTCCTTCGGCCAATACGAGCATCGGCCGCTACGGAAACCGCGCCGATGAGGCGGAATCAGTCGGGGAGGTCGACGAGCTCGAGGTGAACGGCCGTCCCGGGCAGGATCAAGCCGGCGATGCGGTCGATGCGGGCGGCGGCGTCGGTGACGAGCAGGCGTACGCCACCGCCTCCCGTTCCGGCGATGTCGCGGTGCGCCACCAGCGTCTCGACCTCCGCCGCCACGGCCTCGGCCGAGTCCACCAGGCGCACGCCGTCGCCGAGCACAGCGGCGATCGCCGGCCGCAGCATCGGGTAGTGCGTGCACCCGAGAATGAGCGTATCCACCCGGCCGGCGGTGAACGGCTCGAGGTAGAGGGCGGCGACCTCGCGGGTGACCGGGTGGTCCCACCACCCCTCCTCGGCGAGCGGCACGAACAGCGGGCACGCCCGCGTCACGACCTCGACGTCGGGTCGGAGCGAGTGCAGCGCGCGGCCGTACGCGCCCGAGGCGACCGTGGACTCGGTGCCGATGACCCCCACCCTCCCCCGCGTCGCGGCGAGCGCGGTGCGGGCCCCCGGCGCGACCACGCCGATCACCGGGATCTCCATCTCCTCCTCGAGCGCCGGCAGCGCCGAGGCGGAGACCGTGTTGCAGGCGACGACCAGCAGCTTGGCGTCGTGCCCGGCGAGGAAACCGGCCGCGCGCACGGCGTAGCGGACGACGGTCTCGGCCGACTTGGTGCCGTACGGGAGGCGCGCGGTGTCGCCGAGGTAGACGAAGCGCTCACCGGGGAGCCGCCGCTGCAGGGCCGCGAGCACCGTCAGGCCGCCGATCCCCGAGTCGAAGATCGCAATCGGCCGCGCGTCGGTCACGGCGCCACCAGCTCGGGGTTGGGCGCGAGCGGGCGGGAGAGGTCGAGGTGGCCGAGGGTCGCCACCTGCTGCCCGCCGAACAGCAGCTGGACGCGGCGGACCGTGGGGCAGTTCGCGACGACGCTGTTCACGGTCGCATACGCGAGGGCGACCTCGCCGTCGGTGCCGGATACGGCACCGGCGGGGGGCGGCGAGAGATCCACCCAGGCGTCCCCTTCGCGGTCGAGGAACACGGCCTGCACCGTGGCAGGCCACGGCAGCGCCGGCGCGAAGCCCTGGCGCGATCCCGCGACCAGCTCCTCGACGACCAGCTTGATGCGCGCCGGGGTTCCCGGCGGAAGCTCGGGCACCTCGCGCGCCTCGCGGTGCAGCATCGTGTCGTCGCCCGGGAAGAAGAGGACGAGCGAGGCAGGCACCGGCTTGGGGGCCGGCGTCGTCCCCTCCGCCGCGGGCGCCGGCGCCGGCGCTCGGTGCCGGCGGCTCAGCAGCACGACGGCTGCTAGGACGCCGAGCACGATCAGGGTCGCGACGATCGGGCGCAGCGCTTTCATGGCGTGGGCGTGCCGGCCGGTGCCGTCGCCGGGGTCGGCGTCGGCTCGTGCAGATACGCGACGATCGCGGCGGCGAGGGCGGCGGCGATCTGCTGCTGCGTGTCGGGCAAGGCGAGGCGCGCGGCTTCGTCGGGGTTGGAGAGGAACCCGACCTCGACCAGCGCCGCCGGCATCGTCGCCCCGGTCAGCACGACGAACGGCGCCTGTCGGATGCCCCGGTCCTTGATCCCCTGGAGGGCGTTGAGCTTCTCCTGGATCGAGCGGGCCAGGCGGGCGGAGTTGTTGAGGTTCGCGACGTGCGCGAGGTCCCAGAGGATGAGCTGCACGGTGTCCGGACTGGCCGAGGCATTCTCGCGCGCCGCCGACTGCGCCGCCAGCACGTCGGAGGCGTCGGCGTTCATGTAGTAGGTCTCGGCGCCGTGCGCGCCACGGGCGAGCGAGGCGTTGGCGTGGATCGAGACGAACACCGTGGCCTGCAGGCGGTTCGCGATCGCGGTCCGGTCGGTGAGCGACACGGTTTCGTCGCCGTCGCGGGTGAGGCGGGTGGTGACGCCCGCCGCCTGCAGCTGCGCGGCGGTGGCGCGCGCGACCGCCAGCGTGATGTCCTTCTCCAACTCGCTGCCGGGTCCCTTGGCGCCCTCGTCGCCGCCGCCGTGGCCGGGGTCGAGGACGACGAGCGGCCCGGCGCGCGGCGTGGCGACCGCCGCCACCGGCGCGGCGGTCCCGAGGCGGACCACGAAGCGCGGCGGGTCGTCGAGCGGGTAGGTGTTCGCCACCTCCGCGCCGGGAGCGAGACGCAGCGTGAGCGTCGTGCCGCGGAGGTCGCCCCCGAGCAGCTCCGCCTCCGGGGCGATCGGCCGGACCAGCGTCACCGGGGTGATGAACTGCAGCGCGACCACGCCCCGCGTGGCGACGACCTGCGGCCGTTGCTTCGTGCCGCGCACCACGAGCGTCGTCCCCGTCGGGGCGCGTATCACCGAGACCTCGATCTGCTCGCCGGCCGAGGCGCGCGTCAGCTCGAGGTTCGCGTCGCTGCCGCCCAGCGTCCAGCCGAACGGCGCGAGCAACACGGCGGCCGTCGCCGACGTGCACACGACGTGCCCCTCGAGCTGCCGCAGCGGGCCCGGCAGCCGCGTCAGGCGGCCGTCCACGACCGCGAGCGATCCCCCGGGCGTGAACTGCACTTGGTGGTCGCCGGCCGAGGCGTTGTAGCTTCCGGCCGCGGCGGCGAACTGGACTTCGACCCCCGCCAGGCGCAGCACCGCGAGCGCGTCGAGGAGATCGCCGCGGGCGAACACCTCCTGCGCACCCTGGGGGGTCGTGACGGTGACGGCCGCCGCCGCCATCGGCAGCAGGACGAGAACGGCAAAGACGATCGCTATGGTCTTGCGCATGTCTTGTTTGGGGGCGCGCTCTCCCGCACCCCGAGCTAGCGAGGTTACACGTTCGCAGCTAGTTGAGGCAAGGCCCGCGCCGGCTTCAGCGCGCCCGGGTCTCGTTGCGCAGGCGCTCGTCCAGTGCGGCGGCGACATCCCCGGCCGCGGCGCCGAACCCGGCCAGGCGCAGCGAGGTGACGAACTCGCGGTGACTGCGGCCGGCGCGGTACTCCGGCTCGCGCGAGGGGTGGCGCAGGTAGCGGTCGAGCAGGCCGAGGTCGGGGTCCACGAGGACCGAGACCTGGAAGAGGACGCGGCCGCCGGCGAGGCGCAGCGAGCTGCCCGCGACCTTTTGGTCGCCAAGGCAGAGGTCCGAGACCCCGCGCATCTCGACGCCACCGACGCCGAGCCCGGCGAGCGCGGCGGCGACCGCCCCGCAAAAACGCCGGAAGTACGGCTCCGGGAAGCGCACCGCGGGGTCGGCGGCGAGCAGCGCGGACGCAGCCACCACGCCGGGGGCGAGCACGACCGCACCGCCCCCCGAGGGCCGCACCACGACCGGGACGCCGTCGGCCGCGCAGCGCTCGAGGAAGATCTCGCGCTCGGGGGCGCGCGACCGGCTGACCACCACGACGACCTCGCGCGCGGTCTCGACGCGCACGAGCGGCGGCCGCGCCTGGGCGAGGTCGAGGCCGGCGAGCGAGCGGGCGTGGTCCGACGGCGGCAAGGAGGCGAATCCCACCGCCCCGGATTGTAGCGGCCCGGCTGCGGACGGTCTTCCGGGACGCCACTTTCACCCGTTTGTGTCCTATACTTTGCGGATGGAGTGGCACATCCTGGGGAGCTTCGGCGGCTCGAGCCCGAACTGCCGGATGACCTCGTTTCTCATCAACGGCGAGCTCGCCCTCGACGCCGGCTCGATCACCCAGGCGCTGCCGCTCGACGCGCAGCGGCGCATCCGCCAGATCGTGCTCACTCACTCGCACCTCGACCACACCGCCTCGATCCCGTTCCTGGTCGAGAACACGTTCGGGGAGCAGCGCGAGGCGCTCGAGATCCTGGTCACGCCGCAGGTCCTCCACACGGTCAAGATGCACCTTTTCAACAACGACACCTGGCCGGACTTCACGCGCATCCCCAACGACATGCTGCCGGCGCTGCGCCTCGTCCAGGTCGAGCCGCGGGCGACGTTCTCCGCCAGCGGCCTGCGCCTGACCTCGGTGCCGGTGCGGCACACCGTGCCGACGCACGGCTACCTGGTCGAGGACGAGGGCGGCGCGGTGCTCTTCACCTCCGACACCGGTCCGACGCAGGAGGTTTGGGATCTCGCCAACCGCACGGCCAATTTGAAGGCGGTGATCGTCGAGGTCTCGTTCCCGAGCCGGATGCAGGCGGTGGCGGACGTGTCGCTGCACCTGACGCCGACGACGCTCGCCGCCGAGCTGGAGAAGCTCAAGCGCGACGTCGCCGTGCACCTCTACCACCTCAAGCCGGCGTACGTGGACGAGCTGCGCCAGGAGCTGGCCGCGACCCGCTTCCCCCACGCGGTCGAAGAGCTCCGCCAGGGCGACATTTACACGTTCTGATCTCCCACCCGGAGGGCAAGAGGAAGCCGGCGCGGCGCGCCGGCCCCACATCAAGCAGAGACAGGGTCTTGTCTTGATGTGGGGCGCGCCCGCCGGGCGCGCTTCCGTGTTGGTGGATCGGGCGAACCTTGTGCCGAACGTATGGTCGTTGTCTTTGTAGCGGCGTTTGCTCGCAAACGCCGGCCTCTCGCCGCTGGACCGCGACCTGTCGGCCGATGCAAGCATCGGCCGCTACATAGACCACTCGGATCCGAGGCGCGACCGCCCCACAGAATGCCTCACGTCGAACCCGACTGCCCCCGCGGTTGTGAATGTGGGGCGCGACCGCCGGGCGCGCTTCCGTTGTCGCGGTTCTCGGAGGGCAAGAAGACGCCGGCGCGGCGCGCCGGCCCCACACAAACAAGACCAAGTGTCGTGTCTCGATGTGGGGCGCGCCCGCCGGGCGCGCTTCCGTTGCCGTAGTTCTCGGAGGGCAAGAAGAAGCCGGCGCGGCGCGCCGGCCCCACATAGACCAGACGGATCTTGTCTCAATGTGGGGCGCGCCCGCCGGGCGCGCTTCCGTTGTCGTGGCTCTCGGAGGGCAAGAAGAAGCCGGCGCGGCGCGCCGGCCCCACACAAACAAGATGGGGTCTTGTCTCGATGTGGGGCGCGCCCGCCGGGCGCGCGGTCGTCGTTTCTTCCGGCGCTACCTGGCGGCGCGGACGAGGCGCACGAAGAGGTCCACGACGGGGGATCCGGCGGTCAGCTCGGGGTGGAACGTTGCCGCCAGGATCGTCCCCTGGCGCAGCAGCACCGGGTCCTCGCCGCGCGTCGCCAGCACCGCGACGCCCTCGCCGACCTCTGTCACCCGCGGCGCGCGGATGAACACCCCCTCGAGCGCGCTCGTCCCCGAGCGCATCGGGATCGCGCACCGTCAGCGCGACGACCGCCGAGTCCAGCTGCCGGCCGTAGGCGTTGCGCTCCACGACGACGTCGAGCACGCCGAGCGAGCGCTGCGGTGGGCGGCGCACCTCGCGGGCGAGCAGGATCACCCCCGCGCAGGTGGCGAGCACCGGCAGTCCGCCCGCGATGGCCGCCACCAGGCGCTCGGCGAGGTCGCTCCCCTCCATGAGGGTGAGCATCGTCGTGGACTCGCCGCCAGGGAGGACGAGGCCGGCGAGACCGGCGAGGTCGGCGGAGGTGCGCACCTCGCGGGTGGCCGCGCCGCGGGCCGCGAGCGCCCGGGCGTGGGCCTCGTAGTCACCCTGCAGCGCGAGCACCCCGATCGGCGCTGTCGCGCGCGGCACCTACCACCCCCGGCGCGAGAGCATCTCCTCGGGCGTGAGCTTGGCGATGTCGAGGCCGGGCATCGCGCCTTCGAGCCCGCGCGACGCCTCGAGCACCACCGCCGGGTCCTGCCAGTGGGTGACCGCCTTGACGATCGCCGCGGCGCGCCGCGACGGGTCCTCGGACTTGAAGATCCCGGACCCCACGAACACCGACTCGGCGCCGAGCATCATGCACAGCGCCGCGTCGGCGGGGGTGGCGACGCCGCCGGCCGCGAAGTTCGGCACCGGCAGCTTGCCCTCGCGCGCCACGTACTCGACCAGCTCGAGCGGCGCCTGCAGCTCCTTCGACGCGGGGACCAGCTCCGCCGGGTCGAGCGTGCCGAGGCGGCGCATCTCGCTGCGCACGGCGCGCAGGTGGCGGACCGCTTCGACGATGTTCCCCGAGCCGGCCTCGCCCTTGGTGCGGATCATCGCCGCGCCCTCGCCGATCCGGCGCAGCGCCTCGCCGAGGTTGCGGCAGCCGCACACGAACGGCACCTTGAAGTCGCGCTTCCAGACGTGGTTCTCCTCGTCGGCGGGGGTCAGCACCTCGGACTCGTCGATGAAGTCGACGCCGAGCGCCTCGAGCACCCGCGCCTCGGCCATGTGCCCGATCCGGCACTTGGCCATGACCGGGATCGACACCAGCTTCATGATCTCCTCGATCTTGCCGATCGCGGCCATGCGGGCGACGCCGCCCTCGGCGCGGATGTCGGCCGGCACGCGCTCGAGCGCCATCACGGCGGCAGCGCCGGCGTCCTCGGCGATCTTGGCCTGCGTCGCATCGGTGACGTCCATGATCACGCCGCCCTTGAGCATCTCGGCGAGGCCGACCTTGACACGGAACTCAGGTGACTGGAAATCCATCTCGTCCTCCCGGACCCCGGGCTTCGAGCCCCGGATCCCCTCTCGTCTCACACCAGCGGCAGCGGCCCGCGCCCGGGCTCCAGCGCCGCGCAAAATCCCCGCATCCCTTCTTCCAGCCGCTCGCCGCCCACCGCGGCGTAGGCGAGCCGCACCACGTCGTCGCGCCCGGTCACCGACATCACCGGACCCGGCAGCACCCACACCCCGCGCTCGCCCGCCCGCGCCGCGACGGCGCGCGAGCTCCACCCCGGCGGCAGCGTCACGAGCAGCGAGAAGCCGCCGCGCGGCACGCTCCACGCCACGCCCTTCGGCGCATGGGCGAGCGCGCGGAGCACGATCTCGAGCCGGGCGCGGGCGGCGCCGCGCAGGCGCGCGAGCTGGTCGTCGAACACGCCGCGGCGGCAGAGCGTCCACGCCGCCGCCTCCAGGAACGGGCTGCCGCCGAGGTCGGCGGAGCTCTTGACCGCGGCGACGCGATCGAGCAGCTCGGCGGGGCCCGCGACCCAGCCCACGCGCAGCCCCGGGAAGAGCGCCTTCGAGAACGATCCGACCGCCACCACATCGGGGTCGAGCGCCGCCAGCGGCGGCGGCACCTCGCCGTCGCTCACCAGCGCCGGGTCGAAGAGCTCCTCCACCACTTGCACGCCGCGGGCCCGCAGCAGCCCGAGCAGCTCGCGCCGGGTGTCGTCGCCCAGCACGAGGCCCGAGGGGTTGTGCAGCGTCGGCGTCAGGATCGCGAGCAGCGGCCGCTCCGGTCCGAGCAGCGCCGCGACCTCGCCGGGACGTACCCCGTCGCGGTGCACCGGGATCCCCACGACGCGCACCTGATGGAGCGCGAGCAGCGGCGGCAACCCCGGGTAGGTCGGGTCCTCGACCAGCACCACATCGCCGGGGCGCGCGAGGGCGCGCAGCAGCAGGTCGAGCGCGTGCTGCACGCCGCCGGTCAGCAGCACGCGGTCGGCCGCGGCCGCGACGCCGAAGCTCGCGAGCCGCGCCGCGAGCCACCCGCGCAGCGGCTGGTACCCCCAGGCGCTGCCGTACTGCGCCACCCCTTCGCCCTCGCCCTCGCCGACGCCGAGCCAGCGGAACACCTGCCCGGCCGGCAGCAGCTCGCGGTCGGGCGCGTAGCGCGCGAGGTCGATCCCGCCTGCCGGCGGCTCGTACCCCGCCGTCGCCGCCTCCGCGTGCGGCACCGCTCGCCGGCCCGGCCGCCCGGGGCGCAGCGCCAGCAGGCCGCGCCGCGCCAGCTCGCGGTACGCCGCGGTCACCGTGGCGCGGTTCAGCCCGATCTCGACCGCCAGCGCGCGCGCCGAGGGCAGTCCGTCGGCGCCCTCTTCCGCGAGCGTGGGGGCGAGCGCCTCGGCCAGCCGCAGGTAGAGCGGGTGCGGGGTCGAGGCCGAGGCCGACACGGCGCGGCGGGCGCGGTCGAGGAGCGCTTCCACACCGTCACGCTAAGTCGGCCTATGCCATTTGTCAAAATGGCCGAGCCATTAAGACTTTCGGCACACACGGGCCTCGATGTGCGGCGCGCCCGCCCCACGCAAACAAGACAGGGTCTTGTCTCGATGTGGGGCGCGCCCGCCGGGCGCGCTTCCGTTGTCGTGCTTCTCGGAGGGCAAGAAGAAGCCGGCGCGGCGCGCCGGCCCCACATCAACAGAGGCAGGTCCTTGTTTCAATGTGGGGCGCGACCGCCGGGCGCGCTTCTTTGCTTTTGTAGCGGCGTTTCCTTGCAAACGCCGGCCTCGCGAGTCGTCGATTCCAATCAATCATGTGCAATGCCACCGCAGGGCGGGCGAGGGTGATGGGATGAGTAGGTCGGTCTCCTTTGAACGGCGTGACTAAAGTGTCCGCCAAGAGGTGTTCGGGCTCGAGGCCCAAGAAAGGAGACCGACCATGGAGAATTGTGGCATTGACCTGCACCAGAAGTCGAGTCAAGTGACCGTGGTGGACGAGGAGGGTGAGGTGTTGGAGCGGGCATCGATCCCGACGACACGGGCTGGGCTGGAGCGCTGGTTTGGGAGGCGGGAGCCGATGCGGATCCTCGTCGAAGCGAGCGGGTCCTCCCCATGGGTGGTTCGGGTGTTGCTCGAGCTCGGGCACGAGGTGGAGGTCATCGATCCGAGGCGAGTGCGCCTGATCGCCCAGAGCACGCTGAAGACCGACCGCATCGACGCGGACACGCTGGCCGAGCTGGCGCGGCTGCGGACCAAGCTGCGGACGCTGGTCTGGCAGCGCAGCGAGACCACCCAGCGCCAGCGTGGGCATCTGCGGGTTCGGCGCGCGCTGGTGGAGGCCCGCGCCGGCTTCATCGTCACCGTCCGCGGCCTGCTGCGCTCGTTCGGGGTGCGGGTGGCGTCCTGCCGATCGGACTGCTTCGCCGCCCGCTGCCAGGCGACCGCCATCCCACCTGAGCTGGCCACGGTCATGACGCCCTTGCTCGACGCCATCCGCGACCTCGACGCCCGCATCGCCGCAATGGACGAGATCGTCAAGCAGGTAGGCCAGGGCTACCCCGCGGTTGCGAGCCTCCAGGACATCCCCGGAGTTGGACCGGTGGTGGCCCTCGCCTACGTGCTCAGCATCGAAGACCCCGGCCGCTTCCGCCGCAGCCGCGACGTGCCCGGCTATCTCGGCCTGCGCCCCACGCTGCGTGCCTCCGCGGCCACCGTCCGCCAGGGGCGGATCACCAAGGAAGGCGACGCCGACGTCCGCCGCCTCCTTGTCCAGGCCGCCCACGCCCACCTCCGCTCGCACGTCGACACGGCCCTTAAGTCCTGGGCGGAGACCCTGATCCCCCGCATCGGCAAGCGCAAGACGGTCATTGCACTGGCCCGCAAGCTTGCGGTCCTGATGCACCGCCTGTGGATCACCGGCGAGGCCTACCAACCCTTCCCCAACGACGTCTCCAAGGCGGCCTGAGGAGGAGAAACGAACGATTTCGACCATGTACGGGTGAAAGGGCGAGCGTGATCATGCTGACCATCGTGCTGAGGGCGACTCCGTGGGCGGGTACGGGCGCCTGGCCTCACGCCAGGGCAATCCGCGAGAGCGATTGGGAGCGCCCCCTGCACGACGCAACCCACCTTGCACCGGCTGCAACGCCAGCCACAACGAGTGCGAATAGACGCTTGATGCGCAGGATGATCATCCCCACCCCATCCCATACCGATAACCCAAAACCTCATCAGGGAGGCAAGCAACGACACGACCCCACTTGACTCGACCGACCTACTCATAGACGCCCGCCCCACGGACTTCCGAATGTGGGGCGCGCCCGCCGGGCGCGCTTCTTCCGCTTTTGTAGCGGCGTTTGCTTGCAAACGCCGGCCTCGCGAGTCGTCGATTCCAATCAGTCATGTGCAATGCCACCGCAGGGCGGGC
>CAWBLW010000006.1:0-167125 GCA_963789745.1 uncultured Acidobacteriota bacterium | reverse complement strand
GGATGAGTAGGTCGGTCTCCTTTGAACGGCGTGACTAAAGTGTCCGCCAAGAGGTGTTCGGGCTCGAGGCCCAAGAAAGGAGACCGACCATGGAGAATTGTGGCATTGACCTGCACCAGAAGTCGAGTCAAGTGACCGTGGTGGACGAGGAGGGTGAGGTGTTGGAGCGGGCATCGATCCCGACGACACGGGCTGGGCTGGAGCGCTGGTTTGGGAGGCGGGAGCCGATGCGGATCCTCGTCGAAGCGAGCGGGTCCTCCCCATGGGTGGTTCGGGTGTTGCTCGAGCTCGGGCACGAGGTGGAGGTCATCGATCCGAGGCGAGTGCGCCTGATCGCCCAGAGCACGCTGAAGACCGACCGCATCGACGCGGACACGCTGGCCGAGCTGGCGCGGCTGCGGACCAAGCTGCGGACGCTGGTCTGGCAGCGCAGCGAGACCACCCAGCGCCAGCGTGGGCATCTGCGGGTTCGGCGCGCGCTGGTGGAGGCCCGCGCCGGCTTCATCGTCACCGTCCGCGGCCTGCTGCGCTCGTTCGGGGTGCGGGTGGCGTCCTGCCGATCGGACTGCTTCGCCGCCCGCTGCCAGGCGACCGCCATCCCACCTGAGCTGGCCACGGTCATGACGCCCTTGCTCGACGCCATCCGCGACCTCGACGCCCGCATCGCCGCAATGGACGAGATCGTCAAGCAGGTAGGCCAGGGCTACCCCGCGGTTGCGAGCCTCCAGGACATCCCCGGAGTTGGACCGGTGGTGGCCCTCGCCTACGTGCTCAGCATCGAAGACCCCGGCCGCTTCCGCCGCAGCCGCGACGTGCCCGGCTATCTCGGCCTGCGCCCCACGCTGCGTGCCTCCGCGGCCACCGTCCGCCAGGGGCGGATCACCAAGGAAGGCGACGCCGACGTCCGCCGCCTCCTTGTCCAGGCCGCCCACGCCCACCTCCGCTCGCACGTCGACACGGCCCTTAAGTCCTGGGCGGAGACCCTGATCCCCCGCATCGGCAAGCGCAAGACGGTCATTGCACTGGCCCGCAAGCTTGCGGTCCTGATGCACCGCCTGTGGATCACCGGCGAGGCCTACCAACCCTTCCCCAACGACGTCTCCAAGGCGGCCTGAGGAGGAGAAACGAACGATTTCGACCATGTACGGGTGAAAGGGCGAGCGTGATCATGCTGACCATCGTGCTGAGGGCGACTCCGTGGGCGGGTACGGGCGCCTGGCCTCACGCCAGGGCAATCCGCGAGAGCGATTGGGAGCGCCCCCTGCACGACGCAACCCACCTTGCACCGGCTGCAACGCCAGCCACAACGAGTGCGAATAGACGCTTGATGCGCAGGATGATCATCCCCACCCCATCCCATACCGATAACCCAAAACCTCATCAGGGAGGCAAGCAACGACACGACCCCACTTGACTCGACCGACCTACTCATAGACGTCGCGGTCGCGGAGCGACATCGCAGGGCGGGCGAGGGCGCCCGCCCCACGAAGACCCGATTCCGGCGGGCGGGGCGCCCGACCCACGGAGGCCTCGTCCGGTGCGGCGCTGGGTTCGAGGGAGGTCGAGTACGATCAGGGAAACGCCGGACGGGAGGTCGCAATGGGGTGCATCCATCTGCTGTGGTCGGTCATCGTCGGGTTCGTGGTCGGTCTCATCGCCCGGGCGGTCGTCCCGGGTGCCGACGCGATGGGGTTCCTCCTGACGACCGCGCTGGGCATCGGCGGATCGGTCGTCGGAGGCTTCATCGGCGGGCTGGTGTCAAGGCCAAAGGAAGGCTCGAGGTTCCACGCCGCGGGGTTCTTCCTCTCGATCATCGGCGCGGTGGTGGTGCTGTTCCTCTGGAACATGCTGCGGCACTAGCGCGGCGGGTCGTTCTCACCGGTTTCGCACCCGATCCCGCTCAGCGCTTGGATGCGAACGTGTTGCACGCGTCGATGCGGCCGGCCTCGAGGCCCCGCCGGAACCAGCCCACCCGCTGCTGCGAGGAGCCGTGCGTCCATGTCTCCGGGCTGACCCTGCGCCCGGCCTGTCGCTGCATCCGGTCGTCGCCCACCGCCGCCGCGGCCGCGAGGCCGGACTCCACGTCACCCTGCTCCAGGATGTTCCTCTCCTCGGTGGAGTGCGCCCAGACGCCGGCGAAGCAGTCCGCCTGGAGTTCCAGCTCGATCGAGAGCTCGTTGGCCTGCGACGGGCTGCGGGCTTCCAGCTGCCGCACCTTGCCGGCGATGCCAAGCAGGTTCTGGACGTGGTGCCCGATCTCGTGGGCGATCACGTACGCCTGGGCGAATTCGCCCGGGGCTCCGAACCTCGTCTTCAGCTCCCTGAAGAAGGCGAGGTCGATGTAGACCTTCTGATCCTCCGGGCAGTAGAAGGGGCCGGATGTGGCCTCCGCGTAGCCGCAGCCGGAGCGCGCCTCGTCGCTGAAAAGGACGAGCTTCGCGTGCGGGTACTCTCGGTTCGCCTGTGCGAACGTGCGCGACCACGTCTTCTGCACGTCGTCGAGCACGAACGAGACGAACTGCACCTGCCGATCGTCCTCCGGGCCGCTGGTCACCGGCCGAGAAGCGACCGTTGCCGACGGCGAGCCGGCACCCCCGACCCCGAGCAGCGAGAAGAGGTCGCGCTTGAAGAGCAGGGAAAGGACGAGCACGACGAGGAACCCGCCGATCCCGAGGTGCGGCCCACGGATCCGGAACCCCGAACCCCCGCCTTCGCTGCGGATGTCCTCGACATCCTCGCTGCGGCCACCTGGTGTCCATCGCATCGTCGCCCTCCCGGAGATGAACCAGGGTAGCGCACCAGCGGCCGCCACGAGCATCGGATGCGCAACCGGGTCGGCGGAGGGATCGGCGAGCCGGGGCGACGGCCCGCTCGGGGCCACCCTGCGCCAATGCGGCCATGGTCAGACGGTGGTCACACCGCGGGCGGGTCGCCCGGTGGTTCGGCCGCTGGTTGGCCGCCCGGCCGCAGCGCCGCGCGGGCGAGCCGTCGCAGCAGCCGGTAGGCGACGAGACCGATGAGGACGAGGATCGCCAGCGCCAGCAGCGGCGCGAGAACCGCGAGCACCGCAAGGGCGAACGAGAGGACGTCCTCGACGACGCTGATGAGCGGGTTGGCGAGCCCGAGCGAGAGGATCGAAGAGCCGAGCCTGGCGTGGGCCTTGCCGAGGTGCACGAGGCCGGCGGCGCCGCCGCCGACGACGATGGCGAGGACCGCCGTCCACAGCGGGCCGACCCGGGGGGCGACCGCCGCCAGGGCGAGCGCGCCCGCGAGCGGACGGATCGCGGTCCCGACGACGTCGAGCGCGTGGTCCACGACCGGGACCTTGTCGCCGAGGAACTCGAAGACGCTCGCGCTCCAGAACGCGATCAGGGCGGGCGCCGACGACAGCCACGCGAAGCCCGGGCCCAGCTCGATCAACCCCAGCCGGCCGGCGAGACCGAGGACGGCCAGGGGGAGGAACGCCCGCAACCCCGCGACCGCCGCCAGCACCAAGCCGGCCGCGAGCGGGAGGACGATCGTGGCAAGCGCATCCACCGATAAAGTATGCGCCACGACGTGTCGTTCCGGGTGGAGGGCGAGAAGAAGCTCGCGCGGCGCGCGAGCCCCACATTCAATACAAGACAGGACCGCAGTTCATCGGCCGATGCGAGCATCGGCCGCTACAACGACCGGGCTGCTTCGGGGCGCGATCGCAGGGCGGGCGAGGCGCCCGCCCCACGGGTAAACGGTGTGGAGTACGACCGCCGGGGGCACGGTCGTTCCAGTGGGCAGACATGAGGAAGCTCGCGCGGCGCGCGAGCCCCACATTCAATACAGAACAGGACCGCGGTTGGTCGGCCGATGCGAGCATCGGCCGCTACACAGAACGTGCTGATCGGGGCGGCCGCCGGGGGTGCGGGGCTACGACCTGCGGACGCCGGTGCGCCTGGCGATCGCCTCGTATTCGCGCTTGACGGCGTCGGGGCCGTACGTCCGCTCCAGCCGCCGGACGGTGAAGTGACCGCAGGCGGTCTTTTGGAACGTGCTCACGAAGAGCAGGTTGATCGCGGCCCCGGAAACGGCGCCGATGATTGGTACGGCCTCGGCCGCCACCTTCTCGCCCACGACGACGTCGAAGCGCGCCGCAATTCTGGCGATGAGCCGTAGGAGGACCGGCGCGCCTTCGTCGGTGACCCCCCTCGCGGTGATGTACTCGGCCGCCTCGGTGAGCGCCTTGGCGAGGCCGATCCGAACGGCGTAGTACGCGGTTTCCGAGGCGTCGTCCACCGGGGCCGGCCCGCCGAGGGCGAAGACCTGGACGCATGCCAGTTGGCCTTCGACGCTGCCGACGTCCTCGCCCTCGCTGCGGGCGACGTCCGCGATCGCGCGGAGCATGATGACGGTGGAGATCGGCAGCTCGACCGCGAGGCCGGGCAGGCCGAAGAACCCTCCCACCCCGCCGCTGCCGGCGGCGGCCGCGCGGTGCAGCCACTTGAAGGGAGCTCCACGATGGTCCGTGGCCATGGTCGAGACCGCGGCGACGACGGCCTTGCGGACGGCGATGGTGGCCGCCCTGGAGACGATCGCGCCGGCCCTGGCCGGGAGCAGCTTCGTCGCGGCTTCGATCGGCATGCCAATGAGGTTGGCGACGCGCGCCGCGAAGGCGGGGCGCTCGAGCGCGACGACCGCGCGTTCCAGGCTCTCGAGATCAACCGGATCCATCGGCATCTACGTGAGCCGACGCTCTTCTTGTGAACTTCGCCGCGCCACCATCATGGCTGATCCCACCCGATCTGCCACCACGCTACCACCTTCGGGATGCCCCGGCATCGCTGGCGCGGATGGCACGGGACCTCCGGGCCGGATGTCGTGCGTTGTCCCGCGCAGGGGCGTCCATTGCGGCCGCTTGCGAGTGGGGACGACGCTTGCGCGACCAGCGCGGGCAGGGGTAAGGCCCGCACCTACATCAGATGGAATTGCGGCGTGACCAGCGGGCGCGCGTCGACGGCGGTTGCTGGCGGCTGGCCTAGAGGATGCGGCGCCAGGTGGTGCTGGCCGCCGCGGCCAGGGTGGCGTCGAGCGTGACCTTGGCGGCCCAGGCTTCGCCCTTGACGGCGTCGGCGCGCTTCTTGATCCGCACCTTCTCTTCCAGCGTGAGGCCCTTGGGCTTGTCGGGCGCCACGGCCGCCTTCACGTGCAGGAAGAGGCGCTTCTTGCGGCCCTGCATTTCGATGGCGCTCGCCCCGGGCGCGTCCTCGTCCCAGCGGAACACGGTGAAGCCCTTGCTGCGGAGGGACGAAACCACGAGCGCTTCTCCTGCTTGTCCGATCTGTCGTGTGGTCGCCATTCGGTGGTGCCCCTTTCATACGAACGAAAGTGCTGCAATTCCAACAGCATATCACAGGAGCGCCGGTTGTCGAGGTACCTGGTACCTCATTGTTTCATTTTCGTGGGCGAACCTTTGTGGTGGTGGGCTCGTTGAATGGGGTGTCGGAGACGAGGGAGGACGGTCATGCTGCGACGGGCGCTGATGGTTGCGTGTGTGGGGATGATGGTCGCCGCCGCGGCGGCCGCCGAGACGACGCGGACGCTGCGCGCCGAGCTCTCGGGCGACCCGGCGGCGCCGTTCGTCGTCGAGAACCTGGCGGGGGTGATGACCGTGGTCGCCGGCGACGGCGACAAGGTGGTGGCCGTGGCCACCGTGCACGCCGACGACGCGGCGCTCGCCGACGCGATGCGGTTCGAGCAGGTGCGCGATGAGGACGGCGTCCCGACGCTGCGGGTGATCTACCCGCTCGACCGCGAGCGGACGATCCGCTACGACGCGCGCGACGGCGACGATCGGCACGGGCGCGGGCACCACGGGCTCGAGTGGCTGTTCGGGAGCGGGTGGGACAGCAGCGACGTCAAGTACGACGGCCGCCGGGTCCGCGTCAGCTCGAGCAGGGGCGCGCGGCTCTGGGCCGACATCGAGGTCACGGTGCCGCGGCGCGCGCTCTCGGCGACGTTCAAGAACCACGTCGGCGAGCTCTCCGCCGAGGGGATCGAGGGCCGGATCCTCCTCGACACCGGCCGTGGCGGGATCACGGCCCGGCGCCTCAAGGGCGAGATCAAGGCCGACACCGGTTCAGGCGAGGTGATGGCCGAGGACGTGTCCGGCTCGTTCACCTGTGACACCGGCAGCGGCGAGTGCAACGTGAGCGGGTTCGACGGCCGCAAGTTGTCGTGCGACACCGGCTCCGGCGAGATTCGCATCAGGCGCGTCAAGGCGGAGCGCATCGTCGCGGACACCGGTTCCGGCCGCATCCTCGTCGAGCAGGCGGAGGTCGAGGAGTTCAGCGGCGACACCGGCTCGGGCGGGATCGACGCCGAGCTGACCGGGGCCGGGTTGCGCCGCATCAAGGCCGACACCGGCAGCGGTCACGTCAGTCTGCGGATCCCCGCCGACGCTTCGTTCGAGGTGTCCGCCGACCAGGGCAGCGGCAGCTTGCGCTGCGGCTTCGCCGATGCCACGGCGGTCGAGAGCCGCCACCACAAGGTGGTTGGGTTCCGCCGCGGCGACGGCAAGGTGCGAATCACCATCGACACCGGCAGCGGCGGCGCCAACATCGACCCGGTCCGCTAGCCGACCCTTCCCCCGGACCCGCCACCACGGCGGACCGGTGGCGCCACGACGGGAAGGTGGTGGTACAACGGTCGCCGGCGGGCGGGGCCCCGCAAGGGAGGGCCTGGCGATGGCACTGGCAGGAAGAGCTTGGGCGCCGGTCGTGCTGGCTTCGTGCGTGTTCGCGCTCGCGGCGACGGCGACCGCACAGGAGGCGCCGAAGGGCGCCGACGAGGCCGCCGCGGCCTCTCCCGTCAAGATCCTGCTGCGGATGCAGAAGCTCTACGCCGGCTGCCGCAGCTACCGCGACACCGGCGACGTCGTCAGCACGATCGTCACCGACGGCGGCCGCGCCGCCAGCGAGCGGCCGTTCAAGACGGCGTTCGTGCGCCCGGGCCGCTTCCGCTTCCAGTTCATCGACACCGGGCTCGGCGACCGGTCCTCCAGGTACATCGTGTGGTCGGACGGCAACGAGGTGCGCTCGTGGTGGGACGCCCAACCCGGCGTCCGGCACCCGGGGTCGCTGCAGGAGGCGCTCGTGCCGGCCACGGGGATCTCCGGCGGTTCCTCCGTGCGCGTCCCCGGGTTGCTGCTGCCCGAGGACATCGGCGAGGGGCCGCTGCTGCTCTCGCCGGAGCGGATCGAGGACGCCGTGGACCGGGGGGTTGCGTGCATCCGGATCAAGGGCAAGGGGCGCAAGACCCCGTACGCCCTGCCGACCGGGCCAACACGGAGTGTGACGGTGCTCGATGAGAGCGTCACGCTCTGGATCGACCGCGCCACCTCGCTGCTGCGCAAGGTCGAGGAGAACAGGACGTTCGAGACCTACCACTCGGAGAGCACGACGACGTACACGCCGGAGATCAACGTCGAGGTGCCGGCCGCCGACCTCGCCTTCGGCGCGCCCGAGGCGCCACCGGCGAAGTAGCGGCGTTCGCTCGCAAACGCCGGCCTTGGCCGTGCCGTTGGTTTCCATATCGGACGGCCCTTGCGGCCGCCCGCGCGTGGCGGGGACCATCGCCACGACCAGCACGGGCGGGGGCAAGCCCCGCCCCTACATCAACAAAATGTGGGGCGCGCCCGCCGGGCGCGCGATCGTTGTAGCGGCGTTTGCTTGCAAACGCCGGCCTTGTCCGTGTCGTAGGTTTCCACGTAGGGGCGGCCCTTGCGGCCGCCCGCGGGTGGCGGAGAGCATCGCCACGACCAGCACGGGCGGGGGCAAGCCCCGCCCCTACAATCGAATCCTGTGACGCGTGCCCAGATCGTCTTGATGTGGGGCGCGACCGCCGGGCGCGCGGTTGTTGCATTCCGAACCCGTGAGTTCGATCCCGGAAGGGCACGAAGAAGCGCGCGCAGCGCGCGCACACCACATTCTGGAACCTCGACCGGGTCAGCGCGAGGTCAGTGGACGTCCTTGGCTTCGCGGAAGTCGGAGAGGAAGCGCTGCAGGCCGATGTCGGTGAGCGGGTGGCGGAAGAGCAGCTGCAGCACCTTGAACGGGACGGTGGCGACGTCCGCGCCGGCCAGCGCCCCCTCGACGACGTGCTGCGGGTGGCGCACCGAGGCGACCAGCACCTGCGTCGGGAACTCGTAGGCGTCGTAGATCTGCACGATCTCGCGCACGAGCTGCATCCCGTCCTGGCCGACGTCGTCGATCCGCCCCACGAACGGGCTGACGTACGTGGCGCCGGCCTTCGCCACCAGCAGCGCCTGCGCCGGCGAGAAGCACAGCGTCAGGTTGGTCGCGATTCCTTCCTCGGAGAAGCGGGAGCACACCCTGATCCCGTCCTGGGTGATCGGGAGCTTGACGATGACGTTCTCGGCGATGCCGGCGAGGTCGCGCCCCTCGCGCTCCATCCCCTCGGCGTCGGTGGCGAGCACCTCGGCGGAGACCGGTCCCGGCACGATCCGGCAGATCTCGGCGACGAGCTCGTGGTAGCTGCGCCCTTCCTTGGCGACCAGGGAGGGGTTCGTGGTGACGCCGTCGAGGATCCCCCAGGAGGCGGCTTCGGTGATTTCGGCAACGTTCGCGGTATCGATGAAGAGCTTCATTCGTCCCCTCCCGCTCTCTAGAACATCGTCTCCTGCTCGGTCTCGTCCTCGCCCACTTCGGGCTCGGCGAGGCGGGCCACCGCCACGACCTTGTCCTCCGGGCCGATGTCGATGAGCTTGACGCCCTGGGTGGCGCGGCCGATGCGGCGGACGCCCGCCGTCGAGGTGCGGATCATCATGCCCTGCGCGGTGACGAGCATGATGTCCTCGTCGCCGCTGACGTGGCGCATCCCGGCGACGCTGCCGGTGCGCGACGTCACCCGCATCAGCATGATCCCCTTGCCGCCGCGCCCCTGCTCGCGGAACTCCGCGACCGGCGTGCGCTTGCCGAAGCCGCGCTCGGCGACGACCAGGATGTCGCCCGTGTCGTCCGCCGGGAACGCCGCCATGGTCTCGACGAAGTCCTCGCCACGCAGCGACACGCCGCGCACGCCGGCGGCCACGCGGCCCATCGCGCGCACGTCGCTCTCCGGGAAGCGGATCCCCATGCCGTTGTGCGTCCCGAGGAAGACGTGGCTCGCGCCGTCGGTGAGGCGGACGTCGAGCAGGTCGTCGCCCTCCTCGAGCGCGATCGCGATGATCCCGGTGGAGCGCGGGTTGGCGTAGGCGGCCAGCTCGGTCTTCTTGACCTTCCCCTTCTTCGTCGCGAAGAGGAGGAAGTGCTCGGGGTCGAACTCCTTGACCGCGACCAGGGCGGCGACGCTCTCCGCCTGGGCGACCGGGAGGAGGTTCACGATCGCCTTGCCGCGCGCGGAGGGGCTCGCCTCCGGGACCTCATGGACCTTGATCCCGTACACCTTGCCCACCGAGGTGAAGATGAGCAGGAAGTCGTGCGTCGAGGCGACGAAAAGGTGCTCGACCGGGTCCTCGTCGCGCACCGCCGCGCCGCGCCGCCCGCGCCCGCCGCGCCGTTGGGCGCGGTAGGTGGAGACCGGCGCGCGCTTGATGTACCCGGAGCGCGTCACGGTGACGACGACGTCCTCCTCGACGATCAGGTCCTCGATCGAGAACTCGGTCTCCTCGGGGAGCAGCTCGGTGCGCCGCGGCTCGGCGAAGCGGCGCTTCGTCTCCTCGAGCTCGCCGATGATGATGTCGAGCACCAGCCGCTCGTCGGCGAGGATCGCCTTGAGCCGCTCGATCAGCGCCTTGACGTCCTTGTACTCGGCAACGATCTTGTCGCGCTCGAGGGCGGTCAGGCGCTGCAACCGCATGTCGAGGATCGCCTGCGCCTGCAGCTCGGAGAGGCCGAAGTTGCCCATCAGCGCGGTCCTCGCCGACGCCGGGTCGGCCGCGGCGCGGATCGTCTTGATGACGGCGTCGAGGTGGTCGAGGGCGATGACGAGGCCTTCCAGGATGTGGGCGCGCTCCTCGGCGCGCGCCAGCTCGTAGCGCGTGCGCCGCGTGACCACTTCCTTGCGGTGCTCGATGAAGTACGTGAGCATCTGCGGCAGCGTCAGCACCCGCGGCTGGTTGTCGACGATGGCGAGGAAGGTGATCCCGAAGCTCGACTGCATCGGGGTCATCTTGAAGAGCTGGTTCAACACGACCTGCGGCACCGCGTCGCGCTTGAGCTCCACCATGACCCGGATGCCGTCGCGGTCGGACTCGTCGCGCAGGTCAGAGATCCCCTCGATGTCCTTGCCCTGCACCAGCTCGGCGATGCGCTCGACCAGGCGCGCCTTGTTCACCTGGTAGGGAAGCTCGCTGATGATGATCGCGACGCGCTCGCCCTTCTTCTGGTGCTCGATCCGCGCGCGCGCCTGCATCTGCACCGAGCCGTGCCCGGTGGCGTACGCCTCGCGGATCCCGGCGATGCCGCGGATGATGCCGCCGGTCGGGAAGTCGGGGCCTGGCATGAGCTTGATCAGCTCGTCGAGGGAGATGCGGGGGTTGCGGGCGAGCGCCACGCAGGCGTCCACGACCTCGCCGAGGTTGTGCGGCGGGATGTTCGTTGCCATCCCGACCGCGATGCCGGATGAGCCATTGACGAGCAGGTTGGGGAACTTCGACGGCAGGACGACGGGCTCCTTGAGGGAGCCGTCGTAGTTCGGGATCCACTCGACGGTCTCCTTGCCGAGGTCGTCGCCGAGCATCTCCTCGGTGAGGCGCGCCAGGCGGACCTCGGTGTACCGCATCGCGGCGGCGCTGTCGCCGTCAACGGAGCCGAAGTTCCCCTGCCCGTCCACGAGCATGTGGCGCATCGAGAACGGCTGCGCCATGCGCACCAGGGTGTCGTAGATGGCCGCGTCGCCATGGGGGTGGTACTTGCCCATGACGTCGCCGACGATGCGCGCCGACTTCCGGTACGGCTTGCCGGCCGTGCACCCTTGCTCCCACATCCCGTACAGGATTCGGCGGTGCACCGGCTTCAGGCCGTCGCGCACGTCCGGCAGCGCGCGGCCGATGATGACGCTCATCGCGTAGTCGAGGTACGAGCGCTTGAGTTCCTTCTCGATGGCAACCGGGATGCGTTCCTCCCGGTTGAAGAGGATGTCAGTCATAGAGACAGTCCAGGCTCGACGGTGCACAGCTCACAGGAAGAGCGCGGGTCGCGTTGCGCCGCCGCGAAGGCGGCGCGGGCGCAGCGCCCCGCGTGACGGACCACGATCGGCAGCGGCCTAGACATCGAGGTTCACGACCTCGAGGGCGTACTTCTCGATGAACGCACGCCGCGGCTCGACGGCGTCCCCCATCAGCACGGTGAACAGCTCGTCGGCCTCGGCCGCGTCTTCGATCCGCACCTGGAGGAGGCGGCGGCTCTCCGGGTTCATCGTCGTCGCCCAGAGCTGCTCGGCGTTCATCTCGCCGAGGCCCTTGTAGCGCTGGATCGAGAGCCCGTGGCGGGCGCTCTCGTACACCCGGCTGACGAGGTCGTGCATCGACTCGAACGTCTCCTTCACCGACTCGAGCTCGAGGTGGAACGGCGGGACGTCGAAGTCCTTGAGGTGCTTGTGGAGGTCGAGCAGCTGCGTGTACTCGTAGGTGCGGATGAGGTCGTAGCCGAGCTCGACCGTGCGGCGGCGGCCGTTCTTGTTGTGGCTGACGCGCACCAGCAGGCCGCCGTGCTCCTCGTCGGCGGCCGTCGCGGCGTCGCCGAACTCCTCGGCGCGCAACTCCTCGGCGAACCCTTCCATGAGGGCGGCGTCGGCGAGCTGCTCGCGGTGCGCGACGCCGAGACGCAGCAGCGCCATCACGAGGTCCTTCGGCCAGCCGCGCTGGTCGAGGCGCTCGAGGTGCTCGAGCGAGCGCTCGATGCGGCGGATGGCGTCCTTGAGCTCCTTGCCCCGGAGCGTGCGGCCGCTCCCGGCGAGCGTCAGGGTGGCGCCGTCGGAGAGGCGGTCGAGAAGGAACGCGGAGAGCTCGCCGTCGTCCTTCAGGTAGCGCTCGTCCTTCTTGTGCGCGACCTTGTACAGCGGCGGCTGCGCGATGTACAGGTAGCCGCGCTCGATCACCGCCCTGAAGTGGCGGAAGAAGAACGTCAGGAGCAGGGTGCGGATGTGCGCGCCGTCGACGTCGGCGTCGGTCATGATGATGACCTTGTGGTAGCGCACCTTGGCGACGTCGAAGTCCTCGGGGCCGATCCCCGTGCCGAGGCACTGAATGATGGTGCGGATCGCTTCGCTCGACAGCATCTTGTCGAAGCGCGCCTTCTCCACGTTGAGGATCTTGCCGCGCAGCGGCAGGATTGCCTGGAAGCGGCGGTCGCGGCCCTGCTTGGCGGAGCCTCCGGCGGAGTCGCCCTCGACCATGAACAGCTCGGCGCCGGCGGGGTCCCGCTCCTGGCAGTCGGCGAGCTTGCCCGGCAGCGACGACGACTCGAGCGCGCCCTTGCGCCTCGTGAGCTCGCGCGCCTTGCGCGCCGCCTCACGCGCTCGCGCCGCCTCCACGCACTTGCTGACGATGCGGCGCGCGATCGGCGGGTTCTCCTCGAAGAACTCGGCGAGACGGGTGGAGACCATCGACTCGACCCAGCCCTTCACCTTGGAGGACACGAGCTTGTCCTTCGTCTGGGAGGAGAACTTCGGGTCGTGGATCTTGACCGACACGATGGCGGTGAGCCCCTCGCGCACGTCCTCGCCCGAGAGCCCCTCGGCGACGTTCTTGAGCAGGCCGCTCGACTGGCCGTAGTTGTTGATCGTCCGGGTGAGCGCCGAGCGGAAGCCGGAGAGGTGCGTGCCGCCGTCGCCGTTGTAGACCGTGTTGGTGAACGGCAGGACGTTCTCGTTGTAGCCGTCGTGCCACTGCATCGCGATGGCGATCTGCTCGCCGCCTGGGGTGTCTTCGACGAGCTGGATCGGCTTGGAGTGGAGCGTGGTCTTGGCGCGGTTCAGGTACTCCACGAACGCGGCGATGCCGCCCTTGAACTGGAACTCCTGCTCCCCGCCGTTGCGCTCGTCGTGGAACTTGATCAGCAGGCCGGGGTTCAGGAACGCCAACTCGCGCAGGCGCTGCACCAGGAGGTCGTGATGGAACTCGAGGATCGAGAAGATCTCGGGGTCCGGCTTGAAGGTGACGACCGTGCCGTTCTTGGTCGAGTTGCCGACGCGCTTGAGCCGCGCCACCGGGATGCCGCGGCGGAACTCCTGCTCCCAGACCCCCCCGTCGCGCCGGATCTCGAGGCGCAGCCACTCCGAGAGGAAGTTCACCACCGACACGCCGACGCCGTGCAGGCCGCCCGAGACCTTGTAGGCGTTGTTGTCGAACTTGCCGCCGGCGTGCAGCTCGCACATGATCACTTCCGCCGCCGAACGACCGCTCTCCTTGTGCGTGTCCACCGGGATGCCGCGCCCGTTGTCTTCGATCGTGGCCGAGTTGTCGGTGTGGATGTGCAGCGAGACGCGGCTCGCGTAACCCGCCTGCACCTCGTCAACCGCGTTGTCCACGACCTCCCACACCATGTGGTGCAGGCCGGAGAGGTCGTCGGTGTCGCCGATGTACATCCCGGGGCGCTTGCGCACCGCGTCTGGCCCCTTGAGAACCTTGATGCTTTCAGCGTTGTACGCTTTTCCGGTCAAGCTTTCATCCCTCCCGGCACGACCACGTCCACGACGCCCGCGCTCATGCGCCACACCGCGCCCCCGGTGAGACGGGGGAGCATCATCTCCTCGTGCGCGGAGGAGAGCAGCGCCTGCCCCCCGTCACGGAGACGGGCGAGCACCCGTTGCAGCACCGCCGCGTCCAACTCGGCGTCGACATCGTCAAAAACCACCAGCGGGCGCCGCCCCCGCTCGCGCCCCACGACCGCCATGGCGGCGAGCTTGAGCCCGGTCGCCAGCAGCTTGCCCTGCCCTGCGGACAGCATGTCCCGTGCCGGAGCGCCCTGCACGCTGAACTGGAGGTCGTGGCGGTGCGGTCCGACAGTGGTGTGCCCCCGTCCGCGCTCGAGGCGGCGAGAAGCCGCCAGCGCGGAGCGTAACCGGGCCACCAGGGTCGCGGGTTCTGCGACCGCGACGCCATCCGACGCATTATAGCTCAGGACGGGGTGCGCGAGCGACCAACCTAGGGCGTCGAGCTCGTCTCCGAGGTGCCGCTCCAGGCCGGCCAGCGCGGCCATCCGGAGGCGCACGATTTCGGCGCCGAGAACGGCCAAGTCGTGCTCGAACGCGTCGAATTCCTCCGCCGGGCCCCAGCGCGTCAGGAGAGCGTTGCGGTGCCGCAGCGCCCGGCGGTAGCGCTGCAGGGTCGGCAGCGCATCGGGCCGGATCTGGAAGCACAGACGGTCGAGAAAGCGGCGGCGGTCCTCCGGCGCGCCCCAGACCAGCGCGCGGTCGTAGCCGGAGAGGGTGGCCACCGGGAACAGGTCGAGGTACTCGGCGGCCCCGAGCCGGCGGGCGCCGCGGAACAAGGTGCGGGCGAGGGTCCCGGCGTGGCGGACGTCCTGGCGGATCTCCACCTCGATGCCGCCGCGGTCGAGGACCCCGGCGAGGGCGAACGCCGGTGCGCCGTGCCGGATCCACGCCGCCGACGGCCCCGGGCGGAACGAGGCCAGGTTGCCGAGCACGGCCACCGCCTCGAGGAGGTTCGTCTTGCCCGAGCCGTTCGCGCCGATGACGGCCGTGAGGCCGGGTCCTACGTCCAGCTGCTGCGCCGCGAGGTTGCGAAATCCGGAGACGGTGAGGCGGAGGATCGACACACCGTTACAACCGGATCGGCATGATCACGTAGAGGCACTCGCCCGCCGCCCCGTCCTCCCCGGCAGGCGTCATCACGACCGGACCGTCCGGGTCCCGCAGCTGGAACTCGACCTCGGCGGTGTCCACCGCGCCCAGGAAGTCGAGGATGTAGCTCGCGTTGACGAAGACCTTCAAGGGCTGGGCCGAGAACGTGCAGGGGACCACTTCGGCCGCCTGTCCGAGGTCGAAGCCGACGGAGGCGAGGGCGATCGAGTCCTGGTCGAACTGCATCTGGACGCCGTGGGTGCGCTCGCTGGCGAGCAGCGCCACGCGGCGCAGCGCGGCGGTGAGTTCCTGGCGCTGGACGCGGGCGCGGTGCGGGTTGTCGCGCACGAGCACGCGCTCGTACTGCGGAAAACGGGCCTCGAGCACCCGCGACAGCAGCACGCGGTCGCCGAGCCGGAAGGCGAGGTGGTTCTCCCCCCGCGCGATGTACAGCGGCGTGTCGGCGTCCGCCGTGAGGTGGCGTAGTTGATTGAGGACCTTCCTCGGCAGCAACTGCTGTTCGAACGGGGGTGTCCCGGCCGTGTGTGCGGCCTTCGCCCACGCCAGGCGGTGACCGTCGGTGGCGACCATCTCCAGCGACTTCGCCGACACCAGCAGCAGCGCCGCGTTGTACTGGAAGTGACCCTCCTCGCTCGACACCGCGAACACCGACCGGTCGATCAGCCGGCGCAGCGTTGGGAGGTCCACCGCAAAGCCTTGACCTTCCGGAACTTCAGGAAGCGTCGGAAAGTCGGCCGGGTCGAGGCTCGCGAGTTGCGAGCTGAACGTTCCGGAGCGGACCTCCACCCGGGACTCGTCGAAGCTGAGGTCGAGGGTGTCGGTGGGAAGCGAGCGGACGAGGTCGACGAATACCTTGCCCTGAACCGTCGTCCGGCCCTCACGCCGAACCACAGCCGAACACTGGGTGTAGACGGTGACGTCCAGGTCGGTCGCGGACAGGTGCAGCCGGTCCCCTTCCGCGCTGAGCAGGATGTTCGAGAGGATCGGGATCGTGGTGCGGCGCTCGACGACCCCCTGGATGAGCTGGAGTTCTTCGAGCAGAACGGTGCGATTGAGCGTCACGTCCATGAGCGCGGTCTCCCGACTACTCCTACGAAGCAGAAATGATTGTACAGAGGTTCGTAGTAGCAGTCGAGAGTGTGGAGAAGGAGGGTCGGGGAGGCAGGGGGCTGCTGCGGCAGGGGTTGAGCGTCCGACGAGTGTGGAAAGGAGGTGTGGAGAATTTGCCGGTTACGGGCGAGTTCGGCGGTGGGAAGCAGCGTGTGCGCGAGTTTTCCGCAGCTCAGCGAAAGTGTTCCGCAAACGTCGTCAGGGTCGCGTCGAGCGAAGGGTTGCTGCGGCGCTCCTCGGTGATGGTCTCCACCGAGTACATCACGGTGGAGTGGTGCTTGGCGAAGAGCTTGCCGATCTCCGGGTAGGAGAGGGACAAGATCTCGCGGATGAGGTACATCGCCACCTGGCGGGGAAACGCCACCGAGCGCCGGTTGTCGCGTCCCTTGAGGTCGGCGACCTTGACCCCGTAGTGGTGGGCGACGAAGCGGATGATGTCGGGCGCGGCGATGTGGCGTTCCTGTGGAAGAAGCGGGGAAAGCGCGTTGCGGGCGGTCTCGAGGTTCGCCGGCTGGCTGGTCAGGGTGCAGTAGACGATGACGCGGTTCAAGTACCCCTCGAGCTCGCGCACGTTCTCTCGGACCCGGCGGGCGACGAACAGGACGACGTCGTCGGGGAGGTCGAACCCCTCGCCGTGCGCCTTCTCGCGGATGATGGCGCACTTGGTCTCGAGGTCGGGCGGCTGGATGTCGGCGACGAGGCCCCAGACGAAGCGTGTGCGCAGCCTGTCCTCGAGCCCCTGGATCAGGGCCGGAGGGGTGTCGGAGGTGAGGACGATCTGGTGCCCGGCCTCGTGCAGCGTGTTGAAGGTGTGGAAGAACTCCTCCTGGGTGCGCTCCTTGCCGGCGAGGATGTGGATGTCGTCGAGGAGGAGGACGTGGATCGAGCGGTAGGCGTCGCGAAACGCCGCCATCCGTTGCAGGCGGATGGAATTGATCAGCTCGTTGACGAAGTGCTCGGTGGGGACGTACCGGATGCGGGCGCGCGGGGTGCGGGCCAGGATCTCGTTGCCGATCGCGTGCAGGAGGTGGGTCTTGCCGAGGCCCGAGCCGCCGTACAGGAACAACGGGTTGTAGGCGCGTCCGGGGTTTTCCGCGACGGACTGGGCGGCGGCGCGTGCGAACTGGTTCGACGGGCCGGGAACGAAGGTGGCGAAGGTGTAGCGCGGGTTGAGCGGCGTGCCGCCGTGGGCGGGCGCGGCGACCGGGGCGCTCTCGCTCGCGAGCTCGAACGCGACGGTCACCGCGGCGCCGGCGGCCTGCGCCGCGAGCTCCTGCAGCAGCGCGAGGTAGTGGTCGCGGACGTAGTCGGCGTAGACGCGCGACGGCGCGACGACGGTGAGGCGGCCGCTGCCGGCGCGGGCGGTGAGCGGCGTCACCCAGACCTCGAACTCCTCCGCGCTGAGGCGGCTGCGGAGGAGGTCTTTGACGGCAGGCCAGAGGTCAGAGTGCGGCATCTTGAAGCCCGACGGGCCCCGAAAGAGTATCACGGAGGCGCCGCCGGCGTCGGACCATCTGCGTTGTCGGGCTGCGACGGTTCGCATCCTCAGCGTACCCTCCGGGTACGCCTCCGGTGCGACCGCCTTGCCCTCCTAGCAGCTGGCCCAACGGCGGCGGCGCGGCTACACGCCCCGAGTGGCGAGGTCCTGCCTACCGTTGTGCTGCCGTCTTCGAGGGAGGGGGTGAAGGCCGCGCGGCCTGCGGCCGGCGCGGCCGGCTCGGACTACAGTGGACCGATCAACGCGAGCCAACCATGCCTCTCGCTGGCGGACGTGTCGTGGTTTGAATGTAGGGGCGGCCCTTGCGGCCGCCCGCGACCTCGGCGCGAGCTGCGACACCGTGCGGTCGGCTTGGTTGGTTTCAATGTGGGGCGCGCCCGCCGGGCGCGCTTCTTCGTCTTCGAGTTAGGTGGGAGAGGCCGCGCGGCCTGCGGCCGGCTCGGGCGGATCTGACCGATCGTCACGCATTTCGGAGCCGCGTGGGCAGTGCGCGGGCGATTCCCGGTCAGGCGGCGGCGGCGAGGAGGCTCTTGATGTAGGGGATCTGAGCCTCGGCCGCCCGCTCGCCCTCCTCGATCACGTAGGGGATGTGTTTGGTGCTGTAAAGGCCGATCGCGCGGTTGAAATCGGGCAGGATCGGGATGATCTCGGCGTGGTGCGCGAGGTTGTGGAAGGCAAAGCTGGACCTGAGCAGGTTGTTGGTCTGGATGCTGTTGAGCTGGAAGGCGTAGCGGAGCGCGGAGCGGATCCGACCCGAGCCCGGGGACTCGAAGCCCATGGCCAGGATGACGTTGGCGCCTTCCTTCATGGCCACGTCCACCGGGAGCGGATCCGACATGCAGCCGTCGACCAGCCACCGCCCGTCCACCTGCCACGCCGGCCAAACCCACGGCACGGCGATGCTGGCGCGGATGGCGTCGACGACGCGGCCGCCGCCGAGGACGACCCTCTCGCCGCTGTGCAGGTCGGTCGCAACGATGTGCAGGGGCATGGCGGTCTCGGCAAACGTCCGGTCACCGAACGCCGCTTTGAGAGCGGCGAGCATCGCCCGGTCGCCGATCAGGCCGAAGTCGCTGTCGAACTTGAATAGCTTGGGCATGAAGACGCCGAGCAGGCCGCGCCAGTCTCGCTGGCTGGTGACCTTTCGCGTCCACAGGCTCATGGTCAACCTCTCGACCTCGTCGTTCTCGAACCCGAGGGCCATCGCCGCGGTGTAGATGCTGCCGCCACTGCAGCCGACCACCATGTCGAGCCCGATCCCTTCGCGCTTGAGCACCCGCCACAGGCCGAGCGCCGCCGCACACTTCACGGCGCCCGAACCGACCACGAGCGCCACCCGTCCACCGCCATCGATCTTCGTCATCACCCCTCCAACCCGGCGGCAACATGGCGCCGTCGCCGCTTCCCGGCGCCGATCGCGGCCGTTGCCCGACCGCAGCGCCGCCTCACCCGGTTCTCCGGACGGCGAGCAGCGTCACGTCGTCGGATGCCGGCGCCGCGCCGACGTGCGCCGCAAGATCTGTCTCCACCAACGCCAACACCTGCTCGGCCGATGGGAAGGGGGGCGTCAGCAGCGCCGCGAGGCGGTCGTCCCCGTACAGCGCTCCGTCGGCGTCGCGCGCTTCGGTGACCCCGTCGGAAAAGGCGAGCAGGGCGTCGCCCCTCTCGATCCTCACGGACCCAGCCGTGAACTCGGCGCCGGCGGTCATCCCGACGGCCGGCCCGGTGGGCTCCAGCCGCTCGCAGCGGCCGCCGCCCCGCAGCAGCAGCGGCGGCTCGTGGCCGCCGTTCGCGAAGGAGAGCGTGCCGCGGCCCGGCTCCAGGATCGCGAAGAACACCGTCGCGAACATGTTCGACCGCCCGTGCGCGGTGGCGATGTAGTCGTTGACCAGGCGCAGCGCGGCGGCCGGATCGGTGTCGCCGCCCGGCGATTTGTGCGCCGCGCCGACCCGGAGCATCGTGCGGTAGAGCGCCATGAACAGCGCGGCTCCGACCCCCTTGTCGCACACGTCCGCCACCGCCAGAGCGATCCGGTCCGAACCGTCGATTGGGAAGGCGTCGTAGAAGTCGCCGCCGACCTGGCGCGCAGCGTGCAAACTCGCGGCGAACTCCCACCCCGCCACCTCCGGGAGCGCCGCGGGGAGGAACTCGGCCTGGATCTCACGCCCGATCTCGAGCTCGCGCTCGAGGCTGCGGGCGTACATGGCTTCGCGGTCGCGCAGCCGCTTGCGCGCCAGCGACGACTCCATCCGGGCGCGCAGCAGCGTCGTGTTGATCGGCTTGGTGAGGTAGTCGTCGGCTCCGAGATCGAGGCAGCGGACCACGCTCTCGACCTCGTCCAGGGCTGACAACATGATCACCCGAACCGCCGGCGGAGCGGCATCGGCCCGCAGGTGCTCGAGAACCTGGTAGCCGTTGAGCTCCGGCATCATGATGTCGAGCAGCACGACGTCGAACGGCTCGGCGGCGAGGCGATCGATGGCGTCGCGCCCGTTCACCGCAGTCGTGACCACGTACCCCTGCGGCTCGAGCCGGCGGACGAGCACTTCCCGGTTGGTTTCGTTGTCGTCGACGACGAGCACGCGGCCCGCCGGGGAACCGTTCATGCGGGCCACTGCCGCGAAGCTGTCGCGCGCGGCGATGTCATCCGCCGAAGCTCGCAACGGCCTGATCGACATCCGGGTAGGACTTCGCGATGCTCGTGAAGCCGCTCATCTCCAGGACCCTCTGGACATTCTTCTGGGAGCCGGCGAGGCGAAAATCGCCGCCGCTTTGGCGGCTGTCCTTGAGCGATGCAAGCAGCGCCCGCAGGCCGGCGCTCGAGGTGTATTCGACGCCCGTCAGGTCGCCGACGAGCTTGACCTTGCCCCCCTGGATCTGGCCGGCCAGGATCGTCGACAGCTGCGCCGCCGTCGTCGAGTCGATGCTCCCGGTGACCGCGACGACCGCGACCTCGCCCCTCACGTCCACTTTCACGTCCATGACGTCACTCCCTCCCAGACCGCGCATGGGCGCGGCCCTGCAACTTCTTGACGAGCTCGAGGCGGTTACCGGCAGGGTCCGGCCGGTAGTGCACCTCGTCCACGGAACTGCGCATCAGGTGAATGCCCAAACCACCGATCGGACGGTCAGCACCTTTGTCCAGGTCGGGAGGCGGGTACTCCAACGGGTTGAACGGACGGCCTGTGTCGGTAATCGCGATGCGGACCTCGTCGTCGTCCGCCTCGAACTCCACCTCGATGGCGCCCGCGGCGCCGGGCCCGTAACCGTGTTGGATGACGTTGGTGGAGGCCTCGTCCACGGCCAGTTTGAGGGCGAAGCACTCCTCGTCGGCAATCCCGGCGCGGGCGCAGGCGCGCTCGACGAACCCGCGGATCTGCGGGGTGCTGTCGAGTCGTGCTGCGAAGACCAAACGGTCGCGTGTGCTCATAAAGTGATTCTCAATCTCTGTAGTATGATGACAAGGTCCGGGGCTGTCAAATTCCGCCGCGGGCAGGAGGAGCACGTCGATGCCGGACCTCTGGACGATCAACGGGACCTCGCCATACCGGCCTGCGGACGGCCCCGGGGGGCCGGCATGAGCGCCGTCACGAGCACGGTGCGTCTCCACCCGGCCGTGGAGCTGACCTACTTTCCCCGGGTCGTGACCGGTGCGCTCGCCGCTCTGATCACGGTCTCGACCCTGGTGGACCGCGCTCCCTGGCTGATCGTGTCGGTGCTGGCGCTCGGCCTGAGTTGGCCGCACCTGTTCCACCTGATCGCGGCGCGCAGCGCCGATCCGAAGCGGGCAGGTTTCCGCAACCTGATCGCGGACGGTTTCATCGTCGGCGTGTTTGCCGGCCTGACCGGGTTGAGCCCGTTGCCGGCCGGCACGGTCGTGCTGACCATGCTCGGGTTCGAGATCATGATGGGGGGGATTCCGCTGTTTTTGCGCGGCGGCCTCGCTGCGCTGGTGGGCATCGCGGCGTGCCTGCCGTTTGTCGGTTTCGCGCCGAGGTTCCTGCCGACGCTGCTGACCACGAACCTGTGCCTGCTGTTCGTCGCGGTGGGGCTGTGGACGTCGTCGTACTACAGCAACCGGGGCGCCAGGGAGCTGATCGGCGCCCGGCGCGAGCTCCGCGAGCGCAACGCCCAGGTGCTGCAGCAGTCCGAGGTCATGGGGTGGGCGGTGGCCGAGAGCACCGCACTCACGGAGCTGGCGCGCCTGGTAAACGCGACGCTCGATCTCGACGAGGTGCTCGACTTCGTGATGCGCGTGCTGCAGAAGAAGTTCCACTTCGACCAGATGGGCACGCTCCTGCTGGACCGCGACGCCGGCGTGCTGATCCTCGATCGTTTCCGCGGCTCCGGCATCACCGACGAGGTGGCCTCCCGGCTCCGTGGGCTCGAGGTGCCGCTCGGTGCAACCGACAGCATCTTCGTGCGGGCGGTCAGCGAACGGGCCTCGGTTTGCCGTGCCGAGATCGACCCCGACGGGGTCGAGGCGATGGCCGCCGCCGACCGCGAGATCTACCAGGTCGATCCCGTGCGCGGCATCCTGCTCTGCCCGCTCGAGATCCAGGACGAAGTCGTGGGCGTCCTGGTGTTCGGCAACACCGGCGAGCCGATCTCGGTCAGCCGTGCCGACATTCTCGCAATCGAACGCTACGTCACCCAGTTGGCGAGCGCCATCCGCAACGCCCGGTTGTTCGAGGAGAGCCGGCAGGCGCGCGCGGCCGCCGAGCAGGCGAACGCCGCCAAGAGCCGGTTCCTCGCGACGATGAACCACGAGCTGCGCACCCCGCTCAACGCGATCATGGTGTTCAGCGAGATGCTCGAGGAGGAAGCAACCGCGCTGGGGATGGAGCGCTTCGTCGTAGACATCAAGAAGGTCCGCGCGGCCGGGACGCACCTGCTCGGCCTGATCAACGGCGTGCTCGAGCTGGCGAAGATCGAGGCGGGTCGGATGGAGCTCTATCCCGAGCAGGTCGAGGTCGAGTTGCTGGTGAACGATGTCGCGGGCGCCGTCGAACCGTTGATGCGCCAGAACGACAACCGCTTCGAGACGCGTTGCGAGGGCCGCCTGGGCGAGGCGACGCTCGACGTGACCAAGGTGCGCCAGACGCTGCTCAACCTGCTCGGCAACGCCGCCAAGTTCACGAGCGGCGGGCGCGTGACGCTGGCGGCAGCGCGCGAAGATCGCGCCGACGGGCCGTGGCTCACGTTTCGCGTCAGCGACACGGGGATCGGAATCACCGCGGAACAGCTCGGCCGGCTGTTTCAACCGTTCACGCAGGCGGACGCGTCGACGACGCGCCGCTTCGGCGGCACCGGTCTCGGCCTGGCGATCAGCCGGCACTTCGTCGAGATGATGGGAGGCGCCGTGACGGTGACCAGCGAGCCCGAGCGCGGCTCGACGTTCACCGTCGAGTTGCCGGCGAGAACGAGTTCGGTCGCATAGGTTTCGCGACGGGACCGCTCGTCGCGGCCGGCCGGACGGAACGGGGCCTGCAGCACCGGCCGGCGGACAAGCGGCGATGTCCATGGAGCGGTTCGCGGCCAGGGCCTTCCGTCTCGCCTCACGGACCACGGACCACCTTTCCCCTGTGCCCCGTTCTCCCGCCGCGGTTGACCGCGCGACGAAGCCAGCGTAAACTCACCATTCCCCGTCGCCTGGCGCCGGGGGTGGCAAGGGGTGAGAACATGAAGCGGACATTCCAGCCGAACAACCGGCGCCGGAAGAAGACCCACGGGTTTCGGGCGAGGATGAGCACGCCCGCGGGACGGCGCGTGATCGCGGCGCGCCGCCGGAAGGGGCGGAAGCGCCTGACCGTCTGAGCCGGCCGGGGGCGTTCTGGACAAGCTGCTGCGCCGCTCGGACTTCAAGCGCGTCTACGCCGGTGGGGCCAAGGTCGTCGGAAGGTACCTCGTCATCTTCGCAATTGCGGGGGAGGGCGAGGTGCGCCGTCTCGGCATCACGGCGACCCGCAAGATCGGCGGGGCGGTCGTGCGCAACCGGGCGCGGCGCCGCATCCGCGAGTTGGCGCGGACGCGCGAGGAACTGCTCGCCGGTTGGGGTGGCGAGATCGTGGTGAACGTCCGGCGCGGATGCGCCGAGGTGGCGTGGAGCGCGCTGGCGGAGGACTTCGAGCGGTGCATGAAGAGGGCAACGACCGCTCCGCGGCCGCCCGCGTCATGATGGCTGCGCTGGCCGGGTACAAGCGGTGGGTCTCACCGCTGCTGCCGCCGGCGTGCCGGTTCGAACCCACGTGTTCCGAGTACATGCAACGGGCGATCGGTGTGCATGGGCTGAGGCGTGGCCTCTGGCTCGGGGTGCGCAGGCTGGGGCGCTGCCACCCGTGGAACCCCGGCGGCTACGATCCGGTGCCGCCGCGCGAAAGGGGCTAGTCGATGGAAAAGCGCGTGCTGCTGGCGGCGGTGCTCTCGGGGATCGTGGTCATCATCTGGTTTTCGCTGTTCGCTCCGAAGCCGCCGAACGCCCCTGCCGAGCCGGCACCGGCCGCCACCGCTGCGGCGCCTGCGGCGGCCACGCCCGCGGGCGCACCCGGGGCTGCGGCCCCGGAACCGACCGCGCCCGCGGTCCCGTCGGGGCCGGTGGTGCCGGCGGAGGTCGGTACGGACGCGGCACCGATCGCGCTCGCGGGCGACGGTTGGCACGCCACCGTGGACCCGCACGGCGGGGTGATCTCGTCGCTGATCCTCGATGGGTACCGCGACGACGCCGGGGCGCCTCTCGACCTGGTTCGCGCCGGCGGCGCGCTGCCGCTGTCGATCGCCGCCCCCGGAGCCTGGAATGAGGCGCTGTATAAGGTGGAGCGCGAGGACGGCGGCGTCCGGCTGCGCTGGAGCGACGGTGCCGGCAACTGGGTGACGAAGAGGATCGCGGCCGGGAACGGGAAGTTCGCGGTCGACGTCGAGGTGCAGTCGGGCGGGGCGCCGGCCCGGGCCGGGGTGGTGATCGCGACCGGGGTCGAGAAGACGCTCAAGATCGACCAGCAGGGGAGGTTCGGCGGCGAGGGCGCGGTCGTGCGGTTGAACGGCAAGGTGGAACGGTTGGTGGCGGCGAAGCTGGACACCGTACGCTCGGTTCGGGGAGCGATCGACTTCGCCGGGGTCGAGGACCAGTACTTCCTCCTCGCGCTGCTGCCCAACGACCCTGTCGCCGAGGTGCGCATCTCGCGCTCCGGCACCGGGCCGACGGCGCTGCCTGAGGTGGTGGTGGTGGGCATCAACGGCGCGGTCGGCGGGACGATGTTCGCGGGCGCCAAGGACCGCAGCATCATGCTCGGGTACGGGCGCGGCCTGGCGGAGACGCTTTCGTTCGGGATCTTCGGCATCCTCTCGATCGCGTTCCTCGCGGCGATGCGCTGGATCTACGGCTGGGTCGGGAACTGGGGGGTCGCGATCATCGTCCTCACGGCCGTGATCCGCATCCTCCTCTTCCCGCTCAGCCACAAGAGCGTGGTCTCGATGAAGCGGATGCAGGTGCTGCAACCGAAGATGAAGGCGATCCAGGACCGCTACAAGGAGCGGGCGAAGAAGGACCCCAACGTCCGCACCCGGATGAACCAGGAAGTGATGCAGCTGTACAAGGAACAGGGCGTCAACCCGATGGGCGGCTGCCTGCCGATGCTGGTGCAGCTGCCGATCCTGTGGGCGCTCTACTCGCTGTTCGCCTATGCGATCGAGCTGCGGCAGGCGCCGTTCGTGTTCTGGATCCACGACCTGGCGGCGAAGGATCCGACCTACATCACGCCGATCCTGATGACCGCCTCGATGGTGCTGCAGCAGCGGATGGCGCCGCAAACGGCGGACCCCGCGCAGAGGCGGATGTTCATGTTCATGCCGTTCATCTTCGGCTTCATGTTCATGAGCTTCCCGGCGGGGCTGGTGCTGTACTGGCTGGTCAACAACCTGTTCACGATGGGCCAGCAACTCATCACCGAGCGGATCATGGCGCGCACGGCGGCAGAGCCGAAGTGAAGCCGGGGCGGGGACCGGACCGCGCGGGCTGGGCGGCTCGGCTCGCCGCGGAAGGGGTGCCGGCGGAGTTCGCGGATCGCCTGGCGCACTTCCTGACACTCCTGGCGCAGTGGAGCGGCGCGGTGGACCTATTCGGCGGCGCCGACCCGAAACGGCTGCTGACGGCTCTGGTGTGCGACACGTTGGCCGCCTTGCCGTACCTCGGGGAGACGGGCACCCTCATCGACATCGGGAGTGGGAACGGCTTTCCCGCAGTGCCGCTGCTGCTGGCGCGCCCCGGCGTGCGTGGCGTGCTGCTGGAGCCGCGCGAGCGACGGTGGGCGTTCCTGAAGGAGGCGACGCGCGAGCTTGGCCTGGCGGCGGAGGTGCGCCGCGAGCGCGTGGCCGACCACCCGGGCGGGGGGTACGACGTGGCGACGGTTCGCGGCGTCGGCCTCGAGGCGTGGCTGCCCGAAGCGTCTCGCCTGCTGAAGGCGACCGGCTGCTTCCTGTGGTGGACGAGCGCCGCCAACGCCGAGGCGATGGCCGGGCAGGTGGCAGAGGGGCGTGTGTTACCCTTGCCGCTGTCGGATCCGGCACATGGCGTATTGGCGGTCTGGCGCCGATGTTCCACGTGAAACATTCAGGAGAAAGCGTGAAGAATCAAAGGGTTGTGGCCATCGCTAACCAGAAGGGCGGGGTCGGCAAGACCACGACCGTCATGAACCTCGGGGCGGCGCTCGCCGCCTGCGAGCAGACGGTCCTCGCGCTCGACCTCGACCCCCAGTCCAACTGCTCGTCGGGGCTGGGGTGGGTGGGCGATGGGCCGACCTCGTACGAGGTGCTGGAGGGGTTGCAGCCGTTGCGCGAGGCCGTGGTCGCAACACGCTTTCCCGGCCTCGACCTGCTGCCGGCGCGCCGCGATCTGGTCGGCGCCGAGGTGGAGTTGCTCGCCGACCCGAAGCGAGGGGAGCGGCTGCGCCAGGCGCTCGCCGCCTCCCCCACCGACCACCAGTGGGTCCTCATCGACTGCCCGCCGTCGCTCGGACTGCTCACGCTCAACGCGCTCGTCGCCGCCGACGCGGTGCTGATCCCGATCCAGTGCGAGTACTTCGCGCTCGAGGGGGTGAGCGAGTTGATGCGGACGCTCGACCGCGTCCGGGCGGCGTGGAACCCCGAACTCGCGGTGGACGGCGCGGTGCTGACGCTGTACGACGAGCGGGTCACCCTGTCGCACCAGGTCGTCGACGAGGTGCGCCGGTTCTTCGGCGAGACGGCGTTCGCCACGGTCATCCCGCGCAACGTGCGCCTCGCGGAGGCGCCGTCGTTCGGGCGGACGATCCTGGAGTACGACATCCGCAGTCGCGGGGCGCAGGCGTACCTGGCCCTGGCCGAGGAGATGCTGCGGAGGCGGAGGGCGCATGAAGCGGTCCGCGTTGGGTAAGGGCATTGCGGCGCTGATCCCCGAGGGCGCCGACACGCGTCCCGGCGCGGTGACCGAGGTGGCGATCGCCGAGATTCGCCCCAACCCGCTGCAGCCGCGGAGGCAGTTCGCCGCCGCGAGCCTCGAGGAACTGGCAGCCTCGATCCGCGAGCACGGCCTCCTGCAGCCGGTGGTGGTGAGCCGCTCGGCCACCGGCGGCTACGAGTTGATCGCGGGGGAGCGCCGCTGGCGTGCGTCGCGCCTGGCGGGTCTCGAGCGGATCCCCGTCGTGCTGCGCGACGCGGTCGCGGACGCCGACCAGTTGGCCCTGGCCCTGATCGAGAACCTGCAGCGCGAGGACCTCACCCCGATCGAGGAGGCGCGCGCCTACCACCACCTGCGCGCCGAGCTCGGCCTCGCCCAGGAAGCAATCGCGGCCCGGGTCGGGAAGAACCGGTCGACAGTCGCTAACGCATTGCGTTTACTTCAGTTACCACTATCATTGCAGGAGATGGTGGATGCCGGCGAGCTATCGGCCGGCCACGCCCGCGCCCTCGCCGGCGTGAGCGGTGCCGAGCGCCAGGAAGAGCTGGGGCGACGGTGCGCCCGCGAGGGGTGGAGCGTGCGCGAGCTCGAGCGGCGGTTGCAGCCGCCGCCGCGGCGGGCGGCGCGAAGCGCCGACCCCGAGACCGCGGCCGCCGCCGAACGGCTGGCGTTGGCGCTCGGCGTCCAGGTGGAGATCAGCCGGCGCCGGCGCGGCGGCGAGATCCGCCTGCGCTTTGCGAGCGAGGAGGAGCTCATCCGCCTCTTCCGCCTGCTCGCCGGGGAGAAGCGATGAAGAAGAGTCAGGGAACGCTCAACGGCTTCTTGGATCAGGGGTGCGCGATCAAGGGCGACGTGGTGTTCTCCGACCTGTTGCGCGTGCACGGCCAGGTCAGCGGCACGGTCAGGAGCGAGCACGAACTCCTGGTCGGGGAAGGCGGCGTGGTCGAGGGCGAGATCGTGGTCGGGCGCCTGGTCGTCGCGGGCACCGTGAAAGGCACCGTACGCGTGAACGAGAGCCTGATGATTCACGGGACCGGCCGGGTGCTGGCCGAGGTGTTCGCTCCCCAACTCATCGTCGATGAAGGCGGGGTGCTCGAGGGCGAGGTCCACATGACGCAATGCGACAACCCTTCGGAGCCACCCACTTGACACCGGACTCAGAAGCGATTAGCGTGACTTCCTGGTGAAATTGAGACGCGCATCAGGAGGGCACGATGAAGCGAGCCGAAAAGTTCTTCGTCCAGTACCTGCGTGACAACAACCTCAAGGTAACCAAAGAGCGCTTGATGCTCCTCGACGAGCTCTTTGAGTCCACCGGCCACCTCGACGCCGATTCGCTGCTCTTCCAGCTGCGCAACCAGGGCAAACGAGTCTCGCGTGCGACGATCTACCGCACCCTCGACCTGCTGGTCCAGTGCGGCTTGGCGCGCAAGTCGCGCCTGGGGCGCGAGCACTACGTGTACGAGCGCGTCACCCCGGGGAAGCGGCACGATCACATGGTGTGCACGAGCTGCGGCCGGATCATCGAGTTCTACGACAACGACCTCGACGAGCGCCAGCGCGAGGTCTGCCTCGAGCACGGCTTCCGGCCCAGCTTCTACAGCCTGCAGATCCAGGGGCTGTGCTCCGAGTGCCAGAAGAGCGAGTAGGCCGCTTCGCCGAACCCGGCCGCGCCGACGGCGAGCGACCGCGTTAAGCATACTTGACATCCAGCGCCGCGATCCGTAGCATCCGCCGCGATGGGCGCGCCGCAGGGCGGGCCCCGTCGCCGAGCATGAGCCGGGTCGCAGCCCTCGCCACGAGTCCCGAGCAGCCGCCTCTGCTGCTGGTGGGCAACCCCAACGTCGGGAAGAGCGTGATCTTCGGCGCGCTCACCAGGACCTACGTCACAGTTTCGAACTACCCCGGGACCACCGTCGAGATCACCCGCGCCCGCGCCCGTGCCATCCCCGGCGTGCCGGAGATCATCGACACGCCCGGCACCAACTCCCTGACGCCGCAGTCGGAGGACGAGCAGGTGACCCGCGACATCCTGCTCGCCGAGCCGGACGCGGTCGTCGTCCAGGTCGGGGACACGAAGAACCTCCGCCGCGTGCTCTACCTCACGGCGCAGCTCGCCGAGCTCGGGCGCCGGCAGGTGATCGTCCTCAACCTGCAGGACGAGGCGCGCGATCTCGGCGTCCGCGTCGAGGCCGCGGAGCTCGAGCGGCGGCTCGGCATCCCGGTGCTGCCCGCGACCGCGACCACCGGCGCCGGGCTCGCGGAGATCGGCCGGGGCCTGCCGCGCGCGGACCGTGCCCGGCTCGAGTGCCCCTACCCGGCCGTGGTCGAGCGCGCCGTGCTCGAGGTCGCCTCCGTGCTCCCGGCAGGCGTTGCCGAGGCGCGCCGGGGGGTGGCGCTCATGCTCCTCGCCGGCGACCGCACCCTCGCGGGGTGGAGCGCCAAGAACCTGGAGGCGGCAAGCGTCGATCTCGTCGGGCGTCTTCGCGCCGACCTCGAACGGGCGCTCGGGTGCAGCGCCGCGACGGCGATCGCCCGCGCCCGCCACCGGGCGGTCGCCGAGCTGCTGCGGGCGGTCTTCCACGTCGACCGCACCCGCAGCGGGTCGCTGCGCGACCGCCTCGGCGCGCTCTCGATGCACCCCGTCTGGGGGATCCCGTTCCTCGCCGCGGTGCTGTTCGCCGCGTACGAGTTCGTCGGGGTGTTCGGCGCCGGCACGCTGGTGCACTGGACCGAGGACGGCCTGTTCGGCAAGGTCATCAACCCGGCGGCGACCGCCGCGGCGAATTGGCTCTTCCCGTGGGCGTGGGTGCGGGAGCTGCTCGTCGGGCCGTACGGGGTGGTCACGATGGCGCTGACGTACTCGATCGCCATCGTCCTGCCGGTCGTCGGGACGTTCTTCGTCTTCTTCGGCGTCCTCGAGGACTCCGGCTACCTCCCCCGCCTCGCGGTGATGGTGAACCGCGTCTTCCGCGTCATGGGGCTGAACGGCAAGGCCGTGCTGCCGATGATCCTCGGCCTCGGCTGCGACACGATGGCGACGCTCACGACTCGCATCCTGCCGACGCGCAAGGAGCGCGCCCTCGTCACCCTCCTGCTCGCCCTCGGCGTCCCCTGCTCGGCGCAGCTCGGCGTCATCCTCGCGATGCTGGGCTCGATGGCGCCGCTCGGGACGTTCATCTGGGCTGGAGTCGTGGCGGGGACGATGTTCGGCGTCGGCTGGGCCGCCGCGCGGCTGATGCCGGGCCGCGGCTCCGATTTCCTCCTCGAGGTGCCCCCGATTCGGGTCCCGAGCCTGGCCAACATCCTGATCAAGACCGCCGCCCGGACCGAGTGGTACCTCAAGGAAGCGGTGCCGCTGTTCGTGCTCGGCACGCTCCTCCTCTTCGCGCTGGACGCCGCGGGCGCACTCCCTCGCCTGGAGGCGTTTTCGCGCCCGCTGGTGGTCGGGGCGCTCGGGCTGCCGCCGAAGGCGGCCGACGCGTTCCTCGTCGGGTTCCTGCGCCGCGACTACGGCGCCGCCGGCTTCTTCCTCATGCGCAGGAACGCACAGCTCGACGGCGTCCAATCGCTGGTGGCCCTGGTCGTGATCACGCTGTTCGTGCCGTGCATCGCCAACTTCTTCGTCATGATCAAGGAGCGCGGGATCAAGACCGCGCTCGCAATGGTCGCGTTCATCGTGCCGTTCGCGTTCGCCGTCGGGGCGGCGCTCAACTGGCTGCTGCGCGCGCTGGCGGTGCACCTGTGAGCGCGGCGGCGGTCGCGCCCGGGGGGGTGCGGTCGGTGCAGTGCCCGCTGTGCGGCGGCCGCTTCCAGGGCAAGGAGTCGTGCCCGAGCGGATGCCCGCTCTCTGCCAACTGCCGGACGCTGTGCTGCCCGCACTGCCACTACCGGTTCGTCGAGGACTCAATGGTGGCGCGCTGGGTGCGGCGCATGCTCCCCGGGAGGCGGGCGTGAGCGCGTCGTTCTCGTTCGTGCCGGGTCAGCCCGCGGCTGCGCGCGAGGAGGTGTTGGAGGAGCTGTGGACCGCCGAGGAGGCGGGTATCTCGCTGTCGCTTCCGGAGCTGGCGCGCACGATCCACGCCGGCCCCGGCGAGGGCTGGGGCGAGGTGGCCGGGGAACTGGTCGAGCAACGGCTGGTCGCGCTCGAGGGGGACCTCCTGCGGCTCACGCCGGCGGGCAAGGCGCAGGCACGAGAGGCGGTTCGCCGCCACCGCCTCGCCGAGGTACTCTTCCACCAGGTGCTCGAGCTCTCCATGGAAACCACCGAAGCCGAGGCGTGCCGCCTGGAGCACGAGCTCTCGCCCGCGGTCACCGAGGCGGTGTGCTCGTTCCTCGGCCACCCCCCGGTGTGCCCGCACGGCCGGCCGATCCCGCCTGGGGCCTGCTGCGGGGCGCTCTCCCGCCGTGTCGCCTCGCTCATCTGCCGGCTCATCGACCTGAAGCCCGGCGAGCGCGGCCGGGTCGTCCTGATGGCGCCACGCCACCGCGAACGCCTCGACCAACTCGCCGACCTCGGGGTGACGCCGGGCGCCACCCTGACGCTGCGCCAGCGCAAGCCCTCGCTGGTTGTCGAAGTGGACCGCACGCTGCTCGCGCTCGAGGACGAGATCGCCCAGGGGATCTACCTGCGTCCCCTGGTGGAAGGTTGAGAGATGGCCGCAGGCGTTCGCCGGCCGAAGCCCGCGCCCGCAGGCGCGCGCCCTGCAGGCGGGACGGCAGCCGTCTGGCGCGCGTTCGAGGACAACGAGATCACCCACTCCGGGGCCCACTACCTGCTGGCGATCGCGGCATCCGCGAAGCTCGGCCGGGCGCCGCGCGCCGCCGACGTGGCCCGCGCTCTCGGCGTCACGCGCGCCGCAGTCTCGCTGCAGCTGCACGCGCTGCAGGAGCACGGCCTCGTCCGGATCGACTCCGAGCAGCGCCTGCACCTCACGCGGGCGGGTTCGAACCTGGTGTCGCGGGTGGCGAGCAAGCGCGAGGTCCTGCTCGTTTTCCTGCGCGAGGTGATGGGTGTCGGTGCGGCGACCGCCGAGCTGGACGCCTGCAAGGTCGAGCACCTCCTCTCGGAGGAGACCGGCGCAGCGATGGTGCGGCTCGTGCGCTTCCTGCGCTCCGACCAGCCCCAGGCACGCGACTTCCTCGCCGCGTTCCGGCGGGCGACGGCGAGCTGCCCGCCGGGGGCGCACTGCGACGTGTGCGCCGAGGCGTGCCTGCTGGCGGCGGACCCGCGCCGCTCGGAGCACGTCTAGAGAGTGTGACGCTGTCCGGAATTGCGCACTCGGCGCACAGACTCGTGAACTATGATCGCAGGTACTGGAGGCGCAAAGCCGGTGCACGACCACGCTGTGCGGCGTACCGCTCATCCCCGCGATCGGGCCGGCCGCGTCGAGATGGGATCGAAGGGGCCAACGCTGGTGCAAACCGTTCTCATGCGCGCCAGGCTCTTCTGCCGGCTGTTGTGCGCCTTGCTGGCCGTTACGGCAACCGCGCACGCGGCCGAGCACCTTCGACTCGCCAAGGAGTTCGACTCGGCGCGCTGGGGCTCGAGCGGGTGTGCGCTGGAACCGTTCCTGCCCGGCGCCGACCTCGGCGTCGCCGTCTTCAGAGGCAGTCCTGGCGGGTTGACGCTGCGCAGCGACGGCACGGCCGCCGGGACCTACGTCTTGTCGGAGGCGTCGTTCGCGAGGGATGGTGACGGCCCGGTTTCGGAGGTGGCCGTCCTCGGGGGTCGGGCGTACTGGGCGGCCCGGACCGCGGACGGCGGCCTCGTCCTTCGTGAGACGGACGGAACGGTCGAAGGCACAGGCGTCACCATGGTCCTCGACGAGTCGATCTCACCGGAGACGCCGCCGCACCTGGCGGCGCTGGCCGGGCGCCTCTTGATACTCGGCAAGTACCTCGGCAAGGACGGTGTCTGGCTCAGCGATGCCACGCCGGAAGGGACCCACATCCTGGCGGCAGCGGGCGGCTTCGCGCCTCCGGTGGTCACTGGAAGACTGGCGTTCTTCACAGCCGATAACCCAGGCCATGGCCAATTGGTCTGGGTGACGGACGGGACGTCCGCCGGGACCCACCCTCTCGTTCAGAGCTTCTGCGCCAACGGTTGCGTGGCAACGGCCGGCATCTCGGTTGCCGCCGGCGGGCTCGTGTACTTCCGCGCCGGAGACTATCTTCGGACCCTGGAGCTTTGGCGAAGCGACGGCACCACGGAAGGCACCTACCGTCTCTTCGATGCGTACCCGAGCGGCACCGTCGGAGGTCCGCGCCCGATCTGGCCAGCCGGCGCCGGAGTGGCGTTCTTCCTGAAAGGGTCCGGGGGCTCGAGCCAGCTGTGGGTGAGCGACGGCACCAGAGCGGGCACGACCAGGCTCTGCGACTTCGCCGATGAGGTCGAAGACTACCCCGTCTCGGCGAACGGCATCTTCGGTGGCGTCGCGGCCTTCACGGGGTCCGCACTCCTCTTCGTCGCCGACGATGGCGTTCACGGGCCGGAGTTGTGGACCACCGACGGCACGCAGGACGGCACACACCTGGTCCGCGACATCGAGCCCGGAGAGTTCGGGGCCGGGGGCACCTTCCTCGCTGTCTCGCCGGGCGCCGCTTTGCTGTCGATCGACGACGGCGTCCACGGCGCGGAACTGTGGAGGTCGGACGGGACGTCGGCAGGAACCTTCATGTTGGCCGACATCTGCCCGGGCGAGTGCTCGTCGAGCCCCGCCAACGCGGTCGTCCTCGGCAACACGGTTCTGTTCTCGGCCGAGGTTCGCTCCCCGGACCTCACCCTCGGCCGCGAGCTGTGGAAGGCCGACCTCGTGACCGGACGGACGGAGCTCGTCGTCGAAATCTGTCAAGGCGGGTGCTCGTCGCTCGGCTGGTCGCCCTTCATCGTCGCGGGTGGCGCGGCCGTGTTCTTCGCGATGTCGAACGACGGCTACTGCCGGCTGTGGTCGAGCGACGGCACGAGCGCCGGGACGGTGCCGTTGTCCGACTCGGCGCAGAGGCCGGCGTTCCCCGACGGCGAGACCGTTGGGCCGCTGCTGAACGTCAACGGGCAGTTGCTCTTCACGACCGGCGTCTACCCGTGGCAGGAGACCTGGACTTCCGACCCTGCAACCGGCGGCATCGTCCGCTCCGCCGCTCAACTGCTCTCCAGTTCGTGGACAGTGTCTGCCGACCGGCTCTTTAGCGTGACCTCCCCCGGGACCGTTCCGACGCCCTCGTTGGTGGTCACCGACATCGTCGACGGGAGCAGTCGCTACTTGGCAGGCTGCGGGTCGGGCGCGAGCGCCGTCTGCCCCAGCGTGCTTCAGCCGTACCACGGCGGGGTGCTCTTCAAGAGCTACGACCCCGTCCACGGCGGCGAGCTGTGGGCCAGCGACGGCAGCGCGAGCGGCACCGGGATGGTGAAGGACGTTCTCCCCGGCATGGCCAGCTCCGAACCGACGCAGTTCGGGCGGACGAGGGACGCAGTCTTCTTCTCGGCGGGTGTGGGGGGCCAGGTTTCCGATCTCTGGAAGAGCGACGCGACCGCCGAAGGGACGCAACTCGTCAGCCCGGGACTCAAACCAGCCGGGTTCGTGAGCGCAGGGGATCGCGTCTACTTCGTGAGTTACCGTCTGGTGGGAGGAACGCTGCGGGTCTCGGACGGGAGCACCGCCGGCACCGTGTCGCTCCCCGGCAAGGAACCGAGCGAGATGACGCCGTTCCACGGGGGCTTGCTCTTCGTCGGCCGGTCGCTGTCGGGCTACGAGCTCTGGCGCACCGACGGGACGTCCGACGGCACCGCGCTGGTCAAGGACATCCTGCCGGGCGCGAGCTCGTCCAACCCCAGCGGCCTGACCGCGGCCGGACCACGCGCGTTCTTCGCCGCGGCCTCACAGACGGGGAACGCGGAGCTGTGGATGACCGACGGGTCTTCCGGCGGGACCGTCCTGGTCAAGGAGATCGGCCCCGGCCTGTCGGCCTCGAACCCGAGGTCCATGGTTGCGGTCGATGACGTCGTCTACTTCGTCGCCTCCGACCGCGAGCACGGGGCGGAAATCTGGCGCAGCGACGGCACGCCGGAGGGTACGGCGATGGTCGAGGACCTGTGCCTCGGGGCGTGCTCGTCGATGCCGGAGGCGCTGACCCGCGTCGGCTCGACGATCTACTTCACGGCGGACGACTGGGTGCACGGCAAGGGCCTCTGGGCTCTCGACCTCGACCTCGTGGAGGCGAGCGCGATCGACGCCGGCGTCGGGCCGGGGGAGGCCGTTGCAGCGGTGCCGATCGAGCTGAGCGGGACCCCGGACCGGCAGGTGACTCTCGGGTTCGAGACGGAGGACGGGACGGCCCGTGCCGGGACCGATTACGTGCGGACGTCCGGGACGTTGATGGTCGCCTCCGGGTCGCGGACGGTCGCGCCGATCACGGTGGGTGTCACGGTCCGCAACCACGGTGACCCAGAGAAGTGGTTCCTCGTCCACGTCACGGAGCTCTCAGGCGCAACCGTGCGGCGGAGCACCGCACGGGTGACGCTGCGCGACGAGCTCCCGTGGCGACGCGCGCGCCGCCACCTGCGAAGCGGGTCCTGAGGGTCGAGAGCCCACCGTCGCCGCGACGTTCGGCTCCGCAGCCGGCGCTCGGCGGCCTAACGCGCCGCCGCGCCTGCGGCGAGCTCCTTGACGAGGTTGCCGACGACCGCCTTGGCGTCCCCGAAGACCATCAGGGTGCGGTCCATGTCGTAGAGCTCGTTGTCGATGCCGGCAAAGCCCGGGCTCATAGAACGCTTGATGACCATCACGGTGCGCGCCTTGTCCACGTCGAGGATCGGCATGCAATAGATCGGACTCGACTTGTCGTAGCGCGCCGCGGGGTTGGTGCTGTTGGCGGCGGACGGCCATTCAAATCAGGAGATCGAGGCTGCGCTTGGCGTCACAGAGGACGTGGTGACGGTGTGCCGAACACTGTGCAGGGTTGGTTAAGGAGCACGCCACCTGGCCTTGACAACGCTTCGAGCACCTCTACACTTGAAGCGTGCGAAAAGAGACGTCCCACCCTTCAACGTACTGAACACGCAACACTCGACCGGCGCAACAAAACCGTTCGCCGACCGCAGGGAAACACGGTGGGAGAAACCCAAGCGGTACCCCCTGGGGATCGCGTGAACGTGCCCGGAGCCGCAGCCGCCTTCGCCGGGTCCGGGACCGAAGCTCTTGGTTCAATCCCGGCCGTCGCATCCCCCTGGCGCTCACACGGCGGTGCTCCAGGAACGGCGGCGGCCGGAGCACATGGAGAACGACGATGACTCAGCGCACGAATCGCTACTTCCTCTTGACGGCAGCGGCCATTTTCGCCGGAGCGCTCACCCTTCCAGCGGCGCTCGCGCACGCGCAACCGGCGCCACCGCGGCCCGACGGCACAGGCGTCCACGCGGCGGCGCGTCAGGAAATCACGGATCTCCTGGCCAGCCCGGCGGTGGAGCGGATCGACATCCGAGCGACGAACCTCAACGCAGCGAACGCTCTCATCGAACGGGTGGCGGACACGTACTTGGACCTCGCCACGGCACAACTCGGAGGCGTGAAGGCGGCCGGCGAGTACGGCGTGGCCGTGATCAACGGGCTCAACGATCACCGCGTCAAAGGGGTGATCCGGATCCTCGGCTCCGCAACGCTCGTCGTGGCGACGGAGCAGGATGCGCGTGACCTCGGAACGCTCCTCGCCCTGGCCGCGACATCATTGCATCGGGCGAGCGAGGGGTATCAGGGACGCATCCTGCTGCGGGACTCGGCCAAAAACCTGTTTGACGCGGTGATCGTCGACTCCGAAGGCAACACGCCGCTGCTGACGCAGTACCTGACCCAGGTCAAGGAGCTGTCCACGTCGTCTCCCGCCAGGCTGTCCAGGTTCCTGGTGCGGCCGTTGACCAACTGACCGGGACGCGGTCCCCGAGCAGGGTCCGGGCAGCGCCGGACCGTGGTGTCCGGAGAGCAGGCCCGGCGTGCGCCGGTCGCCGTGCCGGCAGGTCTGCCGCCGTCCGCTCGCCGCAAGAGCCAACCCAGCCACGACCGGACGGGCGGTCAGGCAACCCCCACCGTCGGGTGATATCAAACCAAAGTCCGTCGTGGAGGAATGGTTCTCACCGTAGGCCCCGCCGGCGGCAGGGCGGAGCCGACCCGTCAACCCATGTGATTGACACGGTCGCGCCGCTCGGGTCCGCGATGGCGACGAAGACGCGATGCTCGAGGGAACGACAGTTCGAGACGTCCCATCGAACCAGGCGGCGCGCCACCGCAGCGCAGAAAGACTCCGGCCGGCCCACCCCGAAACGTTCTCGGGCGAGCCGGCCGGTTTCATCGTCACACCCGTTCGCGGTAGGGCCCCGCGTGCGGGCGTTCGCAACTCTCTAGCTCAGAACTTGTACTGCCACTGCAACACCCAACCGTCGTCGAGATACCCCCACTTTCCGGTCCAGTGGTTGGTGTCGCCGCTCGCGAGGATGTAGTTGAGCATGATGCGGTGACGCTGCAGGTCCTTGTGCTTCCCGGAGATCGGGCTGATGTAGTAGTTCAGCCCGATGTAGGTGTTGGTCAGCTTGGACGTGCCCTTGGTGGGGTTGTCGGCGGAGGCGCCGTAGTACTTCACCACGCCCTCCCACTGCTTGGCGATCATGTAGCCGGCCGTCAACGACAGGGTATCCTGTTCGAAGTCCTTCACGCCCAGGATGTTGGTTCCCTTGACGTACTCCGCTTTGAGCTCGAGCCCCTGCTTCCACAACTCCGAGGCGAAGCCGACATCCCACACGTTGTAGTCCTGTGTCCCCTTGCCGCCGGCCTGCTCGGACGTGCCGTACGATCCTTCGACGTGGATCTGCGGACCCCAGTCGAAGCTCAAGCGTCCCGCGTAGGCAAGCGCGTCGCCGAGCAGCGTCTTGTCCCACGTCACCGCGCCGCTCCGGCCGGCTGGGTTGAACACCCCGACGTCATAGCCGAAGCCGTAGCCCTGTTGCTCCATCCCCATCTCGGTGCCGTCGGTGCGGAGGTTGTTCTCGAAGCCGATGAGGCGCCCGGACAGCAGCACACCGAAGTCGCGCTCGAGCACCAGGTTCTTGTCGAGTCCGGAGCGCTCGACGATGTCGAGGTTCCAACCCGGCTCGCAGAACATCATGCCCACCGGCGTCTTGATCACGCCCAGGCGGATGAACGCGGCATCACCCCAGCGATAGCCGACGAATGCGTCCTTGATGGCCTTGGGGAGGCCGCCGCTGTCGTCGGTCCAGGACTGGTTGAAGTCCAGGAACAGTTTGGAGAACATGTTCCCGTAGTAGTAGTTGAAGCCGAGCCGGATGCGTTGGGCCTTGAACAGGAGCCCGCCCCCAGCCGACTGCCCGTCCCCGTCATGCGCCTCGAACTGCCCGAAGCCATAGATGGCGAGTTTGGTTTGGTGGTCTCCGACCTTCTCCACCAGGGTCACCTTCGCCGAAGCCGTTGCGGGCCAGAGCAACCCGGCGATCAGGACCGTGATAGCGACCAGCCCCATCGTCGTCGTTGAAATACCCCTTGTTCTCAGCCGTCTCTCCATGTACGTCCTCCTCTCCTTCGAGTCTCAAGAAACAGGCCGTGTCCGGGAAAGCCCCGAACACGGTTTCAGGTCACGCTGGCCTGTTTGCAAGCCCTGTACCAGCCCGATGGCCACTCGCAATATCAAGACTGGTAAAGAGATTTGTATTGAATGAACGGTGTCGGCGTGGATCCCCTGCGATGGGTTACAGAGGCGTAACAGGCGTGCGTGTGAAATTTGGAACATTCGGGGCCGCTCAACGACGTTTTTGACGATGCGAGCCGGTGCCGTTGCGGGTATACGTCCTCGGCCCGCGGTTTCCCGTCAACTTCCCGAGCGCTGGAGGTGGCGGCGAACGACGCGCATGGCGCCGGCATCCGGGAAGACGAGCGTGGCGCCCTCGATCGCGGCGGTGAGCTGATTGCCGAACCCGTCGCCGATCGACCGGGCCACGGGCTGGTCGGCAAACGCCACCACGGTGGTCGGCCGCGGGACCGCCGCCGCGGTCGCGAACGTCACGACGGCAAGCTCGTCGTCGCCCTCCGGAAACGTTTCGCCGGCGGGCAGGGTGAGGGTGATGCCGAGGCGGCCGGAGGAAGCCTGTGCGTCGTCCACCACCAGCGTCGCGGCCGAGGCGCCGCCGCCCAGGGCAACGAACGGCGCGCTCAACACGGCGGGATCGAACGCGAGCGTGAAGCTCACGTCGTGCTCGTCCCCCAACGCCGACAGCACGATCGGCAGGGCGACGGAAGAACCGGGGATCGCCGGCGGAGCGACGGCGCGCACCCGGCGCGGCGCCAGGACCGCCGTCACCGTGAGGAACTGGGAGAACGCCATGCCGTCCGGGCTGGTCGCGGAGAACGTGGCGTGTCCCTCCTGCGCGCCGCCGGCCAGCCCGTTCGCGGTCACGGTGACGGCCGGCGCCGTCGCGATCGCCGCCTCGTCCGGAGCGAGGACGAGCCACGGCACATCGGTTGCCACGGTCCAGTTCAGTGTGTAGGGGCCAGCGAGCTCGATGGGGACCGTACGGTCGGCCGGATGGCCCGAATCGACGCCGAGTCGGAGCGCCGTCGGCGTGACCGTCAAGCCGGCGGGGCGCGCCGCCGCCGCCTGCAGCATGTCGAACGCGCCCCCGGAGACGGGCGTGTAGTCCGCGACCACGACCGTGTGGAGCGCGTTCCACGCGACGCCGGACAGGGCGTCCGTGTCGAGCGTGGCACAGAAGACGCCGTCCGGCGCGAGCGGGGAGGTGAGGTCGAGCCACGGCGCGGCCCGCATGATCCGTCCCGTCACGCCCACGCGCTTGTCCTCGTATACGAGGGCGTGCACCGCCGCCTGGTTCGTCGAGGCCGAAAGCGTCGTGCCGGAGGTGTTGTGCAGCCGCGCGTACACCCGCATCCGCGTCCCGACCTGGCGCGCGTACGCCTCGATCGCCGCTTGCGGCGGGCGGACCAACTCGGTGTCGACGAGCCTCCCGAACAGCGTCGTGAAGTTTCCCGGGTCTCCGGTCGAGATCCGATGCCCGGAGTCCACGATTACGAGCGGCAGGTACGCGGGCGGACTGACCGCGGCCCAGAACCGGCTGATCCGGTTGCCGATCGGCGCGTCGACGTTTTGCTCGATGAAGACCGCACGCCCGGCGTACTGAAGGGCGAGCGCATCGACCGCCGGACCGGCGGCCTTGCACGACGGTCAGGTGTAGCGCGTGAACGCCTCGAACACCACAAAGCGAGGCGCCGGAGCTTCCGGTGGAGCCTCCTGCGCGACGGCGATGCCCGCCGTTCCGGCAAGCGCCAACGCAGCCAACAACCACGCCCTCGACCGTCGTACCGTTCCCATTGCGGCACCTCGCGCCCCGCGTTGCCACGGACCGGAATTCTTCAAAACGCCCCGGCCGATTCTACCGACGGCCAACGCACCGTCAAAGCCGGCAACCTTTGCGCCGGGGGCCCATTGGTGCGGAGCCGGGCGGGACGCGCCTAGCTGAAGCGGATGCGCGCGAAGCGCCGCTTGCCGACCTGGACGAGGTGCGCGCAGCCGGCGCCCGCGTCGAGCGTCGCGAACGGGTCGCGCACCGTCTCGCCCGCGAGCTTCACACCGCCCTGCTGGAGGAGGCGCCGCGCCTCCGCGTTGCTGGGCGCGAGCGCCGCCATCACCAGGACCTTCACGACCGGAAGCGGCTCGCCTGACGCCGGGAGCACGACCTCGGCGACCTCGTCGGGGACCTCGCGCTTCTGGTGCACGGTGCGGAAGTGGGCCTCGGCCGCTGCTGCTGCTGCGGCGTCGTGGAAGTCGGCGGTGATCGTGCGGGCGAGCTCGAACTTCACGTCCATCGGGTGGCGCTCGCCGCTCGCGGCGGTCTTCTTGAGCGCCGCGATCTCGGCCGGCGCGAGGTCGGTGCACAACGTCCAGTAACGCCACATGAGGGCGTCTGACACCGACATCAGCTTGCCGAACATCTCCTCGGGCGCGTCCTCGACCGCGATGTAGTTGCCGAGCGACTTGGACATCTTCTCGACGCCGTCGAGCCCCTCGAGCAGCGGCAGGGTCATGACGATCTGCGGCGGCAGGCCGAGCTTGCCCATGAGGTCGCGCCCGACGAGCAGGTTGAAGAGCTGGTCGGTGCCGCCGAGCTCGACGTCGGCCTTGAGCGCCACCGAGTCGTACGCCTGCGCCACCGGGTAAAGCAGCTCGTGCAGCGAGATCGCCTCGCCGGCCGCCAGCCGCTTGGCGAAGTCGTCGCGCTCGAGCATCTGCGCCAGCGTCACCCTGGCGGTCAGGCGGATCCACTCCTCGCTGGTGAGGGCGCCGAGCCAGCGCGCGTTGAAGTCGATCACCGTCGCCTGCGGATCGAGGAGCTTGAAGATCTGGCGCTTGTACGTCTCCGCGTTGGCCGCCACCTGCTCGCGGGTGAGCTGCGGCCGCGTCGCCTTCTTGCCGGTGGGGTCGCCGATCATGCCGGTGAAGTCGCCGATGAGGAACACGACGCGGTGGCCGAGCTGCTGGAAGTGCCTCATCTTGCGGATCACGACCGCGTGGCCGAGGTGGAGGTCGGGGGCGGAGGGGTCGAATCCGACCTTGACCGTGAGCGGGCGCTTCTCGCGCTGGGCGGCGACGAGCCGGGCCTCGAGGTCCTCGGGGCGCACGACGTCCACGCACCCCTTGAGCAGGAGCTCCATCTGCTCCTTGATCGCAGGCCTTCCCTCGACCATGACGCCTCCCGGCACACCCCGGCGGTTCAGCTCCTGGGCGGGTTGGATTTTCGCACAGTGGGCCGGGCGGAGCGTGGCGGCGCCGTCGGGGGCGCCTGGCCGCGGGCGTAGCGGGCCAACTTCTCCCACGGCGGGAGGCCGGCGATCGTCTTGCCGACCTCGGCCGGGTCGGCCCCGAGGAGATCGGCCTCGGTCGGCACGACGGGGAGGAACGCTGCCGCCGCGAGGCGCGCGGTGGCCGCCCCGGCATCGCCGTAGAACGCGGCCAGCACCTCGCGCGCAGCGGCGGCGACCTCGCCGGCCGGAGTCTTCGGCGCCGCGGCCTTCTTCCACACGCCGGCGAGCCTGGCGTCGAGGGCGGGCACGTGGGGGCCGCCGGCGGCCGCGATGGTGAGCACCAACCTTCCGGCCGGCGCCAGCAGCATCGTGGCGATCCCGGGCTCCGGTGCGAGGCGATCGCGCAGCAGTTGACCCGCAACCATGCCGGCGGCGGTTGGCGGCAGTTCCACCACCCCCACGACCTCGGGGGCGTCCCCGCTGACGGTCCAGTTCAGCCCCGGCCCGCCGGCCGCGGCGCCGGCAGTCACCTGTCCCGGAGGAATGCCGCCGAAGAACTTGCCGGCGGCCTCGCCGCCGACCTCGAGGTCGGCAGGCAGCGCCAGCGCGATCGAGAACGCCTCCCCCGCCGGGACGTTCGCCAGCCCGAGCGAGTGCATCACGACCGCCTCGAGGTCGTCGTGGACCGCCGGTCGCACCGAGGCGACGCCGTCGCTCACCTGCTCGATGACGTCGGTGAGCGCGGCGGAGGGCGCGGCGACCGCGACCGCCGGGACCCCGGCCAGCTCCCGTACCGTGGTCACCCAGCCCTTGCGCGCCGCGGCGGTAGCCGCGGCCGCGACGACCTCGCGGCCGGCTCGCGGCGCGACGTTGCCGAGCGCGACGGCGACCACGCCGATCTCGCCGGGAATCCAGCGCACCTGGACGACCGCCCCGTTGTCGAGCGTCTGCCGGGCCTCGTCCTGCGCCCGCCGCTCCTGCTCCACGACCGTCGCGAAGCCGGCGTGGCCGCCGAGGACCTGGCGAGCGAGCTCGGCGAGCGTGTCGGCGTCGACCACCGGCGTGGCGAGCACCGCGGCGACGCGCCCGCCGAGGGCTAGGCGTTCCGCGAGATCGCGCGCAACCGTGCCGCCGTGGACGGCGGCCTGGACCGCGCGTGCCTGGCAGGCAGCCAGGGCGCGCGTCACCTCCTCGGGGGTGGCCGGCGTGTTTGCGAGCGCGGCGACCCGCTGGCGGAGGCGCCGGACGAGCGCGCGCGGGCTCTCGTTGACGGCCGCCAGACGAATCGCCATCCGGGCGCAGTCGTCGTGGAGCTCGCTCTCCACCCTGACGTCGGGGAACTCCGCGGCGAGGCGCGTCTGGACCCAGGCGACGAGCGCCGGGGCGAGGTCGGCGCGCGGGTCGTCTGGGGGAGGGAGAGCGAAGACGAGCTCGACGCGGTTCGGGGTGCCGCGCTGCACGGCCTCGCCGCCGTCCGCCAGCACGCAACGGCTGCGCGGCAGCGGCCGCGCCGGGACCGCATCGAGGGCGGCCAGCGCGTCCTGAAGCTCCCGCGCCGGAACCGCGCCGAGTGCGACGACGGCTCCGGCGCCGCTCGCCGCAAGCCGGCCGGCGAGGTCGGAGACGGCCTGCGGCGCCAGGAGTTCGGGCACCGTCACGCTCCACAGCTGAGCGCCGCGGCGCGGCCGCACCTCCAGGGGAAAGCCGGCGATCGCTGCCGGGGCGACGGCATCGGCAGGTACCACGGCCGCGAGGTGTTCGACGTCCCCACCGACCACCTCGATCACCGCAACCGGCACGCCGCGACCGGTCCGCCACTCGCTCGTGACTTGAGCGCCCGCCGTGAGCGCGGCGGCGAGCGTCACACCGAGCACCATCATTCGCTTGCCCACGGCCCTATCATAGCTGTCATGCGACTCTCTCCACTCTCCCCCCGCGTCGTCGCGCTCTCATGGGGTGTGGCGCTGATCCTCTGGCCGCTGGCGTGGCTGCTGCTCGCGGTGGCCCAAGGGGCCGGCACGGCGATGGCCGGGGGCGGCTGGATCGGCGTGGCGGTCCCGCTCGGCGCCCACCCCTGGGGCATCGTCAACGAACCGAACGTCGCGTTCGCGGGCTCGCGCGCCGCGCTCCTCCTGTACTGGCTGGCGCCGCCGCTCGCCGCACTCGCCGTCGCCGTCGTGGCGCCGACGCTGCTGCCGGTCCCGCCGGGATGGCTCGCGGAGGTCGGCGTCTTCCAGATTGCGGTTGCGAGTTCGGTGCTCGGCCTCGGAGTGGCCGCCCGGTTGGGCGCCGCGGACGGCCCGGCGGCGGGTCTCGCGCTGTTCTGGGGCGTGCCGATACCGGTCTTTCAAGCGGTGTCGACGCTCCTCGGGGTGATCGTCGTCCAGTTGGCGGTGGCCCGCTTCGCCGGCCACCTCTGGAGCGAGCCGAACGGCCCGAAGCGTTCGCGCCGTCTGCTGGTGGCGGTGGTGCACGCGTTTCCTCCGGCCGTCTGCTGGGCCGCGGCCGTGCTGGCGCTTGGGTGGGCCCTGCCGCCTGGCGCCCTGCTCGCTGGCGGTGCGGTGCTGGCGGGGGCCGTGTTCGGGGCGTGGCACTGGATGCCGCGCTCGCCGTTGCGGCCCCGGCCCGAGTTGAGCCGCAGGCGCGTCGTCGCGGTGTGGGTGTTTGCGGTGGCCGTGTTCGTCGCCACCCTGTGGGCGGGGGCCCCGCGCCTCGGTCACGGCACGGCGCTGGTGTGGGGGATCCCGGGGATGACGAACAACGTGCGCACCGGGATGGCCGTCGTCCGGCTCACGCCGCTCCCCGTCCGGAAAAGACCGCCGGGACGGTGAGCGCCATGATCTTGGCGTCGAGCCACAACGACCAGTGGTCGATGTAGGCGAGGTCGAGTTCCATCCAGGTCGCGAAATCGAGGTTGGAGCGGCCGGAGATCTGCCACAGGCAGGTGATGCCGGGCTTCATGGCCAGACGCCGGCGCTGCCACGGCTCGTACTGCTCGACTTCCTCGGGGATCGGCGGCCGCGGGCCGACGAGCGCCATGTCGCCCACCAGGACGTTGAGGAACTGCGGCAGCTCGTCGAGGGAGGAGCGCCGGAGAAGGCGGCCGACGGGCGTGACCCGGGGATCGCCCGGCGCCTTGAACACCGGGCCGTCCATGACGTTGAGGTGCTCCACCTCGCCGCGCATCCCCTCGGCGTTGTCGACCATGGTGCGGAACTTGAGCACGGTGAAACGGCGGCCGTGCAGGCCGCAGCGTACCTGCCGGTAAAGCACCGGGCCGCGCGAGCTGAGGCGAACGGCGGCGACGATCAAGAGCCACAGCGGCGAGAGCAGCAGCAGCGCAGCCACGGCCGCGACGACGTCGATGACGCGCTTGACGAACAGGGCGAAAGGGGCGATCGGCGAGGTGGCGAAGGTCAGAAGGGGGATGCCGTTGAGCGCCTCGACCTCGACGTGGGGCCGGAGGTGCGGGAACGGGCGCAGCGCCACGCGCACCCGGATTCCGAGCTCCTGGCAGCGGACCAGCGTCGGCTCGAGTTCCCCCAGGTCGCGGGTCGGGACCGCGAGCACCACTTCGTCCACGACCTCGTGGGTGAGCAGCTCGAAAAGGGAGTGGACGTCGCCGAGGACCGGGAACTCCCCGGCCCGAGCGCGGCCGCACCCGTCGGCGTCCACCATGCCGAGCAGGCGCAACCCCCAGACGCGGTGCGCCGCGATCTGGCGCGCCACCGCCACCGCCTCCTCGCCGCACCCGACGACGACCACGACCCGCTCCGGCGCCTCCATGAGCCTGCGGCCGACCGCGGTGCGCCGCTCCGCGACCCGCGCCGCGGCGAGCGCAAGGCCGTTCGTGAGTCCGAAGAGCAGGAGGAACGGGCGGGAGACGAAGGTCAGGCGCAACAGGTAGCTGGCCGCGGCGAGGATGAGCACGCCGATTGCCGCCACCCGCATCTCCTTGAACGCCTCGCGACGCAGCGAAAGCACCTCGCCGGGCGCGGTGAGGCGGTGCGCGGCGAGCAGGAGCATCCAGAGGGGAAGCACGACCGCCAGCAGCGGGAGGTAGTCGGCGAGCGGGTAGAGGCCGCCGGGGAAGAGCGACGGGGCGACGCGGGGGAGGAGGTTGGAACGCAGCTGGTGCGCGAAGAGGAAGCTGCCGGCCGTGAGGGCGACGTCGAGGAGCAGGCGGCGGTAGGCGATCAGACGCGCGGGCTCGCGGAGCACAAACCCTCCAGCACTCGTTCGTACGCGGCGGCCACGTCGTCCCAGCGGTAGAGCTCAGCCACGCGCGCGCGGGCCGCCTCGCCGAGGCCGTCGAACCGCCGGGGCGCGGCGATGAACTCGGACAGCGCCGCGGTCAGGCCGCCGTCCGCGAAGGCGAACGGCACGCCGGCGCCGCCCGCGACCTCTCGATTCGGCATGTTGTCGAGGAAGAACACGACGCGTCCGGCTCCCATCGCTTCTACGAGCGCCGGATGGGTTCCGCCCACCTCGGTCGCGTGGATGTAGGCGCCGGCGTGGAATAGGAGCTGCCGGTACTCGTCGCCGTACACCGGGCCGGCAAGCACCACCCTGGGGTCCTCCGATGCGAGCTGGCGGACGCGGCGGACGAGGGCGCGGGCGTACGGGGCGCCTCCGACCAGCACGAGCGGAACGCTCCCGGGGACGGTGCGGTACGCTTCCACGACGCGGTCGGGGTTGTTCTCGGGCTCGAAGCGGGAAACGTAGAGCAGGTACGCCCCCGGGGCGAGGCCGAGCCGGCGCAACCCCGAGTCGCCCTCCGGGAGCGCCAGGTCGCCGCCGTACGGGATCATCACCGAGGCGCGCCGCCACGCCCGTCGGTAGTAGCGCTGGATCACGGCGGCGTCGGTCACGACCGCGTCCGCCCAGCGCGCCGACAGCCGTTCGCAGGCGCGGTAGTACGCGCGGCCGACTCGGCCCCACTTGCGGCGCTTGCGCTCGAGACCGTCGACGTTGAGCGCGACGGGGAGCCGGCGGGCGTGCAGGAGGGGGATCAACGGCGCGTTGGCGGCGTTGCACAGCAGCACGACGTCGAACCGCCGCCGACTCGCGTCGAGGCACGACAGCAGCGTGTGGGAGAGCGTTTCCAGCGCTTTCAGGCGCCACGCCGGGAGCGTGCGGACGCGGGCGCCGCGATGCGCCGCGACGCCCGGGACCGCCGCGTGCGTTCGGGTGTAGACCGTCACCTCGTGCCCTCCCGCCACCAGGCGGGCGGCCAGCTCCTCGGCAAACGTCTCGAAGCCCCCGTACCGTGCGGGGATGCCGCGGGTGCCCAGGATCGCGACCCGCATCACTCGACCACCCGCCGCGCCCGTCCCCCCGGGAGGAACCACCGTGTCAGCGCCCAACCCGACACCAGCGCCCGCGACGCGTTGGCCTCGCCGCGCGCCAACTGCCGCCGGCGCAGCGCCCGCGCTTCCGCCAGCGCCGGCAGCGAGGAGCGCTCCACCGTCAGGCACGCCGCGACGACCGCCGCGTCGCGGACCAACCACCACGGGAAACAGACGAGCCGCCAGCGCCAGTCGGCGTTCGACCAGCGCAACAGGAAGCGGTTGCGCACCGAGTGGCGGTTGATCGCCTCGGTGCCGCGGCGCGCGAGCTCGGGCTTGAGCCCGCGGGCGTGCCAGGCGCGCGACTGTGGCCAGTACAGGCAGCGCCAGCCGCGGCGCTGCAGCCGCCACGCCAGGTCCGCGTCCTCACGGTAGGCGAAGAACGTCTCGTCGAACACCTCGCCGGCAGGGTACGCCACATCCTCGAGCGCGGCGCGGCGGTAGAGCGCCGCTGCGCCGGAGGCGCCGAACACCCATGCCGGCCGTTGCCAGCTCGCGCGCGCCGAGCGGCCGGAGCCGCGGTCGAAATGGCGGCCCGCAGCCGTCACCACCATCCCGGCCGAGTCCACCATTTCACTCGGGGTCAGCTCGCCGCCGTTCGCTCGCAGCAGGAGACCGGTGCCCGCGCCCACCCGCTCGTCGCGGGCGGCCGCCGCGAGGAGCGCCTCGATGTAGCCGGGCGCCAGGCGGCAGTCTGGGTTGAGGGCAAGGATCCACGGTGCGGCCGTGCGGCGGATCGCCTCGTTGGCGGCGGCGGCGAAGCCGCGGTTCTCCTGCCAGCCGACGACCTCGGCGGGGAGCGGCCGCATGAGCTCCTGCGCGAGTGCGAGCGAGTTGTCGGCCGAGTCGTTGTCCACCACCACGATGCGGTCGGGCGGGAGGGTCTGAGCCGCGAGCGCCGCGACCGTCGCCCGCAAGGTGTGGGCGTGGTTGTGCAGCACGATGAAGGCGTCGACGCCGCTCACGGCGTCACCACCAGCCGGTCGAGCACCGCCTCGCCTCCGGCCGGCGCCTCGAGGACGATGCGCAGCCGGTGGCGGCCGGTTGTGGGGACGCCGGGGAGGGGAACGGAACCCGGGCCGACGGCCGCCACCCGCACCGGCGCGGGCGCGGCGCCGTCCCAGCTCACGGCGAACTCGGCGCCGCGCTGCGCCGGCCCTTCGAGCCACCCTTCGAGGCGCACGCTGGCGTGGGCGGGTAGGTTGAGCGGCACTTCCACGCCGTCGCCGGCGGCCACCCGCCAGCCGTTGGGGACCGAGTAGCGGGCGAACGTCCCCGACGGCGGCTCGACGGTGCCGCCGAGCCGCACCACCTGCGGGTCCTCGAGCTCGACCACGCGGTCGGTCCGCTCGGTGAGCACGAGGATGAGCGCCGCGGCTGCGGCCATGGCGAACGCCACCGCGCTGCGGGCGAGGTTGCGGCCGAAACGGGGGGACCGCCGCGCCGCGAGCACGACGGCGAGCACCGCGCCGGTGACGAGGAGCGGGACCACGACGGTGGCCGGGCTGGGGCGCAGGAACGACGGCACCAGGTGGCGGGCGTCGGCGGCGAAGCGACGGGCGCAGCCGTCGGCGAGCCACCAGCCGCCGTCGCCGGGGTTCACGGTGAGGTGCGGCCGGGTGATGAACACCCACCATGTGAGGAGGCTCGGCGGCAGCGCGAGGCTGGCCAGGGCCGCCAACCCGGGCGCGCGGGGCAGACAGGCGAGGGCGAGCGCGAACGCCGGCAGCAGCGGCACGAGATAGCGGGCGGGCGGCGCGCCTCCGCCGTACCACTCCTGCGAGTGCAGCAGCGCGGCGAGGGTCAGCGCCCCGCCGACCAGGAGCGCCCGCTCCCCCCAATCGCCGCGGCGCCACAACCGCGGCACGCCGGCGAGCGCGAGCAACGCGAGGGGGGCGGCGAACAGCACGCCGCCGGCAGGATCGAACGCCAGGCCGCCGAGGGTGATCAGCGGCTGTCGCAGGTCGTGCGGGAGGATGTCCCTGAGGTGGCGCATGCCGAGCGGCGAGCCGAGGAAGAGCGCCTCGACGGCGAGCGCGGCAGCGGTGGCGAGCGCGAGGACCACGCCCGAGAGCGCCACCTCGCGCATCCGCCACCGCCGCGGCCACCACGCCACGGCCGCCAGCGGCGACAGGATCAGGCCCAGGCGGGTCTTCACCGCGATGCCGAGCGCCGTCACCGCGGTCACGGCGATGCGCCGGGGGACGGGCCGCGCCAGGAGCACGAGACACCACGCCGCGCCGACCGCACCGACGAGCTCGACCCAGATCTGGGTGCTGAAGGTGGCGAGCGGGTAGGTGAGCAAGAGCCCGAACGGAAGCAGCGCCACGCGTCGCGAGCGGACGCCAAGGGCGCGGGCGCGGCGCACCAGCAGGGCGACGAGCGCGGCGCCGGCGAGCGCGAGGACCCCGAGGGCCCCGGCGCGCCCGTCGGCCAGGTAGCCGGGCAGGAGCAGCACGGCGAGCACGGGCGAGTGCAGGAAGATCTTTCCGGTGAGGTAGATCCGGTTATAGGGGTGGTGCTGGAGGTCGTAGTTGTTGGAGAGGTCGAGATCGTGGTCGTGGGCGAGCGAGTCGAGGACGATGAGGTGGAACGGTTCGTCTCCGTACAGCGGCGGGGTGAGGTGCGGCGTCGCGAGCGCCAGCGGCACGAGCAGCGCGGCCGCCGCCAGGAACACGCGGCGGCGGCCGAGCCAGACGCGCGCCGCCGGGAGCCAGGCGGCGAGGAGGGCGGCGAGGGCGAGGTCCACCGCGTGCCGTTCGACGAGGACGCCCAGCGGGGCCACCGGGACGCGGTCGGCGAGGGCGAGGACCACGAGCAGGCCCCAAGGCAGCGGTGCGAACGGGGAGCGCCACGTCCCGGCCGCGAGCTGGAGCAACGCAACGGCGGCCGCGGCCGCCAGGACCCAGGCCGGCAGCGGCCAGTCCCGCGGCGGCGTGGGACGCGACGTGCCGGCCGTGGCGACGTTCACGACCACCGCCGGCGGCAGTCCCGGGGCGCGGACCAGGCGCGGCCGCACTCCGGCCGGCAGGTCGCCGGAGATCCGTCCCGCGACCCCCCACAGCGTGCCGCGCCCGACCCCTGAAGGCCGCCATACCGCGACCGCCGGCAGCAAGTGCGCGACCGCCCGCCGCACGTCGGGTCGTTCGTGCGCCCACTCGGAGGCCTCGATCCCGGCGCGGACGGGGACGTCGCGCCCGGCGTCGCGCACGGTGGCCACCACGGTGCCCTGGCGGAGACCGGCGGCGTTGGCGAGCGAGATCTCGACCACGTAGCGGCCGCCCTCCGAAACCGGCAAAGCCGCCTCGGGGCTGGCAGCCGTCAGCGCGACTCCGGCCCGGTCGGGGGGCGGGGGCTGCGGCGGTCCGAGGAGGGCGGCGGCGCCGAGCCACGCGGCGCCCGCCAGCGCCGGCGGAAGCAGCGGCGTGGCGACGAGGGCGAGGCCGCCGCCTGCGGCCGCAAGCCACCCCGCGGCAGGGAACAGGCGGCCGGGGGGGAACCCCTCCCACGGCGCGAGGCTCGAAAGGAGCAGGCCGAGGGCGAGCACGGCGGCGCCCCACCCGCCGGCGAAGCGGCCCCCGAGTTCGGCCCCCTGCGCCCGGCGGGCGAGCACGACCGCGACGAGCGCCGCAACGATGAGCGCCGCACCCGGCGCGCGCTCGAGCGGAGCGGCGCCGGCCAGGAGCGCGAGGAGGAGCGCGGCGCGCCCCTCGAGGACCAAAGCGGCGGCGGCCGCCACTGCGGCCACGGTGAGGACCACCAGCACCGTTCGCCACAGCGGCTCGCCGGCAAGTCCCAGGCCGGTCGCCGCCCGCACCGCGAGCGCGAGGGCGATGGACACGACGGCGCGGCCGCGGCCCGCCGTGCGCGGCAGCGCGGCGGCGGCGGCCGCGAGCGCCGCGAGCGCCAGCAGCGGCGGGAGCATCATGCGCCGCATCGTCGGGTCGGACGCCATGACGAGGGCGAACGCCGCCGGCAGCACCGCCGCCTCGGCGGCGCGGCGGCGCCAGCCTCCGGGGACGAGCCATCCCGAGGGAAGAAGCGCCGCGGCGGCGGCGAGCGCCGCCAGGGCGGCCTCGCCCCCGGGCAGGGCGCCGACGCCCGCCATTACCGCCGCCAGGGCGGCGAACGACGCGGCGGGCAAACAGGCCAGAAGACGCCCCGGAATCATCGCGGCGAGTATACGGTTTCGAGCCCCGCTGCGGTTGACTCCCGCGGGGGAAAGCCCAACAATCCACGGGCTGGAGGTCAACAATGCTGGCGCGAGAGCTGGTGCGCACCTCACCCGACCGCATCCGTGCCGCCCTGGCGGCGCGGCGCAGCGACGCCCCGTTCGAGCGGCTGCTGGCGGCGGACGCCCGCTGGCGCGAGGCGCAGTCCGAGCTGGAAGCTCTCAAAGCGGAGCGCAACCGTGGCTCCAAAGAAGTCGGCGCGCTGTTCGCATCAGGGCGCAAGGCCGAGGCGGAAGCGCTGCGCGGCGCCATGGCCGACCTCGGCTCGCGCGTCGCCGCCGCCGAGGGAGAGGCCGCGACGCTGGCGGCCGAGGTCGCCGAGCTCGAGCTCGCCATCCCGAACCTGCCGCACGCGAGCGTGCCCGCAGGCCCGGACGAGACCGCCAACCGGGTGGAGCGCATGTGGGGCGAGCCGCCGGCGTTCGCCTTCCCGCCGCAGGCGCACTGGGACCTCGGCCCGGCGCTCGGGATCATCGACTTCGAGCGCGCCGCCAAGATCGCGGGCGCGCGCTTCGCGGTGCTGTGGGGGGCCGGGGCCGCGCTCGAGCGCGCGCTCGTCACGTTCATGCTCGACCTGCACCGCGGCCGCGGCTACCGCGAGGTGTACGTGCCGTTCATGGTGAACCGGCAGGCGCTGGTCGGCACCGGTCAGCTCCCGAAGTTCGAGGCGGACCTCTTTCACGTCGAGGGGACCGACTACTTCCTGGTGCCGACGGCGGAGGTCCCGGTCACCAACCTGCACCGCGGCGAGGTGCTCGAGGAGGAGACGCTCCCCCGCCGCTACTGCGCCTATACCCCGTGCTTCCGCGCCGAGGCCGGCTCGTACGGACGCGACGTGCGCGGCCTCATCCGCCAGCACCAGTTCGACAAGGTGGAGCTCGTGCACCTCGCGAGGCCGGAGACGAGCTACGCCGAGCTCGATGCGTTGACGGCCTCGGCGGAGTTGGTGCTGCAGAGGCTCGACCTTGCCTACCGGGTGGTGACGCTGTCCACCGGCGACATGGGGTTCTCGGCCGCCAAGACCCACGACATCGAGGTCTGGCTCCCCGGCCAGCAGAGCTACCGCGAGATCTCGTCGTGCTCCAACTGCGAGGATTTCCAGGCGCGCCGGGCCGACCTCAAGTTCCGGCCCGCCGGCGGGGGCAAGACGCGCTTTTTGCACACGCTCAACGGCTCCGGCCTCGCCATCGGGCGCACGCTGATCGCGGTCCTGGAGAACTACCAGCAGGCCGACGGAACGGTGGCGGTGCCGGAGGCGTTGCGGCCGTACCTCGGCGGGCTCGACCGGCTCGTCCCGGAACGCTGAGGGAGGAGAGGATGATGTTCGCAGCCACCCTGCTCGCTGTCGCCGCGTCGCTCCCGCTCGGCGTCTGGCCGGCCGAGACCGGCGGCGCGGCCACAACCGTCCACGGCGTCGAGTTCTACCTGGTGGAGCCCGACGACGACTACTCGATCGTCGCGGTCCAGCCGCTCCCGACGCCGCTGCGCAAAGCCGATCCGGCGGAGCTCGACCACCTGGCGGCGCTCGCGGACAAGCTGGGCGCCGACGCGGTCCTGCTCCTGGGCGAGATGACCGAAAAGGCGATCCCGAGCGACCCGGACGCCCCGCTGCCCACCTCCGGGCGGTATGCGGTGGCCGTCTTCCTCGCGTTCGACGAGGTTGAGGGGTGGCAGGCGAAGCCGCCGGTCCCGAGCGCATTGCGGCGACCGGCGCGCTCCGGAGCAAGATGGCCACCCGCGGCACCGGCGGATTGACGACACCCCCGCCCACCTGTGGGAGATCCTGCGCAGGGTCGAGAGCCCTGCTCAAGCCGAAGTAGAGACGGTGTAGCAGGACTTCCGCGAAGGGGAGGTGGGGGCTAGACCGCCCAGCGGTCTGGCCTGCTCGGTCGCACGCGCAGGCGGGTCGGAGGGCGACGCTGGATGCGCCGCCTGAGCGACCCGCCGCAGCCCGCGGGCAAAAGAGACCGGCCTCACGCAGTGAAGAAGGACACCAACCCAGCGGGAGCCGTGGGTTACGATGCTTGGGCAATGGTCGCGAGCAGGGTTGCGCCACGGGTCGCGGCGGTCGCGGTCGCCGCGCTGGCGGTGGTCGTCTGGGTCCGCGCGGTTCCCCTGTACTTCCGGGCGGACGACGCGCTCTTCCTCGCGTGGGCGTCCGCCCATGCCAACCCGTTGACGGCGTTCGTGCCCGCACAGGCCACGCTGATCGGGGTCTTCCGGCCGGTCCAGAACCTGGCGTGGTGGGCGCTCTTCCGCGTCTTTGGTCTGAACCCGGCACCGTACCAGTTCGTCGTGACGGCGCTGTTCCTCGGGTGCCTCGCACTGCTGCATCGGATCGCCGGCCGCATGGCTTCCGCCGCTGCCGGCTGGTGGGCGGTGGCTTCCTTCCTCGTGGTCTTCCCCTACCTGGCTTCGGTCATGTTTTGGTTCTCGGACCTGTCGTTTCTGCTCGAAACCACCCTCATGCTGGTTGCGATAGGCCTCCTTGTCGAAGCGTTCGCGGGGAGGCTCTCCTTCGCGTGGGGCACCGCGGCGTTCGTGCTTTCCGGACTGGCCAAGGAACCCGCGTTGGGGATCGTTCCGGCGGTTGCTGCGACGTGGTTGGCCGCCCAGTGGCGGACGACGGAGCCTGCGAGGCGGCGGCGCGGGCTGCTCGCAGTGGGGGTCCTGGCCTCCATCGGGCTCGTTGCACTCCTGGTGGATCCGTCGCTCGCGGGACGCCAGGGAGGGTTCCTCGGCACGGGCCTGGCGGCGGCAGCGGCTTCTGCCGCCGAGCGCTGGCGGTTCTACTCGGTTTGGGTCGTTTCCGGAGCTGGCGTGGCGGCGGTGGGCGTTGGCCTGTTCTCGGCTTGGCGAGCGCTGGCCGGGCGGGCTGGCCGCGCCAGCGGCCTGTGGCTTCCGCTGGGGATCTCCATGGCGACCGCCTGGCTCGTGCGCAGCCTGCCGTCGGTGGCGGTCGGGTTGCTGGTCGCGAGCGTTGCCGTTCACGTCGTTCTGAGGCGCCGGGAGGGTGCGGCCGGAGTGTGGTTTGCACTGCCACTGCTCGGGCTGCTGTCGATCTCGTTCACGGTTCGGACGTACCTCTTCGAGGCCGCGTTCGGGCTTGCCATTTTCGTCGGCATCGTGCTCGAAGGCGTGGCCCGTGAGGCAGCCGAACGTGTGCGGCGGCTTCGGCCCCGGGTGGCGGCCGCTGCCGCGGCGGCGCTGCTCGTGGCCCTGGCAGCCGCCGGACCCCGGTTGGTGGATGCGGTCGACCGGAAGGCCAACGCCGTCGCGCTCGTCGTCGCGGCGCGCCAGAACTTCCGCACCGTCGTCACTGCGCTCCTGGATCGAAAGCTTCCAAGCGCCACCGTCGTCGTGGTGGACTATCCCGACATGGGGCTGGACTACACGCGTGACATCGTGCCCCTTCCCGACGGCGAGAAGGCGCACCGTCAGAAGACGATGGCCGCCCCGGAACTCGCGGCGTTCCTGAGGGTCGGCGGACGCCCGCAGTACGAGGTCGTCACCCTGAGCCAGTTCCTCCTTCGGCCGGTTGGCGCGGAGGCGCTTCTGGTAGTGATGAGCCGGGCGGAGAACGCGTTCCTGGCGGGCCTGCCGCTCGAGCGCAGCGTTCTGGTTGAGGCGCGACGATCCGGGGAGATCGCTTTGCTGGAGAACGCGATTCGGACCGGGCCGTAGCCGGCTCCTCCCCGGCCTGCCGCGGATGAGGGGATGGCGGTTACAATCGGCGGCCATGGACACCCCCGAAGCGCCCCAGGCGATCCCCGGTCTCCCCGAAAACGCCTATCGCCCCCTGAAACCGGGCGAGACGTACGAGCCGCTGATCGCGGCGGAGCGCAGCGTCCCCGAGGTGACGGCGCGCTCGGTCGTGCTCGGCCTCGCCATGACCGTGCTGTTCTCCGCGGCGGCGGCGTACATCGCGCTCAAGCTCGGGCAGGGGATCGAGACCGCGATCCCGATCGCGATCCTCGCGGTCGGCTACTCCGCCATGCTGGGCGCGGCCGGGCGGCGCACCTCGACGATCCTCGAGAACCTCCAGGTGGCGACGCTCGGGGCCACCGCCGGGATCGTAGTCGGGGGCTCGGTGTTCGTGATGCCCGCGATCTTCGTGCTCGGCCTCGAGGGACGCTCGGGGTTCCTGCAGATCTTCCTCGTGCCGTTCCTCGGCGCGGTGCTCGGCGTGCTGTTCCTGATCCCGTTCCGCCGCTACTTCGTGGCCGAGATGCACGGCAAGCTGCCGTTCCCCGAGGCGACCGCGACGACCGAGATCCTGGTCACCGGCGAGAAGGGCGGCAAGGCCGCCGGCGTGCTTCTCGGTTCGATGGGGATCGGCTTCGTCCTCGACTATCTCGCCGCCGGGTTCGAGGCGTGGCGCGACACGTTCTCGACCGCGCTGGTGCCGGCGTTCGATGCCGCCACCCACAAGCTCAAGGCGATCTTCGCGCTCAACACCTCGGCGGCAGTGATGGGCCTGGGGTACATCATCGGCGTCCGCTACGCGGCGATCATCTGCGCCGGCTCGTTTCTCTCGTACTGGGTGCTGGTGCCGTTGGTCGCCCGCATCGGCGCGATGGTGCCGGGGGCGCTGTTCCCCGGTATGCCGCCGGTCGCCGGGCTCGACGCCGAGGCGGTGTTCGGCAACTACGTCCGCCTGATCGGGATCGGCGGCATCTTCGCCGCCGGCCTGATCTCCATCGCCAAGATGAGCCCGGTGATCGTGCAGGCGCTGCGCACGGTGCTCAAGGAGCTGGCGCGGCTGAAGGCCGGCAAGGCCGCCGAATCGCTGCCGCGCACCGACCAGGACGTGCCGATGACGACCGTCGCGGTGTTGACCGCGGTCACCGCGGTGGCGATCGGGGTCTACTTCCGCTTCGTCGTACTGGCCGGGGTGCCGGGCGCCACGGTCAAGACGCTCGTCGCGCTCGCGCTCACGCTGCTGATCTCGTTCCTGTTCGCCGCGGTGTCCGCGTGGGCGGTGGCGATGATCTCGATCACGCCGGTGTCCGGAATGACCTTGACGACGCTGATCGTGGCCGCCGTGGTTCTGGCGCGCCTCGGCCTGTCGGGCGGCCAGGGGATGCTGGCCACCCTGCTGATCGGCGGCGTCGTCTGCACCGCCCTGTCGATGACCGGCTCGATGGTGACGCTGATGAAGATCGGCTACTGGGTGGGCGGCACGCCGCGCCGGATCCAGTGGTCGCTCATCGGCGGCGCGGCGCTCGCCTCGATCACGGTGACGGCCGTGATGCTGCTCTTCGCCCAGACCGACGGGTACGTCCTCTCCGCCGCGCACCCGCGGCCGCTGCCGGCGCCGCAGGCGAACGCCATGGCGGCGGTGGCGCGCTCGATGATGGGCTCGACGCAGGCGCCGTGGTTCCTCTACGGCCTCGGGGCGGTGATTGCGGTCGTCGTCGAGATCCTCGGGGTCTCCGGCCTCGCGTTCGCGCTCGGCATGTACCTGCCGATGGACCTGAACACGCCGCTGCTGGTCGGCGCGATCGTCGCCTGGCTCGTCAAGCGCTCCGCGCGCGGCGAGCGGACGCTCGAGAAGGCGCGAGGCGACCGCGGCACGCTGGTGGCTTCGGGCCTGATCGCGGGCGGGGCGCTCGCGGGCGTGTTCAAGGGCGCGGTCGACGCGCTGCAGGAACGCCTCCACGTCACCTTCATCCCCCAACTCGGCAACACCGGGTGGGCGGGGAACTGGCTCGGGCTGGCGGTGTTCGTGCTCCTGGGAGCGGGCATCGTCCTCGACGCCCGCCGCGCGAAGTAGGGGCCGCCGGCGTCTGCCGCGTTGCCCTGACCACGTTGGGCACGCCCGCTTGCGCAGCGGGCATGGATCCGTTCATCATCGAGCCATGCTCACGCCCCGCATCTCGCCCGGCGTGCCGCCCAGGCGCGGCGTTGCCCGGAGAAGGGTCCAGTATGCCGAACACCTTTTGGTACTCGCGGTTTGCGAAGACCGCGGCGCGTTTCTGCGGTCGCCCACCGGTGTTTGCCGTGGCCGTTGCCGTCATCGCGGCGTGGGTGGTCACCGGGCCGATCTTCCACTTCAGCGACACGTGGCAATTGGTCATCAACACCGGCACGACGATCGTCACGTTCCTCATGGTCTTTCTGATTCAGAACACGCAGAATCGGGACACAGAGGCGATCCAACTGAAGCTCGACGAGCTCATCCGCGCCACGAAAGGCGCTCATAACGCTCTTCTCGATCTGGAAGAACTCGAGGACGAGAACCTCAACGCATTCCGCATGAAGTATCAAGCGCTGGCCAGCGCGGCAAGGGCGGAGTTGAACCGCGGCGTTGAAGACACGGGAACGCCAGAGCCATGAAGGCTGTCGGCGCAACTGCGCAGGCGTTCGAGTCGACGCGGCTCCGAACGGGCCGGTTCGCTACGCGTGACCTCGTTGCTCGCGGTGCGGCCCCACTGCCATGCGCGTCACGCAACGCGCGGCTGTCCCGTCGTGCCGGCCAAGGGCGGCGAACATGATCCGCTGGCCCGAGCGTTACGATCCCGTGCGCACGCCCGTGCACGTCCGAAACGAGATCGAAACCCGGGCCGCTCCGGCCATGATCTGGGGTTGGCTCATCCGCGCCGCCCTGTGGCCGACGTGGTATCCGAACGCCCGTGACGTCCGGTTGATCGGTGGCTCAGGAGCCGACCTCTCGTCCGGCTGCTCCTTCACATGGCGCACGTTCGGCGTATCCATCCGCTCCACCGTGCTCGAGTTCGCTCCGCCCGAGCGCGTCGCCTGGAACGCTCTCGGCCTCGGCGTCGACGCCTACCATGCCTGGCTCATTACTCCCACCGCGACCGGTTCGCACGTCCTGACCGAAGAGACGCAGCACGGTTGGGCGGCTCGCCTGGGAAGCCGGCTGTTTCCGACTCGTATGTCTCGGTTCCATCAACTCTGGCTCGAGCGTCTCAGCGCCGCCGCCCGGACGGGGCCGCCGCCTGCCGGGGTCGTCTGACCCGCCGTCGCGGACCGAGTCCGAATCGCGTGACGGTGACGGAGGAAGTGTGGCTATCATGAGCACACACGGAGGATGAGATGGCCGATCCACGGCTCGCCCTGGCATGCGTCGCCGCGCGCCCGGATGGTGGTCGGCGCGGGCGTGACGCTGCGCGACGGTACATGGCCGGCGGTGACGTAGAGGCCGACGCGACCGTCGCGGATACGCTCACGCACAACGTTGCGGCCGTCGAGGCAACCTTGGTCCGCCTGGGTTGGCGCTGGGTCGCGGCGGGCGAGTGCGGCTTCCCGGCGCGGCTCGCCGCCGCCGCCGACCCCCCGCTCGGCGTGTTCGTGCGCGGTACGATCCCCGAAGGCCACGCGGTCGCACTGGTGGGGGCGCGCCGCGCCACCGCATATGGCCGCGAGGTCGCCGAGTACCTCGGGCGCGAGCTGAGCGGGGCAGGGGTGGCGGTGGTCTCCGGCATGGCGCGCGGGGTGGACGCCGCGGCGCACCGCGGCGCGCTCGCCGGCGGCGGGCGGACGGTCGCGGTGTGGGGGGCGGGTCCGGACCGGGTGTACCCGCCCGAGCACGCCCGTCTCGCCGAGGAGATTGCAGCCTCCGGCTGCCTGCTCACCGAGTACCCGCCTGGCGCACCCCCCCTCGCCCACCACTTCCCTGAGCGCAACCGCGTCATCGCCGGTCTCGCCGAGGCCGTTATCGTGGTCGAGGCGGACGAGCGCTCGGGCGCCCTGATCACCGCCCGCCTCGCCCTCGACGAGGGCCGCGAGGTGCTGGCGGTGCCCGGCTCGGTGTTCTCCCGCCTGTCGGCCGGGCCGAACGGCCTGCTGCGCGCGGGCGCCGCGCCGGTGCTCTCCGCGGACGACGTGCTCGCCGCGATCGGGCTGCCGCCGCGCGCGGCCGTGCCCGGCGACCCCGAGCCGGCGCTGCTCGCGCTCATCCCGGCCGGCGAAGGGGTGACCGTCGACCACCTCGCGGCGGCCAGCGGGCAACCGGTCGCGCAGGTGTTGGAAGGGTTGCTGGCGCTCGAGTTGGCCGGACGGGTGGCGCGGGAGGCCGACGGTCGCTACCGTCGCAGCCGCGTCACCGGCTAGCTTCGCCGAGCCGGAACGGGATGCGGACCTTGCTCTCGGGGAGGTCGATCCGGAGCTCGTAGGGTCCCTTTTGCACGCCGCCGGGGAGGAAGAACGCCAGCCGCCCGAACGCCACGTCCAGATCGTTGACCCACGCCGCCAGCAGCGATATCCCCGATCCGGGGGCCACGACGAAGTCGAGCCCCTTCGGCCGGCGTACCGGGTAGTAATCGAGCGGTTCGCGGGCGACGTCGGCGCGCGCCAACGCGGCAGCGTTCTTGGCGTACGCCTGCCCGAACTCCGTCTGGGTGGCCAGCGGCACGACGTCGCCGCTCGGGATGCGGACGGAGATTTCGTCCCGCTTGATTTCGACGGAGGTCCGCGTGTTGCCGGAGAGGGCGACGTCGAGGAAGAGCCAGTCCACGCCCTCGTTCAGGCTTGCGAAGCGGTAGCTGACGACGGCGTCGATCGCGGGGCCTCGGTAATGCACGATCGTGGCGCCGATCCGCTCGACGCTTGGGGTCGCGGTGGGCGCCGCGGTTCCGCACGAGGCCGTCATCGCCGCCAGCAGAGCCGCCGCGAGGGGGAACCCCACAACGAACATCGTCCGTCTCATGGTGCCTCCTTGTCGCCGCCGGGGCGGCCGTGCGTTACCCGACGCCGAGTAAACAGTATGCCACCGGCCGGGCCACTCGCCGCACCGGCGACGCGCCTGCGCCGGCTCCGGGCGGAGCAGGGAACGCTGAAATCCGTCCTCTGGAGGGGACGGTTGCGACCCACCCCCCCTTGACAGCGCTGCTAGAGTGCACCCCCGGAGGAAACGTGGCCGAGTCGCTCGTCATCGTGGAATCACCCGCCAAGGCGCGGACGCTGGGCCGGTACCTGGGCAAGGGGTACACGGTCGTGGCCTCGGTGGGTCACGTTCGGGACCTGCCCAAGAACGACCTCGGCATCGACGTCGAACGACGGCTTCGAGCCAATCTACGAGGCACTCCCCGCCAAGCGCAAGGTAATCGCCGAGATCCAGGCGGCCGCGCGCACGCCGACCGCGTGCTGCTGGCCACCGACCCCGACCGCGAGGGCGAGGCGATCGGCTGGCACCTCGCCGAGCTGCTGGCGGGGCTCGACAAGCCCGTCGAGCGCGTCCTCTTCCACGAGATCACCAAGCGCGCGGTGCAGGAGGCGATCACCCACCCCCGCCCGCTCGACCAGCACCTCGTCGATTCGCAGCAGGCGCGCCGCGTCCTCGACCGCCTGATGGGGTACAAGCTCTCGCCGCTGCTCTGGGACAAGGTCAAGCGCGGGCTCTCCGCTGGGCGGGTTCAGTCGGTCGCGCTCAAGATGATCTGCGACCGCGAGGGGGAGATCGAGGCGTTCGTCCCCGAGGAGTACTGGCACCTCGACGCGCGTCTTGCCGCGGCGCAGCCGCCGGCGTTCGTCGCGCGCCTGGCGCTGCGCGACGGCAAGAAGTTCACCGTCCACGACGGCGCCACCGCCGCCGCGGTGAAGGCCGAGGTCGAGGGCGCGCGGTTCGTCGTCGCCAAGGTCGCCAAGCGCCGCCGGCAGCAGAAGGCGGCGCCGCCGTTCGTCACCGCCAAGCTGCAGCAGGCGGCGTACAAGCGCCACCACTACCCGGTGCGGCGGACGATGCAGCTGGCGCAGAAGCTGTACGAGGGCGTGGACCTGGGCGGCGGCGAGCGGGTCGGCCTGATCACCTATATGCGCACCGACTCGATGCGGGTGGCCGCCGAGGCGCTCGCCGCGGTCCGCGACCTGATCGCCGCGCAGTACGGGCCGGGGGTCCTCCCCGAGAAGCCGAACTTCTTCAAGAACCGCTCCGAGGCCCAGGACGCCCACGAGGCGATCCGGCCCACCGACCCGGCGCGCACCCCCGAGGCGATGGCGAAGTACCTGTCCGCCGACGAGCTCAAGCTCTACACCCTGATCTGGCAGCGGTTCGTGGCGTCGCAGATGAACCCGGCCCAGTTCGACGTCACCGACGTCCTCGTCGAGGCGGGGCGGTACGGCTTCAAGGCGAAGGGCGAGGTCGAGGTCGAGGCCGGGTTCCTGCGCGTCTACCGTGAGGACGAGGAGGAGCAGGCGGGGGACAAGCCGGCGGTCGAGCAGGAGGCCGAGGAGGCCACCTCGAAGCGCCTGCCCGTCCTCACCGAGGGCGAGACGCTCGCGCTCGAGGAGTTCCTCTCGGCACAGAAGTTCACCCAACCGCCGCCGCGCTTCACCGAGTCTACGCTGGTCAAAGCGCTGGAAGAGAACGGTATCGGCCGCCCATCGACGTACGCCCAGATCATCGCGACGCTCTCCGACCGGTCGTACGTCGACCGCCAGAAGGGGACCTTCTTCCCCTCCGAGTTGGGAAAGCTGGTGAGCCGGTTGCTGCAGGGGTCGTTCGGCGACCTCATCAACGAGTCGTACACCGCCCGCATGGAGGAGGAGCTCGACGCGATCGCGGAGGGGAAGCTCGAGTGGCGCGCGGCTCTCGCCGGGTTCTGGCGGACGTTCACGTCCGACCTCGAGCGCGCCAAGGCCGAGATGACCTCGGTCAAGCGCCAGGGCGTCGCGACCAAGGAGGTCTGCCCGACCTGCGGCGCCCCGATGCTGCTGCGCTTCGGGCGCTACGGCGAGTACCTCGCCTGCTCCAACTACCCGACGTGCAAGACGACGCGCGAGCCCGGGGCGCCGGGCGTCACGGACGAGGCGCCGGCCTGCCCCGACTGCAACGCCCCGATGGTCCTCAAGCGCTCGCGTTTCGGGCAGTTCTGGGCATGCTCGCGCTACCCCGAGTGCAAGGGGATCCGCAAGCTGATCACGGGCAAGACGAGCCCGAACACCCCGACCGGGGTGCGCTGCCCCGAGTGCGGCGAGGGCGAGATCGTCGAGAAGCGCTCGCGCAAGGGGCGCAGCTTCTGGGGGTGCAACCGCTACCCCAAGTGCTCGTTCACCCTCCCGGCCAAGCCCGTCCCGCACCCCTGCCCCGAGTGCGGCGCGCCGTTCGTAATGGAGAAGACGACGGTGCGGCGCGGCGTCGAGTGGGTGTGCGCGAAGGAGGCGTGCGGCTTCCGCGGTCCTGCGGGCGATGGGGCACCCCTCACCGGGGACCGGGCGCCGGCGAAGACCGACGTGCAGGCGCCGGTAGCGGCCAAGGTGCGCGAGGCGAAATCCACAGCGGGCGCGGCGAAGCCGCCGGCCAAGGCGGCCAAGACCAAGACCCGGGCGGCGAAGGTCCCGGGCCGCGCGGCCAAGGGTGCGAAGGCGACCAAGCCCGCAAAGGCGACGAAGCCTGCAAAGGCGGTCAAGGCCGCACCCCGCACCGCGAAGTCGGTCAAGGCGGCCAAGCCCGCCGCCGGCGCGCGGCGGGCGGCGAAGCGCGGCAAGTAGCGCCGGCCGTAGGCGCCGACGGGCGAGCCCGGTGAGGGCACGAGGCGATGACTGATCGGACCGTGACCGTGATCGGCGGCGGGCTCGCCGGGTGCGAGGCGGCGTGGCAGCTTGCCGCGGCGGGCGTTCCGGTACGCCTCGTCGAGATGCGCCCCGCCGTCCCCACCCCGGCCCACCGCACCGGCGACCTCGCCGAGCTGGTCTGTTCGAACTCGCTGCGCTCGGACAACCCCTGCAACGCCGTCGGCCTGCTCAAGCGTGAGATGGAGGCGATGGGCTCGTTGATCATCGCCGCCGCGCGCGCGGCCGCGCTGCCGGCCGGGGACGCGCTCGCCGTGGACCGCGGGCTGTTCGCCGCCGCGGTGGAGGCCGCGATCGCCGCGCAGCCGCGGATCTCGGTGCTGCGGGAGGAGGCGCGCTCTCTCCCGGAGGGGCCCGCCATCGTAGCGACCGGCCCGCTCACCTCGGACGGGCTGCACGGGGCGCTGGTGGCGCTGCTCGGCGAGGGCTCGCTGTCGTTCTTCGACGCCATCGCCCCCGTGGTGGCGGCCGACTCCCTCGACGTGGGGACGTTGTTCGCGGCCTCGCGCTACGGCAAGGGCGGGGGCGACGACTACCTCAACGCCCCGATGAGCCGCGAGCAGTACGTGGCGTTCGTGGCGGCGCTGCGCGCCGCGGAGACCGTGCCGGAGAAGGAGTTCGAGCGCGACGTGCCGTACTTCGAGGGGTGCCTGCCGATCGAGGTGATGGCCGAGCGCGGGGACGACACGCTGCGCTACGGTCCGATGAAGCCGGTCGGCCTGCGCGACCCGCGCACCGGCCGGGTCCCCTATGCGGTGGTGCAGCTGCGCCGCGACGATCTGGCGGCCGCCCACTGGAACCTCGTCGGCTTCCAGACGCGCATGACGTTCGGCGCGCAGCAACGGGTGTTCCGACTCATCCCCGGCCTCGAAAACGCGCGTTTCGCGCGCCTCGGGATGATCCACCGCAACACGTTCGTCTGCGCCCCGAAGCACCTCGACCCCCAGCTCCGCCTGCACGCCAGGCGGTCGCTGCGCCTCGCCGGCCAGATCACCGGCGTCGAGGGGTACGTCGAGTCCGCAGCGACCGGCCTTCTGGCCGGGCTCTCGCTGGCTTCCGAGCTCGGCGGGGTGGAACTCCCGCCGCCGCCCACCTGGACCGCGCACGGCGGCCTCGTGCGCCACCTCACCGAGCGCCCGGCGCACCGCTTCCAGCCCGCCAACGCCGCGTGGGGTCTGATGACCGACCCTTTGGTCGAGCTGCCGCGGGAGAAGAACGCCCGCCGCGCCGCCGCGGCCGCAGCCGCGCTCGACGCCATCCGCGCCTGGCGCGCCACGCCGCCGTGGCCGGTGCCGGCCCCAGCCCTTCCCGGGCACAGGGCGTAGGGCGCAGGGAAGAGAGAAGGCGTGGTCAGTGGTCCGTGGTCAGAGACTGACCAGCGCGCACAGGGACGCGACCTCGGCGGCGTCGAGCTCGCGGCCATCGCCCTCCGGGAGGTCCCCCAGTTCGAGCGGGCCGACCGCGGTCCGGACCAGGCGGCGCACCTTGAACCCGGCGGCGGCAAACAGCCTGCGGATCTCGTGGTTGCGGCCCTCGTGGAGGACGACCTCGAGGCGGGTGCCGCCGCGCGGCGCCTTGCCGAGGTGGCGCACCTCGGCGGGGCGGGCCGGCTGGCCGTCGATCGGGAGTCCGCCGCGCCGCATCGGCTCGAGCTCCTCCTCGCGCGGGAAGCCGGCGACGGTGACGAGGTAGCGCTTGGCGACCGTGCCGGGGTTCATCGGGCGCTGGACGAGGCGCGGGTCGTCACAGAACGGCAGCGGCCCCTCCGGGCCCTTGCCCAGGCGGCCGGCGGCGAATCAGACGCGGACCGGATCGGGGAGCAGCTCGAACACCGTGCGCGGCCCGCCTTGGCGCACCCGCGAGACGAGCGTCTTGCCCGGCGTGTGGGCTTGAGCCACGCGTCGATCCGCCCGCGCCTGGCCGTCGCTGCAACCCGGCGGCAACCCCTCGCGGGTTCGGAGGCATCGCGCGGCGTCGCCTCGGTTGAGGCAATCGATTTGCCAGGGCAGGCACCACCGACGCAGCGCGGAGCTTCTCGCTCCAGCGGACCGACCAAGCCCTTTGCGGCAGCATCCGAGAAGGTCAAGTCTGCGGGAGCATGACGGGCCCCGGCGATGCGGTAGCGGGGCGTTGACGGGCTTCCTGTGACCGGGAAGACAAACGGTGCCGACGGGGCATCAGAACCTTTGACAACGTCACGCTGGGACGGTAAATTGATCTCAATCGCCACGAAAGGGGGGAATCCGCATGCAGTCCAAGCTCCGGCCATACGTCATCGGGTGCGCGATCCTCGCAACGGTTGCAATGGTTCCCGTCACCTGGGCGCTGGGTGCGCCACGCGCTGTCAGGGTTCCGATCACTGCGGCATTCCATGTGACGAGCACGACCTTCCAAAACGGCGGGGCGCTCCCGCTCAGCATGCTTGGGAACAAGTGTCCGTTTCCGGTAACGACCGCTCGCGGCGGCGGGAACGAATCGCCCGAGTTGTCGTGGACCAATGTCCCGCGCGGCACGCAAAGCCTCGTCGTCATCGCATACGACGTCACCGCCTCGTTGACGTACTGGGGCATGTACAACATCGATCCCGCGAACACGACCGGCCTGCCGGAGAACGCGGGTGTTGTCAACAGCCCGTTCGGCGAACAGGTTGTCAACGATTTAAGGGACCGGAGCTACGACGGCCCGTGCCCACAGCCGCAGCCCGGCCCGCTTCACTCCCTTGTCTTCACCGTCTACGCTCTCGATATCGACCTGATCCTGCCCCCGACGTCGTTCCCGGGGTTCACTCAGAACGCCGAGTGGCTCTATTACTTCCTGATCGATTCCGGAAGGGGCGGCCACATCCTGGCCGCCGCGAGCATCGGCGGCTACTTCGCGGGCGGCAGCTAACGCGAAAAGGACCAACCGATGTGCGGGATCGGTCGCACCCTTACACTGTCCGATGGGAATGGTCAGGAATTTCCTTTTCTTGTGAGGGTGCCAGCCCGGAAGGCGCGGTCAGGGCTTCGCCTCGCTCGCAGGGGAGAACGTCGAACGGGCGCCGGCGCCCAGGTCGCCTCAATGACGGCGCGCCTGGTGGGCGGGCCGCGCGCATCAAGCCCCTTGGCCGCGAGGCGCTTGAGAATCGTGCCGAGGCGGCGAACGCCGAGCGAAGGCGCGAAGAGCGGGCGCCTCGCCAACAATGGTCGGCATAGGGATCGTGCCTCACGGGATGACAAAACCGGGGCCGGACGGCCCCGGCCCCGGTTCCCGCGCATCCCTACGTACCTCCTACCGCTGCATTGCGACGTTGGTCGGGTCGTTGGTGACGTTGTCGATCACCGAGGCGAACGCGGAGACGCCTGATCCCGACTGCACCGTGACCCTGGCATACCCGCGGTCCATCGCCGTCTGCCCCGCCTTCTGCTTGAACGGCTGCGTCTCCTGCGCCCACTGCCCGTGCGCCAACCCCACCGCGTACTCGGCGAGCTTCGTCCCGGTGCCGTCGTAGAGCTCGATCAGCACCGTCGCACCGTCGGAGCCCGTGCTCACGACGCCGATGTTGCAGCGGTACGCGGCGTTCTCGACCAGTCCGGGGAGGTACGCGCTCTGTCCCACACTCAACCCCTCGCCGGCGGCGAGCACCGGGTACTCCTGCCCGTGCGTGCCGCCGGGATAACATCCGGCGTCGGGCGCGGTCTGGGTGTAGGTGCGCGCCGTCAGCTTCAACGGCTGGTCGGTGACGACCTCGAGGGCGCCCTGGCCTTCCGTGCCGAGCTGTCCCACAACGTCGGTCAGGATCGACTGTGCGCCGGCCGGCACCTGCACCGTGTTGCTGGTGACGCCGCCGCTACCGAAGAAGTTGAGCTGGACGTTGGCGTCGGTGGTGCCGGGGTTGAGCAAGCCGAGGTCGCTGCGCCACTCGCTCTGGTTGAGGCCGGATGTGTGCGCTGCCGCCGGGACCCAGCCTGCAACCGCTGAGCTCGAGAATACCCACGCGGCTCCGGTGTCGCCGTCCCCAGGTGCCCCGGTTATCAATGTGTAGCCATCCTGCGCGATCGCTACCGAGTAGCCCTGCATTCCGCCGGCAACAGCATCACCGCCGACCAGCTTGCTCCCGCTCTGCGACCACGTTCCACCCGAGCGCGTGAACACCCACGTGGCGCCGGCGGATGCGTGGTCTTCGGGTCCGCCGAGGACGGCCGTGTTGCCGTCCCCCGAGATCGCCACGGCGTAGCCCTGTTCGGCGGCCCCGATTGCGTCGCTCCCGACCAGCTTGCTGCCCTGCTGCGACCACACCCCGTCGGAGCGTGTGAACACCCACGCCGCACCTGTACCGGAGTTGTCGTTGTCTCCGCCCACCAGGATGCTGTTGCCGTCAGCCGAGATCGCAACCGAGGAACCCTGATACGATGCTCCAACCCTGTCGCTACCGACCAGCTTGTCGCCCTGCTGCGACCAGACCCCGGTGCTGCGCGTGAACACCCACCCTGCGCCGACGCCGCCGTCGTCTAGGTACCCGCCAACGACGGCGGTATTGCCGTCAGCCGAGATCGCCACGGCGTAACCCTGGCTATTGCTCCCGCTGGCGCTGTTGCCCACCAGCTCGCCGCCCTGCTGCGACCAGACCCCGCCGCTACGTGTAAACACCCAGGCCCCACCAACAGGGTCGTTAAAGTGCCCGGGCGCCCCGACGATGGCGGTATTGCCGTCAGCCGAGATCGCGACCGAGAAGCCCATGCGCTCTTTTGCCGCGCTGGAAGCCAGCATGCCCTGCTCCGACCAGACGCCGCCGCTTCGCGTGAACACCCGGGCCGAACCGGCAGGTTGGGCTGGGTGACCGACAACGACGGTATTGCCGTCAGCCGAAATCGCCGCCGTAAAGCCCCCGTAGGGATCCGGGGGCAAACTTCCCAGCGGGATGCCGGTTTGCCGCGACCAGACGCCGCCGCTGCGGGTGTATACCCTGGCTGAGTCGGGGCCCTCCCCGCCGATGACGGCGGTCGCGCCGTCCCCAGAGATCGCGATCGAGTAGACCCAGTCAAAGTCGAAGCCGTAGGGCGTGCCGGTGTCGGCAAGCCTGGTTCCCTGCGGCGTGAACTGCGCCGCCGCCACCTGGGTAAGAAGCAATATCCATATCCCAACAAACGCTTTCCGTACCATGGTCCTGTCCTTTCCGAGTCTGCTCCCCGCCGGCCGCGCCGGGGAATTTCCCGTGGCGCGACCTTGGTTTCGGAGACGCATACTCAATTGCTCTTGTGCTCACATTAAGGGGAGTCGCGGGGACGGGGGTATGCGCTAGATCACAGGTGAGCAGAAGGGGGACACGTGGACATCCGACAGATCATCGACCAGGCCAACCTCCTGCGGGACATGCCGGAGAACGCCCGGGCCGCGCTTGCCGCCGATGCCGCAGTGCGCCGCTTCCGAGACGGCGAGTACATCTGGTGTGTTGGCGAGCGGCACAATGGTCTCCAAATTGTCGCCGAGGGCATCGTGCGCATCGGGATCATAGGCCCCGAGGGCGACGAGATCGTGCTGCAGGTCGAACGGCGCGGCGGGTGCCTGGGCGAGTCCAGCATTTACTCGGGGGATGACCGATGGACCGACGGACAGGCCGTCGGCCGCACCGCCATCGTCGAGGTGCCTGCAGAGAAGGTACGCACCGTTCTCGAGGCCTGCCCCGAGGCGATGCGTACCTTCGTGCGGCGGGTCTCGGAGATCGCCCGGGGGAACACGCGTCGCATCGGGCTGAACGCGTTCTACGACGCACGCGGTCGGCTCGCCCGGTTGCTCCTCGACCTCGCTGAGAGTCATGGCGTCCCGACACCGCGCGGGCACTGTATCCAGCTGCCTTTGTCGCAGCGCACCCTCGCCGGGCTCATCGGCGTCCGCCGGGAGCACGTCAACCGCCTCATCGCGGCCTCGAAGCGCGAGGGCGCCCTCGCGTTCGAGGACGGTACGGTGACTGTGCTCAGGCCCCAGCTTCTCCGGGCGGCCCTCGGGATCGGCGGCAGCCTCTTCTGCTGGATGATCGGCGCCGGGTATCTGGATCTCATCACGTTCTCGGTACCGTGTATCACGATCGCATGATGGCCGCCAGGGCACCCCGCACCCTTGCAAACGGCCGCCTCCAACCGCCGGTAGGACGCCCCGAATTCCCGCTCCTCCCGCCACCTCCACAGGGACCTCGTCCACGCTTATTGATGGGATCGTGAGCGCATCGGTACCGGGTATCCGCTTCAATCCATTCTGTGGTTGCGTTCCGACGTCGGGGACAGGCAGGTCGACGGCTGGCCTCGCCGCGGCGCTGGAGGTAGCGAGCGAAGCGCTCGAGGCCGTCGCGGGCATCGAGCGGCACCGTAGACCGAGGTGCCAAATCGATGTAAAATACTGGTGAGCTATGAGCATTGAGGAGCGCAGCCGCCGCCGCAGGGAACGCATCGAGGTCCACCGCGCCGAGTCCTTCGAGGAGGCCGAGAACGTGGGACCTTGACTATTGGCAGCGCCGCACCCCGGAGGAGCGGCTCTCGGCGCTCGTCGCCATCCGCAAGGATGTGGCGCTCGCCCAAGCCGCCCGAGCGCGACTGAAAGAGTCGGCGGAGTGAACCGTGGATACCGTTGAGGATTTTGAGGACATCCTCGAGCTCTTCGCCCGGCACCAGGTCCGCTATCTGATCGTCGGCGGCCTAGCCTTTATCTTCCATGCAAAGCCGCGGTACACGAAGGATATCGACCTGTGGGTCGATCCGGAACCCGAGAATGTCCGGCGGGCGAACCGCGCACTCGCGGAGTTTGGCAGCCCAGAGCTCCTCACGATCGACGATCCCAACGAAGTGCTCCAGCTCGGTGTCGACCCGAACCGAATCGACGTGCTGAGGAACGTGGTCGCGTTGCCGTTTGCGAACGCGTGGCCGCGCCGTGTCGAGGCCGCGTACGGCCGCGCCCCGGCCAACTGGATCGACCTCGAGAGCCTCTTCTTGATCAAGAGCCGGATCGACCAACCGAGGCATCAGGAAGACGCTCGGGTGCTCAAGCAAGTCCTCGATCGCAGGAAGTAGCGGCCCTGAACGGGAGGCGCGCTCCTGCGGGGACGAACGGGCGAAAGAAGCCAGGCCAAGAAGCCCAAGTGTGAGTTGCTTTTTCGACGCCGGCAGCGGGCACTGATAAGTGCCAGGATAAGTGCCAGGTACGCAAGTAGCGGAAGTAGCATGCGAGCCGCTCACTGCCCGACCTTCCCGGCCAGCTTCCGATCGAGCTCGTCGAGTCGCCACACGAACGCCGGCTCTTCCGCCCGCCGGCGTGCTCCCCGGCCGAACCAGTGACTCACCCCGTCGCGGCTCTTGCCCAGCGCGTCCGCGAGCGCCTTGACGCGACGCATCAGTGCATGACGATGCGCGGCGTCCACAAGCCGGGGGTGACGACGGTGACCTCTACTATGTCGGGCGAATTTCACAAGAGCCCGCTGACGCGCCGACCATTTCTAGTGGTGATCGGGAATCCGTCGTCGAGCGCAGACGGCTGAAGAAGCGTATGGCGGGCGTCCGAGTCGTTTCACTGCGGCCGTTCCGATGGTGCGGCTGTTTGGCGCTTTGCGACCTTGCTGCCGAGGGACATCTCGACGGTGTTATCGCCAGCGCGGATGAAGCGAAAGGTCTGCGGCCATTGGTAGTCGGTCGTGAAGAAGTCGGTCGGCGTTTCGGGAAGAAGTTCAAATTTCTTTTCGCCCATATACGAGGCGAACAGCTTTCCGTCCTCATAGGTGACGGCGATCTCCTTCTTGGATGGGAAGACATAGCGGCCGGAATAGCCCTGAAGGGTGTCCGGTGCGACGTGCATGACGTTGCGCTGCTTGTAGTCGGCCCAGCGGTATTCGGCGGAGATGCTGCGCATGACCTCCTCTATCAAAGGCCAGCCATTGTCGCCGTTGGTCATGACCACGACGCCTTCGCCGCCATCCAAATAGCCGAACAGATTGCAGTTGAAGCCTGCGTTACCGCCGCTGTGCGAGAACGACTTGCGGCCGGCCTTGTCTTCAAGGCCGATGCCCAAGCCATAATCGTAGAGCAGTTTGGTGAGCATCCCGCGTTGCGTGGCGGACTTGAGGATTTGGCCGCCGTGCTGGAGTTCGAGCACGACGCGCGCCAGATCGGAAGGGGTGGTCCACAGACCGGCCGGAGCCATCTCGGGGTAGGTGTGCCAGCGTCCCTTGATCATGGCGCCGTCGCTGTCGTGACCGGCGGCGGCATTGGCTTCGAGGCGTGCAGGCAACGGTTGCCGGAACGTGCTGTGCACCATACCCAGCGGCCCGAGGACCTTTTCCTGCATCAATTCTGGAAAAGACTCTCCCGTGACGTCCGTGACGAGTTGCTGAACGACAACGTAACCGCCGCCGGAATAGCTCCACTTCGTGCCGGGGATGGCTTCGACGCGAATGGGGTCGGAGTTGGCCGGCTTCTTTCCGTCAAGGATATCGAGAAGCGACGGCACCGGCCCGCCCGCCGCATAGCCGTCGAATCCGTGAACCGTGAGGCCCGCGCTGTGGTTGAGCAGGCGGCGCAGGGTTACCTTCTGGGCCTTAGTGAATTCGTTCTCAGGCACCTTCCAGGAGCGGAGCTTGAGGTTCACGTCCTCGTCGAGCGACAGCGTGCCTTCATCGACAAGCCGCAGGGCCATCAGGGCGGTGACAGGCTTACTGATGGATGCCGCCTGAAAAACCGTCTCGGTATCCACGGGCTTGCCGTTCGCGGCGATGCCGTAGCCGCGCGCCCACGCTACCTTGCCGCCGGAGATCATGGCGATGCTCACGCCCGGCACCTTGTAGTGCTTCATGCGCTCGAGGATGGTCCACCTCCGCTGAGGCTGGCCGTCGATCCTCGCAAGGGGGCGCAAGCCCTGTTCGACGCGGAGGATTGCGGCCGCGGAATTGTGCGCGTGCGCCGGCGAGGCCGCAGCCACGCTCATCACGAGCAGCAGCGTCCACCGCAAGTGTCGACGCATCGCCATTCCCTCCTCCCCGATCGCTGTCTTCGCGCGACTCGTAGCCGCCGCAAGAGGTGTGGGCGGTTCGGAATCCCACCTCTCTACGAATGTGAATGGTCAGGAGTTTCCTTTCTCGCCCTGTCGAGGGCACATCCGCGTAGGGGGAGTCAAAGGGCGCCGAAGGGTCGCGGGTGTCCTTGGCGCACAACATAGGTACATAGGTAGCGTGTATCACGATCTGACGATTGTGGTGTCGGTTCGTGGTGCGGCTCCGCCTTGGAGGCGTCAGAGTGCCGAGCGCGCCGCGGTTCCTTGCCGAAGGGGGTGATTCGACGCGCACGTAACAATGATCCACCGAGAAGTGTGACATCTTGATACACGGTACCTATGACGCGCGCCGCCGGGATCTCGACCTCCGCCTCGGCCACAGCGGGCGACGCATCGCCTTCGCCGGTCCGTGCCTGCAGCCACCCCCGCGTCGCCTCGGGGAGGCGAAAGCTCTCGCCCTCTGGCCCCCACCCGTTCCAGCGGCGCTCGCGCTCGGGCATCCGGCCCGATGCTAGCGTCGTCCGGGCGATTGCGGGTGCCAGGGAGGAACCTCCGGCAAAACAGCTCGCCCCATCCTGCGCGGCAGGATGGGGCGGGCTTGGTTCAAGCGCGGCGCGGAGGTGTTTGCCGCCGTCAGTGCGTCTTCACCGGATCCGGTGGGCGCGACGGCAGAGTCATCGGGTGCTCCGCCATCTCCTTCATCACCTCCGCGATTCCCCGCTCCAGTTGGGGGTCGCGGCCGGCGATCACGTCGGCGGGATCGTTCTCCACCTCGATGTCGGGATCGACGCCATGTCCCTCGATGATCCAGCTGCCGTCGGTGTCGTTGGTGCCCTGAATCGGCACGAACACGACGCCGCCGTCGAGCAGCGGCCCGAGGCCGGTGATGCCGGTGACGCCGCCCCACGTGCGCTTGCCGATCAGCAGCCCGAGGCCGGCCTTTTTGAAGCGCGCCGGGAAGATGTCTCCGTCGGACGCCGAGGTCTCCGAGATCAGGCACACCTGGTGCCCGTAGAACACCGTCGCCGGGTACGTGTTGGGCTTGTCGTTGAAGTGCCCGAACCGGGTGCCAAGGAGCTTGTTGCTCAGCCGTTCGATGATCCACTGCGAGATGTTGCCGCCACCGTTGGCGCGTTCGTCGACGATCATCCCCTCCTTGCGGATCTGCGGGTACCACCACTTGATGAACTCGTAGGCACCGTCGGCCCCCATGTCGGGAATGTGGATGTAGCCGACGCGACCGTTCGTCGCCTTAGCGACCATCGCGCGGTTGCCCAGCGTCCAGTCGAGGTAGAGCAGCGCCGACTCGTCGAAGATAGGCGTGAACGTGACCTTGCGGGCGCCCGCCAACGTCGGCTTCGCGTTTAGCGTGAGCGTGACCGGGTCGGTCTTGTAGCGGAGCAGGCGATAGGGGTTGTCGGTGCCCTTGAGCTCCTCGCCGTCGATGGCAAGCACGTAGTCGCCGACATGCGCGTCCACGCCGACCTCGGTAAGCGGCGCGCGGTACTTCGGCTCCTCGTTCTGGCCGGCGAGGATCTGCTCGATCCTGTAGCGCCCCGCCTTCTCGTCGACGGCGAAGCGGGCGCCCGGCAGCGCCACCTTCGGCCGGTCGGGCAGCTCGAAGTCGCCCCCCTGGATGTAGGTGTGGCCGATGTTGAGTTCGGCCACCATCTCGCCGAGCACGTAGTTGAGGTCGGAACGGTGCGCCACGTACGGCAGCAGGGTGCGGTAACGGTCGCCGATCGCCTTCCAGTCGTAGCCGTGCATGTTCCGCACGTAGAAGAAGTCGCGGTACTTGCGCCAGGCTTCGTTGAACATCTCGGCGAACTCTTCGCTCGGCACCCGATCCACGTACATGTCGGCCGTGGAGACGGCCTTCGCGTCCTTGGCCTTCGGCTTCGCGTCGTAGAGCTTGTACGCGCGCCCATGGCGCACGAGCACCTTGGAGCCGTCGGCGGACACCGCCCAGCCGCGGATGTCGTCGGCGAGGTCGGAGGCCTTGCGCTCCTTCATGTCGAAGATGTGCAGCGCGCGCTTCGCGTACGACTCGCGGCCGTAGAAAGGCGCCCCGGACGTCGAGTAGAGCAGGAGACCCTTGGTCGCGAGCAGCCCGTCGATGTTGTCCGCCTCGACCGGGACCGCCGTCACGCGGTCCGCGAGGCCGTCGAAGTCGATCCTCACCGGCTTGGGCTCGTCCTTCTTCTCCTCGCCCTTGGCCTTCTCCCCCTTCGCGGGTTTGGTGTCGGCCTTGGCCTCCGGCTTCTTTTCGTCCCCGATCTTCACCTCGTCGGACTCCGGCGGGAACGGGTTCTTGACGTCCTTGCGCAGCGCCATCGCGAAGATCCCGGTCGTCCGGTTGCCAGCGAAGTTCCACTCCACGGTGGAGATCTGCGGCGCGAACTCGCGGTCGGAGAGGACGTAGAGGTAGTCCCCCGCCGGGTCCCACTCCGGCGAGTAGACGTCGAACATCTCGTCGGTGACCCGGTGCGTGGTGCCGTCGGCCACGCTCCAGATGTACAGCGAGCGCAGACCGTTCCAGTTGCTGAGCGTGAACGCGAGCCACTGCCCGTCGGGCGAGAAGGCGCAGTCGCCGGGGCCGCGGCCGAACTCGTCCTTCGCCACCTCGGTGTACTTCTTGTCGGCGACCGAGACCACGATCACCCTGGCCTCGCTGTCAATGGCGACGAGGTGCTTGCCGTCCGGCGCCCAGCGCAGACCGGCAAGCTGGCCGACGTGCGTGGTGGTCAGCGCCTCCGGCTTGCTCGAGCCGTCCTGGGCGACGAGGTACACCTCGTCCTCGCCCGACATGTCGGAGATGAACGCCACGTTGCGGCCGTCCGGCGACCACACCGCGGATCGGTCGTGGGCGTTGGAGGAGTCGGTGAGGTTGCGGGTCGGCCCCTTCTCGATCGGCACCGTAAAGACGTCGCCGCGCGCCACGAAGAGCGCCCGCTCGCCCTTGGGCGAGAGGTCGAAGTCCTCGACGAACTTGGCGACCGGGTAGTGGCTCGGCCGCTTGGACAGGCCGTCGTCGGGGACGGTGATCGACAGCTTGGTGTCGGTGCCGGCCTTGGTGTCGTAGACGTGGAGCTCGCCGTCGAGCTCGTAGACGATGCGCGAGGCGTTGTCCGAGGACGCCCAGCGCACGTCCCACACCGTGTTGTGGGTGAGCTCCGCGACCTTCTGCGTCGCGATGTCGAACGAGTACAGGTTGAGCGTGCCGGTGCGGTCGGACACGAAGTAGATCGTGTCGCCGATCCACATCGGGTCGCGCTCGGTGCGCGGCGAGTGCGCGACGGGCGAGATCGCGTTGGTCGCCAGGTCGTAGATGTAGAGGTCCTGCGCCCAGCCGCCCTGGTAGCGCTTCCAGGTACGGAAGTCGCGGAACAGCGGCGAGTAGATCATCCGCTTCCCGTCGGGGGAGAAGTCGCCCGCACCGGAGGTCGGCATCGGCAGCTTGACCGGCAGCCCGCCGCTGACCGACACGGTGTACAGGCCCGACTGCACCTTCACGTCGTCGTTGTCGCGCATCGAGCGGAACAGCACCCGGGTGCCGTCGGGAGTCCAGCCGTGGACCTGGTTGTCGTACCCCCAGCGCGGCGTGAGCGGTCCGTGTGCCGGGTAGTAGGTGAGCTGTTTCGGCTCGCCCCCGGTGGACGGGATGACGTAGACCTGCTCGTCGCCGTCGTACTGGCCGGTGAAGGCGATCCACTTCCCGTCCGGTGAGAACTTCGCGAACATCTCCAGCCCCGGATGCGCGGTCAGGCGGGTCGCCGTCCCGCCGGTTGCCGAGGCCTTCCACAAGTCTCCGGCGTACGAGAACACCACAGTGTTCCCCCAGATGTCCGGAAACCGCAGCAACTTCGTCTGGCCGCGGGCCGGAACGGCCGCGGCCACGACCGCGGCGGCAAACACCGCACAGATCGAGACGCGAAATCGATGCATCGCTCCTCCTTAATCGCGCAGGTGCGCTCTTCACAAATACGGGTCGGGTGACCCGATGGTTCTCACGACAGCGACAGGACCGCACGCACGATTTCGAGAGAATGCGAGCGCGAGTCCAGCATCAGGAGGGTGTGCGTTACAGAAATTTCCTTTCGCATCTTGGTTGATGCTATCCGGGTCAGGGGAGGTGTCAAGGCGTTGGGAGGCCACGGGGGGGAGCGGTCGGTGGGCGCGTTCGGCAACGGCGGGGCGCCCTCACCAGGCTGGAGTAGGCGCCGTAGGAGCAGATGACATGGCGGCGAGGCTCGGGAAAGTGCATCACCACCCGAGCGAGGAAGTCCTTGGGGTCCACTGGCGCCGCCACGGTGGGCGTCCGGAGTCCCGGGTTGCAGCGCGCGGCGCACGCGATCGCCAGGGCGTGCTCATCCACCTGCAAGCCGCTCGAGGCTCACGGGTGGGCGCAAGAGGAAGAGGCGTGGTCCGTGGTCAGTGGTCCGTGGTCAGAGGCCGACGAGCGTGCGCAGGGCCGCGATCTCGGTGGTATCGAGCTCGCGGCCCTCACCCTCCGACAGGTCGCCGAGCTCGAACGGGCCGACCGCGGTGCGCACCAGGCGGCGCACCTTGAACCCGGCGGCGAGCGAGACGCGCCGGATCTCGCGGTTGCGGCCCTCGTGGAGGACGACCTCGAGGCGGGTACCGCCGTGCGGCGCCTTGCCGAGGCGGCGTACCTCGGCTGGGCGGGCCGGCTGGCCGTCGATCGGGAGGCCGCCGCGCCGCATCGGCTCGAGCTCCTCCTCGCACGGGAAGCCGGCGACGGCGACGAGGTAGCGCGTGGCGACCGTGCCGGGGTCAATCAGGCGCTGGGCGAGGCGCGGGTCGTCGCAGAACAGCATCAGCCCCTCCGAGTCCCTGTCGAGGCGGCCGACGGCGAACCAGTCGCGGACCGCGTCGGGGAGCAGCTCGAACACCGTGCGCGCGCCGCCCTCCCGCACCCGCGAGACGAGCGTCTTGCGCGGCTTGTGCAACGCGTAGATCCGCACCGCGCTCAGACCCCTCCCTCGGGGCGGAACGCCATGTCGTAGAGGCGGCGCGCCCAGCCGCGCATGCCGAAGTCGGTTCCCTTGGAGCCGGGCTTCTCCCCCAGCACCCACTGCCGCAGCGGCACCGAGAAGCCGGTCTTCTTGCGCGTGAACACCGCCGGCGGCAACGGCTTCGACGGGCTCGCGGGGAGGTAGCGCTTGCGGTCGCCGTGGGCGCGCACGAGCAGCGGCGCCGCCGCGCGCAGCAAGTGCGCCTCGACGAGCGGCACCCGCACCTCGAGCGAATGCGCCATGCTCGCCCAGTCGATGTCGCGCAGGAGCTGGTCCTTCATGTAGAAGCGGGAGTCGAGCGCGACGACCCGCTCGAACGCCCGGCCGGGGTCGGGGTCGAGCCCGGCCGCGAACAGCCCGATCGGGTCGAGGCGGCGCATCCCCTCGCGGGCGACCTCCTCGCCTACGATCGCGGGCAGCTCCCAGGGCATGTACATCGCCCGCAGCACGAAGTACGCGCTCGGGTAGTCGCGGGCGTACTTGATCACCGCGCCGCTCTTCGGGCTGACGCGCACGCTGCGCTTCGGGGTGAGCGCCCGGTACGCCGCCAGCACCGCGTCGCCCAAATACGGAACGCGCGCCGGGACCCCCCACAACCGCACCGCGAGCGGCACCTTCCAGTAGGTGAAGTAGCCGCCGAGCAGCTCGTCGCCGCCGGTCCCCGAGAGCGCCACCTTGATCCCGACCTCGGCGACCGCCCGGGAGACGAAGTACGAGTTGACCGCGTCGACCGTCGGCTGGTCCATCGCCTCGATCACCTTCGGGAACTCGCGCTGGAACTCGTCCTTGGAGATCACGCGGGTGGTGTGGTCGGTGCCGTAGTAGCGCGCGACCTCCTCGGCGAGCGGCGCCTCGTCGCGGCTCGTGCCCTGGTACTCGGTGAACGCCAGGGTGACCGTCTTGAGGTCGGCGGCGCCGGCGTCGCGGGCGAGGCCGATGATCGCGGTGGAGTCGCGCCCGGAGGAGAGGAACGCCCCAACCCGCACGTCGGCGACGAGGTGGTAGCGGACCGAGTCCAGGAATGCCCGCCGCATCCCCTCGATCCTTTCCTCCTCGGTAACCGCCGCCGGCGCGCGGACGGCGTCCGCGAGGATCGCCGCGATCGACGCGTAGGCGCGAGGCTCCGACAGCCCGTTCTCGTCCACCCAGGCGTAGCTCCCGGCCGGCAGCGCGCGGATCGCCTCGTACAGGGTGAACGGTTCCGGCACCGAGCCGCGCAGGAAGAACCCGACCACCCCTGCGGGGTCCTGGCGGCGGGCGACGCGGCCGCCCGCGAGCAGCGCCTTTACCTGCGAGGCGACCCGGACCGTGGCGCCGTCCGCCGCGACGTACAACGGCTTGACGCCGTAGAGGTCGCGCGCCAGCAGCACGCGCCGCGCCGGGACATCGTAGAGCGCGAACGCGAACATCCCGCGCAGGCGCGGCAGCATGTCGGTCCCCATCGCGGCGTACAGCTCGAGCAGCACCTCGGTGTCGGAGCTGGTGCGCAGGGAGGCGCCGCCGTCGGGGAGCAGCGCGCGCAACTCGCGGTAGTTGTAGATCTCGCCGTTGAACGTGATGACTCGGCGTCCGTCGGCGCTGGCCATCGGCTGCGCCGCCGCGGCGGAGAGGTCGATGATCGCGAGCCGCCGGTGGGCGAGGCCGACGCGGCCGTCCGGGGAGACCCACGCCCCCCGCCCGTCGGGGCCGCGGGATGCCATCGCGTCGCGGATGCGGTCCAACTCCCCGGGGTCCACACCGGGTCCCCGAGCATCGAGAGCGACGATCGCAGCGATTCCGCACATGCGCGTGGCGACCCCTGCCCAGGGTCGCGGCATTATCGGGGATTCTTCTTGTCGGTCAAGGGTTTGTGCGGTGCGGGCACACCCTCCGGGGGTGCCGCGGCGGGTGCGATGCCGCAGGTGAGGAGTTGCAACCCGGGTGTACGGGATTACAATGACCGCTCGGTCAGTTGTCTGACCGTGGCGTCTTGAAGGGACGATGGGAAAGACCAAGCGCGAGGTGATCACCGAGTTCCGCACCGGCGAGCTGCTCGCCGCGGCGCGCACGGTGTTCGCCGAAAAGGGGTTCGACGGCGCCACGATCGAGGGGGTCGCGGCCGCCGCGGGGGTGGCCAAGGGGACGGTCTACCTCTACTACCGCTCGAAGCAGGAGCTGTACGGCGCGGTGTTCCGCGAGGGGATGCTGGCGCTGCACCGCGCGACGACCGAGCGGGTGCAGGCGGCCCCCGACCTGCCGGCCAAGATCCGGGCGTTCGTGACCACCAAGCTGGCCTACTTCGAGGCGCACCGCGAGTTCTTCCGCCTCTACTTCGAGGCGTTCGGGAGCGCGCGAGCGGTCCACCCCGGCCTGCAGGCGGAGTTCGACGCGCTCTACCGCGAGCAGGTGCGGATGCTGGAGGCCGCGCTCCGGTCCGGGATCGAGCGCGGCGAGTGCCGCGAGCTCCGCCCGGACGCGGCGGCGTTCGCGATCTTCGACCTCACCCGCGGCCTCCTCCGCCAGCGCACGCTGGGGTGGACGCGCACCGGCCTCGAGGAGGACGTGGCGTTCGCGGTCGACTTCATCTGGAAGGGGATCGCAGGCCGGTGACGAGGACCACGAGAACCATCGCCGGGTTCGCCGCGGCGGCGCTGATCGCGGCCGTTGCCGGCGCCGCGACGGCGCCCCCGCCCTCGACCGGTGCCCCGCAGGTCGTCCACCTGACGCTCGCCGACGCGATCGCCCGCGGCCTCGAGTACAACCTCGGCGTCGTTGCCGGCGCGCAGCGCGTCCGCGAGGCCGAGGGCGCCCGGCGGGTGGCGCGCGCCGCCCTGCTGCCCCAGCTCTCGTTCGGCGCGCTGCGGGCGCGCGAGGAGATCAGCTATGAGGCGTTCGGACTTCCGGTGCCCCCAGGGGAGTCGCCGATCGTGGGACCGTTCGACGTGACCGACGCTCGCGTCTACCTCGCCCAGCCGCTGCTCGACGCCAGCGCGGCCGGCGCCGCACGCGCCGCCGCCCGGCGCCGCAGCTCGGCCCAGAGCACGTACGCCGACGAGCGCGAGGCGGTGGTGTACGGCGTTGCGGTGCTCTACCTGCGGGCGGTGACCTCCGGCAGCCGGATCGCCGCGGCCGAGGCGCAGCTGCGCACCGCGCAGGCGCTGCTCGACCGCGCCGCCGACATGAAGAAAGCCGGGACGGTGCCGGGGATCGAGGTACTGCGCGCCCAGGTCGAGCTCGCCGACGAGCGCCAACGGCTGATCGCGGACGAGAACGACCTGGCCAAGGAGAAGCTCGCGCTCGCCCGCGCAGTCGGCCTGCCGCTCGAGCAGCCGCTCGAGCTCGCGGACGCGATGCCGCCGGAGACGATGCCGCCGCTGCGTCAGGCGGACGCGCTCGCGCAGGCGCTGGCAAACCGCCACGACCTCAAGGCGCTGAGCTCGGAGGTCGCGGCGGCCGAGGCCGAGCGTGCTGCCGCCCGGGACGAAGCACTGCCCTCGCTGTGGGCCGGCGCCGATCTCGGCCGCATCGGCCCGACGCTCGCCGCGGCGAGGTCCACGTTCACCCTGACCGCGACGCTGCGATTGCCGCTGTTCGAGGGCGGTCGGATCAAGGGCGAGCTCATCCGGGCCGACGCGCGCCTCGAAGAGCTGCGAGCGCGCCTCGCCGACCTGCGGCGCCAGGTCGAGTACGACGTGCGGGCGGCGTTCCTCGACCTGCGCGCCGCGGCGGATCGCGTGCGCGTCAACCGCGACGCGGTCACCCTCGCGAACGCGCAGCTCGCCCAGGCGCGGGACCGTTTCTCGGCCGGCGTCAGCGACAACCTCGAGGTGGTGCAGGCGCAGGGCGCGGTCGCGACCGCGAACGAGAACTACCTGTCGAGCCTGTACGCGTGCAACGTGGCCAAGCTCGCGCTCGCCCGCGCCATCGGCGTGGCCGAGGAGCGGGCCGGCGCGTTTCTGGAGGGGAGCAAGTGAAGCCATCGGACGCAGCAACGACGGAAGGGACCGACTCCGGCGGCCCCGGCAACGCCAGCGGCGTAATCGCATTTCTGCGCCGGCGGCCTCGCCTCGCGTGGAGCCTCGCGGCGGTCGCAGTCGTCCTCGTGCTGGGGGCGATCCTTGGCTGGCGCTACCTCGCGGGGCGCGAGAGCACCGACGACGCGCAGATCGACGGCCACATCGCGCCGATCGCGGCACGCGTCGGCGGCACCGTGGTGGCGGTCAACGTCGGCGACAACCAGGAGGTGAAGTCCGGCGCGGTCCTCGTTCGCCTCGACGACACCGACTACAAGGTCGCGTTGCAGCACGCCGAGGCCGACCTCGCCGAGGCGCAAGCGCAGGCGCAGGTGGCCCGCGAGGGGGTGCCGATCACGACCACGACCACGGCGAGCGGGTTGAGCTCGGCGGCGGCGGGGGTGACGCGCGACGAGGCCGGCGTGGCGGCCGCGCAGTCCCGCCTCGATGCGGCCAGGGCCCGGCTGCGCGAGGCCACCGCCTCCGACACGCGGCTGCAGCGCGATCTCGAGCGCGCGCGAACGCTGGTCGACAAGGACGAGATCTCCCGCCAGCAGTTCGACGCGGCGGTGGCCGCCGCTGCGTCGGCGCGCGCCTCGGTGGACGCCGTGCAGGCGTCCGTGACCGAGGCCGAGCACGCCCGCTCACAGGCGAACGACGCCCTGCTGCAAGCGCAGGCCGAGCTGCGCAGCGCCCGCACCGCACCCAACCAGGTGGCGATCATGCGCGCCCGCGAGGCCTCGGCGGAGGCGAAGGTGCAGCAGGCGCAGGCCGTTGTCGAGCAGGCCCGCCTCGCCCTCGGCTACACCACGGTGACCGCCCCCACCGACGGCGTCGTCAGCCGGAAGACGGTACAGGTGGGCGAGACGGTGCAGACCGGGCAGCCGCTCCTCGCCCTGGTCCCGCTCGACGACGTGTGGGTGACCGCCAACTTCAAGGAGACGCAGCTGCGCCACATGCACCCCGGCCAGCGCGCCGTGGTCGAGGTCGACACCTACGGGCGCAGCTACAGGGGGCGGGTGGACAGCATCGCCGCCGCCACCGGCGCACGCTTCTCGGTGCTGCCGCCGGAGAACGCAACCGGCAACTACATCAAGGTGGTGCAGAGGATCCCGGTCAAGATCGTGCTCGACCGCGGCCAGGACCCCGAGCACCTGCTGCGGCCCGGGATGTCGGTGGTTCCCACCGTGTTCACGAGGTAGTCGATGGAGTCTTCCCGCGACTCCGGCCGGGCCGAAAACCCCTGGCTGATCACGCTCGCGGTGATGGCGGGCACGTTCATGGTCGTGCTCGACACCACGGTGGTGAACGTCGCGCTCCCCCACATCGCCGGCTCCCTCTCCGCGACGATCGACGAGGCGACCTGGGCGCTGACCTCGTACCTGGCGGCCAACGCCATCGTTCTGCCGATCACCGGGTGGCTCGCCAACTTCTTCGGTCGGCGGCGCCTCATGCTGGTGGCCATCACCACGTTCACCACGGCGTCGTTCCTCTGCGGCCTGGCGCCGACGCTGCCGATCCTCATCTTCTTCCGCGTCGTCCAGGGCGCCACCGGCGGCGTGATGCAGCCGCTCTCGCAGGCGATCATGCTCGAGGCGTTCCCGCCGCACGAGCGCGGCCAGGCGATGGCGGTGTGGGGGATGGGGATCGTCGCGGCGCCGATCTTCGGGCCGGTGCTCGGCGGCTGGCTGACCGATGCCTACAGCTGGCGGTGGATCTTCTACATCAACCTGCCGGTGGGCGTGCTCTCGGTGATGGCGATCAGGGCGTTCATCCACGACCCCTCCTACATCAGGCGGAGCTCGGCGAAGATCGACGCCTGGGGGATCGGCCTGCTCGCGGTCGGCATCGGCGCCCTGCAGATCGCGCTCGACAAAGGGCAGGAGGAGGACTGGTTCTCCTCGCGTTTGATCACCATGCTGCTGGTGGTGGCCGTCGTCGGCCTCGCCGCGTTCCTGATGCGCGAGCTCGTCATCCGCGACCCGGTGGTGGACCTGCGCGTCTTCCGCCTCCGCACCTACTCCGCCGGCGTGGTGCTGACCGCCCTGATGGGGTTGGTGATGTACGGCGCCCTGGTGATGGGTCCGGTGCTCTTCCAGACGCTCCTCGGCTACTCGCCGCTGCAGGCCGGACTCGTCATGTCGCCGCGCGGGATCGGCACCGTCCTGGTGATGCCGATCGTCGGCCTTCTCATCGCGCGCACCGACCCGCGCGGCCTGCTCGCGGCCGGGCTGCTGATCGCCGCCGGGAGCCTGTTCTGGTTCGCCCACCTCAACCTCAACGTCGGCTTCGCCAACATCGTCTGGATGCAGCTTCTCCAGGGGGTCGGCTTCGGGCTCCTCTTCGTGCCCCTCACGACCGTGACGATGGACCCGATCCCGAAGGAACGGATGGGGAACGCGACCAGCCTCTTCAACCTGGTGCGCAACATCGGCGGCAGCTGCGGCATCGCGACAGTGGAGACGATGCTCACCCGCTTCCAGCAGGCGCACACCAACATCCTCGGTGCGCACGTCGACGCCTACTCGCTGCCGAGCCGCTCGCTCATGCACGGCCTCGCCTCTCGCATGGCCGCCGGAGGCGCCGACACGTCCAGCGCCGCCAGCCAGGCGCTGCGCGCGATGTTCGGCCTCGTCGAGAGGCAGGCGGCGATGCTCTCGTTCGTGGACACCTACCGCATCCTCGGCATCGTCTTCCTCGCGATCATGCCGCTCGTGCTGCTGATGAAGCGCCCGGCCGCCGGCCCGCGGGCCGGCGCCGCCGTTTCCGAGTGATGCGCGCGGGGACGGTACAATCCGGCGTGGCCTGGCATCTCGAGGAGTTCACCGCCTACGTCCGCGACGAGCGCAACCTGTCGCCCAACACGCTGCGCGCGTACGAGCGCGAGGTGGCGCAGTTCGTCGAGTTCGCCGCCGCCGAGATGGGGTGCGCGGACGCGCGCGGGGTGAGCCCCAACGTCGTGCGGGCGTACCTCGCCCACCTGCACGGGAAGAAACTGGCGAAGGTCTCGGCGCAACGGGCGCTCGCGGCGTTGCGGACCTACTTCCGCTTCCTCGCCCGCGAGGGCGAGGTGGCCGTCAACCCCGCCAAGGTGGTGCCGACGCCGCGCGCCCCGAAGAAGCTCCCAGAAATGGTGACCGCGCCGCAACTGGCCGAGCTGCTGGAGTCGCTGCCCGCCGACCCCGCGGGCCGCCGCGACCGGGCCGCGCTCGAACTGCTGTACGCGGCCGGCGTGCGGGCGAGCGAACTGGTCGGGCTCGACCTCGACGACGTGGACCTCAACCGGCGCCTGGCCCGCGTGCTCGGCAAGGGGGGCAAGGAGCGCATCATCCCGTTCGGGCGCGAGGCCGAGCGCGCCGTACGCGCGTACTTGCCGGACCGCGCCGCATGGCGATCGCGCGCCGGCGCGCCGCCGGAGGGGGAACCGCTGTTCGTGAACCAGCGCGGCGGCCGGCTCTCCGACCGCTCGCTGCGGCGCATCCTCGACGCGGCCGTGTTTCGCATCGCGATGGTCGGGCACATCCACCCGCACACGCTGCGGCACGCGTTCGCCACCCACCTGCTGGAAGCCGGCATGGACCTGCGGGCGATCCAGGAGCTGCTGGGGCACGCATCGCTGTCCACGACGCAGCGGTACACCCACCTCGACCTGGCCCACCTGATGGAGACCTACAACAAGGCCCATCCGAAAGCGTGACGCCCTCGCTCGGGGCGCCGCCGGCGTCGGACCTCTCGCTGCGTTGCGCTGCGGCGGTTCGGATCCTCACGTAGCCTCCGGCTACGCTCCGGTCCGACCGCCTTGCGCGCCTTGCGATAGGCCCAACGGCGGCGGCGCGGCTACACGCCGTTCACCCTTCGCCCTGCCGGCGGGGAAGCATTCGTCTTCGAGGGGGGAGCGAGAGGCCGCGCGGCCTGCGGCCGGCGCGGCCGGCTCGGACCACTGACCACTGACCACGGACCACGGGTTCTTCAGCTGGCGAAGAGGAGGGCGACGCCGGCGACGGTGACGGCGGTGCCGGTGAGGGCGCGGGCGGTCGGGCGGTAACGCTCGACCATCATCAGGAGGGGGATCACGAGCACCGGCGTGGTCGCCATCAGGGTCGCGGCGACGCCGACGTCGGTGAGGCGGGCCGCCACCAGCGACATCCAGACCCCGAGGAAAGGCCCGAAGATCGCGCCTCCCAGCACGTACGGCCAGGCCGTGCGCACGGCCGCCGCGACCTCCAGGCCGCGGGCGCGGCCGCTCAGGCCGGTGAGCGCCCAGATCAGCGCGGTGGCGGCCCCCATCCGCACCCACGTGCCGGTGAGCGCCGGCACCTCGCCGGCCATTCCGACCTTGGCGAGCACGAGCCCGATCCCCTGGCAGGCGGCACCGAGGAGCGCCAGCGCCACGCCGCGCACGTCGTGGTGGGTGTCGCCGGATCCGGCCCGGCGTTCCCCCACCACCCACGCCACCCCGGCCAACGTGACCGCGATGCCGACCAACGCCATGGGGCCGGGCCGCTCGTGCAGGAGCACGAGGCCGGCGCCAGCGGCGAACACCGGCGCCAGCGCCATCACCAGCAGCGCCAGGCGCGCGCCGATGCGGCGCAACGCCTCGAACAGGGCGAGGTCCCCGATCACCAGGCCGACGACGCCGCTGGCGGCGAGGTACGCGATCCGGCGGCCGTCGAGGGCGGCGAATTCGGGTCCCCCTGCCAGCATCGTGAGCGTGAGGAGGGCGAGCGCCAGCGGCAGGCGCAACAGGTTGACGCGCAGCGCCCCGAGGCGGCGCGCGGCCTCGGCGAAGAAGAGGCCGGTGAACGCCCAGAACAGGGCGGTGGCGAGGGCGGCGAGCTCTCCGATCGGCATAAGCGCCAGCGACTACCGGCGTGAGCTAGGATACGCGCCCACACGGCCGAGGTTGCCGGATTTTGCTAGGCTGGCGCGGGAGGTGGGCCATGGGCGAGCAGTGGCACCACACCACAATCTGCGCGGTGCGCCGCGACGGGGTTACGGCGATGGCGAGCGACGGCCAGGTGACGTTGGGGAACACGGTGCTCAAACACGGCGCCACCAAGCTGCGGCGCCTGGGCGGCGGCCGGGTGGTCGCGGGGTTCGCGGGGTCGGTGGCCGACGCCCTCGCGCTGTTCACGCGGTTCGAGACCAAGATCGAAGAGTTCGCGGGGAACCTCGAGCGGGCGGCGGTCGAACTGGCGCGCGACTGGCGCACCGACCGCGCGCTGCGCCACCTCGAGGCGATGATGATCGTGGCCGACCGCGAGCACCTGCTGCTGCTGTCGGGCTCCGGCGAGGTGGTGATCCCGGACGACGGGGTCATGGCCATCGGTTCGGGCGGACCGGCGGCGCTCGCGGCGGCGCGCGCCCTCGTCGCGCACTCCGAGCTCGGGGCCGCCGACATCGTCCGCGAGGCGCTGCGCATCGCCGCGGCGATCGACCTCTACACCAACGACCACATCACCGTGGAGGTGGTGCCGTGAGCGCAACCGTGTACACGCCGCGCGAGATCGTCACCGAACTCGACCGCTACATCGTCGGCCAGGCCGCCGCCAAGCGCGCGGTCGCGGTCGCGCTGCGCAACCGCTGGCGCCGGCGCCAGCTCCCGGAGGAGCTGCGCCGCGAGGTGACCCCAGCCAACATCATCCTGATCGGCCCGACCGGCGTGGGCAAGACCGAGATCGCCCGCCGCCTCGCGCGCCTGGCCAACGCGCCGTTCGTCAAGGTGGAGGCGTCCAAGTTCACCGAGGTCGGGTACGTGGGGCGGGACGTCGACTCGATCGTGCGCGACCTCGTCGAGGCCGCGGTCGCGACCGTGCGCTCCGAGCGGGCGGTCTCGGTCGACGTGGCGGCCAAACGGGCCGCCGAGGACCGCCTCGTGGACCTGCTCCTGCCTACCGCCCCAGGCGAGGACCGCGAGGAGTCGCGGCGCGCGCTGCGCCGGCTGCTGCGCGAGGGTTCGATGGAGGAGCGCGAGGTGGAGATGGAGGTGGCACAGACCCGCGGACCGATGCTCAACCTCTTCGGCGGACAGGGAATGGAGACCATCGAAATGAACCTGCGCGACGCTCTCGGGGGGATGTTCTCGAAGCGGGAGCGGCGCACCATGACCGTGCGCGAGGCGCGCAAGCTGCTCGAGGCCGAGGAGGTCGAGCGCCTGGTGGACCGCGATACGGTGGAGCGGGAGGCCGTTGAGCGCGCCCAGGAAAGCGGCATCGTGTTCCTGGACGAGATCGACAAGATCGCGGTTCGCGGAACGGCCGGCGGCGCGCCGGACGTGTCGCGCGAAGGGGTGCAACGGGATCTCCTCCCGTTCGTGGAGGGGACCACGGTCAACACCCGCTACGGCCCGGTGGCGACCGACCACGTGCTGTTCATCGCGGCCGGCGCCTTCCACGTCGCCAAGCCGTCGGACCTCATCCCGGAGCTGCAGGGTCGCTTCCCGGTGCGGGTGCAGCTCGACCCGCTGTCGGAGGACGACCTCAGCCGCATCCTGACCGAGCCCAGGCACGCCCTCCTCAAGCAGCACCAGGCGCTCCTCGGCGCCGAAGGAGTCGAACTCGAGGTGACGGCGGACGCCGTCGCCGAGCTCGCACGGATCGCCGCGGAGCTCAACCGCAGCGGCGAGAACATCGGCGCCCGCCGCCTCGCCACGGTGCTCGAAAGGGTCCTCGAGGAGATCTCGTTCACCGCACCCGAGCGCCACGGCAGCCACGTCGTCGTGGACGCGGACAAGGTGCGGGGCGAGTTGGCGCCGCTGCTCGCGCACGAGGACCTCGCTCGCTACGTGTTGTAGCGGCCGGCGCGTTTGCTACAGTTGCAGCGATGAGCCTACGCCGGGTGGTTCCAGTCGCGGTGGCCATGGCCTTGGCGGTCGCCGCCGGGTGCGGGCGCAAAGCGGCGCCGCTACCCCCGATCCTCGAGGTGCCGGAGACGACGACCAACCTCACGGCGTACCAGGACGGAAACGAGATCGTGCTCAACTGGGCGTACCCGCAGCTCACCCGGGGCGGACGCGACCTGACCGACCTCACGCGCGTGGAGGTGTGGCGCCTGGAGGCGACTCCCGGCCAGGAACAGGCCGGCGGCAGCCCGGGGGGTGAGGCGCTGCGGCAGCAGCTGATGCTCGGCCGCGGCAAGCTGGCCGCCCGTCTCGAAGGAGAATCGCTGCAGGCGGCGACGCACGGCAACTCCCTGACCTATCGCGAGACGCTGCCGAGCTACCCCGCCGGCTCCTCACCGCCGTCGGTGTGGTACGCGGTGCGGTCGCGGCGCAAGGACGGGACGCCGTCCGCGCTGTCGAACATCGTGACGTGGCAGCCGCGGCCGGTGCCGCCGACGCCGAAGGACCTCGCCGCCAAGCTCGAAGCCGGCGGCATCGCCCTGACGTGGGAGCCGGTGGCCGGGTTCACCTACGTACTCGAACGGCGCGCGTCCAAGGTCGCGCCGTGGGAGACAATCTCGCCGATCGGCATCGACAAGCCGTCGTTCATGGACGCCACGGCGCAGCAGGGTCAGACGTGGTGGTACCGGGTGCGCTCGTACCTCAACCTCGCCGCGAGCCCGCCGGGCCCCGTGCTCGAAGTACCCTACCCGGACATCTACCCCCCGGCGGCGGTGACGTCGTTCCTCTGTCTTCCAGAGCCCGGCCGCGTGCGCCTGCGCTGGGACGCCTCGCCGGAGGCGGGGGTCATCTACAAGATCTTCCGGCGCCAGGGCAAGGGGTCGTGGGACCACCTGCAGGAGGACTTCAAGCTCACCGAGTACACCGACAGCAAGCCGCCGGACGGCGAGCTCGAGTACGCAGTGAAGGCCGTGGACGCGGCGGGGAACCAGTCGGACCCGGTCTACTGCACCGCGCGGCCCGGCCCATGAACTTCGCCAAGCTGCACGGCGCCGGCAACGATTTTCTCCTCTTCGACGGAGGCGAGGACCCGGCGCTCGCGGAGAGACTGTCGCCGCACGTGCCCGATCTCTGCCACCGGCGCTTCGGTCTCGGCGCGGACGGCGTCCTCCTGGTGGTCCCGACCGGCCCCGCGTCCGCCCGTGTCGCGTACTGGAACAGCGACGGCTCCGAAGCCGCGTTCTGCGCGAACGGCACGCGCTGCGCGGCGAGCTTCATCGCGGCGCGCTGGGGGTGGCGCGAGATGGTCATCGAGACCGGCTACGCCGCCATTCCGGCGGCAATGGAGGGCGCTCGGGTCGCGTTGCGCCTCCCGGCACCGGGCGAGGTGCGGCCGTGGCGGGAGCTTGCCGCCGCCGGGATCGTGGTCCGCAGCCGCTACCTGGTTGTCGGCGTCCCGCACCTGATCGTGCGCGCGGAGTGGCCGGATTTCTGGCGGCACGAGCTGGCGCCGCTGGCCCCCGCGCTGCGCCGCCACCCCGACCTGCCGGAAGGCGGCGCCAACGTCAGCTTCCTGCAGGTGGAGGGCGAACGCATCCTGGGCGTGCGCTCGTGGGAACGCGGGGTCGAGGGCGAGACGCTCTCGTGCGGCTCCGGCGATGTCGCCGCCGCCCTGGTGGCGGCGGCCGAGGGGTGGGTCACGGCGCCGGTCGCGGTGCGCACCGCTTCGGGGCGGATCCTGACCGTGGAACCGGAAGGCCCGCCGCTGGCATCGCCGCTGCGTCTCACCGGCCCCGCCGAGTGGGTTGCCGAAGGGACCGTCCGACCCGAGTTGCTGGCCTGACGGCCGAGCCGAGAGCTTCGCCCCCGGCGCCGGCCGGCTGTACACGGAACGGTCCCCGCGTGGCTCTTGTGAGCGTGGACGCAACGACCGCCGTTCCAGGGCAGGCGGCGGTTGGGTCCGGATTGACCGGCATCCCACCGCGTCGTAGCATCAGCCCGTCGATCGCAATGCCGAGCGCGCGCACGGGCCCCAGGTCAGCGGGAAAGGCGAAAACCCGATGAAGCTCCACACCAAGATCCTCCTCGGCCTGCTCGCGGGCGCCGCCACGGGGGTCACGGTCAACCTCCTGACCGGAGGCGGGCCCGTGACGCAGCGCGTGGTCACCCTGGTGACCGAACCGATCGGCAAGATGTGGCTGTCCGCTCTGATCATGATCGTGATCCCGCTGATCGTTTCCACGCTCTCGCTCGGAGTCGCCGGCCTGGGAAGCCTGAAGCGGCTCGGCCGCATCGGGCTGTTCACGATCATGAGCTTCCTCGGCCTGACGGCGCTTTCGACGGCGCTCGGCCTCCTCCTCATGAACGTCTTCCAACCGGGACGGGGCCTCGACCCCGCAATCAAGGCTCGCCTGATGGAGACGTACAAGGGCCAGACCCAGGGCGCGATGGGGATGTCGGAGAACGTGCTCAACATCGATCTGCTGGTCAAGATCGTGCCGCGCAACCCGATCCAGGCCGCCGCGAACGGCGACATGCTCGCGGTGATTTTCTTCTCTCTGATGGTCGGGGTGGCGCTGACCGCGATCCCGGCCGAGCATGCCGAGCCGATGATCAAGTTCCTCGAGAGCCTGGGACACGTCACGGTGGCGATCATTCACCTGGTGATGCGGGTCGCGCCGATCGGAGTGTTCTGCCTCATCTTCTCGGTCACCGCGCGGTTCGGGTTCCATCTCCTCGTCAACTTGCTGCAGTACGTCCTCACGGTGGTCGGCGGGCTCGCGATCTTCCAGTTCCTCGGCTACCCCCTCATCCTGCTGCTGATTGCGAAGTACCCGCCGCTGGAGTTCTTCCGCAAGGTCCGCACGGTGATGATCACCGCGTTCTCCACGTCGTCGAGCAACGCCACCCTGCCGACGACCCTGCGCACCAGCGAGGAGCGCCTGGGCATCCCGAACGAGATCGGCGGGTTCGTGCTCCCCCTTGGCGCCACCATGAACATGAACGGCACCGCGCTCTACGAGGGCGCCACGGTGCTGTTCCTCGCGCAGGTGTTCGGGGTTCACCTGTCGCTGGTTTCACAGTTGGTCGTGGTGCTCATCGCGGTGCTGACTGCGATCGGCACGGCGGGCATCCCCGGCGGCTCGATCCCGCTGCTCATGATGGTGTTGGGCATGGTCGGCGTGCCGATGGAGGGGATCGCGATCATCCTGGGCGTGGACCGCATCCTCGACATGTGTCGCACGACGCTGAACGTGACGGGCGACCTGGTGACGGCGACGATCGTGTCGCGCTTCGAGGGGGTCACACTCCGCCCGGCCGCCGTCCCGGAGGATTGAACGCGCCGTCTCGCCCGGGGAGCGCCGGCTAGACGGGTGGCGCGCCCCCGGCGAGTTCGATCGTCGGGAAGGTGTCCGTCCCGAACGCGTGCACGCCGTCCGGACCGGCCGTGCGGATCGCGGCCTCGCACCGCGCCGCATCCGCCCGCAGCTGCGCGACGTCGATGCCGAGAAACACGGCCGGACATGCGGCCAGCTTGGGTCTGGCGCGGTCGAACAAGATGAGCGCCTGACGCCAGTGCCGGCGCTCGACGTGCAGCGCCGCGGCGCCGATCTGAACGATCCCCTGGTAGAGGAGGCGGATAGGGTCGCGCTCGCGGTACCACACGGCCTGGAGCTCGTGGTGGCACTCGTCGAACCGGCGCCGGTTGAACATCGTGATCGCGTGGCGCACTTCGTCGGGGAGCCGGGTCAAGGCCGTGGTGAGGCTGCCCTCCGGTGGCGTCGGAGCGCTCATCGGTCGGTCGTCCGCGGTCCTCGACCTACGCCGATCCGATCCGCGCCCGCACCAGGTTCTCGACACCGCCGGCGATCACGAGCGATTGCGGCACCGACCCGAGCGCCGGGAACGCGAAGCTCTCCCCGCGGTACGTCAGCGTCGAGGAGGCGAAGTCGATCGTCACCTCGTCGCCCGGCAGAATCGTCCGCCCACCGGCGGCCACCTCGGCCGCGAACAGCTCCTTGAGCCGCCGCACGAACGTCGGCGCCTCGATGCAGAGGAAGCCGTTGTTGAAGGCGTTGCGCAGGTAGGTCTGCGAGAACGAGCCCGCGACCACGAGTGGGATCCCCTTGGCCTGCAGCGCGGTAACGGCCTGCTCGCGCGACGAGCCGGTGCCGAAGTTCCAGCCCCCGGCCACGATGTCGCCGGCCGCGGCGCGGGCGGCGAAGGCGGGATCGTAGTTCTCCATCACCACCCTGGCCATCGTCTCGCGCGTCACGTCCTCGCGGTACGTGTAGTCCTTGCCGTAGATCCCGTCCGTGTTGAGGTTGTCTTGCGGCAGGAAGGCCAGGCGACCGGCGAGTCGGGCCGGGAACCCCTCGAGGATCTCGACCGACTCGGCCCGGGGCGCCGGCGCGGCCAGCTCGGTCCAGCGCCTGGTGGGGATCGTGGGCAGCCACGGTTGCGGCGCGGTGATGAACCCGGCGGCCGCCGAGGCCGCGACCACCGCCGGGCTGGCGAGGTAGCAGGTGGCGTCCCGCGAGCCCATCCGCCCCTTGAAGTTGCGGTTGGTGGCGGAGATCCCGACCTCGCCGGGCTCGAGCAGGCCGGCGCCGAGGCCGATGCAGGCGCCGCACCCGGGAGGGAGGGCGACCGCCCCGGCGTCGAGCAACGTCTGCCAGACACCGGACGCCTGCGCCTCCTCCTGGATCTCGCGGCTGGCGGCCGCGAGGTAGAGCTTGACCGTGGGCGCGACCTTCCTGCCGCGGAGCACCGCGGCGGCGGCGGCGAGGTCCTCGCGCCGCGAGTTCACGCAGGAGAGCAGGTACGCCCTGTCGATCCTGACCTTCTCGGGCGCGATCTCGGCGAGCGGGCGCGTCGCGAAGACGGTGTCGGGGCCGGCGACGCGCGGCGTGACCTCGGCGAGGTCGAGCTCGATGCGCGCGGCGTACGCCGCGTCCCGGTCGGGCACGGGCGGGTGCGCCGCCCATCTCGTGAGGTCCTCGGAGGCGATGCGCTCGATGCCCCGGGCGGTGAGGTGCTGCCGGCGGGTGTTCAGCCAGGTGAGCGTGACCTCATCCACCGGGAACCAGCCGACGAGGGCGCCCCACTCGGTCGACATGTTGGCGATCGACATGCGGGCGTCCATCGAGAGCGCGGCGACGCCGTCGCCGGCGAACTCGAGCGCGGCGTTGAGAACCTCCTCGTGGTTGTAGAGGCCGCACAGGGTGATGATCACGTCCTTGCCGGTGACGCCGGTGCGCAGGCGGCCGCGCAACAGCACCTGGACGGTGCGCGGGACCGACCACCAGAACGTCCCCGTGGCCCAGATCGCGGCGGCGTCGGTGCGCACGACCGGCGTGCCGACCGCGCCGAGGGCGCCGTACATATTCGAGTGCGAGTCGGATGCGACCACGAACGAGCCGGGGACGACGTACCCCTGCTCGCACATGATCTGGTGCCCGATCCCGGCGCCGGCGGGGTGGAAATCGATCCCCTGCGCCCTGGCGAACGCCTCGATCTTCCGGTACTTGGCAAGGTTGTCGTCGGCAACGTTCTGGATGTCGTGGTCGAGCGTGAACACCGGCTGGGCAGGGTCGGCGACGCGCGTCGCCCCGATCCCCGCGAACTTCGCGATCACCGCCGAGGTGTTGTCGTGCGTCATCACGTGGTGGGGGCGGACCGAGAGGAAGTCCCCGGCGGCGAGCGGGCGGTTCGGGCCCTCGGCCATGTGCGCTTGCGCGATCTTCTCGACAACGGTCTGTCCCATCCTCGCCTCCGCTCTATCGTCATGCAGGGGTGGTGCCTGCCCCGCCAGCGTCCGACCTTGCGCTGCTACCGCGCCGTTGGGGCCTTGAGCATCTCCATGAGCTCGCTCACGGAACCGATCTTCTCCAGGTTCCACACGGCGTCCTTGACGCGCTCGCACCCGGCGGCGGAGAGCACCGGCCGGGCAAGGGCGTCGAACTTCTCCTCGATCTCGCCGTCGGAGAGCGGGTTGCGGGGGTCGCCCTTGGGGTAGTCGAGGCGGGTCTCGAAGCTGCGGCCGTCGACCGTGGCGATGGTGACGATGACCCGCTGCAGCGCCGGGAAGAGCTTCTCGATCTCCGGGTCGGCGGCGACTTTGACCTTGTGCAGCTGGGCCCGGATCAGCGGGTCCATGATCTTCGCGTCGGTGAACTGCGCCGGCGTGACGTTGCGGTCGACGATCGCGGCCGCGATCACGTACGGCAGCGAGTGGTCGGCGGTCTCCTTGCTGCGCGGGTCGTATTTCGACGCGTCGGCGAGGATGTCGGCGGCACGGTGCAGGGAGCGGATGTGCACCGCCGCGATCTCCTCGGGCTTGAGGTCGTTCCCCTTGACGATCTCGAGCACCGCGGAGATCGGCGCGTGGGTGAGCGCCTCGGTGGGGAACGCCTTCATCCCGCAGCCGGTGATGCGCCACGACGCACCCAGCCCGTCGGTGAGCGCCGCCAGCTTCCACTCGGGGCCGAAGCAGTGGACGAGGCCCTCCTTGCCGTCGATGACGTGTTCCGGCCCGGTGTAGCCGCGCTCGGCGAGCAGCGCCGCGAAGACCCCGGACTGGGTCGCCATCGGGTCGACGGTGTTCTTCATCATCGTGAGCTTGCCGGCGGTGACCGCGCCGAGGGTGCAGCGACCCGAGGCCGAGATGCCGATCGCGTGCTGGATCTGCTCCCACCCCAGGCGCAACGCACGCCCGGCCACGATCGGCGACACGAACGCCGTGAGCGTGGCGTGGTGCCAACCGCGCTCGCGGATCCCCGGGAACGCCGCCTCGCACATGCGCTGCTCGAACTCGTGGCCGATGCAGATGCCGACCGCGAGCTCGCGGCCGTCGCCCCCTGCGCGCTCGCACCCCGCGAGCGCCGCCGGGATGATGTCCGACGGGTGCGAGGGATCCTGCTTCCAGTAGATGTCGTTGTAGTCCATCACGCGGACCATGAGCGCGTTCAGGAACGCGGCGGAGACGACGTCGAGTTTCCGGCCGCTCCCGATCACCGTGCCGGGGCCGGCCGCAGCGACCTCATCGCACACGGCGAGCGCAATCTTGACGTCGTGCTGGAGGTACCCCCCGAGCGCGCACCCCAGCGAGTCGAGCAGGAAGCGCTTGGCCTCCCGCACGGCGTCGGCCGACAGGTCCTCGAAGCGCACGCCTGCGGCCCAGCGCGCCATCGTCGCGGTAATCGTCTCGTTCTTGCTCGCACTCATCCCTGTCCCCTCGCATGTACCCGGCGCCCGGACCCCGGAGCCCGGGCCCCGGTCACTTGGCCATGTTCTTGAACGGCAGGAAGCTCATGAAGTCGGCGTGGTGCACGATGGTCGCCTCGGTGGAGCGCCGGATCAGGTTCCCCTCGTCGGCGTGGGCGGCGATGATGTGGCAGACGCGGTCCGGCACGCCGGCCTCGACCGCGAGCGCCACGCCGATGAACGGGTGCCGGAGGTACGATCCCCGCTGGCTCTGCCGCGCGCGACCGTCGACTTTCTCGTACTCGAGGAGCTTGCCGACGTCCGCGAGGATCGCGCCGGCGATCACGGTGTCCATGTCGACGGGGAGTGCGTGTCCCATGAATTCGGCCATTGCTTCGCCGGCCCGGCGCGCGATGTGCACGACACAGCGCTTGTGCTGCATGAACGTCACCGGGCAGTCGGGGACGAGCAACGTGAACGGGATCTCCGTGAGGTCCTCGGGGGTCAGCGGCGACAGTTCGAACGCCTTGACCCAGACGTCGGTGACCTTCTCGCGCAGCTCGGCGTCGGAGATCCACTCGAGCTCGGGCCACAGCTTCCTGACGGCATCGCGCATCGCGGCGCCCTCCCGGGGTGCGAAATTACCACGGCTCGGGGAGGGGCGCTCGGGAGAGGCCGGCGGCGCGTTCCGTTACACTGCGGGACGTGCCCGCCACACGCTCGACCCCGGTCCTCCGGCTGCTCTTCGCCGGCGCGCTCCTCGCGCTGGTGGCCGGGACCGGTCGCGCCCAGACGTTCACCACCCAGGTGGCCGCGCCGGACGGCACGCTGCTGGCCACCGACGTCTACGTTCCAATCGGCGCGGGGTGGGGTCCGTGGCCGGTCATCCTGCAGCGCACCCCGTACGGGAAGCAGGCCTACACGGTCCAGAGAGCCTGCCAGCTCTTCAACCTTTGGGGGTACGCGTGCGTCGGGCAGGACGAGCGCGGCTGCCACGACTCCGGAGGCGTGTATTCCGGGTACGTCAACGAGGGCGGCGACGGGCGGGCGACGCTCGACTGGATCGCCAGCCAGTGGTGGTGCGACGGCAACATCGGCACGTTCGGCGGCTCGGCGCTGGGGATGACGCAGTACGCCTTCTCGCCCGGGGCCAACCCGGCGCTCAAGTGCATGGTCGCGGTCGTCGCGACCCCGGACTTCTACCACGACGCGACGTACCAGGGCGGGGCGCTGCGCTACGCCCTCGACCACGGTTGGCTCGCCGACCAGAACGCCCTCGACGTCTTCGACCAGCTCAAGGCGCACCGGCTGTGGGACGCGTGGTGGGCGAGCTACGCGGTGCTGCCGAACGTGGCGACGGTCGACGTCCCCACCCTGCACGTCGGCGGCTGGTTCGACATCTTCCAGCAGGGGACGCTCGACGCCTTCACCAGCTTCCAGCACCTCGGCGGGCCGCGGGCGCTCGGCAACCAGAAGGTGATCATCGGCCCGTGGACGCACTACGGCACGTTCCAGCAAACGGAGGGCGAGTTCACGTTCCCGACCAACGCGATCTTCGTGGACGACTTCATCCCGATCGCCCGCGACTGGTTCGACCACTGGCTCAAGGGCGGCAAGGCCGGGGTGGCGAGCTGGCCGGCGGCGCAGGTCTACCTCATGGGCGCCGTGGGCGAGCCGGACGCCCCCGGCAACCGCTGGCTGGACCTGCCCGACTGGCCGCCGCTGGCGACGGTGGTTCCCTTCTACCTCGACGGCGGTCACGGCTTGAATTCGGCCGCGCCTGCAGCGGCTGAGGTCGGGTTGGTCATGGACCCCGCCAACCCCGTGCCGACGCTCGGCGGCCAGGAGCTGTCGAGCGAGGCCGGCCCCTACGACCAGCGGCCGCTCGAGGCGAGGCCCGACGTGGCGAGCTTCACCACGGCGGTCCTCGGTAAGCCGCTGACGGTGGTCGGGCGGGTGCGGTGCCGGCTCCGGATCCGTCCCGACACCCCCGACCTCGACCTTACCGTGCGCCTCACCGACGTCTACCCGGACGGGCGCTCGATGCTGGTGACCGACGGCATCCAACGCGCCCGCATGCGCTGCGGCGACGACCGGGAGTGCTTCTTGACCCCCGGCGTGCCGGCCGAGATCGTGGTCGACATGTGGTCCACGGCCATCGTCTTCAACGCCGGGCACCGGATCCGGATCGACGTCGCGGGCTCCAACGCCCCGCGGTTCGAGGTCAACCCCAACGACGGCGGCGACCTCAACCATCCCTCGGCCGGAATCGTGGCCCGACCGGTCCTGCTCCTCGGTGGAGAGAGCCGGTCGCGCCTGGAGCTTCCGGTCCTCCGCTCCACGGCGTTCCCGCGGCGCCGGCTGGCGGCCGTTCCGAGAGGGGCGGCTGACGGCGGGGGCGAAAACCCTTGAGCGCCCAGGCCGTACAAGAGACACGGTCCGGTCTGCCCGGCACCGGAAGCGGCGGGCGGCGAGGTTGCACGGCACCGGGCGGGCAGGCCCTGACGGGCGCTGTGGAGGCGACGTGAAACGAAAGCGACTGATAGGACTCGCAGTGCTGGTGCTGCTCTTCGCCGTCGTCGCCGTGGTGGCCCTGACCGGTAAGCGGCCGGAGTGGACGACCTCCTCGCCCGCGGCGCTGGCCGAGTTCAGGCAGGGGCTGGAGGCGCTCGACAAGGTCTACGGCGCCGAGGCGCGCGCCGACTTCGCCAAGGCGATCGCGCTCGATCCCAATTTCGTCGCGGCGAAGTACTTCCTCCTCAGGTCGATAGAGGCTCCGAGCAACGATCCGGAGGCGGAGCAATTGTACAAGGCGTTGGCGAGCGCCGACCTCGCCAAGCTCACCGAGAGGGAGCGCTTCCTCATCCGTTACGCCCTGGCGGCGCACGCCAAGGACATGGCGAAGTTGGAACAGATCCTGCGAGGGTACGCGGCGGAGAAGCCGGATGACCCCTACGCGCTCGACGCCCTGGCAACGGTTGCGACCGCCCGCCAGGACTGGCCGCAAGCCCGCCGGCTGCTCACCCGCCTGATCGAGGTCGCGCCGAACCGCTGCGTGGCGTACAACCAGCTCGGCTATCTGGCGATGGGGCAGGGGCAGTTCGCCGAGGCGCAGAAGATGTTCGAGACCTACCGGTACATCGCCCCCGACCAGGCCAACCCCCACGACTCGCTCGGCGAGCTCGACATCCTGATCGGCCGGTATGCGGACGCGAAGAAGGAGCTCGACGAGGCGCTGCGCATCAAGCCCGATTTCTGCGCGTCCAGCGGGCACCTGGTGATCCTCGCGCTGCTCGAGAGGAAGCCGGACGACGCGCGGCGGGCGCTCGCCGAGGCCGAGAGCGCAGGCGGCTGCAGCGCCTTCGCAAACCAGGCGATGAAGTGCCAGATCGCCATCTGGGTCCCGCTCCTGGCGGGCGACTGGGATGCCGTCTGGCAGGCCGGGCGCGGCGCCTGCGCCGAGAAGGACAACGGCGACAACGGCGACAGCGTGTTCATGGTCTGGGCGGCGCTACGGACCGGTCGCACATCCGAAGCCGACGCGCTGATCACGAAGGCACGCGAACGGCTCGCGAAGTTGCCGGAGGCGGCCCCCAACCGGCGCTACCTCGAAGGCGAAGTGGCGCACCTCGATGGCGTCCGGCTGCTCACCCAGGGCGAGCCCGCGAAGGCGGCCGAGCGCTTCCGCTTCGCCGACCAGGCGATGTCGTACCGGGAGCTCGGACCTGGCCTGTTCAAGCTCGTCAACCGCTTCTTCCTCGCCCAGGCCCTGCAGGCCGCGGGGGCGCGCGACGAGGCGGCGACGGTGCTCGCCGAGGCGCGCGCCGTCAACGCCGATTTCGTCGGCCGTCTCGAGCTCATGACCGTTCCGCCTCCCGGCCGCTGAGGCAGCCGCGCGCGGCGGCTCCGGTATCCTTGCGGGGCCGTCCCGGGAGACTCCGCGGATCTCTCCGGCGGCGGTTGAAGAGCTCCGCCTCGGGGCGGCGCCAAGGGAGGCGCGAGCGATGTCCGACACCGGCGGCGGTCGCGTGCCGGCCCCTTCGCAGGGGGTCGCGGCGAGGTGCGTGGGCCTCGTGAAGCGTTACGGGGACGTCACCGCGGTGGCGGGCCTCGACCTCGAGGTCGCGCAGGGTGAGTGCTTCGGCCTGCTCGGGCCCAACGGGGCCGGGAAGACCACGACCGTGGAGATCCTCGAGGGGTTGACCCCTCCCGACGAGGGCGTGGTCGAGGTGCTCGGTTGCAGGTGGGGGTCGGGACGCGACCACGAGCTGCGCGAGCGACTGGGCGTCCAGCTGCAGGAGACCCAGCTCGGGGAGAAGCTCACGGTCGAGGAGACGGTTCGCCTGTTCGCCAGCTTCTTCGCGCACTCCCGACCGGTCGGCGAGGTCATCGCGACGGTCGAGCTCGAGGAGAAGCGGCGCGCGCGAGTCGGCAAGCTCTCCGGCGGGCAGAAGCAGCGACTGGCGTTGGCGTGCGCGCTGGTCGGCGATCCTGACATGCTGTTCCTGGACGAGCCCACCACCGGTCTCGACCCGCAGGGGCGGCTGCGGGTGTGGGACGTGGTCGAACGGTTTCGCGCGCGCGGCGGTACCGTGCTGCTCACCACGCACGCCATGGAGGAGGCATCACGGCTGTGCGACCGGGTGGCGATCATGGACCGTGGCAGGATCCTGAAGCTCGGCCGCCCCGTCGCGCTGGTGGCGGCGCTGGGCGCCGATCAGATCGTCGAGTTCCGCGCGCGGGGGGAGGTCGCCCCGGAGCGGCTCGCAGAACTGCCCGGAGTCCGCGGGGCCGTCCGCACCGGCGACGCCTGGCAGCTCAGCGTGCTGCGGATCGATGAGGCGCTGCCGGCGTTGCTGGCCGCGCTCGAGCGCTCCGGCGTTGCGCTGGAGAGCCTCACCACCCACCAAGCGACGCTCGAGGACGTGTTCGTCAACTTGACGGGGAGGGCGCTGCGCGATGTCTGACCGCCCCGCGCCCCGCCCCCATCCTCTGGTCGAGCTCACCCGAGCCCGCCTGCTGGAATTCGTGCGCGAGCCCGAGGCGGTGTTCTGGGTGTTCGTGTTCCCGGTGCTGCTCGCGCTGGCTCTTGGCATCGCCTTCAGGACCAAGCCGCCGGACCGGCTGCACGCCGTGGTGGTCGGCGGGACGCCGGAGGCGGCCCGCGTCGCGGCGTTGCTGGCCGGTGCCCCCGACCTCGAGGTGACGGTCCTCGACGCCGCCGCGGCCGCCCGGGCGTTGCGCACCGGCCGGGCGGACGTCGTCGTTGACTCTCCTCCGGAGCGGCGGGACGCTCCCCTGGCCGTCACCTACCGCTACGACCTCACACGCTCCGAGGGGAGAGCGGCCCGGCTCGCGGTGGACGACGCGCTCGAGCGCGCGCTCGGGCGCCGCGACCGCGTGGCGGCGCGCGAGGAGCCAGCGACGGCGCCCGGCACGCGGTACATCGATTTCCTGATCCCTGGGCTCGTCGGCCTCAACCTGATGGGGAGCGGGATGTGGGGTCTCGGGTTCGCCCTCGTTCAGGCTCGCACCCGCAAGCTGCTCAAGCGTTTCGCCGCCACACCGATGCGCCGCTCCCACTACCTGCTGTCGTTCATCTTCTCTCGCCTCCTCGGCCTGGTGCTCGAAGTGGCCGTCGTGGTGGGGTTCGGCTGGCTCCTGTTCGGCGTCGCCGTGCGCGGCTCGATCCTTGCCCTGGCGGCGGTGGCGTTCCTCGGGTCGCTGACGTTCGCGGGGATCGGCCTGCTGGTGGCGGCGCGACCGCAGACGATCGAAGGGGTCTCCGGCTGGATGAACCTGGTGCAGCTGCCGATGTGGCTCGCGTCCGGCAGCTTCTTCTCCTACGAGCGCTTTCCCGCGGCGGCGCAGCCGCTCATCCGCGCCCTGCCCCTGACGGCCCTCAACGACGCGCTGCGCGCCGTCATCAACGACGGCGCCCCTCTCGCCGCGACCGCACCCAAGCTGCTGGTGATGGCGGCGTGGGCCGCGGTGAGCTTCGCGCTCGCGCTGAGGCTGTTCCGTTGGCAGTGAGGAAGCGGGAAGAGGGGAAACGGAAAAGGGGAGAGGGAAGACAGCGGCGGAACCCTACGGCTGCCAGTCGCGCGGCGCGAGTCGTGATGCCCTTCGTTTTCCCTCTACCGTTTCCCCTCTTCCTGCTGCGCGGGGAGGCCCCGCCCCGTGACCAGGTAGACGGCGAAGCTCCCGAGCCAGTGCCCGCCCTCGTAGTGCTCGCCCGTGACCGCCGCGAGACCGGCCCTGCGGTGGCTCGCCGCCACGGCGCGCAATGCGGCGACCCGTGGGTCGGTCGCGGGCAGGGCGGACGCGGTCCCCTCCAGCATCCAGGCGCGCGAGAGGTTGAGGCCGTCGAGGTGGGCGAGCTTGCCGTCCGTGGGGTCGGTGACCGCTTCCGGCTCGAGCCACGCGGCCGAACCGTCGAGCGGCAGCCGCGGCAGGAACGAACCCAGCCACGCGGCGAAGGCGGGCTGCGGCAGCACCCGGCGCATCAGATCGGCCTCGGCCAGACACGGCGAGAGGAAGTCCTGCCCCGACGGCTCATACGCCATCGGGCAGTCGCGGTCGCCGAGGTAGTAGTCGCGGCTGCGCCGCTCGACGAGGGTGGCGATCGCCCCGTTTCCGGTCGAGCGTGCCCAGTCGAGGACGAGGCCGAGGGCGAACGCGGTCTGGCCGTGCTCGCCGACGCGGACCGGGTGCGACAGTTGCGGCAGCCACGCGGCGAACCGCGCCGCAGCCGCACTTTCCAGCGGCGCGATCGCCGTCGCCCACTCCCGCGCCTGCGGGTCGTCCCACTCCCGCAGTTCGGCCGCGAGTTGGAGCAGCCAGGCGAGGCCGTACGGGCGCTCGAAGTCGGCGCGCCCCGGGCCGCCGAGGTAGGCAACCTCACGCGCAATGTGCGCCGGCGTCAGGCTCGCGGCGAGCGCGGCGCGCGCCTTCGGCACGAACGGTGCGTCCGGGAACGTGCGCGCCAGGCGGACGAGGAGCCAGTGGCCGTGCACCGCGGAGTGCCAATCGAAGCAGCCGCAGAACGCCGGGGTGAGCTCCCGCGGCGGCTTGACGTCGGCGTCGCTCGCGAGCACGTGCGCGATCTTGTTCGGGTACTCCTTGTGCACGCAGGCGAGGGCGAGGTCGGCGAAGCGCTGCGCCGCCGCGGCATCGAAGGCAGCCGGCGGCTCGGCCGCGGCCACGGGCAACGAGCCGGCGACGAAAACGCAGGCGGCAACGGTGTGTTTGACCATAGGGGGATGGTAGCACCGGCGCCGGGAAGGAGTTTGGCCGGGGTACACTTCGCGCGGTGAGAGGAGGGGCGGTCATGAAGGTTGCGGTTCTCGGGGGTGGGATGGTCGGGGGGGTGATCGCGCGGGACCTGGCGCGCGACGGCGAGTTCGAGGTCACGGTCGCGGACTTCTCCGAGGCCACGGTGGCCCGCCTGGGCGCGGTGCCGGGGGTCGCGGCGGTCCTCGCCGACCTGGCGGATGCCGAGGCCGTCCACCGGGTCGTCGCGGGACACGATCTCGTCGTCGGCGCGGTGCCCGGGCACATGGGGTTCGCGACGTTGCGGGAGGTGATCGGATCGGGCAAGCCGGTGGTGGACATCTCGTTCTTCCCCGAGGACGCCATGGCGCTCGACGCCGTCGCCCGCGAGCGCGGGGTGTGCGCCGTCGTCGACTGCGGCGTCGCGCCCGGGTGCTCCAACCTGATCCTCGGGCGGATGGAGAGCGAGCTCGAGCCCGTCGAGCGCTTCGCGTGCTACGTCGGCGGCCTCCCGGTGGAGCGCACCTGGCCCTGGGAGTACAAGGCGCCCTTCTCCCCCGCCGACGTGATCGAGGAGTACACCCGGCCCGCCCGCTACGTCGCGAACGGCGCGCTGGTGACGATGCCGGCGCTCTCCGAGCCGGAACTCGTCGAGTTCCCGGGCGTCGGGACGCTGGAAGCGTTCAACACCGACGGGCTGCGCTCGCTGGTCGCGATGGTCAAGGTGCCGTTCATGGTCGAGAAAACGATGCGCTACCCCGGCCACATCGAGAAGATCCGGGTCCTGCGCGAGAGCGGCTTCTTCGCCACGGAGCCGGTGCAGGTCTCTGGCGTCGCGGTGCGGCCGATCGACCTCGCCTCGCGGCTCCTCTTTCCCCTCTGGCAGTTCGGGCCAGGTGAGGAGGACATCACGGCGATGCGGGTGGTCGTCGAAGGCACGAGCGCGGGACGCCGGGTGCGCCGCACGTTCGAGATGCTGGATCGCTACGACCGCGCCACCGGGACCAGCTCGATGGCGCGCACCACCGGGTACACGTGCGCGGCCGGCGTGCGCCTCGTCGCCCGCGGGTTGTGGGGACGCAAGGGGGTTTCGCCCCCCGAGTTCCTCGGCCGCGAGCGCGGCTGCTACGAGTTCATGATGGCCCAGCTGGCGGCGCGCGGCGTCGCGTTCCGGGAGGCGGTCGAACCGCTGGCCTGAGCGCGGGCCGGCGGGCGATATAATCCAAGATGCCCCTTTGGCATGGCGTCCGGACGGCAGCGACGCGGCGCCGGGGGAGGAGGGCGCGTGAACTGCCCGGTTTGCCGTGAGCCGCTGGTCGTCGCCGAGCGCGATGGGATCGAGCTCGACGCCTGCCTGTGGTGCCACGGGTTGTGGTTCGACGCCGGCGAGCTCGCACTGCTGGCGGAAAGGCTCGGGCGCACGCTTGCCGTGCCGGAAGGCGCCCCGCTCGAGACCGCCGCGACACAGGAGAAGCCGCGCCTCTGCCCGCGCTGCGACAAGGCGATGGAAAAAGTGTGGCTGGGCAGCGCGCCGAAGGTTCTGATCGACAGGTGCCGGATTCACGGGTTGTGGTTCGACCACGGCGAGATGGGGTCGCTCATCGGCCAGCTGGCAGCCACCCCGGGCTCGCACCCGGAGGCAGTGATGAGGTTCATGGGCGAGACGATCAGCGCCTCCGGCGCGGCATCGGCGCCCGACGACGCGGGGAGCCCCGCAGGGGAGGTCAAGCGATGATCTTCGGACTCTTCTTCCTGTTCGTAATCGTGGTGGCGGTGGCGTGGGTGCTCAGCATGTACAACGGCCTGGTCGGCGCCCGCAACGAGGTGAAGAACTCGTGGAGCCAGATCGACGTGCAGCTGAAGCGGCGGCACGACCTGATCCCCAACCTCGTCGAGACCGTCAAGGGGTACATGGGGCACGAGCGCGGGACGCTGGAGGCGGTGACCAAGGCGCGCCAGCAGGCGATCGACGTGACCGGCAGCGTGGAGGACCGCGCCAAGGTGGAGAACGCGCTGTCGCAGACGCTGCGCTCCCTCTTCGCGGTGGCCGAGGCGTACCCCGACCTCAAGGCCAACCAGAACTTCCTGGCACTCCAGGAGGAGCTGACCTCGACCGAGAACAAGATCTCGTTCGCCCGCCAGTACTACAACGACGCGGTGCTGCGCCTCAACAACCGCATCCAGATGTTCCCGTCGAGCGTCATTGCGGGCATGTTCAACTTCTCGCAGGAGAAGTTCTTCGAAGTCGAGGCGGCGGAGGACCGGCAGGTGCCGCAGGTGAAGTTCTAGGACGGACCGCCCGCCATGTGGGAGCTCGTCCGCGCGAACCAGCGCCGCGCCGCCACTCTGGTGGTGGCGATGGCGGCGCTGCTGTTCCTGCTCGGCTACGGACTCGGCGAGGCCCTGACGCCGGGAGGTGGCGCCGGCGGACTCGTGGTCGCCTTCCTGGTGTGGGTCGTGCTGTCGCTCGTAAGCTACTTCCAGGGCGACGCGATTTTTCTTTCCCTCGCCGGCGCCCGCCGCATCGCAAAGGCGGACAACCCGCAGCTCTTCAACGTCGTCGAGGAGATGACGATCGCGGCCGGGCTGCCGAAGATGCCCGACATCTACGTCATGGACCAGGCGGCGCCGAACGCGTTCGCCACCGGGCGCGACCCGCAGCACGCGGCGGTGGCCGTCACCGCCGGGCTCCTCGAGACGCTCGACCGCAACGAGCTGCAGGGCGTCATCGCCCACGAGCTCGGCCACGTCAAGAACCGCGACGTGCTGTACATGATGATGGTCGGGATCATGATGGGGGCGATCGTGCTGCTCGCCGACGTCGGCGGCCGCGTGTTCCTGTTCGGCGGCGGGCGGCGGCGGACGTCGTCGCGTTCCGATGGGCAGGGACAGCTCATCATCGTGATCGCGGCGGTCGTGCTCATGATCCTCGCCCCGATCGTCGCGCAGCTCATCTACCTCGCGCTCTCGCGCCGCAGAGAGTACCTGGCGGACGCTTCGTCGGCGCTGTATACGCGCTACCCCGAGGGCCTGGCCAGCGCGCTCGAGAAGATCGCCCACACTACGGCGCCGCTCACCACGGCGACACGGGCCACCGCCCCGATGTACATCGTCAACCCGCTGGGGGCGAGCGCGCGGGGGCTCGCCGACCTCACCAGCACGCACCCGCCGACCTCGGAGCGCATCCGCATCCTGCGCTCGATGGGCGGCGGCGCCGGCCTCGCCCGCTACAACGAGGCGTTCCAGAAGGTAACCGGCAAGGGGGGCGGGGTGGTTCCTCCCTCGGCGCTCGCCGGCGAGGCTCAGGCGCCTGGGGCCCCACCGGCGGCACCCGCGGCCGTCCCCGCTCCAGCCCAAGCGGCGATTCAGACACCAGGAGCCGCTGCCGCCAGCCGCCTCGACCGGGTTCGCCAAACCACCGACATGTTGTGGAGGCTCAACCAGTTCGTCTTCATCCCCTGCGCCTGTGGCACGACGCTCAAGGTGCCGCCCGCATATGTCGGGCGCGAGATCGCGTGCCCCCACTGCGGGGTCCTCCACAAGGTGCAGCCGAGCGCGGCCGGCACGCCCGCCGACTCGCCGCCGGCATCCGTGGCCAAACCGTAGCCCTCTCCACGGCAGACGTCTGCTCTCGCCCGAGGGGCAAAGCGAGAGCAGCCATGCAGTGAGAAAAGGCCCGGGTCACGACCCCGGGGTCGGGGGCGGGGGCGAGCCGGAATCGGGTGGCGGAGGCGGAGCGGCCCCGGGCTGCGGCGGGCGGCCGTGGTGGTCCGGCGGCCTCTCGCCCGCGCCGTGCGGGGGCGGCATCCACATCCTCGGAATCCTGCCGCCGCGTTCCTTCACCATGCGGTCGAAGCGGACGCGCTGCTCGTCGGTCAGCACGCTGCGGACCTCGGCGCGGAGACGCTCGAAGATCTCGCCCATCTGGGGCATCAGGGGCTTCATGACCCGCGCCGACTCCTCGCGGGCTTTGGCCGCGGCCGCGTAGACCTGGCGGCGCTGCGCTTCGGAGAGGTTGAGGTCCCGGTCGAGGCGATGGACGACGATGCGGGCCAGGCCTTCCGGGGAGTTCATCGTCCGCCGCTCGAGCCGCACCCGCCAGACGTGCATCGCCGCCGCCCCGCAGAGAACACCGGCGACGAACACTGCCAGCACGGCGAGGCGGGCGCGCCACGGGTTCACCTTTCACCTCCGGAGGGCACGCTGTCGCCGCTCTCGGTGAGGAGCAGCGCGGCGAGCGTCGCCTCGGCGCCGTTTTCGCGGCTGGCGAGCACGACCATCGCCGGGTCGTCCTGGGCATCGGCGTCCCGCGTCGTCTCGAACGCCGCCCACGCCGACAGAACCGCCAGCAGCACCGCCAGCGCAGGAAGCGTGTGCAGAGCCACCCGCGCGAGGGGGTGCGGTGCCGGCCGGACCCGGGTCGCCGCAGCCCTGACCCTGGCCGCAAAGAACGGCGAGAGCGACGGGAGCTCCTCGGGGCGGGCCGAAGCCGCCTCGAGCAGGCGACGGACCGCGAGGTCCTCCCGCGCCGTGCGGGCGGCGCCCTGGGCGTCTGGGTCGTGAGAGTTCCACATGAGAGTCACCTCCGTCCCGTTCCTGCGAGCAGCGCGCGCAAACGGTTGCGGGCGCGGAACGCGCGCACCTTGACGTTCGCGGTCGACCACCCGGTCAGGGTGGCCACTTCGGCGGTCGTCATGCCCTCGAGCACGGTCAGCGTGAGGACGAGGCGGTCCGCCGCCGGCAGCCGGGCCAGGACCTGCTCCGCGGCCAGACGTGCCTCCTCGCGCTCCCAACGGGCCATGGCGCCGTCACCCTCGGGTCCGACGTAGCTGGCGATGAAGGCCTCGGGGCCGCTGCCGAGCTGGGAGAAGGCAACCTCTGGCCGGGCGCGCTGGCGCCGGAGCTGGTCGTAACAGGCGTTGACCGTGATGCGGGAGAGCCAGTGAGCGAGCGGAACCTCGCCGCGGTACCGCGCGATTCCGCTGTACGCCTTCACGAACACCTCCTGGGCGATCTCTTCGATCGCGTCGGCGCGGCGGAAGAACCGCCCTGCAATGCGCACCACCTGGCTGTGGTGGGCATGCACCAGTTCGGCGAACGCGTCCTCGTCCCCCGAGAGGATGCGGGAGGCGGTCCGCCGATCGTGTGCAAGGTGGTCCGTCACGTCATCCACGACCGGCTGCCCGCCTCCCACCAAGATGCCTGCAACCGTTCCGTCAAGTTCGACCCGCACCGCCGTACTCCCAGGGGTCTGCGCCCTACCGTTGAGACGGCCGCGTGAGGAGAACGGTTACAGACAGGGGCGCCCCCGGAACCCGGGGGCGAGTGAGGCTGGGGATCGACGCGCCGCGGTCCCCCTTATGCCGGCCGCGGCGCCGCCGAGCGTGGGCTGCCGGTTCAGGCACCACGCTTGCCGAGTTCGTGGTCGAGGAAGTAAAGACCGCCGTGGCTTTCACCCATCGCCTGCAGGCGCGCGACGATCGGATCGAGGGAGGCTTCCTCCTCGACCTGCTCCTTGACGAACCACTGGAGGAAGTTGGCGGTGGCGTGGTCTTTCGCCGCGATCGCCTTGTCCATCATGGTGTTGATTCTCTTGGTGATCGACTTTTCGTGCGCGAGGGCGGCTTCGAACGCCGCCAGGACCGACGGCCACTCCCCCTTTGGCTGCTCGATCGCCGTCAGGGCGATCGCGCCGCCCCGGTCGTGTACGTAATCGATGAACTTCATCGCGTGCGACATCTCCTCCTGCGCCTGCACCCGCATCCACTTCGCAAATCCGGCGAAGTTCCCGTGCTGGAAGTGGGTGGACATCGCGAGGTAGAGGTAGAACGAGAAAAGCTCGGCATTGATCTGCTCGTTGATCGACTTCTCCATGGCGTTGCTGATCATTCGGCATCTCCCTTCGTCGTCGGTGTCGGTCCCGGGTCCCTGCGGCGCCGACAGCATGCCGGCGGCCGGCCCGCGGTGATTGTGCGACTCCCTTGCGAACACGAGCGTACCATCAGGGCGTCATCGTGTCCATCCGGCCAGGAAACAAACAACAGTTCGCCGTGTTGTACGGTCTGATGAGACACGATCCCTCCGCCGACCGCGCGGCTGCGCCCAGACCCTCAGTTCGGTGTGGCGGGAGGTCGGGCCGGGTGGCCGCATGACCGCCGGCAAGCCGGCCACGCTCGGGGCGCTCAGGTCGTCCGGGTACGTTGCCCGGCCGGTCAAGCAGGAGCTGCGCGAGAACCTCGTCGCCCGGCTGCGATCAGGCGCGGCGCTATTTCCCGGCGTCGTCGGATACGAGCGCACGGTGATCCCCGGGATCGTCAACGCGCTCCTCGCGCAGCACGACTTCATCCTGCTCGGTCTGCGGGGGCAGGCCAAGACCCGTCTCCTGCGCGCCCTCGTGACGCTGCTCGACGACGAGATCCCGATGATCGCCGGCAGCGAGCTCAACGACGACCCGTTCCGCCCGACGTCGGCACACGCCCGCCGGATCGTGGAGGAGGCCGGCGACGAGACCCCGGTCGAATGGCTGGCGCGCGAGGCCCGCTACAACGAGAAGCTCGCCACGCCGGACGTCACCATCGCCGACCTCATCGGCGACGTCGACCCGATCAAGGCGGCGACCCGGCGCCTGACCTACGCCGACCCCGAGGTGATCCACTTCGGCATCGTGCCCCGCACCAACCGCGGGATCTTCGCCATCAACGAGCTCCCGGACCTCGCGCCCCGCATCCAGGTCGGGCTGCTCAACATCCTCGAGGAGCGCGATATCCAGGTCAGAGGGTTCCCGATCCGCATCCCCCTCGACATCCTGATGGTGTTCTCGGCGAATCCGGAGGACTACACCAGCCGCGGCACGATCATCACGCCGCTGAAGGACCGCATCTCCTCGCAGATCCTGACCCACTACCCGAAGGACGCGGCCACTGCGGTGGCGATCACGCGCCAGGAGGCGTGGCGCGCGCGGGGAGGGCCGCAGGTCAATATCCCCGATGAGGTCGAGCTGCTCGTGGAAGAGATCGCGTTCGCAGCACGCGAGTCCGACCTCGTCGACCAAAGCTCCGGGGTGAGCGCGCGGGTGGCAATCGCCGCGATGGAGCTGCTGGTCTCCAACCTCGAGCGCCGGGCGCTGGCGACCGGCGAGGAGCCTGTCTGGCCCCGCCTGGTCGACCTGCACATGCTGCTGCCGGCGATCACCGGCAAGGTCGAGATGGTGTACGAGGGCGAGCAGAAGGGCGCCGAGATCGTTGCCCGGGCGCTCGTCGGCTCGGCGGTGAAGAAGCGTTTCCTGGCGCGTTTCCCGGCGCTCGGGCGCGAGACCGAAGGCGAGGACAAGGGACCCTACGCGCCGATCGTGGCGTGGTTTGCCGCCGGCAACGAAGTGACGCTGTCCGACGAACAACCTTTCGCAGCGTACGAGCGCGAGCTCGAGCGCGTGCCCGGCCTTTTCGCGCTCGCCGGGCGCAACGGCTCGACCCGCGAGGAGCGGGCCTTCGCCGCCGAGATGATCCTCGAAGGGCTCCACCAGCACACCAAGCTCACCCGCGAGGACGTGGACAGCACCGTGAGCTACAGGGAGGCGCTGAAGTTCCAGCTCATGCGCCGCGGCGCCCGGACCGGGGACCGCTCCGATGCGAACTAGACCAGGCACCGGGCCTCGGGCCCCGGGGTTCGGGGATGACGCAGCCGTTTTCCTCCCAGGGAGATCGTCGGGTCTGGGTTGGATCGGTCGTGCGGAACCCGGACCCCGGACCACGGACCACGGACCACGGTTCTCAACATGCGCCACCGCTACGCCTACCTCGATCCGGAGCTGATCCGGAGCCTGGGCGCGGCGATCGACCTGCTGCGCCTGTTCAACCAGCTCCTGCTCGCCGCGGCCGGCGACGCGGCGCGGGCTCGCGAGTGGCTGCGGGAGCTGCAGGACCGCGGCTACCTCGACGACAGCGTGGACCTCGATGCCTTCTTTGCCCAGTTGGAGGAGCAGGGGCTGATCCGCGCCGGCGGCGCGGCCGGCGGTCTCACCGCGGCCGGCGCGCGCCAGTTGCGCCGGAGCGCGTTCGAGGAGGTGTTCTCGAGCCTGAGCAAGGCGGGCCCCGGCTACCACTCGATCCACGCGGCCGGCGAAGGGGTGGAGAGCCTTCCGGAGACTCGGCCGTACGCGTTCGGCGACGAGCTGTCCGCCATCGACGCGGTGCGCTCGACCCAGAACGCCCTCAGGCGCACCAAGGGTGACCTCGACCTCGCCGAGGAGGACCTCGAGGTCAGCGAGAGGGAGCACCTCACGTCGTGCGCCACGGTCGTGGCGATCGACATCTCGCACTCCATGGTGCTCTACGGCGAGGATCGCATCACCCCCGCCAAGACCGTGGCGCTCGCGATGACCGAGCTGATCACCTCGAAGTACCCGAACGACTGGCTCGGCGTCCTCGTGTTCGGGGATCGCGCCAAGCGCATCGACCTGGCGGACATCCCGGCGATCCAGGCGGGCCCTTTCCACACCAACACCTGCGAGGCGCTCGAGGTCGCGCGGGGGATGCTCGCGAACCGCAGGAACCCGAACAAACAGGTCTTCCTGATCACCGACGGCAAGCCCTCGGCGATCACCGAGACGCACGGGGTCTACAAGAACCCGTACGGCCTCGACCTCAAGATCGTCAACCGCACCCTCGAGGAGGCCGACCGCTGCCGCAGGCAGAAGGTCGTGATCACCACGTTCATGATCGCCACCGACCCGATGCTGCAACAGTTCGTCGAGAAGCTCACCAAGGTCAACCGCGGCCGGGCCTACTTCGCCAACCCGTATGATCTCGGGGAGTTCATCCTCGCCGACTACGTGGCCAACCGCCGCCGGCGAGTGCAGTGACGGCGCCGCTGACAACCTTTCCGGTATCGTTCGCGTAGCAATGGGCGAGATGAGCGCGCGGGACGGGGTTGGCCGGCGGCGGTGGTCCGTGGTTCGTAGGGCGTACTTTGTCGTCCTCGCGGCGCTGGTGCTTGCGGCCGTCGGGGCGCAGGTGGCCGCGGCGGGCGGCGTCGCCGCCGGCATGCTCACCGCAGCAGCCGTCGTCTGGTCGCTGCCCGCGATCCTGCTCGGCGCGCGCTCCCTATGGCGTGCGGTGACCTACCGGGTCGGGGTTCGCCTCTTCATCTCGTACCTGCTCATCGGCTTGACCCCCATCGCCCTGGCCGCCTGCCTGGCGCTCGTCGTCGGCTACGCGCTGGTCGGCCAGTACGCCGCGACGCGGGTCCGCGGCGAGATGGACAACCTGGGTTCCACGCTGGCCGGGGTGGCCCGCGCCGCCGCCGCCGAATTGGCGGCGGGAAGGCCGGCGGCCGCGCGCCAGACCGTCGAGCACGGCGGCCAGGCGCTCGACGACGGGATGCGCCTCGAGTGGGTGCTCGACGCCCCGTCCGGCCGCTCGAGCAGCCCGGACGCCGCCACCCTGCCGGTCCCGCAATGGGCCACCGAGGCGGGGTGGCAGGGCGCGGTGTTCGCCGGCCGGTCGGGCTATCTCGCCGCGGTGGCGCGGCGCGGCGCCGCCGTCGCCGCCGTGCTGCTCCCCCTCGACCTGGCCACCGCCCGCGCGTTCGGGCCCGGTCGCTGGTACGAGGTCCGGTTCGTGACCCAGGAGCGGGCGAGCGGACCCAAGAGCAGCACGGTCACGATCGCCGGCGCGCCGAACGGCGCCGCCAAGGTCACCGTCAACGGCCGGCCCGCATCCGCGGCCGAGATCGAGCCCGAGTGGCTCTCGGGGAGGACGCGTGCCGGCGGCACCTGGTGGCAGCGGGCACGGCTCTTCTGGGCCTGGCCCACCCCGGGCGCGAGGGCGTTCGACAGCGGCGCCGAGCTCAAGGGTGCGATCGTCCTGACCGTGATCAAACTGGCCCCGCGCGGCGCGCTCGCCGAGCTCTTCGCGCCGCAGGAGGGGGTCGGCCGCGAGTTCAAGGGGATGCTGCGCGTCGTCGGCATTGTCTTCGGCTCGCTCTACCTGATCGCCGTCGGCTTCGCCGTCGTCATGATCTTCCGCATCGCGCGGGCGGCGGCCCGCCTGACGCGCGGGGCGCGGGCGGTCGCGGCAGGCGACCTCGCCTACCGCATCCCGGTCAAGCGCCGCGACCAGCTGGGCGACCTCGCGGTCTCGTTCAACGCGATGACCCAATCGGTCCGCGGCATGCTCAGCCAGGTGGCCGAAAAGGAGCGCCTGGCGCGCGAGATGGACCTCGCCCGCGAGATCCAGGAGAGCCTGCTGCCGGCGCGCGAGCTGACGAGCGGGCCGCTCGCTCTCGTCGCACACTTCCGGCCCGCGGCCGAGGTGGGCGGCGATTACTTCGACGTCCTGGAGGTCGCCCCCGGCCGGATCGTCGCGGCGATCGGCGACGTCGCCGGGCACGGGCTGCCGACGGGCCTGCTGATGGCGATGGTCAAGTCGGCGGTGGCCGCCCTCGCCGGCGAAGGGCGGCACGGGCGCGACCTGCTCGAGCGCCTCAACCGCCTGCTCCTCGCCCAGCCGTTGCAGCAGCGCATGGTGTCGCTCGCCCTCGCCGAGATCGACGCCGCCGCCGGCAGGCTCGAGATCACGAGCGCCGGCCACCCCCCCGGCGTGCTGCTCGCCTCCGACGGCACCACCGAGGAAATCCTCCTGGGCTCGCTTCCGCTCGGCCACCGCTGGCCCGATCCGCCCCCCAGCCGCACCCTCGCGTTCGCCCCCGGGAGCAGGCTCCTGCTCTACTCCGATGGCCTCGTGGAAGGACGCAACGCGGGCGGCGAGCCGTTCGGCTACGAGGCGCTGCACGCGGTGCTCGCCGCGCACCGTGACGCCGCGCCGCGCGAGCTGCTCGCCGCCGTTCTCGACGCGCTCGACCGCCACCTCGCGGGCGAGCCACTGGCGGACGACCTCACGGTCGTGCTCGTGGAGCATACGAGGACGGCGGGCGCCGGCTAGCGCGCCAGCAGCAGGAGCAGGAGCGCCGCGGCAACGCCGGCGGCGAGGCCGGCCGCGATGTCGTCGGCCACGATCCCCCAGCCGCCGGGGAGCTCCTCGAGGCGCCGGATCGGCCACGGCTTGATCACGTCGAACGCCCGGAAGAGGAGGAACGCCGCCGCCAGTTCGACCGGCCCAGGCGGGCGCCGCTGGACGAGCGCGACGACGGCGGACGCCGCCCACTGGCCGGCGACCTCGTCGAGCACGACGGGGTGGGGGTCGACGACGCCGCGCCGGCGGGCCTCCGCGCCGCACGCCCAGACCGACACCGGGAGCAATACGGCGAGACCGGCGAGCGCGACCGCGGTCACTGCGGACGGGAAGAGCGCCGAGACGCCCCAGAACAACGCGACGCCCGCCACCGAGCCGACCGTCGTGCCCGGGGCCGGCAGCCGGTCTCCGAGCCCGCCGACGGTGGCGAGGGCGCGGGCCACGGCGGCCGTCACGACTCCTCCCGCAGCAGGGCGAGCAGCCGGCGCGGCAGGCCGCCGAAATCCCCTGAGGACATGCACAGCACCACGTCCCCCGGCCGCAGATGACGGCGGACCGCCGCCGCGAGGTCGTCCTCCGGGAGCTCGGCGGCGTCGACGCCGCCGCGGCGCAGCGCGGCGACGAGGGCGCCGCGGTCGAGGGCGTGCTCGCCGAGGCGGGCCCGGTGGAACACCGGCGCGACGAGCGCGAGGTCGGCGTTCGCCAGCGCCGTTTCGTACGCGGCCGCGAACACCGTGCCGCCGGCGGTGAGGGAGCGCGGCTCGAACGCCGCCACCAGGCGCCGGCCGGGGAACCGGTGCCGAGCGCCCGCGAGCGTCGCGGCGACCGCGGTCGGGTGATGGGCGAAGTCGTCCACGACCGTGACCCCGCCGGCTTCGCCGAGCAGTTCGAGCCGGCGCCGGACGCCGGGGAACGTCGCCGCCGCGGCCGCAACCGCCTCCGGCGCCATCCCCGCGAGCAGCGCGCAGGCCGTCGCGGCCATCAGATTGTCGAGGTTGTGGCGGCCGACGAGCGGGGCCGCGATCTCGAAGCTGTGGCCGTCCCAAGCGAACGTCGCGTGCAGTCGGCCGTCCTCGTGGCCCCACCGCGAGCAGGCGAGGGCAGCCGTGGGCGCGAGCCCGTACCAGACGGCGTGGGGATGGCCGCCGGCCACGGCCCTGGCGCCTTCATCGCCGGCGTTCGCGACGACAGCGCCGCCGCTGCCGACCAGTGCCGTTCCGGCACGGAACGCTGCCACGATGGCATCGAGATCGGGGTAGATGTCGCCGTGGTCGAACTCGACGTTGCCGACCACGAACAGGTGCGGAGCGTAGTGGAGGAACTTCGGCCCCCTGTCGAAGAACGCAGTGTTGTACTCGTCCCCCTCGACGACGGTCCACCCGCCGTGTCCCAGACGCCACGGTTTACCGCCGACCGGGACCCCGCCGATCAGCGCGGTGGGATCGAGTCCTCCCGTCGTCAGGAGGTGGGCGGCGAGAGCCGTGGTCGTCGTCTTGCCGTGGGTCCCGGCCACCACGACCGCGCGCGCCTGGCGACAGAACCGCTCGCCGAACGCCGCCGCTTGAGAGGTGTACGGAAGTCCACGCGAGAGCACGGCCTCGACCTCGACGTTGGTGCGCGGGATGGCGTTACCGATGACGACCTGGTCGAGGTCAGCCGGGATCCCGGCGGGGTCGAAACCGACGCGGACCGGAATTTCGAGTTCGGCCAACAGTTCGGATGTGGGAGGGTAAAGCGCCACGTCCACACCGGACACCCGCTCCCCCGCCTCGTGCAGCAGGCCGGCGAGCGCCGCCGTGGCCGTGCCTCCGATCGGCAGCAGGTAGTAGTGGCAAGGTTTCTGCATAACGTTTGGCGCACTCGGGCGCGGGGGTGTACGATACCACCTCCGGGGAACCCGGAATCAGTCGCAGATGAGAGGAGATCACCCGATGAACCGTACTTTCCTGAGTTCGCTCGCAGCGGTGTTGGTCGCGACGGCGGCGTTCGCCCAGCCCCAGGCCGCGCCCGCCACCAAGCCGGCCGCCGCGGCCGCCGTGAAGGCCGAGACGCCGCAGCCGGCGATCGACATCGTCAACAAAATCCAGGACTTCGGCACCGTCCCCAAGGGGGAGAGGATCAAGGCCACGTTCGAGGTGCGCAACACCGGCAAGGCGCCCCTCGAGATCAGCCAGGTGCGGCCGACGTGCGGCTGCACCGTGGCGAGCTTCGACCGCACGGTCGCCCCCGGGGGCACCGGCAAGATCATCGCCGACGTGGACACGGCCGGGTTCACCGGGCCGATCTCCAAGGCGGTCCTCGTGTTCTCCAACGACCCGACGACCCCCCAGGTCAACCTGGTGATCAAGGCCGACGTGCGGGCGTTCGTCGAGGTCCTGCCCCGGCCGCTCGTGATCTTCACAAACGTGCTCCAGGGCGAGGCCGCGACGCAGAAGCTGGTGCTGGCCTCGGCGGACGGCTCCGACTTCAAGATCGAGAGCGCCGCCGCCACCAGCGGTCCGTACCAGCTCAGCTACCGGGAACTCCCGGCCAAGGAGCGCATCCCCGACCGCAAGGGCTCGCAGTGGGAGCTCACGGTGACCGTGCCGGCGAACGCGCCGGAGGGGATGCTCAACCAGAAGATCGTCGTCAAGACCACGTCGCCCAAGGCGCCCGAGGTGACGATCAACGTGACCGGCGCCGTGCGTCCGGTCGTCCAGGTCATTCCGGGCACGATCGACTTCGGGACCGTGGCGGGCGATGCCCTGATCGGCCACAACGTGCTGATCATCAACAACCGCCAGGGGGCTGAGTTGCAGCTCTCCGACGTCAAGGTCGACAACCCGAACTTCACGACCGAGGTGATCCCGCTTCAGGCCGGTCAGCGCTACCAGGTGGCGGTGAGCATGAAGGCCGGGGTGTCCAAGGGGCCGCAGAAGGCGACCCTCACGATCGCCACGAACGACCCGCTGCGCAAGTCGATCGAGATCCCGATCAACGCCGTCGTCCAGTAGTCGCTTCGCACCGGGGTGCACTTCACGGCGCGCCAGGGGTTCCTGGCGCGCCTTCCATTTGGTGCGGGAAACCCGCCGCAGTGACGGCGGCGAGCCGCCCCCGGCCGCTCTTGTGTTTGTCCCTTTCCGGCGGTAGGTTGGCGGGCGAAGCTCATCGGGGCGGTGTCGAGGGAAGCCGGTGAAAATCCGGCGCGGCCCCCGCCACTGTAACCGGGGACGGGTTGCCCAGACATGCCACTGGGCGCACGGGTCGTTCGCGGCTCGGCGTCTGGGAAGGCGGGCGATCTCGGTTGATCCGGGAGCCAGGAGACCTGCCGCCCCGCAGGGGAACGGGAGGGTTCCATGGCCGATCGGACGGTCCGGCTGCTCGCGCTTTTCCTCGTCGTGTCCGGCGTTTCGGGGGCGCAGCAGCTCCCGTCGTTCCACGACCAGGTCGTGGTGACGGCGACCGGTGATGAGCAGCCGGTGGACGGCATCGCCGCCGCTTGCACGGTGATCTCGGCGGCGGAGATGCGCTTGCTCGGCATCACCTCGGTGGCGGACGCGCTGCGCTGGGTCCCGGGCGTGGTCGTGCTGCGCTCAGGAGGGGAGGGCGGGGTCACGTCGCTTTTCACCCGCGGCACCGCCTCGACCCAGACGCTCGTGATGTGGGACGGGGTCCGCCTGAACTCCCCGTTCTTCGGCGGCTACGACTGGAGCCTGCCGATCACGGCCGGGCTCGACCGCGTCGAGGTCGTGCGCGGCCCGTACTCCGCGCTCTACGGCGCCGATGCGATCGGCGGCGTCGTCCAACTCGTCCCGGCGTGCGCCGCCGGCGACGGCGCGTCGGCCCTGGTCGAGGGGGGCGGCTCCGGGTGGCGGCGGGCCGAGTTCGAGGCCACCGCCGTTGCAGGCCGCTGGGAAGCGGTGGTCGCCGGGGGGGGGCGGGACGGCAGCGGGCCGCTCGCCAACGACGACTTCTCGTCGCGGGCTGGGTTGGCTGGCCTGACGGCGACGTTTGCCGACGGCAGCCGTCTCGGCGTGGTCGTGCACCGGACCACGAGCTTCACCGAGATCCCGTTCTCGGGCGCCCTCCTGACCCCGCACCGTTCCACCTCGGCGGCGGAGACCGTCGCCGCGCTCCCGCTTCACCTGCGTCTGGGCGCCGGCGCCGAGCTCGAGGTCACGGTGGCCAGGGTGGAGCGCGACCAGCGCTACACGGACCCCGACGACCCCTCCGGCTTCGTGCGCTCCGACACGGTTGCCGAATCCGACGGCGCCCGGGTTGCGCTGCACGGGCGGTGGGGCGGCCACCGTCTCGTGGCCGGCGGCGAGTGGCGGGCCGACCGCGTGACCGACGGCTCGAACCTCGGCGTGAACCTCGCCGGCCGGCGCCAGACGACCCGAGCGGCGTTCGTGCAGGACAACTGGTCGCCGGCACCCAGGATCGCCGTGCTTGCCGGTGTGCGCTGGGACAGCGCGTCGCCGTGGGGGAGCGAGCTGTCGCCGCGGGTGAGCGTGAGCTGGCAGGGAACGGCCGTTCGGAGCTGGGTCTCGCTCGGGCAGGCGTTCCGCGCCCCCGGCCTCGGCGAACTGTACTACCCGTTCTCCGGAAACCCGGCGCTGGCGCCGGAGCACTCGCGCTCGGTGGAGGTGGGCGTGGCCGCGCCGATCGCGGTCGCCCGCTCGGTCGTGCAATTGGTTGCGTTCTCCAACCGCCAGCGCGACCTCATCGACTTCGACTTCGTGTCGTTCCGCTACGTCAACGTCGCCCGCGCCCGTCAGGACGGGGTCGAGGGGTCGTGGACCGCGATGGTGGGGGCGCACGGCCGCGCCAGCGCGGCGCTCACCTGGCTCGACGCCCGCGACGGCACCGGCGCACCGCTGTTGCGCCGGCCGGCGTGGTCGGGATCGTTCACGCTCGACGGACCGGTCGTGGCCGGCGTCGAGGGCGCCGTCTCGCTGGTCTGGGTGGGCCGCCGCACGGACCTGGACCCGCTCACGCTGCTTCCCGTGGCGCAGGCGGGGTTCGTGACCGCCGACCTTGCCCTGACGGTACCGCTGGCGCCCAGGTTCGCGGCGCGGGTGAGGGTCGAGAACGCGGCGGACCGCCGGTACGAGGAGGTGCGCGGGTACCCAGCCCCGGGCCGGCGCCTGATCGTGGGCCTCGAGACGTCGCTACGGTGACCGGTCGCCGTTACCACGGTTTCAGGCGCGACGTTTTCGCGGCCGACCCGTTGACCGCGGTGATTGGCTTTGCTAACTTGAGCGCTCGCTGTTGGAGGCTCCTCGCCTCCCTGTGCGTTGCCAAGCGGAGGAGGACAGCGTGCTGGCGCTGCCAAATTACTCTCTGCTGCTCGTCATGGCCTGCTTCTGGCTGGTCTACCTGCTGGTATCGGCTCAGCTGGTGCGGCCGCTCGGCCGGCTCCTGCAGGAACGGGAGAGACGAATCGAGACCGCGCGCTCGGAACACGAACGCGCCCGCGCGGAGCTGACCGAGGCGATGGCACGCTGCGACCGCGAGGTGGCGAGCGCCGCCGCGGAGGCGCAGAAGGACCGCGCGGCGCTGCGGTCGGCCGGCGAGGCGGGCCGGCGGGCGCGCCTCGACGAGGCGCGCGCCCAGGTTCAGGCGCGTCTTGCCACGCTCGGCGCCGAGCTCGACGAAGCCTCGCGCGCCGCCCGCACCGTCCTGCGGGAGCGCGGCACGGAACTGGCACGCGAACTGGCGAGCCGCCTGGCCGGGCGGAGGCTCGCGTGACGCGCCGCCTGGCGTTGGCGGCCGCGGTGTTCCTCGCCGCGCTGCCGGCGTGGGCGGCCGAAGAGGGCAGCGCAACGTTCCTCGGACTCCCGACGATCTTCTGGAAGGCGGCCAACTTCGCGTTTTTCTTCGGCCTGCTGTTCTTCCTCCTGGCGCGACCGGCGGCGAAGTTCTTCCGGTCGCGACGCGAGCAGATCGCGACGCAACTGGCCGAGGCCGAGCGCGCACGGCGTGAGGCCGAGCAGTTGCAGTCGGAGATGAGCGGGCGGCTGGCTGCACTCTCCGGCGAGATCAAGGCCCTGCAGGAGCGGCTCCACCTCGAGGGCGAGCGGGAGCGCGAAGCACTCGAGCGGCAGGGCGACGCCGAGGCCGCGCGCCTGACGGCGCAGATCGAGCAGGAGGCCGCGCGGCGCGTGGCGGATGCCCGCCGCGGGCTCGCCGCCGAAGCCGCCTCGGTGGCCGCCGAGCTCGCGGTCGAGCTGCTGCACCGCGAACTCAACGCCGAAGACCGCGAGCGGATCTTCCGCACCACGCTCGAGCGCCTCGACGAGCGGCCGGCTGGAGGCGCGCGATGAGCCGGAGGGTGGCGAGACCGTACGCGGTGGCGCTGTACGAAGTGACGCACCGGGAAGGGGTCCCGGCGTTGCGCGAGATCCAGAGGCAACTCGCTTCGGTGGCGGAGCTTTTCGAGCGCGAGAGCGGGCTCGCTCGGGTCTTCGAGGTGCCTTCGGTGGCGCCGGCTGCCAAGCGCGAGCTCGTCGCGACGATCGCCCGCGCCCTGGCCTTACGCCCGGAGACCCACCGCATGCTGGTCGCGCTCGCGGCCCACGTGCGGCTGCGCTTCCTGCCGGAGGTCGTGCAGATGTTCCGCGAGCTGGTGGACCGCGCCGAGGGGATCGTGCGCGCTCGCGCCGACCTGGCGGTGGAGCCGCGTCCCGAGCAGGTCGAGGCGCTGCGGCAGGCGTTCGAGCGCCTGTTCGCGTCGCGAGTCGAACTCGACACCAGGGTCAAGCCCGAACTCCTGGCGGGGTTCGTCGTGCGGGTGGGAAGCCAGGTGTTCGACGGTTCGCTGGCCGCGCAGGTGCGCCGTTTCGCCGCAGCGGCGGGACGATAGGGGGATGGGCATGCAGATCAAGGTGGACGAGATCACGGACATCCTGCGGCGGCAGATCCAGGGGCTGGACACCTCCGTGGAGATGGCCGAGGTCGGAACGGTGGTGTCGGTCGGCGACGGGATCGCCCGCGTGTTCGGCCTCGACCGCGTGATGGCCGGCGAAATGGTGGCGTTCCCGCACGACGTCTTCGGCCTCGCGCTCAACCTCGAGGAAGACGGCGTCGGCTGCGTGCTCATGGGCGAGTCGGAGTTGATCCGCGAGGGCGACGAGGTGCGGCGCACGGGTCGAATCCTGCAGGTCCCGGTCGGTCCAGCGCTCGTCGGACGCGTGGTGAACGCGCTCGGGCAGCCGATCGACGGGAAGGGCCCGATCGCCGCCACCGACAGCTACCCGATGGAGCGCCTCGCCCCGGGCGTTGTGCGGCGGCAGCCGGTGAAGGAGCCGATGCAGACAGGGATCAAGGCGATCGACTCGATGATCCCGATCGGGCGCGGGCAGCGCGAGCTCATCATCTCCGACCGCCAGACCGGCAAGACCGCGCTCATCACCGACACGATCATCAACCAGAAGGGGAACGGGATGATCTGCATCTACGTGGCGATCGGGCAGAGGCGCTCGACCGTCGCGCAGGTCGTCAAGACCCTCGAGAACTACGGCGCGATGGAGCACACGATCGTGGTCGCCGCCACCGCCTCGGAGCCCGCCCCGCTGCAGTACCTGGCGCCGTACGCCGGGTGCGCGATGGGGGAGTACTACCTGTACAACGGCGGCGCCGCGGTGGTGTTCTACGACGACCTCTCCAAGCACGCCGCGGCCTACCGCGAGATCTCGCTGTTGCTGCGCCGGCCGCCGGGGCGCGAGGCGTACCCCGGCGATGTGTTCTACCTGCACTCGCGCCTGCTGGAACGCGCCGCGAAGATGCGCGAGGACCTGGGCGGCGGCTCGCTCACCGCGATCCCCGTGATCGAGACCCAGGCCGGCGACGTGTCGGGGTACATCCCCACCAACGTCATCTCGATCACCGACGGCCAGATCTTCCTCGAGTCGAGCCTCTTCTTCTCCGGCGTCCGCCCCGCCGTCAACGTCGGCATCTCGGTGTCGCGGGTCGGCGGCAACGCCCAGATCAAGGCGATGAAGAAGGTCGCAGGAACGCTGCGCATCGACCTCGCGCAGTACCGCGAGCTGGCGGCGTTCGCCCAGTTCGGCTCCGACCTCGACAAGGGGACGCAACGGCAGCTCGCGCGCGGCGAGCGCCTGGTCGAGATCCTCAAGCAGGGGCAGTACGAGCCGATGTCGGTCGACCTCCAGGTCGCGTCGGTGTTCGCCGGAACGCAGGGCTTCCTCGACAAGCTCAAGGTCGAGACGGTGCTGGAGTTCGAGTCCTACCTGCACGAGCACCTCAAGACCCACGCCGCCGGCACCCTGGCGGCGATCATCTCGACCGGCAAGCTCGATGGGGCCACCGAGACCGACCTCAGGGCCGGTTGCCAGGCCGCACTCGACGCCTTCCTGCGTGAGCACCCGGAGGCGGCGGTTGCCTAGCCAGCAGGACCTCCGGCGGCGCATCCGCTCGGTCCGCTCGACGCAGCAACTCACGCGAGCGATGAAGATGGTCTACGCGGCCAAGTTGCGGCGTTCGCAGGCGGCCGTCGTCGAGGCGCGCCCGTACGCCGACGCCCTCGACGGGGTGCTGCGCTCGCTGGCCGGTCAGGCGGGCGCCGGCCACCACCCGCTGCTGGTCGAGCGCCCCGAGAAGTCCGTGACGCTCGTCGTGGTCGCCGGCGACAAGGGGCTGTGTGGCGCCTTCAACAGCAACATCCTTCGCGCGGCCGGCGCGCTGCTCTGGGGTGGCCGCTGGGAGAAGGTCGACCTCGTGCTCGTCGGCCGGCGGGGGATCGATTTCTTCCGCCGGCGCGGGCTTGCCGCGGAAGCGGTCTTCGCCGACCTGATGAAAGGCGTGACCGTCGCGGGCGCGCACGAGGTGGCGCACCTGCTCGCCGGGCGGTTCGAGAGCGGCAAGACCGATGCCGTCTACCTGCTCTACACCCGCTTTCGGTCGATCATGCGGCAGGAGGTGACGCTCCAGCGTCTTCTCCCGGTCGAGCGGACACGACCCGTGGCGGGCGCCGGCGCGGCCCCTCTCCTCGAGCCCAGCCCGCAGGCGCTCGTGGGGGCGATCCTCCCCCGGTACGTGGAGTTTCAAGTGCTGCGGGCGCTCCTCGACTCCCAGGCCGCGGAGCATGCGTCGCGCATGACGGCGATGGACTCGGCGTCAAAGAACGCCGCGGAGATGATCGACCGGCTCACCCTGACGTACAACCGGGCGCGCCAGGCCTCGATCACCAAGGAACTCATCGAGATCGTATCCGGCGCCCAGGCGCTGGCCGAGAGGTAGGGCACGACATGGCAGCAAGTCCGCAGGGGGTCGCAGGACGCGTCGTTCAGATCATCGGGCCGGCGGTGGACGTGGAGTTTCCGGAGGGCCACCTGCCGACGATCCACAACGCCGTCGAGGTGCACGACAGCAGCGAGATGGGCAAACTCGACATCGTCCTCGAGGTGGCGCAGCACCTGGGCGAGAACCGGGTGCGCTGCATCGCGATGGAGGCCACCGACGGCATGGTGCGCGGGATGAAGGCGCTCGACACCGGCGGCCCGATCACGATGCCGGTCGGGCGCGAAACGCTCGGGCGCGTGCTCTCGGTGATCGGCCGCCCGGTCGACGAAAAGGGTCCGTGCGAGACCAAGGAGCGCTGGCCGATTCACCGCGAACCGCCGTCGTTCGAGGAGCAATCGACCCGGGTCGAGATGTTCGAGACCGGGATCAAGGTCGTGGACCTCCTCGAGCCCTACACCAAGGGCGGCAAGACCGGCTTGTTCGGCGGCGCCGGCGTCGGCAAGACCGTCATCATCCAGGAGCTGATCAACAACGTCGCGATGCAGCACGGCGGCTTCTCGGTGTTCTCGGGCGTGGGCGAGCGCACCCGCGAGGGCAACGACCTGTGGCTCGAGATGCAGGAGTCGGGGGTGATCGACCCCAACGACTGGACCAAGTCGAAGGCGGCGCTGATCTACGGCCAGATGACCGAGCCGCCGGGGGCGCGGCTGCGCGTGGCGCTGTCCGGCCTCACCGTGGCGGAGTACTTCCGCGACGTCGAGGAGCAGGACGTGCTGCTGTTCATCGACAACATCTTCCGCTTCACCCAGGCGGGCTCCGAGGTGTCGGCGCTGCTCGGCCGCATGCCCTCGGCGGTCGGCTACCAGCCCAACCTCGCCACCGAGATGGGCGAGCTGCAGGAGCGCATCACCTCGACGAAGCGCGGCTCGATCACTTCGGTGCAGGCGATCTACGTGCCCGCCGACGACCTCACCGACCCGGCGCCGGCGACCGCGTTCGCCCACCTCGACGCCACCTCCGTGCTCTCGCGCCAGATCGTGGACAAGGGCATCTATCCGGCGGTCGACCCGCTCGCATCCACCTCGCGCATCCTCGACCCCAAGATCGTCGGCGAGGAGCACTACGCGGTCGCTCGCAGCATCCAGAAGATCCTGCAGAAGTACAAGGACCTCCAGGACATCATCGCGATCCTCGGGATCGACGAGCTGTCCGAGGACGACAAGCTCGTCGTGGCCCGGGCGCGGCGGATCGAGCGCTTCCTGTCGCAGCCGTTCCACGTCGCGGAACAGTTCACCGGCCTGAAGGGACGGTACGTGCAGATCGCGGAGACGATCCGCGGCTTCCGCATGATCGCCGAGGGCGAGCTCGACAAGCTGCCCGAGCAGGCGTTCTACATGGTCGGAACCATCGACGAGGCGATCGAGAAGGGCGAGAAGCTCAAGGGCGAGGGCACGGCGTGAGCGAGGGGCGGCTGCGCCTGCGGGTGATCACCCCGACGAGGATCGTCGTCGAAGCCGACGCCGACACGGTGACCTTCCCCGGCGCGCTCGGCGAGCTCGGCATCCTCCCGGGTCACACGGCGCTGCTGACGACGATGAGGATCGGCGAGCTCGCGTATCGCTCCGGCGGGCGCGACCATGTCCTCGCGGTCCAGAACGGCTTCGCCGAGGTGGCTGCCGACGTCGTGACCGTGCTCGCCGACGTCGCGGAACTGCCGGCCGAGATCGATCTCGAGGCGGCGACGGCCGACAGGGCTGACGCCGAGACCGCGCTCAAGACCGCAGGCGGCAAGGAGCTCGATCGCCAGCTCGCCCGGCTCGAGGTCGCGCGTACCCGTATTTCCGTCGCCTCGCGCCGTTGAAGCGTGCCGTTTTCCGGACACCTGCGTGGTCGGCTCGACTCGGCGCTGGGCGGTGCCGCGGCGGGGAGGGTGGCGGGATGGAATGAGTGATCGCGGCGCCGGTACGACTGCGCCGGCGGGTCCGGCTCGCCGGCTTGCGGCCGGCCTGTTGGCGGTGGCGGCGCTGACGGGGTGCATCAGCAGCGGCACCCGGACGGACTACGCCTACGACCCGGGTTACGGCGTCGCCAGCCCCGAGTTCCTCCGCTCGCTGGCAGGGCTCAGGAACGGGATGTTGCCGGGCAACGCCGTCACCCTGCTGGAGAACGGCGACGGCCTCTTCCCCGACCTCCTGCGGGCGATCGCAGGCGCTCGAGCGAGCATCAACATCGAGGTCTACCTCTTCAGCGACGGCAAGATCGGCCGCTCCGTCGCCGCCGCCCTGTGCGAACGCGCGCGCGCCGGCGTCGCAGTCCGGGTGCTGGTCGACGACTTCGGCGCGCGGCTCGGCGACCTCGCCGACGAGATGCTGGCGGCCGGCGTCAACTTTCGCGTCTACAAGCCGATCCGGATCTACTCGCTCGGCCGGATCGGCCACCGCACGCACCGCAAGATCGTCACGATCGACGGCCGCATCGGCTACTGCGGCGGGTTCGGTTTCGACGACCGCTGGCGCGGCGACGCCCGCAACGAGCACGAATGGCGCGACCTCGCCGTTCGGGTGGAGGGCCCTGCCGTCCGCCAACTCCAGCGCGTGTTCATGGAGGACTGGGTCCACACCACCGGAGAGGTCCTCAACGGCGACGCTCAGTTTCCCATCATGGAACCGGCGGGCGACGTCCTGGTCCAGATCATCTCCAGCTCGCGCACCGACCAGAGCTCGATGTCGAAGCTGATGCTGTACATGGCGATCCAGGCTGCGCGGAGCGCGATCTGGATCGAGAACGCGTACTTCGTCCCCGACGCCCAGATCCGCCGCGCGCTCGTGCGCGCCGCAACCCGCGGCGTCGATGTGCGCATCGTCGTGCCGGGTCCGGACATGGACATCCCCCCGATCCGGCGCGCCTCGCGCTACCACTACGGCGAGCTCCTCGACGCCGGAGTCAGGATTTACGAGTACCAACCCAGCATGCTGCACACCAAGGCGATGGTGGTGGACGGGATCTGGACCACGGTGGGGTCGATCAACTTCGACGCCCGCTCGATGAAGAAGAACGCGGAGGCCAACGTCGTGGTCTACGATCGGCGTTTCGCCGCCGCCGTGGCCGCCGTGGTCGAGGAGGACATCACCCGCTCCGAGGCGCTCACGAAGCAGGCGTGGGCGAAGCGCGGACTGTGGGACCGCCTGCGCGAGGTCCTGGCCTCGCTCTTCTCCGAGATGTACTGACCCCGTCGCCGTGCGGTTCCAAACGGGCAGAAGGGAAGGACGGCTACTGCCCCAGAAGCCCCTTCTTCAGGCTTTCGTTGGGCGGCTTGGGGCCGAGCCAGATCGCGAAGAGGGCCTCGGCAAAGTCCTTCCCGTCGATGACCCCCATCTCCTTGCCCTTGACCTCCACCGTGGTGCCCTGGCCGGGGATGTAGGTCAGCACGGCCACGTCGTCCTTCTTCATGTCGGACCAGAAGCCGTCGAAGGTCGCGATCCGCTCCTTGAGCGCGGGGAGCGTCCCGCCGGAGTTGTTGGCGAACCCCTCGTTCCAGCCGTCGACCAGTTTCTCCGTGCCCACCTCCTTGTAGAGGAAGTGCATGACGAGCTGCTTGGGCTCGTCGGCGGCGAGGATCTTGGCGGGATCAGCCTCTTTGGCGGTGAGGTACAGCGCCGCGACGTACACCTTGATCCCGATGAAGGCGATCTTCTTGACGCGGACGCCCACACCGTTGAGGGTGAGGTTGGCCGCTCCCACCGTCACCTGGTCGGGAAAGGCGACGCCCTCGATCTGCCCGGCTTCGGCGATCGATCCCAGCACGAGACCCGCGAGCACCAGACACGCGATTCGACGCATGGCATCCTCCCTTTTGCATTGCCGACAGCTGATCCCTACTCTTCATCATACACGGGCAAATGAGAACTCCGCTCACGGTATCGCCGTGCCCGCCGTCGCGCGCCTGGCGCGGTGCTTGGCGCGGTGCTGGCGCACAACCCGGGGGCGAGGTAAGCTCTCCGAGATGGCGACTCAACCGAGTGGTGGTGGGCGCGTGCCGTTGCAGGTCTGGGAACCCGTTCATCCCGCCGCCGCGGCGTTCGCCGCCGGCGCGCTCGTCCCCCCGCCGGCTCGTCCCCCCGCCGCGCCGCGCTCGCAGGCCCTTGCCGGCGCCCTCGCGCGGGCCAACGAGCGCTGGAACAATCGGGCGGAGGGCGACCTCGCCCGCTGGCTCGCCGGGGCCGACGCCGTCGTTACCGGCCAGCAGCCCGGTCTGCTCGGCGGCCCGCTCCTCACCCTCGTCAAGGCGGCGGCGGTGGCGGCCGAGGTTGCCAGACGCCGGGCAGCGGGCCGGGATGCCGTCGGGTTCCTCTGGCTCGCGACCGCCGACGATGACCTCGCCGAGATGGGGTGGGGGCGAGTCGCGGTCGCCGAGGAACTGGCGGAGGTGCGCGAGCCGGGGTGGGCCCGCGGCGGGCTGCTCGGCGGCGTGGCGGCGCTCTCCGGCGCCGCGGCGGCGTACCTCGAGGTGCTGCGGCCGCAGCTGCCCGGCGAGAACGCCCGCGAGGCGCTCGAACTCGCGTCGAGCTGCTACGCGCCGGGAACGCCGCTCGGCGAAGCGACGGCCCGCTTCCTCGCTCGCCTCCTCGCCGGATGCGGTGTCGTGCTCGTCGATGCTCTCGAGCCCGAGCTCGCGCGTGCGGCGGCGCCGGTCACCAGCCGCGCCCTCGAGAACCTTCGCGACTGCTGGGAGGCGCTCGAGGCAGGAAGCGAGCGAATGCGCGCTCGCGGCTGGACGCCGCCGCTGCGGATCTCCCCGCACAAGCTGCCGGTGTTCCGCCGCGCCGGCGACCGGCGGGAGGCGGTGCCGACGAGCCAGGGGACCTGCCCCGCCGCGGTCCTCGCCGAGCACGCGGCGCACCCCGAGCGCTTCCTCCCCAATGCCTGGTTGCGGCCGCTCGTCGCCGACGCCGCGCTCGGCACGTCGGTGTCGTTCCTGGGCGGGGCGGAGCTCGCCTACCACCTCCAGACCGAGGACGTGCGCGCCGTCGCCGGGGGTGGGCGCCCGGAGTGGCGGCTGCGGCCGCACGTGACCGTCGTGACGGCCGCCGAGCGGCGCCTCGCCAGGCAGCTCAGGATCGGGCCGGAGCACGTGCTGCGCTCGCAGCCGCCGGTCCTGGCGCTCCCGGGCCGGGTGACGCGGCGCCGGCTCGGGCGCCTGCGGGAGACCTTCGCCGGGCGGGTCGGCGCGCTGGCGGCCGGCGCGCGCGAGGAGCTCCCGGGGCTCGGGGGCGACGTCGAGGCGACCGCGAAGAAGGTCGACGCGGCGCTGGCCTGGCTCGGCGGGCGGATCGAGAGCGCGGCCACCCGCGACGGCGAGGTCGGGTTGGGACGCTGGCGGCGGCTGCGCGCCTTCGTGCGGCCCGGCGGTCAGCCGCAGGAACGGCACCTCTCGGTTTTGGCGCCGCTGCTGCGGCTCGGCCTCGAGTGGCCGCGCCGCCTGGTTTCGGCGCTGGATCCGGGCGACCCCGGCATGCATCTGTTGCACTGGGACGAGGGCGGCGAATGGTAGGACCCTGCGACGCGCTCGCGGCGGGCGCCCACCCGGACGATGTCGAGCTCGGGTGCGGCGCGACGGTGGCGCGCCTGGCGGCGGCGGGGCGCCGGGTCGCGATCCTCGACCTCACCGCCGGCGAGCTCGGCACCCGAGGGGACGTGGAGACGCGGGCGAGAGAGGCGCATGCCGCGGCCGCGGCGATGGGCGTTGCCTGGAGGCACAACCTCGCCCTGCCCGACGGCGGGCTGAAAGCCGAGGACGACGGGCAGCTGGCGGCCGTGGTCGAAGCGCTGCGCGCAGCGGTCCCCCGCGTCCTGCTCGTGCCCGATGCCCGCGACCCTCATCCCGACCATGCGGCTGCCGCCACCCTTCTCCAGCGCGCGGCGTTCCTCGCGGGGGTGGGGAAGTACCGCCCGGAGCGTGGCTCGCCGTGGCGGCCTTCTCTCCTGCTCGCCTACCCCGGCCCGCGCCAGCTCTTCGCGCCTGCCCTGGTGGTGGACGTGAGCGCAGCGTACCCGGCCAAGCGCGCCGCGCTCGCGGCGCACGGGTCGCAGTTCGACCCGGCTGCCGGCGCCGCGACCCACCTCGCGACCGGACACTTCCTGGCCGCGATCGAGGGACGCGACCGCGCCTGTGGCAACCTCGTCGGGGCGGAGTTCGGCGAGGGGTTCGCCGCGGCCGGCGCGATCGCCGCGGACGAGCTTGCGTGGCTGCTTGGTGGGTGGGGGACGAGCCCCGACCCCCGAACCCCGAGCCCCGGGCGGGGAGGGAGGGGGCAATGAGGATCGGCGTGACCTGCTATCCGACGGTGGGCGGCTCCGGCACCGTCGCCACCGAGCTCGGCCTCGAGATCGCGCGCCGCGGCCACGAGGTGCACTTCATCTGCTACGCGCTTCCCTACCGGTTGGGGCGCGTGCCGCCCGGGGTGACGTTCCACGAGGTGACGGTTCCGAACTACCCACTCTTCTCCTACCCGCCGTACTCGCTGGCGCTCGCCTCGCAAATGGCGGATGCGGTGCGCACCCACGAGATCGAGCTCCTCCACGTGCACTACGCGATCCCGCACGCGATCTCGGCGTACCTGGCGCGCGAGATCCTGGGAGGCGGCCCGAAGCTCGTCGTCACCCTGCACGGCACCGACATCACCGTGGTCGGCGCCGACCCGTCGTTCCTGCCCATCGTCCGCCTTGGGATCGAACGCGCCGACGCCGTGACCGCCGTCTCGCGGTCGCTCGCGGACGAGACCCACGAGCTGCTCGGCATCACCCGCGAGGTCGAGGTGATCCCGAACTTCGTCGATCCCGCCCGCTGCGACGCCGATTTCGCCGCCGCGCACCGCCGCCGCCTCTCGCCCGACGGGGCGCCACTCCTCGTGCACGCTTCAAACTTCCGGCCCGTCAAACGCATCCTCGACGTGCTCGAGATCTTCCGGCAGGTGAACGATCGCGTCCCAGCGCACCTCGCGATGGTGGGGGACGGCCCGGAGCGGCCGGTGGCGGAGCGCTTCGTCCGCGATGCGGGGATCGCGCACCGGGTCGAGTTCCTCGGCAACGTCTCCCCGGTGGAAGGGGTGATGGGCGCCGGCGACGTGTTCCTACTCCCCTCGTCCGAGGAGTCGTTCGGCCTCGCCGCGCTCGAGGCGATGGCGTGCGGCGTACCGGTCGTGGCGTCCGACGCCGGCGGTATCCCCGAGGTGGTCCAGAGCGGCAACGGCGGTTTCACGTTCCCGGTCGGCGACACCGCGGCGATGGCCCGCTGCGTGGTTGCGCTGCTCTCGGACCCCGGGGAACTGGCCCGGCAGCGCACGCTCGCGCGTGCGCAGGCGGCCAACAACTTCAGCACCGCCAAGGTCGTGGACCTCTACGAGGCGCTCTACCGGCGGCTCCTCGGCTGTTGAGCCGGATCCGGCGCGGTCGCCTTGAAATAATCAGAGGCCTCCGTTACGCTCTAGACACAGAAATTGAGACTTTCCGCCGCGGCGGAGAAAAGGAGAACGACGATGGCGGTACCACCCAGTGCGGTTCCCCCTGCACCTGCGCCCGCCCCTGCGCCCGCCCCGAGCGCGGGCAAGGCCGATCTGGCCAAGAGGTTTATCGGCGTGCTTATCGACGGAATCATCGTCGGCGTGGGCGGCATGATTGTCGGCTTCATTCCGTTCATCGGCGGTCCGATCGCAGGCATCCTCGTCGGCGGCTACTGGCTGATGCGCGATGGCCTTGATCTCGACTTCGCCGACAAGCGCTCGATTGGTAAGAAGGTCGTGAAGCTGCGGCCGGTGCGCTTGGACGGCCAGCCGATGGACCAGAACACCTCGATGAAGCGCAATTTCCCGCTCGCGCTCTACTCGATCGGCTACTTCCTCTGGATCGTGCCGGTGGCCGGACACCTGGTCTCGATCCCGATCTTCATGATCGGCGGGCTGATCAACCTCATGGAGGCGATCCTGGTGATCACCGACGCGGAGGGCCGGCGCTGGGGGGACAAGATGGCTGGCACCAAGGTCATCGAGGTCGCGAGCTGACGGTCGGCTCAACGGTCCAAAATCCCAGGGGCGGCCCGGTCGGGCCGCCCCTGCTTGTTCCAGCGGGCCGGCGTCGCGCTCGTGCGCCCGCCGCACGGACCCGGCTTGTCACCCCTGCTACAATCATGAGCGGGGGCTGAGGTTTGCATCTCTTCGTGCGGCGCCGCCGGCCCGGGTGGTCGCCGGGACCGCCGGAGCGATGCGCCGGACGCTTCGAGTTGCCGCGGACGTGCCACGGGCGGCGCTGCTGACCGCAGCGGGCGTGGCGCGCCCACGGACGACCGCCCGGCTGGCGGCCTGCGGGGGGAGGGGCCGTCCTGATGCACGCGCGGCGCGAGTGTTCCGCGCCGTGCGCCTGGTCAGGTCGGTCAGATCCTGAGATCCTCTACCTCGCGGACCCACGCCGGGTCACACGGAGGTGCGCGGTGCAGGGGCCGTTGATCATCCAGGGAGGAATGGGTGCTGGCGTCTCCAACTGGAGGCTGGCTGCGGCGGTGTCCCGGGCGGGGCAACTGGGAGTCGTGTCGGGTACGGGGATCGAGGCGATCATGGCGGGACGCCTACGCGCCGGAGACGAGGGCGGGCACGTGCGCCGAGCCCTTGCGGCGTTTCCCGATCAGGGAGTCGCCGAGCGGATCGTCGCCCGGTACTTCTCGGCGCAGCCCGATGCCGGCCCAGGCGCGAGGTTTCCCAAGCGGCACCGCGTCGACGATCCGGCCGAACTCGTCCAGGAGACCATCGCCGCGACGTTCGTGGAGGTGTTCCTCGCCAAGGAGGGCCACGACCGGCCGGTCGGCATCAACCTGCTGACCAAGATTCAAATCCCGACGCTGGCGAGCCTTTATGGGGCGATGCTGGCCGACGTCGACCTCGTGATCATGGGCGCGGGGATCCCGCGCGAGACCCCTGGCGCCCTCGATCGGTTGAGCCGAGGCGAGGACGTCACGATGACGCTGGCCGTCGAGGGCGCGGGCCCGCTGGACGACTTCCGCGCCCACCTGTCGCCCGCTCGCATCCTGTCCGGCGCGCCTCGCGAGCTGCGGCGCCCCGCGTTCTTCCCCATCGTCGCCTCCAACGTCCTCGCGATTACGATGACGAAAAAGGCCTCCGGCACGATCGAGGGGCTCGTCGTCGAGGGCCCGGTGGCGGGCGGGCACAACGCGCCCCCGCGCGGCGGGACCGCGCTCGAGCGCGGCAAAGAGCCGGTGTACGGCCCCAGGGACGAGGTCGACCTGGCGAAGATCGCCGACCTCGGGGTGCCGTTCTACCTGGCGGGCGGGTTCGGAGAAGCCGGCCGGCTGCGCGACGCGCTCGCGCGCGGGGCCGCCGGCATCCAGGTCGGAACCGCGTTCGCGTTCTGCCGGGAATCCGGCCTGGTGCTGTCGCTCAAGCTGGCGGCGCTGCGCAAGGCCGTCGAGGGGATCGGCCGCGTCGTCACCGACGCGCTCGCGTCGCCGACGGGGTTCCCGTTCAAGGTGCTCAACCTCGAGGGCACGCTGTCGGAGATGACCGAGTACCTCAGGCGGCCACGCGTCTGCAACCTCGGGTTCCTCAGCCGCATCTACAAGCGCGAGGACGGCCAGATCGGCTACCGCTGTCCGGCCGAGCCCGAGGCCGCCTGGCAGGCCAAGGGGGGGGACCCGATCGAGAGCGAAGGCCGCAAGTGCCTGTGCAACGCTCTCCTGGCCAACGTCGGGGTGGGCCGCACGCTGGCGGACGGCGACCTCGAGAAGCCGCTGCTCACCGTTGGCGCGTGCTTCAACCAGCTCCGCGAGCTGGTGCAGCGCTGGGGCGAGAACTACTCGGCGGCCAACGTGCTCGAGTTCCTGCTCGCCGACGCCGTCCCGCAGCACTGAGGCCCGGGGCGCCCCGCCCGCTCCCGGCGATCGAGTTTCGCTTCGAGCGCTACGGCAGGCGCGCCCCGACCAGCGGCCAGCTCTTGCTCCCGCTGCACCCAGGTACACCCGTGACCGTGGCGGTGGCGTTGCCGGAGATCGTGCCGGTCACCGTGATCGTGCCGTTGACCTGCAGCGTCACGCCGAGGCTCGTGTTGCCGACGGTGAAGTTAAAGGTGCCGTCGCCATCGTAGTCCACCGGCGTCGTCAAGGGTCCGTTGAGTCGCAGCACCTGGAAGTTCGAGCAGTTCGGCACATCGGCGTCGGTGAACAGGATGCTGGCGTCGAGTGCCGTGACCGCCCCCTGGTCCACGGTCAGGGTGAGCGGACTCTCGTAGTCGGTCCGCTCGAGCTTGCACAGGTAGGTGCCGGCGCGGCCGCTGCCGGACATCTCGACGGCCGAGGGGTCGCCGGTGATGTTGTCGATGCGGGAACCGGCCGCGATGAGGGCGCCGCTGCCGCCGGTGACGCGGACCCTGATGCGCTGGTTGCTGCCGGTCGGAGGCGAGAAATTCGAGAGCACGAGGTCGAACTGGCGGACCTCCCGCGGGCCGAGCGGCGCACATGCGCTGTTGCTGCCGTCGCAGGCCCAACTGCCGACGAGCGTTCCATCGGAATCGTAGCGGTCGAGAACGAAGTCGAGCGTGTTGCCGGTGGTCTCGGCCAGGGCGAGGTTCGAACGCCAGGCGCCGGCGTCGGATGCGGCGTCCTGGTCGAGGCCGATGACGTCGGTGGAGTCCCCGGCGCCGACCGCCGTGTTGGCCCGGACGCCGGCGAAGAACGTGCCGGACGTGCTGGTCCCCTTGGAGGTCGCGACGTTGGCGTCGTAACTGCGGGCGGTGACGAGCACCGGCACCGAGGCAACGACGCGGACGCCGCCGGCGGCGTCCGTCTGCTGAAACAGGCCGGCGCCGACGATGTCCTGGAAGTACCTCGTCTCGCCTGGGTTGACGGTGACGCGCTGGGAGATCGGGTTGGGGTTGGGCTGGCGCAGCAGGAGGTAGATGTCCACGGTGGCCGGTTGGGAGGCGGGGTTGAAGATCCACAGGTCGCCGCGCCACTGGGCGCCGCCGAACCCGCCGGAGTGGGCCAGCGCCGGGACGTAGAGATCGGTGCCGGGCATCACCGCCGCGGCGAACGCGGCCGTCATCAGGGCGCAGAGCGTCAGGGCAAAGGTCTTCACGCTGCCTCCCGTCCGGGGCGGCAGTCCGCCCCGATGCAACCGCGCCCGCCGGCAAACTCGGCCGGCGGGCGCGTCAAGCTCGTCTCCCGCGGGCCCGGACCGAAGGGCCCGGTGCGCCCGCTCCGCCCTACCCTACGAGTTGCCGCCGGTCCAGGCGGCGCGCCACTGGCGGGTGACGCCGAGGGCGTTGCAGCTGCCGTAGTCGTAGCCGCCGGAAGTGATGCCGCCGGTGGTGTCGCTCTTGAGCGTGCCGCTCCAGGTGCCGTCGGCGGCGCGGGTTCCGGCGAGCGTCCAGTTCGTGGTGAACAAGGTGTTGACACCATCCGTGTAGTCGATGCTGACCGAGGTGGAGAACGTCCCGCCGGCAGCGAACGGGACGTTGATCCCGGCGTTAGGCGAGAAATCGAGCGTGAAGTTGTCGCTCCCGCACGGGATCCCGGCCACGCCCTGGAAGTCGGTCAGGGCGCCGCCGCCGATGACGAGCTGAAGGCCGCCGTCAACGACGGCGCCGGTGGCGACGTCGAGCACGATCCCCTCGAACCGGCCGGTCCTGGGGAACGCCCACATGTCGATCGTCGAGGGGTCGCCGGAGGTGTTGTCGATGCGGGAGCCGGCGGCGATCAAGGCGCCGTTGCCGCCGGTGACGCGGACGCGAATGCGCTGGTTGCCGCCGAACATGGGCGAGAAGTCCTGGAGGACGAGGTCGAACTGGCGGACCTCCCACGGGCCGAGCGGCGGGCACGCGCTGTTGCTGCCGTCGCACGCCCAGCTTCCGACCAGGTTTCCATTGGAGTCGTAGCGCTCGAGGACGAAGTTGACGGTGTTGCTGCCGCCAGTCGTCTCGACAAGAGCGAGGTTGGAGCGAAACCCCGCTGTGATGCCGCTCGCGTCCTGGTCGAGGCCGATGACGCTCGTCGATTCGCCGGCGCCGACGCCAAGGTTGGCCGGGACGCCGCCGAAGAAGCCGCCGGATGTCCCCTGGCCCTTCGACGTGACGACGTTTGCGTTGTAGCTCTCGGCGGTCACCAGGACCGGAACGCTCGAGAGGATGTGCAGGCCGCCGGCGGCGTTGCTCTGATTGAACAGGCCGGCGCCGATCACGTCCTGGAAATACAGGGTGTCGCCGGGCTGGACGGTGACCTGCTGGGACGCCGGGGTCGGGTTCGGTTGGCGAAGGAGCAGGAAGACGGTCACGGTCGCCGTTTGCGTCGCCGACGGGTTGTAGATCCAAAGGTCGGCGCGCCACTGGGCGCCGCCGAACCCGTCGCTGTGCGCGACCGCCGGCACGTACTGATCCGTCGCCGGGACCACCGCGAACGCCGTCGCGGCCGCCAAGGCGAAGCACAGGGTCATGAGCGCTCTCTTCATCACATCCTCCTGACTCTCGCGAGTCTACCAGACGAACGAACGGTCTCCGGTCGTGTCATCCAGTATCGATTCTACAGGGTGGCCACCGCCCGAAACGTTGACCTGGATCACACGGAAGTAGCGGTTCGAGCGTGGGCGGGCCCGCGGTCCGGGACGCGAACCGGGTCCGGGGGCGGGAAAAGCACCGGGGGGGCGCCGGCCCCCCCGTCGTATCCAAATGGTGCCGAAGGCCGGACTCGAACCGGCATGGCTTGCGCCACACGCCCCTCAAACGTGCGCGTCTACCAATTCCGCCACTTCGGCACGATCAATTCGCATCACTCCAGGCCGTTCACTTGCCGGTGGGCGCCGGGGCCGGGGAGGCCGGCTGCGGGTTCGTCGCGGGCGCCGGCGCCGCCGGTTTGACCGGGGCCGGGGCGCTCGCCGCCGCCTTGCCCTTGACGCCCGCCGTCACCGAGCGGCCGCGCCGGGCGGTGAGCACCGAGAGGCCGATGCACAGCACGACGAAGAGCACGAACGAGCCCGTGGTCAGCTTGTGCATCAGCGTGGCCGTGCCGCGCGGCCCGAACGAAGCCTGCGAACTGGAGCCGCCGAACGCCGCCGCCACGTCCGCTCCCTTGCCCTGCTGCAGCAGCACGACCATGATCAGGAAGAAGCAGACGATGATGAAGAGGACGATCAAAAGGGTATACACGAGACGCTCACTCCTCCGCCCCACGGCGCTCGCCGGGAGCAGCGTGGATGATAGCCCAAAATCCTTCCGCGTCAAGGCTTGCCCCGCCGACCAGGGCGCCGTCCACGTCCTCTTTCGCCAGTAGGACGGCCGCGTTGTCGGGCTTGACGCTGCCGCCGTAGAGGATCCGCAGCCCGGCCGCCGCGGCCTCCCCGAGCATCTCCGCGGCGCGGCGGCGCAACGCCACGTGGGCCTCCTGGGCCTGGGCCGCGGTGGCGGTCTTCCCCGTCCCGATCGCCCAGATCGGCTCGTACGCGAGCGCCAGGTGCGCCGGGTCGAGCCCCTCGATCGCGGTGCCCTGCCGCTCGAGCACGGCGAGGGTCTCGCCGGCCTCGCGCTGCTCGAGCGTCTCGCCGACGCAGAAGATCACGTCGAGGCCGGCGCGCTGCGCCGCCTTGGCGCGGGCGCCGGCGGTGGCGTCGCTCTCGCCGAAGTACTGCCGCCGCTCCGAGTGGCCGGCGATCACCCAGCGCACCCCGAGTTCGGCGAGCATCGCGGGCGCGACCTCGCCGGTGAACGCGCCGCTGTCCTCCCAGTGGCAGTTCTGGGCGCCGATTGCGACCTCGGAGCCGGTCGCGATCAGCACGGCCGCGGGGAGTAGCGTGAACGGCGGGCAGACGACGACCTCTGGGCCGGCCGCACCCACCCGGTCCACCAGGGCCTCGAGGTACGCCTGCACCGACGCGACCGTCCCGTGCATCTTCCAGTTGGCGGCGATCAGGGGCCGGCGGCTCATGCGCCCTCCTCGAGGGCGGCGACGCCGGGCAAGCTGTCGCCGGCCAGGAACTCGAGCGCCGCGCCGCCGCCGGTCGAGACGTGGGAGAGCTTGGCGGCCAACCCGGCCTGCTGGACAGCCGCGACGCTCTCGCCGCCGCCGACCACCGTGAACGCAGGGCTCGCGGCGAGCGCCGTGGCGATGGCGAGCGTCCCGGCGGCGAACGCCGGCTTCTCGAACACCCCGGCGGGGCCGTTCCAGAACACGGTCCGCGCCGTGGCGACGACGTTGGCGATGCGCTCCCGCGTGGCGGGCCCGATGTCCAGGATCATCTCCTGCGGGCCGACGGCCCCGACCGCCGCCGTGTGGCCTGGGGCATCGGTTCCCGTGGCCACCACCGCGTCGGTTGGGAGGATCACCGGCGTCCCGCGCGTCGCCGCGTCGGCCAGGATCTTCTTCGCGGTCCCGACGAGATCGGCTTCCGCGAGCGAGCGGCCGACCGCCACGCCCTCGGCGAGCAGGAAGGTATTCGCCATGCCGCCGACCAGTACCACCGTGTCGGCGAGCCGGGCAAGCGCGGTCAGCGTCTCCAGCTTGCCCGAGATCTTGGCGCCGCCCACCACCGCGACGAACGGGCGCTCCGGGTTGTCGCGCACCCGCGAAAGCGCGGCGATCTCGCGCGCCATCAGGGGACCGGCCGCCCGCTCCTTGAAGAGCCTGGCGACGCCGGCGGTCGAGGCGTGGGCGCGGTGCGCGCTCCCGAACGCATCGTTGACGTAGACGTCGGCGAGCGCCGCGAGCCGGTCGCAGAACACCGGGTCGTTGGCCTCCTCGCCCGCCTCGAAGCGCACGTTCTCGAGCAGGAGCACCTCGCCGGGCTTGGCCGCGGCGACCGCCTGCTTGGCGACGTCGCCCGCGACGTCGGGGACGAAGCGGACCGGGCGCCCCACGAGCCGCGCCAGGACCGGCGCAACCGGCGCCAGCGACAGCGCCGGGTCCGGCTTCCCCTTGGCGCGTCCGAGGTGGGAGCAGGCGATGACGACGGCGCCGCGCTCCGCGAGGGCGCGCACGGTCGGCGCCGCCTCGCGAATGCGCGTCTCGTCGCCGACCTTGCCGTCCTTGAGCGGGACGTTGAGGTCGAGGCGGAGCAGCACCCGCCGTCCCTCGACGTTGAGGGCCTCCATCGAACGCAGGGCCATGGCAGCCTCCCTACCTGGCGAACAGCTTGGCGACGTCGACGCAGCGCGCCGCGTAGGCGTACTCGTTGTCGTACCAGGAGAGGACCTTGGCGGTCGTGCCGCCGATCACGATGGTGGAGAGCAGGTCCACGATCGAGGACGCGGTCGTGCCGCGGAAGTCGATCGACACCAGCGGCTCGTCGGTCGTGGCCAGGATCCCCTTGAGATCGCCGGCCGCGGCGGCGCGGAACGCCTGGTTGAGCGCCTCGACCGTGAGCGCCTTCTCCGCCGTGAACGTGAAGTCCACCAGCGAGACGTCCGCCGTCGGGACGCGCACCGCGAGGCCGTCCAGCTTGCCCTTGAGCTGCGGGAAGACCTCCGCCATCGCCTTGGCGGCCCCGGTCGAGGTCGGGATCATCGAGAGTCCGGCGGCGCGGGCGCGGCGCAGGTCCTTGTGCGGCAAGTCGAGGATCTTCTGGTCGTTGGTGTACGAGTGCACGGTGGTGAGCAGCCCGTGGGCGATGCCGAAGTTCTCCAGCAGCACCTTGACCACCGGCGCCAGGCAGTTGGTGGTGCAGGAGCCGTTGGAGACGATCTTGTGCTTCGCGGGGTCGAGGGTCGTGTGGTTGACGCCGTAGACGACCGTTGCGTCCACACCCTTGGCGGGCGCGGTGATCAGCACCCACTTGGCGCCCGCGTCGAGGTGCGCCTTGGCCTGCTCGCCCTTGGTAAACCGGCCGGTCCCCTCGATCACCAGGTCGACGCCGAGCGCCTTCCAGGGGAGGAGCGAGGGCTCCTTTTCGGCCAGCACCTTGATCGTCCGGCCGCCGACGGTGAACGAGTCGGCGTTCACCTCGACGGTCGCGTCGAGACGGCCGTGGACCGAGTCGTACTTGAGGAGGTGCGCGAGCGTCGGCGCGTCGGTGATGTCGTTGACGGCGACGAACTCGAGCCCGGTGTCGTTCAGCGCCTGCCGGAGAATCAAGCGCCCGATGCGGCCGAACCCGTTGATTGCCACGCGAAGAGGCATAGTCCCTCCCTTGCCGATACAGGAGTATACCGAAACGGACGTTGCCGTGAGGTACCATCCGCCGGTGGGCGAGCCGACGACGACGGTGGCGGCGCTACGCTGGGACGACGGCCTCGAGCTGCTCGACCAGCGCCTGCTTCCTTCCCGGGAGCGTTGGATCGCCGTCCCCGACGCCGCGGCCGCCGTCCGCGCGATCCGCACCCTGACCGTTCGCGGGGCCCCGGCGATCGGCCTCGCCGCGGCGTATGCCCTTGCCGGGGAGGCGCGCCGCGACCCCGGCCTGGCACGCCTGCGCCGCGTCGCCCGCCGCCTCGCCTCGGCCCGGCCGACGGCCGCGGACCTGGCGCACGCGGTGGCCCGCGTGCTCGCGGCGATCGAGGCCGCCCCCCCGCCCGAGCGCTTCGCCGAAGCGCTGGCGGCGGCGAGGACGCTGCACGCCGGAGACGCCGCCGCGTGCCTCGCCATCGCCAGGCACGGCGCGGCGCTGTTTCCCGGCGGTCGCGTGGCGCTGCTCACCCACTGCAACGCCGGGGCGCTCGCCACCGGCGGGATCGGGACCGCCCTCGGGATCGTGCGCGCGCTCCACGCCGAAGGGCGCCTCGCCCGCCTGTACGCCTGCGAGGCGCGTCCGGTGCTGCAGGGCGCGCGCCTGACCGCGTGGGAGGTTGGCCGCGACGGGATCCCGGTCACGCTGCTTGCGGACGCTGCCGCGGCATCGTTGTTGGCGAGCGGCGCGGTGGGCGGCGTCGTGGTCGGGGCGGACCGCATCGCCGCCGACGGCTCGGTGGCCAACAAGGTCGGGACCTACGCGCTGGCCCTCGCCGCCGCCCGCCACCGGGTGCCGTTCACGGTCGCGGCGCCGACCTCGACGTTCGACCTCGCCTGCCAGAGCGGGCGGGCGATCCCGATCGAGCAGCGCGGCGGCGACGAGGTGCGGCGGGTGCGTCGCACCCCCATCGCGCCTGCGGGCGTGGATGTGTACAACCCGGCGTTCGACGTCACGCCGCCCGAGTTGGTGACCGCGATCGTGAGCGAGCGCGGGGCCGCGCGGCCCGTCACCGCGGCCACCGTGCGGGAGATCGCCTGATGTCGATGCCCGGCACGCCGCCTGCGGCGGGTCTCGGACCCCGAGCCCCGAGCCCCGAACCCCGTCTTCTCCGGACGCTCGGGATCGAGAGTTCGTGCGACGAAACTGCGGTCGCGGTGCTCGAGAGGGACGGGCGCATTCGCTGCAACCTCGTTTCCTCGCAGGTCGCGGCGCACGCGCCGTACCTCGGCGTCGTGCCCGAGTTGGCGGCCCGCCACCACCTCGAGACCCTCCCCCGCCTGCTGGCCGAGGCGGAACGGGAGGCCGGCCTCGGCGACATCGAGCTGGTGGCGGTGACGCGGGGGCCGGGGCTGATCGGCTCGCTGCTGGTCGGCACCTGCTTCGCCGCCGCGTACGCCTGGGCGCGGTCGCTGCCGCTCGCAGGGGTCGACCACCTCGAGGGGCACCTGGTGTCGCCGTTCCTGAGCCTGGACGGCGCTCCCGCCCGCGAGGCGCCGGACCCGGCGCTCACCCTGGTGATCTCGGGCGGTCACTCGTCGTACTTCCTGCTCGCGGGAGGGGACGCACGGCCGCTCAACCGCACCCGCGACGACGCCGCCGGCGAGGTGTTCGACAAGATCGCCGCGGCGCTCGGCCTCGGCTACCCCGGAGGTCCGGTCGTGGACCGCCTGGCGGAGCTCGGCGACCCCCGGGCGTTTTCCTTCAGCGCGCCGCGCATCAAGGACCCCTTCGGGGCGCTCGACTTCTCGTTCTCGGGTCTCAAGACCACGGCGATCCGGACCGCTCAGGGTTTGACCCGATTGCCGCTGCCCGATCCGGCACATCCGCCGCAGGCGGCCCTCGACCTGCTCGCCTCGTTCCGCCGCACCGTCGTGGACTGGCTGCTGGCGCCGCTCGACGAGCTCGTCGCGCGCCACCAGCCGCGGGTGGTGGCCGCGTCGGGCGGCGTCGCCGGCAACCGCGAGCTGCGCGCGCGGCTCGCCGCCTGGGGGCAGCGGCACGGGATCGAGGTGCTGCTCCCGCCCGGGGCGCTCACCACCGACAACGCCGCGATGATCGCCCGCGCCGGCCAGCTCCGGGCCGCTCGCGGGCTGCTGGACGACCCCAGAGCCCTGGCCGCCTACCCGCGCGCCGCGTGGAAGTCGGCGAGCGGTCCCGGCGGCAAGCCCGTGTTCACCCGGCTCCCCGGCGCGTGAGTCTCCAGGCCCTGGAGTTGAGAGTGGAGAGTGAAGGGTTTCGGGGAAAAGGCAGAGGGTAGAAGGTAGAGGGAAGACACGATTGGCGCCATCCTTCCCTTTTCCGTCTCCCGTCTCCCTTCTTCCGTCTTCCTCTCTTCACTTCTCCAGCATCGTTCGGGCCGATCCATCTTGGTGTAGAATCACGGGTTCGCAGTCGGCGTTCACGACGCGGGGAGCCAGGTGGACCAGCAGCGCATCCGCAACTTCTGCATCATCGCCCACATCGACCACGGCAAGTCGACGCTGGCTGACCGCCTGCTCGAGCTCACCGGAGCGCTGTCGGCACGGGAGATGATGGCGCAGGTCCTCGACTCGATGGACCTCGAGCGCGAGCGCGGGATCACGATCAAGGCGCACACCGTCACGCTGCAGTACCACGCACGGGACGGTCAGGACTACGTCCTCAACCTGATCGACACCCCCGGCCACGTGGACTTCTCCTACGAGGTGTCGCGCTCGCTGGCGGCGTGTGAGGGGGCGCTGCTGGTCGTGGACGCCTCGCAGGGGGTGGAGGCGCAGACGCTCGCCAACGCCTATCTCGCGGTCGACCAGGGGCTCGAGCTGGTGCCGGTGCTCAACAAGGTGGACCTCCCGTCGGCCGAGCCCGACCGGGTGCGGGAGCAGATCGAACAGGTGATCGGGCTCGACGCCAGCGCTGCGTTGACGATCTCGGCGAAGACCGGCGCCGGCGTCCCCGACGTCCTGGAGGCGCTGGTGGAGCGCGTCCCGCCGCCGCGGGGGGATCACGGCGCGCCACTGCGCGCACTCGTCTTCGACGCCTCCTACGACGCCTACAAGGGGGTGCGGTGCCTGGTCCGGGTCGTGGACGGGCGGTTGACGGCCGGCCAGCCGATCCGCTTCATGCGGGTCGATCGCGAGGCCACCGTCGAGGAGCTGGGCACGTTCACGCCGCGCGCCGAGCCCTCCGCCGAGCTCGCCGCCGGCGAGGTGGGGTACGTGTTCGCCAGCCTGAAGGACCTGCGCCTCGTGCGGGTGGGCGACACCATCACCGACAACCTCCACCCCGCGGCCGAGCCGCTGCCCGGCTTTGTCGATGCCAAGCCGATGGTGTTCGCCGGCCTCTACCCGCTGGACTCCTCGGCGTTCGGGGAGCTGCGCGAGGCGCTCGAGAAGCTGTCGCTCAACGACTCGTCGTTCACCTTCCAGCCCGACTCCTCGCAGGCGCTCGGCTTCGGCTTCCGCTGCGGCTTCCTCGGACTGCTGCACATGGAGATCGTGCAGGAGCGCCTCGAGCGCGAGTTCAACCTCGAGCTGATCACCACCGCACCCGGCGTGGCGTACCGGGTGCTCACGACCGCCGGCAACGTCGTCGAGGTCACCAACCCGGCGCAACTCCCCGGCCCCGGCACGATCGAGACGATCGAGGAGCCGCTGATCCTCGCGACCATCCTGACCCCGGATACCTACCTGGGCGGCATCCTCAAGCTGGTCCAGGACCGGCGCGGCGAGCAGGTCAAGCTCGAGTACCTCGCGCGCGGCCGCGTGCTGCTCGAGTACCGCTTGCCGCTCGCGGAAGTCGTTCTCGACTTTTATGATAAGTTGAAGTCCGTGTCGCGCGGCTACGCCTCCCTCGACTACCACTTCGCCGGCTACCGCGAGGGAGACCTGGTCAAGCTCGACCTGCTGGTCAACGGCGAACCGGTGGACGCACTGGCGCTGATCGTCCACCGCGCCAGCGCGTACGCGAAGGCGCGGGCGTTCGCCTCCAAGCTCAGGGAGATGATCCCGCGCCAACTCTTCGAGGTGACGATCCAGGCCGCGATCGACAACCGGGTGATCGCCCGCGAAGCGGTCAAGGCGTTGCGCAAGAACGTGCTCGCCAAGTGCTACGGCGGCGACATCAGCCGCAAGCGCAAGCTCCTGGAAAAGCAGAAGGAAGGCAAGAAGCGCCTGAAGCGGGTGGGCAAGGTCGAGATCCCGCAGGAGGCGTTCCTCGCCGTCCTCAAGGTGGAGACATGAGCCAACAACACGTGGTCCGTGAGTACTACGAGGCGATCCTGGTGGCGGTCATCTTCACGCTGTTCGCGCGCACCTTCGTCGCACAGGCGTTCAAGATCCCCAGCGGCTCGATGGAGAACAACCTCCTCGTCGGGGACCACCTGTTCGTCAACAAGTTCATCTACGCGCCGCACTGGGACACCCCGATCCACCGCCTCATGCCGTACCGCAACGTGCGCCGCGGCGACGTGGTCGTGTTCAAGTACCCGCAGGACCCCGAGCGCGACTTCATCAAGCGCGCGGTGGGGATCGCCGGCGACACCCTCGAGATGCACGACAAGATCCTGTTCGTCAACGGCAAGCAGGAAGTCAACCCGCACATCGTCCACAAGGACCCGGTCACCTACCCGGACAGCCCGTTCGTCCCCGAGCAGGCGCGCCACCGCGACAACTGGGGCCCGGTGACGGTGCCGCCGGGTTTCGTCTTCTGCATGGGCGACAACCGCGACAACTCGTACGACTCGCGGTACTGGGGCCCGGTCCCGCGCGACTACTTCAAGGGGCGGGCGCTGTTCATCTACTGGTCGTACGAGGCCAGGCCGAACTCGCAGGAGTGGCGGGGTTGGGGCGACCGCGTGCGGCAACTCGCGTCGGTGGCCGTCCACTTCTTCACGCGCACCCGCTGGTCGCGCTCGTTCACCCTCGTGCACTAGAGCCGCCGCGGCCGCCCGGGGCGCCGGGCGGGCGCAGGGAGAGGCGATGAGGATCGGTGCGGTCGGGGAGAACCTGCTGGAGCGCCTGGCCGTGCGGCTGCGGCTCGGGCCCCGGCCGCTGCTGGAGACGCACGCCACGCTCCTGCTCGCGCAGGCTCTGATGGCGGCGACGAAGGCCGGGGTGATCGAAGCGCTCGCCGCCGCGCCGCTGACCCCGGCCGAGACGGCCGCGCGCTGCGGCAGCGACGAGCGCGCCACCGCCAAGCTGCTCGGCGTCCTCGAGGCGACCGGGTACGTCCGCTCGGCGCGCGGGCGGTACGGGCTCACGGCCGACGCCCGGCGCTGGCTGCTTGCCGACAGCCCGCGTTCGCTGCGCGAGAACGTCCTGTTCAGGTTCGTGGAGTGGGAGTGGATCGGGGGGCTCGAGCGGTTTCTGCTCTCCGGCCGGCCGCTCGACATCCACGCCGAGATGTCCCCGGGGCAGTGGGGCGCCTACCAGCGCGGGATGCGCTCGCTCGCCGCGTCGCTCGCCCGCGAGGTCGCGTGGCGGACGAAGGTGCCGCGGGGGGCGCGCGCGATGCTCGACATCGGCGGCGGGCACGGCCTCTACTCGGCCGCGCTCTGCCGCCGCCACCCGGCCCTGGAAGCGGTGGTCATCGACCTGCCCGCGGCGGTCGGCCAAGCCGCGGGGCTGCTCGAGCGCGAAGATCTTGGCGGGCGCGTCGCGCTCCGCCCAGGCGATGCCCTCACCGACGATTTCGGCGCCGAAGCGTTCGACCTCGTCCTCGTCTCAAACCTCCTGCATCACTTCGCGACCGGCCAGGGCCGGGACCTGGTCCGCCGCGCCGCCCGCGCGCTCCGGCCCGGAGGCGTCCTCGTTGTCCAGGAGCTGTTCGCCCCCGTCTCGGCGCGGCGGGCGGGGCAGGCCGCGGCGCTCGCCGACCTCTACTTCGCGATGACCAGCGAGTCCGGCACGCTGTCGCCGGAAGAGATCGCGGCGTGGCAGCGCGAGGCCGGCCTGCGGCCGCTGCGCCCGCTCCGGTTCGTGTCGTTCCCCGGCGCCGGCCAGCAGAGCGCGGTGAGGCGGCACTGAGGACCAGGAAGAGGGAAAAGGGGAAAGGGGAAGGGGGAGAGGAAAGACGCGGGAGGAAAGACGGAAGACTCCGTCCCCCGCCTTTGTCTTCCCTTCTTCCTTTTTCCTCTCTCCCTTCTTCCCTGTGGGCGCTCAGGCGAGGGCGAGGGCGATGAGGCGGTCGAACATACGCGGGTGGCGGCCGAGGATGTGCAGCGCGCCGCGACGCAGTAGCGGCCGTCGCGCCACGGCGAGCACCGTGCGGCAGACGAGCGCGTAGCGCCGGAACTCGCGCGCCGCGAAGCGCTCGTACGGCGCGAGCGCCGCGCGGCCGGCGCCGCGCGCGAGCGCTGCCGGCAGCCCCTCGCCGAGCGCCTGGCCGCACGCGAGGGCGAGCGACAGCCCCTCGCCGGTGATCGCGTCGACGTACCCCGCCGCGTCGCCGACCAGGACGAAGCGCTGGCCGGAGCGCGCACGCACGGCCTGCGCCAGCGGCCCGGCGCCGCGCGGTTGCGAGTCGGCCTCGCCCCCCGCGATGCGCTCGGCGACGGCGGGGAAGCGCTCGAGCAGGCGCGCGAACGACACCGGCCCCTGGACCCGCCCCTTCTCCCACAGGAACGCGACCCCGACGCGTCCGGAGCCTGCCGGCGTCACGAACGCCTCGACGCCGCGGGCGAGGTGGACCTCGACCAAGCGGCTCCACGGCGGCGTGCGGAAGTGCTGCCGCATGCCGAAGCGTGGCGCGGCCGTCGTGCGGCCATCGAGTCCGGCCGCGGTCCGCAGGCGGGAGTGGAGGCCGTCCGCGGCCACCAGCACGCCGGCGGTCAGCTCGCCCGCGGCCGTCTGCAGCGTGACCGCGTCGCGGCCGGTCGAAAAGCCCGCCGCCGCGCAACCCCAGCGCACGTCGACGCCGCACGCCGCGGCGCGCTGCGCCAGCGCCGCGGCGAGGGCGGTGCGGCGGATGCCGAGCCCGCCCGGGGCGGGCAGGGCGCCGCCGGCACGGGAGCCGTCCTCCTGGACGTAGCAGATGCCGTCGATCGGCGCGCATGCCTCGGGGTCGAGGAGGGCGCGCACTCCGAGGGCTTCGAGCACCCGGACCCCGGCGGGCATCAAGCCCTCCCCGCACGCTTTGTCTGGAGGCGCGCCGGCGCGGTCGCAGACGACGGTCGCGAGGCCGGCGCGCGCCGCGGCGATCGCGGTCGCGAGGCCGGCGGGGCCGGCGCCGACGACGGCGACGTCGGTCCTATCGCCCACGGCGGAGCCTCGCCCTCGCGAACGCCAGCGCGGAGCGCGCGGCCTCGGCCGCGAGCCGGACCGGGCCCGCCGCGCGCGGCGGCGTCAACTCGCCCGCGAGGAACCGCCGCAGCGCCTCGCTCCGGCGCATCTTGCCGCTCGAGGTGCGGGGCAGCGTCCCCGGCTCGAGCAGGCGCACGGTGTGCGGCCGGATGCCGGTGCGCTCCAATACCGCGCGCCGGACCCGCTCCGCGGTGCCATTGTCGCGTCCCGCGCCGCGGGCGCGTTCCGCGAGCACCAGGAGTTGCTCGCCGTCCTCGGCGTCGGGGACGAACCCGAGCGCGACGGCGCACCCGGCGCGCACGCCCGCGATGCCGGCCAGGCACTCCTCGAACTCCTGCGGCGCATGGTTGGCGCCGCGGATCACGATGAGGTCCTTCGCCCGCGCCGATACGTAGAGCTCGCCGCCCGCGGCGAACCCCAGGTCGCCGGTGTCGAGGAAGCCGCCCGCGAGCGCGCCCGCGGTCGCGTCGGGGCGACCGAAGTACCCGGTCATCACGGACGCCCCGCGGACGAAGATGCGGCCGACCCGGCGCTCGGGCAGCTCGCGGCCGTCCCCGCCGCGCACCTCCACGTCGGCGCCGGGAATCGGCGAGCCCAGCGACACGATCGAGCGCGAGCCCGCCACCGCCTCGCCCGTGGCCGCGAGGCGGACGGGGTCGACCCCCAGCGCCGTCGGCCCGCGCCCCGGGGGCGTGAACGTGACGGCGAGCGCGGCCTCGGCGAGGCCGTAGACGGGCCGCAGGGCCCGCCGGTCAAAGCCAACCGGTGCGAAGCGCCGCGCGAAGCGCTCGAGGGCGGCGAGCGAAACGGGTTCGGCCCCGCACACGGCGAGCCGCCAGCTCGAAAGGTCGCAGCCCGCCAACTCCCCGTCCTTCACGCGTTTGGTGGCCACGTCGTAGCCGAAGTTGGGCGCCACCGAGACCGTGGCGCGGTGGCGCGCGATCGCCCGCAGCCACAGCGCCGGCCGAGCGAGGAAGCACTCGGGGGGGATGAGGACGAGCGGACCGGGGACGTAGACGGCCAGCAGCAGGCAGCCGATCAGACCCATGTCGTGATAGAGCGGCAGCCACGACACGCCCATCTGCGGCGTCTCCTCCTCGGGCGGCAGCAGCGCAGCCAGGGCGGCGAGCTGCGCCAATAGGTTGGCGTGCGACAGCGCCACCGGCTTCGGGTCGGCCGTCGAGCCCGAGGAGAACTGGATCAACGCCAGCGCGTCGGGGCGAGCCTCGGTGCGCAGCTCGGAGGGTTCCCCGGCGGCGAGCTCGTCGGCGCGCACGCACCCGAGCGGCGGCCGCGCCAGCTCGACCGTCCGGCCCAGGAGCGTGCGGGTGCGCCCGTCGGCCACGACGAGCCTCGCCCCCACGGCCGCCATCATCGTGGCCGTCGCAACGTGGTACTCGGGCAGCCGCCCGAGGCGCAGCGGCGGGTAAAGCGGCACCGGCACGGCGCCGGCGAGCAGCACGCCGAAGTAGGCGTCGAGGAAGGCGGGCGAAGTGGGGAGGACGAGCGCGACGCGGTCGCCCGCGGCGACACCGCGCGCGGCCAGCGCCGCGGCGGTGCGCCGGGCGCGGGCGTAGATCTCCGAGAAGGGGACGGCTGTCTCGCGCTCCGCGAGGTCCACGAACGTGATCGCCGCGCCGCCGGTCGCGGCAGCCGCAAGCGCCGCGTTGACGGTGAGGTGGCGCTGCGGCGGGGCGGCCGGGCCTCTCACCCCGCGGGCTGCCCTTCACCGGCAACGAGGCGCGGCCCGGCGAGGTCGTCCGTCTCGGCGACAGCGCGCTCGACCAGGTCGACGAGGTCGGCCACCGTGGCCAGCGCGGTGGCGTCATCCTCGGCGAGCTTGACGCGGAAGCGGTCCTCGAGGCCGACCGCGAGGACGAGGGCGCCCATCGAATCGAGTTCGAGGTCGGCCGCCAGGGCGTGACCCGGCTCGACCGGGCCGGTGAACTCGAGCTCCTCGCGGAGGATGCGGCGGATCTCGGCGAGGATCTCGGCGCGGCGATCAGGCACGGCGCACTCCTGCTGCCCCCCGCTGCCGCGCCGAGAACGCCCGCGTGTAGGCGGCGCCGAGGGCGCGTTCCTCGCCGGGGATGCGGACGGCGAGCAGCGCCGCGTTCGCGGCCACGAAGACCAGCGCCGTGATCCACGCGCCGTGGATCAGCGGCACGGCCGCAGCCTCGAGCATCACGGCGAGGTAGTTGGGGTGGCGCATGAAGCGGTAGGGGCCGGTCGTCACCGGCTCGGCGCCGGGGACGTGGACGATGCGGGTGTTCCAGTGGTGGCCGAGCGCCGCGACCGCCCACCAGCGCAGCGCCTGGGCGGCGAGCGCGACCGCCAGGGCGGCAAACCCGGCGGCGCCGGGGAAGGCGCGGTGCAGGCCGAGCACCTCGGCGGCGCAGGCGAGCGGGAAGACGGCGTGCACGGCGACCATCACGGTGTAGTGGCGGCGGCCGGTCTCGATGCCGCCCGCGGCGAGCGCGAGCCGGATGTTGCGGCGCGAGACGAGCAGCTCCACCCCGCGCTCGAGGTAGAGCAACGCGAGGAAGCCGAGGTAGAGCGCCGTCGAGGTCACCATCGCAGCAGCACCAGCTCGGCGCAGAACCCCGGCCCCATCGCCAGCAACAGGCCGTTGTCGCCGGTCTCGCCTTCGCCCGAGTCGAGCAGCTCGCCGAGGACGAACAGCACCGAGGCCGAGGAGAGGTTGCCGGTCTGGCGCAGCGAACTCCACGAGCGGGCGAGGGCGCCGGCGGGCAGCTCGAGCGCGCTCTCGAACGCCTCGAGCACTCTCGGGCCGCCGGTATGGGCGATCCAGTGGCGGATGTCGGCGCGCGCGAGGCCGTTCGCGGCGAGGAACCCGTCGACGTCCACCCGCACGTGGGCGCGCACCACCTCGGGCACCTTGGCCGAGAGCATGATCTTGAACCCCGAATCGACGATCTCCCACCCCATCACCCGTTCGGTGTCCGGATAGAACACGGAGCCGGTCGCGACCACGGCAGGGGCGAGAGGAGCATCCGCGGCATCCCGGGCGCCGCCCGCCAGGACCACGGCCGCCGCCCCGTCGCCGAACAGCCCCGACGAGATGATGTTGGGGATCGAAACGTCTTCGCGCTGGAGGGTGAGCGAGCAGAGCTCAACCGCGAGCACCACCGCGACCTGGTCGGGCCACGCCCGGAGGTAGTCCGCGGCGCGCGCCACCCCGGCGGCGCCGCCGGCGCAGCCGAGGCCGAACAGCGGCGAGCGCCGCACGCCGGGGGCAAGGCCGAGCCGGTTGACGAGGCGGGCATCGATACTGGGTGTGGCGATACCCGTCGTGCTGACGAAGAAGAGGTGGCCGACGTCGGCAGGCGCGAGGCCGGCCTGGCGGAGCGCCTCGCGGACGGCCGCCTCGCCGAGGTCCACGGCCGCCGTTGTCCACGCATTGTTGCGGCGGGCGAACGACGTGAGCTCGCGGTATGCCGCGAGCGGCAGCGCCAGGTGGCGCCCGGAGACCTGGACCGCACGGTGCAGCTCCTCGAGCCGCTCGACGTTGAAGTGCGCCCCGGCCCAGGCGTCGCGAAACGCGGCGATCAGCGTCTCCTGGTCGGCGTAGTGCTCCGGCAGCGCGCGGCCGACGGAGCGGATGCGGGGGTGGAGCGAGGTGGAGGTGACCGCCGTGCCGCTTGCCAGTTTCGTTGGTTTTGCTCGCACGGATGAAACCTTAACACCCGCGCCGGCGACCCCGGCTGGGCTACCCGAGGTGGGCGCGCACCCGGGCGAGCTCCTTCCGCGCGATCACCCGGTAGTGGCCGTCGGTGACCCAACCGGTCGGCAGCGCCAGCGCCCGATCGAACTGGGCCTTCGCCTCGGCCCAGCGGCCGGCGGCTTCCAGCGAGATCCCGAACTCGACGTGGTGGGCGATGACCTCGGGGCGAAGCTCGGTCGCGCGGCGCAGGTCGGAGACCGAAGCCGCCAGCGACGCCGGCGGGAGCTTGCCGTACAGCAGCCGGGCGAACCCCCGCAAGAGCCACCCGAGCCCGGCCACCTCGCGGTTCCAGACCCCGAGCACGTGCAAGGCGAGGTCGTCGTTCGGGTCGAGCTGCAGCGCCCTGTCGGCCTCGGCCTTGACCTCCTTGCCGAGCTCGACCTTGCGCTTGCCCCCCTCGAACAGGGCCAGTTTGCCGAGGGCGACGGCGAGCATGTCGTGGCCCGCGGGGTCGGACGGCCGCAACCGGACCGCCTCGCTCGCGAGCGTTTTCGCTTCGAGGCAGAGACGCCTTTGCTCGGCCGGATCGTGCGAGAGGGTGGCCTCGTCGGCAAGCGACCGCGCCAGCTTCCACGCCGCCTCGTAGCTGGTCGGCGCGACGGCATGGGCGGTGCGGTAGGCGGCAACCGTCGCTGGCAGGTCGAACCTGGCCGCGGCGGCATCGCCCGCCGCCAGCGCCACGGCGGTGCCGGTCGTCGCCGCGCCGCCGCCCGCGCGCACGGTCACGAGCAGGACGGCGGCGGCGACGCCCGCAAGGCATCTCATCGACTACCCCCTCCCCGCCAGTGTACGGCGTGGACGGGTGCGCCCGTGCCCAAGCCGCAATCCCGGGCTACAATGAGCCAGCAGCTTTCTCAGGGAGGCGCAGATGGCACGTTGGCGCGAGAACGGGGGCAGCAACATCGGGTGCATCTTGAGCTTCGCGCTCCTGCTGTTCGCCGTCTTTGTCGGGATCAGGGTCGTCCCGACCCGCATCGCCGTGGCGGAGATGCAGGACTACTGCGAACGGCAGGCCGAGAGAGCCTCGCTGCCGCACTACAGCGACGATGACATCGCGGCGTCGATCCTCCAGAAGGGCAAGGAAGAAGACCTGCCGATCAAGAAGGAAGACATCAAGGTCTCGCGCGACGGCGGTCGCGTGAAGATCCTCGTCAAGTACCAGGTGGTGTTCGACCTTGGCGTGTACAAGTACGACTGGCCGGTCGAACACAACGTCGAGCGCATTCTGTTCTAGGATCGTCGGGGCCGATCGGCCCCGCGTGCCAGCCCCTCAGAACCAGCCGCAGCGTAGGGGTCGTGGGCGCGAGGAGGACACTCGCATGTGGCGACAGCTGTTTGCGACGAAACCGCTGGCGATGCTGCTCGAGGAGCTGAAGGGGGATAACCGGCTGCGCCGGATCCTGGGCCCGGTCCAACTCAGCAGCCTGGGCGTGGGCGCGATCATCGGCACCGGCATCTTCGTGCTCACCGGCAAGGCCGCCCACGACAACGCCGGTCCGGCGCTCATCCTGTCGTTCGTGGTGTCCGGGATCGCCTGCGTCTTCGCGGCGCTGTGCTACGCGGAGTTCGCCTCGATGGTGCCGGTGGCCGGCTCGGCGTACACCTACGCCTACGCGACCATGGGCGAGCTGTTCGCCTGGATCATCGGCTGGGACCTCGTCCTCGAGTACACCGTGGTGTCGGCGACCGTGGCGCACGGGTGGTCGGCCTACTTCCAGGACTTCATAGGCATCTTCGGCTTCCACGTCCCGCACGCCCTGACGCGAGCGCCGTTCGACTACGACCCCGGCCTCGGGCGGATCGTGTCCACCGGCACGACGCTCGACCTGCCGGCGATCGTGATCACCGTTCTGCTGGTCGCGGTCCTGGTCAAGGGGATCCGCGAGAGCGCCTCGTTCAACGCCGCGATCGTGGGGCTGAAGCTCGTCATCGTCCTCTTCGTGATCGTCGTCGGAGGCTTCTACGTCAACCCGGCGAACTGGCACCCGTTCGCACCGTTCGGTTACACCGGCCTCTCGTTCTTCGGCAAGACCGTGCTCGGGCAGTCGGACGCCGGCGGCCAGCCCCTCGGGATGCTCGCGGGCGCTGCGATCATCTTCTTCGCCTACATCGGGTTCGACTCGGTCTCCACGCACGCCGAGGAAGCCAAGCGGCCGCACCGCGACGTGCCGATCGCCATCATCTCGTCGCTGGTGATCTGCACGGTGCTGTACATCGCCGTGTCGGCCGTCCTCACCGGCATGGTCCGCTACGACAATATCGACATCAACGCACCGGTCTCCGACGCCTTCAGGCAGGTCGGCCTCCCCTGGGCCCAGGGGATCGTCTCGCTCGGTGCGCTCATGGGCATCACCTCCGTCCTCCTCGTGATGATGCTGTCGCAGCCCCGGGTGCTGCTCGCGATCGCGCGCGACGGGCTGCTGCCGCCCAGCGTCTTCGGCGCGGTCCACGAGAAGTTCCACACGCCGTGGAAGTCCACGATCCTGACCGGCATCGTCGTCGCGATCCTGGGCGCGTTCCTGCCGCTGCGCATCCTCGCGGAGCTCACCAACATCGGCACCCTGTTGGCGTTCGTCATGGTGTGCGTCTCGGTGCTCATCATGCGTTTCACCAACCCCGCCGCGGAGCGGCCGTTCCGCGCGCCGTTCGGGCTCGTGGTGCCGATCCTGGGCGTCGCGCTCTGCCTCCTGCTCATGTTCTCGCTGCCGGGGCAGAACTGGCTGCGCCTGTTCGTCTGGCTCCTCATCGGCTTCGTCATCTACTTCAGCTACGGGCGCCGACACAGCGTGCTGGCGAAGGCGCAGGCCGCCGAGGACGCCGCCGCCGCGGCGCGCTAGCGGGGCCGCTATGATGGGCGGCGCCGGTCATCTCGGACCGGCGACGGGGGACCTCGATGCCGCGTCGCACCCTCTGCACAATCCTCCTGCTTGCCGCCGGGGCGGTCTGCTCGGCCGCTGACCCGTCGCTGTTCGGGGGCCTGCACTGGCGGATGATCGGCCCGTTCCGGGGCGGCCGCGTCCTCGCGGTCAGCGGCGTCCCGGGCCAGCCCGAGCGGTTCTTGTTCGGCGCCGTCAACGGGGGTGTGTGGGAGACCGGCGACGCCGGGCGCACCTGGCAGGCCGTCTTCGACGGCCAGCCCGTGGTCACCATCGGGGCGCTGGCCGTGGCGCCCTCCAACCCGGCGGTGCTCTACGTGGGCACCGGGGAAGCGGACATGCGATCCGACATCGCCCAGGGCGACGGGATGTACCGCTCCTCGGACGGAGGGCGCAGCTGGACCCACATCGGCCTCGACGACTCGCAGCAGATCGGCCGGATCCTTGTCGACCCGCGCGACCCGGACCGCGTCTTCGTGGCCGCTCTGGGCCATCCCTACGGGCCGAACCCCGAGCGCGGCGTGTTCCGCACCACGAACGGCGGCCGAACCTGGACGAAGGTGCTGGGCCCCGACGACGCCACCGGCGCCATCGACCTGGCCTTCGAGCCCGGCCGTCCGGACACCCTCTATGCGGCGCTCTGGCAGGCGCGGCGCACGCCCTGGAGCGTCTATCCGCCGCTGGAGGGAGCGGGTTCTGGGGTCTGGAAGTCGGTGGACGGCGGCGATCACTGGGCGCGGGTCGAGGGGGGAGGCTTTCCCGACCGGACCGGCCGGGTCGGTCTCGCCGTGGCCCCCAGCCGTCCCAGCCGCGTGTACGCCCTGGTGGACGGCCCCGAGGGTGGGCTCTACCGCTCGGATGACGCCGGCGCCCGCTGGACACGGACCAGCGAGGACAGCCGCATCTGGAACCGGGGGTGGTACTTCGGAGGCGTCGCCGTGGATCCGGCGGACGCGGACCGGGTGTACGTCTCCAACACCATCCTGCTGCGGTCCGACGACGGCGGCCGCCACTTCGCCGCCGCCAGCGGCGACATCACCGGCGACGACTTCCACCAGCTGTGGATCGACCCGGCGGACCCCGAGCGGCAGATCGCGGGATCGGACCAGGGCGCCCAGGTCACGGTGAACGGGGGCCGGACCTGGAGCTCCCGGATGAACCAGCCCACTGCCCAGATCTACCACGTGGCGACGGACCGCGGCTTTCCCTACCGCGTCTACGGGGCGCAACAGGACTCGGGGGCCGTGAGCCTGCCAGCGTTCACCCCGTACTCCGCAACCATCGGTCCCGGGCAGGTCAGGGAGGTCACGGTCGGCGGCGAGTCCGGCATGATCGCGCCGGATCCCGACGATCCCGCGATCGTCTACGGCGGCAACGTGGAACGGCTCGATCTGCACACCGGGCAAACACGGTTGGTGGACCCGACGCTCGCGGCGCCCGCTCTGTACCGTCGCGCCTGGACCCTGCCGTTGACCTTCTCGCGGAGCGGTCCCAAGGCCCTGTACTTCGCCAACCAGATGTTGTTCCGCACCACCGACGGGGGCGTCCACTGGACCGCGGTCAGCCCGGACCTCACCCGCGAGCACCCCGGATCGCCCGCCAGCCTGCAGGCCGCCGGGATGACCTCGGACGCCGGCGCGGGGCCGCGGCGAGGCGTGATCTACTCGATCGCCCCGTCGCCCGTGAACGGCGAGCTCCTGTGGGTGGGCACCGACGACGGCCTCGTCTGGCGCAGCGCGGACGGCGGCGCCCATTGGGCCGACGTCACGCCCCCGGCCCTCACCGCCTGGTCCAAGATCGCCGGGATCGAGGCCTCCCGCTTCGACGCCGCGACCGCGTACGTCGCCGTGGACCGCCACCGCCTCGAGGACCGCCGGCCCTACGTCTACCGCACCCGCGACGACGGCCGCCACTGGCAGCCGATCGCGGCCGGCATCCGCGCCGGCGACTTCGTCAACGCAGTCCGGGAGGACCCCGCGCGGCGCGGCCTCCTCTACGCCGCCACCGAGCTCGGCGTGTACGTTTCGTTCGACGAAGGCGACCGGTGGCAGCCCCTGCAGCTCAACCTGCCGCGGGTCTCCGTGCGCGACCTCGAGGTGCACGGGGACGACCTGGTCATCGCCACCCACGGGCGCGGCTTCTGGATCCTGGACGGCCTCGCACCCCTGCGCCAACTGAACGCCGGCGATCGGCCCGGCGAGACGCGGCTGTTCCGGCCCTCCAGGGCCATCCGGCTCCGGCCGGCCACCTTCACCGGCACGCCGCTGCCCAAGGACGAGCCCACGGCCCCGAACCCGCCGTTCGGGGCCGGGATCGACTACGTGCTGGCGGCGACGCCCCGCGAGCCCGTTACCCTGGAGGTCCGGGATGCCGGCGGCGAGGTGGTACGGCGCTATTCCAGCGCGGACGCTCCTCCGGCCGCGGATCCCGCCACCTCCCGCGCCGCGCCGGAGTGGGTCCCGCGCCCCAGCGTCCTCGCCGCGACCCCCGGCATGCACCGTTTCGTCTGGCCGCTGCGCCGCGCGCTCCCGGCCGACCTGTCGCACGGGAACGCCTATGCCGACGGCCGCTGGGTTCCACCCGGCCGCTACAGCGTCGAGCTCACCGTGGACGGCCGTGCGTTCCGGCAGCCGCTCGAGGTCGACCCCGATCCGCGGGTGCTCCTCCCCGCCGGCGCCTACGCCCGGCAGGATGCCCTTACCGCCAAGGTCGAGGCCGCGCAGGTGCGCCTCGCCCGCGCCCAGGCGCAGGCGCTGGCGATCCGCAAGACCCTTCTCGCCTTGCGCGGGGACGCACGGTCGGGGGAGAAGGCCCGCCGGTTGGACGACGAGGTCGTGGCCCTGGCCGGCATCACGAACACCGCGAATCCGGGCAACACCTGGGCGGTCCCGGTGACGAGCATCCAGAGCTTCCGCTACCTGGAGGTGGCGCTGCGGCAACTCCTCGAGGCCGTGGACGGCGCCGACGCCGATCCGTCTCCGGATGCGATCGCGGGGTTCGCCCGGCTCGACGCCACGCTGGCGGCGACGCTCGCCGCCTGGGAGAACCTGAGAGCGCACGGGCAGGCGCGTGCGGCCCGCCCCCAGGCCGACGGATCGTGAACCGGAGCATCCGCCGCTCTCAACGGCGACGTCGAGGGCGCCGCGGTGGCGGTGCGGTTCCGGCACGTCCGTCGCCGGGTGGACCAGTTGCGCTCGCGGCGGTTCGCCGGTAGCCTCCCGCAAATGAACCGGACGCTGCGCAGTCTGATCCAGACCAAACCGCTCGCGATGCTGCAGCAGGAGTCGGCGGACAGCCGCCTGAAGCGCGCCCTCGGGGTGTGGGACCTCATCGGCCTCGGCATCGGCGCGATCATCGGCGCCGGCATCTTCGCCACCGTCGGCACCGCGGCCGCGGGCGACGCCGCGCGGCCCGGCGCCGGGCCCGGTCTCATCCTCTCGTTCGTCCTCACCGCGGCGGTGTGCGGTCTGGCGGCGTTGTGCTACGCCGAGCTCGCGGCGCTGGTGCCGATCTCGGGCTCCGCGTACACCTACGCCTACGCCACTCTCGGCGAGCTGATGGCGTGGATCATCGGCTGGGACCTGATCATCGAGTACGCGGTGGGCAACGTCGCGGTGGCGATCTCGTGGTCGGGGTACTTCTGCGAGATGCTGCGCGGGGTCGGGATCATCGTCCCGCCGTGGCTCGCGACCGACCTGCGCACCGGCCTCGCGACCCCGTCGATCGTGGCGGCGGCGCCCCACATCGGCGGCATGCCGATCATGATGAACCTCCCTGCGGCCGCGATCGTGCTGCTCATCACCTGGATCCTGGTCATCGGCGTCAAGGAGTCCTCGCGGCTGAACGCGGTGATGGTGATCATCAAGCTCATCGTGCTCGCCTTCTTCATCGTGGTGGGGGTCAACTACGTGCAGCCGGCCAACTGGCACCCGTTCCTGCCCAACGGGTGGCACGGCGTCTGGGCGGGGGCGGCGATCGTGTTCTTCGCCTACATCGGCTTCGACGCGGTCTCGACGGTGGCGGAGGAGACGAAGAACCCCGGGCGCGACCTGCCGCGCGGGATCATCGGGTCGCTCATCATCTCGACGGTGGTCTACATCGCCGTGGCCGCTGTCGTGACCGGCATGGTGCCGTGGTTCGACCTGCACACCGCCGAGCCGCTCACCGTCGCGATGCACCGCTACAACCTGGAGTGGGCCGCCGGGATCGTGGCGGTCGGCTCGGTGGCGGCCCACACCGCGGTGCTCCTCGTGTTCCAGCTCGGCCAGCCGCGCATCTTCTTCTCGATGGCACGCGACGGCCTGCTGCCGAAGGCGTTCGCCAAGGTGCACCCCAAGTACCGCACGCCCTACGTCACGACCATCCTTTCGGGCGTGCTGGTCGCGGCGTTCGCGAGCTTCGCCAACATCGAGGAGATGGTGGACCTCACCAACATCGGCACGCTGTTCGCCTTCGCGATCGTCTCCGCCGGCGTGATCGTGCTGCGCCGCACCCACCCCGAGGCGAAGCGGCCGTTCAAGGCGCCGCTGGTGCCGTGGCTGCCGATCGTCGCGGTGGGCTCGTGCCTCTTCCTCGCCGCCGGCCTGCCGTTCATCACCTGGATGCGGTTCGCCATCTGGCTCGTCGCCGGGATGACGATCTACATCTTCTACGGTCACAAGCGCTCGGAGCTGCGCCGCACCCCCAACGCGTGACGGCCGCGCGCCCGGCGGTCGCGCCCCACGTCAAGAATCGTATGAGGCGGTCGCCCGCATCGGCACGGTCTCTGTAGCGGCCGATGCTCGCATCGGCCGACGAGCCGCGACCGCGGACGGCCGGCGTTAGCGAGCAAATGCCGCTAAGGAAGCAACAGAAGCGCGCCCGGCGGTCGCGCCCCACATCAAGAATCGTAGGAGGCGGGCACCCTCGCACGCCCTGCGGGATCGCGGGCCGCGAGGGGACTCAGAACACCATGTAGGCGCCGTTGCGGATGATGCGCGTCCTGATGCCGTCCGTGCGGACGGCAACCGCCTCCGCCACCTGGATCGGGTTTCCCTTCGCGTACACGATGTCCTGGTGGACGACGGTCTCGGGCTGGATGAACGCCTTGACGCCGATTGCGCCGCCGAGGTGGTCCGAGCGGCCGTACGCCCAGTGGAACCCGGCCTTCTCGTCCTCGAGCACGTTGCCGGTGACCTGCGCCCAGTCGTTGCAGCCGAACGCGACCTCGGCGATGTTGGTCCGGGCGGGGTCCGCGGCGAAGAAGGCGCGCATGGCGCGGGCCCTGTCGCCGTTGCCGTCCACCTTGACGATGCGGTTGGCGTCGATCTGGAGGGAGATGAGTTCCTGCCCGTCGCGTACCGGGATGGTGCCGGCGGTCAGCGATTGGGTGCCGGGTTGCTCCCCCTCGTACGGCACGATGAACGTCTCGCCGGAAGGCAGGTTGATCACGCGGTCGCCAGCCTTCCCGCGCGGCAGGAAGCCGTCGTCCATCACGGCCGTCCGGAAGCGCAGGTCGAAGCTGCAGTGGTGGCCGGTCGAGAACGACACCTCGAGGCTCGTCGCGTTCTTGAGCGCCTGCTCGAGGAGCTGACAGCGCCTGGCCACCTCGTGGTAGTCGGCGGCGAGCGACGTCTGCTCCATGCGCTTGGCGACCCCAGGCATCGAAGCGGCGCGGAAGTCGTGCTTCTCGTTGCACAACCCGTCGAGCGCCGCGGTGGCGGAGTACTCCGTGAGGAACGCCGCGAGCGTGCTCTCGAGCAGGGTCTCCCGGATCGGGGCGGGCTTGCCGGCCATCGCGCCGGTGTCGGGGAGCTGGGCGCCGTTGGCGCCGGTCGCGGGGTAGGTGAGGATCGGCCGCGTGGTGAAGTGCCGGCCGCGGCCGAGCGCGGTGAACGCGCGCTGCCATTCGCCCGCCATCGCGCGCCGCTCCTTCCACGCGTCGTTGTCCTCGCCGAGGGAACGGGGCATGTCGCACGCGACCGTCACGACCTCGCCGGATTGCGGGTCGAAGACGTCGGTCAGGAGCTTGATGAGGTCGAACGCCATGGAACCTCCGCGGTTCTCTTCGAGCTAGCCTAACACCGGTCGCCGGCCGGGGCGCCTCACGTGCGTGACGGCAGTCCGACCGGCCCGAGCGCCGGCAGCGACCAGGGCTCGTCCGGGTAACGCACCGCCTCCAGGAACAGTCCCGCGGCGGGCGCCGAGAGCGGCGGCGCCGGCGCCTTGCCGGCGAGCCAGCGCGACACGTCGTCGGCGGGCGCCTCGCCGCGGCCGACCGTCACCAGCGCCCCGACCATCCGGCGCACCTGGTTCCACAGGAAGTGGCTGGCGACCAGCCGCAGCAGCAGACACCCCGGGGCGATCGCAACCTCGATCCCCTCCACCTCGACGAGCGTGCTCTCGGCCTCGACCGCGCGCTTGGCGAACGCGCGGAAGTCGTGGCGCCCGACGAACCGGCGCGCCCCCTCGCGGATCGCCGCCTCGTCGAGTGCGCCCTCGACCCACCACGACGAGCGCTTGCCGAACGCCGAGCGGCGCGTCGCGATCTGGTAGCGGTAGGCGCGCGCGACCGCGTCGTGGCGCGCGTGGAAGCCCCTGGGCGCGGGGCGCACGTCGAGCACGGCGAGGTCCGCTGGGAGCTCGCGCTCGAGCGCGTGGAACAGCTTGCCGGAGTTGAGCGGGGCGCGGCAGCGCAGCGACGCCACCTGGCCGAGGGCGTGCACCCCGGAGTCGGTGCGCCCGGCGCCCTGGAGGTCGAGCCCGCGCTCCCCTGTGATGCTGCGCAGGGTGTCGAGCAGGACGCCCTGCACCGTCCGCCCGGAGGCCTGCACCTGCCAGCCGGCGAACTTCGTCCCCTCGTACTCGATCAGAAGCCGGTATGTCGGCATGGCGGCAGTCTACGCGTCCCTGCCCGGAGTGAAGAGGTGAGGTTGGCGGCCCGTAGGGGAATCGAACCCCTGCTTCCGGCGTGAGAGGCCAGCGTCCTTACCACTAGACGAACGGGCCGACCGCGGATCGGGAACGTAGCACGGAAGTCCAAGCGCTGTAAAGTGCTCCCGCGCACTAGGCGGCGCCCCGTGCGGCCGCAGCGGAGGTCAGCGGCCGCCGCCGCGGCCGCCCCGGCCGGCCGGGCGCGGGCCCGGTCTCCCCGCAGGCAAGATCGGAGGCGCTCCGAGTTGGCAGCGGCTGGCAACTCCGCTATACTCGGCGCTGGCGCAGGGCGCGCTGATAGCTCAATTGGATAGAGCATCTGACTACGGATCAGAAGGTTGGGGGTTCGAGTCCCTCTCGGCGCGCCAGTCTAATTACATAGATCCAAACATCTTCCGCACCAAAGAATTTCACAGAACCATCGCTCTTAGATTCGCTGACGTGCTACTGACGTACCGGCGCACCACGTCGAGGGCAACCAGTCGCCCGACAGCCAGTTCTTGGACGCGGGCAGCCGGCTCGGTCCAGGTTCGATCTCTCCGTGTCCTCCACCTCGAGCCGGACAGGGGCCCGGGGCCCACGATGGGCCGATATCCCCCTCGAGATTTTCCTGGGGATCTAACCCCCCCGAACAATTCGCGGCTCGTCCAAAACATTTTGGGTCCGCGCCGACTCGAGGACACCTCCAGCGAAGTGATGTGCCGCGGTAGCCCTCCTACAAGTCGATGATCAGGCACACGGCGCCATGCTCCCTCACGTCCCGGCCCGTATCTGCCGCGAGCCACCTAGACCAACCTGCCGTCTACACTCATGGGCGGGAGGTACTCAATGGCAGGCGATCTCTCTCTTCAGGCCCTCGGGGCGGAGCTTGCGTCAGTCCCGGCGTTGCTCCGCGAGATTTGGACCGAATTGCAGGGCATCCGCGTCGCAATCACGGGGGAGGGGCCTATCGGACCCCGGTCCGCGAAGGATCAACTCCTCACCACCGCACAGGCGGCCGAGCTTCTCGGGCTTTCGGAAACCACCCTATCGACCTGGCGCTCCACCAGACGAGCCGACGTACCTTACCTGAAGATCGGCGGGCGGGTTCGCTACAAGCGAAGTGAGGTCGAGGCCTGGGTCAAATCCCAGCGACAAGGAGCTATCCCTTGAATCGTCGGCTCGGAGCCAAGGACTGCTGGTTCAGCCCGCCCGCAGAGTGCTGTGCCGTACCACCCTCATTGTCGTCAGAACCGTCGTCTGCTGATATCCGCCCTCGCGACTATCTTGAAGGTCGAGCACCCCGTCACGATCCACGCCCCATTCAGAACAATTTTTGGTCCGCACCAACGTGAGGCCACCTTGGGCAAACTGGAGCGCCTACGGGCGCATGAGGAGTACCATGGGACCCGGTCCGAGGTCCTGGGGGTAGGTAAATCCTGCATGAAAGGTCAACACATGACTCCTGCTAGGCCAACTGAAACGGTTCTGCGTGCCTGCAAACCCAGGAAGGAAGTCCTCGAAGGCGAACTTGACGACGCTATCTTCGCCGCGGACTTTGGCCAACTAATCGAGGGCTCTGCTCCCAAGGTCTACGGGCACGCTGACACCTTCTTCCGGAACACCGAGCCAACACCAGATCTCAAGGCTGTTTGCGCCGCCGTCTTCAAGGCCCTCGCAGATAAGAAGGAAGCGGGCCAACTCATCCGGCTCAGCACCGGTTTCGGCGGCGGCAAGACCCACACTCTCATGGCGCTCTGGCACCTCGCCCAGAACATAGGCACCCTCTCCCTCGGCACTGAGCTGCTGCCCGCTGCCGGCCGGCCGAAGTCCGTGAAGGTGATTGCCGTGGATGCGGCGAAGGCAGGCATCCCGGTGTTTGGAACCCATGGAAAGACCAAGGTCCACAGCCTCCAGGGCGAGATCTTCTTCCAACTCGGCCAACCGAAAAGGGGTGCGGAACTCCTGAAGGAACTCGGACCCGCCGACAACCACGAAGCCTCACCGGACGAACCGCTGATTGCCAAGAGTCTCGGCAGTGACCCACTCCTCATCCTGCTGGACGAACTCGTCGTCTATATGGCCGGCCTATCTGCCACGGGCCAGGGCAACTTCATGAGCTTCCTCGGGAAGCTCATTTCCGCCATTGCCAAGCGCAAGCAGGCGGTCTTGGTCATCACAGATCCCGGCCAGCAGGCAGCGTATTCGGGCGTCTCCCAACAGTTGACGGCAGCCATCGGCGCAGCATCCGTCAAGCTCGAGGACATCCTCGGTCGCAAGATGACCGACTTCGATCCCGTCGGGAAACAGGCCGCGCGCGTCATCGCTCGCCGACTCTTCGATAGGATCGAACCGACGGCCGCGGCCACAGCTTCGGCCAACTACCATCAACTCTACGAACGGGTCCGCGAGACCCATCCCGAGTTGCTTCCGGCGGCTGCCACGAGCGCCGAATATGCGAAGCGCATTGAGGAGAGCTATCCCTTCCATCCGCGGCTCATTGACACGGCGAAAGACAAGCTGGGGCCCCTGCCCGAGTTCCAGCGCAGTCGCGGCGTGCTTCGCCTCTTCGCGCGAATCATCCGCGAAATCTGGAACAACCAACGCGATGTCGAACTGGTCACCGCCGGCGACATCAACTGGGCGAGTCCGGACGTCAGGGGCGACCTTCTACAGCGCCTGCGAAAGGTCCAATTCGAGTCAGCCGTGAACGCCGACTTGGACGGTCACGCGTTAGGCTTGGACGACGACAAGCCAGATGGCATCCACTACCGGGTGGCGTCCGCCCTCCTCCTGGAGAGCCTTCCTTGTAACGAGCACAGCGGCCTCGACGCCGCCGACCTTACGCTTGCAATTCTCCGCACGGAAGAAGCCGGCCAGGAACCGGCCGAGGCTCTGGACCGCCTCGTCGGGGCTTGCTGGCACACCTACCCGCTCGCCGGCAACAGGGGCTGGCAGTTCCGCTTCGAGCCCAATGTCATCAAACAGATAGAACAGCGCGCTGCCGCAGTGGATCAGGCCGAGGCGCGCGACCGCCTGTTCGCCGAGGCGCAGAGCTTCTTCGCTGGCCCGCTCTTTTCTCCAGCCAATTGGCCGGAGAAACCCGGCGACGTCCAGAAGCTCCCGTCGCTCCAACTTGTTCTCTGCGCCACGAGCGATCTCGCCGAGCGTGTGTGCCGTTTCGAGGACGATTCCGATCCCACGGCGCCCGTGCCGCGGGCCCTCCGCAATTCCATCGTAGCCGTTGCCCCCAACCCCGATGGATTTAGTAACGCGTTAGACCGAGCCAAGCGCGTGATCGCTGCGGAGCAGATCGAGAAGGACGCGCGTCACGGGGAGAGTGCAGCCCTCGTCCGGGACCAGTTGAGCCGTGTCAAGCCCACGCTGGCCCGTGAGTTCAAGCTGCAGACCTGTCGCGCCTTCGATACGGTCGTCCGTGCCGACGGTGTGATCGGGCGTAGTGAGGAGATCTACCAGGTGGTCTCTGATGAAGATATCCTCAGTAGGCCCCAAGGGCAGAAATGTCTCCGTGCGTTCCTTGAAGACAAGGAGCTGATCTACAAGGTAGGTCAAGCCCTCGACCCCGATAGGTTCCTCAAGGTAGTCCTCCCCGGCGCCACGCCCATCCCAGACCAACCTGGGGTGTACAGGCTTAGCGACGTACACAAGCGTTTTCTGGCCGCCCCCGGCTTGCGACTCATACCGGATGCTTCCGTCGTCAAGCAGACCATCCTGAAAGCCATCGAACAGGGCAAGATTGTTCTGAAACGGGCGGACGGCACAGCCTACGACAAGGACGGCGGCGTCCATGGTACCGAGGGCGAGCGCCGGCGCGTTGCCGGCGAGACTCCCACCGTCGGGCTGCGTGAGGACGAGTTCATTGCCCGTGCGGACTCGGCGTCCGCCACCGGTTGGCTCAAGGTGGATGCGGCCAAGCCCTCAGGCGGCGGTAGCACTTACCCCCCGCAACACCACACGCCGCCAGTTGTCGCCGAGCCTGCAACCGTCATTGCCACCAACTGGCCCGATATCCTCAAACATGCTGAGACGCGCCCGATCCTGGATGTCACGCTGGACGCGGAGACCCCCACGGCAGCGGAGACTCTGGCCGCCATTGCGCAACCGCTCGGGGCCGACTCGCTTGAACTTACGGTAACCGTCAGCGGCGATCTCAAGTCCGGCGGCACCGCCAGCCTGGAGATCCGAGGGGTCAAACAAAGCAGCCCCATCAAACCCATCGAGGCCGCCCGGACACTGTTCAACGCCATGCAGGAGGGTACGACCTATGGCGCGGAACTCCACCTCATGTTCAGGGAGCCCGGCCGTTTCGGCCTAGGAACCCAACTTGAAGTTGCGTCCGAAAACGCCGGTGACGATATCAGCCCTTCCGCGACATTCGGCAAACCAGCCGGCAAGGAAGACAAGCCGTGACCGTCCGCGAAGCCGCGTTCGCCCTCCGCATCGTCAAACGTAAACAAGGCGCCGCAGCCATCATTTATCGCCGTTCCCTCAACCCCAAGGGGGAGGAACGCCTGACGCGCATCGCTTCCATCGGCCCCTTGGCGTACTCTGCGGCGCTTCGCTCCTTCGCTCCGCCGTCCGTGCCACCGGGGGCGGCAAGCTCACTCCCGGTCCCTTCTACGCCCTAGAAACAGACGCTGGCGCCCGTGTTGCTTGCTACGCACTCATTTCCAGCGGCCTGCGCAACGCATCCTTCCTCCACAACGCCGCAGACAACCTGCGCCGCGCCGACGGCACGGAAGCCGCCTGGTGGCTCGGCCTGATGGCGGGTACCCGTCGCCGGGTCCGTGCCATCCGGGCCTTGCGCATTCTCGTTGAGGCCGTGAAATGAAGAAGCCTCGCCTCCTCATCGAAGACTGGCTGCCCGCCGCCGCCATCGGCGTAGAGTGCATGCGCGAGAAGAAACCGGGGAAGAACTCGTTCCCTCCCCCGTCCGCCTCCACGTCTGGTGGGCGCGCCGTCCTCTTTGCGTCTCCCGCGCCGCCGTTCTCGGCTCGCTCTACCCGCCGACTTTCCCACGAGGTCTTTGAACGCCTACTTGGATTCTGGGGCAGTTCCAAGAACATTCTGGCTGCACAACGATTGCTGGAAGCCGCGCTGGCTCGGGGCGGGCCCCGAATCCAGAATCCCCACGGGGAACGGGCTTTCAGGCGCGTGCTATCCGAGAAGGATCTGGCCCAGGCCCACGCAGCTGCTGCGCGCCTTTTCGGGAATAGCATCGTCGTAATTGACCCCATGGCTGGTGGCGGATCGATCCCACTCGAATCCACCCGACTTGGTTTTCGCACTTTGGCAAACCAGTACAACCCCGTGGCCAGCACCATCCTCGAAGCTACCGTGGACCACCCCTTCCGCTTTGGTCCAAGGCTCGCCGAACGCACGCGACACTGGGGCACAGAACTCCACCGGCGGTTCAATGCGCGGATGGAGAGGTTCTTCCCCAAAACCGGCGTCCTGCCGCCTCACTGCTACATTTTCGCCCGCACTGTCCCATGCCCGGACACGGAAGGCCATCCTCATACGCCACTTGTCCCGGACTGGCACCTACTCAAACCCAAAGGCTCAGCCGTCCGCGTCTGGGCAGAACCGATCGTCGACAAGAAGGCCGGAACGTGGAGAGTCCGAATCGTGGACAATCGCGAGCAAAAAGCCCGCGCCAAGAACCCCCCAGCGCCCACCTTTGGCAACGGGAAGGGAATTAGTTTGTTCTCCGGACAACAGATTTCCGACGAATGGATCAATGCTAAAGCCCAGGCTATACCGACCGAAATACAGAGCGCCCTTTACGCCGTGGTATTCAAGACCCCGGGTGGTCTCAAGTTCGCTCCCCCCACCGAGGCTGATCTTCAGTCCTTGGACGAGGCCGAGAAGGCGCTTCGGAAGCACCGGAGACGCTGGGAGCAGCAGAACCTCATCCCGACGGAGAGAATTCCAGAAGGGGACAAGACGCGCGAAGCGCTGGTGAAGGGCCTGCGCAACTGGGCGGATCTGTTCGCGCCGCGCCAACTCCTTGGCCTTGGTGTCTTGGTCGAGGAACTCGATGCTCTCCGTGTCGCGATCCTCAAGTCCGAGGGCGATGAACTCGGCGAAGCTGTCATCCATCTTCTCGCTTTCTCCATCGACAAGTTCCTCAACTACAATAGCGTGCTTGGTTCGTGGCATTCGCCTCGCGCCGTCATGCGCAGCGTTTTCGATAGGCATGATTTCGCTTTCAAAATGACCTTCGCAGAAATGGCGCCGTGCAGCAGTGGCACTGGTCTGGCGTGGGCGATCGACAACACGACAGAAGCCTCGAAGAACATCTCCGAACTGCCAGGACACAGCAAGACGAGAGTCGCCACTCTCACTCTGGGATCAGCCACTAATCTCCCATCCGTGGATGACAAGTCGATCTCCGCCATAGTCGTCGATCCACCCTCGCCGACAACGTCCAGTATTCTGAACTTGCTGACTTCTTCTACGTCTGGCTGAAACGCTCCCAAGGCCATCGCCGGCCGGAGTGGTTCTCCAGCTACCTCTGTGACCACACGGAGGAGGCTGTCGTTAACATCTCGCGCCACCGGAACGACGGCGAGAAAGTAGCGGACGCCAGGCGCAAGGCACAAGCGTTCTACCAGCGCCTCATGGGCGAGACATTCACCGAGTGTCGCCGCATCCTGTGTGACGATGGGGCGCTGACTGTGATGTTTACCCACAAGAAGCAGGAGGCGTGGGAAGCCCTCTTCACGTCGCTGGTGAAGGCAGGCTTCACCATCACCGCAACATGGCCGGTCAAGACCGAGAGCGAATACTCGCTCCACCAGGCCAAGAAGAACGCAGCGCAAACACCGTGATCCTTGTCGCACGTAAGCGGGACGACAACGCCGAGGTCGGCTATTTCGATCACGAGATGCGGCGCGAGATTCGCCAAGCTGCACAGAAGACCGCTGAACGCCTCATGAAAGACGGCCTCAACCCTGTGGACCAACTCGTCGGGTCCTTCGGCCCGGCGATGGAGGTCTACAGTCGCCATTCCGAGGTCCGCACCGATACCGGCGATACCGTCGGCGTTGACCGCGCGCTGGACGAGGCCAGCGATGCAGTTGCCGCCTTTCGTATCCAGCAACTCGCCGCGCGCGGCCTGCAGGAGGTTGAGCCCGAGGGCCGGTTCTATCTCCTCTGCTGGGACGTGCTCCAGGCCGCCGAGTTCCGGTTTAACGAGGCGCACCTGCTCGGCAAAGCCGTCGGCATGGACGTGGACACCATGGTCTATGCCGGCCTCGTCTCCAAGTCCGGCGACAAGATCAAGATCCTTTCCGCCAAGGACCGGCGACGCACGAAGAAGCTGGAGCAGGAGGAGATGGAGGAGACCCTCTTTTGGTGCTATGCCGAGTGGCAAGAAGAAGCGGGTCAAGAAGGGCGACGTCCTCAAGGTCCATCCGAACGACCCACACTTCCGTACGACCCTGGTCGCCTGCCATGCGCTGGCCTTGAGGTGGCTCGAAGCGGGCGGCGGGAATCCGGGGCTAGGTTCCGCTCGCCAGCTGGCCGTGCAGCAGGGTCGAAGGCCGGCTCGCCGGTGGCCAAACTGATTGTGGCCCTTATCAAGGCCGCTCCGCCCGCACTTTGGTTTGAAAAGGGCAAGACCAGCGCCGGCGCGCTGTACCCCGAGTTTGGGCCTGGCACCGTGACGAGCCGATTTTCGGCGTCGAACCGCCAGAATGGGTCGAAGAGTACGTTGAGCCCGACATGCCGCTCTTCGCTGCATTTGGTATCGGA
>CAWBLW010000005.1:0-208284 GCA_963789745.1 uncultured Acidobacteriota bacterium | reverse complement strand
GACGCCCATCCCGGGGACGGCGTTGCCGCCGCGGGCGACCTCGGCTCGGACCGTGCTGGCGAGCGCTGCGGTGACGAGCAGCGCGATCTTGCCGTCGTGCACGAGCACGCGCGAGCCTGGCGGGCACTCGCGCACGGGGTCCATGCCCTCGACCTGGACCGTGGCGCCGCTGCCGTCGGCGCCGATGGTGACGGCCGTCCCCTCGACGAGCACGGCTGGTGCGGTTCCCTTCGCCACCCGGAGCTTGGGTCCGGCGAGGTCGCAGAAGACCGCGAGGGGATGGCCGATCGCGGCCTCGGCGGCGCGGACCAGAGCGACCAGCGGTGCAATCTGGTCGGGGGTCAGGTGGGCCGCGTTGAGGCGGAAGACGTCGGCCCCCGCCCGCGCCAGGCCCCCGACGCCCTGGGGGGTCGCCGAAGCCGGCCCGAGCGTCGCCACGATCTTGACCCTTCGCGCGTCCTTACCCGGGTGGTCCATTCCGGCTCGCCCCCTTGGTCTCGCGTCCTGCGGTCGACTCGATGATCTCAAGGTACCACGCCGACGCGGCCGGCAATGAGAGCGCAGCGGTGCGCACGGAGCATCGCAGGGTTCAGACCTCCAGGCGGTCCCCTTGTCTGGCCACGAGCGCGTAGAGGACCGGCATGAGGAAGACGCTGACGAGGAGCCGGGAGAACAATCCGGAGACGATCACCAGCGCGAACGGCCGCTGCGAGTCGGTGCCGACGCCGGTCGCCATCGCTGCGGGGAGGAGGCCCAGCGCCGCGACCAGGGCGGTCATCATGATCGGCCGCAGCCGCAGTAGCGCGGCCTCCCTGGCCGCTCCGGCGATCCCCATGCCGGCGAGGCGCAGCTCGTTGGCGTAGGAGATGTAGACCACCGCCGTCTGCACGGAGACCCCGAACAGTGCGATGAACCCGATCCCGCTCGATACCGAGAACGGCGTCCCGGTCAGCCGCAGCGCGACCAGGCCGCCGATCGGCGCGGAGAGCAGCACGCCGAGCACGGTGATGACGGGGAACTTGAAGTTGCTGTACAGCGCGAAGAGGAGCAGGAAGATGACGAACAGGGTCAGCGGCAGGACGATGGCCAGCTGCCGCCGCGCCGCCGTGTACTCCCGGTATTCGCCGCCCCACAGGACCCGGTACCCCTCGGGAAGGGTGACGCGCGCCGCCACCTGGCGCTGGGCGTCCTCCACCGCGCCGGCCAGATCGCGTCCCTCGACCGAATACTGCACGCCGATGTAGCGCGAGTTGTCTTCGCGGTAGATGAACGACGCGCCGCTCACCACCTTGATGTCGGCGAGCTCCTTCAGGGGTATCTCCTGGCCGCCCGGGGTCGCGACGAGGATGTTCCCGATCTCCTCGGGCGTGCGCCGGAACCGCGGCTCGAGACGTACGACGAGGTCGAAGAGCTTCTCGCCCTGCACCACCTGGGTCGCGGCCGTGCCGCCGACGGCCGCCTCGATGAGGCCGTTGATGTCGGCGACGTTGAGGCCGTAGCGTGCGATCGTGGCGCGGTCGGCCGTGACGGTGAGGCTGGGTTGGCCGAGCTCCTGGACCAGCGTGATGTGGTCCATGCCGCGGACCCCCTCCAGGACCCGCTTGATCTCCTTACCCTTTTCCTCGAGGACGGCGAGGTCCGGCCCGAAGACCTTGACCGCCAGGGCGCTCTTGAGGCCGGTCTCCGCCTCGTCGACGGCGTCTTCGGCCGGCTGGGTGTGGTTGAAGACGATCCCCGGAAACGCCTGCAGCTTGGCCATGATGGCGTCGGTCAGCTCGTCCTTGGTCTTGTAGGGGCCCTTCCATTCGCGGTACGGCTTGAGGCCGACGTAGAACTCGACGTTGAAGAACCCGGTGGGGTCGGTGCCGTCGTCTGGGCGGCCGTGCTCGGAGGCGACCACCGTGACCTCCGGAAACGACCGCAGGATCGCCCGCACCTGCGGCGCGATCTTGCGCGACTCCTCGAACGAGATGGTGTACGGCATCGTGCCCCGGATCCACAGGGCGCCCTCGTCGAGGTGAGGCATGAACTCCGCGCCGATCCCGGGGATGAGCAGCAGCGAGCCGCCGAGCAGCGCGACCGAGGCCAGCACCGTGACCCAGGGGCGCGCGAGGCAGACGTCCAGGCCCTTCGCGTAGGCGCCTTTCACGGCCTCGAACGCCGCGTTGCGCCGTTCCCGCACCCCCTTGCGCAGCGCCCACGAGCACAGCACCGGCAGCAGCGAGAGCGTCACGACGAGGGAACCCACCAGGGCGAAGATCATGGTGTCCGCCATCGGCTTGAAGAGCTCGCCGGAGGGCCCGGAGAGGACGTAGATGGGCAGGAAGCCGGCGACGATCACGGCGACCGCGAAGAAGATCGGCCGGTCCACCTCGGCCGCCGCGGCCACGATCACCTCCCGCACCTTGAACTTCTGCCCTGCGCGGGCCGCGAGCTGGCGGAAGATGTTTTCCACCATGACGACGGCGCCGTCCACCAGGATGCCGAAGTCGATGGCGCCGATCGACAGCAAGTTCGCCGGGATGTGCTTGAGGTCGAGGCAGACGAACGCGAAGAACAGCGAGAGCGGGATCGTGACGGCCACGATGAGGCCGGAGCGGACGTTGTACAGGAAGAAGATGAGCACCACGACGACCAGCACCATGCCGCGCAGCAGGTTGTCCTCCACGGTGCGGGTGGTGAGCGCGATGAGGTCTTTGCGGTCGTAGAAGGGGTGGATCTTGACGTCCCTGGGTAGGATCGACCGGTTGAGCTCGTCGGTCTTCTGCTCGACGCGCTTGAGCACGACCTGGGCCTGCTCGCCCTTGCGCATCAGGATCACGCCCTCGACCGCGTCGTCGCGGCCGTCGAAGCCGAACTGCCCGAGCCGGGGCGCGTGGCCAATCTCCACGCGGCCGACGTCCCTCACGAGCACGGGCGTGCCGTTGTGGACCGCGAGCACGACATCGCCGATCTCCTCCGGCGTGTGCAGGCGGCCCAGGCCGCGCACGTAGTAGAACTGGCCGCCTTGGGAGTAGAAGCCGCCGCCGGAGTTGCCGTTGTTCGCGGCCAGCGCCGCCGCCACCGCCGGTACGGAGAGACCGGCGCCCGCGAGCTTGGCGGGGTCGAGAAGGACCTGGTACTGCATCGTCTCGCCGCCGAAGCCGGAGTCGTCGGCCACGCCCGGGACGCGCTTGAACTGGCGCTCGACGATCCAGTCCTCGATCGTCTTCAGCTCCATGGGCGAGCGGTCCGGGCTGTCGATGACGTAGCGGTAGATCAGACCGGAGGGAGAGAAGAGCGGCGCGAGGGAAGGCGTCACGCCGTCGGGAAGCGACACGCCGGCGATGCGCTCGAACGCGAGTTGTCGCGCGAGGTAGTTGTCGCTGCCGTAGTCGAAGGTCATGCGCACGTCGGACAACCCGTAGAGCGAGATGGAGCGGAGCGTCGCCATGTGCGGGATCCCGTTCATCTCCACCTCGAGCGGGACGGTGATCAGGCGCTCCACCTCCTCGGCCGCGTGGCCGGGCCACTGGGAGATGAACTCGACCATCGGCGGGGAGAGGTCCGGGTAGGCGTCTACGGGCAGGCGCGAGAACGACCAGATGCCGGCGGCGGCCAGGAGCGCCGCGAGGAGAACGGTGAGGAACCGCTGCCGCAGCGCCGCCGCCACGACGCGGTGAACGAAGGAGCCAGCGGGGGGGCGGCCGTCGGGCTGGACCGGGAGGTTCTCGCTCATTGGCTCTCCGCGAACTGCATGAACAGTCCGCCCTCCACGACGACCCGATCGCCGGCGGAAATCCCGGACGCGATCTCCTGGCGGTCCCCCCAGCGGTACCCGATGGTGACGCGGTGGCGCGCGAAGCTGCCGTCCGGGTTCTCGACGAAGACGAACGGCAAGTCGACGTCGTCGCGCAGAACCGAGGAGACCGGAAGCATGATGCCGGTGCTGTCGTGGCGCGAGTGGATCGCGACCCGGACGTACATTCCCTTCTTGAGCGTTGCCTCCGGGTTGGGTGTCACGATGCGGACGGCGACCGCCCGCGTGGTGGGGTCGACCAGCGCGGAGATGTTCCCGACCGTACCGGTGAGCGTTTCCCGGGACGAAGGGCTCGTGACGTCGGCCGGGTCGCCGACGGCGACGGACGGCAGGTCGCTCTCGAAGATGTCGGCCATGACCCAAACGGTCGACATGTCCGCCACCGTGAAGCAAGGTGTCGCTCCCCCCTGGAGGAGCTGGCCCGGAGTGATCAGGCGCTCGACGACCGTTCCCTCCAGCGGCGACCGGATCAGCCCCGAAGGTGTGGTCATGGCGCGGTCCTGGCGCAGCTGCTCGATCGCCGGGTCGCCGACACCCAGGGAGCGCAGCTGCTCCAGGGCGGCGTCGCGGTCCGCCTCGGCCGATACCGCGTCGGTCTCGGCCTGCTCCATCTCACGCCGCGCGATCGCGTCGTTGGCGAAGAGCTGCGCGTCGAGGTCGGCGATATGGCGGGCGTTGGCCGCCGTCGCCGCGGCCTTGCGGTAGGCGCTCACCGCGTTGGCGAAGTCCGGCGAGACGGCAGCGGCCAGCGGCTGACCGCGCCTGACCCGAGCGCCGAGGGGGACGAGGATGCGCGAGACCGGACCCGAGAAGGGCGCAAGCACCTGCGTCGCACGGTCGCTGTCGAACTCGACCGTCGCGGTGGATTCCACCGTTCGGCGGAACGGTGTGAGTCTGGCCACCTCGAGATGGATCTTTCCGCGCTGTGCGGCCGGGAGCATGAACGCCGACGGGGTGGGCGCGGGGTCAGCCGGGGTCGTCCGGCCGCGCGGGCACGCGGCCAGCAGGCAGGCGGCGGCTCCGGCGCCGATCGTGGCGAGCAGGATGCGGGCGCTACTGGTCATGGGCGTCTCCTGGGGGCGCGGGCAGCGGCGCGCCGGCGGCGCGCTCGAGGTCGGCGAGCGCGTCGCTGGCGGCGCCTAGCGCGTCGGTGTACTGGCTCTTGGCTTCGAGCAGCGTGCGTTTGGCGTCGAGCAGATCGAGCGCGGAGGACCCGCCGAGTCCGTAGCTGACCGACGCGATCCGGTACGCGTCGGTGGCCTCCGGGAGCAGCTCGTCGCGGAGGAAAGCAGCCTGGCGCACGGCCGTGGTGGCCGCGGCGTAGGCGGTCCTGACGTCGAGGCTGACCGCGGCTCTCAGATCGTCCGCGGTGGCCGCCAGCTCGGCTTCGTGGTGGCGGGCCTCGGCGATGAAGCCCTTGTCGTGCTGCCAGAAGAACAGGGGGATGTTGACCGATGCCGCGGTCGTGAACGCGGGCGGGCTGCCGGCGGTGAAGTTGCGGGATAAGGTCAAGCTGAGGTCGGGGAGCCAGTAGCGCCGCGCGAGCGTCGTAGCGTCGCGAGCGCCCGCGCGGTCGGCGGCGAGGCTCCGGATTTCCGGTCGAGAGGCGAGCGCGAGGCGCTCGATGGAATCCAGGTCGGGTACGCGCAACGGCGCGGCGAGGTCGTCGGTGGCCTCGACGGGGGCGCCCAGCGGACGGGCGAGCAGGCGGTTCAGCCCGGCGCGCGCCGTGGCGACGGCGCGATCGTTGGCGATGAGGTCGTTCTCGGCCTGGGCCAGATCGACCTTGGCTTTGATCACGTCGAGCTTGGCGGCCGTCCCGGCGCGGTAACGGGCCTGTGTCTTGGCGAGGAAATCCTGCGCCAGCGCCTTCGCCTCGCGAAAGTCCTCGCCGTGGCGCGCCGCAACGAGGACCGCGTCGTACGCCTGGGCGGTCGCGAACGCGATCTGCTGGCGCAGCTGCGTGAGCGAGAACTCGGCCGATCGCAGCGCCGCGCTCGCCACCTTGCCGGAGAGACGGAGCTTGTCGGGGAAGGGGAGGGTCAGCGCCAGCCCGATGTCCTTGGTGGTTGCGGATCGCGGTTGGAGAAAGCCTTGCTCCTGCTCGAGCGTCGTGGCGATCGCCGCATCGGGAAAGGCGGTCGCCTCGGCGACGCGGGCGCGGGCCTGCTCCACCTGCTCCGCGGCGGCGGCGACCGCCGGGTTGCCGGAGGTCGCGAGTTCCACGGCCTGCGCTCGCGACACGCGCAACGGCTCCGCGGGCTGAACGCCGGCCGGCGGAGATGTCGCCGCCGAGGCGGCGCAGGCCGCGGTCATGGCGAGAACATGAACATAGCGGGTTCGGATCACGACGCCTCCTTCTCTCATCTCGAGGGCGAACTTAAGCGCTGCCGCCTGGCGGGGTGTCTCAGATGTCGCGAAGGAAGCAGGGGGGGGCGCGCGCTGCGCAGCCAGGCGCGACCCACGACCGCGACATCCGAGCGGCGGGCGCGGTCATGCGAACTCCGTCGCGCGGAGCCGCCTCCATGAAGACGTCCGCGAGCGCGCCGGCCGCAGCCGGGCCTGCCGCGCATGCCGGGCACTCCGGTGCCGGCAAGGTCCGAGCGGGGTGCAGATGAGGCGTTTCGCTGCCGGCCGTACAGCGATGGCCGAGATACGACACGAGGGCGGAGGGTTGTGGGCCGTGGTTGTGCGTGGGTGGCGGCGCGATCAGCGCCAAGACCAGGACGCCGACAGGAGCGCTCAACATCCGCCAGAAGATGCTGCGACCAAGTCCCATCCGCGCGCACGGTAGTTTAGTTCGGGCGCTGCGTCAAGGACGGTTCGCGCCTGCGATCAAACGTCCGTTCCTCGTTTCGGCCGGTCGCCACAGCGGCCGACAGGCCGCGATGAACTTGGAGAAGGCCGGCGTCTGCGAGCCAACGCCGCTGCGGAAACAACGACGGCGCGCCAGCGGTCGCGCCCCACAGCACTCTCGGGCCGCGGCGCGAAGCGCGCTCCGCGAGTGGTCGTCTGGAAACCGGAGGAGGAGATGTTCAGCGCCGGCGAGGGCGCCCGCGCCACGAAAGGTGTGCGGGGTGCCGTGCCTCGTGACGATCGGGCCGGTTCAGTGGCCGGCGCGAGTAGGGTCGCTGGAGACGGCGAAGGCGGCCGGTGGCCGCCCGTGATGCCGAATCTGAGAGAGGACTCCAGAACCTTCCGGCGTCTACCGGGGGAGCACCCCGCGACCGGAAGACTTCGACCCGAAGGAGACACCGCGTGCGCCGACCAGAGAACGAAGCGGACGGCGCTCGCGGGCCCGCGAGCAGAAGGCTTACTTCTTCGCGGCCTTCTTGACGGTCTTCTTGGCGGCCTTCTTCTTCGGGGCGGCCTTCTTGACGACCTTCTTGACGGCCTTCTTCGGAGCGGCCTTCTTGACGACCTTCTTGACAGTCTTCTTCACAGCCTTCTTAGCAGTCGCCTTCTTCGGTGCAGCTTTCTTCGTTGCCATTGTGCTCCTCCTTATTTCGATTATACACACGGAGCGCGTTTGTCAAGCCCGCGGCACGATGCCGCGATTCCGACCACGCCGTCCCCCGAGTGTTTCGCGCGCAGATGTTCGTCGAGAGCATGGACGGTTCGAGAGTGTCGGTGTCCCTTCGAGGAATCTTCCACCGAGGTCACGACACGCGGCGGCGTGGCCTCGCGAGTTGCCGGTGCAGTGCGGCGCGACGACGATGGTTCAGCGGCGAATGCGGTCGGTACATCGACCCGTTCCTCCCGGCGGGCCGTGTCGCGATGATCGTTTCGTTGTCGTGAAGTGGCGGCGCGAGGTGAGGGGATGGGGGCGCCGCTGGCTGATGTTGTTGCCGCGATCGCCACTCCGCTTCTCACCGCCTCTGGCAATCCGTTCCTCCGTCCCGCGTGTCTTGTTGATAATGTCGGCGAAGGCGGCGCGTCTGTCAAGCCCGGTCGCCGAGAACCTTCGCGGGTCGCCGCGCGTAGAGTGGGTGGGGAGGTGCACGATGGCAGCGGTCGCCCAGAAATGCCAGCGGTGCCTGAGGGACGTGCCGGCGGACGCGCGCTTCTGTCCGGTCTGCGGCGCGCGGGTCGCGGGCGCGCCGCGCCCGTTGCGCCGGCGCCGCGATGCGGAGAAGCTCGCCGGCGTGTGCGCCGGACTCGCCGACTACTTCGACCTCGACGTCACGCTGGTGCGGGTGGTGTTCGCGGTGGCGGCGTTCGTAACCGGCATCCTCCCTGGCGTGATCCTCTACGTGGTCCTCGCCCTTCTGATCCCCACGGACTGAGCGCGAGGGGCGCGGCCGAACGGATGCGGGCGTCCGCTCGTCAGCGCCCGCACGTTTCGGATATGACCTGATCCGAATCTTGCGCGGGGCGCTATTGTGGGGACATGAACGCCGACCCCGTCCTCGCGCCGCACCGATCGATCCGCGTGTTCCGCCCGGATGCCTTGCCGGAGGGCACGATCCAAAGGCTCGTGGCGGAGGCGCAACGTGCGCCCACCGACGCCACCGGCCAGCTGTACTCGTTCGTGCGAGTCCTCGACCGCGCCCGGCGGCAACGGATCGCCGAGTTCTCGGGCGACCAGCAGCACGTGCTCGACGCGGCGGAGTTCCTCGTGGCCTGTGCCGACGTGCACCGCCTCGCGCTGGTGCTCGGGCTGCACGGCTTCGAGGCGGGGAGGTGCCCGGCCACGGGGCTGCACTTCGCCGTCATCGACGCGACGCTCGCGACGCAGCGGTTCATCGACGCGGCAGAAGCGATCGGCCTCGGTACCGTGTGCATCGGCGGCATCCTCAACGGCGTCGGAGAGCTGATCGACTTTCTCGCGCTGCCCCGGGGCGTCCTGCCCCTGTTCGGGGTCTGCGTCGGGTGGCCGGCGGAGGAGCCCGTCGTTCGGCCGCGGGTGGCCCTGGGCTCAGTGCTGCACGCGGAGACGTACCACGATTTGACGCCCGAAGCCGTGGCGGCCGACGTGGCGGCAATGGCGCCGATCTCGCGGAGCGGCGACTGGCTTTCGGTGTTGGCGCGCTATTTCGCGGCCGGCGGCACCATGGAGGAGCGCGAGCCGGCGCTGCGCCGCGCCCTCGAGCGTCAGGGCTTCGCCTGGAAGTGAGAGAGAGGCCGGCGATCGCATCGAGCGCAGGAGTGCGAGTTTACGCGCTGCACCTTCCTTCACGGACCACGGACCACGGACCACCGCCCGGCTATACTGCGCGCGTGACGCCTCCCCTGATCCTCGTGAGCAACGACGACGGCTACCACTCCGAAGGGATCAGAGTGCTCGCCGATGCGCTGGAGAGCTTGGGCGAGGTGTGGGTGGTCGCGCCGGACCGCGAGAACTCCGCGGTGTCCCACGCCCTTACGCTTTCGCGCCCGCTGCGCCTCACCCAGCTCGCCAAGCGCGGATTCGCCGTGGACGGCACGCCGACCGACTGCGTGACGCTCGGCGTCGGCCACGTGCTCAGGGACCGGACGCCGGACCTCGTCGTCTCCGGGATCAACTTCGGCGCCAACATGGGCGACGACGTGCACTATTCGGGAACGGTCTCGGCCGCCTTCGAGGCGGTCATCCTCGGAGTCCCCGCGATCGCGGTCTCGCAGGTGATCTGGAGCGAGTTCTCCTACGCGTTCGCCGGGCGGTTCGCGCGGCTGATCGCGACCCGCGTGCTCGAGCGCGGACTCCCTCCGGGAGTGTTGCTCAACGTCAACATCCCGCCGGACCGTCCCAAGGGCGTGCGTTTCACCCGTCTCGGCAAGCGCACGTACGGCGAGGGCGTCGTCGAGGACACCGACCCGCGCGGGCGGAAGTGCTACTGGATCGGCGGCGGGGAACCGGTGTGGGAGGACATCCCGGGGACCGACTTTGCCGCCGTCGGCGCCGGCTACACCTCGATCACGCCGTTGCAGCTCGACATGACGGACCGCGAGCAGCTCCTGCTGCTCGAGAACGAGGTCGCCGCATGGGACCTGGAGGGCTCCTGAGGTGATCGCCGCCGTCCCCGTGCGCCGCAAAGTGCTGATCGACTACCTGCGCGAGAGCGGCATCGCGGATGAGCGCGTCCTGGCCGCGGTGGCGGCCGTGCCGCGCGAGCAATTCGTGCCGGCGGCGCTCCGCCATCAGGCGTACGAGGACTACCCGCTCGAGATCGGCGAGGGGCAGACGATCTCGCAGCCCTCGGTCGTGGCCCGGATCACGGAGCTGGCCGCGGTGACGGCGCGCGACCGCGTCCTCGAGATCGGGGCAGGCTCGGGCTACCAGGCGGCGGTGCTCGCGCAGCTCGCGCGGTTCGTGTTCACCGTCGAGCGCCTGCCGCGGCTCGCGGAGGCGGCGCGCGGACGGCTTGCGGAGCTCGGGTATCGGAACGTATCGGTGCAGGTCATGGACGGCACCCTGGGGTGGCGCGCCCAGGCGCCGTTCGAGGTGATCGTCGTCAGCGCCGCAGCCCCGGCGATTCCGAAGGCCCTCGTCGAGCAGCTCACCGACGGCGGCCGCCTGGTCATCCCGATCGGCGAGCTGCGGCGGCAAGAGTTGGTGCGCGTCGTCCGTCGCGGTGACCGCTTCGAGGATTCGCGACACGGCCCGGCGACGTTCGTTCCGCTCGTCGGGCGCGACGGGTTCTAGAGGCAGATGGCCGCGAAGAGCTTCATCGTCGGGGGCCGGGTCCAGGGCGTGGGTTTCCGCTACTTCGTGATGCGCGAGGCACAGGCGCTGGGGCTCGCGGGCTGGGTGCGCAACCTCCCGGACGGCCGCGTCGAGGTGCTGGCCGCGGGCGAACCGGGATTGATCGACGCGCTCGAGGGCCGGCTGTGGCACGGCCCGCCGCACGCGCGTGTCACCGAGGTCGGGGGCAGGGAAGCCGAGCCTCCCGCCGCGTCCAAGTTTCGGGTACTGCCGACGTCGTGGTGACGAGGTCGGTCGCGCTGCCGGGGTTGTGATTTCGGCGCCGCGCGACTAGCATCCGCTCGGCGCGGGGCTGTAGCTCAGTTGGATAGAGCAGCGGTTTCCTAAACCGCGTGTCGGAGGTTCAAGTCCTCTCAGCCCCGCCAAATCACGCGTCAGGCGTCTCGGACGTCGATGCGTTGTGGGCATACGCGGGCGCCTTGGCGCGGCCGCCGGTCTCCCCGGAGACGACGAGGCGGTTCATGGTTGCCAGGCACTCGGGGCACACCGCGCGAACCGGCGTGAGTTCGTTGTCGGAGACGTCGCCCTCGACGTACATGCCCTTGCACTCGCGCAGGCACGAGTCGCAGATTGCGTCCCTGTTCTCGTCGAAACGCCAGACCGGTCCGGCCATCGTAGCTGCCCCCCGCCGTCGCAAGATTCGCGGGGGCCCCGAGGGGCCCCCACGTGTCGTCGTATCGTAACTTCCTTGCCGCCCGCCTGGCGACGCGCCCCTCAGAACGGGATGTCGTCGTCGCCGTCGGGCGGGATATCCGGCGCCTCGCCGCCTCCGCCGCTGCCGCCGCTGGTGCCGCCGCCGGAGTCGGTCCCCTGGGGCTTTGGCCCCACGAAGCGAATGGTCTGTGCGATGATCTCGGTGAAGTAGCGGCGGTTTCCCTTGTCGTCGTCGTACGTACGGGTGCGGATCGAGCCTTCGACGTAGATCGACCGGCCCTTGCCGAGGTACTTTCCGCAGAACTCGGCGAGCTTGTCGAACGCGACGATGTTGTGCCACTCCGTCTGCTCTTGCCGCTGCCCGTTCTTGTCCTTGCGGTTTTCACTCGTGGCCAGGGAGAACTTCGCCACCGCGAGGCCGCTGGGGGTGTGCCGCAGCTCGATGTCGCGGCCGATGTTTCCGATCAGAATCGCCTTGTTGACGCTCATCGTTCGCCTCCCGGCGTGGACGGTCATCAAGGTTACCAAAACCAGACGCGAAAGACGAGGCCCGCGGTCCGCCCATCCGACGGACCCGAACCGTGAATCGTCTGGAGCGGGCGACGTCCGCGGCGCGCCTCTGCCGCTAGTGCAGCGCGCGCAAGATCCCGTAGACCAGGCCGTAGTAGACGGCGCCTTCGGCGATGCGGCCGACCTTTTCCTGGCTCGAAAGGTCGTGCCAGTCGGGGGCGAACGGCCCGGCGAGCACAAGGCGGAGATCGGGCCCCGGTGGGAGCGACATCATGGCGGCCGCCGAGAACGGCGCCGGGTAGCCGACAAGGCCCCCGCGCCGGGCCGCGGCGTCCTCGCGGGCGACGGCGAAGGACAAGCGGACCATGGGGTCGTTCCACCAGAACTGGCGCATGGTCGTGTTGAACTCGGCGTGTCCGCGCTCACGCTGGATGTCGAAGTACTTGTCGAGATCCAGAGAGAGAGGCCGGGTTGCGGGCCGCTCGGACGCCGACGGGGTCGGTGACGGCGCCGGCGGGTCTGCGGCCGCGGTGACAGCGGCGACGACGCTGAACGCTGCGAGGAGTGCGAACGGCATGCGCATAAACGCCTCCTATCGCCTGCACCCTCAATGTAGGGCCTACGGCACCGCTTTGCTAGAGTGAACGCGATGACGACGAAGAGGCGTCTGGTGACCGCGACCGGGGGGATGGCGGCGGTGACGGTCGCGAGCAGGTTCTCCGGGCTGGTGCGCGACAACGTCATCGCCAGGCTGCTCGGCGCCGGGATGGTGAGCGACGCGTTCGTGACCGCGTTCCGCATCCCGAACATGTTCCGCGCGTTCCTGGCGGAGGGGACGCTGCACGCGGCGTTCATCCCGACGCTCGCGGAGCTCAAGAAGGAAGACGACCCGGCTAAGGCGAGGGAGTTCGTGCGCGCGATGACCAGCGCGCTCCTGATCGCCTTGCCGGTGATCGTGGCGGTCGGCGTCCTGGCGGCGCCGCTGCTGGTGACGATGGTCGCGGCGGCGTTCGTTCGCGACCCGGCGCAGTTCGCGCTGGCGGTCAAGCTCACCCGCATCATGTTCCCGTACCTCGGCCTGATCTCGCTGGCCGCCCTGGCGCAGGGTGTCCTGAACGCCTCCGACCGCTTTCTGCTCCCGGCCGCCGCGCCGATCGCCGTCAACCTCTGCATCGTTGCCGGAACGGTGACCGGCGTGGTCGTGTTCCGCGGCCGGCCCGAGTGGATGGGGGTGGGGGTGCTCGCCGGCGGGCTCGTGCAGTTCGGAATGCAGTGGCTGGCGTGCCGCAACATCGGCCTCGCTCTCCTGCCCGGCCGGCAGGCCTTCTCGCACCCCGAGGTGCGCCGGGTGCTCCGGCTGATGCTGCCAGGCGTGCCGGCGCTCGGCGTCTACCAGGTGACGTTGCTGCTTTCAAACCAGCTCGCCGCGAGCCTCGGGAACGGTGCGGTGTTCTGCGTCTACAACGCCTCGCGCCTCAACGAGCTGGTGTACGGCGTGCTCATCGTCCAGCTCACCACCGCGGTGCTGCCGATGCTGGCGGCGGAGCGTGTGGCCGACGAGGGCAAGGCGCGGGCGACGCTGGCGTTCGCGATCCGCCTGCTGTCGTCGGTGGCGATCCCGAGCGCCGTGTTCAGCGTCCTCCTGGCCGCGCCGATCACCGGCGTCCTGTTCGGGGGGGGCAAGTACACGATCGAGGCGGTGCACACGACGGCGGGCGCCCTGGTGATGTACTCCCTGGGCTTGCCGTTCCTCGGACTGTCCAGGCTTCTCGCCAACACCTCGTACGCGTGGAAGGACACCCGCTCGCCGCTCGTCGCGGCGGTTTCCAGCCTGGTGGTGTTCGGGACGCTCGGCTTGGTTTTGACGCGGGCGATGGGGGTCGCGGGGATCGCGGCTGCGGCATCGTGCGGGCAGGTGGCCAACACCTCGACCCTCCTCTGGCTCGACGGCCGCCACCGGCGGTTGCCACGCTTGCGCGACGTGTTGCCGGCGACCGGACGGCACCTGCTCGCCGCGGCCGGGTTGGGCGTCGTCGCGTTCGGCCTCAACCGCCTCGCGCCCGTGCCGCTCCACACCAGCGTGCGTTCCCTCGTCCAGCTAGGCGGATACGCGGTCGCGGCCGGGGCCGTCTACCTGGCGCTGCTCGTCGCCATGGGCGCTCCGGAGTGGCGCGAGGCACGCGAGTTCCTGCGGCGGAGGCGGGCGGCGTGAGGATCGTGGTGCAGCGCGTGCGCCGCGCCTCCGTAGCCGTCGGCGGCGAGACGGTCGGGCGGATCGGCAGTGGGCTGCTGCTCCTGGTCGGGGTCGAGACCGGCGACGGGCCGGCGCAGGTGGAGCGGGCCGCCGCACGGTTCGCGACGCTGCGCGTGTTCGGGGACGATGTCGGGCACATGAACCGCGGCCTCGACGAGGTCGGCGGCGAGATCCTGGTCGTTTCGCAGTTCACGCTCGCCGGCTCGATCCGCCGCGGCAGGCGGCCGGATTTCACCGGCGCCGCCCGCCCGGAGGACGCCGAACCGCTCGTGGACGCGCTCGTGTCGGCGTTGCGCGAGCGCGGAGTCAGCGTCGCAACCGGGGTCTTCCGCGCCGAGATGGAGGTCGAACTCGTCAACGACGGGCCGGTCACCTTCGTATGGGAGGACGGTGCCCTTCCTGGCAGGCCCACCGGCCTTGTGGGATGATGCCGGGCCTCGGGCCGGCGGAGGTCGCGGCCCGGGCCTGGCGACGCGGTTGGGCTCCGGTTGGCGGGTGAGGGGGCGACGCCGGCCGGGTGGCGACGGAAGGTGGCGACGACGATGAGCGAAGACCCGCACGAGGGCGGGGCGAGCGACGCGGGTGGGCGGGATCGGGTGAGTAGGGTCTCGGGGCCTGGCCCTCGTCGTGCTTCGCGGGTCGGGAACGGCGGGCTCGGCCGCTGGGAAGTCGCATATCTCGTCTTCGTGGCCGGCTGCCTGTGGCTGTTCGCGACGGTGATCATCCAGGACTTCCGCAACCCGATCCTCGGCGCCGGCGATCGCAACATCGCGGGCTACCTCGGCTACTACGTGGCCCACAACCTGCACCTCTGGCCCGTCCCGCACCTCGGCCTCACCAACGATCAGATGCTCTACCCCTACGGCAATACCCACGTGTTCCTCTCCTGGGTGTTCGGGCAGGATCTGATCTGGACGGCGCTCGACCGCCTCTTCGGCAACGGTCCCTGGCTGCAGGTCTACTTCCTGCTCTCGGTCGCGATCACCGTGGTCGGAAGCTACCTGCTGGTGCGGCGGGAGTGGGGTCCGCTGCGCGCGGCGTACCTCTCGTTCGTGGTCGGCTTCGGGTCGTACGCGGCGATCTGGCGCTGGCCGTTCCACGCGAGTCTTGCCCTCATCCACTGGACGGTCCTCAGCGTGGTCGCCGACGCCATCATCGCGAGGAGGGTGTGGCGCGGGCGGCGTCTCTCCGCGCGTCTGCTGCTGGTGCGAGCGGCGCTCGTCGTCCTCTGCCTCGGGCTGGACCTCGGGTACGTCGCGGGGATGGCTCTGACCTCGTTCCTGGTTACCGCCGTGTTCGTGACGGCGGTGGTCTGGCGAAGGAGCGGGTCGCGGTGGCCGTTTACGGCGGCCCGGGTCGCCGGCTGGTGGCGTGCGCTGCGCGGCTCGTGGGCGGAGCACCCCGTCCAGAACGCAGCGATCTCCCTGATCACCGTCGTCGCGGGGTGGCTCCTGATCCCTCTGGTCCTCGAAGTGGCCCTGACCGCGAGGCGCTACGACTTCTCCAAGATCCCCGACCACATCTGGTGGTCGAACCCAATTCGCCTGCTGATCCCGATCTTTCCCGGATTCAACCCGATGATGGTCTTCAAACTGGGCGACAGTCCGGAGGGCCAGTTCTCGGGCAGCCCAGGGATCTTCTTCGTCCTGGCCGCGGCTCTCGGCCTCGCCACGGCGAAGAAGGGGGAGCGCGGCGCGACGCTGCCCCTTCTCGCGCTGCTCGGCCTCTTCCTCGCCTTCCACCCCCGCGTCGTGCCGCTGCAGCACCTGCTGCCCTGGTTTCAGTTCGATCGCGTCACCGGTCGCTTCGCGCTGATCTACCCGACGATCCTCGCGCTCGTCAGCCTGGCGGTCCCGGCCGGTTTCTGGAGGCGAACGGCAGGCAAGGTCGCGGTGATCGCGCTGGGCTGCGTGCTCGCCCTCGAGGGCGCCACCGCCTACTCGAGCGTCCTCATCAGGCCGCTGGGGAACTTCGTCCCCGACCGCTCGTTTCGGAACCTGATGACCGCGATCGCGACCGCGCCGGGTGAAGCCGTGATGGAGTGGCCGTTCTGCGTCGCCGCCGGCAACGGCATCGGCACCGGAGAGCTGTGCCCGTTCTACAACGTCCAGGCCGGTCTGTTCGGCCTGCGCCAGCTCCACGGCAAGAAGATCGTCTCGCAGTACTACGGCCGGACGCATCCCAGCCAGATCGAGCCACTCCTGCGGGCCGGCTGGCCGAGCATGTTCCTGGCCGGTCCGGCGGGCGGCCCGCGGCCGGAGCGGCAGGAGAGGAACTTCCTCCCCAACGAGTGGGAGTTCCTCGAGAGGTTCTTCCAGCTGGGCGACTTCTGCGGGATCGTGATCTACCCCGACCTGCTCCAGCCGGAGACCGTGCTCACCTTTCACAGGGTCCTGGGCGAGCCGGTTGCCTCCTCCTCGTTCCCGGCGGTCGGCCGGATGGAGTTCTTCCCCAAGCCCGCGGCCTGGCGCCGCGACGTCGACGTCGCGCGGGCCAGGCGCCTCCGGTTCGAACCGACGGTTCTCGCCGCCGCGCTCGACATCGACATGACGAGCCGGACCTCCGACCGGTTCATCGACGAAGGGTGGTCGGGCCCCGACAAGCGCTTCCGCTGGACCTCGGCGCCGGAAGCCTCCCTGCATTTCAGCATGGATCCGGTCGGCGCCGCCGTCGTGGAGCTGACGATGTCGAGCTTCGAGCCGCAGCGGATCCTGGTCGAGATCAACGGCACACGGGTGGGGAGCTTCCAGGGCGACGGCACGTCGCTGCGGCACTACCAGGTCGCGGTGCCTGCAAGTCTCATGCGGGCCCACAACCGCCTGACGTTCCGCCTTCCGGACGCGCACGCGCCGCGGAGCGTGGGGATGGGAGGGGACGTGCGCCTGCTCGGGGCCTCGGTGGCGCGGGTCAAGATCGTTCGCGTCGTCGATCCGGGGGAGCGGCCGTCCTCGGGTCCGAAGGACGCGAGGCTCGCTCGGCCCTGAACCGGACCGGCGCCGGTCGCACGCGGGCGACCGGTCTTGCCCCCTCAAGGGATGAGCTTGATCGGCTCCGGGGTGAAGCAGACGATGAAGATTGCGAGGCAGACCCAGCCGAGCAGGCGGCGCCGCGGGTCGAGCACGCCGTTTTCGTCGGGGATCCACGGGTGGCGCACCCGCATCACCAGCGCGATGACCGCCCAGAGCCACCATCCCGGCCACCAGAAACCGAGGACCACGAGGACCGCCAGGAGCGGCCACGCCACCCGCCGCTGCCAGCGCCCGAGAATGGCGTACAGGACATGCCCGCCGTCGAGCTGCCCGAACGGGAGCAGGTTGAGGGCGGTGACGAGCAAGCCGAACCACGCGGCGAAACCGACCGGGTGGAGGAGGAGATCGCCGCCGGGAGGTACGCCAGGGTGGACGATCCAGGCCATCGCCTTGAACGCGAGCGGCTCGCCGAAGATCATCGCGCCCCCGGACGGGAGCGCGGCGACCGGGGTCGAGAGCGCGATCCCGGCGACGAGCACGGGCAGGGCGACGACGAAGCCGGCGAGTGGCCCCGAGGCGCCGACGTCGAACAACTCGCGTTTGGTCATCAGCGGCGAGCGGATGCGGATGAACGCCCCGAGCGTGCCGATGCCGAACGGCACCGGAATGAAGAACGGCAAGGTGGCGTCGAGGCGGTGGTAGCGGCATGCGACGTAGTGGCCCATCTCGTGGGAGAGCAGTATCACCAGCAGCGGGATCGAGAACTCGAACCCGGCCCTGATGACGGCGGGGTGGAAGAGGAGGTCCCAGACCGTTTGCGCCTTGAAACCGGGCGGGAGGTCGCCGAAAGCGATCCCTCCCACCAGTGTGGTGGACGCAAGCGTCGCGAGGAGCAGGACGACGTGCAGCCAGACGCGCCGCGGCGGCGGGGGGGAACGGCGAACGACCCCGACGGGAACGCCGTCGGGGCCGATGATCTCGACTTGCAGGCCGGAGTCCGGCACCTAGTCGATCACCCGGAGCGCTTTTCCGGGCTTGAAGCGGATCGTCTTACCCGGAGGGATGGCGACCTCGACGCCGGTCTTGGGGTTGCGTCCGATCCCACGCTTGCGGTTCTTGACGAGGAAGACGCCGAAGCCGCGCAGCTCGATCCGCTCACCGCCGGTGAGCGCGTCGCGCATGGCGTCGAACACCGCGTTGACGGCCTCGTTCGCCTTCGCCTGCGAGAGATCCACGGCACCCATGACTTTTCGCACCAGGTCGGCCTTGATCATGCAACCCTCCACCTTCAGTCGCGCCAACCTAGTCCGTGGGCACGGTATCTGTCAAGCGGGCGCCGGCACGGACCTTCTGCCGCAAGACCAGGATCTCGATGGCGAGTCCGGCGAGCCGGGCGACCTCCTGGACAAGGGGGATCGAGACTCCGGCCACACCATCCCGCCCCTGGTCCAGCCAGAGGAAGGCGACCACCTTGCCCCGCACCCGGACCGGGACCACGACCGCCTCGGCCGGGGTTGGGTCGCCGAGCGCGTCCAGCAGCAGGGCGTTACCCTCGCCCCCGCCCAGCGGCCCGGCGTGGATCTCGACTCCTTTGGCGAGGTTGAGGAAGATCGAAGGACGGTCGAGCGGCAGGATCAGGGTGTGGAAGTCTTCGGCCACGATGGCGGCGCCGCGGGACCGCCATCCCATCACCCTGCCCTGGTGCAGCGAGAAGAGCGCGACGCGGTAGACGCCGGCGGCGAGATGATCGAGGACGAGATCGGCGGCCTGGTCGCGGTCGGAGGCGTTGGCGAGCGCGTCGCCGAGACCCGCCGCGTCGGCGGAGCGTGGCGCTGGGTGCGCCGCTGCGATCGGCTGCAACTGCGGGAACGTCGCCGCCAGCGAACTCCGCGCCGGGAGTTCCGGCGCGTCGAGCGCCCGCATCAGCTCCGTGGTCGCCGATTCGAGCCGCCAGAACTGCCGCCACTCCCGGCCCGTCGCGCGGGGCGGGCCGGGCGGCGGCGCCGGTGCGGGGAGCTCCGCGGTCGGCTTCGAGAGGGCGAGGGCCGCCGTGATCGTGGCCTCGGTGGCGACGTGCGGGCGCGGCACCAGCCCGGTCACCCTGGAGATCTCGTCCACGAGCAGGAGGTCGTTGGGGTTCGCCATCGCGACGTCGAGGGAGCGCCCATGACGGGCGAACGGCACCGCGAGGCTGCGCCTGGCGAACGCCGCGGGGATGAGGCCCCGGATGTCCGATGGGGCCGTGGTGAGCTGCATCGTCGTCGCTGCCGGGCAGCCGGTCTGGGAGGTTAGGGCCTCCAGGAGCTTCCCTTCGTTGAGCAGGCCGAGGCGGACGAGCCAGGTCCCGAGGCGTCCGCCGTGGCGCCGGCATGCTTCCAGCCCGCTGCGCAGGCCCTCGGGTGAAATCGTCCCCCGTTCGATGAGAATCTCGCCGAGACGCTTGGTCACACGTTGCTCCGGGGCTCAGTATAGCCGGGGCGGCGGCGCGTGATCGCGCCCGTCCGGCTCAGACCCTGGATGGAGGGGTGAGCGCCAGGCACATCAAGAGCGCGTCCTCACCGTCGGCGTAGTAGCGCGGCCTCCGGGCGAGCACCTCGTAGCCGAGGCTGCGATAGAGGCGGAACGCCCTGCGGTTGGTGGGTCGCACCTCGAGCACGAGGGCGCGCGCGCTTGCTTTCTCGGCCTCTCGCCGGGCCTCGGCCAGGAGCGTGGTGGCGATCCCCTTGCCTTCGTGGATCGGGTGGGTGGCCACCTTGAGCACGTGCAGCTCGTCGAGCTGCCAACAGGCGAATAGATAGCCGGCGAGGTACCCGCTCTCGGTGTAGACCACACGCTGGAAGCGCAGCGGCTGGCCGACTTCCTGGATGTAGAGGTGCGCCGGCCAGGGGTCGGGGAAGACCTCGGCTTCGAGGGCCGCCACGACCGGGACGTCCTCGACCCGGGCCGTGCGGATCAGGAAGCCTTGGGCGAGGGCGGCCATGGCGGCGTCGTTCCGGCGGGCGGTGTTGCCGGGGGCGGTTCGAGGTACGTCGGGGCGAGCGTGGCCACATCGGGGTGCGGCTCCTCGGCCATGAGGATGAGGAGCGCTTCGGCGGTCGAGCGGAGCGCGGCCGCCAGGGGCGTCGCCGGCGGCAGCGGGAACCCTGCCGGACCGACGACGGGCGCGCCCGAGCCGGCAAGCGACTCGACGGTCACGACCCGCGGCTCCCGCTCCGCCGTCAGGCCGCCGGAGGCGCGGGAGAACTCCTGCGCGTACGCGAACCCCCGCCTGGCGGGCTGCACGGCCAGGCACTCGGGGAGCTCCACCCTGGCGGCCTGCGCGAGCAGCGACGAGACGCCGTGGGCGGGGATGGCAAGGGCGGTCGCGAGTCCCTGCGCGGTGGCGAGCGCCACCCGGACGCCAGTGAAGGAGCCGGGGCCCCGCGAGGCGACGACCCCTTCGAGCGCCTCCCGGCCGATGCCGGCGCCGCGCAGGAGGAGGTCCACCGCGGCAATCACCAGCTCCGATCGCGGGGTCTGGCCGGCGAGCGCGACGAGCCCTGCGACGCCGTCGGCCAAACCCAGCGCCACCTCGAGGCGCGGGCCACACGCGGCGATCGCCACGACGGTTTTCACGCCCCCAGTCTTGCCTGCTGCGCGCGGCGCGTCAAGGGCGGCGCGCGGCACGCTACAATCCCCGAGGCATGAAGCGGACACCGATGCTGCAGCAGTATCTCGAGCTCAAGGCGCAGGTCGAGGACGCCGTGCTGCTGTATCGGCTCGGCGACTTCTACGAGCTGTTCTTCGAGGACGCCGAGAAGGCCTCGCCGATCCTGGGGATCGTCTTGACGAAGCGCCGTCACAACGGCGAGGTCACCTCGCCGATGTGCGGGATCCCGCACCACGCGGTCGCGAGCTACGTCGGCAAGCTGCTCGACGCCGGCCTCAAGGTGGCGATCGCGGAGCAGGTTGAGGACCCGGCCAAGGCGGGCGGGCTGGTGCGCCGCGAGGTGATTCGCGTGCTCACCCCCGGCACGGTGACCGAACCCGAGCTGATCGGGGATGGCGAGCGGCGCTGGATCGCGGCGGCGCGCGAGGTCGGCGCCGGGGTGGCGCTCGCTTTCCTGGAGGCCGCATCCGGCGAGTTCGGCGGAACCGCGTGCGCTTCCCGCCGGGAGGCGGAAGAGCTGCTGGCCCAACTGCGCCCCAGAGAGCTCCTCATCGCCGAGGGCGCGACGACCGGCGGCCTTGCAACTGTAGGCGGCCCGCTCGTGAGCGTGCGACCGCCGTCCTGGTTCGACCCGGCGCGCGGCGAGGCGCGTCTGCGTCTCGCCCTTGGCGTCGGCTCGCTGCGGGCGTTCGACCTGGCGCCGGGCGAGCCGCTCGTCGGCGCGGCCGGCGCGCTCCTCGAGTACGTCCGCACAACGCAGGGCGGGATGCCCCGCCACCTGCGCGGCTTCGAGCGCCGCAGCGCGGGCGGCGAGGTGGTGCTCGACGCGGCGGCGGTCAGGAACCTCGAGATCCTGCGCGACGCCTCCGGGGACCGCCGCGGCGGCCTCGCCGCGGTGCTGGACTCGACCGTGACCGCGATGGGATCGCGCCTGTTGCGCGACTGGCTCGTACGGCCGTTGGCGGACAGCGTCGCGGCCGCGGCGCGCCACGACGCGGTGGCGGCGCTCGTCGAGGAACCGGGCCGCCTCGCGGTGCTGCGCGACCTCGCCGTACGGGTGGGCGACCTCGAGCGGATGGCCTCTCGGCTCGGCCTCTCCCAGGTGCGGCCCGGCGAGCTCGCGACGCTGCGTGCGGCGCTGGCGGCGGTGCCCGACATTCGGGCCGAGCTTGCCGCTTCGCCGAGCCAGCTCCTGGCGGCGCTCGGCGCGGCGACCGACCCGCTCGACGACTTGCGCGACGACCTGGCGGGCACGCTCGCCGAGGAGCCGCCGGCGCTGTTCGGCCCCGGCACCATGAGGTCCGGCGCCGACCGCGACCTCGACGATAGCCGGAGCCTCGCCCACGGGGCCAAGGTGGTCCTCGGCGAGCTGGAGACGCGCGAGCGGGCCCGCAGCGGGATCGGCAACCTGCGCATCCGCTACAACCGGGTGTTCGGCTACGCGTTCGAGGTCTCGAACAACAACCGTGATCGCGTTCCGCCCGACTGGGTGCGCCGGCAGACGCTCGCCGGGGCGGAGCGCTTCGTGACCCCCGAGCTCGAGGAAGTGGAGCGTCGGATCACGGGCGCCGAGGCTCGTGCCGGCGAGCGGGAGCGGGAGCTGTTCGCGGCGCTCGTCGAGCGCTGCGCCGCCCGCGCCGGGCGCCTCGCCGGGACCGCCCGGGCGCTCGCCACGGTGGACGTGCTGGCGTCGTTCGCCCAGCGCGCCCGCACCGCCGATTACCGCCGTCCGCGGCTGGTCGCGGGCGCGCGCTTGCGCCTCGTCGGCTCCCGCCATCCGGTGGTGGAGGCGCTCGGCCGCTCCGGCTTCGTCCCCAACGACGCGGAGCTGGACGCCGAGCGCCGCCAGATCGTGCTGCTGACCGGACCCAACATGGGCGGCAAGTCCACGTACTTGCGCCAGGTCGCGCTGGCGGTGGTCATGGCGCGCGCGGGGTCGTTCGTCGCCGCCGAGGAAGCCGAGATCGGCGAGATCGACCGCGTGTTCACCCGAGTCGGCGCCGCGGACGACCTGGCGCGCGGCGAGTCCACCTTCATGGTCGAGATGACCGAGGTGGCCGGCATCCTCCGGCACGCGACCGGCAACTCTCTGGTGATTCTCGACGAGGTCGGACGCGGGACCGCGACGTTCGACGGGCTCTCGATCGCCTGGGCCGTCGTCGAAGCGTTGCACGGGGCGGCGGGCGACGGCCGAGGCCCGCTGGTGCTGTTCGCGACCCACTACCACGAGCTCACCGACCTGGCCGACCGCCTCGGCCGGGTCGTGAACGCGTCGGTGGCGGTGAAGGAGTGGCAGGGGAACGTGCTCTTCCTCCACCGCGTGGTGGCTGGCCCGTCGGACCGTTCGTACGGGATCCACGTCGCGAAGCTCGCGGGGGTGCCCGAGCCGGTGTGCCGTCGCGCGGGCGAGGTCCTCCTCCAGATCGAGCGCCAGGAGCTCAAGGTCATCGAGGCGACGGCCCCGGGGCCGGGGCACGTCCAGCTCGACCTCTTCCCGGCGCCGGAGAGTGCGGTGCTGGACCGCCTCCGGGGCGCCGACGTCGACCACCTGACGCCGATCGAGGCGCTCAACCTGCTGGCCCAGCTCAAGCGGGAGGCGGAGCGGTGAGTGCGTTCCTCGTTTGCGGCGTCGCGGGACTGGAGCTGAACGCCGGCGAGCGCGCGCTGCTGGAGGAGCTGCGCCCCGGCGGTGTGGTGCTGTTCGCCAGGAACGTCGCCGACCGCGAGCAACTGGCCGCCCTCTCTCGCGAGATTCTGACGCTGCCGTCGCGGCCGTACCTCGCGGTCGACCTCGAGGGCGGGCGAGTCAATCGCCTCGTTGCCCTCACCGGTCCGCTCCCGGCCGCCGCGGATGCGGCGCGCGCGGGCCTCGCCGCCGTCCGGGCGCTCGCCGAGGCCGCGGCGGCGGCGTGCGCCCATTTCGGGATCGGGGTGGACTTCGCCCCGGTCGCCGACATCGCCCGCCCCGAGGCGTGGCTGGGGGCGGAGGGGCGCTGTCTCGGCGCCTCGGCCGCCGCCGTGCGCTGCGCCGCCGCGGTCTACCTGGAGGGTCTCGAGAGCCTCGGCGTCGCGGGGTGCCTCAAGCACTACCCCGGGCTCGGCTCCGGCGCGGTGGACTCGCACCGGGAGTTGCCCCTCCTCGACGACGCGGTCGCTGCGGACGCGGAGGTCTTCCACTCGCTGCTGACGCCGGCGCGCGCGGTGATGGTGGCGCACGCGCTCGCGCCCGCCCTCGGCGACGGCTCCTGCCCGGCCTCGCTGTCGCGCGCCGTGATCGGCGGCCTGCGCCGGTTCGCGACCGGGCCGGTCATCGCCGACGACCTCGAGATGGGGGCGCTGGCCGCCCACGGAAGCGTCCCGGAGCGGGCGGCGGCGGCGTTGGCCGCAGGCTGCGACCAGGTGCTGGTGTGCAACGCGCTCGACGAGCGGGCCGGCGTCGTCGCGCACGTCGCGGCGGCGGCGCAACGCGACCCGGCGCTGGCATCGGCGCTGCGGCTGTCCGCGACGCGGACGGCGGGCTTCGGGCGGCGAGAGCTTGCGGACGTCCCGTGGGCGAGCGTCTGCGAGTTGGCCGATGCCGCCCGCCGCCTCGCCGGGGGCCGGCGATGAAGAGGGCTGCAGTGCTGCTCTCGGGCGGCCTCGACTCGGCGACCGCGGCGGCGTGGGCGCTCGCCGCCGGGTTCGAGGTGGCGGCGCTGTCGGTGGACTACGGGCAGCGCCACCGGCACGAGCTCGTTGCCGCCCGGCGGGTGGCTGCGGCGCTCGGGGTCGCGGACCACCGCGTGGTGAACGTGGACCTGCGTGCGATCGGGGGCTCGGCGCTCACCTCCGAGATCGAGGTGCCCAAGGACCGCGCCGAGATCGGCGGCGATGTGCCGGTCACCTACGTGCCGGCCCGCAACACGGTGTTCCTGGCGCTGCTCACCGGGCTCGCCGAGGTCCTCGGCGCCCGCGACCTCGTGATCGGGGCGAACGTGCAGGACTACTCCGGGTACCCCGACTGCCGGCCCGAGTTCCTGCGGGCGTTCGCCCGCGTGGCGGACCTCGGCACGAGGGCCGGCGTCGAGGGCGCGCGGTTCGCCGTGCACGCGCCGTTGCTGCACCTCTCCAAGGCGGGGATCGTCCGGCTGGGAGCGGGGCTGGGCGTCGACTACGCGCTGACGCTCTCGTGCTACGACCCGCCGGATGCCTTCGTGCATTGCGGGCGCTGCGACGCCTGCCGGCTGCGGCGGGCCGGCTTCATAGAGGCCTGCGTAGCGGACCCTTCGACCTACCTCTCAACGACCTGACCGCCGGGCTCCGCCGCCCCCCTGGCTCGTCACGTGCGCTTTCCCGCTCGCCGGTCAGCGCCGCCCGATGCGGCGCTCGATCTCGTCGTGCGGCAGCCGCAGCACGATCGGGCGGCCGTGCGGGCAGCGGTGCGGGTCGGCGACGTTGGCGAGGTCGGCGAGCAGGCGCTCGGCCTCGGCGCGGGCGAGCGGACGGTTCTTCTTGATTGCAGCCTGGCACGCGAGCGACGCCGCGGCGCGCTCCCGCACCCCTTCGCCCGGCGTGGCGGCGTCCGCGAGGTCGGCGAGCAGGCGCCGCACCAGGTCGGCGGCGCGGGCCGCCGGCAGCGGAGCGGGAACGCCGATGACGCGGACGCTCGCGCCCGACGTCGCTTCCAGCTCGAGGCCCAGAGCCTCGAGCTCCGGGCCGGCCTCGGCCGCCAGCGCCGCGAGCGCCGGGGTGAGCTCGACGATCTCCGGGAGCAGGAGCCCCTGGACCGACGGCCGCGACCGCCGGTCGAGCAGGCGCTCGAAGAGCACGCGCTCGTGCGCGACATGTTGGTCGATGAGCACGAGCGCGTCGCCGTCCTCGAGCACGAGATAGGTGTCGCGGTACTGCCCGATGTAGCGGCCCCATCGGGTTGCGACCGGCGGCGCGGGCGCGTCTCCCTCGTACACCCGCGGCTCGCCGGACCGCTCCGCCGCCGGATACGCCGGCCGCTCGAGCGGAAGCCAGCGGCCGGCCGGCGCGGCGGCCGGAACGGTCACGACCCGGCGCACGTCCACCGGGCCGTGCAACGTCAGTCGGGCGGCGGCCAGCGCCTGCGTGACGGCGCCGATGACGCGGCCGGGGTCGGCAAACCGCACCTCCGTCTTGGCGGGGTGCACGTTGACGTCGAGGTCGGCGGCAGGCACCTCGATGGCGAGGTAGGCGTCGGCCTCGACGGCGCCCGACGGGCCACGGAGGGCGCGGTTGACGGCGCCCGCGAGCGCGCGGTCGCGCACGACGCGGCCGTTCACCGCGAGCACGATGTCGCGCCCGCCGCCGGGCGGGAGCAGGAACCCGCTTACCCTCACCGGACCGGAGGCGTGACGCACCGGCCGGGCCTGGCGGGCGCGAAGGGCGCCGGCGAGGTCGGGCAGGCGCTGCGCCAGGCCGCCGGCCGGCGGGAGGCGGAGGAGCGCGCGCCGGCCGTGCTCCAAGGTGAAGCCGACCGCGGGGTGGGTGAAGGCGAGGCCGGTGACGGCGGCGACGGCGTGCCGCAGCTCCGTGGCCTCCGAGCGCAGGAACTTCAAGCGCGCCGGCAGCCGCACGAAGAGATCGCGCACGGTCAGCAGCGTGCCGCGCGGCCGGGCGCACGGACCGGTCGCACGGATCTGGCCGAACTCGACCTCGACCCGCGTGCCGAGGCCGTCGCCGGTCGCGGTCTCGAGGGTGAGGTGGGAGGCGGCCGCGATCGAAGGCAGGGCCTCGCCGCGGAACCCCAGCGTGGCGATGGCCGCGAGGTCGTCGGGGGTGGCGATTTTCGAGGTCGCGTGCCGCTCGAGGGCGAGCAGGGCGTCGTCGGGTCCCATGCCGCAGCCGTCGTCCTCGACGGCGATCAGCTGGCGCCCGCCGGCTTCGAGGCGGATCGTGACGCTGCGGGCGCCGGCGTCGAGGGCGTTCTCGACCAACTCCTTCACGACCGAGGCCGGCCGCTCGACGACCTCGCCGGCGGCGATCAGGTTGATGAGGGCGTCCGGCAGCAGGCGGATTCGGGGCACGCGCTGAAGGTACACGACGGCGCGGCGGGTTGGAAGAGTTGCGGGCGGGAGTGCGTAGAATGACGGCTGAGGAGGCGCCGTGGACTTCGAGTTCTCAGAACAGCAGCGGATGGTGCGGGACATGGTGCGGGCGTTCGCCAGTGAAAGGTTGCGGCCGGGGGCGGGGGGGAGGGACGCGAGCGGGGAGTTTCCCGCGGAGATCTTCCGCGAACTGGGGGAACTCGGCCTGCTGGGGATGATGACCCCTGAGGCGTACGGCGGCGCTGGGACGGAGACGTCGGCGTACCTGCTGGCGATCGAGGAACTCGCGCGGGCGGATGCCAGCGTCGCAGTCGGGGTGTCGGTCACGAACTCCGTTTGCCAGTGGCCGATCGCTCACTTCGGGAGCGAGGAGCTCAAGGAACGGGTCCTGCCGCCGCTCGCGCGCGGCGAGGTGCTCGGCGGGATCATGCTCACCGAACCCGGGGCGGGTTCCGACCTCGCGTCGTTGCGGACGACGTACCGCCGCGACGGCGACCGGTTCCTATTGTCGGGTTCGAAGGCCTGGATCACCAACGCGGGTATCGGCGCGTTCTTCGTCGTGCTGGCGACGCGGGACGCCGCCCTCGGGGCGAAGGGCATCTCCGCGTTCGTGCTCGACGCCCGTCAGCCGGGCGTGCTCGTGCAGCCGCGGGAGAAGAAGATGGGGTTGCGCTCGTCGGTGACCGCCGCGGTGATGCTCGAGGAAGCCGTAGTGCCGGCGGCCAACCTGCTCGGGAGCGAAGGGGAGGGGATGAAGATCGCGCTCGCGACGCTGGATCACTCCCGGCTCGGAATCGCGGCGCAGGCGATCGGGGTCGCGCAGGCGGCGCTCGACGAGGCGCTCGCATACGCCAAGCAGCGCGAGCAGTTCGGCCGGCCGATCATCGAGCACGAGGCCGTCGGGTTCCGTCTGGCGGACATGGATGCCGAGCTCGAGGCGGCGCGGTGGTTGACCTACCGGGCGGCGTGGCTGTCGCAGCGCCCCGGGCGTCTCAGCCGGACGAGCGCGCAGGCCAAGCTGGTGGCGAGCGAGACCGTCAACCGGATCGTGGCTGCAGCCGTTCAGGTGCACGGCGGCTACGGCTACTCGCGCGAGTTCGCCGTCGAGCGCCTCTACCGCGACGCGCGCGTGACGACGATCTACGAAGGAACCAGCGAGGTGCAGCGCATGGTGATCGCGAGGTCGCTGCGGGGCATGACCACGACGGCGACGGATTGAGCGCGCCGCGCAGGGGGCGGGCCTGAAGTCGCTCCGGGCCCGCCCGCCGGCACGCAGCGCGGGTTACTTGTCTTCCACCTTGATCGAGATCGACTTCGGTTTGGCCTCCTCGCGCTTCGGGAGCGTGAGGTGGAGCACGCCGTGCCGGTACGTCGCGCGGACCTTCTCCGGGTCCACGTTGGTGGGCAGGCTGAACGAGCGCTCGAACGAGCCGTACGCGCGTTCGACCCTGTGGTAGGTTTCCCCCTCGACGGCCTTCTCGAAGGTGCGGCTGCCCTTCAGCGTCAGGACGCCGTTGTCCACCGACACGTCCACGTCCTTGGGGTCGAGGCCCGGCAACTCGGCCGCGATCTCCAGCGCGTCCTTGGTCTCGCGGACGTCCACGGCCGGCATCCAACTGCCGGAGATGTAATCCTCCTCCGGCCGGTGGGCCTGGCCCCAGACGTCGTTGAACACACGGTTCATACGGTTTTGCAACGTCGCAATCTCACGGATCGGATCCCAGCGAACGATGGTGCTCATGGCGGTTGCCTCCTTATTCAGGGCCTCATCACGAGGCCCACGAGGAACGTAACACCTTAGCTAAGTAATGTCAAGTCCTGTCGTTGATGAGTGATCATAACATGAGTCATATACGCTAATGGCACCGTCCCCCGCCCTTCCTCATTCTTGCAGCCTGGGCGGCTATTGCGCCTGGTCGCCACCTGCCCTCCTACCTCTCAACCGCCTTTCTCGGCGTGTGTCTGTTTCGCCACAGGAGGGTGCGGACGATGGCGCGGAGGAACCTGGCGGCGCTGGCGGTGGTTTTGGGCCTGTTGTCGCTCGCGGAGTGCGCGGTGCGGTTGGCGGTGCCACGGCCCGTCAGGGACCCTGTCGATGGCCTGAGGCCCGGCCGAGGTCAGAAGTGGGCGACGTAGAGTCGCCAGCCGCCGAGCCCCGCCAGCCCAGCGCCGAGCGCCACGAGGACGATCCCCATCCCCCTGATGACGATGGCTTCGGCGCGCTGCGGCAAGAGCTTGGAGCCGCGGCTGAACGCCCAGAGGAGGGGAGCGTACCAGGCGACGACGCCACCGACGAGCGCGCCAAGCATCCATGCGAGGCCGGAGGCGCCGTGGGCGCGCGCCGCCTCGACGAACGCCAGGCCTGCCGTGACCCACCAGATCCAGTAGTGCGGGTTGGCCGCCGCCACGACGATGCCGAGCAGGAAGCTGCCGAGCGCATTGCGCTCTTCGGCGTTGTCCAGCGCGGGCCGGCGACCGCCCGCGGCCGGCGCCGCCCGCAGCGAGGCGATACCGCCCCACAGCAGCGCGACGCCGCCGGCGAATTCCACGATGGGCAGGGCTCCGATCTCGCGCAGCACCGGCCCGGCGCCGGACGCGAGGGCCGTGAACAGGGTGACGTCGAGGGCCGTGACGCCGACCAGGAACCAGATGGCGGAGGAAATGTGGCGGGACAGCGCGAGGCGGCTGGCAACCAGCGTAATCGGGCCAGGCACCGCGACCGTGGCAAGGGAGACGAGGAACCCTGCCGCGACCAGCGCCGGCAGCGACAGCGGAATGGTCAGGCCGGACAATGCAGCCTACCCGAGCTTGTAGCCGATCTGGCGCAGGAACCGCACGCGCGCCAGAACGTCCTGCTCGCCCTCGACCCCTTTCGGCGAGCTCCCATCCACGACACCGAGGATGGCGCGGCCGGTCGCGCTCTCGGCCACCACCACCTCCGCCGGGTTCGCGGTGGCGCAGTAGATGCGGCACACCTCCGGGACGGCTTTGATCGGGTTCAGGACGTTGACCGGGAACCCGTTCTCCAGGAAGACGAAGAACGAGTGCCCGGCGCCGACGGCGAGGGCGTTGCGCGTCGCGAGATCGACCAGCCCGTCGTCGTTGCCGGAGCGTCTGACGAGGGCCGGGCCGGACGACTCGCAGAACGCAAGGCCGAAGCGGATCTGCGAGGAAGTGGCCACGATCGCCTCGTGGATGTCCTCGACCGTCTTGATGAAGTGGGACTGTCCGAGGATGAAGTTGGTGGCCTCGGGCTTCTCGACCGTGACGGTGAAGATGTTCATGATGGTGCCCTCCTGGAGCCGTGGTCCCAACCCGCCGCTGGCGCGCTTACGGCGCCCCGGCGAGGTGCACGACGGCGCCGGCGAGCGCCTTGGTGAGCAGGACCATGAGATCCGGTGAGATGCGCGCCCGCTCGACCGCCGGGGGAGTGTCGAGGTCCTCGCCCTCGTCGCCGGGGCGCGCGCAGATCACGAGCGAGGCAACGCCGCGGGCCGCCGCGAGAGCACCCCCGGTGTGCGGGTCCGAGATCTCCGATTGGCCCCTCGCCGCGAGGCCGACCCGGCGGAACTCCTGCGGGACGCTGAAGGGGAACTTCGAGAGCGCGGCGCCGCCCTCGAGCGTGACCGACAGCGTTCGCGGCCAGCGGTCGGGTATCCCGACGCGGTCGAGCTCGATCCAGGCGCTGACCCTCCCCCCGAGCTCATCGAGCAGCGCACGCGCCCCGGCGGCTTCCTGGTAGCCGCCGGCGAGGAACGCGACCACGATCGGGGCGCGGTGCGGCGCGCGGCTCATCGCCGCCGCCGTTTCCATCGCCACCGCGACCCCCGAAGCGTCATCGTTGAGGTTGAGCGCGCGCAGGTACGAGTCGGACAGGCGCCCGCGAGCGCCGTCCCAGTGCGCCGCAAGGACCACGGGCCACCGGCGGGAATCGCTCCCCGCCAACTCGACCAGGACGTTGGACCACGTCTGCTCGGCGCCGTTCGAGGCACGCCGCACAAACGACGACGATCGTACCGGCAGGCCCCGGCGCTCCGCTTCCTGGTGCAGGACCTCGACGACGTCCGCTGCCGCCGGCGCCCACGCGTAGCGCGTCGAAACGAGCGGGCCCGGAACGCCCTCGGCCGGTGCTCCGGAGAGCCGGTCCACCGTCGCCATCAGCCGGGTGCGGGCGATCGCCCCGCCCCCAGGGAGCGCCTTCTTCACCAGCGCGGCAAGCGCCTCGCGCCCCTGGTCGGTGGGCGCACGCGGCACCCAGCCGATCCCCCAGCGCAGGACCAGCGTGCGCCGGTCGAAGAGCGAGGAGTCGCCGGGCACGGCGACCGCGGCCACCACGACGCTCTCGGTGGGTCCGAGCGCCGGCAGATCGAGCTTTGCGACGCCGGTGGGCGAAAAGGCGATCGGCAGCTCGACGTCCGGGCCCAGCGTTCGGAGCAAGACGGCGCGGGCGACCCAGCTCACGGAGGCGTCGCCCTGCAGCGTCAGCGGGAAGGGCCTTTCACCGTCGCCGTCCACGATGATGAACGCCATGCCGCCGACGCCGACTTCGATCGCTCCGGACGTGGGTCGGGACGCCACGGCCTTCGCCGCGGGGAGGGGCCGGGGCGGCACAACGCTCGAAAACGCGAAGCGCCCGTCCGCGATGGCGGGGTCGTCGAGCCAGCACGCCATCGCGAAGTCGGACAGGAGATCCGCGGGCGTCCGCCGGTCGCCGCGGTTCGCCAGCAGACGGCCGACGCCGGCCAGGCCCTTCTCGGGGAGCAGCACCAGATCGCGCAGGCTCTCCTCGCCGAGCCGTTCCCGCAGGTACTCGACGAAGAGCAGCGACCATCCGCGCGAGGCCCAGGGGTCGGCGGGCGTGTAGGCCCGCCCCTCCGGGTCGGCGTCCCCCCACAGCAAGCGCGCCGAGGCGAGTCCGCACATGTACGGCGTGTAATTGGCAAGCAGGCGGTTCCACGATGTCTCGCCGGGGTCGCGGCTGTAGTGAAGGAGCCGGTGGAACGTTTCGGCGATTTCCTGGATGTTCCGCCCGGCCCGGTTGCCCTGCCGGTCGAAGGTGTCGAAGAGGACCTCGCCCTCGTTGGAGTGGAAGCCGTAGCGCATCGCTTCGGGTTCCGACATCTCGTCGAACGGGAAGAACAGACCTTCGCCCGGCGCCGTGCGGGTCACGAGGAGGATCACTTTCCCGTTGTGGTCGTGGTCTGGGCACGGCCCGAACAGCGCCACCTCGCGAGGGTAGATCGTTTCGTCGAAGACGTTGACCGCGTTCTCGATCTGACGCTCCTCGTCGGGCTGGCCGAGCGTCGAGAAACGGTACCCATCTTCCTGGTAGACGGCGACGCTGCGGCCCTCGCGAACCAGGCGGGCGTGGACCTCGACCTGGGCGGGCTGGAGGGCGCCGCCGTCCACCGCCCAGAACGACCGCACCTCCGGAAAGAGTGCCGCCGCAGCGACGAACGGGAGTGCGAGGGTGATCATCGTGTCGAGCCTCCGGTCAGCGACCTTCCGAGTGTACCCTGGATTGACGCCTGGGTCTGCCCGGGGCTCCAGGCCGCCGGAGAAACCGGCTACAATCGAACTCCATGATCTTGCAGGCGCTGGCCTGGTATCTGGTGGTGGCGGCGGGTGGCGCGGTGATGACGGGCGTGCTGCGCCGTCTCGGCGTCGGCGCCGGAGCGAGCTGGGCGGTGGCGCGCGTGATCGGGTGGACGCTGCCGGCGTACGTCGCCTGGCTCGCCGGCTGGCTCGGGCTGGCTTCGTGGTGGTGGGTCGGCCTCGCGGTTCTCGCCGTGCTCGCCTGGTGGGGACGCAGCGGGTGGCGCGACGTGACCCCCCGGATGCTCGTGGAAGCCGAACTCGTCGGGCTGGGGGCGTTCCTGCTGCTGGCGTTCCTCCGACTCCCCGCGTTGGCCGTGACCGCCACAGAGAAGCCGATGGACCTCGCCATCCTCGCGACGTTGCTCCGGCCCGGGACGATCCCTCCCCTCGACCCGTGGCTGGCCGGGCACGCGCTGCCCTACTACTACTGGGGTTTCGCCCCGTGGCTCTTGCCCGCGAAGCTGATCGGCTTCGCCCCCGACGTCGCCTACAACCTGATCGTCCCGACGCTCGCGATGGTGACCGCGCAGGGGGCTTGGGCGCTCGCCCGCGCCCTCGGAGGCAGCCGGCGCACCGGCGTCATGGCCGGTTTTCTCGTTGTCTTCGCCGGGACGTTCGACGGCTGGCGCCAGCTCTTCGCGGGCACCGCTCTTTCCGCGATCGACCTCTGGCCGGCCTCGCGGGCGATCAAGGGCACGATCACCGAGTTTCCGCTCTTCACCTTCCAGCTCGGCGACCTTCACCCGCACCTGCTGTGCATCCCCCTGATGCTCGCCGCGGTCTTCCTCGCCCGCGCGCTCGCGACTGCGAGGTCGCCATGGGTGCCCGCGGCCCTCCTGACGTCCGTGGTCTACGGTGCGGCCGCCGCCGCGAACCCCTGGTGCGCGATCCCGCTCGGCGCGGCCATCCTCCTCGTGGCAGTGGCCGGCGAGGCCGGGCTCGTGCGGCCGTCGGGGTCGGGGCTCAAGCTGTGGGCGGGCGTTGCCGGAGTGGGCACACTCGGCTGGGCGCTGTTTCTGCCTTTCTGGCTCAACTTCCACCCCCCTGCCCAGGGTTTCGGCCTGGTCACGACGCCGACGCGGACCAACGAGATGCTGCTCCTGCTCGGCGGAGCTCTGCTCCCGGTCGCCCTGGTCGGGTGGGAACTCTCGTGGCGGGAGGGCGGCGCCGAGGCCGCACGCCGGCAGTTCGCCCGCGCTCTTTGGCTCGCCGGGATGGTACTGGTCGCGGCGCTGGCGGGGCGGCCGCTCCTGGCACTGGCCGGCGGCGTTGGGGTGGTGTTCGCGGCGGCGTTGCGCGGCAGGAAGAGGCGCGGGCGCCCGGTCTTCGCCCTCGCGCTCGTTCCCCTCGGCCTGCTCGCGTTCATGGAGATCTTCTACTTCAAGGACCCGTACGGGGCCGAGTACTACCGCATGAACACGGTGTTCAAGGCGACGACGATGGCGTTCACCTTCCTCGGAGTGGTGGGCCCGGTCGCCCTGGGGTGGCTGCGGCGGCGTCGTGCTGCGCTCGCCGTCGGCGGCGCCGCGTTGGCGCTGCTCGCGGGGGCGCCGCAGCTCGCGACCCTCGGCGGCCGCGCACTCGGCGTCTGGCCTCCCGGGTGGGGCGGCCTCGCCTGGATGGCCCCGGGCGAAGCCGCTTCGGCGGCGTGGTTGCGTGGCCGCCCGCGTGGGACCGTCCTGATCGAGGGGATCGGCAACGCCTACTCCGACGCGGCGCGAATGTCATCGGCGTCCGGCGTGCCGGCGGTGCTCGGCTGGGAGAACCACGAGGGCGTCTGGCGCGGCGGCGGCATCGACCAGGTGACCGGGAAGCGCAAGGCCGAAGTCGAGAAGCTCTACCGGTGCGGCAACCCGGCCGAGGTGCAGCGGATCGCCCGCGCCCTCGGGGCGCGCTACATCGTGGTGGGGAGCGTCGAGGAGCGGCTCTACCCCGCCGAGGCACTCCAGGCGGTCCTGCGTTCGGGTCCGGTCGCGTTCCACTCCGGCGTATGCACGCTCGTGGAGGTGAAGCCGTGAAGGGGGCGGCGATGAGCCGCAAGGAGCGTCTGGCCTGGATCGCGCTGATCGCCTTCGCCCTCGTGCTCCGGTTCTGGGCGCTCGGGGCCAGGCCGCCGCACCACGACGAGGCGATTCACTGCGACTTCGCCTACAACCTCATGACGCAGGGCACCTACGAGTACGACCCCACGTACCACGGCCCGCTCATCTACTACGTGATGGCGTCGCTGTTCGCGATCCTCGGGGTGAGCACGACGGTGGGGCGTCTGTACCCGGCGCTTGCCGGCGTTGCCCTGGTCGCGCTCCCGCTGGCGCTGCGCCGGCGGCTCGGGTCCGGTGCGGCGTGGTGGAGCGGCCTGCTGGTCGCGATCTCGCCCGTCCTCCTGTACTACTCGCGCTTCGCCCGGGAGGACATGCCGGTGGCCTTCTTCACCGCGCTGGCGTTCGTCCTGTTCCTGCGGGTGCGGCGGAAGGGGTGGAGAGCGATCCCGTGGATCGGCGCCGCCGCCGCCGGCCACGCCGTCATGAAGGAAACGATCTACGTCACGTTGCCGCTCGTCGGGTTCAGCGCGTACGTGGTGGCGCTGCGGGAGGGGGTCTGGGTCAGCATCCGCAAGGGGTTCGCCTGGATCGACAGGTACCGCGTCCCCGTCGGGACCGCAATCTTGTGGTTCTTCGCCATCACCGTGACGTTGTTCACAGTGTTCTTCATGCACCCCAAGGACTGGGCGTTCCCGGTCAAGGCGATCACGTATTGGTACAAGCAGCACGAAATTCAGCGCGTTGGCGGCCCGTGGTTCTACTACCTGCCGCGATTGGCGCTCTACGAGTTCCTGCCGATCGTCGCGGCGCTGGCCTGGGCCGTGCGCCGCCGCCGGCGCCTCAAGCGCCTGGAGGTGTTCTGCCTGGCGTGGGGGTTCTCGTCGATCGCGATGTACGCCTACCTCGGCGAGAAGACCCCGTGGCTGCTCGTGCACCAGGTGTTGCCGTTCATCCCGCTCGCCGGCGCGCAGCTCGCGCGCACGTTCTCGCCGCGCGGGCGCTGGTGGTCGCGCTCGCTCGCGATCGCCGGTCTCCTGGCCACGGGCTGGAGCGCCCTGGCGTCCAGCTTCCTGTACCCGGCGATCACCACCTCGAACCCGCACGCCGAGCTCATCGTGTACGTGCAGACCACCCCCGAGGAGAAGGCCTTGGCCAACGAGGGGCGGGCGCTGGCGGCGACCCACCCGGAGGGCGTCGTGGCCGCGGTGGATGGGGAGGGGAGCTGGCCGCTTTCGTGGCAGTGGAAGAGGATCCCGGTGTGGTGGGCGGCGCCGACGGCGGGGATGCATCCGCCGATCGTCGTGTGCGATCCTGACAAGGAGGCGGCGGTGCGCGCCATCCTCGGCGACGGCTACACCGTCCGTAAGATCCCGCTGCGGGCGTGGTGGGTCGAGGACACGGGCGGGATGACGCCGGCGGCCGTCGTGCGCTGGTTCTTCACGCGGCTGGCGTGGTCCCCGATCGGCGCAACGGATGTCCTCGTGTTCGAGGCGAAGCAGAAGTAGCGCGCTGGCGCAAAGGAAGGCGGAACGTGAGCGTCGAACTGTCGGTCGTGGTCCCGATCTATGACGAGCAGGAGAGCGTGCCCGAGCTGTACCGCAGGCTCACACAGGTGCTCGGAGCCACCGTCGCGTCGTACGAGGTCGTGCTGGTTGACGACGGCTCCCACGACCGCACCTGGGAGCTGATCAAGGATCTCGCGGCGCGGGACGCCCGCGTGAAGGGCCTCTCGTTCTCCCGCAACTTCGGCCACCAGATGGCGTTCACGGCCGGACTCGACCACATCGACGGCGAAGCCGTGGTCATCATGGACGCCGACCTGCAGGACCCGCCGGAGCTGATCCCCGAGCTGGTGGCGCGCTGGCGCGAAGGCTACGACGTCGTCTACGCGGTGCGCGCGAAGCGGCACGGCGAGACGGCGTTCAAGCTCCTTACCGCCGCGGCCTTCTACCGCGTCCTGCACGCGATCACCAACGTCGAGATTCCCGTCGACACGGGCGATTTCCGCCTGATGAGCCGCAAGGCCGTGGCGGCGTTCCGCAGGTTCTCGGAACACCACCGGTTCACGCGCGGGATGGTCTCGTGGCTGGGGTTCCGGCAGATCGGCGTGCCGTACGCGCGGGCGCCCCGGCACGCCGGGGAGACCAAGTACCCGCTGCGCAAGATGCTCCGCCTCGCGAGCGACGGGATCACCTCGTTCTCCTACCTCCCGCTGCAGCTCGCGACCTGGGCCGGGGTCGCCGTCGCCGGCGTCGCCGGGGCGGCGCTCGTGGCGACGCTGGCGTTGAAGGTCGCGGGATCTCCGGTGGCGTGGGTGTGGGTGGCGGTCGAGGGGCTTGCGCTGCTCGGCGGGCTGCAGCTGGTCGCCATCGGCCTCCTCGGCGAGTACGTCGGGCGCGTCTTCGACGATGTGCGCGGACGCCCGCTCTACCTCGTCGGGGAGACCGTCGGGTTCGGATCGGCGGACCGGCGCCCGGCGACGGGCGTCACGGCGTGACCGGCGGGTCCCCGCGCTAGGTCTCGGCTTCGGCGATCGCGGCGGCGGGGTCGGCCGTTCCCTGGATCACGCGCTGCAGCCCCGGGAAGTAACGGTCCATCACGGTCAGGCCGATGAGCAGGAGGTTGGAGAACTGGGCGTGGGTGAGCTCGGCGTCCTCGAGGTCCGCCGAACACTTGAAGCGGACCTCGCCGTCGTTGACGTCGAACTCGAAGCTCCCGAGCAGGAGGCCGTAGTTGGCGCGGGTGAGGAACTCCATCACCTCGCGGCGCCTGGCCTCGGGGACCTTCCCCTCGACGAAGGTGAGGAAGCGCACGATCGGGTGGTCGGCCTCGACGACGGCGATCAGGCGGTAGTTGCCGTGCTCGCCCGCGGCGCCCATCTCGACCGCCTGGTGGCCGGGCAGGCGGGTGAACTCCCACTTGTCCTGCTCGAAGTAGCGCACGATGGTCTCGAAGAGCGACGACACTCTCACCTCCGGCCGGGACACGGAACCCGCTTAGGTTGGACTGCGACCGCAACGGTGTCAACCCCGCGCGATGCCCGGTGCGCCGCGCCGCGCGGGGCGGTCGGAGTCGGGAATGCTACTCTCGCGCGGTGATCAGGCTCGCTCTCGTCGGGCCGTCCTGGCCGCTCCGCGGAGGGATCGCGAGGACGACCACGGCGCTCGCGGCCGCGCTCGGGGCGCGGGGCACCCTGGCTGGGTTTTGTGTTCCGGTCCGCCAGTACCCGCCGTTCGTCTACCCCGGAGCCGGCGACGCGGACCCGGACGCGTGCGCGCGCCTGGCGTCGGCCGAGGCCGTTTTCGGCGTGCTCGAGCCGTGGACGTGGCCCCGCCTCGCGCGGCGCGTGCGGGCGCTGGAGCCGGAGGCGGTGGTCCTGCCGTACTGGACGGCGGCGTGGGCGCCGGTCGAGCTGTTCCTCTTGGCGCGAAGGATCGCCCCGGTGGTCGCCGTCGTCCACAACCCCGCCGACCACGGCGCGGGCATCCTCGCGCGCGCGGCGGCGCGCGCCGTGCTCGGGCGCTGCGCGGCGTTCATGTGCCACGCCCGCACCGTCGCGGAGGCGCTCAGGGTGCGATTCCCAGGGACGCCGCTGGCGGTGCACCCGCTTCCCGGAGAGACGGCCCCGGCGGCCGACCGGGCCGCAGCGCGGGCGCGGTTCGGACTGACCCCCGAGACGGTGGCGGTCCTGAGCTTCGGGCTCATCAGGCCATACAAGGGCGTCGAGGTGCTGCTCGATGCCTTGGCGCAGGTCCCCCGCACGGTGCCGCTGACCGTGCTGCTCGCCGGGGAGCCGTGGGGCGGCCTTGCCGCCGTGCTCGAGCGAAGGGTGCGCGAGGTCGGGCTCGCGGGGCGGGTGGTCGCGCATCTCGGGTGGGTGCCCGAGTCCGAGACCGGGGCGTGGTTCGCGGCCGCCGACGCGGCCGTGCTGGCCTACCGCAGCGCCACCGGATCGGCGGTGGCGGCGCAGGTTCTGGCGGCGGGCCTCCCGGTGATCGCGAGCGCGGTCGGCGGGCTCGCCGACGTGGTCGAGGACGGCGTCGACGGGCTGCTGGTGCCGCCGGAAAACGCGGGCGCTCTGGCTGCCGCTCTCGTCAGAATCGCGGATGGCGGAGTGCGTGCGAAGCTAAGGGCGGGGGCGCTCGCCGCCGCCGGCCGTTGGACCTGGGACGGGTATGCGGGGGCGCTCGAGGTGCTGGCGATGCAAGCGTCCGGCGTCGCACCTGGACGGGAAAGGGCGAGCGGTGGGTAAGCGCGTGCTCGTCGTCTCGTCGCGCTTTCCCTGGCCGGTCGTCACGGGCGACCGCATCCGGGCCCTGGCGTGGCTGCAGGCCCTCGCCCCGCACGCCGCCGTCACGCTCGTCGCGCCGTCCGGAAGGGTCCCGGGGGGCGCGCCCCGGTTCGCGTTCGTTCCCGCCCGGAGGTCGGCAGCCGCGCTCGCCGCCGCCGCCGTGCGAGCCGCGGCGGAGCGCCTTCCGGCCACGGCCCTGCTCGCCGCCGGGTACGGGTGGCGGGCGGCGTTGGCGCGGGCGGAGGGGCCTGCCGGTCCGTTCGATGCCGCGGTCGTGCTGCTGGCCCGCCTCGACCCCTGGGTGGCGCGTCACATCCGGGCGAGAAGGACGGTGTTCGACGCCATCGACTCGCTCGCCGCGAACCTCGAGGCGCGCGGCGCGGCGGCGCGCGGTCCGGCACGAAGGCTATGGCGGTGGGAGGCGGCGCGCACCCGACGCCTCGAGACCGATGTCGCGGGTCGGTACGACAGGACCCTGGTGGTGGCCGAGGCGGAGCGGGCGGCGTTCGGGGAGCGCGCAACTGCGATCTTCCACGGCGTCGAGCTGGATCCGCGCGCCGCCGGCGAGCGCGACTTCGACGTCGGGTTCTGGGGCCGCCTCGCGTACTTCGCCAACCGCGACGCGGCCGCGCTCGTGCTCGACGAGGTCTGGCCGCGGGTCCGGGCCCGCAGGCCCGAGGCCACACTGCTCGTCGCCGGCGCCGACGCCCCGGCGGCGATCCGCAGCCGGCACGGGCGCGACGGGGTCACGGTCGCCTCGCCGATGGAGGACCGCGGCGTCCTGCTGCGGCGAGTCAAGGTGGCGCTGTTCCCCCTGCGCTTCGGGACCGGGCAGTCGAACAAGGTCCTCGAGGCCGCCGAGGCGTCGTGCGCGCTCGTCGCCACCCCCGAGGCCGTGCGCGGACTCGACGCGATCGCCGCTGGCGCGGCGCTGGCCGCGGACCCGGACGGGCTCGCGCGGCGGGTGATCGCGCTGCTCGACGACCCCGAGGCGGCGCGGGCCTCGGGCGCGGCGCTGCGCGACACCGTCGAGCGCCACTACTCGCGGGCGGCGGCGTGCGAGCGCCTCGCCGCCGCAGTCCTCGGCGAGCCCGACCCCGGGTAGGCCGGTCCGGCGCGAAGATGTCGTTGGCACCTGAGTCCACGCGGGCGGGCGAGGGCGCCCGCCCCACGCAGAAGCGCGACACGTCCCAGTTGCCATGAGCCGCGCGGGGGTCCGGCGTCCCGTGCTTCGGGCTGCCGGGGTTTGTGGCGCGGGCGCCCAGCATCCTGTGGCGCGGGCGCGCAGCATCCTGTGGCGCGGGCGCCCTCGCCCGCGCACCTCTATCTCTTCTCTATCTCTTCCACCTCTCCGCTACCAGCCCTTGGCGATCTCGCCGAGTGCGCCGGCCGGCGCGGCGCCGATGTGCAGGTGCAGCACCTTGCGGCCGGCCTCCCGCAGCGCCTCGATGTCGCCGATCGCCTGGGCGAGCCGGAGCTGCCCGAGCGTGTGCCCCTGGCCGGGGATCGGGAGGTCGGCCTCGGGGGCGCCGGTGAGGACGACCGGCACGACGTGCGCCGGGCCGCCCTTGTGCAGTTGGCCGGTCGAGTGCAGGTAGCGCGGGCCGAACGCGGCGGTGACCGGGACGCGCAGGGCGCCCGACAGGGCGCGCGCCAGCGCCGCGAGGGCGGCGGCCACGGCGGGCTGCTCGGGGAGGTAGGCGAGGAGGACGACCGCGTCGTCCGCGCCGATGCCGCGCAGGTGCTCCGCCAGCGCCGCCCGGGGATCCGGGGTCGCGGGCGCCGGCGCGAGGCGGCCGCCGGCGAGCGCGGCGCGCGCCCTCTCCTTGGCGCGCACGACGTCGGGCTCGTCGAACGGGTTGACCCCGAGCAGGTAGCCGGCGAGCGCGGTGGCGAGCTCGAGCGTCACGAACGCCTCGCCGAGACCATCCTGAGCGAGGCGCCAGCGGGCCACGGGGCTCGTTGCGGCCACGCCGTCGAGCGCACGGTCGAGCTCCGTCGTGTCCTCGCCGGCGAGTCGCGGCGAGAGGTAGACGGTCCCCGGCCACCCCTGTCCCGCCGCCGGCGGGCGGCCGAGCACGACCGGCAGGATCCCACGCCCGTCCTTCCCCGTGCTCTCCGCGACGAGCTGCTCGGCCCAGGCGCCGAGCGGCGCGAGCGCCGGCGACGCCGCCCAGGCGAGCTTGCCCCAACCGTGGGTGACGGCCGCGGCCATCAGGACCGCCAGCTCGACGGCGGGGTGACCGTCGCCGAGGCGCGCGAGGGCGCGCTCCCCGCCGGCCAACAGCTCCTCCGCGGGCGCTCCGAGCCACACCGCCGGGAAGATGCCCACCGGCGAGAGCGCAGAGTAGCGGCCGCCGACGTCGACGGGGTGGTCGAGCACGGCGCGGAACCCCCGCTCGCGGGCCAGGCGCGCCAGCGGCGTGTCCGGCTCCGTGACCGCCAGGAAGCGGCCGCCGGCCCGCTCCGCCAAGGCGGCGGAGACTCCTTCCCACATCACCTCGAGGAGCGCGGAGGTCTCCGCGGTGGTGCCCGACTTGCTGATCGCCACGACGGCGACGGACGCCGGCTCGAGCGCGCGCAGCGCCGCGCCGACGCGGTCGGGGTCGGTGGTGTCGAGCGCGACCAGGTCGCGGCCCGCGGGCGTGCCGAACGTCGCCCGCAGCACCTCGGGCGCGAGGCTCGAGCCGCCCATCCCGAGCACGACGAGGGTGCGCGCGCCGTCGGCGGCGAGGGCGGCGGCGAGCCGCTCCAGCGCCGGCAGCTCGCGGCGCGAGCGGTCGGGGAGGTCGAGCCACCCCAGGCGGCGGGCGGCGCTCGCAGCGGCAGCGTCCCCCCACAAGCCGCTGTCGCGGGCGATGACGCGCTCGACGGCGCGGGCGCCGCGTAGGCGGTCGCGGGCGGCTTCGGCCGCCGGGCGCAACGCCTCCGGTACGCTCGTTTCGATCGGCGACCCGCTGCGAGCGGCGAGCGCGGCGGTGACCCGAGCGGTCACGGCCGCGACGCCGTACCCGAGGTGGGTCATCACCTCGGGTCCGGGCGCCGAGGCGCCGAAACGGTTCAGGCTGACGATCTCGCCGTCGCCGACCCAGCGGTGCCACCCCTGGCCGCGGCCGGCCTCGATCGCGACGCGCAGGGCGTGGCGCGGCCCGAGCACCTCGCGTTGGTAGGCGTCGTCCTGGCGGGCGAGCAGCTCGAGGGACGGCGCCGAGACCACGCGGGTTGCGACGCCGCGCGCCTCGAGCTCCTCGCGCACCCCGAGCGCCAGGGCGAGCTCGGAGCCGGTGCCGATCAGCACGGCCTCGGGCGCGCCGCATGCCGCTTCGGCGCGGACGTACGCCCCGCGCGCCACGGCGCCGGCCGGGGGCGGCGGGAGCGCCGGCAGCTTCTGCCGGGTGAGCACGAGCGCGGTGGGGCCGTCGCGGCGCTCGAGCGCCACCCGCCACGCGTCCACGGTCTCGTTGGCGTCGGCGGGACGCAAAGCCACCATGTTCGGGATCACGCGGAGCGCCACGAGGTGCTCGATCGGCTGGTGCGTCGGGCCGTCCTCGCCCAGGCCGACCGAGTCGTGGGTGAACACGTACGTCACCGGCAGCTTCATCAGCGCCGACAGCCGCATCGCCGGCCTGAGGTAGTCGGAGAAGACGAAGAACGTCGCCACGAACACCCGCATCCCGCCGTGCAGGGCGATCCCGTTGGCGGCCGCCGCCATCGCGTGTTCGCGGATCCCGAAGTGCAGGTTGCGGCCCCCGAACGAGCCCGGGGCCACGGAGGGCTCGCCGGCGAGCAGCGTGTTGGTCGAGGGGGCGAGGTCCGCCGCGCCGCCGAACAGCTCCGGGAGTCCCGGCGCGAGCGCGTTGAGCGTCTTCCCCGAAGCCTGGCGGGTCGCCATCGGGGACCCCGGGGCAAACGACGGCAGGACCTCGTCCCACGCCGCGGGCAGCTCGCCGGCGAGCCGCCGCTCGAACTCGGCGGCGGCGTCGGGGTGCGCGTGCCGGTAGCGTGCGAGCAGCTCCGTCCACTCGCCGTGCAGCGCCGCGCCCCGTCGTCCGAGCCCGCGGAAGTGCTCCCGGATCTCCTCGGGGATGACGAACGGCTCCGCGATCGTCCACCCCAGCGCAGCGCGGGTCGCGGCGGCCGCCTCCGGGCCGAGCGGCTCGCCGTGCGCCTTGCTGCTGTCCTGCTTCGGGCTGCCCCAGCCGATGTGGGTGCGGACGCGGACGAGCGCTGGCGCGTCCTCCGCGGCGGCGGCGCGATCGAGTGCCGCCGCAATGGCGGCGAGGTCGTTGCCGTCGTCGACGTGGAACGTGCGCCACCCGTACGCGGCGAAGCGCGCCTCCACGTCTTCGGAGAACGCGAGGTCTGTGGACCCTTCGATCGTGACGTGGTTGTCGTCGTACAGCACCGTGAGGCGCCCGAGGCGGAGGTGGCCGGCGAGCGAGGCAGCCTCGTGTGAGATCCCTTCCATCATGTCGCCGTCGCTCGCGATCACCCACGTGCGGTGGCCGACGACCGGCATGCCGTCGCGGTTGAACTGGGCGGCGAGGTGGCGCTCGGCGAGCGCCATGCCGACGGCGGTGGCGAACCCCTGCCCGAGCGGGCCGGTCGTGGTCTCGACGCCGGGGGTGAGCCCGTGCTCCGGGTGGCCCGGCGTCTTCGAGCCCCACTGCCGAAAACGCTTCAGCTCTTCGATCGGCAGGCCGTAGCCGAACAGGTGCAGGAGCGCGTACAGCATCGCCGAGGCGTGGCCGGCGGAGAGCACGAAGCGGTCGCGGTCCGGCCACGCCGGGTCGGCGGGGTCGTGGCGGAGGAAGCGGCTCCAGAGAACGTAGGCCATCGGGGACGCGCCCAGCGGCATGCCGGGGTGTCCGGATCGGGCCTTCTCCACCTCGTCCACCGCCAGCACGCGCATCGCCGCGACTGCACGTTGGTCCATCTCGTCGAACGGCCGCATGGTCCCTCCCCGGGAGAGGGATTGTCGCGCACCGCGACTGGGGGGGCAACCTCGGCCGGATGGTAGAATGCGGCGCCCCGGACGAGGGGCCGGCGACGCAGAGGAAAGGGAGGCGGAGATGAGGCCATATCTGGCGGTGGTGGTGGCGGCGGTTGTTGTGGCTGTGGCGGTCCCGGCGAGGGCCCAGGAGCCTCCGAAGCTCGCGATCGCCGTGATCGACGTGAACCTTCTCGTGCAGGACTCCGCAGCGGGCAAAGAGGCGATGGTGCGGTTGAAGAAAGCGCAGGACGAGAAGGTCGCCCAGCACAAGAAGCTCGCGGACGAGCTCGCCGACCTGCAGAAGCAGCTCGACTCGCAGCGCTCGACGCTCACCGACAGCAAGATCGCCGACCTGCAGAAGCAGATCGAGGACAAGTCGATCGCGCTCAAGCGCTTCGACGACGACGCCCAGCAGCAGCTCGAGGAAGCGAAGCGCAAGGAGCTGGATGGCCTCGAGAAGCAGATCATGCCGATCATCCAGGAGCTCGGAAAAGAGAGGAAGCTCCTGTTGATCTTCAACAAGTTCCAGTCGGGGCTCGTCTACGCCGACGATTCGGTGGACCTCACCGACGAGGTGCTGAAGCGGTTCAACACGCGGGTCACGAAGTGACGGCGCCACGCTCCGCGCGCGCGTCCGGCATCCCCGCGGAAAACGGGCGCGCGGCCCGAGGCGCGTGAGGATACGGCCGCATGACCACGTTCACCCTCGGTGAACTCGCCGCGCACGTCGGCGGCGCAGTCGTCGGCGACGCCGGGCGCCGCGTCGAGGGGATCAAGACGCTCGAGGACGCGGACGCGCGCCACCTGTCGTTCTACCACAACCGCCGCTACCTCAAGACCGCCGTTGGAAGCGCAGCCGGTGCGCTGCTGGTCGCGGATCCGGCGCCGTTCCCGGGGCGCGACCTGCTCGTCTGCGCCGACCCGTACGCAGCGCTCGGGGCGCTCCTCGAACTGATGCACCCGGCGGAGCGACCGGCGGCCGGCGTCCACCCGGCCGCGGTCGTTGCCGCCTCGGCGCGCGTCGGCGCCGGCGCGTCGGTGGGGCCGGCCGCCGTCGTCGGGGAGCGCACCGTGGTCGGGGCGCAGGCGATCGTCGGCGCGGGTTGCGCCCTGGGCGACGACGTCGAGGTCGGGGAGGGAACCGTCCTCCATCCGCACGTCGTGATCGAGGCGCGCTGCCGCGTCGGCGCGCGCTGCATCCTCCACTCCGGCGTCGTGCTCGGCTCCGACGGCTTCGGCTTCGCGACCGTCGGCGGCGTCCACCGCAAGGTTCCGCAGGTCGGGATCGTGGTGGTCGAGGACGACGTCGAACTCGGCGCCAATGTTTGCGTTGACCGCGCCGCGCTGGGCGAGACGCGGATCGGGCGCGGCACGAAGGTGGACAACCTCGTCCAGATCGCCCACAACGTGACCGTGGGCGAGCACTCGCTGCTGGTTTCGCAGTCGGGGATCTCCGGCTCCACCCGCCTCGGCCACCATGTCGTGATGGCGGGCCAGAGCGGCGCGGTCGGGCACATCACGCTCGGCGACGGCACGGTGGTGACGGCCAAGACAGGGGTCACCCAGGACACGCCTGCGGGGGCGATGGTCTCGGGTTTCCCCTCCCGGCCGCACAAGGAGTGGCTGCGCGCGACCGCCAACCTGTTCACGCTGGACGAGCTCCGCCGGCGCGTCAAGAAGCTGGAGGAGGCGGTCCGCCAACTGGGGGGGAAAGCATGATCGACATCCAGGAGATTCTCGACATCCTGCCGCACCGCTACCCGTTCCTGCTCGTGGACCGGATCCTCGAGATCGAGCCCGAGCGTATCCTCGCCCTCAAGAACGTCACCTTCAACGAGCCGCACTTCACCGGCCACTTCCCCGGCGTCCCGGTGATGCCCGGCGTGCTGATCGTCGAGGCGCTGGCGCAGGCGGGGGGCGTCATGATGCTCCGGGACATCCCCGACCGGCACGGCAAGCTCCTCTACTTCGCAGGTATCGACAACTGCCGGTTCCGCCGCCCGGTGGTCCCCGGCGACCAACTCCTCCTCGAGGTGACGGTGTCCAAGCGGCGCCAGCGCTTCGCCGTGCTGCACGGGGTGGCGCGCGTGGGGGACGAGGTGGCGGCCGAGGCCGACCTCTCGTCGGCGATGGTGGACCGGCCCAAGACGGAGGCGTGATGGCAACGATTCACCCCACTGCCGTGATCGACGCGAAGGCGCGGCTGGCGGATGACGTCCAGATCGGCCCGTACGTCGTGATCGAGGGCGAGGTCGAGTTCGGAAGCGGCTGCGCCGTCGGGCCGTTCTGCCGCTTCGAGGGCCCGGTCACGGTGGGGGAGGGGAATCGCTTCGTCTCGCACGCCTCGATCGGCGCGCCGCCGCAGGACCTCAAGTTCAAGGGCGACCCGACGCGGCTCGAGATCGGCCCCGGCAACCTCTTCCGCGAGTTCGTGACCATTCACCGCGGCACCCCCGGCGGCGGTGGCGTCACACGCCTGGGCGGGCACTCCCTCTACATGATCGGCGCCCACGTCGCGCACGACTGTCAGGTGGGGGACTCCGTCGTCTTCGCCAACAACGGCACGCTCGCCGGCCACGTCCACGTCGGCAGCTTCGCGACCGTGGGTGCGCTCTCCGCCGTGCACCAGTTTTGCAGCGTGGGCGAGCACGCGTTCATCGGGGGCGGCACGATCGCCACCAAGGACGTGCTGCCGTTCATGAAGACCGTCGGCAGCCGCCCGGCCCGCTGCTTCGGGCCCAACAGCATCGGCCTCGAGCGGCGCGGGTTCTCCGAGGAACGGCTGCGCGCGATCAAGACGGCGTGGCGCTACCTCCACAGCCCGAAGCTGACTACCGCCGAGGCGCTCGATCGCATCGCCGACGAGCTCGGGGACGCCCCCGACGCCATGCGCCTGCTCGAGTTCATCCGCGCGAGCGAGCGCGGCGTCATCCTCGCGAACGGGTAGCGGCAGGGGACGGGCGGGACGCTGGCTCCGCCAGCGGCGTGCCAGGCGGCGTTGTCAGGTGCAAACTCCTCTTATACCGCCCCATCGAACGCTTGGCGGTAGCCCAGCACTATCTCGTCATTTCGTTGCCCGACCAACTGATAGCCGCCAACTTCCACTTTCCTGAAATCTTTTGCCACACACCCAAATACTTGCCGGCGACGACCGTTCTTTCACCCGATATTTCGAGGACCATTTGGCTTCGCCCGTCGAAATACGCCAGATCGCCCGAGGACCCAACGACAATTGCTTCAGGCGTTCCAGATATCTCAATGAAGGGCAGCTTGAACCATTGGGTGACATAGAATCGTCTGATGGCCGCATGCCCCACAATTGGTGAATACCCAGGAGGCTGAAAGACGGCGTGAGGGGCAATGAGATCCATCACACCGTCCAGATCCCGTTGCTCCTCAGCCCGCAAGAGAGCCAGATCAGCGTGACGGATCTCCGCCTCCGTCGATTCGGTATCAACTGAACTGCCATTGAAACCGGCACAGCCACCCAGCGTCGCGGCGGCTGCCACCAAGACGGCGAAAGCTAAATGGCGGCTCATAATTGGCACCCCTCGTTGTCTTCGACGTCGTTGAGTTCCGCCGACATAACGCCCCGCTTCAGGCGCGCGCCCATTGCCCTGGACGCTGCCCGCAGCTCACCACGTTCGACCACGTTCTTGCCTCCAAACCAGCATACTCGCGGGCGCGGCGCCTGCAAGCGGCTGTTAGACGCCCTTTGCCCAGCTAAGGAAGGTCGCGAGGATCTCAGCCAAGGTACTCGAGTCGCCGGCGCCGTTCCACACGCCGTTCTCGGTGTAGCAATGCAGCCAGGGCGGTTGCGGGTCGGTGTTGCCGACAACATCACCCCGCAGGACGCTCTCGAACCGCCGACCTTCGAGCTCCGTACCGACGAGGTCTATCTTCACCCACCACCCGGGATTGTCGCAGGAGTCGATCTTCACCCCGGACGTGTGTTCCCACTCCCCGTCGCAGTGAGCGGCGAACCATTTCGCAAGATCCTCCAAGATGTCCATCATCTGTCTCTCAGGCGCGTCTAACGCCAATTAGGTGGACTAAGGGAAGTCGGCAAACCGAGCGGCGGAGGCTTGGGTTGCACTTTCGGTTCGCGGTCATGAGGCTGCGGAACCTCCTGGTTGCCCTCATTATGCGCTCTTCGGGGCCACTTGCGGCGTCGGGTTAGGCCGCCGCAGAGTCCGCCTAATCCATCGACATGGACCGCCTGCGCGCGAGGGTCGTGGGCGTGAGGTCGCTCAGGTCCCGGCGGCGCGTTTCGGCTCACATCCGCCCGACCATCGCCTCGAGGCGGGCGATGCGCTTCTCCATCGGGGGGTGGGTCGAGAAGAGCTTCGCGATGCCGCCGCCGGAAAACGGGTTGGCGATCATCATTTTCGCCAACAACGGCACGCTCGCCGGCCACGTCCACGTCGGCAGCTTCGCGACGGTGGGTGCGCTCTCCGCCGTGCGCCAGTTCTGCGCCGTGGGCGAGTACGCGTTCATCGGGGGCGGGACGATCGCCACCAAGGACGTCCTGCCGTTCATGAAGACCGTCGGCAGCCGGCCCGCGCGCTGCTTCGGGCCCAACACCGTCGGCCTCGAGCGGAAGGGTTTCTCCGAGGACCGCGTGCGGGCGCTCAAGACCGCGTGGCGCCACCTCCACAGCGCCAAGCTCACGACGACCGAGGCGCTCGAGCGCATCGGCGACGAGCTCGCGGGCGCGCCCGACGCGATGCGCCTGGTCGAGTTCATCCGCTCGAGCGAGCGCGGCGTCATCCTCGCGAACGGGTAGCGGCAGGGGACGGGCGGGACGCTGGCTCCGCTCTTCGTCATCCGGGCTGGATTTTCTTCGGCCGGCTGACTCTTGTTGCGCCGTCAGATGGTCGGCGAAGCCAGGCCCGCCGAGCTCGCGGGCGCGGGGGGGGCCAAGCGGCGACCCGACGTCGTTACCTCTTGATGGTCTGGAGCTTCTCCGCCGCCATGGCGCGGGCGTGGCCCTCGAGGCCGAGGCGACGGACCTGCGCGATGCAGGCCGGGCGGTCGGAGCGGAGGATCAGGGCGAAGAGCTTCGCGATGAAGTTGTCGAACTTCTTGCAGTCGCGGGGCTCCGAGAACTGGGTGCAGGCCGCGCACGACGAGAGGCCGCGCTCGATGCAGCACGACCGGACGCCGCACCACGTCGCCTTCCGGTTCTCGTGGCAGCCCTCGCACCTCTCGCCGAGGTACGACCTGCAGGCGCCGCAGTAGAGGCCGCAGTAGGCGACCAGGTCGGCGGATGCGATGACCTCTCTCACGGCGACCTCCTCATCGTCTTGCGTGGCGGCCGACGTCACCGGCCGGGCACTTGCCCGCGGCGGACCCCGGCGGTCCGGCAGGGGACGCCGCCTCGTGCCGCGTGTCGGGGCCCACGCTCCCCGCGATCACCGGCTTGCCCTCGTGACCGTGAACTCCGGCACCCGCTGGCCGCGGGCGGAGAACGCCGTGAGCTTCTCGAGCCGTCTGAGGCGCGTTTCTTCCTTCTTGGCGCTGACGATCCACCAGGTGACGGCCTTTCGATACGACGGCGGCTGCTCCTGGAGGAACGCCCACGCGGCCTCGTTCGCCTGCACCAGCCGACGGTACGGCTCTTCGAGATCCGCAGGCCGCTGCTCGTACGAGTAGACGCCGGACCTGTTCTCCCGTCTGGCCTCGTAGGCTTTGAGGCCGGCCGGCTCCATCCGTCCCTGCTCGATCAGCGCCTGGGCGCGCCTGATGTTGACGGCGCTCCAGACGCTGCCGGACGTGCGCGGGGTGAAGCGGATCGTGTAGCTGCGCTCGTCGACGCTCCTGCGGATCCCGTCGATCCAGCCGAAGCACAGCGCCTCGTCGACCGACTCGGGCCAGGTGATGCTCGGCTTGCCGGAGTCCTTCTTGTAGTAGCCGACCAGCAGCTCGCGCGCCTCGGCGTGATGCCTCGCCAGCCACTCGCGGAACGCGGACGGTGTGCGAAAGAAGGTCGGTTTCACGGCGTCTCCGAATTGCAGCGCGCCTGGCGCTCTGCAACGCGCCCACCGCTCGCGAACGAGCGGCGGGCCTCCGGCCCATGATCGCACCGGTTCCGTCCGGCGCAAAGGCCGCGCGCGCCGGCTAAGGGGCGGTCTCGCGCGATACCACGTGGGCGTGTCGCGCGATCGAGCGCCACTGGCCGCTCTCGAGCCGCCACACGTTCGTGAAGCGCCGGTGCGAGATCGTCCCGTCCGGCGGGTCTGCCACGCGATCGTTTCCCATGACCACCGCCACGTCTCCGTGCCGGACCATGTGCTCGATCTCGTACTCGTAGAGGGTGTGCCGAATCCGTCCGGCCTTCAGCAACGCCAGCACCTTCGGCTTCTCCAGGACCTGCTGCAGCGGCGAGTTCACGATGTAGCCCTCCGCCCACAGCTGGCCCAGGCTCTCGGTTTCCGCGTTGCGGAACGCGGCACACGCCTCCTCCTCGCGGGCGCGGACGTCGTGCTCCCACGACGTGGTGGTCTCGGCGGCGTTCGGCGACTGGTTCATCGGGGTCTCCTCCCATTCCTCGGGACGTGCGATGCAGATCGTCGCAACGTCCGTGACTCGTTTGCTCCGTCGTTCGAGACGGAGAAACGCCGGATCCGCGCGGCTATTCCCGTGGTCCCCACGGCGGAGCCGGGCTCGCCCGGCGCGGCTGATCGTCGGATCGCACCCTGGATCCCGTTGCCGTGCCCCCAGCCCGCCGGTGGGCTCGTCTCGATACGTTCAGGGGCGTGCCGGAGGCTTCACGTGGCCGGGGGGGCGGCCGGTGGCAGCGGCGTTCGGCCGTACATGCCCACCGGATGCCCGGTTGGATCGAGGACCAGCGCGACCGCTCCGGCGCCGTCCGGCAGGTTGAAGGGAAACCCAGGCGCGACCGTGCCGCCCAGCTCCTTCGCCCTCGTGCAGCTTGCCCGAACGTCGGCCACCTGGACGTACACGACCCCGTTGAACGGGCTGATCCTGCCCTCGGCGACCCTGAGGGTCCCGATCGACTCGCCGTGCGCCACGATCCCGACCGCCTGATCGCTTCCCGACACCCGCGTGAAGCTCCAGTCGAAGAGGCTCCCGTAGAACTCCTTGGCCTGCGGGAGGTTGGTCGTCGTGATGTCGAACCAGGCAATGCGGCCCGGACCGACGTCCGGTGGCGCCGACCTGGGCGGCGCGGCCTGGAGTCGTCCGGCCACGAGCGCCAGAAGCGCCGTGATCGCGAAGGCTGCGTTTCGCATCGGCATTCTCCTCATGGTCGAGCCAACCCCGCGCCTCAGCCGCGTCCGGGCGAACGCGGGGCCGTCCGCAACGACCGCTCGTCAGGGTTCGCCGAGGGCCGGCCGCGCCTGGGGGGATGGTCTTGGTTGAAGGCGACGGCCTCCCGTATCAGCTCTCGGAACGACGGGCCATCGACCTCGTCCTGGGCCCGGAGGTCGATCGCTCGACGGACGTTGCCCGTCAAACCCGCGTTAAACAGACCGTGAGGGTCCGCGAGGAAGGCGCCCTTGGCGAAGGTCAGCTTGACGGTCTGCTTGTAGGTCTCACCCGTACAAACGACTCCGTCGTGCGACCAGACCGGCGTTTCCCACTTCCACTCCTCGACGATGGCCGGGTCGGCCTCGCGAATGAGCGTTCTGACAAGGGCGAGCTTCTCGCCGCGCCAGTCCCGCAGCTCCCGGATCCGTGCCGTGATGAGTTCGGAAGCGGGTCCTCGCCCCCTCGCCGAATCCGGCACTTCGTCCTCACCGCCGGCCTTGCGTGCGCGCGGGCCCGGGGGCGCGGCGGCCAGCTTCGCCGCCTTCCTTGCAGGCGGACTCGTGGTTTTCGCAGGCTTCGCGGCGGTTTTCTTCTCAGGCATCGAAACTCCTCTGAAGGTCCCCGGGCTCGTGGCCCGATGCTGCAAGAATCGATCCGAGCGTCCGGAAAGCGACGCCGAACGTTTGAGCCCACGGGTCTGCGCGGCCTCTGGCGCAGTTCGGGTGGAACGATGCTTTGGGCGGCATCTGTCAGGTGCCTGCGGCCGCCTGGCGCAACTGCTGATACACCCCGAGACGGTCGGTGACCTGCCAATGCCCGGTGAGCCGGTTGCCGTCGAAATAGTAAACCGTAGCGCCAGACATGTTGACCTGCTTGCCGGAAGCGGGAAATCCGGGAATGTCACCCTTGTGGGTGGCCGACCAGAGCCAAGTCATCACGACTGCGTCGCCGTCGGCAAAGAGGCCCTGGATGTCGAAGCGCTGATCCGGAAATGCGGCGCGCAATGTTCTGACGCGCTCCTTGTAACCTGCGAGGTCGAGCTCATGACCTTCCCACGGGTCCCCGGGATCGTGAAACACCGTGTATTTCGGAGCGATATATTTGTCCGACGCTTCGATATCGCCTTCGCTCCAGACCTCGCGGGTGAATTGCACGAGTATCTCTTTTGCGTCGCTATCGATGGGCACCATTGAAGCTCCTCACTCTGTGCTCTGTTGACGGTCGCCGCTTGAGGACCTCCGGGGGTACGCGACTATTACGCCCAGCGCCGCCGTACGGCCACCTGTCGGCTGGCGCAGCGCTTGCCAACGCCAGCGCCGTGCCGGCCGAGCGCGGCGGCCGCAACGGCTTGCTGGGTTCCTTGCGATGGCTCATTGGCATTCTTCGGCGTTCTGAGGTGCAGCAAAGAGCCGAGCAGACCACAGAGTACCCCCACCAGCGAGACCCACCACGCACCCCTCGCCACTTCCCCGAACCGGTTCCAAACCATCAGCCCAAAGCAAATGAACACGACAAGCCCGGAGGCGGCACGGAAACGGCGGCGTCGGAACGACTCACTCGGAGGAGAATCCGGCCCGACAACGGCCAGCAGCAACCAAACGACTCCGATGACCCCCACCGCAACGGAAATCACCGTCCTCAGCATCGCTATGGTCATGGTCCGTCCTCTCGCTGCGGTTCGAGGAGCCTGACGCTCGCGCTTCACCGGCCCACCGACGCGAAGGCGGGGCCGCTGCAAGCGCTGGATGGGCGGCCTCGTTCGGATCGGAGGCGGCCACCTTGGTTTCTCTTCGCTGCGTTGTCATGTTGTACGGTGCCCTGCCCATTATATGCACCCGTGCCCATCGTGGGGGAGGCACAGGCGACGACGTCGGGCGGCGCCGATGCAAGCCGCGAGGAACAGGGCGACCGCGACCGCCGGAGCAGCGAGGCGCGATGGGATGAAGAGAGGTCTGCCTTGCGCTTCACGTACCGACGCCTTGCCCGAGCTGACGCCGTCCACCGCCCGCAAGACCTGAAGAACCGCGAGTGCGACGGCGAAAAGAATTCGCGTAGACCAAGTCTCGGACGTCGTACTTGTCGATCTCTATTTTGGCGGCTGCGGTTTGACGTACGACCAGTGCGTATGAATGATGCGCCAGCCGTCCGTGGTCATGAGGTAGACCTCGGTGGCGTTCCAGCGCGGCCCTTTGCCATCCTTGCGCCGGTAGTTGAAGGTCAGCACGGCGGTGTCACCCCTCACCTGCACTTTGGGGTTCAGCATCTCTCCAGAGGCGGGTGTGCCGCTATTGCCAAACGACTTGTAGTACTCGCGCAGTTTGTCGAGACCGACAATCGGCTGTTCTAGAGACGGGTCGATGTAGACAACACCGGGATCGGAGAGCTTGAGGAAGCCCTCAGGGTCCAACCTGTCGGATTGGTCCAGGGCGGCGCGCTCCATGGCGATGATCGTGGCAGCGACGTCGGCGGGTTGCGCGGCCAGGGCCGCCAGTGGAAGCAGGGGAAGCAGCAACTCGATCACGGGCGCCTCCATCACGATCGCGTCCAATATAGGCCAACATCGAGCCGACATACAAGAGAAGAGTCAAGCGACAACGCGCTACTTTCGGCGAATGGCTTCGAGTTCGTCGAGGGGGCGGTGCCAGTCGGCGCCGAGGAGGGACGACGTCGATGCCGGGCTCGATCTCCCGGCAAAGCACCTCACGTGCAAGGGCCAGGACCCTTGCGACATCGAAACGAGTCCTAGGAGTGATACTACCTCCACACCAGGATCGTCGCCGCCGAACGCCAATTAGGTGGACAAAGGGAAATCGGCAAACCGAGCGGCGGAGGCTTGGGTTGCGCTTTCCGTTCGCGGTCATGAGGCTGCGGGACCTCCTGGTTGCCCTCATTCTGCGCTCTTTGGGGCCACTTGTGGCGTCTGGGTTAGGCCGCCGCGGAGTCCGCATAAACCATCCACATGGACCGCCTGCGCGCGGGGGTCGTGGGCGTGAGGTCGCTCAGGCCCGCCGGCGCGCTCCGGCTCACATCCTCCCGACCATCGCCTCGAGGCGGGCGATGCGCTTCTCCATCGGGGGGTGGGTCGAGAAGAGCTTCGCGATGCCGCCGCCGGAGAACGGGTTGGCGATCATCATGTGCGCGGTGGTGGGCTGCGCGGTCGCCATCGGGATGCGCTGGGTGTAGGCGCCGAGCTTGCGCAGCGCCGAGACGAGGCCGGTCGGCGAGCCCGCGAGCTTAGCGCCGCCCTCGTCGGCCGCGAACTCGCGCGAGCGCGAGATCGCGAGCTGGATCACCATCGCCGCGATCGGGGCGACGATGATGAAGAACAGCCCGCCCATGCCGCCGCGGTCGTCGCGGTCGCCGCCGCGGCCGGAGAACATCATCGCGAAGCCCGCCATGCGGGCGAGGATCGCGAGCGCGCCGGCGATCGTCGCCGCCACCGACGAGATCAGGATGTCGCGGTGGAGCACGTGCGTCAGCTCGTGGGCGAGCACGCCCTTGAGCTCGTCGCGGTCCATGATGCGCAGGAGCCCCTCCGTGACCGCGACCGCGGCGTGCTGCGGGTTCCGGCCGGTGGCGAACGCGTTGGGCTGCGCCTCCGGGATCAGGTACAGCCTCGGCATCGGGATGCTGGCGCGCTGGGCGAGCTCGGCGACCGCCGCGTAGAGCTGCGGCGAGGAGGCCTCGTCCGTCGGCTTGGCGTGGTGCATCGCCAGCGCAATCTTGTCGGAGAAGAAGTAGGCGCCGAAGTTGAGGGCCGCGGCGAACGCGAGCGCCATGACGATCCCCTGCTGTCCGCCGAGGAGGTCGCCGAGCCACAGGAGGAGGCCGGTGAGCAGGGCGAGTAGCAAGGTGGTCTTGAACCAGTTCGACATCTCTTCCTCCAGGTTGGAGCGGTGCCGGCGGCGTCCGCCGCCGGTGGGCCCGCGCGACTGCCCGAGCCCGGAGCGCTCCAGCCACGTTCACTCCACGCAAGGGTCGTGCCAACGGCTTCCGGCCGCGGCGTGCGGCCGGGACGTCAACGCGGCACGGTCGGCGCCGGCTGCGTCCTACCCGGCGCTCCGTGGAGTCCCGACGACGTCCGGGACCGGCACGAGCGGGAGGTCGCGATCAGCAGCACGACGAACGCGATCAGTACGACGCCCACCGTCACCAGAAACGACTTCGCAACCATCCGCCCGCGGCGCGTTCTACCCATCGGGGGATGATATCCCAATTCCGTCACTGGATCGTCCGCGCGGCGGACGGGGCAGCCCGCCGCTAGCTCTGTTCGCGACGGGCGAGCTCCTGCACCCCGTCGGCGGCGAGCGCGGCCGCGATGACGGTCGCGGCGATGAGGGCCGTCGGTAGCATCGTGAGCCACCAGGTGCTCGCGAGCACCTCCTGCCCCTCGGCGACCATCGTGCCCCACGACGCGGTCGGGGGTTGCGCCCCGAGCCCGAGGTAGGAGAGCGCGGCTTCGATCAGGATCAGGTCGCCGAGGCGCAGGGCGCCGTCCTGGGCGATCGGGGTGAGGGCGTTCGGAAGCAGGTGCGTGAACGCGATCCGCCACCCCGAGGCGCCGATCGCCCGCGCCGCCAGGATGAACTCCCGCTCCTTGAGCGAGAGCACCTGACCACGGACCAGGCGCGCCACACCCATCCACGAGGAAAGTCCCAGGATCAGGACGAGGACGCCCAGCGACGGGCGAAACACGGCGGCGAGGAAGAGGAGGAGGAAGAGCATCGGGATCGCGAGGAGGGCGTCCACGAACCGCATCAGGAGCGCGTCGAGGGCGCCGCCGGTCCACCCCGCCAGCAGCCCCGCGCCGATGCCGAGGACGAGCGCCACGACGAGGGCGAGGGCGCCCACCCCGAGCGACACGCGCGCGCCGCTGACCAGGCGGGCGAGCACGTCCCGCCCGACGGTGTCGGTCCCGAGCCAGAAGCGGCGGACGCCGGCACTCGCCACCGCGCCGGCGGGCACGGTCTGCACGGCCCCGTCGCGCGTCACGACCCAACCGGCTGCCGTGCGCTTGCCCGATTCGCACGCCATCGTCGTGCCGTCGCGGCGGACGAGGACGAACCGGCTCGCGCCCGGAGGGAGCAGCGCGGCGGTGCGGGCATCCACGATCGCGGTCGGGTTGGCGGTGAGCCACGGGCCGGCCACGGCCCCGAGGGCGAGGAGCGCGAGCCCGGCGGCTCCGGCCTGCAGGCGCCGCGGCCAGCGGGCGAAGGCCGCCAGGGCGCTCACATGCGCACCCGCGGGTCGGCGAGGGCGTACGCCGCATCGGCGAGGAGGTTGCCGGCGACGACCGCCACGGTCGCCACGATCGTGCCGCCGAGGAGGAGCGGGAGGTCGCGGCCGAGGGCGGCGTTGTACATCAGCTGCCCCATTCCCGGCCACGAGAACACCACCTCGATGACGAGCGAGCCCGACACCAGGAACGGCAGCGACATCCCGGTCATCGTGATCAGCGGGAGCAGCGCGTTCGGCAGCGCGTGCCGCACGAGCGCCTGACGGGGCGTGCAGCCGCGGGCGCGGGCCGCCAGGACGTAGTGCTCGGTGCGCTCGTCGAGCAGCGAGCCGCGCAGGTAGCGCGCGACCGCGCCGACCCCGGTGACGCCGATCGCGGCGACCGGGAGCACGAGGTGGCGGGCGAGGTCGATCAGCCGCGGCCAGCCGTGCGCCATCTCGCCGTCGAGCGAGAGCATGTGCGACGGCGGCAGGATCTGCAGGCGGTACGAGAACACCGCGACCAGCGCCAACGCCACCCCGAACGTCGGCATCGCGTACGCCGTGAGGGTCGCCAGCGTAATCGCGCGGTCGCCGGCCCCGTGCGGCCGGCGGAGCTGCACGATCGCGAGCCCGATGCCGCCGGCGAGTTCGAGGAACAGGCCGAGGGAGGTGAGGACGAGCGTGTTGGGCAGCGCCTGGGCGAGCACCGCCGTGACCTGCCGCCGCTGCGTCCACGAGGTGCCGAGGTCGCCGGTGACGGCCGCCGCCAGCCAGCTCGCGTAGCGCGCCGGCAGCGGCCGGTCGAGGCCGAAGTCGCGGCGGAAGCGCGCCCTGGCGGCCGGCGGAATGCGCGGGTCGGTCAGGCGGCTCGCCGCGTCCCCGGGCGCCAGGCTGACGAGCAGGAACGTGACGGAGGCCACGAGCCAGACGAGGACGACTCCGGCCCCGACGCGGCGGAGCGCCCAGCGGAGCATCACCGGGCCCAGTACCAGTCGTCGACGTTGAAGAACACGCCGGCCGCGTTGATGTCGGCGCCCTCGATCCGGCGGTTGAGGGCGACCAGGCGGTTGGCCTCGTACAGGAAGGTGACGGGCTGGTCGGCCACGATCGCCTCCTGGATGCGGTCGAGGAGGACCTTGGCGCGCGTGTAGTCGGGCTCTTCGCGCGCGACCGCGATCAGGCGGTCCACCTCGGGGTTGGAGTACCCGATGAAGTTGTTGCTTCCCTGGCCAGGGGACGGCGTGCTCCACGTGCTCGTGAGGTCGATCTTGGTCGCCTCCTCCCACGCCCAGAGGACGGCGTCGAAATCGCCCGCGTCCGCGCGTGAGATCAGCGAGGTGAACTCGACCTGCACCGGCCGCACCTTGATGCCGAGGCGGGCGAGGTCGGCCTGGATCAGCAGCGCCATCTGGCGTCGGAGCGTGTTGGCGGCCGGGTAGAGGAGGTCGAACGCGAACGGCGTGCCGTCGTGATCGAGGATCCCGTCGCCGTTGTTGTCGCGCCACCCGGCCTGCGCCAGCAGCGTCGCGGCCTGCGCCTGGTCGTACGGGAGTTGGGGGAGCGAGCGGTCGAACGCCCACATCGAGGAGAGCACCGGCCCGGTCGCGAGCTTGGCGTGGCCGCGGAACACCGTGTCCACGAGCGCCTTTCGGTTGATCCCGAGGGAAAGGGCGCGGCGGACGCGCCGGTCGGCGAACATCGGGCGCCGGTTGTTCCACCCCACCAGGCCCCACAGCCGCGACGGGTACTCGACCAGCCGGAGATCAGGGTCGGCGACGACGCGGTCGGCTTCCTGCGGCGCCACGGACGGCACCAGGTCGACGTCCCCGGCGAACAGCTGCGAGAGCTGGCCGGCCATGTCGGGGAGGATGCGGAAGACGAGGCGGTCGAGGTACGGCCGCGGAGCGTTCCAGTACGTCTGGTCGCGCTGCAGGACGATCGTCTGCTGCGGGACGTGGGCCGCGAGGCGGAACGGTCCGCCGGTCACCAGGATCTTCTCGAAGTCGGTCGTGCGCCACTTGTCGAACGGGACCTTCCCAAAGGCGTGGGCTGGGACGATGTGGCCGTCGTTGGCGTCCATGAGCTGGTAGGGGTAGACGCGCGAGAAGTGAAAGCGGACGGTGTGGGGGTCCACGACCTCCACGTCCTTGATGAAGTCCTTGATCTCCATGCCGACTGAGTCGACGCGCGGGTCTTTCTGGGCGAGGAACGTGAAGCGGACGTCGTCGGCCGTGATCGGCGTCCCGTCGGACCAGCGCGCATCCTGGCGCAGGTTGAAGATGAGATCGAGGTTGTCGGCGGAGAACGCCCACGACGTCGCCAGGCGCGGCGCGAACGACGGCGGGTGGAGCTGGTAGTCGGGCTGCTCGACCATCAGGGCCGGGAAAAGCAGGTCGATGACGTCGGCCTCGCCGGCGTCGCCCGAGGACTGGTACTCGTTCAACGTGGTGATGTCGGCCAGGGCCGCGACGACGACCTGACCGCCGGGCTGGGGGCCTTGCCCGGCCGGTTCCTTGATCGCCGGGACGGGCGTCCGCCGGCAGGCGACGGACCCCAGCAGCGCGGCGGCGGCCACGAGTGCCAGGAGCGTGCGTCGTGGTGCGGTCATACCCGCCATTATCGCCCGGGCCGGGCGCGCGGGCCACCGGGGGGACGCGGCGCGGCCGGAAGCCCGGGGAAGTACAATGCCGCCCGTGCGCTGGGGCGGCTGGAAACTGAGGCGGCAGTACATCGCGGTCGCGGCCGTGTTCGCGGTCCTGCTCGTCGTGAGCTTCGTCTCGTTCGCGCGCCTGATGATGGGACAGCTCTCGCGTTCCTACATGGAGGACGTGCTGTTGTCCGGGAAGGCGCAGGCCGAGGAGCTGGCGCGCCAGCTGCAAGGGAAGGGGAACCTGTACAAGGCCGTCGAAACGCAGCGCGAGGCGCTGTCGCAGATCTCGGCCGCGCTCTCCAGGCAGCAGGTGATCGACAAGGTGCAGGTGTTCAACGAACAGGGGAAGCTCGTCTGGTGGTCCGAGTTCGCCACCGAGGGGGTCAAGGGGGGGTTCCCGGGCGGCAACCTCGAGCTGCTGGTGCCGATCTCGCCGGTCAAGGTGACCGAGAAGACGAAGACCTACCAGTTCCGCGCCCGGCCGGACGAGGTGGGCACCGTGGTCCTGAGCGTCTCCAAACCGGCGATCGCGGCGCGGATCGCGATCCTCCACCGCAAACTCATCGTCAACACCGCGTTTGCCGGGGGGACCGCGCTCCTCGTGCTCATCGGGGCGGTCGTCTTCATCTGGCACCTGGTCCAGCGCAACGCCCAACTCGACGACAAACGCCGCCTTCACGAGGAGCTGGCCGCTCTCGGTTCGCTCGCCGCCAACCTCGCCCATGAGATCCGCAACCCGCTCAACGCGATCTCGATCAACCTGGAGCTCCTGGAGGAGGACCTCGGCGCCCGGCAGACGCCGGTCGAGACGGTCGGGATGGCGCGCCGCGAGGTCGGGCGTCTTTCCAGGTTGGTCAACGACTTCCTCGTCTACGCTCGGCCGTCGCCGCCGGCGCCCGAGCGCTTCGACGCCCGCGTCCTTCTCGACGACGCCGCGGCGCTGCTGGCGCCGACCTGCGAGCGGCTCGGCGTCGAGCTCGTCGTCGGGGGCGGCGGCGCGCCGGTGTGGGGGGACCGCGGCCAGCTCGGCCAAGTCCTGATGAACCTGGCGCTCAACGCCGTCCAGGCGATGGACGGCTGCGCGGTCCGGCGCGTCGAGCTGTCGGCGCGCAGGGAAGGAGACCGGGCGGTGTTCGAGGTCACGGACACGGGGCCGGGGATCGTGAAGACCGAGCTGGGGCGGGTGCGCGAGGCGTTCTTCACCAGGAGAAAAGGCGGAACCGGCCTCGGCCTCGCGATCGCGGACCGCATCGTGACCGCCCACGGGGGGACCCTGACCCTGGCGAACCGCCCGGGCGGTGGCCTGGTGGCGACCGTCACCGTGCCGGCACCGGAATGAGTGTAGACTTCCCACGGAGGTGGGCATGAAGTCGAGTCGGACGTTGCTGCTCGTCGTGCTGGGTCTGCTCGTCAGTTCGGGCGCGTTCGCCATGTTCCGGGCGGCCGACCTGGTGGTGGTCCCGGTCAGCGCGGGCACCCCTGGCCTCAACAACTCGAACTGGAAGACGGACCTCGATATCATGAACGTCGATACGGTCGACGTCGACATCGAGATCGTCCTGCTGCAGTGCTGCGGCAACGACAACTCCGGCTGGTTCTACAACATCGCCAACCACCTGGGCGGCCGCCAGGAAGACGGGTTCGGCCACATCGACCCGAAGCTGGAGAACATCCATCCCGGAACGTCCGTGCACATCGACGACGTCATCGGTACGGACTTCGGCCTCACCAGCACCAAGGGCGCGCTCCTCGTCTTCGCGTACGAGGCCGGCACCCTGATGACGACGACGCCGCCGGGAGGCAACCCCAAGCTGATCGTGGTCAACAGCCGCAACTACTCGCTCGGCACCGACGCGAGCGGGAATCCGACGACCTACGGGCAGGGGGTCCCCGGCCTGCCCTGGAACGACTACATCGACATCAACCAGGCGAGCCGCGGTCTCGACCACGCGGTCTTTGTCGGGCTGGAGGAGGACGCCAGGTACCGGACCGCCATCGGCGTCGTCAACATCTCGGACCCGCTCACGAGCCTCGACGTCATTCTGACCCTCAACGCCAGCGACGGCACGCAGATCGGCCAGCAGGCGATCCAGATGTACCCGCTCGAACACGATCAGTTCGACCAGGCGATCACCAGCCTGTTCGGCAAGACCCTGGCCGACGCGATCACGGGCGCAACCCTGACGGTGAGCATGGACGCGTACGTCTCCGGCGCCGCGACGCCGGTGCCGGCGCTGATGGCGTACTGCTCCCGCATCGACAACAACACCAACGACTCCGTGTACCTCGAGCAGACGTTCACCAAGGCGCTTCCATGGGACTGCGTGTTCAACGGCAACTGCGCCTCGGTGGCGGCGAGCCTCGGCCTCTCGCGGTCGCCCGTCCGGGCGGCGCCGACCCACCTGCGCCCGCCGACACTGCTGTCGAGGTGAGCGCGGCGAACGTGTGCTAGTATTCACGCCCGTCCGGACGCCGAATAGCGTCGAGGACAGGAGGGGGTTTCCGCATGGCGAACAAGGACGATCGACTTCCCGACAACGCGACGGGCAAGTGGTACGTGGATTCCAGCTGCATCGACTGCGATGTGTGCCGCACGACCGCTCCCAACAACTTCCAGGCCAACGAGGACGAGGGCCACTCGTTCGTGGTGAAACAGCCCGAGAACGGCGAGGAAGCGGCCCAGTGCGAGGAAGCCAAGGCGTCGTGTCCGGTCGAGGCGATCGGCGACGACGGCGAGTAGTACGGGTTGCGCGGTTCACGGTCCGGCCGGCCTCGCGCCGGCCGTTCTTGTTGGCGCCGAGGGGTCGCCGGGGCGTTGGCGGCGCTTGCTTGACACGCTCCGGGCGCGTTTCTAACCTGCCGTTTCTGCAAGGGGAGGGATGGTCATGGACATCAAGACGATCGGGGTGGTTGGCGCGGGGCAGATGGGGGGCGGGATCGCGCACGTGGCCGCCCTGGCGGGTTTCGAGGTGGTGCTCGCCGACGTCTCCCGCGAGCTGGTGGAAAAGGGGCTTGCGACGATCACGCGCAACCTCGATCGTCAGGTGTCCAAGGGTTCGGTGACCGCCGAGGCCAGGGCTGCGGCGCTGGGACGCATCCGGGGCGAGGTTGGCCTGGCCGGTGTCGCAGCCTGTGAGTTCGCGGTCGAGGCCGTCGTCGAGGACCTCGCCGTCAAGACCGGCGTGCTCGCCGAGCTCGACCGCCTCATGGCGCCCGGTGCGATCCTCGCTTCCAACACGTCCTCGATCTCGATCACGAAGCTCGCGAGCGTCACCTCCCGGCCCGAGCTCTTCATCGGCATGCACTTCATGAACCCGGTCCCGATGATGCAGCTGGTCGAAGTGATCCGGGGGCTCGCGACGAGCGACGAGACCTACCGCACGATCGAAGCGCTCGCGCAGAGGCTGGGCAAGGTCCCAGTCGAGGTCAACGACTACCCCGGGTTCGTGGCAAACCGGGTGCTGATGCCGATGATCAACGAGGCGATCTACGCGGTGTACGAAGGCGTCGGGACCCCGGAGGCCGTGGACACCGTGATGAAGCTCGGGATGAACCACCCGATGGGACCGCTGGCGCTCGCCGACCTGATCGGCCTCGACACCTGCCTCGCGATCATGCGGGTGCTGCACCAGGGGCTCGGCGATTCCAAGTACCGTCCGTGCCCACTGCTCGTCAAAATGGTGGACGCCGGTCGCCTCGGCCGCAAGTCCGGCCGCGGCTTCTACATGTACTGAGGGTCCATGCGCGTCGAACTCCCCTTGGCCGGTGCCCTGGGAACCGTCTGCGAACTCTCCGATGGGCACCGGGCACCTGACACCGGGCCTCACGAGGCGGGCGCTGCCGTTGTCGTTCCGGACCCCGGACCCCGGACCCCGGACCCCGGTTCTTGGGGGCGGGCGTGACCGTCCTCTGCCAGTGGTGCGGCGCGGTGAACCCCGACGGACGGGAGGTCTGCCGGCGCTGCAACTCCCGTCTGCTCGTGGTCTCGGGGACCAACGGCGACTTTTCGGAGGAGACGCTCGAGGAGGAGGAGGCCAGCCTCGAGAGCGAGAAACAGGCCTTCGACGAGCACCTGCTCGAGCGGCTTTCGGGAGGCGAGGAGACGGCCAAGCGGGTGCAAGGCGTGCTCGCCCGTCTGGACGAGCGCGTCGCCGACCTCGAGCGCGGCCTCGCGCTGCTCGACTCCGGGGTGCAGGCGCTGGTCGATCTGCTCGACCGGCGCAAGGTGATCCGTGAGACCGAGGTGATGGCCGCCTGGGAGCGCGCCGCCACGACCGAGATGGCGCGCGAGGAGCTGCTCGACCGGCTGCGCCAGCGGCGCGAGGCGATCGTCTCCCGCGCCCGCGCCGCCAGCGGGGGCGCGGCGTCCGCCTGCTCCCGAGCCGTCCAGAGCGCGGAGCTCGCGCTGCTGGCCGGGCAGCCGCTGCGGGCCGCGGAGGTGCTCGCGGAAGCGCTGCGCCGCTTCCCGCGCAACCCCGAGCTCGCCGAGTTGCTGGGCGAGTTGGCGTTCGAGCGCGGCGACCTCGGCGCGGCCGAGAACTCGTTCCGCCAGGTGCTGCGCTGGAACCCCGACGACGTCGAGGCGAGGATCTACCTCGGCACGATCCTGGCGGACACGCGCCGCGAGGGGGAGGCGATCGAGCACCTCGAACGCGCGGCGGCTCTAGCTCCGGACAACTTCCTCCCGCACTTCTCGCTCGGCGCCCTGCACGCGGCCGCCGGGCGCGGCTCCGTCGCCCGCGGCCACCTGCGGGCCGCGCTCGAGCGCGAGGAGATCCCGCAAGGGTACTTCCTCCTCGGCATGGTCGAGCTCGACGCCGGCCACGCCGGGACGGCGGCGGCGGCGTTCGAGCATGCCGTCGCCCTCGACGGCGAGTTCGAGGACGCGATCTACTACCTCGGCCTCGCGTACCTCGAGCGCAAGTGGCACAGGAAGGCGCTCGACTGCTTCCGGCGCGTGCAGGAGATGGACCCGCAGCGGCTGCAATACCAGGAGGCCGTCCGCCTCGTCGAGGGCGACACCGAAGGGGCGCCGCCGCTCCCGCCGGAGGCCGAGGTGCTGGTTCGAGAGGCGTCGCAGGCCTCCGAGGCGGGCGAGGTGGAGCGCGCCCTGGCCCAGCTCCAGCGCGCCTCGCGCCTGGCGGACCACCCGACGATCCTCGCCTCGCTCGCGTTGCTCGCGGCCGCGGCGGGCCGCCCGCGTCAGGCGCTGGCGGCGGCCCACCGCCTCCTGCGCCTCGGCGGCCGCGGCGCGCCGGTGCTCGCTGCGTGGACGGCGCTGCTCGAGACGATGCGGGCGGCGAAGCGGTTCTCCGTCGTCGAGCGGTTCGGCGGCCGGCTGTTCTCGGAGGGGCCCGGGCCGCTCGAGCGCGGGATCGCGGCGTACGAGCTGGCCCTCACCGAGATCGAGCGCGCCGGCGCCTCCCCACGGGCGCTCGAGTTCGCGCACGCGTCGCTCGAGCTGATCCCGCGCGAGCTGCGCGCCTACCCGCTCGCGGCGCTCGGACGCATCCACATGGCGCGCGAGGAGTACTCGGACGCAGTGGACTACCTCGAGCAGGCGGTGGCGATCTCCTCGTCGCCGGCCATCCTGACGCAGCTCGGCCTCGCCCTGCTTGAGATGGGCGACGACGAGAGGGCGCGCGAGGTCCTGCAGCGGGCGCGCCACGGCGCGGCTCGCGACCTCAAGACGGACGTTCTGACCCACCTCGCACGGGTGGGGTGGCTGGCCGCGCGCGAGGCGCGGGGCCGGCGGAAGGGCTGATCATGCGTTGGAGCCGGTACTTCTTGTTCACGCTGCGGGACAACCCCTCGGACGCGGAGGTCGTCTCCCACCAGCTGCTCGCGCGCGCGGGGATGATCGACAAACTGGCGGCGGGGATCTACACCTACCTGCCGCTGGGTTGGCGCTCGCTCGAGAAGACCGCCCGCATCGTGCGCGAGGAGATGGGCGCGGCGGGCTCCGTCGAGCTGATGATGCCGTGCGTGCAGCCCGCCGAGCTGTGGCAGGAGTCCGGCCGCTGGCAGCACTACGGCAAGGAGCTGCTGCGCATCAAGGACCGCCACGACCGCGAGTTCTGCTTCGGCCCGACGCACGAGGAGGTGATCACCGACGCGGTGCGGCGGCGCATCACCTCGTACCGGCAGCTGCCCGCCAACCTCTTCCAGATCCAGACCAAGTTTCGGGACGAGATCCGGCCCCGCTTCGGCCTGATGCGCGGCCGCGAGTTCATCATGAAGGACGCGTACTCGTTCCACGCCTCGGCGGAGAGCCTCGACGAGACCTACCGCGCGATGGAGGCCGCCTACCGGCGCATCTTCGACCGCTGCCGGCTGTCGTACACGGCGGTCGAGGCCGACACCGGCAACATCGGCGGCAGCGAGTCGCACGAGTTCATGGTCCTGGCCTCGACCGGGGAGGACGCCGTCGCCGCCTGCGAGTGCGGCTACGGCGCCAACGTCGAGAAGGCGACGACCGCCGCCCTGGCGCCGGCGCCGCCGTGGCCGGGCACGCCGCCCGCCGAGCCCGAGGAGGTCCACACGCCCGGCGCCACCTCGGTGCCCGACGTGGCCGCCTTCCTCCGACTGGATCCGGCGCACTTCATCAAGACGATGATCGTCGAGAGCGACGCCGAGTTCGCGGTCGCCCTCGTGCGCGGCGACGACGAGGTCAACGAGGTCAAGCTCAAGAACGCGCTCGGCGCGGCCCACCTCCAGCTCGCTTCCGAGGCCAAGGTGGAGCAGGTCAGCGGCGGCGCAATGGGGTTCTCCGGGCCGGTGGGGCTGAAGGGGGTGCGCGTGGTCGCGGACCCCGAGGTGATGCGGATGGCCGTCGCCGCCGCCGGCGCCAACCGCGCCGACTACCACCTGGTCGGTGTGGTTCCCGGACGCGACTTCACCGCGGACCTCGTCGCCGACATCCGCGTGGCGCGGGCCGGCGACCCCTGCCCGCGCTGCGGCAAGCCGCTCGTCGTCAAGCGCGGCATCGAGGTGGGCCACATCTTCAAGCTCGGCACCAAGTACTCGACCGCGATGGCGTGCAACTACCTCGACGAGACCGGCGGCACGCAGCCGATGATCATGGGGTGCTACGGCCTCGGCGTCGGGCGCACCGTGGCCGCGGCGGTCGAGCAGAACCACGACGATGCGGGGATCGTCTGGCCCCGCCCGCTGGCGCCGTTCGAGGTGGAGCTGATCGCCCTCAACCCCGACGCTCCCGCGGTCCGCGACGCCGCCGAGAAGCTCTACGCCGAGCTGAGCGAGGCGGGCGTGGAGGTCTTCTACGACGACCGCGACGAGCGGCCCGGGGTGAAGTTCAACGACGCCGACCTGATCGGGTTCCCGGTCCGGGTCGTCGTCGGCAAGAAGGGGGTCGAGCAGGGCCAGGCCGAACTCTCGCTGCGCCGCGACAGGGTGAAGATCGCGACGCCGCTCGGCGACGCGGTGGCGAAGGCGAAGGAGCTGCTCGCCGGGCTTTGAGGCTGCCGTGACCTACAACTTCGACGTCGACCGCTGGTACGAGAACCAGAAGGCGCTCCTGGTGGCGCGGCACGAGCGCGGTGAGCTCTCGGACGCCGAGCTCGCGGCCGCGATCGAGGAGCTGGACCGGAGGTACGACGAGATGGTCGCGCGCCTCGACGGCACCTTCCAACTCCCCGGGCGATGACGGGGCCTACGCCTTCGGCTTGTACAGGCCGTCCGGGTTGGAGCCGAACAACCCGCTGACGTAGCGCCGCTCGTCCACCGGCGCCAGGCGCGCCGCCTGTTCAGGTGTGAGCACCCCGATGTGGCGGGCCGAATCGAGGCGGGCGGCGATGACCTCCAAGGCCGCGTCGTCCGTTTCCCACGCCAGGCGGTCGAAGGCGGTAAGGTCGAGCGGAACCGAATACTCGCGCAGCGTCTTCTCCCGCGCCACGTTGTAGAAGTCCTCGAAGTAGGAGAGCACCAGCTCGCGAACGGTGCGGAAGATCGGCTCGCGGTACCGCAGCCCGACGAAGTTCGACTTGGCGACCGCGCCGATGCCGGCGCCGCGCCGGAAGATCGCGATCACGTGGTCGTCGTCGTTGACCGCGCGCATGTCCAGGATCGCCGGCCGTTGACCGAGGCGGCGCAGCGCGGCCGCCGCGAAGACCGCGCCGTCGAAGCACTGCGAGCGTCCGTCGGCGAGGATGCGGCGGGGACAACGGTAGAACGGCTCGGCGCCGTACTCGATGCTGTCCAAGTAGGCCTGGATGCGCACCGGATCGGTGAGGCGCCCGAGCCGCACCAACTCCCCGGACGTCCAGCCCACCGCGTCCTGCGACGGCTGCCGCACCGCGGCCGGCCTCACGCGCCGTGCGCCGCGACCGTGGGCACGGCGGACGCCGCGCTCTTCGGCGGGGTGTCGCCCTTGAAGTCGTGGCACGACGCGCACGCCTGGCCGGGGTAATGCTTGGCCTTGTCGTCGTGGCACGCCTGGCAGGTGTCGCGGCCGGTCACCTTCCAGACGTGCGGCTTGTGGCAGTCGGTGCACTCGGCATCGGGGTGGCCGCCCTTGTTGTGCAGGCCGGGGAGCGTGTCGTGGCAGCCCTTGCAGTCGTTGAGCGGTTTGACCTCCTGCTCCTTGGCGTGGCAGGTGTCGCAGCCCCCGTCCATCATCGGCGCCTTGGTGTCGAGCTTGTGACACTCGGCGCAGCCCGACGGCGCCCTGAAGCCGGCGGCGTGGCAGCGGTCGCAAAGGATGACCGCGTGCTTGCCCTTGAGCTCCCAGGGGTGCCAGTTCTCGGTGCTGGCCGGGAGCGACGTGCCGATCGGCGTGAGCGGCCCGCGCTGTGGCATCGTGTGACACGCGGTGCACTCGCGGGTGAGCACCTTGCCGCCCGCGGTGACATGCTTGCCGTCGTGGCAGCGGAAGCACCCCGGCCAGTTGCGGTGGCCGATGTTGGAGGCGTACGTGGTCCAGTTCACCTTCATCGCCGGGAAGACGCTGCGGTCGTAGATGTCGACGACGTGCTGCACTGCGGACTCGAGGTCGGCCTTGCGCCCGCTGCTCACCGCCGGGTAGTTCTTTTCGTAGTAGCCGAGGATCTCGGCCCGCAGCCCCGCGTCGGCGGCCGCGCGGGTCGGGTAGGGGCGGACCAGCGCGTCCACGGCCACCTTCTTGAACCACGGCAGGTTGCGGGGGATCTGGCCGGACGCCAAGGCGCGGTCGACCGCGCCGTCCGGGGCCTGGAAGATGTGGGTTGGCCGGTTGTGGCAGTCCATGCAGTCCATGACGTGCCGCTTCATCTTCGCGAGCTTCTCGGGGGCCAGCTTGACGTCGGTGCTGGTGTACTCGCGGCGCTTGCCGTCGGGTCCGGTGGCCTCGACCCAGGGGATCTCCTCGAGCTGCTCGTCGAGCGCGACGTACTCGACCTTGTTCTCGATGATCATGTGCCAGTGGATGCCGGCGTTCTGACCGAGCTTCGCGCTGCCGCCGCCGGTCTTCACGAGCAGGGAGATCTGTTCGGGGGTGTTGGCCTCGTCGTAGCGGAAGTGGGGGTTCTGGATGAGCTGCGCGCCGTAGAACTTCTGCGGCCAGTGGCACTCCTCGCAGGTCTCGCGCGCCGGCCGCAGGTTCTTGACCGGGACCGGGATCGGGGTGGGGTAGGTGTGGAACAGGACCGCAAGCACCTGACGGGCGCCCGAGAGCTTCGATTTCACGTACCACGACGCGCCGGCGCCGACGTGGCAGTCCACGCAGCGGACGCGGGCGTGAGGGGAGGCGAGGTAGGCGGTGTACTCCGGCTCCATCACGGTGTGGCAGACGCGCCCGCAGAACGTGACCGACTCGGTGAAGATGAAGGCGTGGTACGAGACGAACGCCAGCAGGACGAGGAAGAAGAAGCCGGCGAGGAGCGCATAGGCGAAACGCTTGCGCTGCGCGGGGTCGTTGAGGTCCACCGACGGGTAGGGTGGCGGAGCGCCGGCGCCGAGGCGCCTGCGGCGCAGGCTCTCGCGGCGCATGCCGAAGAGGAAGATCACTCCGCCGAGCGCCAGGAACGCGGGGAACACGAGGTAGGTCACGATGCCGAAGTACGGGCTGCCCTGCTTCATGGCGAACGCCAGCACCAGCGAGAACACGATCAGCAGCGCGCTTCCGATCGCCACGAGCCCGCCGAAGTAACTCAGCGGGTTCCTGTACAACGACGCTCGCACATGCTCTTTGGTCACGGCGGTACCTCCCCGGTACGCTCCGGTGAAGTGTACAGTCATTTGTGTGAGTTGTGTATGCGGCCCCGCCGTCAGGTCAGCGCCGGGTCACCCATCCCCGCGGCTTCGAGCGCGGCGCCGAGCAGCCCGGTCCTCTCCTCGAGCACCACGACCAGCGGAATCGTTCGCATGAGGTCGCTCATCCGTCCCTTGCGCCTGAACGCCTCGAGGAACGTCCCGTCCTGCAGTTTCGGCAGGACCTTGGGGGCGATCCCGCCCGCCACGTAGAGGCCGCCGGTGGCGAGCGAGCGCAGGGCGAGGTTGCCGGCCTCGGCGCCGAACGCCGCGGCGAAGAGGTCGAGGGCCTGCTCGCACGCGGGGTCGGTGCGGGCGAGCGCGTGCCGGCCGATCACGGCGCCGGGGTCGTCTTCGTCCATGCTGCGGGCGACCTCGGGGGACGACGCAGCGCCACGCCCCACGAGGAACCGGTAGATGCGCGCCAGGCCGGGTCCCGACACGACCCGTTCGACCGAAACCGGGTCGAAGCTCGCCTCGAGGTAGGCGAGCAGCTCGCGCTGAAGCTCGCCCTCAGGCGCGAAGCCGCCGTGCCCGCCCTCCGTCGGGTGGACGCGGTAGCGCCGCCCATCCCAAAGGAGCAGCGCCTGACCGAGGCCGGTCCCGGCCCCGATCACCGCCATGGGCCCGTGCGCCGATGTCGTCCCGGGCTGCAAGGTCGCCAGGCTCGCGGGCGGCGCCGCCAGCACCCCCACGGCGGCCGCAGCGAAATCGTTGATCAGGCGGACCGCCGGCAACCCGGTGGCCGCCACCAGCTCGCGCTCCGTCAGGACCCACGGCAGGTTCGGCGTGGTGCAGGAGCCGTCGAGCACGGCGCCGGGGACGCCGAAGCAGGCGGCGGCGACCGGCGTCCGCACCCGCGCCAGGAACTCGGCCACGATCTCGGCGAGGCCCGCGTACTCGCGGCTCGGGAAGCGCTCCTCCTCGATGACCTTCACGCCCGTCGCGTCGGACTCCGCCAGCGCGAGCAACGCCTTGGTGCCGCCGACATCACCCGCGAGAACGACCGTCATCGTGCCCTCCGATCCGGATCGTGACGAGGGCGATTATCGCCCACCTTCGCCGCTCCTTGTGGCTTTCATCCGAGCCGCCGGCGGAAGCGCAGGCGGGCGAGGCCGAGGATCCCTATCCCCATGGCCACGAGGATGAGTCCTTCGGGCCACAGCACGGCGAAGCCGACCCCCTTGAGGAAGACGCCGCGCAGGATCACGAGGTAGTACCGGAGGGGGACGAGGTAGGTGACGAGCTGGAAGATCCAGGGCATGTTCTGAATCGGGAACGCGAAACCCGAGAGGAGCATCTGAGGGAGGATGAAGACGAACGCCGTCAGCATCATCGCTTGCTGCTGGGTCTGGGCCAGTGTCGAAATGAAGAGTCCAAGGCCGAGCGTGCACAGCATGAACGGCAACGTGAGCACGATCAGGGTGGCGAACGAGCCGCGCAGCGGCACCCCGAACACGAACAGGACCACCGGCAGGGCGGTGAGGACCTCGACGAGACCGACGAGTGCGAACGGGATGAGCTTGCCGACGATCAGCTGGCCGGGGGCGAGGGGCGTGACGAGCAGCTGCTCCATCGTCCCCAGCTCGATCTCGCGCACCAGCGCCATCGCCGTCAGCATCATCGTCATCACCATGATGATCATCGCCAGCGTGGCCGGCACCATATAGTTGCGGCTGACGAGGTCGGGGTTGTAGAGCACCACGGGCTGCAGGTCGATGAGGGGGCGGACGCCGGCCCTGGCCGACGCGTCCTGCAGCACCCCGGCGGCGTACGAGAGCCCGAGCGTGCCGGTCATCGCGTCCGAGCCGTCGGCCAGGAGCTGGACCCGGCCCGGCCGCCCGGCGGTGCGCTCGGCGGCGAAACCGGCCGGGATCGTGAGCGCGACCCGCGCCTCGCCGGATTCGAGGAGCGGGTCGAGGCCGGGCTGCGAGTCCGCGACCGCGGTGACCTTGAAGTACGTGGACTTGGTGAAGGCGTCGACCAGCATGCGGCTCTCCGCCGTGCGGTCGAGGTCGCACACCGCGAGCTCGACCCGGCGGACGTCGGTGGTGGCGGCGTACCCCAGGATGACGAGCTGCATCACCGGCGCGATGAACAGGATCGGGAGGATCTTCGGGTCCCGCCTGAGCTGCAGCAACTCCTTCACGAGGATGTTCCTCAGCGTTCGGACCGTAGCCCGGACCCGGCCTCCTCCGCGGCCGGGCTCCTGCGGGCCACGGACCACGGACCACTGACCACGCCTTTCCATTAGAGGCTCCTGACCGTGCGGAACGTTGCCAGGCCGAGCACGACGGCGCCGTAGACGAGCAGCCCGGCGACCTGGTTCCACCAGACCTCGGGGCCGGCGCCCTTGAGCAGGATCTCGCGCAGTGCCACCAGGAAGTACCGCGCCGGCACGATGTGCGTGATCAACCGCAGCGCCGCCGGCATCGAGGAGATGGGAAAGATGAAGCCGGACAGCAGCAGCGTCGGCAGCATCGAGGAGAGCAACCCGAGCTGGAACGCCACCTGCTGGGTGTCCGCCAGGGTCGAGATGAGGATCCCCCAGCTGAGGCTGACCGCGAGGAAGACGAGCATCACGAACGCGAGCCAGAACAGGGAGCCCCGGACCGGGACCGCGAACAGGAGGTGGGCGAGCAGGAGCGAGCCGGAGGCGGAGGCGAACGAGACCACGAGGTAGGGGAGCGTCTTGCCGGCGAGGAGCTCGATGGCGACCAGGGGCGTTGCCCGCAGCGATTCCATCGTGCCGCGTTCCTTCTCGCGCACGACCGCCAGGGCGGTGGCGATCACCGCGGTGACCATCATGATGAACGCGAGCAGGCCGGGGACGAGGAAGCGCGCCGAGGTCAGGTCGGGGTTGTACCAGACGAGCGGGACGCCGGCGACGGCGGCGTCGCCGGCGCCGCTGCGCACGACCGGCGAGACCGAGGCCACGGTCTGCCGCGCATAGGCGAGAATGGTGTTCGCGGTCTGCGAGTCCGAGCCGTCGAGCACGAACTGCAGCGTCGTCGCCCGCCGGGCCGCGATGTCGTCCCCGTACCTGGCCGGGACGACGAGGGCGGCTTGCGCCCGCCCGGAGTCGAAGAGGGCGTCCAGCGCGCGCACGTCGGTCCCGTGCGCCACCAGGTCGAAGTAGCCGCTGCGCAGGAACGCCTCGGCCACGTCCCTCGACGCGCTGCTGCCGTCCTCGTCCACGATCGCCAGGCGGATGTGCTGGACGTCGAAGGAGAGGGCGTACCCGTAGATGAAGAGCAGCAGGAGCGGCATGGCGAGCAGGGTAAATGCCGTGCGCGGGTCGCGCCTGAGCTGGAGCAGCTCCTTCACGGCGATCGCGAGTGTGCGGCGGATCATCGCGCGGCTGCGCCTTCCGCCTCGGCGATCACGTGGATGAAGACGTCCTCGAGCGACGGCTCCACCGGCGCGATGACCGCGTCAGCGCAACCAGCCTCGCGGATGCGCCCGGCGATGGCCGCGCCGCCCTCCGGCGAGGCGAGCACGACCCGAAGGCGGTCGCCGAAGAGGGCAACCTCCTCGATTCCGGGGAGGCGCTCGATGGCGGCGACCGCCTGGGCGGGCCTCGAGCAGGTCACCTCGACGACGCTTCCCTGCGGAAAGATGCGCTTGAGCGCCGGTACCCCGTCGAGCGCGAGCAGCCGGCCGGCGTGCATGAGGGCGACGCGGTGGCAGCGCTCCGCCTCGTCCATAGAGTGCGTGGTGACGAACACGGTCGTGCCGGACGCAGCCAGCGCGTCGATCAGGTCCCAGAAGCGGCGGCGCGCCTCGGGGTCGACCCCTCCGGTCGGCTCGTCGAGGAACACGATCGGCGGCTCGTGCATGAGGGCGGCCACGAGGGCGAGACGCTGGCGGAACCCTCCGGGCAGCTCCCGCACGAGGAGGCGCCGCTCCTCGGCGAGCTCTGCGGCTGCGATCGCCCACGCCAGCCGGTCCGCGAGACGGCCGCCGAACAGCCCGTAGGTGCCTCCCCAGAAGCGCAGGTTCTCCTCGACCGTGAGGTCGGAGTAGAGCGAGAACCGCTGCGACATGTAGCCGATGCGGCGCTTGATCTCGCCCGCCTCGCGCGCGACGTCGAAGCCCAGCACCGTGGCGGCGCCGGAGGTCGGTGCGAGGAGGCCGCAGAGCATGCGGATGGTCGTGGTCTTGCCGGCGCCGTTGGAGCCGAGGAAGCCGAAGATCTCGCCGTGCTCGACCGCGAACGACACGCGGTCCACGGCAACGAACGCCCCGAAGCTCTTGGAGATGTCGCGAGCGACGACGGCCGGCCGGTCCGCCTTGCTCACCGGCCCACCGCCCTGGCGAGCGCGGCCTCGGCGAGCCACGCCGCCGCGCGGACGTTGATCTGCTGCTGCTCGGCGCCGGCGAGCTGCGCCTCGGCGTCGAGGATCTCGACCATCGCCGCGAGGCCGGCCGCGTGGCGCTCGCGCGCCGCGGTCTCGCGCTCGCGGGCAGCCGCTCGAGCGTCGTCGGCCGCGCTGACGGCGGCGAGGGCGCTCTCGAGGTTGCGGCGGTCGGTCTCCACCTCGAGGACAATCCGGCGAGCGAGCTCGTCGCGGTCCCGGGCCGCGGCGCGTTGACCGGCCTGCGACGCCGCCGCGTCGGCGCGCGACTTGCCGCCGTCGAACAGCGTCCAGCTCGCGGCGACGCCCACGCTCCATGATTCCTTCCACTCGTCCTGCTGCGGGAAGTAGCGCTGGTTGGGGCGGTTGTAGTCCAACTGTGCGAGCGCCGCGATGCCGGGCCGGGCCGGCGCGCGCGCGAGCTGCTCGCGCGCCGAGGCGGCGGCGATCTGTGCGGCCGCCGCGGCCAGCTCGGGCCGGCCCGCGAGCGCGCGCCGGCGCAGCTCTTCGAGAGGGGGTGGCGGGTCCGGCAGCGCGCCGGCGAGCGAGTCCCCGAGCTCGACCGTGACGTCGGGATCGAGTTGCAGGAGCGAACAAAGCTGGGAGAGGGCGTTGGCTGCGGCGGCCTCGGCCGTGATCCGGCCGACGCGGGCGCTGGCGAGGCGCTCCTTCGCTGCGAGGACGTCGGCGTTGACCGCCATTCCGGCGTCGAGCAGCGCCGATGTGTCGCCGAGCAGGCGCTGGGCGCGCTGCTCCTGCGCGGCGGTCGCGTCGATTGCGGCCGTGGCGCGCACCGCGTCCCAGTACGCCGTCCGCGCCGCCAGGCGGAGGTCGGCGGCGGTCTGCGAGCGCGCGGCGGCAGACGCCTCGCCGTCGTGCCGGCTGGCAAGGCGCCGGGCGGCGATTGCGCCGCCGGCGTAGAGCGGCTCGGCGACCTGCACGCCGGTGCCGTAGGTGGTGGTGATGTCTGGGACGAGCACGAGCGCCGGCTGGCCGGGCGCCGCGAACGGCAACTGGAACTCCGGCACGGAGCTGCGCCGGGCCAGCGCCGCGCTGGCGGTGACCTGGGGCAGGGCGGCGGCGTCCGCGGCCCTCACCGCTTCCTGTGCGGCGGTGAGCCGCTCGCCTGCCGCGGCGGCGACGGGAGAGACCGCGACGGCCCGGGCGGCAGCGGCGTCGGCGGTCAGACGGAGCGTCTCGGCACCAGCGGGGGCGAGCGTCGCGACCAGCAGCGCGGCAGCGACGGCGGCGCGACGCCCCGGAACGCGGGTCGGGACGGGTCGGAGGGCCGGCAACGTCCGGCTGTGGGGTCTCGGCTGTCCTCTCATGCGGCCTCCATGGCGGCGGTGCTCCTGGTCAGGTGGAGGAACGCGTCCTCGAGGGTGGTCGGGATGACGCGCACCTCCGCGACGGCCGCCCCGGCGCGCTCGAGCGCGCCCCGGATCGCCTCCTCGGCCCCGGCGGCCGCCCTCACCCTGACGTGGAAGCGCGCCGCAAACGGGCGTACGTCCACGACCCCCTCGAGACCGTCGAGCGCGGCCGCGACCATGGTGCGGGGCTCGGCCGCGACTTCGACGATCGCGCCCGGGAGCAGCTTCGGGATCTCGCGCGGGGCGGCGTCGGCGAGCACCCGTCCCTCGTGCATGAGCACCACTCGCGAGCAGCGCTCGGCCTCGTCGAGATAGGGCGTGGCGAGGACCAGGGTGAGCCCCTCGGCCACCAGGTCGGCGAGCAGGCGCCAGAACTCGCGCCGGGTGACGGGGTCCACCCCCGTGGTCGGTTCGTCGAGCAGGAGCACCTCCGGCGAGTGCATCAGGCTGCACGCCAGCGCGAGCTTCTGCTTCATGCCGCCGGAGAGGCGGTCCGCCTGGCGGGCGCGGAACGGGGTCAGACCGACGCGGCCGAGGAGCGTGTCGCGGCGGGCGCGCCAGCCTTTGACGCCGAGCAGCAGGGCGAAGAAGCGGACGTTCTCGTCCGCCGTGAGGTCGCCATAGAGCGCGAAGCGCTGCGCCAGGTAGCCGAGGCGGTGGTGGAGGGCGCGGCGGTGCGACCACGCGTCCTCGCCGAGGACGCGCACCCCGCCCTGGGTCGGTCGCAGGAGGCCGGCGAACGCCCGCAGCGTCGAGGTCTTGCCTGCGCCGTCCGGGCCGATCAGTCCGACGACCTCGCCGCGTGCGACCGTGAGGTCGAGGCCGGCGACCGCCGTGGTGGGCCCGTAGCAAACGACGAGGCCGCTGGCCGAGAGGACGGCAGGCCCGCTCATGGCTTGGCCGGGCCGCCGAAATAGGCGTCGGCCGGCATCCCGGGCTTGAACACCCCCGATGCGTTGTCGAGGCCGACCTTGATGCGGAAGACGAGCTTGGCGCGCTCCTCCGGCGTCTGCACGTTCTTCGGGGTAAACTCGGCGACGTCTGCGATGAAGGTGACCTTGCCGTCGAACTCCTCGGAGCGGCCGTCCACGCGCACTCGCACGGGGTCCCCGAGGCGGATCCGCGACAGCGACGGCTCGTCGACGTAGACGTTGAGCCACGGGTGGAGGATGTCGGTCAGCACGTAGAGGAGCGCCCCGGGGGGCAGGACCTCGCCGGGCTCGGCAACGCGCTGCGTGATCAAGCCGTCGCGAGGCGCGGTCACCGTGGCGTCGGCGATGTGCTGCCGGATGGCGGCGATGGCCGCTTCGGCGGCGGCCCGCTGGCCCCGGGCCTGCTCGATGTCTTGCGTGCGGGGGCCGGCCACCAGCTCGGCGAGCCGGGCGCGCCCCGAGGCCACGGCGCTCGCGAGCATCTCCTTGCGCGTGCGCGCGTCGTCGCGGGCCTTGAGCGTCGCGGTGCCGCGGTCCGCCAGGCCCTCCAGGCGGTTGAGGTCCAGGACCGCGCCCGCGAGGTTGGCCTCGGCGCTGGCCAGGTCGGCCTCGGCGCGCTGGATGTCCTCCTTGCGCGACCCTGCCAGGAGCAAACGCAACCGGGCGTCCGCGGCCTCGAACTCGCCGCTGGCGCGGGCGAGGTCGTTGGTCGCGTCCGTGGTGTCGAGCTGCGCGACCACCACCCCGGTCTTCACCGCATCGCCCTCCCAGAACGGCAGGACGAGCAGCCGCCCGCCGACCTTGGCGCCGAGGCGGACTTCGGTGGCCTCGATGTGGCCGGAAGCGTGGATGACGCCGCGGTCCGTCCCGGCGCCGCAACCGCCCAACGCCGCGCCGGCGGCGAGCGTCAGGACAACGAGGGCGAGGGTGTTGCGCATTCGGCCTCCTTCAGGTCTTCTTCACCGCGATCCCGTCGAGAACGATGGCGACCATCGTGTCCGAGAGGGACTCGAGGTTGCCGGCCGCGGCGGCCGGGATCGGAAGCTTGTCCGCGAAGCGGTCTTTGAGCCTCACGGAGTTCGCCATGAACATGAGCGCACCGACGAACATGAGGTGAGTGACAAACGGGTCCACGCGGCGGAAGGCCCTGCGCCGGGCGCCGTCGTCGAGGGTGGCGGCGGTGAGCCGCATGACCTCCGCCATCTCGGCGAGCGCCGCCGCCGGCAGGTTCGGACCGCCGGCGGCGATCTCGCGCAGCATGAGTTGGGGCAGGTAGGGGTGCTCGCGCACCGTCGCCACGAACGCCCGCGGAATCGCCGTGAGGCGCTCGCGCGGGTCGGTGTGCGCGGCGACGGCCGCTGCCACCGCCGCGTGGATGCGGGCGAGGTTGGCGGTGACCGCCTCGCCGAAGAGGGCCGCCTTGTCGCCGACGTGGTAGTAGAGCATGGCTTTGTTGACGCCGGCACGACGGGCGATCTCGTCCACACCGGCGCCGGCGAAACCGCGCTCGGCAAAGACCTCGCCCGCCGTCTCCAGGATGCGCGCTCGCACCTCGGCGCTGTGCCGCGCGACTCGGGTTGGCTTCACCGTCTTCATTGACTAACCAGTCGGTTAAACCGACGAGTTAGTTATATCCGTGGTTCCGTCTCTTGTCAAGACCTGCCGCGCCCCGGCGTCGTGCCGTGGCGGCGGCCTACAGCCGCGCCCGGCGCAACGCTCTCTCAGCGGCCCGCGAGGCTCCCGAGAACCTCCCAGCAGGCGTGCTGCACTCGCCAGAACCCGACTTCCTGCGGCACCAGCCAACGCAGCTGCGGTCCCGGCACCCTCAGCGCCTCGGCCGGCAGCGGCGTGACTTCGAGACCGCGTCGGGCACACAGGCGGATCGCCCGACGCATGTGCCAAGCGGAGGTCACCAGGCCCACCCTTCGCCAGCCACGCTCGGCGACGAGCTGGGCGAGCGCCGCGACCTCGTCGGTGGTGGTGCGCGGGCCTTGGAGAAGCACGATGCTCGCAGGCGGCACGCCCAGCTGTTCCCAGAGGACGGCGGTCGCCGCAGCGTTACTCGTCACGCCTCCGCCCGCGATCGGTTCGTAGGGGCCGGAGGCGACCAGACGCGGCGTCCGGCCCGCCCGCCAGAGGAGCACCCCGAGGACGGCCCGTTCGCCTGCGGCGGTAAGGTCGGGGCGCCCGTCGTTGCGGACCTCGACGCCGCCGCCGAGCACGGCGACGGCGTCAAACCGACCCTGGGCCAGGGGATCGATCCGCGCGTACGGGCGCTGCAGCCCGTCGATCAGCGCGCTGCCCACCCAGGCGTTGCCGGCCGCCGTGGCAAGGAGCCACAGCGCCGCCGCCGCGACGGCCGGCCCCCGGAGCCTTCGCCGCCAGAGGCCGCACGCGAAGGCGAGCAGACCCAGCCACGCGAGGCCGGCGGGCATCAGGCACAGGGCGACGAACTTCCTCAGCTCATACCGCCCCGGCGACAGCGCCGCCGCGAGCGCCAGCAGCGCCGCCACGCCGGCCCAGGCCAGCACCGTGCGGGAGCGGCGCCAACTTGCGCGGTGGGTGAGCGCCACGTCGCCGAGGAGGACGGCCGCGACGATCAGCCCGAGACAGGACATGGCGGCCCCGTCACTGCATCTCGTCCTTGAACGCCTCGATCTCGCTCCTGAGCCGGTCGGCCTGCGCCTGCAGCGCACCCGCGAGATGGGTGCGGAGGGCGGCGAGGTCCGCATCGGCCTTGTCGATGTCGCGCCTGGCCGCTTCCGCGTCCGCCGTCGTGTCCGCCCCGGCGACGCCGGCGGCGCGGCCGGCCGCCTCGAACTGCCGCCGCGCCGTGTCGAAGCGCTCCTCGATGCGCTTCAGCGCCTGCTCGTCACGCGACAGCGACGACGGGACGAGCGCCACCTTCCCAGTGTGAAGGTAGTTATAGATGAGCAGTGCCGCCACTACGAGCGCAACGAGGGCTAGCAGACCTTTCATGACCACCTCCGGCTCCACTGGTGCAGCAAGAGCCTATAGGCCCGGCCGGAGCGCCGTCAAGAGACGGCGCCGGCGCCGCGCCCGGCGGGTCAGCCGACGGAGACGCCGATCAGCCGGCCGATCCCGAACGTGACGCCGGCGGCGGCCATCCCGATGAGGAGCTGGCGCGTCCCTGAGAAGAGGACGCCGCGGCCGGTCATCAGCGTGATGATCGCGCCGGTCGCGAAGAGCGCGAGGCCGCTGGCGGCGAGGCTGGTGACGACCGCCGTCGCGCCGGAGAGGAACAGGAACGGGGCGACGGGGGCGATCGCGCCACAGAAGAAGAGGAAGAACGACGTGATCGCGGCTTCCCACGCCGAACCGCCGAGCTCGGCGGGGTCGAGGCCGAGTTCCTCGCGGGTCAGGGTGTCGAGGACGTTCTCCTTGTCGGCCATCAGCTTGGCCGCGAGGGCGTCGGCCTCCCCGCTGCCAAGCCCCTTGGCCTGGTAGATGAGCGAGAGCTCGGCCTGCTCCTCCTCGGGCGCCTCGGTCAGCTCGTCGCGCTCGATCGCGATTTGCCGCTGGGCGAGCTCCCGGGCGCTCTGCACCGAAAGCCACTCGCCCATCGCCATCGCGCACGCCCCGGCGAGGGTGCCCGCCAGGCCGGCGACGAGGATCGCCTTGTTGGACGAGTGGGCTCCGGCGACCCCCATCACCAGGCTCAGCACGGAAACGAGGCCGTCGTTGGCGCCGAGCACGGCGGCGCGCAGGGCGTTGCCCCCGACGGCCCGGTGCCGGCCCTCCAGGCGCGCGAGGAGCCCCCCCTCCATCCCGGAGCCGCGGGTGTGCGAGATCGTGGAGAGCAGGCGAGCATGCGAGTTCTCCACCGCCGGGAGGTTGGCGGCGAGCGCATCGGGCTGGCCGTCGTAGTCGTTGCGTCCGGCTTGCTCCTTCATTGCCAACATCGGGATCACCGACTGCGTGCCGAACCTCCGGGAGAGCCAGACGATGACGCGCGAGCGAACGCTCGGCCGGCGCGCCGGAACGCGTACGCCCGCGTCGCGCAGCTTCCCTTCCCAGAACGCGACGTGCGCGTCCTCGGAGGCGGCGAGGCGGCGGTAGACCTCGGCGAGCTTCTCGTTCGCCTCGAGCTTGGCGATGGCGGCATAGATCGCGGCGCTGTCGATCTCCTCCTGCCGGTTGGTCCGGAAGCGCGCGACGTCGGTTCGGGGGGGCATGACGGGGGTTCCTCCGTGTGGATCGACTCTAGCCCGCGAGGGTGGTGCGCGCAAGGCGCCGGCGGCGGTATCCTGGCGGCCCGCCGCAGCCCGGGTCGACGTCTCGAGCGCGGCGGGACACGGGAGGCGTGATGCCGTTTTCAGCGAGCGACGTTGCAAGGTGCCGCATGGACTTCCCCGCGCTGGCGCGCGCCGCAAACGGCGTGCCGCTCGCTTTCCTCGACGGTCCGGCGGGCTCGCAGGTGCCGGAGCGCGTGATCGCAGCGGTCGCGGACTATTACCGCACGTGCAACGCGAACACCCACGGCGCGTTCGTGACCTCGCGCGAGTCGGACGCGATGATCGCGGATGCGAGAGTCGCGGTGGCGGCGTTCCTCGGGGCGCCGTCGTGGCGGGAGATCTCGTTCGGCGCCAACATGACGACCCTCAACTTCGCACTCGCGCACGCCCTCGGCCGCGAGATGAAGGCGGGCGACGAGGTCGTGATCACCGAGCTTGACCACGAGGCGAACCGCGGCCCGTGGCTTGGCCTGGGGGAGCGAGGCGCCGTGGTGCGCGAGGTGGCTCTGAGGCCGGACGGCCGCCTCGACGAGGACGACATGCGCGCGAAGATCACGACGCGGACGCGCGTGGTCGCCATCGGCTACTCCTCCAACGCCCTCGGCACGGTGAACGACGTGCCGCTCGCCAGGGAGCTCGCGAGCGCTGTTGGGGCCCGGTTGGTGGTGGACGCGGTGCACTACGCGCCGCACTTCCCGCTCGACGTGACGGCGCTCGACCCGGACTTCCTGCTGTGCTCGGCGTACAAGTTCTACGGGCCGCACGTCGGGATCCTCTACGCGCGGCCGGGCGCCCTCGACGGCCTGCGGACGGACAAGCTGCGGACGCAGGAGGACGCGGCGCCGTTCAGGATCGAAACCGGGACGTTGAACCACGCGGCGATCGCGGGAGTCAAGGCGGCGATCGAGTACATCGCCTCGTGGGGGGAGGGCACCGGCCTGCGGGACCGACTCGTCTCGGCGATGACCGCAATCGGCGCGCACGAGCACGAACTCGCGGCGTTCTACTGGGACAACGTGAAAAGGCTCCCCGGGATCACGGCGTGGGGGCAGGGGTTCTCCTCGCCGCTTCGTGCGCCGACCGTCTCGATCACGATCGCGGGGGTACGACCGGACGCGGCCGCCGCGGCGCTGGGCGAGAAAGGTCTGCTCGTGTGGGACGGCGACTTCTACGCAGCGCGGGCGATCGAGGTGCTCGGGCTGGCGGACCGCGGCGGCGTGCTGCGCACCGGGATCTCGATGTACAACACCCGCGCGGAGGTCGAGCGTCTGCTCGCCGGCGTGGCGGAGCTGGCGGAGCGCTGATGCGCCAGAGTGGTCCGATGCGGCTGCTGCTCGCCGGTTTCGGCAACGTCGGGAGGACCCTCGCCGGGATCCTCGCGCGGTGCGACGCCCACCCCGGGCTGACGGGGTTCGACGTCGCGGTGGTCGGGATCACGACGGGCTCGCACGGCGCGCTCGCTGACGACCGGGGAATCGGCCTGGGTTCGGCGCTCGCGTCGTTCGATCGGCACGGACGTTTTACCTCGGGCGATCCCGGCTTCGCGGCGCTCGACACGGCGGGGGCGATCGCCGGGCTCGACTACGACGTGCTGGTCGAGCTTTCGCCGCTTTCGATCGCGGGTCGGGGCGAGCCGGCGATCGGGCACGTCCGCGGCGCGCTGCAGCGCGGGCGGCACGTCGTCTCTGGGAACAAGGGGCCGGTCGCGTGGGCGTACCGGGAGCTGACGTCGCTGGCGGCGGCCCGTCGTTGCACGCTGCTGTACGAGGCGACCGTGATGGACGGCGCTCCGGTCTTCTCGCTCGCCCGCCACGGCCTGCGGGGCAGCACGATCGAGCGCATCGAAGGGGTCCTCAACTCGACGACGAACGTCATGCTCGGTGAGATGGAGCGCGGCGCGAGCGTGAGCGAGGCGATCGCGGCCGCGCAGCGGGCGGGCGTGGCCGAGGCCGATCCCGCCGCCGACATCGACGGGTGGGACGCGGCGGTGAAGATCGCCGTGCTGGCCAACGCTCTGATGGGGGGCGATCTCGCGCCGGAGAACGTCGAGCGCGAAAGCCTGCGCGGCGTCACCCATAAACGGATCGCCGATGCGCGCGAAGACGGCGCCCGCATCAAGATGGTATGCGAGGTGGCGCGGCAGGGCGGGGCGGTGCGAGGCAGCGTGCGGGCCCGCGAGGTGCCGCTCGACGACCCGTTTGCCCTGGTCGCGGGGACCGGGTCGATGATCCGCTTCGTCACCGACATCCTCGGCACGTTCACCGTGGCGGAGGAGCGGCCCGATCTGTCGACGACGGCGTTCGGGGTGATCGCCGACCTCCTCGCCCTGGGGGACGGCGGCGGATTCTGAGGGGCGCCCGGGACCGGCGCCGCGGCCCTATCATGAGCGGCAGATTGCGGGTTCGGAAAGGACGGCAACGATGCGCCATCGAGTGGTGAAGCGGTTCCACCCTCCGGGCACGGCACCCGGGACGATCGCGCCTCCGGTTGCGAGCGCGGCCGGTCCGGTACGCGTGTCGGTCGTCACCTACACGGCGGAAACGGCGACCACACGGGAGGTCGAGCGCGTCGCCGACGTGCCCGCGCTGATCGTCGGGCGGACGAGCGCGTGGCTGAGGATCGTCGGCCACGACACCGGCGTGCTCAATCAGCTCGCCGAGGTCTTCGGGGTACACCCGCTCGTGCTCGAAGACGTCGTCAACGTCGGTCAGCGCCCCAAGGTCGAGGAGTTCGACCACTACCTGTTCGTGGTGGTGGACGTGTTGCGCTGCAACGGCGACGGCGAGCTCGAGGAGGAGCAGGTCAGCCTGCTGCTCTTCGAGAACCTGCTCATTTCGATCCAGGAGCACGCCAGCGACCTCTTCCGGCCGGTCGAGGACCGCCTGAACAGCGCCGGAAGCAAGGTCCGGCAGCAAGGGGCCGACTACCTCGCGTACGCGCTCGTCGACGCGGCGGTCGACCAGCACTTCCCCACGCTCGAGAGGATCGGCGAGCAGATCGACGAGGTGGAGGAGGTGCTGCTCGAGAAGCCGGATCGCGAGAGCTTCGAAGCGCTGCACCTGATCAAGCGGAGGCTGATCCGCCTGAGGAAGGCCACGTGGCCGCTGCGGGAGACGATCTCGGGGCTGACGCGCACCGATTCGGGACTGGTGCGGGAGGGGACGCGGGTCTGGCTGCGCGACGTGTACGACCACACCGTCCAGATCATCGACGTCGTGGAGACGTTCCGGGAGCTGACCTCCGAGCTCGCCGACCTCTACCTCTCGAGTGTGTCCAACCGACTGAACGAGGTGATGAAGGTGCTGACGGTCATCTCCACGACGTTTCTCCCCCTGACGTTCATCGTGGGGGTCTACGGGATGAACTTCACCCACATGCCCGAGCTCTCGTGGAGGCTTGGTTACGCGATGATCTGGGGCGTAATCCTGCTCGTGGGCGCCGGCATGGTGTGGATGTTCAAGCGCCGCGGCTGGTTGTGAGGTTTGGGGAAACCGGCGGGGAAACTCGGGGCCCCCGCCTCCGCCCGCGCGCCACGCCGGTCCCGGCTCACGCCGGGGCCGGGGCCGCGCTTGGGGCGTTCCGGGGGTTCATCGGCTCTGCGAGGCCGCCCCGTTCACTCAGTCGAGCTTGAACCCGAGCGCGACGGTCACCTGCCACTCGACCGGCTTGCCGTCGCGGATCGCGCCGCGGACTTCCTTGATCTCGAACCAGGAGAGGCCGTGCATCGACTGCGACGCCTTTTCCACCGCCGACTCGACCGCGTTTTCGACGCTCTTGCCGGAGCACCCCACAACTTCGATCTTCTTGTAGACCTTCCCGCTCATCGTTGCCTCCCGTTCGTTGAAGCCACCCTCCATTGTCCTGAGTCCGAGGCCCACTTGCAACTGGCTGGCGCGGGACCGCCCGAGGCGCTATGATTCCGGCAACACACGGACCCGAATTGAACGCTGGAAACGCTGGACAACGACAGGGAGGACAGGGACATGGCAAGCAACCCGACGCAGCCTCCGGCGCAACCGCCGGTGCAGCCCGTGGCGCAAGCGCCGCAGAAGAAGGGCATCAGCCCGTTGATCTGGATCCTCGGCGGGTGCGGAGGTCTCCTGGTCATCGTCGCGATCGTCTTCGCGGTGGCGGGGTACTGGGGCGTGCACAAGCTCAAGGGGTACGCGGAGTCCGCCAAGAAGAACCCGGCGGTGTTCGCGGCCAAGCTCGCGGTGGCGGCCAACCCCGATCTCGAAGTCGTCTCGAGCGACGACGAAGACGGCACGGTGACGATCCGCAACAAGAAGACCGGCGAGGAGATCACGATGAACGCGGCGGACATCAAGAACGGCCGCCTGAAGTTCAAGAATGAGAAGGGCGAGGAGGTCACCTTCGAAGGGAGCGGGGAAAAGGGGAAGGAGGGGATCCGGATCAAGTCGAACAAGGGCACGATGTCGTTCGGCGACACGGAAGCGGTCGTGATGCCCGAGTGGGTGCCGATGTACCCGGGCGCCAAGGTCATGGCCTCGACCAAGCAGGAGACCGACGACGGCTTCACGGGCACGTACTCGTTCCAGACGCCCGACGCCGCAACGGAAGTGCTCGCCCGCTTCGAGCGCGACCTCTCGGGCGCGGGTTTCACGGTCGAGAGACAGAGCGCCGGCTCGGTCGGGACCGTGCATGGAAAGGCCGACGGCGGCGCGCGCACGGTCGCCGCCACGGTGATCCCGATCGGCAACATTACGCAGGTGACGGTGGAGTACGCGGCCACCGGCGGTGCGAAGGAGTAGAGTGTTCCAAGCAGCGGTGGTGCGAGGCCGGCGCGTGTCGCCGGCCTCGTCGTCTCCGGGGCAACTCGGTGCGCGATCGTCGCAAGCGGGGCGATCGCGTCCATGCCGAAGGCGGTGACGACCACGTCGGGCGTGCGACAGACGGGCGCGGTTACGGCGGCGATGAGGTTGCTGGCGCCCGGGTAGAGGGAAATCCCGGCCGTCACCAGGAGCAGCCCCCCGAGTTGGCGCCGGTCGAGCGCGACGGGCAGGCCGATCGACATCCAGTGGGTCTGGCGGGTCGCAGAGGCGGTTACAATCGGCGGGTGTCCGACCGCGTTCGTCTCGACGTGTGGCTCGATGTCGCGTGCATCGCCCGGACGAGGTCGCAAGCCAAAGAGATGTGCGACGGGGGCAAGGTGGAGGTGGCCGGGGCGCGCGCCAAGGCACACCGCGTCGTCCAGGAAGGGGACCGGATCCACGTCACGGTGGCGCCCGGGGTGACGCGCGAGCTGGTCGTGCGCGAGGTTGCCGACACGCACGTCGCCAAGGCCCGGGCGCGCGAGCTCTACGAGGACGTGACCCCGCCGCCGACGCAGGAGGAGGTCGAGCTTCGCCGCCTCCAGCGCTTCGCGCCCCCGCCCGCGCCGGAGCGGGGGAGCGGCCGCCCGGAGAAGCGGGCGCGACGGCAGATGGACCGCTTCCGCGGCGGCCGGGGAACCTAACCGCGCGGCTGCGGGTCGCGCCCGGCGCGCGAAGCGAACCACGCCGCCGTGCGCGCGAGGCCGTCGTCGAGGGACACCTCGGGCCGGACGCCGAGCTCGCGGGCCATCAGGTCGGAGGTGATCACCGACCTGCGTTGCTCGCCCGCCTTGGCCGGCCCGTGGACGGCGGGACGGTCGACGCCGACGGCTTCGGCGAGGTGATCGTAGAGCTCGACGACCGTGCTCTCGCGCCCGGTCCCCACGTTGAAGACCGCGAACCCCTCGCGTCCGAGGACGGCAATGTTGGCGGCGACGATGTCGGCGACGAAGACGTAGTCGCGGGTCTGGAGGCCGTCGCCGTTGATCGTCGTCTCGCGCCCCGACAGGAGGCGGTCGAGGAAGATCGCGACCACGCCGGCCTCGCCGTGCGGGTTCTGGCGCGGGCCGTAGACGTTGGCGTAGCGCAGTGCCGCGGCGTCGAGCCCGTACTCCCGGTGGAAGAAATAGAGGTAGCGCTCGACCGCCAGCTTGGCCACGCCGTACGGCGACAACGGCCTCGCGGGGTGCGTCTCGTCGGCCGGGAAGCGCTCCTGCTCGCCGTACATGGCGCCGCCGGTGGAGGCGAAGACGACCTGGCGCAGAGCCGCTTTCCGCCCGGCCTCGAGCAGGTTCAGGGTGCCGAGAACGTTGATGCTCGCGTCGTTGACGGGGTCGGCCACCGAGCGACGAACGTCCATCTGCGCGGCGTGGTGGACCAGGACCTCGACGCCGGCGTCGGCGATCAGCGCCGCGGCCTCTGGGGAACGGACGTCGAGCCGATGGAACTCGGCGGCGGCGGGGACGTTCTCCTTGCGCCCGGACGACAGGTCATCGACAATCAACACGCGGTGGCCGCGCGCGAGCAGCGCGTCGGCCACGTGGGAGCCGATGAAACCTGCGCCTCCTGTGACGCAAACCGTGCGAGCGCTCATGGCAAAGCCTCTCTCCGCGCCGGCGCTGGCGGAGCTCGCGCCGCTGGGAAGGCGATTCTACCAGCGCCCCACCCGCGCGGTCGCCCGTGACCTCCTCGGAAAGCTGCTCGTCCGCCGCCTGCCGGAAGGGACCGCGGCGGTCAGGATCACGGAGGTGGAGGCCTATCTCGGCGTTCGCGACGCTGCCGCCCACACCTACCGGGGGAGGCGCACACCGCGCAACGAGGCGATGTGGGGGGACGGCGGGCACCTCTACGTGTACTTCACTTACGGCATGCACCACTGCGCCAACGTGGTGACGCGCGCGGCCGGCGTGCCGGAGGCGGTGCTGCTGCGCGGAGGGCTCCCGGTCGCTGGAGAGGAAGGGATCGCGGCTCGCCGCGCCGGTTGCCTCGACGGCCCGGCGAAGCTCTGCCAGGGCCTTTGGATCGACCGCGCCCTCGACGGCGCCGACCTCACGGACGGCGGCGAGATCTGGTTGGCCGCGGACGGGTTCGCGTGCCGGCCGGTTTGGGTGCGCCGCCTGCCGCGTGTTGGTGTGGCCTACGCTGGGGAGGCCGCGGGCTGGCCGTTGCGCCTGCTGATCGACCTCGCGGCGCCGGTTGCGGCGCGGGGACGTGCGGCGCGGCGCGGTGCCGGCGCCGGAGGTGCGCCAGCAGCGCGCTGAAGTCCGGGGGCGGGGCCTGGCGGAAGCGGAGCCTCTCGCCCGTGCCCGGGTGGACGAAGGAGAGGACCCCCGCGTGGAGCGCGAGCCGCCCAATCGAAAAAGGGTCCGTCTCGGGGTCTCCGTAGATGGGGTCTCCGAGTACGGGATGGCCGAGGTAGGCAAGGTGGACGCGGACCTGGTGCGTGCGGCCGGTGCCGAGCTCCGCCTCGACGAGGGTCGCCGGCCCCAGCCGTTCGAGCGGCCGGAGCAGGGTCCGGGCGGCGCGACCGCCGGTCCCGGGGGCAAGCGCCGCGCGCCGCGCGCCCGGCCGCGGCCGGCCGATGCTGCGCTCCACCAGCTCATCCCGCAAGAGATCCCCGCGCGCCAGGGCGAGGTAGAGGCGCTCCACGGTGTGAAACCGGAACTGGCGGTGCAGATGCTCCGCCGCAGCGTGCGTGACCGCCAACACCATCACGCCCGAGGTGTCGCGGTCGAGGCGGTGCACGACGAGGAGGCGCCGGTGGCGCCCGGTCCGGCGCTGGAGCTCGGCTGCCGCGCGGGCCAGCACGGTGTCCTGCTCGCCCTCGATGGTGGGGTGGACGAGCAGTCCCGGGGGCTTGTTGACGACCACGACCTCGCCGTCGGCGAACAACACTTCGATCGGAGGCGTCTTCGGGGTGGCTACCCGGCGGGGCAACGAGGGGGCGTGGGCGACCTCGTCGCCCGGGCCGACGCGCGCGCCGGGGTCGGTCACGACGCCCCCGTTGACCAGGATGTGGCCGATCAGCACCTCCCGCTTCGCCCGCGAGTATGAGGTGCCGAGCAGGGCCTCGGCGGCCCTGGCGAGACGTCGCACCGAGCTCTCCATGGCGGCAGCGTAGCACCTCGGTCTTGGGCGGTAGACACTCCGGAGGGTTCCGGGTAGGGTGATGCCGTGAGCGGAAGCGCCCTGGAATCGGACGCGGTGGGCCGGCTGCTGGGTCGCGCGGTCGATGCCGGCCTCGCGTCGCGGTGGGTTGGTCTCGCCGCGCGCGACGGCGGCGCGGGGATGTGCTGGTCCGCGGCGGGGTCCCGCCGGGACGGCGAGGAGGAAGCCGATCTTCGCTTCGACCTGGCATCGCTCACCAAACCGCTGGCAACGGCGACGCTGCTGCTCCTGGCGCGCCGCGACGGCCTCGACCTCGAACAACCCGTGGCCGACGTGGTGCCGGAGCTCGCGGGTTCGCCGTGGAACGCGGTCACGTTCGAGCAGTGCGCCACCCACACCGCCGGGTTCCCGGCGTGGGCGCCGTTGTACGCCTCCGGCTGCGGCCGCGACGCCTACCTGGATGCGATACGGCGGGTGCAACCCGTGGCGGCGGCCGGCAGCCGGGTCGAGTACTCGTGCCTCGGCTTCCTGACCCTCGGCATCGCCCTCGAGCGGGCCGGCGGGGCCGACCTCGGCGCGCTGTTCGCCGACCTCGTGGCGGAGCCGCTGGGGTTGGCGGAAGAGGTCGGCTTTGCGCCTCCGGCGGACGCAATCGTGGCCCCCGGCGAGCGCCGCTGGTTCGTCGAGGATCGCGCGCTGGCGGCGCGCGGTATGACCGGGTCGCCACCGCCGGCGGTCGGCGGCGTCTGGCCATGCGACGACGGCAACGCCCGCGGCCTCGGCGGCGTGGGCGGGAACGCCGGGCTGTTCGGCACCGCCGCGGCGGTGGCGCGGCTGGCGGCGGAGTACCTTCCCGGCGGCGGCGAACTCGTGAACGCCGAAGAGGCGGAGCTCGCGACCCGTTGCCGGACGGACGGCCTCGAGCAGGCGCGCGGGATCGGCTGGCAGCTCGCCTCCTCCCCGAGTTGCTCGGCGGGACCGGCGCTGCCTGCGGCTGCGTTCGGACACACCGGTTTCACGGGGGTCTCGGTTTGGTCCGACCCGGAGAGCCGCGCCGTGTTCGTGCTGCTCGGGAACCGCCTTCACCCCGGCGGGCGCACGCCCGACCTCCACCCCCTGCGGAGGCGGTTTCACGCTCTCGCCCGCGAGGCGATCGGAGCCGGGTCCCGGTGGGACGAGGGCGTTTGATCCGGGCCGCGGTCGCGTGGGCGGTTCTTGGTTTCGCGGCGGCAGCCTTCGCCCAGGATGGCGCGGTTCCGAAGGACCTCGCGGACGCCCGCAGCGAGGTCCGGGCGCTGGAGCAGCACCTTCGGCAGCTCGCGGACGTCCAGGCGGGCCTCGGCCGGCAGCGGGAGCGGTTGGCGCTTGAGGTCAAGATCGCGATGGTGCGGGTCCGCGAGGCCGAGGTGGAGCAGGAGCAGGCGGCGCGCGCCGTCGCGGCTGCGTCCGCGGCGGCCACGGCGTCCCAGGCAGAGCTCGATGCGGCGATGGACAGGCTGCGCCTGCAGCTGTCGCTGCTGGCCGTGCTCGGCCGCGCCGGCCTGGCGCCCCTGGTCGTGCACGCGGTCGGGTCGGGGCAGGACATTCCGGCGCGGGTGACGGTCGCGCTCGCCCTGGTCCGCGAGGAGAAGCGGCGGCGGGACGAGGCCGCCGCCCTCATGGCGCGGAGGGAGGCGGCGCTGTCGGAACTCTCGGCCCGGCGGGAGGAGCTGGCGGCGACGGCGGGACGTCTCGACGGCCGGCGGCGGGAACTGGAGCAGACAAGGCAGCGCGTCGAGGCGCAGCTCGCCTCGCTCGAGGTCGAGCGCCGTAACGGGGCGGTGGCGCTGGCGGGCGCCCAGGAGGCTCAGGAGCGCTTGGAGAGGTTGTGGGGCACCGTGACGCAGCAGGAGGGGAGCGCGAGTCCGGACGTGCGGCTGCTGCGCGGCGGCCTGCGCTGGCCCGTGGCGTCCGATCGGGTCCTGCAACGGTTCGGGCCGCACCGCGACCCGCACTACGGCACGGTCACCCTCACCCATGGCGTCGTCCTGGCGGCGCAGCCGGGGGAGAGGGTCGTGGCGGTCGCCGCAGGGAAGGTCTCGTACGCGCAGTTTTTCAAGGGCTACGGCAACGTCGTGATCGTCCACCACGGCGGCGATGTCTACTCGCTGTATGGCGGACTTGCTAGTATGTTCGCCCGCGCCGGGCAGCGCGTTGGCACCGGTGAGCCCCTCGGCGTGGCCGGGCGGAACGAACAAGGGGTGGCGAGCGTTTACCTCGAGATACGCGTCGGGCAGACAGCCCAGGATCCGCTGACCTGGCTCAAGCCGGCGGGGAAGTGAGGGTGCGGTGAAGCATCGGTGGCTGTTCCTTGGAGTTTCGCTGGTCGTGATCGTCGCGGTTGTGGCGCTCGCATCCGGTTCGGCCGGCGGTCCCGGCAGGAGCCTGTACCGGCTCGTGGGGATGTTCGGGCAGGTGGTGTCGCTGGTCCACTCCTCGTACGTCGAGGAGGTCCCGGTCGCCAAGCTCGAACTCGGCGCGATGAACGGGCTCGTGCAGGCAGCCGACCCGGGGGGGCTCTGGGTTCCGGACGACGTCGCGGCTCAGTACGCCAGGATCCGCGCACGAGCGCTGCCGCCGTTCGGGCTTCTGCTCGGTCAACGCTCGTCGTACCCGTTCGTCGTCCAGGTGTTGGCGGGCTCGCCGGCGGCGAAGGCGGGGATCGTGCCGGGCGAGCTGGTGGAGAGTATCGGCTCCGATCCGGTGCGCGCCCGTCCGCTCTGGCGAGCGCTCACGCTGCTCGACGACGCCGAGCGCAAGGGCGCCGACGTGACCCTCGACGTGATCGACCGGCAGCTCGAAGGCAAGCGACCGGTGACGCTCAAACCGGCGCCGTTCGCCGCAGGCGCGCCGTCAGTCGAAGCGAAGGAGGGCGTGGCCGTGGTAAGAGTGCCGGTCCTCGATGCCGCGGCAGCCGCCGGGCTGGGGGACGTCCTGCGCCGGAGCGAGGGCGTGAGCGCGCTCGTGGTCGATTTGCGCGGGGTCGCGCTCGGCACCCCGGAGGGGGCGGCCCGAGTGGCGGCGCAGCTCGCGGGAGGGGCGATCGAGGTCAAGATGGGGGCGAGCGGCGACAACGGCGAGACGGTCAAGGCACAGGGCCCGTCGCGCTCATGGAAACTGTTCGTCTGCCTCGACGCCACCACGGCCGGGCCGGCCGAGTTGCTGGCCAGCGTGTTGAAGAGTCGCGGCGCCACACTGGTGGGAACGGAGAGCTACGGCGACACCGGGCAGCGGCGCGCAATCAAGGGCGCCGGCGGCGAGGTGTGGCTCGCGTCGGCGTGGGGCATCGGGCCGGACGGCAAGCCGATCCTTGGGGTCGGGCTGAAACCGGACGAGCGTGTGCGGCCGCGCAAGGGCGGCGACGCCGTCCTCGATCGTGCGCTGGAGCTGGCTGGTGGCCGCGCCGCGGTCGGCCAAGCGGCGTAGACGGCCCTCGGGTGGGGCCGGCAGGGCGCGAGGGCTCGTCGCTCTCGCACTCGTGCTGCTCGCGGCGGCCGCCGTCGTCTACGTGGCGTTGCGTGTGGCGAAGCCGCGCCCGGTTCGGGCCGCGCCGAAGGCCGTCGCGGTGGTGCGCGACGTGGCGGCGCGGTTCCGGTGCGATCCCGCGCGGGTCACTTCTGAGAGCGTGCGGGACGCCGCGGGATCGCTCGCGCTCGTCACCGTCCACGCGCCGCGGGGGTTCCAGGTCGAACGCTTCGTGCTGGACCTGGAAGCGGCGGCGCACAACCTCGGCGGGCGCCTGGAGCCAATGCCGCTCCTGGAGAAGGGCGGGTACGGCCTGGCCCGCCTGGACGGCGAGGTCGCCGGGGTGCGGTGGCGAGTCCTGGTGCTGGGCGAGGAGCTGCCGGCGGCACCGAAGACGCGGGCGGGGCGGCCGGCGGTGCGCGGCGCGCGCCTGGCGATCGTGCTCGACGACGCCGGCTCTTCGATCGAGGTGGTGCGCGAGGTCGAGGGCCTGCCTCTGGCTGTGGCGGTCGCGGTGCTACCGAACGCGGCCCGTTCGGCCGAGGTCGCCCGGGGACTCGGCGCGCAGGGGCGCGAACTGCTGCTGCACATGCCGATGGAGCCTGTCGGCAACCGCGGGCCGGGTCCCGGCGAGGGCGCCGTCGAGGTCGGACTCCCTGCGGCAGAGATCAGGTTCCGGGTCGAACGGGCGCTCGAAGTCGTGGCGGGGGCGCGCGGCGTCAACAACCACATGGGCTCGCGCGCGACGGCGGATGCCGCCGCGATGCGCGCCGTCATGGACGTGCTGCGGCCGCGCGGGTTGTACTTTCTCGACTCGCGGACGACCGCGGACACCGTGGCGGAGCAGATCGCGCGCGCAAGCGGCGTGCCGGCCCTGCGGCGCGATGTCTTCCTCGACGTCGTCAGCGAGCCGGAGGCCATCCGGCGGGCGCTCGATCAGGCGGTCGCGCGGGCGCGGGCGGAAGGGTCGGCGGTCGCCATTGGTCACGTGCACCCGATCACCATCGAGGTGCTGGAGCGGGAACTGCCGCGCATCGGCGGGGAGGTCCGTCTGGTGCGTCCGTCGCAACTGCTGAAGCCGGCCGACTAGGCCTCGGAGATCTCGATCGCGGTGGTCACGGCGCAGTCGGGACGGAGAGAGGCGAGCGCCGAGCAGTAGGTGGAGTGGGAAAGCTCGACCGCGCGTTCGACCTTGCTGCGATCGAGGTCGCGGCCGCGGAGCTTGTAGGTGATGGTGAGCGCCGTGTAATACTTCGGGTTCGTAGCGGCCCTCTCGCACGCGATCTCCACCTCGAGGCCCGCGAGCGGCTGGCGCATCTTCTCGAGGATCGCGACGACGTCCATCCCGGTGCAACCGGCGACGCCGATCAGCACGAGTTCCATCGGGCCGGCGCCGGCGTGCGCCGGGCGGCCGGGGGAGTCGACGGTGAGCTGGTGCCCCGTGGCGGAGCGCGCCTCGAACCTCATTCCCGACTGCCACGCCAGCGTCGCCATCGTCTGCATCGCCATCGCCGCCTCCTCGGGGCGAACGCCCCGAGGCGGGAGTCTAGCAGGGCGTCACGGGAGCAGCGCGGAGAGTAGCAAGAGGAGGAGAAGACCGGTGGCGAGGACCTCGAACCCTCCCACTCTGACGGGCTGATTGGTGTGGTTCGGGCCCATCCGCACCTCCCGACGCGGCGCCGCCGCATCCCGTAGACGTATACGAGACAAAAGTAGAATATGTTATAAGACCATATAGCATATGCTGTAGTAGCATCGAGCTGCGGGTATACTTCCGCCATGAGTCGAGAGGAGATCCTCAAGCTCACGCACCTCGTAAGCTGCGCCGGTTGAGCCTCGAAGCTGGGTCCGGCGGACCTGCACGCGGTGCTCGCGGCGCTCCCTGTGGTGAGCGATCCGCGCTTGCTCGTCGGCGCGAGGACGTTCGACGACGCGGGCGTGGTGCGCCTTTCCGACGAGTTGGCGCTGGTGCAGACCGTGGACTTCTTCACGCCGGTCGTGGACGAGGCGTTCGACTTCGGGCGCATCGCCGCCGCGAACGCTCTCTCGGACGTCTACGCGATGGGCGCCCGCCCGTTTTCGGCGCTCGCCGTGTGCGCGTTCCCGCAGGGTACGCTGCCGCTGCAGGCGCTGACCGACACCCTCGCGGGCGGCCTGTCGGTCCTGCGCGACGAAGGCGTGCTGCCGCTCGGCGGCCACACGGTGAAGGGGCCGGAGTTCACGTACGGCCTGGCCGTCACCGGCCTGGTGCACCCCCAGAAGGTCCTGACCAACGCCGGGGCCGTGGTCGGCGACGTGCTGGTCCTGACGAAGCGGATCGGTACCGGCGTGTTGGCGACGGCCCTCAAGCGCGGCGAATTGGGGCCCAGCGCGCGGGACGCGATGGTTGCCTCAATGGCGGCGACCAACCGAGTCGCCGCCGAAGCGTTGGCCGATCTCGGCGTGCACGCGCTCACTGACGTCACGGGATATGGGTTGCTGGGGCACGCCCTCGAAATGGCCGAGGCCAGCGGCGTGGCGCTCGAGATCGCCGCCGGCGCCGTTCCTCTCCTGGACGGCGCCCGCGACGCAGTCGGGTCGGGGGCGATCCCGGGCGGCCTGGTCGCGAACCGAAGCTGGGTCGAAGACAGGGTCGAGTTGGGCGGGGTTGACGACGCCACGGCCACCCTCCTGTGCGACCCCCAGACCTCGGGGGGGCTGCTGGTGGCGCTCCCGCCCGCGAGCGCCGAGGTGCTGCTCGACCGCTGCGCGCAGCGCGGCGTGACGGCGGCGGCGATCGGGAGCGTCGTCGCGGGGCGAGCCGGCACCGCAGTGGTGCGCGCCGGTGGCCTGTAAGGAGGGCACGATGATGACGATGCGGCTCGGCCTCGGTCTCGTCCTGGTGGCGTCGGGGAGCGTGGCGGCGGCGAACCCGCCCGTGCTGGTTTCGCAGGCCGGGCCGGGCCGGACGCTGTCGCTGACGGTCTACAACGTCGGCAGGGCGCTGGTGCGCGACGCCAGGACGGTGGCGCTGCCAGCCGGGACGTGCGCGCTGGAGTTCCGCGACATCGCCGAGAAGGTGATGCCGGAGACCGTGGCGATCGCCGGGGAGTCCGTCGCGGTGCTCGAGCAGAACTACGAGTACGACCTGCTGTCTCCGAAGACTCTCCTGGCCAAGTACCTCGGGCGCGACGTCACCCTTGTGACCGAAGAGCCGGGCGGGGCGCCGGGGGCCGTCGAGCGCAAGGAAATGGTCGGCCGCCTCCTCTCGATCGAGAACGGGACGGTGTGGCGCATCGGCGACCGGATCGTCTCCAACCCTCCGTACCGCGAGCTGGTCTTCGGACAGCTCCCGGAGAACCTGCGCGAGCGCCCCACCCTCGTTTGGCTCCTCGAATCGGAGCGCGCCGGCGAGCGGCGTCTCGAGGCGACCTACCTCACCGGAGGCATCAGTTGGAAGGCGGATTACGTGCTCACCCTGGACGCCTCAGGGGAGAAGGGCGGGCTGATCGGTTGGGTGACGCTGGACAACGCCTCGGGCGCCGCGTACCCGGACGCGGCCCTGCAGTTGGTCGCCGGCGACGTCCACCTCGCGCCCGAGCCGCGGCCCGGCCCGCAGCCGCTGATGATGGCCGCCAAGGCGATGGCCGGCGGGATGAAGGAAGAGGCGTTCGCCGAGTACCACCTCTACACCCTCGAGCGTTCGACGACGGTCAAGGACCGGCAGAAGAAGCAGGTCGCGCTCCTGGAAGCCGACGGCGTCAGGGTGACGAGGCGGTACGTGGTGGAGAGTCCGCAGTGGTGGTACTTGCAGCGGATCGGGATGCAGAAGCAGGACGTCCGGGTCGACGTCGAGATCGCGAACCGGGCCGAGAACCATCTCGGCATGGCGCTCCCCGCGGGCGTCGTGAGGTTGTACCAGAAGGACCGGAGCGGCCGGGCGCAGTTCGTCGGCGAGGATCGCATCGAGCACACGCCGAAGGACGAGACGGTCAAGGTCACGATGGGCAACGCGTTCGACGTCGTGGCCCAGCGCCGGCAGACCGACTACCGCAAGCTGGCGGACAACCTCTACGAGGACGCGTTCGAGGTGACGCTGCGCAACCACAAGAACGCCGCCGTCGCCGTCGAGGTGCGCGACCAGTTGGGCGGGGTTTGGGAGATGCTCGCGCACTCGCACCCGTTCGAGAAGCTGTCGGCATCGGGCGTGGCGTTCACGGTGCCGGTGCCGGCCAACGGTCAGGCGGTCCTGACGTACCGGGTGCGGGTCCGGATCTGACCGCCGTTCCGGTGCTCAGGCGCGGGCGCTGACCGCCCCGCAGTAGAAGCCGGGGTAGATCGACGCGCAGCGCTCGATCTGGGCCGGGATCAGCGCGATGTCGCGGAAACCCGCGGCTTCGAGCGCTCGCCTCCAGCCGCCCGCGCTCATGAACCCCGGGCGCTCGCGGATCCCCTCGGAGAGCGGGACGTGGCCGTACTCCTCGAGCAGGGTGAAGGGGAGTTCGAGGTGTACGGGCGCCGTCGGAGTCGGCCGCAGCAGCTCGCCGAGGATGAGCGCGCCGCCGGGCGCCAGGAGGGCGCGCAGGTTCGCGAGGGTCGCGGTGACGTCGTGCGCCAGGTGCAGCGTGTTCACGCCGAACACGACGTCGAAGAAAGCGCCGTCGAGGCCCTGAGTCCGCGGGTCGAGGTTGATGTCGAAGCGAAGCGAGCGCAGCTCGCACCCTTCCGGGAGCGCCCGCTGGACGGTCCGCGCGCCGCGGCGCAGGAACGCGGGCTGGAGCTCCGTGAAGACGTACGCCGACGGCGGCTTGTCGGCCCGGGCCAGCGCGGCGAGCGTTGCCTCGGCCGCGCTTCCGCCTCCGCCTCCGACCTCGAGGACGCGGGCGCCAGGACCCGCCGCGCGCGCCACCGCAGCGCCGGCGATGATGTTGTTCGGGGCGTAGTGGGGGTTCGAGTTGGAGAAGTAGTCGAACCAGAGGCCCAGCGTCGTGGGTCCGAAGAGGGCGTCCTGGCCGCGCAGCTCGCCCCGCAACACCGCAGGCAACGCGGTCGCGCAGAGCGCGAGCACCTCGTATGCGGGGGCGGCCGCCGGAGTGAGGCGCTCGGCCTCGGCCCGCAGCTCGGCTGCGGGCGTCGCGGCGGAGACGGAGACGAGTCGCCATCCGCCGGTTGTGCGCTCGGCCAGCCCGTACAGCTCGAGGGTCTCGACGAGCCAGCGGAGCGCCAGCTTGCCGCCGTCGCTCCACCCCCGTTCGGCGACGAGACCGTCGGGGTCGAGCTGCTCGCCCGAGGCCAGGTCCAGCGTAGCCGCCAGCTCCCGGATCAGTGCTCCGATGTAAACGTCCAGGCGCTCGCTGGCCGCACGGAACGTCCCGTCGAGCACGCCGGCCGGAACCTCGGGCGCCAGCGCCTCGAGGGACGGGGGGATAGTCATCGGGAGGCGGGCCATCTCAGGCGGCTCCCTGGTCGAGCAGATAGTCTTCGACAGCCCCGAGCACGGCCCGGGCGGACGCCAACTCGGAGAGGCGGCGGCGCAGCGTGCGGCCGTCGGGCAGGCCGTGCGTGTACCAGCCGGTGAAGCGCCGCAGCTTGTGCAGGGCGGTGCGCTCGTCCTCCCGCCCGATGACCTCGTGGAAGTGGGCGCGCATCAGCGCGCCGCGCTCGGCCAGCGACGGCTCCGCGTACGGCTCGCCGCGGAGAAGCGCCGCCGCCTGCGAGAAGATCCACGGGTTGGTCAGGCTCGCCCGGCCGATCATGACCGCGTCACAACCGGTCTGCCGCCGCATCGCGACCGCCTGCTCGGGTGTGGTCACGTCGCCGTTGCCGACCACCGGGATGGCGAGCGAGCGCTTGAGCTCGGCGATCGCCTCCCACTCGGCGTGTCCGGTGAACTGCTGGCGGGCCGTCCGGGGGTGCAGGGTGACGGCGTCGGCTCCCTCCTCCTGGCAGACCCTCCCGAGCTCGAGGAACGTCGCGGCATCCGCCCGCAGGCCGAGGCGGAACTTGACCGTGAGCGGAAGGAAGACCGCGGCGCGCACGGCGCGGACGATGCGCCCGGCCAGCGGGAGGTCGCCGGTGAGCGCCGCGCCTGCGCACCCCTTGAGGACCTTGTTGGCCGGGCAGCCCATGTTGATGTCGCAGACGTCCGCCCCCATCTCTTCCACGAGTCGCGCGGCCTCGGCCATCCTCTCCGGGTCGGAGCCGTAGATCTGGATCGCCAGCGGCCGCTCCTCGTCCACGAAGTGAAGCATCTTGAGGGTGTTCGGGCGCTGCCTCGTGAGGCCCTCGCTGGAGATGAACTCCATCGAAACGAGACCGCAACCGCCCAGCCGTCGGATGAGCAGCCGGAAGTCCCGGTCCGTGATGCCCGCCATCGGGGCGAGGACCAACGGTGGCTCCACGGCGACGGTACCGATGCACAACACGCGACCGAGTATATCAACCGGTCAGGACGGGTCGGGGCCCGCCGCTTCCAGCCGCGCCAGCAACTGGCCGCGGGAGGTGATCCCGAGCTTCGCGTAGGCGTGCTTCAGGTGGTCCTTCACCGTGTACTCGGTGATGCCGAGCCGAGCTGCGATCTCGCTCGCCTTCTGACCGCGGAGGAGGAGGGCGAGGACCTCCGCCTCGCGGCTCGAGACCTGGACCCCGGAGCAGCGCTGCCGGATCTCCTCGGGCCGCAAGAGGCGAATCGGCGACAGAACCACCAGCGAGTAGCCGGCGCCCCCGAGCCCAGCAAGCGCGACGATCTCGAGGCGCCAGCGGCCGCCGTCGCCGGTCGCAACGGCCTGCCGGCGCACGCGCTCGCTCGAATCCACCAGAGCGGCGATCTCCGACACGATCAGCGAGAGCAGCGGGGCCGTCTCGCCGCTGGCGAGCCGGGCCTGGGGCTTTTCCGTGTGGAGGGCGAGGAGCTCCTCGCCGCGGGCGTTGGCAAAGAGGATCTCGCCGCGTTCGTCCATGAGGAGATGGGCCTCGTTGGCGACGCCGAGGATCTGCACCAATATGTCGATCTGGCGGCTTGCGTTGCTGCGGTCGATGAGCGCGAGCAACGCGCCCTCGATCATCGGCCGCAGGCATTCGAGCGCGGCGGGGCTGGCGGCGGGACGGGTTCCGGCATCGAACAGCCGGAGGAACCCGCGAAAGCCCTCCGCTTCGAGGCGGACCACGAGAGGCGCGCTCGAGCTCTGCCGGCCCAACTCGTAGTCGGCCTCCGGTCCCTCGGGGAGGAGCTGAAGCGAGAGCCGGCACCCCGAGGCTCCGGTCGCCTGCAGGAGACCGTGCAGGATTGCGGCCACCGCCGGATCATCCGCGGGGGGTGGGAGCTGAGCGAGAAGTACCGGTGGCCGCCACACCGAGACGAGTCTAGCCGCAAGCGTTCTCCGGGGCAAACCGGCGGTGGGGGCGGAAGTCCTGCCTGTGGTAACGTTCCGGCGCCAGCCGGCGACCGTTGGCGCGCGGTCGGCGCCGGTCGGCAAGGGAGCCCGAACCGTGTACGAGTTGCCCGGGAGGCCACCGGATCCGGACGCAGCGGTCGAACCCGGCCAGGGGCTTCTCGCCCGTCTCGTCCGGCTCGTCGTAGGCAAGCCGAAGGACCCGACCGACCCAAACGTTTTCCACAAGCTCTCCCTGGTTGCGTTCCTGGCCTGGGTCGGCCTCGGCGGGGACGGGCTCTCGTCCTCGGCGTACGGCCCCGACGAGGCGTTTCGCGCGATCCTCGGGCACGAGTACCTGGCTCTCTTCCTGGCGGCGCTGATGACCCTGACGGTCATTCTGCTCTCGTACTCCTACACGTTCGTCGTCGAGCACTTCCCCAGCGGCGGCGGCGGCTATGTGGTGGCGAGCAAGCTCCTCGGGCCGCTGCCCGGCGTCGTCTCCGGCTCGGCCCTGGTCGTGGACTACGTCCTCACGATCACCATCTCGATCGCCTCGGGGGTCGACGCGATCCTGAGCTTCGTTCCGATCGGTTGGCACGACTACAAGGTGCCGCTCAACCTCGCGATCCTCGCGCTCCTTGCGGTGTTGAACCTCCGGGGCGTGAAGGAGTCCGTGAAGGTGCTGTTGCCGATCTTCCTGGTCTTCATTGCGATGCACGTCCTGTTGATCGGTTACGGCGTCGCAGCCCACCTCGCGGTGTGGCCGCAGGTGATGCAGGCCGCGCACGCGGCGGCGTCGCGCGACGTCAGCGTGCTCGGCTTCTGGGCCGTGTTCTTGCTTTTCATGCGGTCGTACTCGCTCGGCGCCGGTACCTACACCGGTATCGAGGCGGTGTCCAACGGGCTGCAGATCCTGAAAGAACCGCGTGTGGCGACGGCGAAGCGCACCATGCTGTACATGGCGGCGTCGCTGGCGCTGACGGCCGGAGGGATCCTGGTCTGCTACCTGCTGTGGCACGCGGCGCCCGAAGCGGGTAGGACGATGAACGCCGTGCTTTTGGACCGGGTCATGGGATCGTGGGTGCTGGGGGGATGGCGGATAGGCGCGTGGCTCGTCGTCATTACGCTGGTGTCCGAGGGAGCACTCCTGTTCGTGGCGGCCCAGACCGGCTTCATCGATGGCCCGAGGGTGCTGTCGAACATGGCGATGGACTCGTGGATGCCGCACGCGTTCGCGAACCTCTCCGAGCGGCTCGTCACCAAGAACGGCATCATCCTCATGGCGGGCGCCGCCGCGAGCCTGCTGATCTATTCGAAGGGCAGGGTGTCGTTCCTCGTCGTGCTCTACGCGATCAACGTCTTCATCACGTTCAGCCTGACGCAGATCAGCATGGCCCGGATGTGGATCAGCGACCGGCGCCTCCACCCGGGCTGGGCGAGCAAGGTCGTCCTCCACGGGGTGACGCTCGTCCTCTGCATCGCGATCCTCGTCATCACCACGTTCGAGAAGTTCAGCGAGGGCGCGTGGCTGACGTTCGCCATCACCTTCACTCTGATCGTGGTCTGCATCCTCGTGCGCCGCCACTACCAGGGGATCCAGCGCGAGATCGCCGGGCTGGACGCGATCCTCTCCCAGATTCCGACCGAGCCGGCGGCCGCACCGGTGCCTGCCGTCGACTCCGCCGCTCCGGTGGCGATCCTGATGGTGTCGGGATACGGCGGCCTCGGCGTGCACGCCCTGCTGACGATCCAGAGGCTCTTCCCCGGGTACTACAAGGACGTGATCTTCCTCTCGGTCGGCGTCGTCGACTCAGGCCATTTCAAGGGGAAGACCGAGGTGGACTCCCTGATCGCCAACACCGAGAGCGGCCTGCGGCGCTACGTCGACTTCGCGCACCGACTCGGACTCGCTGCCGAATCGCGATACCGGGTCGGGACCGACGTCGTCTTCGATGCCGAGCAACTCTGTCAGGATGTGCGGCGGGAGTTCCCGAAGGGGGTCGTCTTCCTGGGGAAGTTGGTGTTCGCCCAGGAGAAGTTCTACTACCGCTTCCTCCACAACGACACCGCGTTCGCGATTCAGCGGAGGCTGCAGTTCTCCGGCCTGCCGACGATCATCCTGCCGATCCGGATGGGTATTGCCAGAGGGTGAGGCGGGGCGCGGGTTCGTCGGCGCCCCCGTGACGAGTCGCAACAACCTTGCCGACAAGGACATCGGGGGATCGCACGAGGCTGTTGCGCGAATCGTTAACACTCCTATGGACGGGTATAACTGAATGATGTAGGATTGAACATGTCCAGGGGGTGGTGATGGTTCTGCTCGCGGTCGAGTCTGAGAACGGAGCCGTGCTCAACTACCGGCTCGAGAAGAGCCAGATCACGGTCGGTTCCGCGAGCAGGAACGACGTCGTCGTGCGGTCCCCGGCGGTTGCGGACCGCCACCTGGTCATGCACCGGAACGGGGATGTGTTCACGTTCGTAACGGTCGATCGTCAGACCGTGGTCCTCAACGGCGAGCGGCGGTCGCGCGGCGTGCTTAACCCGGGCGACCGGATCCGGATCGGGCCGATGACGTTGGTGTTTCGCGGCTCGGAGACTGGCGCCGCCGGGTCCATCCCGGATGGAATGACGCGGGGGGAGAACGCGGCGCCGTCCCCACCGGGGCCGGGGCGGGACGGCGCGCAGCAGTTGACCTTCCTCTCCGACCCGGCCGGCTTCGCGGCGACGCGGCTGGAGCTCATGGCGGCGTTGGCGACCCCACGCAGCGACTGCTTCCGGAGGGTCATCGCACTGATAAGGGACGCGTTGCCAGGGGTCGAGTTGGCGGTGCTGGCGCCGGACGGGGCCGGCGGTATGGCAGCCATGGCTTCGGTTTGGGAGGGCGACCTGCCCCGGTTCTCCGCTGCGGGCCTCTCGGACCTAACGACGCCCGGACGTTACGCCCAGGTCGGTAGTGGGGGCTCCGCTGCGATCGTCTATCCGATCTCGGCGCTCGACGGCGAGGCGGTGGGCGCGATCGCGGCCCGACCCGCTGGGATGCTCGGCAACGAAGGCGTCGGGCTGCTCGCCGAGACCGCCAGGCTGCTCGGCCTGCGCTGGCGCGAGATCGGCCGGGCGGATACCGTGGTTCCGGGTTCGGACGGGGACGCGCTCCAAGCGCTGGGCGCACGTGTCCCGGGCACCTCGCAAGCGGTCCAGGTGCTGCGGGCGGGGATGCTGGCCGCGGCGGTCGGGAACGATCCGGTCCTTGTCTGCGGAGGGGAAGGGGTCGGGCGCACCGAAATGGCGCGCCTGCTCTCGACGATCGGTCCGGGGCGGGGACGGCCGGTCGTGGTCGTAGAGGCTGGCGGCGTCGACGGCGGTGCGGTGCGCCGGGAGCTGTTCGGACCCACCGGTGTCCCCAGCCTTGCCGAAAGGGTGGAGGGTGCCGTGGAGCGGGCGCGCGGTGGCATGCTGATCCTGCGCAACGCGGACCGTCTCCCGCCGGCGCTGCAGGCCGAACTCGCGGGGTTGATCTCGGCACAGCAGCGCGGGCCCGCGGGCGCCGGCTCGGTGCGGTGGGCCGTCACCTGCGGCGAGGACCCGCTCGCTCTCGTGCAGCAGGGCAAGCTGGAGCCGGCGTTCTTCCTGGTGTTTTCACGCCGGATGCTGCGCGTGCCGCGCTTGACGGAACGCCGCGAGGACTTGCCGCTGTTGATCGCCGGGATGCTCGCACGGGTCGCACAGGAGCAGAGGAAGACGATCCGCGGGATCACGCTGGAATGCCTCAACACCCTATTGGCGCAGCCGTTCCCCGGCGAGATGGCGGAATTGGTCGGCGCGGTCAATCGATTCGTAACGGCGACCCCCGACGGGGAGATGGTCAGGTGCGAAGAGCTCTCGGAGGGAGGGGCGAACGCCGCGGCGCGCGGAGCGCAGGCCGCGACGAGCCTCGCCGAGGTGCTGGCCTCCGACAACCTCAAACAGGTCGTGCCGCGGGTCGAGCAGCTCATCATCGACCGCGTCATGCGGCAGGTGAAGGGCAACCAGTCGAAGGGCGCGCGCGCTCTCGGCATCTCTCGCGGCGCCCTGATTGCCAAGCTCAAGGAGTACGCGGTGCCCGATTACCGGTTCCTGCGTCGGAGGCAGGGCCGAGCGTAGAACGGGGCCGGAGCTGACGGCGCCAGGTCCCCACCGGGACGTCGCCGGGAACCGCGGTTAGGGCTTCACGAAGACGAACGCCCCCGGAAGCAGGGCGTCGAGCGAGGTGACCTGCCGTTCCCCTCCAGCGGACGTGGCCAGGATCACGGGCATCGCCGCCGCGAACTCCGCCAGGACCTGGCGGCATGCGCCGCAGGGCGCGACCGCCTTGCCGTTGGCAACGACCGCGACCGCCGTCGGCCGCGCCCCGGCGACGATCGCCGCCGCCACCGCGTTGCGCTCGGCGCAGACCGTGAGGCCGAACGAGCTGTTCTCCACGTTGCACCCGGGGAAGACCCTGCCGTCCTCGGCAAGGACCGCCGCGCCGACGGGAAACTGCGAGTAGGGAGCGTAGGCCGTTGCCTGGGCCCGGCGTGCCGCCTCGACCAACCGCTCGATGATGACCGGCGCCAGTTCCATGCCCGCACGATAGACGCCAAGCGCGGCGCTTACAAGAGGCCACGGCTCGGCGATCTCGGTTCGGCCTGAAGGACACGCACGGCGCTCGAGTTGCTCGCGCGCGCGGGCTCGAAAACCGACCGTGTAAGATGCCGCTCCGGAGGCGGGAATGGAAGCCGGCCACGAACGCACGCTCGAACGTCCCAGGATCTCAGCGGTCGTCACGACCTTCAACGAGGAGCACAACGTCGGCGACTGCATCGCGTCGTTGGAATGGTGCGACGAGATCGTTGTGGTGGACTCGTTCTCCACCGACCGGACGCCCGAGATCGCCAGGGGCTGCGCCAAGGTGCGCTTCTTGCAGCGGCCGTACCGCGGTTCCGCCTCGCAGAAGAACTGGGCGATGGACCAGACCCGCTTCGAGTGGATTCTCATCTTCGATGCGGACGAGCGCTGCACGCCCGAACTCCGGGACGAGATCACGTCGCTGCTCGCCTCCGGCCCGCGCGCGGAGGCGTACGTCGTCAAGCGACGGGCGTACTTCATGGACCGCGTCATCCGCTACTCGGGGTGGCAGCATGACCGCGTCGTGCGCCTGGTCAAGAGCGGTGCGGGCCGCTACCCGAACAAGCGCGTGCACGCGGACATGCAGACGAAAGGGCCGGCGCCCGTACTGAAGAGTCCGATGCTGCACTACATGGTCGAGTCGTTCGACCAGTACCTGCCACGCATCGTCAAGTACGGCTTCTGGGGCGCGGCGCAGGGCTGGAAGACGAACCGGACCTCCGGCGTCGCCGAGGTGTTCGGGCGCCCGCTCTGGCGGTTCCTCCGGATGTACGTCCTCCAGCTCGGCTTCCTCGACGGGATGCCGGGGTTGGTGTTCTGCATGTTGCAGGCCTTCGGCACCTACCTCAAGTGGGCGATCCTGTGGGAGTGGCGCGCCAACGCCGCTCGCGGTCACGCGCCGAAGCTGCCCGAGTTCGACGACGACGAGTCGGTGTGGGCCTGGGGCAGGGGGTCGGACGGCGGGACGACGACGGGGGCGTGACGGTCCGCCGCCGCACCCTCAATGGCCCGCGACGCGCCGCAGGCGCGCCAGGAACGCCTCCGGAGTCTCGAAGCCGGTGAGGCGCGTGTCGGCGACTTCCTTTCCGGAGCGGAAGAACGCGACCGTCGGCACGCCGGCCACGTCGTAACGCTGGCGCAACCGGTCGGTCTCGGGGTCGTTGCGGGTGAGGTCCACTTTGAACCTGGCGAACGAGGCGAGCCGCGCCGCCACGTCGGGCGAAGAGAACGTCTTCTCGTCAAGTTCCTTGCACGGCACGCACCAGGTTGCGTAGAAGTCGAGGACCACACTTTCCCCACTCGCCATGGCTTTGTCGACGGCGTGCTCGTCGTACGGCCGCCAGGTCAGACCGGCCGTCCCCGTTGGCGCCTTGGCCGGCACGAGGAGGACCCCGGCCACGAGCACCGCTGCGCTCGCGAGGCGCATGAAGCGGTCGATCCAGGGATGCTCGTGCCCGGGCCGCGCGACGACCAGAAGGTACAGCCCGCCCGCCACCAGCAGTCCGGCGAACACGGCGTCCCCTGTGGCCGGGCGGAAGAACGGCCTTGCGAAGTACCCGGCGAGCGCGACGAGCAGGACCCCAAAGAGTTGTCGCACCCCGACCATCCAGGCACCGGAGTTCGGCAGCCGTTCGAGGGCGCCGGTGAAGACGCCGAGCAGCAGGTAGGGGAGGCCGAGCCCGAGCGAGAGGACGAAGAAGAGCGCAAAGCCGAGCAGCACGTCCTGACGCTGGCCGACGTAGGTGAGCAACCCGAGGACGAACGGCCCGATACACGGCGCCGCAACGAGGCCGACGACGAGCCCCATCAGGAGGGCCCCCAAGGCGCCGGAGCGCCCGCCGGAGGCGCGCATCGCCCACGACGGCACGCGCAACTCCCACAGTCCGAACATCGAGGCGGCGAGCGCCAGAAGCACGGCAACGATGAGGCCGACGACCCACGGCGACTGCAGCGCCGAGCCGAACAGCCGCCCCGAAAGCGCGGCCAGCACCCCGAGCGCCGAGTACGTCACGCTCATCCCGAGCACGTAGACGCTCGCCAGCAGCCAGGTCCGCGACCGCTTCCCGCTGTCCTGGGCGGTGAAGAACCCGATCGTGATGGGGATCAGGGGGTACACGCACGGCGTCAGGTTGAGCGCCAGACCGGCGAGGAACACGATGGCAAGTTGGAGAAGGAGGCCGTGGCCGGCGAACCCGGAAAGGGAACCGGCGGGCGCCGGTTGGGAGGGGGCCGCCGCCGAGCCGGTTGGCGGGACGCTCGCCGGAGCCGGGCTCGCGGAAGCGAGTGCAACCACGAACGGCGCATCAGCGGGCGCCAGGCAGAGCTGGTTGTTGCACGCCTGGGCCTCGACGATGCCGCGGAGTTGCGCGGCGGGCGCGGCGCCGGCGCCGGCCGCGACGGTCACCGAGATCGCCACACGCCCCTCGAACACCGCGAGCTTGTCCTCGCTGAACGAAAGCTTGACCTGCCGGGAGGGCGGGTAGGTCGGCTCCGCGGCCGTCCAACCGGCGGGGAGGTCGAGGCGGAGCCGCGTCGGGATCAGGTAGGGGTCGAGCGGGGCGTTCGAGTTGACGTGCCATCCCGGCTGGATGGTCAGTAGGACCGTGAGGACAGCGCTTCCGCCCGGTTGCGGCGGCGCTGCCTGCCACGCCGCCGACGCCGAAAACACAGGTTCCGCCGCGACCGCCGGCCAGGCGGCGCACACGATCAAGGCACCCGCGAGGAGAAGTGACCGCCGCACACGACCTCCAGTTCCGGCTGCGAGCCGGGCCAAATACTTTATCACCGCACGCCGCCCCCGGCGTTCCCGAACGGCACTTGACCGCCGCTGCGGGATGGACGAACATGACGAACGAAGGGGAGCGTAATGGAATCGAAACGTTTCAAAAGTACACTTCACTGCCTTGCCGGCGTTGTACTTGCTGTGCTACTGAACACGCCGGCGCAGGCAGCGGACGACTCGGCGTGCCTGGAGTGCCACGGTTCCAGCCAGCAGGTCACCGACGCCGCCTCGGCGATGGACCTCAAGCTCACCCCGGAACGGATCGGGAAGCTCGTGGTGCAGCCGACCCAGGCCGGGACCGTGCACGACGGCATCGCCTGCACCGATTGCCATCCGAAGGCGACCGAAGTTCCGCACCCGGCCGGGATGCTGCAGGGCAACCCGTGCGCCACCTGCCACGACGACGCCCTCGCGCAGGTCAACAAGAGCTCTCACCGCGATCCGGCGGGGGGCAGCCAGTTGCGGGCCGAGTGCTGGGCCTGCCACGGCGCGCACAACGTGAGGTCAGTCAAGGACCCGAAATCGGCGGTGGCCCCGATCAACGTCATCGGTCGCTGCCTTGCCTGCCACAACAAGCGGGCGTACCTGGTGGGCGTCCACGGCCAAGCGGTCCAACTTGCGGGACTCGATGTCGCGGCGACGTGCGTCTCGTGTCACGGCGCCCATGACATCCTGGCGCCCTCCGAGGCGGGGTCGCGGGTGGCTCGGCGCAACATCTCGTTCACTTGCGGCAAGTGCCACGGGCGCGTGGCGGAGACGTACCGCAAGAGCGTGCACGGGGCCGCCCTCATGGCGGACGACAACCCGGACGTCCCGACGTGCGTGGACTGCCACGAGGCGCACGGGACCCCCGACCCGACGACCCCCCGCTTCCGCCTCGCCTCGCCGCAAATCTGCGGCCGCTGCCACAGCAACCGAACGATGATGGCCAAGTACGGCCTTTCGGCCAACGTCTACAACACCTACGTGGCGGACTTCCACGGCACCACCGCCGAACTCTTCCGGGCGACGTCGCCGGACCAGCCGCTCAACCAGGCGGTCTGCTACGACTGCCACGGCTACCACGATGTCGAGTCGGTGCGCAAGGTCGGCCAAGCGCGGATCAACAAGCGCCTGCTGGTGCGCTGCCAGGTGTGCCACAGGGGTGCCACGGCGAGCTTCCTGAGCGCCTGGACGGAGCACTACATCCCGTCGCCGACCAGGTACGCCCCGATCTACTGGGTGCGGGTGTTCTACCGCCTCGTGATCCCCGGCACGATCGGCTTCTTCCTCCTCTACATCGCGGTCGACGTATGGGGCCGCCGCCGGAATCGGAGGTCCTCGTGAACGCGCAGGTCGAGAGGGTCCGGCGGTTCACCTCCCGCCACATCGTGAATCACTGGTTGATGCTGGCCACGTTCCTCGGCCTGGTGCTCACCGGCATGCCGCAGAAGTATGCGGGCGCGATGTGGGCCAAGGGAATCGTCCTGATCATCGGCGGGGTCGAGCGCGTGCGCTTCCTCCATCATCTGCTGGGCACGATCATGGCGCTGCAACTGCTGTGGCACGTGGTGGAAGGAATGTGGCTGCACCTCGTCCAACGGCGGGCGATGCCGATGGTGCCGCAGCTGACCGACGTCAAGAACTTCGTGCAGCAGGTCAAGTACAACCTGGGGTTGGCGAAGCAGCCGCCCCGCATGGACCGATACACGTTCGCCGAGAAGCTCGAGTACCTGGCGCTGGTTTGGGGCACTGCCCTGATGGTGCTGACCGGCCTGGTGTTGCTTTACCCGGTGCGGTGGTCGGGGTTGTTCGCGGGCGAGTGGATCCTGGCGGCGAAGGCCGCGCACGGCGGGGAGGCGGTGCTGGCGTTCCTGTCGATCCTGACCTGGCACGTCTACTTCGTCCACGTGCGCCACTGGAACACGGCGATCTTCACCGGCAAGCTGGACGAGGAGGCGTACGCGGAGGAGCACCCCTTGGAACTGGCCCGCATCCGGCGCTCCGAACCCCTCCCGCCCGCTCCGCGCCAGCGTTGGAGGATGGTGGTGTTCGCCGTCGTGACAGCCGTCCTGGTCGTTGGCGTCGTGGCCCTCATGGTCTGGTTGCGCGGCAGCGGGCCGGGGTTGTCAGCGTTCAAGGTGGCGCGTTCCCCATAGATGTCCAGCGACCGTTCGCGAGCTGTGTCAGAGTTGCGTCAGGTGGGAAGACGGTTTATGATATCAACTGGCCCGGCAAGCGGGGCGAAGGGAGGGATCGATGAAGGGATCTTTCGTTTCGGTGGCAGTAGGGGTGGCCGTCCTTGGGTTGGGGGCCCTGGCGGCGAGCGCGGCCCCGACCTATGTCGGCGCCACGAAGTGTAAGATGTGTCACCACGTTGAGTACGACTCATGGGCGCAGACCAAACACGCCAAGGCAACGGACGATGCCAAGGCGGCGAAGGATAGGAAATTCGAAGCGGCATGCCTCACCTGCCATGCGACGGACAAGAGCGAGGCGATGGCGGGCGTGCAGTGCGAAGCGTGCCACGGCGCCGGCTCCGAGTACAAGAGCATCTCGATCATGAAGGACCTGGCGAAGGCCAAGGCCGCCGGCCTCGTGATGCCGACCCAGGAAACCTGCAACGGCTGCCACGACGGCAAGGACCACCACAAGCACCAGGCGTTCAACCCGGACGTCCACGCGCACAAGGTTGCCGCCAAGTAAAGCAAGCTCCACAGACGTTCAACGGGCGGCCCTCGCGGCCGCCCGTTTCGTTGAAAACCGGGAAGAGTGGGGAAAAGGGAGACGGTAGAAGGGAGAAGGAAGACGGGCGTCGTCTTTCCTCTACCTTCTTCCTTCTACCGTCTCCCGTCTCTTCAACTCTTCACTCGTTCCTACCAGTCCACGTCCACCTTGATCGGCCCGCCGGAGTAGCGGGACACCAGCACATGGCGGTTGCGCCGGCCGAAGAGGTAGAGGTCGCGCGTGATCCGGACGTCCTCGGTGCAGTACTTCTCGATGAGGTCGAGGCGCCCCTCCTTCCACCAGGCGAGCGCCTGCAGTCCGTCGGCGCTCTTGGCGGCGCCGAGCGTGGCCTGCGCCACCGAGTCGAGCTTGGGACGGAAGCCGAGGCGGTCGTGCAGCTGGAACATGATATCGAGGGTGGGGACGGTGTCGAACGGGACGTCGCGGTACCCCTTGAGGACCTCGTAGTCGAAGCCGAGGAGGTTGAACCCGACGACGAGCTCCGCCCCGCGCAGGTCGTCGATCAGGCGCCCCGCCTCGGGTTCGGCATAGCTGCGGAAGCTCTCGTCCTTGAATGAGTACACGACGCCGATCGACATCCCGAGTTCCCGCATGCCGGAGCGGCCGCCGACGTCCTGAAACGAGCGTTGCGTCTCGAGGTCGAAGACCAGGATGTTGCGGCCCGTCGGCGCCTGGCGCGCCGAGTCGTCCTCGAAAAGGCTGAGCTGGCCGCTCCACTCCTCGCGTTCGGTGTGTCGCACGCCGTCATCCTCCCCGGGGTGGTCAGTGTACCATGCGGGGTACCATGAAACTGGACCCTTTCTCGGCATGCGTGGGCGTGCGCTCGGCGCCGGCGGGGGTTGGGGCGTGACCCCGGAACGGCGCAAGATCGTCGCGGCCTCGGTGGCGACGGCTACGGCCGTCGTGCTGACGATTGCGAAGACCGCGGTCGGCCTCGCGACGGGGTCGCTGGCGGTGATGGCGGCGGCGGTGGACTCGTTGATGGACGTCGCGTGCTCCGGGCTCAACGCCTACTTCCTGCGCATCGCGGCCGACCCCCCCGACGCGGAGCACGCGTACGGCCACGGCAAGGCCGAGGCGCTTTCGGGCGTCATCCAGGCCGTGATCATCGCGATGGGAGGCCTCTGGCTCGTGGGCCGCGGCGTCTCGCACCTGGTCAGCCCGGAAGCGATCACCAGCCCCGAGATGGGCGTGGCGGTCGCGGCCGGGGCGCTCGTTGTTTCGCTGGTGCTCGTCGCCTACCTGCGGCACGAGGCCCGGGCGACGCGCTCGCTGGCGTTGCGTGCGGACGCGTTCCACTACGTGACGGATATCGCCACCAACGTTGTCGCCGGCCTCGCCCTCGTCCTCTACCGGGTTGTCGGGTGGCGCTGGCTCGACCCGGTCGCCTCGATCGTGATCGCTGTCTACATCGTCGTCAGCGCGGGCGGGATCCTGCGCGACGCGGGCGACGAGCTACTCGACCGCGGTCTGCCGCGCGAGGCCGAGGACGAGGTCAAATCGTTGCTGCGGGGGTTCGCACCGGAAGTCCGCGGCTACCGCGCGTTCCGCTCGCGCCGGGCGGGGGGCACGACGTTCCTGGAGTTCCGCCTCCTGGTGGACAAGGCGGCGTCGTTCGAGCGCTCCCACGAGATCACCGAAGCGGCGATCCGCCGCATCCGCGAGCGCCACGGCCCGCACACCGAGGTCATGATCGACACCGACCCGGTGTGAAGCAGGGCACAGGATCCAGGAGAGACGTGGTCCGTGGTCCGTGGTCCGTGGTCCGTGGTCCGTGGTCCGTGGTCCGCAAGACAACGGAGGGCCGACTCCCCGATCATTCCCGCGCCAGGGGGAATCCAGTCATGGCCCCATCGGACTACGACCTGAATCCGGATCTTCGCGGGAATGACGACCCTCGTGACCGAATTGTAGGCGCGGGCTTCGGCCCGTGGGCCGGGTGGGGGTGTCGCACTACATCCCGTACAACCCGTCGTCGCGGGTGGGGGCGCTGCTGCCGCCCCCTTCCTCGCCGGCGCCGGTCTCGGCTTCGAGCTGGGGGCCGAGCTCCTCCTCGAGGGCGTCGGGGTCCTCGCCGGCTTCGAGGCGGCGGAACATCTCGTCCATCGTCGGGGTCATCGGCTCGCCGGAAGCCTCGGCCATCCTGCGCATCATCCGCGCCATGACGCGCGGGTTCTCGGCATCCTTTTCGTCGAGCCCGTCGGCCATCCGCATGACCTCGCTCTCCATGCGCGAGAGCGCCGCCTCGTCGGGCTGACTTCCCCGTGGCGTCTCGGGCTTCTCCTTGGCCTTGCCCGCGACCGCGAACGCCGACGGGACGCGGGTGAGGGCGGTGGCGCCGCACTTGGGGCAGACGGGTTGCCGCGCCGGCGAGGGCGCCAGCGACAGGAAGCTGTAGATCCGGTTGCAGGCAGGACAGAGGTACTCGAAGATCGGCACGTCACACCTCACACGACATCGGGCGGCATTTTAGCCGAGGGAGAGGAGAGAGGCGTGGCCGGGGACCGGTGGCCGGTGGCCAGTAGACGCGTGGATCGTGGGTCGTGGCCCTTGACGGTAGAATGGCAAGTCATGGCGCCGGAACCGATCGTCAGGCTCGTTGCGGCGTTTCCGCACCCGCTCGACACCGCGGTGGCCGCGGCGCGCACCTGCACCTCTTCCGCTGGGGCGGTCGTGCCGGAGTCGGTCGCGGCCGCCGCGGCCGCCGAGGGCGAGGGGGGGGGCGCGGCGCGCGAGCGGCGCGACGCACTGGCCCGCTCGCTGTACGCCGCCGGGCATCACACGACGTTCCAGCACGCTCACTTCCTGTTCGTTCTCGAGCGGGTGAGCCGGCAGTTCGTGTGGTCGTTCCTCCACGCCCACCCGTTTGCAAACTCGGAACAGGTGTCGCAGCGCTACGTGAAGGTGTCGCCGGACGACGTGTTCGCCCCGGAGTTGGGCGGGCCGGCGGCAGCTGCGTTCGCCGCGACGGTTGCCGCGCAGCACGAGGCGTACGGGCGGCTGGTCGAGCTGCTCTCGCCGGTAGCGGAGGCCGAGCTGCTGGCGAGGTTCCCGAACTGGCGCCGCCACCCGAAGCGGCTCGCCAGGCAGACGGAGCGCAAGGCGCAGGAGGTCGCGCGCGCCGTGCTCCCGGTGGCGACGCATACCTCGCTGCTGCACACGGTCTCGTGCCTGACGCTGTTCCGCTACCGGCGCCTGTGCCGGCAGCTCGACGTCCCCTCCGAGACCCGGTTCGTCGTGGACGCGATGGTCGCGGCCGCGCTGGTCCACGATCCCGACCTCACTGCCGTGCTCGAGGACCCGATCCCGCTCGAGGCGACGCCGGAGTTCGCGCTGTTCGCCGAGTTCCACGGCGCCGCCGCGCAGCCGGCCGCGTTCCGGGGGGAGTTCGACCGCGACCTGAACGGCCTGACCTCCAAGCTGGTCGGCGGCGGTCGCGACAACGTCGGGACCGTGGCGCGGGCGGTGCGCGCGGTGCTCGGACTGCCGGCGGCGCGCCTTTCAGACGAGGAGGCGGTCCGGCTCGCGCTCGACCCCGGCGTGAACCGGCTGCTCGGAGAGGACCTCAACCTCTCGACGCTCTCCAAGCTCGGCCGCTGCCTCCACCACGCGCACTACACGTTCGCCAAGAGGCTGTCGCACGCCGCCGATTCGCAGGACCAGCGCCACCGGATGACGCCCGCGGCGCGGCCGCTGCTGGTCGCGGTGGTGGACGGGCAGCCGGACGTCGTGGTGCCGCGCCTGATCGCGCACGGCGGCGAGGCCGCCGGCAAGGTGTTCGGCGAGGCGGTGGCGCGGGCGTGGGAGGGTGCGGCGGCGGTGCGGCGAGCCGGGGGGAGTGCCGAGGCGGCGGGCTACCTGCTCCCCAACGCCCTGGCGATCCGCATGGTCGAGTCGTCCGACCTCCTGAACCTGCACCACAAGCACCGGATGCGCCTCTGCTACAACGCGCAGGAGGAGATCTGGCAGGCGTGCCTCGACGAGGCGCTGCAGATCCGCGAGGCGGAGCCGGCGATCGGACGCTGGCTGCTCCCGCCGTGCGCGGTGCGCCAGCTGGCCGGGCGCAAGCCATTCTGCCCCGAGGGGGAGCGCTTCTGCGGCATTCCGGTGTGGCGTCTCGAGCCGCGGGACTACCGCCGCATCATCTGAGGGGCCACCGGCCACTGGCCACCGGCCACGCCTCTCACCGTGTTAGCATCCGGATCTGTGAGCTTAGCTGCGGAAAAAGCTGAGCGTGGCCTGCTCGTCCTTGCGGATGGAGCGCAGGCGGCGTTCGCCGCGGGCGCGGTCGCCGAGTTGGCCCGTGCGGGGTTGACGTGGCGGCGCGGCGCCGGGGCCGGCCTCGGCGCCCACGTCGCGCTGCTGGCGCTTCTCGGCGAGGCGGCGGAGGCCGAGCGTCGCTGGCGGCGGCAGGCCGACCTGGGGTGCCCGCTGCTGCGTTCGCGCCTCGCGGCGGTCCGCGAGCGTCTCGGCGACGCCTCCGGCACCGTGCTCGCCCTCGACGCGTGGACGCTCTCCGGCTGGCTCGACGACGAGGCGCTGGCGGAGCACCTCGCCCCCGAGATGGCCGGGGCGCCCGAGCGGCTGGCGCGCGCCGGCGCCAGCCTGGCGGTCGCCGTCGAGGACGTGGCCGCGGGCGGCGCGGCCTGGGTCGAACTGGCCGGTGTCGATGCCGCCGAGGCCGGCGGCCTTTTGCGCGCCGCGGCGGCGTTCCCCGGCGGATGGGGCCCACAGAACGTCGCGGGCGTCCGGTGGGCGGGCCCCGCGTGGGGAGGGGTCGGGGCGTCGTACGGCGGCCAGGCACCGTGGGCCGGGGACGCCCTCGCATGGGACGTGGTGTGCGGGTTCCCGGTGCCGGCTCTCGCCCGGCCCGCCCTCGGCGCCTCGCTGGTCGAGATGGTCCAGCGCCGCAGCGAGGCGGGGGCGGCCGCCGAGGTGGTGCTGTGGCTGGACGGTGAAAGCGGGCGTTCGCTGCGGGTCGTCGCGCCCGGCGCAGCGGCGTGGCGGGCATGGTCGGGGCGTGAGGCGGCCGAGATCGGCGTCGAGTACCCGCTGCCGTGGGAGCGCAACGGCGAGCTGACCGCCGGTGTGCTCGCGTGCGGCGCGGCCGCCGCGAGGCTCGCGCTCGGCGAAGAATCGCGGCAACGGTAGCGTGGTCGGGCCACCCCGGTGGCTCCCGGAGGATGCGATGCGGAAGATCGTTCTGGCCGTGGTCATGTCCCTGTGTGCAGGAGTTGCGTCTGCGGTGGCCCCGGCGATGCCGCGCGATCCGGCCCTGGCGCCTGACGGGAGCAGGATCGCGTTCTCGTGGCAGGGCGACATCTGGATCGCCCCGGGAACGGGAGGGACGGCGCAGCGGATCACCGCCAACCCGGGGTACGACCACCACCCGGTCTGGTTCGCCGACGGGAAGCGCCTCGCGTTCACCTCGGACCGCGAGGGTTCGGACGACGTGTTCGTCGTCGAGCTCGGTGGCGGGGCGCCGCAGCGGCTGACCTTCCACGAGGCGCCCGACCTCGCCCAGGGCGTGCTCGGCGGCGACGTGGTGTTCACCTCGCGCCGGCACGAGGCGTGGAGCCGGATGCCGGCGGTCTACCGGATCCCGGCGCCGGGCGGGACGGAGCGGCTGGCCTGCAAGGTCCTGGCGCTGGAGGCAGTGCCTTCGCCGGACGGGCGTCACCTGGCGTTGGTGCGCGGCGGCACGCCCGCGGACCGCCGCCACTACCGTGGCGCGGCCAACCGCGACCTCTGGCTGTACGAACTCTCCTCGGGCCGGCTGGAGCGCTTGACATCCACGCCGTGGGACGAGGACGGCGTGGCGTGGGCCGGCAACGGCGCGCTCGTCTTCCGCAGCGACAACGGCGGCCCCGACCGGAACCTGTTCCGGCTCGACCTGAGCACCCGCAAGGTCACCCAGCTCACGCACCACGAGGGCGCCGACGTCCGTGACCCGAGCGCCTCGGCTGACGGCACGCTCGCGGCGTACGAGCTGTGGGATGCGGTGTGGACGGTGAGGGCGGACGGCTCCGCCGCGCCGCGCAAGCTCGCCTTCGACGTCCCGGCTGACGCCCTGGAACCGGCGATGACGCGGGTCGACGTCAGGGACGGGGCGGAGCAGGTGGCCGTGTCTCCCGACGGCGCGCAGGTCGCCCTCGTGGTGCGCGGCGACGTCTTCGTCGTGGCCAGACGCGGCAAGGACCTGACGTCCGTGGCGCCGTCGCCGACGGTGCGGGTGACCGACACGACCGCGCGCGAGCGCGACGTGGTTTGGAGCCCGGACGGCAAAGAGCTCGTCTACGCGTCGGATCGCGACGGTCAGCTCGACCTCTTCAGCGCGCGGCCGGCGGACCGCGACGACGGAAAGTTCTACCGCGCGTCGAGCTTCGTCGAGCGGCGCCTGACGAACTCCCTGGAGGACGAGCAGCAGCCCGCGTTCTCGCCGGACGGCAAGCAGCTCGCGTATGTGCGGGGCAAGGGTGATCTCGTCGTCGCCCGGACCGACGGGTCCGACCCGAAGGTGCTGTTCCGGCACTGGGGGCGAATCGAGTTCTCCTGGTCGCCGGATTCGAAGTGGATCGCGTTCTCGCGCGACGACCAATCGTTCAACGAGGAGGTCTGGATCGTCCCGGCCGCCGGAGGCGAGGCGGTCGACGTCTCGCAACACCCGAGCCAGGACACGCGGCCGGTGTGGTCGCCGGACGGACGCCGCCTGTACTGGCTGTCGAAACGCCACGCCAACCGTGTCGGCCTCTGGGCTGTGTACGTGGCCAAGGCCGACGACGAGCGGACCCCCGAAGAGTGGCTCGAACTATTCGAGGACGAGGGTGCAAGGAAGCCGGCCGCGCGGGAGGCCGCCGCGGGAGACGAGGAGCGCGGCGAAAGGACCCAACGCCCTGAAGGGCGCAAGGCCAAGCCGGAGGCGAAACCGGTGACGATCGACTTCGCCGCGATTTACGAGCGCGTGCGGAGTGTAACCGACGTGCCGGGCGACGTCGGGGAATTCGCCGTGGCGCCCGACGGCAAGAGCGTGGCGTTCGTGGCGGCGCTGGAGGGGGAGCGCGACCTTTACAAGGTGCGCTGGGACGGGAAGGAGTTGGCGCGCCTGACCACCGGCGGGGCGGGGCCCAGCCAGGTCGAGTTCTCCAGGGACGGGAAGACGGTCTTTTACCGGACAGCCAAGGGCACCGTCGGCAGCGTGCGGCTGGAGGGCAAGCCGGGCGATCCGGTGTCGTTCTCGGCCCGTGTCGACGTGGACCGCACGGCGATGCGCGCGCAGGTGTTCGACGAGGCGTGGCGGGAGCTCGACCGCTGGTTCGCGGACCCCAAGTTCCACGGCCACGACTGGACGGCGCTCCACGACCGCTACCGCCCGCTCGCGCTCGCCGTCGTCGCGCGCCGGGACTTCGACGACGTCGTCAACATGATGCTCGGCGAGCTCAACGCGTCCCACATGGGGTTCCGCCCGCCCATGGCCGGTCATCGGACGAGGACCGGCGAGCTCGGGGTCGAGGTGGAGCCGGCGGCGGACGGGAACGGCGTTGTGATCACCGAGGTGCTCCCCGACACGCCGGCGTCGCGGGTGGACACCAACCTGCGGCCGGGGGACCGCATCGTGGCGGTCAACGGCAAGCGGATCGGGCCGCGCGACAACTTCTTCGCGGGACTGACGGACATGCAAGGGCAGCGGGTGCTGCTGCGGGTCGCCGGAAAGACCGGGGAGCGCGAGGTGGCCGTCACCGCGATCAGCCTCGACGGGGGGCGGCAGGCGCGCTACCGGACGTGGGTGAATCAGCGCCGGGCGATCGTGGAGAAGCTCTCGGGCGGGAAGCTCGGGTACATTCACATCCAGGGGATGAACGAGCCTTCCCTCGAGGACTTCGAGCGCGACCTCTACGCGGCGGCGAACGGTAAGGAAGGGCTGCTCATCGACGTCCGCAACAACGGCGGCGGCTGGACCACCGACTACCTGATGGCGATCCTCTCCGTGAAGCGGCACGCCTGGACGCTGCCGCGCGACGGCGATCCGACCATCAAGGCGTACCCAACGGCCGAACGCCTGCCGCTGCCGGCGTGGACGCGCCCGGCGGCCGCACTGTGCGACGAGGCGAGCTACTCGAACGCCGAGATCTTCTCGTGGGCGTTCAAGACCCTCAAGCGCGGTCCCGTGGTCGGGATGCAGACGTTCGGGGCGGTGATGTCCACCGGCGGAGCACGCCTGTCGGACGGGTCGTTCGTCCGCCTGCCGTCGCGGGCGTGGTTCGTTGCCGGCTCCAACGTAGACGAGGAGAACCACGGCTGCATGCCGGACGTCGTCGTCGAGCAGCCGCCCGCGGAGGACATGGCTCCGGGCGAGGACGCGCAGCTCGGCAAGGCCGTGGAGGTGCTCCTGGCGCAACTCCCGAAGGACCCCTCGCAGCTGCCCTGGTAAGACCATTTGCGGCGGCGGCCGGCTGCGCGCCTGAGTTAGACTTGGGCGTGCAGCCAGGGGAGGTCCGAATGAGGCTCGAGCGAGTTCTGCCGCGGCGGCCCGCCACGGTGCGGGCGTTGCTGCTGGGCGCGGCGCTGGCGTGCGGGTGCGCCGCCCTGTTCGCGACCAAGATCGGCGACATCCAGAAGGAACCGGGCCGCTGGGACGGTCGTACCGTCACCATCGCCGGGAAGGTGACGGGGACGCACAACCTCCTGGTGGTGAAGTACTACCAGGTGGACGACGGGACCGGCGACATCGCCGTCGTGACGAACAGTGCCCTACCCAAGGAGGGCGACCAGGTGCGCGTCAAGGGCCGGGTCGAGCAGGCGTTCGCGCTCGGATCCGCCCACGTCGTCGTCATCGTCGAGCAGCCGCCGCAACGCTAGGTCGGGCGCCGCCGGGTGGCGGGCACGGCTGGGGGCGCATCGTACAATCACGGCCGGGAGGCGCGATGCCGCGCGAGATCCGTCTTTTCAACACGCTGACGCGACGGGCGGAGGTGCTCCGGCCGCTGGAGCCTGGGCACGTCCGCATGTACACCTGCGGGCCAACGGTCTACAACTTCGTCCACATCGGCAACCTGCGCACCTTCCTCTTCGAGGATGTCCTGCGGCGCACGCTCACGGCGTTCGGCTACCGCGTCACCCAGGTGATGAACCTGACCGACATCGACGACAAGACGATCAAGGGCGCCGCGGCCGAAGGCGTCTCCCTGCGCGAGTTCACCGACCGCTACGTCGCCGCGTTCTTCGCGGACATCGACACTTTGGGGATTCAGCGCGCCGAGCACTACCCGCGCGCGACCGACTTCATCCCGCAACAGGTCGAGCTGGTTCAGAAGCTGACGGAGCGCGGTCACACCTACGTGCAGGACGGCTCGACCTACTTCCGTATCGCGACGTTCCCGGGGTACGGCAAGCTCTCCGGCCTCGATGTGAACGAGGTCAGGGCCGGCGCCCGCGTGGACGCCGACGAGTACGAAAAAGAGGACGTGCGCGACTTCGTTCTCTGGAAGGCCGCCAAGCCCGGCGAGCCGGCGTGGGAGACGGCGCTCGGTCCTGGGCGGCCCGGCTGGCACCTGGAGTGCTCGGCGATGGGGATGGCGCTCCTCGGCGAGAGCTTCGACATCCACACCGGCGCGGTTGACAACATCTTCCCCCACCACGAGAACGAGATCGCGCAAAGCGAGGGCGCGACCGGCAACATCTTCGTCCACACATGGCTTCACGCCGAGCATCTCGTGGTCGAGGGGCAGAAGATGGCGAAGTCGGCGGGAAACTTCTTCACGTTGCGCGACCTTCTGGACAAAGGGTACGACCCACTCGCGATCCGCTACCTCCTCGTGTCGGTGCCGTACCGGCAGAAGCTCAACTTCACCTTCGACGGCCTGCACGCCGCCGCCGCGGGGGTCGAGCGCATCGGCAACACGCTGCGCCGCCTCGCGCACACCCCGCCCGCCGTCGGCGAGGGGGGGCCGGCCGCCGAGACCGTCGACGAGTTCCTCGAGGAGTTCGACGGCGGCCTGGCGGACGACCTCAACACCGCGCGGGCGCTGGCCGCGGTCCACACCTTGCTCACGAAGGTCAACCAGGCGCTGGACGCGGGCGGCATCGCGGACGGCGGGCGCCGCCGCGTCGAGGCGGCGTTCGCGCACCTCGACGCCGTGCTCGGCATCGTGCCGAAGGGCACGGCGGCCGACACGGCGGATGCCGACGTCGATGCGCTGATCGCCGAGCGCAACGCGGCGCGGAAGGCACGGGAGTTCGCCCGCGCCGACGCGATCCGCCAGGAGTTGACCGCGCGCGGCATCGTCCTCGAGGACACCCCGCACGGCACCGTCTGGCACCGCACGAAGTGACGCGGCGCAGGGGGCGGGTCGCGCCGCGCGACCGGGGGTACACTCGAGTTGGGGAGGAGCGTATGCCATCGCCCGATCCGGTCGGAGAGTTGGTTCTCATCGCCCGCGCGGCTGCGGATGCCGGGCTCGACTGGCAGACGCGTCTGCGCCAGGAGTGGCTCCCGCACACCGTTGCGGCGACGCCGCGCGCCGTCCTCGCGGCCGCTCTGGAGGACTGGTCCGACGACGCCCCCGACGCCGGGGAGGACCTCGGCGGTCGCCTCGAGACCGCCGTCGTGGCTGCCATGGCCGAGAAGGGGTACGACTGAGGGAAGGGTGCAGAAGAGGCGTGGTCCGTGGCCCGTGGTCCGTGGGGCAGCGACCGCCTGGCCACAACGAGCGCGCCAGGGCCCAACGGCGGCAACGGGAGCGGCCGGGGCGGCGGGAATACCCCCACGCGCGCGTGCCTTGACCCGTCCGAAGCCGGAAAGGGGACAGCGCATGCGCACTCTGGCAACGGTGATGATGCTGGCGCTCGGAGCTTCGGTGGCCAGCGGGGAGGTCCGTACGAAGGTCGTGGAGTACAAGCAGGGCAACACGGCGCTCGAGGGGTTCCTCGCGTGGGACGACGCGCTCCCGGGCGCCCGGCCCGGCGTCCTCGTGGTTCACGAGTGGACCGGCCTGGGCAACTACGTGAAGTCCCGCGCCGAACAACTCGCCAAGCTCGGCTACGTGGCGTTCTGCGCCGACATCTACGGCAAGGGCGTGCGCCCCGCCACGCCGGAGGAGGCGGGGAAGACTGCCGGGATCTACAAGAACGACCGCTCCCTCACGCGTGAGAGGGTGATCGCGGGGCTGGCGCAACTTCGCGCGAACCAACTCGTGGACACCAAACGCATCGTGGCGATCGGCTACTGCTTCGGCGGCATGGTCGCCCTCGAACTCGCGCGCAGCGGAGCGGACATCGCCGGGGTCGTCGTGTTCCACGGCGACCTCTCCAACCCGACGCCGGCCGACGACGCGAACATCAGGTGCAAGGTGCTGGCGCTGCAGGGGGGTGACGACCCGTTCGTCACGATGAAGGACGTCGAGGCGTTTGAGAGCCGCATGCGTGCCGCGCGCGTGAACTGGGAGGTCAACCAGTACGGCGGCGCGGTCCACGCGTACACGAACCCCGGCGCCGGGAGCGACAACTCCAAGGGCGCCGCCTACAACGCGCAGGCGGACCACCGCTCGTGGCAGGCGATGAAAGATTTCTTCGCCGAGATCTTCAAGCAGTGAGCCGCCTACGCCCGGCCGGGCCCGGGTTGGGCTGGCGACCCAACGCCTACTCGCCGACGGTGTACGCCTCCGACGGGTAGCCTACGAAGTGGTAGAGGTTGGCCGGCGCGGTCGCTCCCATGCCGATTGCCTTCACCGGCAGCTCGGGACCGCCGATCGAGGTGCCGTAGACCAGGGGATGCCCGACCGGCGTCGGCAGCCCAAGCGCGGCTGTCGTGCGGTCGAGGACCAGGAGGCCGAGCGGGATCGCGAACCGCCCGCACCACGTCAGGCGGTACTCGGACGGCTGCTGCGGGTTCACGCAGGTCGTGTAGAACTGCTCCACCTTGGCCGTTGTCACCGGACCCGCGAGCGGCCCGGTCAACAACGCCCGGTCCTGCGCGCACGCCTTGACGTACGCTTCAACGCCGCCCTGGCCGAACGGCACGTAGCCGAAGTCGTCACCGTAGTGCACCGCGTCGGAGGAGATGACCACGGCGACGTCACGGCCGAGCTTCCAGCCGCGCGCCTTCATCGTGTCGGCGAGGGCGACGCCGAGGTCGCCGGCGAGCTTCTGCATGCGCTCGAAGCCCATCGCCGGCACGATCACCGGCACGAACTCCACATCCGGCCGGGCATGTTTGAGCCAGAACAGCAGCGCTTCGAGCGAGTGCTCCGAATCCTGAGCGGCGTCGTCCTGGACCGCGTCGCCGTGCGGGAGCCTGGCAAGCAGTTCGCCGCGCAGCGCGGAGACGGGAGCCTCGCCGTCCGGCGTGCGCCATGCCCGGTAACTGTCGAACACCAGCGTGTCGTGCGCCCCGAACTTGCGGTACTTGTGAAACACGCCGACCAGCACCACCGTCTTCGCCGTGACCAGCGGCAGCGTCTGCCGGTAGACGCGTCCCGCGAAGAGGTAATCGTCGTGCGGGCAGATCACGCCGGCCACCCCGGGAGGCGGCGCCTCGCCCAGGCGCTCCGGCGCCGGCGAAGTCGCCGCGAGTTCCCACACCTTCGCCATCTGCGCTGGTCGTGAGGCGAAGCCGACGGCATCCTGCTGCCCGCGGACGTCGCCCGAGGAAGGGATCCCCATCGTGGCGCGGACCTCGGCGAGGGTGGGCGGCGTCGCTGCTGGCGGCTGCAACGCCGCCTGGGCCAGGAACGGAAGGGTGAGCAACGGTGTCAACACGGCGGCGAATCCAAACATCGGTCACCTCGCCGCGCCAGCGTATCTCCGGAGGCCGCCGCTTGCAAACGCATCACGGCGAGCGCATCACGGCGAGTGGGGCTGCCAAAGGCCTGCGCCTCGGCGGATCAACGTGAGACGGTTGGAGAAGGAACGTGCGGCAACACCCTGCACTCCGGCGTGCGCGGGAACGACGACCTAGCAGGCCGTCATCGCTGCTGGAGCTCCAGCAGTGCCGCGGCGGCGCGGTTGCCGGAGCGCACGGCGTAGTTCTGTCCGCGGTCCTCGGGGTAGATCTGCGCCATGCAGGCGTGGAAGAGGCCGGGCACCGGGGTCTCGAACCGCGGGATCACGTTCGGGTAGTCGCAGGGGATCACGGGCTGCGCATACGCGGCCTTGAAGTGGTGGCGGGCGAGCACCCAGCTGTCGTCGAACTCGGGGTTGACGCGCTGCAGGAACGGGCGGTAGACGGCCCAAACATCGTCGTCGCGGGCGCTCCACAGCGGGTTGTCGCTGAAGAGGTACTTGGAAATGTAGAGCACGTGACGCCCGCCGTAGCGCTCGCGCGGGATGTAGTTGGTGTGCTCGATCAGACCGCCGAACGGAAACGCCGGGTCGGCGATATTGAGCCAGTAGTACGGCGACAGCGGCCGCGACAGCTCCAGCACCACACATAGCGCCGCGGTCGAGGCGAGGCCCTCGAGGCGGGCGCGGTAGCCCTCGGGGAACTGCCCGCCCGCGACCTTGACGAGCTCGCCGGGCGCCGCCGTGAACAGCACCGTGTCGAAGCGCTCGAGGCCGGTCCGCGCCTGCACCTGGACGGCGTCGTCGCTGCGCCAGATCCGCCGCACCGGATTGGCGAGCTCGAGGCGCACGCCCGATTCGCGCAGGCGGGCGACGAGCGCGTCGACGAGGCGCGCGAACGAGCCCCTCATGTATCCGAGGCGCTCGCCCATGCCGCTCGTCGAGCGCGACCGGCCGCGCAGGTACACCTTGCCCCAGAGCCAGACCATGGCGACCTCGTCGGCCTTCTCGGCGAACTTCTGATGCAGGAGGGGTCCCCAGACGGCGTCGAACGCCTTGCGCCCGGCGTGCCCGAGGATCCAGTCGCGGGCGGTGACGGTCTCGAACTTGCGGTAGTCCGCGGTGCGGTTGAGCAGCAGCGTGGACGCGCCGAAGCGCAGCTTGTCGAGCAACGGCAGCGGGCCGAAATTCAGCAACGAGACCGGAGTGCCGAAATCCCACAGGCGGCCGGCGGAGTAGATGCCCATGCGCGACGGGAGCCACTCGATCTCGGACGCGAGGCCAAACTCCTCCGCGAGGGCGATGATGTCGGTGTCGGTGGTGAAGAGATGGTGGTAGAAACACTCCAGGCGCTCGCCGCCGACCGCGAAGCTGGCGACGAGGCCGCCCGCCTCGGGGTAGCGCTCGAACACCGTGACGTGCCAACCTGCCCGGGCGAGCCGGTACGCCGCCACCAGGCCGGTGAGCCCGGCCCCCACGACGGCGCAGCGATTCGCCTGTCCATGCATCCCAACCCAGGATAGCGCGATCGCTCGTAGGTTTGTCAGGGGGTGGCGCACGCGAAGGAGGCCCGCACGATCGCGCCACACGGCCACGCGGACCTCGTATTGACAGCGAACGCCATCAATGCAACGATGCCAGGCAAAGAAGACAACTCATCGAGTCCTAAGGAGGATTGCATGCTGGGTGCACGGATCATCGGCGCGGTGCGGTTTCTCGCTGTCCTGGCGGTGGTGGGGCTGGCGTCAGGCACGGGGTCCATCCTTGCCGCGACCAGAACCTGGACGGGCGCGGGTGGCGACGCCAACTGGAGCACGGCGGCCAACTGGGGAGGCACGGCGCCGGTGGCCGGGGACGACCTGGTGTTCCCCAATGGCGCAGCGCAGTTGACGAACACCAACGATCTGAGCGCGGGAACATCATTCAATTCCATTAGCTTCACCGGCCCCGTGGGTGGCTACGCCATCTCCGGCAACTCCATCGCCCTGGTTGCTGGCCTCACGGCGGACAACAACACCACGAATACACTCTCTCTCCCAATCCTCCTGACGGCATCGCAAACGTTTACCATCTCGGGGACCCGAATGAGCTTCAACGGGACCATCAACCTGGACACGAACACCCTCACGTTCGCCGGGGCTACCGGTGTGGCCGAGTTGAACGCAGCGGTCTCGGGAACCGGCGGGGTCTCGTCGTCCGTATACGTCCTCTTCGTCGACGCGAACGCCTCCTATACGGGGCCTACCACCATTACTGGAGGGAACTTCTCCATAAACGCAGTGAGCCTCAACCCGTTGAGTGTGGTAACTGTTTCTGGCGGTGGCACGCTGCAGTATTCCAATGGCGCCTCGAGCGGCCCTGTCACGGTGACTGCGACCGGAGCGCTGGCGTGCTACGGCGGCGGAGTAAGTCAGATCGGCAACCTCACCAACCTGGACATGCAATCGGGGTCCAATCTCAGCATGGAGATGAACGGTCTCGCCAACTATGGACAGCTCAACGCTTCCGGTACCGTGGTCCTGAACAACGCGACCCTTCTCTTGAGCTGGAACTTCGCGTCCGCCACGGGGAACGTGTTCACCATCATCAACCAAACCAGCGCGGGCGCCATCACCGGCACGTTTAGCGGGCTCGCCGAAGGGGCGACGTTTACCGGCAACGGGCGGACCTACCAAATCACCTACGCCGGCGGCGACGGCAACGACGTGGTGCTAACGGACATCACGGCCGGGGGACCGACTCCCACGCCCACGCCCACGCCGACGCTCACGCCGACGCCGACACCCACACCGATCGTGACCCCAGCCACGACTCCCACGCCTGGACCGAACATTCCGACGACAGGCGGCGGTGGGGCGATCGCGTTCATGATCCTGCTCGCGGTGGCCGGCGTACTACTCGTGCGGCGGTACACCTCCTGACTCTGACGTGAATCCGTGCGGTCGGGGCGCGCCCGGGCGGTGGAACGGGCGCGTTTCCCTTCTTGACGTCTCTCGACGCCCGAGCGTGGCCCGCTTGCGGGCGTCGCTCGCTGACGCTCAGTTCACGTCGGTCCCGTCGCCAAGGAAGCCGGGGAGGCGGTAGCGGCCCCCCTCTGGCAGCTCGGCCGGCTCCTCGGCCTCCTGCACCTGCCAGCGCTGATAGGAATCGTCCGGCAGCTCGGCGATGAAGCGGGAGGGCTCGAGGATGACGTCCACCCGGTAGCGGTCGCGCGCGACCAGCGGGTAGCAGAGCAGCAGCTCGTCCTTCGCCCGCGTGCACGCGACGTAGAACAGCCGCCGCTCCTCCTCGATGTCCTCGGCGCGGGCGGATGGGAAGCGGCCCTCGGCGAGCCAGATGATGAACACGGCGCGCCACTCCAACCCCTTCGCCTGGTGGATCGTGGAGAGCGTGACGCGCTCGCGCTCGCCCTCCTCGTCCGTGACGTCCTCGCCGGAGAGCTCGTTCATCAGCGTCACCTCGTCCAGGAACGCGTCGAGGGAGTCGTAGCCGTCGGCGAACAGGGCGAGCTGCTCGAGGTCGTCGAGGCGCGCGCTGGAGTTGTCGAGGGTGGCGCGCACGTACTCGCGGTAGCCGGAGGCGACGACCTCGCGGACCATCTCGCCCGGGCGCCCTCGCAGCTTGAGCAGGCGCGCCACCAGATCGGCGATGTTCCTCACCGAGTTGGCGGCCGCGCCCGGTAGGGCGAGTCCCCGTGCGTCCACGCGCGCCAGGGCCTCGAGCGGCTCGCCGGAGGCCGCGACCGCCTCCCACACGCGCGCGACCAAGCGCTGGCCGAGTCGGGGTTTCAGGCGCGCCATACGGTGGAACGCCACCTCGTCGCGCGGGTTGGCCACGAAGCGGAGGTGGGCGAGGGCATCCTTGACGTGCCGCTGCTCGAAGAAGCGCAGGCCGGAGCGCACCTCGTACGGGATGTTGCGGCGCGTCAGCTCGACCTCGAGCTCCAGGGAGTGCGAATGGTTGCGGTAGAGGACCGCGATCTCGGGCAGCGGCACCCCCTCGTCGATGAGCTCGAGGATCCGCTGCGCCACGAACGCGGCTTGCGATTCCGGCGACGGCGCGGCGCACACGACCGGCGTTTCGCCCCCCTCGCGCACCGGACGCAGCTGCTTGGGAAACTGGCGTTCGTTGGCCGCGATCGCGGCGTTCGCGAGCACGAGGATCGGCGGCAGCGAGCGGTAGTTCGTCTCCAGGCGGAACGTCGCGCAGCCGGGGTAGCGCTGGGGGAACGAGAGGATGTTGGCGTACTCGGCGCCGCGGAACGCGTAGATCGACTGGGCGTCGTCGCCGACGACCATCAGGTTTCGTCCGCCGCCGAGCATGAGATCCACGATGTCGGCCTGCAGGCGGTTGGTGTCCTGGTACTCGTCCACCAGGACGTGGGCGAAGCGCGCGGCGAGCTGGCGGCGGACGTCGTCGTGGCGGCGCAGGAGCAGAAGCCAGTTGAGGAGAAGGTCGTCGTAGTCCATGACCGCCGCGGCGCGCTTGCGCTCGAGGTAGCGGCGGAACACCGCCTGCATCGTCTCGACGTCGGCGGAGAACTGCGGGTAACGTCCGGCGACGACCTCGTCGAGCGAGCGCCCGGTGTTGATCACGAACGAATAGGCCTCGACGAGCACGGCGGCGCCTGGAAGCCGGCGATTGGGCGTCGAGGGGGCGACGTCGGCGAGCGCCGTCCCCATCAGGTCGCGGGCGTCCTCGCGGTCGAGGATGCCGTAGTTGGAGGGGTACCCCAGCCTGTCCCCGAAGCGGCGGAGGAGGCGGTTCCCGACCGAGTGGAACGTGCCGCCCATGACGCGTCCCGCGTCGCGGCCGAGCAGGAGGCCGACGCGGGAGAGCATCTCGCGCGCGGCGCGGTTGGTGAACGTGAGCAGGAGGACCGCGGCGGGATCGGCGCCGTCCTCGAGCAGGCGGGCGACGCGGTACACGAGCGTGCGCGTCTTGCCGGAACCCGCGCCGGCGAGGACCAGCATCGGGCCGCCCGCGTGCATCACCACGGCGAGCTGTTCCGGGTTCAGCTCGCCGCCGTAGTCCACCTTGCGCCGCAGGCCTTCGGCCGGGCGCAGCGCGACCTTGCGGGGGACCGGCTTGTCCGTCACGGGCCGAGGATAACGCACCGTCCTCCCGCCCGCTGCTGCGGGTACCGGCAGGCCCGGCCGCGCGGGGTCGGGCCCCGGAGACGGTGACACATAGTCTCAATAAACTCTTTGCTCCGTTGCCGATGGCGCGGTTGCCAAAAGCCACCGCCTGCCCATACTATGTGCCCGCGCAGCCGTGCGCCGCGGCACGCGGGAGTCCGCCCCCGGGGGGGATGGTCGGGCGGCCGGCGCACACAGGCGCTGGAGGCACGCGAGTGTTCAGGGTCATCAGCAAGGAAGAGATCGCGCCCAAGTTCCACCGCTTCGTCGTCGAGGCGCCGGAGATCGCGCGCAAGCACAAGCCCGGGCAGTTCGTGATGGTGCTGCCGACCGAGACCGGCGAGCGCATCCCGCTCACGATCGCGGCCTCGGACGCTGCGGCCGGGACGATCACGCTCGTGGTCCAGGAGGTCGGCAAGACCACGATGGGCATGGCGCTGATGGCGGCGGGGGACGGGTTCGTTTCGGTCGTGGGGCCGCTCGGCACGCCGACCCACATCGAGAAGTTCGGCACCGTCGTGTGCGTCGGCGGCGGCGCCGGCATCGCGCCGATGCTGCCGATCGCCGGTGGGCTGCGCGGGGCCGGCAACCGCGTGCTCTCGATCTTGGGCGGACGCACGCAGGAGCTGGTGATCCTGCGCGCGGAGATGGAAGCGGTCTCCGACGAGATCGTCTACACCACCGACGACGGGTCGTTCGGGCGCAAGGGGCTGGTGACGCACGCGCTCGCCGACCTGATCGCGAGCCACGGCACGCCCGACCTCGTCGTCGCGATCGGGCCGGCGATCATGATGAAGGCGGTGGCGGAGATGACGCGCCCGCTCGGGATCCCGACGCTCGCCTCGCTGAACTCGATCATGGTGGACGGCACCGGGATGTGCGGGGCGTGCCGGATCGCCGTGGACGGCCAGACCAAGTTCGTCTGCGTCGACGGGCCGGAGTTCGACGCCCACAAGGTGGATTTCGACCTCCTGATCAAGCGCTTGCGCATGTACTTGCCGGAGGAGCAGGTGGCGCGCGAGAAGTTCCTCGCGGACCACGAGTGCCGGGCGATGGCGGGGGTGGCACGTGGCTGAGGAGATCCGCGGCGTCCCCGAGCTCCCCAAGGCCGCACGGATGAAGGTGCCGCGCCACCCGATGGCGACGCAGGAGCCGCTCGAGCGCATCAAGAACTTCGCCGAGGTCGCGCTCGGGTACTCCCCGGAGTTCGCCATGGAGGAGGCGCAGCGCTGCCTGCAGTGCGCCAACCCGCCGTGCGTCAAGGGATGCCCGGTGGGGATCGACATCCCGGCGTTCGTCCAGCTCATCCGCGAGGGCGACTTCGCTGGCTCGCTCGCCAAGATCAAGGAGACCAACACCCTTCCGGCGATCTGTGGGCGCGTCTGCCCGCAGGAGGAGCAGTGCGAGGTGGTTTGCGTCTTGACCAAGAAGTACAAGCCGGTCGCGATCGGGCGTCTGGAGCGCTTCGTCGCCGACTGGGAGCGCGCACAGGGACTCTCCTCCACGCCGCAGCTGGCCGCGCCCACGGGGCACCGGGTGGCCGTCGTCGGCTCCGGCCCGGCCGGTCTGGCGTGCGCCGCGGAGCTCGCCCGCTTCGGTCACAAGGTCACGATCTTCGAGGCGCTGCACAAGCCGGGTGGGGTGCTGGTGTACGGCATCCCGCAGTTCCGCCTGCCAAAGGAGATCGTGACGTTCGAGATCGACAACCTGTCCCGGATGGGCGTCGAGATGCGCACCGACTTCGTGATCGGCAAGACCGCCACCGTGCACGAGCTGTTCGGCGAGCACGGGTACGACGCGGTGTTCCTCGGCACCGGCGCCGGGCTGCCGTACTTCCTCGGCGTCCCCGGCGAGAACTACATCGGTGTGCTCTCCGCCAACGAGTTCCTCACCCGCGTGAACTTGATGAAAGCCTACGACTTCCCCCGCACCGATACGCCAGTCCGCACGGGGCGTCGCGTCGCGGTCGTGGGGTCGGGCAACGTGGCGATGGACTGCCTGCGCACCGCCAAGCGCCTCGGTGCGGATGAAGTCATCTGCGTGTACAGGCGCACCCGCAACGAGTCGCCCGCGCGGCGGGAGGAGCTCGAGCACGCGGAGGAGGAGGCGATCGACTTCCGCTGGCTCTCCGCCCCGGTGGCTATCCTGGGCAACAACGAGGGGTTCGTCACCGGCGTGCGCATCCAGCGGATGGAGCTGGGCGAGCCGGACGCCTCGGGCCGTCGCCGTCCCGTACCGATCCCGGACTCGGAGTACGAGATCGCCATCGACACGATCGTAATCGCGATCGGCCAGGGCCCCAACCCGCTCGCCACGCGCTCGACGCCCGGCCTCGAGCTCAACCGGCACGGCAACATCGTGGCGGACAAGGAGACGATGGCGACCTCGATCCCAGGGGTGTTCGCCGGCGGCGACATCGTCACCGGGGCAGCCACGGTGATCCTGGCGATGGGCGCCGGCAAGCAGGCGGCGCTTGGCATCCACGCCTGGCTCGACAGGCTCGCGAAGGGCGAGGTCACGAAGCCCACCCTGGCCCCGGCCTGAACCTGAGGCGCTCCGGGCCCGACTCCTCGTGGGTTACGCGGCTGCTTGCTCAAACCTCGCTCAGCCAGTAGCATCGCGGTGCAAGGCGTGAACTCGGCCGTGCACGGGGGTGGCTGGTGCCACTGGAAGACCACAAGATCGCGTGCTTCATCGACTTCGAGAACCTGGCCCTGGGCGTCCGGGACACCAACTACAAGACGTTCGACGTCCAACTCGTGCTCGCGCGCCTGCTGGAGAAGGGGAAGGTCGTCGCGCGCCGGGCGTACGCCGACTGGGAGCGGTACGGCGCGTACAAGCGGCCGTTCCACGAAGCCGGGATCGAGTTGATCGACATTCCGCTGCGGGGCTACTCCGGCAAGAACTCCGCCGACATCCGGATGGTCGTGGACGCGCTCGACATGTGCTACGCGAAGGGCCACGTCACGACGTTTGCGCTCTGCTCGGGGGACTCGGACTTTTCGCCGCTCGTCGGCAAGCTGCGCGAGAACGACAAGTACGTCATCGGGCTCGGCGTCAAGAACTCGACCTCCGAGCTGCTGGTTTCGAGCTGCGACGAGTTCGTCTTCTACGAGGATCTCATTCGGTCGGTACAGGAGGCGCCCCCGCTCGTCGGGTTGCCGAAGAAGCAGAAGGATTGCTTCGCGGTCCTCGCCGACTCGATCAAGGCGCTGATGCGCGAAGGCAAGGAAGTCCTCTGGGGCTCGATGATCAAGCAGACGATGCAGCGCAAGCGTCCGGAGTTCAACGAGGAGTACTTCGGGTACGCGACGTTCTCGGCGCTGCTCGAGGATGCCGAGAAGCACCACGTCGTCAAGCTGCGCCGCGACCAGCGCTCGGGAACGTACGTGGTGACGGGGTTCGACGCCGGCAGTGGCGAGCCGGGTCCTGAAGCGGAGGAGCCGGAGCCCGCGAAGGAGGCGAAGCCCGCCGAGAAGGCCCGCCGCCCGCGCCGCCGCGCCCGCAAGTCGCCGAAGCCGCCCGGCGAGCCGTCACCTGCCGGCGAGGCGTCCTGAGCCCGGCGCCGGGCCCGCGGCCGGCAGGGGCGCGGGCTGGCGGCGAGCGAATTCCGGGCGGGGCCGGCGAAAGCGCGGCCCGCACCGCGTGCAGCTAGAATCCTCGGGTGAAGATCCCTTCGATGCCGCGGGCGGTGGAGGTCAGCGCCCCGGTCGAGCTGGAGATGGCGCTCGGCGGCATCACGCTCGTCGGCACCTCGGTTGCGGCGCGCGCAACGGCGCTTTCCGTGCCGGAGTTGGGTGTCGCTCTCGACGTCGGCCGCCTCACGTTGCGGCTTGCGGCGCAGCCTGTGGTGCTGCTCTCCCATGGCCACCTCGATCATCTTGCGGGGGTCCTCGCCTACCTCAACGTTCGCGCCCGCTTCCACGCGGGCGTCCCGCCGCGGGTTGCGGCGCCGCGCGCGGTCGCCGAGTCGTTGCTCGCCGCGCTCGCAGTGATGCCCGGGATGGACGCCGTGCGCAAGCGCCTCCGCCTCGAGGACGTGGTGCTCGCTGTCGAACCGGGCGAGACGGTGACGGTCCCCGGGGGTGCGGCGACCGCGTTCGCCGTCGACCACGGCGTGCCGTCGTTGGGCTGGGCGCTGCGGCTGCCGGGTGAGCAGCGTCCCTGCCTGGTGTACGCCGGCGACGGCACGGTGGAGCCGTTCGCCGCCGCCCCGGCGCTCCTCGACGCGGCCGCCGCCGTGGTTGAGTGCACGTTCGTCGAGAAGAACCGGCGCATCGCGGCCCGCCTCGCGCGCCACACCCACGTCCTGGACTGGGTCGAATTGGCACCGGCCCTGCGCTGCGACCGGCTGGTGCTCGCGCACCTCCCGCCGCTGCCCGCCCCCGAGCTGGTGGCGTTGACCGGCCCGCTCGCCGCCGCGTTCGCGGGCGAGCTGGTCCTCTGGGCCGCGCCCTGACGGCGCCGGTCCTAGAGCCCCATCGTCAGGCCGACGTAGGCGTTGCGGGTGGCGGCGGGGATGAACAGGGGAGCGCCGTCGTCGCCGATGTAGCCGAACGCCGTGTACGCCCGGTCGAGCAGGTTGTTGAGGCGAACGTCGAGGTCGAGACGACCGAGACCGAGCGCCCGCGCGAGAGCCTTCGGCAGCGGCGTGCGGAGCGACGCGTCGACCACGGTGAACGCCGGGTTGACGAGCGGCACGTAGCCCGGCACCTGGCGCAGCCGCGGGTTGCGGCGGTTGTCCTGGGTGTTGTCGAGGTAGAAGGAACCGACGTACCGCCCGGCGAGGGCAAGCTGCGCGGCGCCGAGACGGACGCGGGCGGTGAGCGAGGCGAGGACGTCGGGGTAACCGCCGAGGACGTTGCCGTCGTAGGCGTTGACGCTGCCGTCGCCGTTGTAGTCGTGGTAGGCGACGAACGTGTTGTGCGAGAGGGTGAGGGTGCCGTCGAAGCCGAGGTATGGCAGCGGGTCGGTGGTGGCGTCGATCTCGACCCCCTGATGCCGCGACCGGGCGCCGTTGCCGTAGACCGGCACGCCGGAGGAGTCGAGGCGGCCGGCGTAGACGATCTCGTTGCTGAAGTTCATGATGAAAGCGTTGGCGCGCGCCCGCCAGTGCTCGCGCCGTAGGGACACGCCGGTCTCCCAGTCCCAGACGTCCTCGGGGCGGAGACCGACACGCTCGCCGTAGAAGTCCTCGGGGTCGTAGATCGTCCGGAACGCGGGCTCGTGCATGCCGCGCGCCACGTTGACGTAGGCGTCGGCGCCCTGGCCGAGTTGGTACACGGCCCCGGCACGCGGCATGAGAAAGTCGAAGGTGTCGGCGAACGCCACACCCTTCAGCAGGTCGTGCGACAGCTCGTAGCGCTGCTGCGCCCCCTCGAGGCCGCCGCTCAGGGTGAGGCGCCCGCTCGCCTTCCACGAGACGTCGGCCGCGAGCGAGGCGCTGCGCTTGCCGACCTGGTAGTCGTAGTAGCGGTGGTCGGGCGGGACGTCCGCCGGGTAGAACTGCGCCCACGTCACCTCGCCGAAGTGGTGGCCGCGGTGGAGCCGCAACTCCCCCTTGAGGGTGAGGGTCCAGTCGCCGTTGGTCGTGGTGAGCGTCGGCACCCAGCCGGCGTCCCACTCGTCCACCTGGCGGCGGCGGACGAGGTCGGTGGTGGCCGCCGTGCCGCCGCCGGGAACGGTGACGTCCGGAAGGTCGTACTCGGCAAGCGTGCTGCCGGCCTTGTATTCGTCGTAGTAGCCGCTGCCGGTAAAGACGAAGAACGTCTCCGAGAGCTGCGTGTTCCGCGAAAGGGCGAGGTCGTGGACGAGCTGGAAGTGCGGCTGGGTGAAGTTGTCCTGCTCGCCGGGGTAGGTGAGGGGGTTGAAGCGGCGGTCACGGCTCGCGCTTCCGGTGAGGCCCCCGTCGAGGACGTTCCTGGGGACTCCGTCGTACGCGAGGTGGGTCTGCTCGGGTCCGCCGAAGAGGACGAGGCGCACGCGCGAGCGGTCGCCGAAGTGGGAAAGGCTCAGGTAGTAGTTCCACATGTCCACCCACGACTGGTCGCGGTAGCCGTCGGTCGTGATCTTGGAGTAGCGCGCCGTCACCGCCCAGGCGCCGTCGATCAGGCCGGAGTCCCAATGGGTCTCCAGGCGCTGGGTGTTGTAGGAACCGAAGCCTGTCGTGATCGTGAACGCGGGCGTCATCGATGCCGGCGCGGTGGTGATGTCCACCGCGCCGCCGATGCCGGACAGGCCGAAGACGCCGCGCTGCACCTGAATGTCGCCGGCGGTGCCGAGGAAGTCGGCGAGGTCGATGAAATACAGCTCGCCGTCCTCGGCGTCGTTGAGAGGGGCGCCGTTGAGGGTCATCCGGGTCTGCGCCTGGTTGAAGCCGCGGATCCAGTAGTACGAGTAGCCGATGCCGTTGCCGCTGTCGTTGTAGGCAAAGAAGCCGGGCACCGTCTGCGCGAGCATGATCGCAGGGTCCTGGCCCCAGTAGCTCGCGGCCACCTTTTCCTGGGGGATGTTGGTGAAGCTCACGGGGTCGGTCCCTTCCCGCGCGCGGGCCGCGGTGACCTCGATCCGGTCGGCGAGGGAGATCACGGGCTCCAGCCGGATGGCGAGCGGCTGCGCCGGCGTCGCGGCCAGGCTCAGGCGCGCGACGCGGTAGCCGGGGTGCGACACGGCCAGCTCCACCGCCCCGGAGGCCGCTTCCAGTGTGAAGGCGCCGGCGGCGTCGGTGACGGCCGCGACGCGGGTCGCAAGCAGCTCGACGCGCGCCTGCGGCACCGGCTTGCCGGTCGCGGCGTCGCGGACGATCCCCGAGAGCGTCCCGGCCGCAGCCACGCCTACGGCGGCCAGTACGACGAAGGACGCCAGGATCATCGGTCTCATCTTGCCTCCCCCCGGGCTAGCGCGGTCCGGAGAGGGGCGATGGTCGTGACTCTGACGCCCTCATACCCGTTCCCTACGCCGGCATGACCCGGATCAGGTTCCAGGGGTGTGATCTCAGCCCCGCCAAGGCGGGGCACCCCCACGGTGAATCGGATGAACGCCTCAAAGAACGATGCAGCCGCTCACAATGTCGCGCACGGCGTCGGATCCGTCAAGGGGAGGCCGTGACCGGGCCGGTGGCCGCCGCACGTCGGCGGGCACGGCCGGGTCAGGAGCGGGGGAAGGTCTGGTAATCTCCGAACCACTTCTGGAAATCGTCCGCCTGGTCCCCTCACCGTCCTCTTTCCGGCGGCACGGGATGTGCTGCAGTCGCCCCCGACGGCGACTCGTGGAGCGCGCACCCTGCGCCATCGCCGGAGCCCGGGGGACGAAATGTGCCGTCAGTCTGGTCCCCGCGGGCTCGGCCGTCAATGGGCAAGTCATTAGTTGTAAAAGTGATAGGTGAATATGAACACGTGGCAGTTGCGCTTCTCCCCGGCGGCGGACGCGCCACCGCGGGGAACAGAATCCCCGGAAGGCGTTGACGGCAAGGCACGATCGTTCTATAGGTGCGCGCGACGGCGCTCCGGAGGAACGGCGCACGCCCTCCCTTGCCGCCTCACCACAGACGGAGGGGCCGGTGAACATCTTCCTGCCCGTGGCGGGCGTGGATGCCAATTTCCTCATCCTCATCGGGGTGGGCGTGGCCGTCGGGTTCATCCAGGGCATGCTGGGCTCCGGCGGCTTCCTGCTCACCCCGCTCCTCATCATGATGGGCATCAGCCCGTCGGTGGCGGCGGCGTCGGGAATCAACGCCATCGTCGGAGCCAGCGTTTCGGGCACCATCAGCCATGTTCGGGCAAAGCATGTGGACATGAAGCTCGGCCTGCTCATGCTGGTCGGAGGCGTGATCGGGGGCGGGCTGGGCACGATCCTCGTGAAGATCCTTCGCGAGATGGGCAATCTCGACGTCGTGATCATTCTCTGCTACGTCGTCTTCATGGCCGTCATCGGCGTGACGATGTTCGTGGGCGGCCTCACCAGTCAGGTGCAGGGCGACGTCGAGGAGACGACGGACAACGCCGTTCGCCGTCTGCTTCGCAGGTTGCCGTTCCAGTCCCGGTTCGAGGTGGCGGGTGTGGAGACCTCGACGCTGGCGCCGCTAATCCTCGGCGGGGTGGTCGGCGTGCTCGCGGCGATCATGGGCGTCGGCGGAGGCTTCCTGCTCATCCCCGCCATGACCTACTTCCTCGCCATTCCGATGCAGGTGGTCGTGGGCACGAGCCTCTTCCAGATGCTGTTCACCTCGGCCTCGGTGACGCTGATGCAGGCGGCGGTCAACCACAACGTGGACGCCATCCTGGCGGCGTGCCTGCTGGTCGGCTCGACCCTTGGAGCGCAACTCGGGGCCCTCGCGGCCAAGCATCTGAAGGGGAGCCAGCTCAAGGTGGCCTTTTCGATGCTCGTGCTTGCCATGTCGCTCAAGTTCCTCAACGACCTGCTGCGTGCCCCGTCCGTTTTCCTTTCGGTCCTCGGGGGGCACCCGTGAGCGGTTGTCGCCCGACCCTAGGAGCGGTCGCTTGGGTCTTCGCGCTGGCGAACGGCGCGGCTCCCATGGCGTTGTCCGCCGTGCCGGTTTCTCTGGAGGTGTCCGAATCGGTCATCCGGATCACCCCGAGCTACGCGGGCGAACTGGTCAGGGTCCGCGGGAGCGCGCCCTCCGGGTGCGACGTGGTGGTGAAGTTGACATCGGACAGGGGGACGCTGTTCTGCTCGCGGAAGGGCAAGGTGGGGCCATTTTGGCTCGCGGTCGGTCGAGTCCGCTTCTTCGGCGTTCCGCAGATGTACAAGATCAAGTCCACGGCACCGGTCGACGACATCGTGTGCGAGCCCGACCAGGTGAAGTACGCGTTGGGACGGCGCGGGCTCGAGGCCGCGATGGGGGTGCAGTCGGGCGCGAACCGGGACCTGTACCTCGACGAGCTGATCCTGATCCGGGAGCGCGAGCGCCTCTTCGGTCTCCGGGGGGGAGCGGTGGTGCGGCATGGCGACGCTTTTCGGACGAGCTTCTTCTGGCCGCCGGGAGGGCCGCCGGGGCGCTACAGCGTCTGGGCGTACGCGGTGCTCGACGGGCGCGTCGTCGGGTCGTCCGAGGTGTTCGTGGAGGTGCGCGCCACGGGGGTGGAGGCCTGGGTCCGCGATCTCGCCCGCGACCATGGAGTGATCTACGGGCTCTTCGCCGTCGCCATCGCCGTTGCGGCCGGTCTCGGCGCTTCGCTCGTCTTCAAGCCGTGCGCACGCCGCCGGCCGGGAAAGGACGCGAGGCCCTGACCCTTCCCCTCACTCGGCCAGAGCGAGCGTGATGTGCACCGTCGTTCCCCTGCCGACCACGCTCTCCACCTGAATCTCCCCGCCGAAGTTCTTCACGATGCCGTAAGCGATCGAGAGGCCGAGCCCTGTGCCCGCGCCGCCGTTTCGCGTGGTGAAGGAAGGGTCGAAAATGTGGGGGAGATCCTCGGCAGCGATCCCCACGCCCTGGTCGGCCACGGCGATCCTGACCTGGCCTTGACCAAGAAACCCGGCGCTCACGGTCAAGGTGCCGCCCTCGGGCATCGCCTGGATCGCGTTGTGAAACAGGTTGAGGAAGATCTGCTTGAGCGGGCCGAAGGCCGCTCTCACCGGCGGCATGCCGCTCGGTATCTCGTTTTGAAACACCACGCCTGCCGAGGAGATCTGGTGCTGGGCGAGACCCTGCGCCGAGACCACCGCGTCTCTGAGGTCGACGGGGCCGAGGCCCAACGCCTCGTCGTTCGTGAACTCGAGCAGTCCCTCGACCGTGGCCCGGCCGCTCTGGGTCTGGGCGAAGATCTCCTCGAGGAGCTTGTACCGGGGGCAGTCCTTTGCGGGGTGACATCCCTCGAGAAACGTGCGCGTCGTCGCCCAGATCTTGCCGAATACGCCGTCGAGCTCCTGCGCGATCCCGGCCGTGAAGGCCCCGATGCTGGCCAGCTTGTCCGCCTTGAGGACTTGGGCCTCGCGCGCGCGAAGCTCGAGCAACATCCGGTTCACGGCCAGGGATAGATTGGAGAGCTCGTCGCGATACCGCCGCGCGGGGTGCATCAGCGAGAAGTCCCCGGTCGCGATGCGCCGGGTCGACTCCTCGAGGCGGCTCAAGGAGTCGGTGATCGTGTTGACCAGGAGGTTGGTGATCCAGAAGATGATCACCAGCATCACACCCGCGAAGATGAAGGGCATCTCCTGGGAGATCTTCAGAACGCGATTGAGGCCCTCGGCCTCGCGGGCCTTCATGGCACGCAGGAGGTCCATGACCTCCCCGCTCCGGGCCTCGAGCTCCTTCGCAATCGCGGTCTGCTTGGCCGGGTCCGGGGACGGTGCGTCGAGCGCCGCCAGGGCATCGTCCAGGAGCTGGACGTAGTGGCCGAGCTTGTAGTTGAGGGCGACGAGCTCCTTCTCGCCGGAGATGTCGAGGATGCTGACGCTGTCGGTGACGAGCAGGTCCGACGCCTGCTTCGCGCTCTCGCGCGCCTGCCGCAGGTTCTGCCGTTCCGGGTAACCCTGCCGCTCGAGGTGCCGGGCCCGCTGCACGTCGAGCGAGACCTCCTGGGAGATGTCGAGAAAGTGCGCCTTCCCGCGGGCCTGATACAGGATCGCGAGGTTGATGAGGCCGGTGACGGCCAGGAGGAAGAAGCAGAGAAGGTACCCGGTCACGATCCTCAGCCGGATGCTGAGGCGGGGCCGGTGGAGGAACGCTTCCTCCATTTCCCGGAGGCGTGCGGCATCCTGGTGGCCCAGCGTGTACTCTGGCTTGTCGGTGGCAGCGCTCATCGCTGGGCCTCCGGAGACGAATACGGGGCGTCGTACCGTCGGCGCCGCAGCTCGTGTCGCGGTAGCCGTGCCCCTCGGGCAAAGCAGCCCGCCGCGCCGTCATACTAGCTCAAACCCTCGCTTGAATGGCGAGATCCGAGGAACGATGCTCCAGCGCGACGAAGGCGCCCGAGGTGCCGAACGGAACCGCGAAGACAGCGGTCACGACAGGATGGGGGCGAAGTGCTTCTTCACCACGCTGTCCCTGGTCCCCGGCGGGATGACCACCAGCATCTGGTCTCCGGCCTGAATCAGGAAGTCCGTGTTGGGCATGTACGTCTTGCCTTCGCGGAATGCGGCGAGGACCTCCACCCGGCCTTCGGGATCCGGGAGGAAGCCGGACGGGAGCGGCTTGCCGACGAGGGGGCTGCCCGCCCGGATCACCCGGAGGAGCAGCTGCTTTCCCCCCGGCAGCGTCACCGGGATCCCGGACGCAAGAAGACCCTTCAGCTTCCCCTCACCCGTCCCCAGCGGCAGCGTCCCCGGCTGCTCGCCGACCAGGTGGAGGGCGGCGTTCAGGTGCTCCATCCGATGGGCGGGCGAATCGGCCCGGCCCGGCACCTGTGCCTCGTAGAGGCTGTGGTACCTGAAGGACGCGGAGAGGGACACTTGAGTGATATAGCTCAGCACCACGCTCAGGGCCGCGGGGACGAGGAGGTGATATCCGCCCGTCATCTCCACGACCATGAGCAACGTGGCGATCGGGACCCGCGCCGCCCCCCCGAAGACGGCGGCCATCCCGACGATGACCAGGGGCGCCGCGGGCTGATGGAAGACATCCGCCATGGCGCCCCCCAGCATCGCGCCCACGAACAGGGTCGGCGCGAAGACACCGCCGGAGCCGCCGGAGGAGACCGACAGGGAGAGGGCCACGATCTTGGCGAAGGTCAGGAGAAGTAGAAGCTTGAGGGGCAACGCGCCGTCGATGGCGTCCTGGATCCAGCCGTAGCCACCCCCGAGGACTTGGGGGAGCCAGAGGGCCAGAAGACCGATCCCCAATCCCCCGATCGCCGGTTTGACGTGGGGGGGGAGCGGCAGGCCGGAGAAGAAGTCCCGCACACGATAGAACACCTCCGGCAAGATCGTCGCGATGCCCCCCGCTGCGATTCCCAACACCGTGAACCACCCATAGGCGCCGAAGGAGAAGGCCGGCAAGTTCGCCGGGACCTGGAAGAGAGGCTCATACCCTACGAAGAGCCCGTTCACCGCATACGCCACCACGGATCCGAGCATGGTGTAGATCAGGGCCCCTGCATCGAACTCCATGTCGCTGTACAGCACCTCGATCGCGAAGATGGCGGTCCCGATCGGGGAGCGGAAGATCGCCGACAGCCCGGCCGCCATGCCGATCAGAACGAGCTGCCGCCTCTCCCTGTCCGGCCGGTGCCAAAGGGTCGCGTACAGGGAACCAAAACCGGCAGTGATCAGGGCGGTGGGACCCTCGCGCCCGGCGGCGCCACCGGACCCTATGGTGATCGCCGAAGCCACCATCTTGAGAAGAGGGACCCTGGCGCGGAGGTACCCTGCGGCCCGGTGAAACGACTTCACGACCGTGTCGGTCCCGTGTCCTTCGGTCTCGGGGGCCAAGCTGTAGATGAGGACACCCGACAGGAGGCCGCCCAGCGTGGTCGCCAGCGGGATCCACCACAGCCCATGCGCTCCGATCGTCTCCTTCAGGGGGCCGCCCTCTGCGAGCAACCTTGGGGGCATGTATTCCGCCACACGTCCCAGCAGAAGGTCCTGCGCCACCCCGAGCATCCACATGAAGAGCTGGGCGCTGAGGGCGCCCACGACTCCCAGGAGGACCGAATCGATGATCAGGTGCCTCGCCGTCTTGGCGGAATTCCCGGCTCCGTCCACTGTCAGCCCACTCCCTGCGCGCCCCGCTCGCCGGCCCGATGACCCGATTATAGGATTGGCGCCGGGGTTGGGAAAACGGTCTTCGCAGGGTCGGCGGGCTCGCGCGTCGACCGATGGAGTCGGCGCCGGGTCGGTGGCCTCAGGTCGCTTTGGGGTGCCGCGCCACGCCCGAGGATTGGCGGACCCGCTGCGAATGGCGGTGAGGGCAGGCCCGACATGAAGCCGGGCGGACCCTCGACGTAGCGCCGCACCAGGGGGCAGACGTGCCGGAACCAGGGGGGTGTCGCGCGCCGCTGCCCCTGCAGCCTGGGTCCGGCGGATAGCGTGGGGTCGGCAACCTGGGCGTGCCGCACACGCCGGCCGACGTTGCCGGAGGCGATAGACTGCGCCGGACCGGACTGGAGGCGCGATGCGGGTCGAACTGGAATCGGTGGCGCTCGAGGTCGAGGACCACGGCGAGGGAGTGCCGGTGATCCTCCTGCATGGATTTCCGCTCTCGTCGCAGATCTGGACGCCGGTGCGGACGGCGGTCGAGCAGGCGGCGAGGCTCATCACCCCCGACCTGCGGGGTTTCGGTGCCTCCGAAAAGCCAGCCACGGGCTACGGCATCGAGGACCTGGCCGGCGATATCATTCGTCTCGCCGATGCTCTCGAGATCGACCGCTTCGTCCTCGGAGGTCACTCGATGGGCGGGTACGTCGCGCTCGGCATCGCCGCCGCCTGGCCCGGGCGCCTGGCCGGTCTGATCCTGGTGGACACCAGGGCGGAGGCGGATGCTCCCGAGAGACGGGACCGGCGCAACGCCGCCATCGCCAGGATCGCCAGCGGCGATGTCCCGGGCTTCCTCGACGAGTTCGTCGCCGGCCTCATTGGGCCTTCGAGCGCGGCGCGCGCCCCGAGGGTGCTTGCGGAGTTGCGCGCGATCGCGGCCGAGGCCGCGCCCGAGGCGCTCGTCGGCTGCCTGGCAGGGATGCGCGACCGGCCCGACTGCAGCGCGTTGCTGCCCGCGCTGGGCGTGCCGGCGCTGGTGATCGTCGGGCGGGAGGACTCGCTCACGCCCCCGCCAGCGTCGCGGGCGATGGCGGCGGCGATGCCGGGAGCGACCCTGGTGGAGATCCCTTCGGCGGGGCACACCCCGAGCATGGAGCGACCGATCCCGACCGCGGAGGCGATCCTCGGGTTTCTCCGGATGCACTTCCCTGGGTCGTCGGCGCCGGTACCCATCCGCCCTCGCGCCTCCCGCTGACGAGTCGGTGACCTGGGCGTCCGCCGCCCTGGCGGACTTGCGACCTTCGCCGACCGGCACCGGACCCGACCGGCGGCCTCCCGATCGGGGAGGAGCAACGGCGGAGCGCCCCTGGCGGCGGTATCATGATGTCCGGCATGCTGGGCTCGAGGCGGTTGAGGGCGACACGGAGGATTCATGAGGCGCCTGCGCTGGGTTTGTCTGCTCGTCCTGACGGTCGTGGCGTCGGTAGTGTTTGCCGGTGACGTCCAGGTGGCGTGCGGGCCGGGCCTTCGGGTCTATCTCGACGGCACGTTCGTGGGCAACTCGACCGTGAAGGACGACGGCTTGTTCCTGGCGGGCGTGGCGGATGGCGCCCACGCCATCCGGGTCGAGAAGGCAGGCTTCGTCCCCCAAACCTTCCAGGTCGAGGTCCAGAAACTCCCGATCGAGGTCAGGGTGGAGGAGTTCTCGCCGGAACCGCCGTCCCGCCATGACGCGGAAACGCCCCCCCCGGAGGTCGAGCAGTCCACCGGGAGCCTCCTGATCACATCCGCCCCTCAGAACTGCATCGTCGAGATCGACGGCAAGAGCGAGACCAAGAGCATCCCGTTCGTGGTGGTCGAGGGACTTGCCGCCGGCGAGCATTCGATCTCGTTCAGGAAGGCGGGCTATGATCGCCTCTCCGGCGTCGTCACGGTCCAACCGGGAGCCGAGGTCGCGGTTCGGGGCGACCTCAAGGCCGGGAAGTTGGAGACCGCCGCCGAGGGGCACGGCTCGCTCCGCGTAATCTCTGTTCCGGAGTACTGCACGGTTCGCTTCCTCGGGACGACGAGGGAGAAGACGGACCTGAGGTTGAACGTCTCGCGCGTTCCCGTGGGCGAACACCGGATCGTGGTCGTCTGGAAGGGCCGGGAGCTCGCCTCGAACGTCATGATCCTCAAGGGCCAGCGAGCGGTCGTGAGCGTGAGCTTCCTGAAGGACGCCAAGCCCATCGTCGTCGCGTACGAGCCCGAGTAGGCCCGCGCCCCAGGTGCCTGCGGCCGCGGGCACGGGACCGGGCGCTGGCGGTGGCCGCAAGGGAGTCCGGAACTGGCTGCAGGGGCCCCGGGCGCGCGCAGGCCCTGCTGGACTATGATCCCGTCATGTGCGGGCGGTTCACGCAGGCGGCACCTAACGAGACGATCGCGGAGCTCTTCCAGCTACCGTCGGTGCCGGCGCTGGCCCCCCGCTACAACGTGGCGCCGACCCAGGAGGTGGCCACGGTGCGCGCGAGCGCTGGCGGGGGCCGCGAGCTGGTAACGATGCGTTGGGGCCTGGTCCCGGTCTGGGCCACGGAGCGCTCGGTCGCTGCGCGGTTGATCAACGCCCGCGCCGAGACCATCGCCGAGAAGCCGGCCTTCCGCGCAGCGTTTCGCTCGCGCCGTTGCCTCGTCGTCGCCGACGGGTTTTACGAGTGGCAGCGTCTCGGCGGGCGCAAGCGGCCGCACTTCATCGGCTTTGCGGACGGCCGGCCGTTCGGGCTGGCCGGTCTGTGGGAGCGCTGGGCGGGCGACGGAAGCGGGCCGGTGGGGTCGTGCACGATCGTCACCACGGCGGCGAACGAGGTCGTGGCGGCGCTCCACGACCGGATGCCGGTGATCCTCGACCCTGGAGAGTTTCCGCTCTGGCTCGACCCCGAGATGCGCGACCCGGAGGCGTTGCGGCCGTTGCTGCGCCCGCACGCCGCACGGGCGATGCGCGCCTACCCGGTGAGCCCGCTGGTCAACGACCCGGCGCACGACCTGCCGGCGTGCCGCGAGCCTCTCGCGGCCCCCTGATCACACCGGCCGCGGGGCGGCTGCCGGAGGTGCCCCGAACCAGCGCCGGTGATACCAGAAGTACTGCTCCGGACAGGCCACGATCGCGCGGCCGAGCGCCTCGTTGCACGCCGTGGCGATGGCCAGACGCAGCTCGTCCTCCGTCGCGGCGGAGGGGATGGGCAACGGGGTGATCGTGACCCGGTGGTGGCCGTCGTCGGTGCGCCGGCCGGCCATCACGAACATCGGCGTTCGGTGGCGGGCGGCGATCGCGCCGGGGAGCGGGAGGGTGGAGCCGACGCGACCGAGGAACGGGGCTGGGACCCCGCTGCGGCCCGCCCGGTGGTCGGCGACCATCACGACCGCACGGCGCTCCTTGAGGGAGTGCAGGATCTCCCGGGGCGCCGCCTTGCCCTTGGCGACCAGCCGCACCGCTCCGCCGGGGATTGCGAGGATCAGACGCTGCACCTTCGGATTGTGCTGGCGGCCGACGAGAAGGGCGCTGGGGATGCCGGCGGCTGCGACGGCGGTGACGTACAGCGCCCAGGAGCCCAGGTGTGCGGTCACGACGATGGCGCCTCCCGCAGCCGCCGCGGCACGCAGCTCATCGGCGCCCTCGAGTTCGACCAGCCCGCCAACGCGGCTGCGGTCAGCCCCCGCGAAGCGCACGAACTCGGCGACGGTGCGGCCGAAGTTGCGCGCCGCCTGGGCGCCGATCCGGAGCCGCTCGCGCGGCGCCGCCAGCGGGAGCGCCTGGACCAGGTTCGCCTCGACGACGGCCCGGCGGATCCGCAGCAACCAGCCGAGCTCGCCGAGTGCGGCGCCGGCGGCAAGTGCGCCCCCGCGCGGCAATGCCCGCATGACGGCCGCAAGCGCGGCCAGACCGGCGTATTCGACGTGATGGCGCGCCCTCATGCGTCGCCGGCGAGGACGCGGCGGGCGTCCGCCAGGGTTGCCCGGAAGCCGTCGAGGTCGGCGGCGGCGACGAGTGCGACCAGCTCATCGAGCGCCGCGCGGGTGGCGGCGTAGACCTCCTCGCGATGAGGGTTGAGGCGCTGGATGTCGAGGTAGAGCGCCGGGTCCTCGCCGAGCACCGAAAGAGCGGTGGCCGCTTGCCGCTTAAACGTCGTCGACGCGCACGCCTGCAATTCGGCCGGATCGAGGCCCGAGCGGGCAAGGGCCGACCCGAACAGCATCCCAGAGAGGTGCGCGAGGCCGAGAAGCCATCCCATCAATCGGTCGTGGTGCGCGAAGGGAATGGCGACGAGCCGGGTGTACGGGTGGGCGAGAAGTGGCTCGATGCGGGCTCGCTCGGTGCCGGCGTCGTCGCGACACGCCAGTACGAACGTGAGCGGCTCGTAGAGCGACTTGCCAGGGCCGAACATCGGGTGGAGCGAGGCGACCGCTACGCCGCAGCTGCCGGCGAGGGCGAGCGCGGGCGCGAGATGAGCCTTGATCGAGGCGATCTCGACCAGCGGTCCACGGGGGCGGCGACGGGCCACTTCGTCGATGACCTCCCCGGTCCGGGCGAGCGGGACCGCGAGCACCACGAAGTCGTAGGCGCCGAGGTCTGGAACTTCATCGAGCGCGCCGTAGTGCCCCGCGGCGCGGCCGACCGAGCTCCACGCGGGGTCGGTGGCTTCGACGGCGTGGCCGACCAGGGTCAGGAAGTGGCACATCCACCCCCCCATCGCCCCGGCGCCGCCGATCACGAGGACGCGGCCGCCACGCTGCCGGCGCGCCTCGACGCCGACCCGGTGCTGGCGTTCCACGGAGCCGGTCAGGATGGCGTGGAAGATCTCCTCCATGACTTGCTCGGAGACGCCGCACGCCTCGGCGTGGTGGCGCGCGCGGGTCAGCACCCGGTCCGCGGCGTCGCGCACCACTACCGGCGCCCCGGTGGCCGCCTTGACCCGGCCGACCTGGGCGGCCAACTCCATCCGCCGCCGCAGCAGCTCGAGCAGGGAGCGGTCCAGATCGGCGATCGCATCCCGCAGCGTGCCCAGTTCCGCGCCATCTCCCCCGGTCATGCTCGTCCTCCCCGGCCGCATCCACCTGGTGGCCGCACCGAATCTACCAGAATCACGCGGCGCCACGGTCCCTCGCCCGCCGAAGTCGGAATGCCCCCCGTCGGCCGGCGTTCCAAGGAACAGAAGTGCTATGTGCGTCCCGGCCCGCGAGGCCTGGACCCCGAGCCGACGGGCGGCTCGCAACGGCAGCGTGAATTTGTTGCCGGTGCGTGGCCGGCGATTGTCTCACCGGGGGTGAGAAATGATGGGCTACTTGAATCCCGATGTCCTGGTCGAAACCGGATGGGTGGCGGAGCACGCGGCGGACGCCGGCGTGCGGGTGGTGGAAGTGGACGAAGCGGCGGCGCTCTACGATGCCGGGCACATTTCCGGCGCCGTGAAGGTCGACTGGCGTGCCGACCTCAGCGACCGGCGGTTGCGCGACCTCGTGGACGCGCCCCGGTTTGCGAAGGTGATGGGCGGGCTCGGCATCACGCGCGACACGACGGTCGTGTTCTACGGCGACCAGGCGAACTGGTGGGCGGCGTACGCATACTGGGTGTTCCGCGTGCACGGGCACCAGAGGCTGCGGCTCATGAACGGCGGCCGCAAGAGGTGGCTCGCGGAGAAGAGGCCGTTGACCCGGGAAACCCCCGCGGCTGGGCTGGCGACGTACGCCTTCGGCCCGGCCCAACCGGGAATCCGTGCCCTCAGGGCCGACGTGCTGGACCACATCGGCAACCCGAACCCGCGGCAGCTCGTCGTGCGGTTGCCCGCCGCGCACGCCCTGGTGGACGTGCGGACGCCGGCGGAGTTCTCGGGCCGGCTGCTCCACCTGCCGAGCTACCCGCAGGAGGGTGTCCTCCGCGGTGGCCACATCCCGGGTGCCGCGAACATCCCGTGGGGCCGGGCCGTCTCGAACGGTGGCACCTTCAAGTCGGCGGAAGAACTCCGGCGCCTGTACGAGGCGGAGGGGATCACGCCCGACAAGGACATCATCGTCTACTGCCGGATCGGCGAGCGGTCGGCCTTGACCTGGTTCGTTCTCCATGAGCTGCTTGGCTACCGGCGGGTCCGCAATTACGACGGCTCCTGGACCGAGTGGGGGAACTCGGTCGGCGTGCCGATTGCAAACCCTTCGCTGGTCGACATGGCGGTGGAAGAACCCCGACCTGAGGGCGCCTTCACCCGTTCGGTGGCCTGATAACCGGGGCGGAGGTCAGGGAAGCCCAGCTTCGCGCCGGCTCTCGTCCGCCGGGCGAAGGAGCTGGAGATCGTAAAGCGTCCGGTAGAGGCCGTCGCGTGCGAGCAACTCGTCGTGGCGGCCCTGCTCGACGAGCCTACCCCCGTGCACCACCAGCACACGGTCGCATCCGACCACCGTCGCGAGCCGGTGGGCGATGATGATCGATGTGCGTCCGGCCAGCAGGCGCTCGAGCGCGCGCTGGATCACGGCCTCAGTCAGCGGGTCGACCGAGGACGTTGCCTCGTCGAGCAGGAGGAATTCGGGGTCGCCGACGAGCGCCCTGGCGAACGACACCAACTGCCGCTCGCCGATCGAGAGGCCGGTGCCGCGTTCGCCGAGCACGGTGTCGAGCCCCTGCGGCAGGCGGTCGAAGAGCGCGCCGGCGCCGACCTGGTCGAGCGCCCACCGGATACGAGCGTCGTCGATCCCGGGCCGCCCGAGCGCAACGTTCTCACGGACGTTTCCGGCGAAACAGTCGACCTCCTGGAGCACGACGGCAAAGCGGCGGCGAAGGTCGGCGACGTCCCAGCTGCCGACGTTGGCGCCGTCCACGAGCACGGCGCCCCGCTGAACGTCGAAGAAACGCAGCAGCAGGTTGACGAGGGTGCTCTTCCCGGCGCCGGTGTGGCCGACGACGGCGAGGCGCTCGCCGGCCGCGGCGGCGAAACTCACGTCCTTGAGCACCCAGCGCTCCTCGTCGTAGGCGAACCAGACCCCCTCGAGGGCGAGCGTGGCCAGGCGCGGAGGGGGGGCGATCGGCGCCGCCGGCTGGAGGAGCGCCGGCTCGGTCTGCAGCAGCCCGTGCAGGCGCTCGGCGGCCGCGAACGAGGCCTGGAGGACGTTGTAGTTCTCCGCCAGGTCGCCGATCGGCCGGAAGAAGCGTTGCACGTACTGGAGGAACGCCACCAGGACGCCGAGCGAGAGCGTGCCCTTGTAGCTCCAGATCCCGCCCGCGACGAGCAGCATCGCCATCCCCGTCGCGATCAACAGCTCGACCATCGGGTAGAACACGGCGTAGTAGAAGACCCCGCGGATGTTGACGTCGCGGTAGGACGCGTCGATGTCGCGAAACCTCGCGGAAGCGTTCGCCTCGGCGCGGGCGAGCTGGACCACCGACATCCCGGCCAGGTGCTCCTGCAGGTGCGTGTTGATCGCCGCGATGCGCGACCGCACCTCGCGGTAGATCGAGCGCGCGCGGCTGCGGAACCATGCGGAGAGCAGGATCATGAACGGCAGGACGGCGAACGCGACGAGGGCCAGGCGCCAGTCCATGCTGAACAAGATTCCAGCGATCCCGCCGAGCAGCGCGAGGTCGGCCAGGATGTCCACCAGGCCCGAGGTGAAGAGCTCGTTGAGGGCTTCCACGTCGCTGGTGAGCCGGGTGATGATGCGGCCCGCCGGGGTGCGGCTGAACCACGCGACCTCCAGCTTCTGGAGGTGCGCGAACAGGGCATCGCGAAGGTCCCGCATCACGAGCTGCCCGGTCATCAACATCGTGCGCGCCTGGAGGATCAGCAGGGCGGCGGACGCCAGTACGCTGACGAGGAAGAGCCCGGCCAACGTCGCGAGTCCGCTGCCGCCGGCGCTCGGCAGGTTCAGGGCCTGGATGAAGTGCAGCACCTTCTGGGACGTGGCGCCGGCCTCCGGCCTCAGATAGAGGTCGATCGCCGCGGCGGTAATCAGTGGTCCCGCGACCTGCATCGCAGAACCCGCCAGCACGAGGACGATCGCCCAGACGATGCGGCCGCGGTACGGCAGGGCCCAGGTCAGGAGCCAGCGCAGGAGGTGGCGGTCGGGTCGGGCCCCGGTGTTCTCCGCTGCGTCGAAACGCGCGGCGCTCAACGGGCGGCCGCCTTCACGCCCCGCCCGCGGGGCCGGCCGCCAGCGGCTCGACGATCGGGCGCCCTAGACGGACGCCCCACCGCTGCGCACGCGCCAGCGCGAGGAGTACGCGGTACCTCGAGGTCCGCCGCCAGCGCCCGGGTCGGAGCACGTCCGCCGCCAGGAGCGAGACGATAGCCGCCGGGATGTCGAGTGCGTCGTGGGGGTTGAAGAAGAACGCCAGGAAGTGCGGGTCGTAGTAGGCGCGGATGAATGAAAAGAACAGGCGCTGTAGCGAGCGGGTCAGCGAGGTCGTCGGCGCGAGGTCAGCGGCTTCGACCCGGCCGTGCCGGGCCAGCGCCTCGATGATGTCCTGCGCGGCCGAAGCCGCCGTCGTGGTCGCCAGGAACACGCCTGTGGAGAAGACCGGGTCGAGAAAACCGGCTGCGTCGCCTACGAGGCAGAAGCCCTCGCCGCCGACGTGCATCACGCGGTAGGAAAAGTTCTGGATCGCCGAGACGGGGAGCAGGGGTTCGGCCCCGGCGAGCCGCCGTGCCGCCTCCGGTGTGGCCTCGACGGCGGCGTTGAAGATGTCAGCGGGAGAGCCGCCATGGGCGCGCCACTGCTCGACGTCGAGGACCGCGCCCACCGAGACGGTGTCGTCGGCAAACGGGATGAGCCAGAACCATCCCTTGCGTGCAAGGACGATCGTGATGTTGCCGGCCTCGCGGCCCGGCGGCAGCCACACCCCTTTGTAGTGGGACGCCGCGGCCGCCTTGCGGTGCATCGGGTAGGGGAAACGCCACCCCATGCGGCTGGCCAGGAACGAGGACTGGCCGGAAGCATCGATGAAGATGCGGCATCGGATGAACAGCTCGCGGCCCTCGGGGTCGCGCACGGTCAGGCCGGCGACGCGCCTACCGTCCCAACTTGGAGCAACGGCGCGCCAACCTTCGAGCACCCTGGCCCCGCGCTGGCGGGCGTTGGCGAGCAGCGCGAGGTCGAACTCGTCGCGACGGACCTGGTAGGCGTACGGGAGTGCGGGGGGAAGCCCGTCCTCGAACCAGTACGCCACGTTCCTGCTGCCGTCATGAGTCACGAAGCTCGCGCCCTCCTTGCGCCGGGTGTGCGGAAGGGTCCGCACCGCCTCGTGCACGCCGAGCCTGTCGAGGAGCGGTACGGTGTGCGGCACGAGCGACTCCCCGACGTGGAAGCGGGGGAAGCGTTCGCCTTCGACGATCAGCGTTTCGATACCGGCGGCGGCGAGCAACGCTCCGGCCGTGCTTCCCGCCGGGCCAGCCCCGAGGATCAGCGCGTCGGCGCTGTGCTCTTCCGCCACCGGCAAAGTATACCTCGTCTCGTTATAGCTTCCCGAGGATCACCCCGAGCGCGTCGAGCTCGCCGGCCGTGGTGTAGAAGTGGGGCGACAACCGAACCCAGCCCTGTCGCGCCGTCACCTCGATCTGGCGTTCGCGCATGCGGCGCGCGATCTCATCCGCGGGCAGGAACGGGTGGCGCGCGGCGACGATCCCCGCGATCGGATGTGCCGAACCCGGGGACCCGACCCTCCACCCGGCCTTGAGGAGCAGCTGGGTGATCATGCGCGCGTGGCTCGCGACCCTGGAGTGGACCTCGTCGAGCCCGACGTCGAGGAGCAGGTCGAGCGCCGCGGCCAGGCCGGCGACGAGCACGGTTGGCGTGGCCCCGGGCTCGAACCGCCGGCCGTCCTGGTGGAACTCCAGCTCCTGGAGGAAGAGCTGGCGGTCCGGCCGGCGGACGTTGAGCCATCCGGCCAGCACCGGCGTCAGCGCCGCGCGCAGGGATGGGCGGGTGACCATCACGCCCAACCCCTCCGGGCCGAGGAGCCACTTGTGGCCGTCGGCGACGAGCGCGTCCACTCCGAGGTCGTCGAGGCGGTCCGGGAGCACCCCGAGCCCCTGGATCGCGTCGAGCACCACCAGGACGCCGCGCTCGTGCGCAGCCCTCGCAAGCTCGGCCACGGGCGCCACCCACCCCGTGTGGAACGCGACCCACGAGAGGGCGAGCACCTTGACGGGCGGCTTGAGGAGCGGCAGCACCGTCTCGAGCGCGACCCGGCCCGCCGGGGTCGGGAAGCGGCGCACGGCGACGCCCCGGCGCTGCAGCGCGAGATACGGGGCGACGTTGGCGGCGAACTCCTCCTCGCCCACCAACACCGCGTCCCCTTTCTTCCAGGGAAGCCCCTGGGCGATCAGGGAGAGCCCCTCCGAAGTGCTGCGCACGAGGGAGACGTCCTCCGCGCGGCAGCCGACGAGCTGAGCCGCCAGCGCGCGCGCGGACAGCTCGGTCTCGTGCCAGCGCTCCCAGAAGCGGGAGCCGGTGGTTTCCTGCTCGGCAATTCGCTCGCGCATGGCCTGCGCGACGCGCAGCGGCAGCGGCGCCACCGCCGCGTGGTTCAGGTAGAGGCAGTGCTGGCGGACGGGAAACTCGGGGAGCCAGCGGGCGAGGTCCAACGGCACGGCCGGAGTATACCCGGGGCCGGTCCCGCGCCCGCGTCCGCTACAGTGGCCGCGAAGCCGCCATGAACAGGCGACTGGAATCGATCGGCGCGACCGCCAACGTGCAGCGCTCGAGCGACGCGCCGCATGCCGCAGTCACGGCGCCGCGCATCGCTGCCGGCGGCGGGACGAGATCGAGGAGCAGGCGGGTCCTGGCCACGGGCGCCTCCGGCAAGCCCCACATCCCGGCCGCAAAAGCGGACACCCAGAGCCGGCGCGCGCCGGGTTCGAACGCCCAAAAACCGCCGTCGCCGCAGCGCTGCGCCTGACGCGCGAGCTCCCAGTCGAACGCGGCGCCGTCGAGAGCTCCGTCGGGGAGCGGCGGGCCTCCGCGCCAACCCGGGTTCAGGAAAAGCGCCAGGCGCGGCTCGTGCGGCGCGCGCCGCGCAATCTCGGCCTCGAGGCCGCGCAGCGTCGTCGTGCCGCGGTCGAGGGGAAACCTCACGTCGCGCAGCGCGCTGACGTCAAGCCGGGCCCTGCCGGGGTCCACTCCGAGGGCGATCGTCCAGGCGACGTGCGCGTCCACGAGATACGCGAGGGCATGATCGCCGGGAGGAAAGAGATCGGGGCGGGAGCGTGGGCCGGCGCCGGCAAGCGCGACGAGGTAGGCGTCGAGAACGTGACCGGCGCCGACGGCCCAGGACGTCCCGGGGCGGCCGCCGGGAAACAGGGCGAGCACGGCCGAGAGCGGCTCATGGGTGGCAGGTAGCGCCGGCCGCCACTCCGGGGTGGTCGCGACGGGCTGCGGGAGCCGGAACGCGGCGCCTCGGCTGCAGCCGGAAGCCAACAACCCGCAACCCGCAACGGCCGCCAGGAAAAGGCGGCGGCGGGACCGGGAACCGCGGGCCAACCGCTCGGCTCTCACGGCCGAATTGTAGCCGCGCTCCACGCGTGAAACCTAACGGTGGGGACGGCCCCCGCTTGCGCGCGGGGCTGCGGCGCGCGCTGGGGCGCTGTGGAACTGGGGCGTCGAGGCGCGCTCGACCGCGAACGGGCGGGTGTACGCACGGGCCTCGAACGAGCGGGGGGCCGCGTACGAGCGCACCTCGGCGCGAGGCGCCGCGTACGACCTCGTCCTCGTCACCCGCGCGCTCGCGAGGTTGGAGCCCGTGCGTACACCTGCCCACGGCCGGCTCGCGACGGCGGAGCCGGCATCCCAACGGGTCGTGTTCTGTTCCGTCACCCAGCTCACCGAGTTGTTCCGCGGATGTGGCTGTGGCGGCGGCGACACCCTCTCGATCGGCCGCGGGCCCGAGTACCTCTCGATCGATGGCGGTGCCGGCCGCCCTGCCATTGGCGGTCCGCCCTGGCGGGTGACGCTCTCGCGCCTCACGATCTCGCGCCGCACGACGGGAGGGTTCATCCGGTCGATGCCGGTGCGCCCGCGCACGATCTCGGGGCTGAACGTGCGCCCCGTCGGGTTGAACGTGCGGCTCGGCTGCGTGACCGTTCCTCCGAGGCCGGTATCGCGGCCGATCCAGCGCTCGGTGCCGGCGCCGCCTCGAGCGCCTCCGGCGCGCGTGACGAACTCGCGAGTGCCCACGATGATATCGGTGGTATTCGTCGGCCGAATTGCCGGCAAGGGGGTTGCGGCCCTGATTCCGGTACGCGGCTCCCGCCGCAGGACCGACGAGAGGTCTGGCACGCCGCGGACGCCGGCGCCGGCCCGGAAGAACGACTCGATGGTCCGGTTCCCGAGCGCCCGTTCGGGCGTGGCCGTTACCAGCGGACCGGAGCGGACGAACCCCTCGAGGCCGGCGCCATCATTGCGCAGGAACCGGTTGGACTCGATGCGCACGCGGTCGATGTGGAGCGACGAGAACTGACCGGCCGGGACGAACGTCCACGGCCTGGGGTCGATCTGGCCCATCCTGACCCGGCCGGAGAAGTCGAAGCTGACGTCGCGCCAGCGCCCGGGCCTGCGGCCACCCCTGCCACCCCAGCAAGTGCTGCAGTTGTGGTAGTACCACCAGTCGTAGTAGCCGCGGGGGCACCATCCGATGTACCCCGGCGTGTAGATCCAGTCGACCCACGACGGACCCCACACCGAATCGAAACCCCACACCCAGCCGAAGCTGGCGTCGAAGTACCACGAGCCGTAGTGAGACGGGTACCATCCCCAGGGCTCGTACGAGATCCACGACCATCCCACCGGGGTCCAGTACCACCGGCCGTCGGAGTAGGGAACCCATCCGGCGCCGACGCGCGGCTGCCACATCCAGCTCGAGAACGTCGGCACGTACACCCAGTCGCCGTACGCGTCGAGAACGGCGGTACGGCTCGCGTCCCGGGCGTCCACGTACTGGGCGGTGGGGCCGGCCGGAACGTGCCTGCGCTCCTGCACCCAGTTCCAGAAGTCATCGCTCTGGTCGGTGATCGACGCTCTTTCGATCCCGCTCTGCTGCCCGACCACGGCTTCCTCTCCGGTACGCAGCATCTCCGAACCGACGCCGACCGGGACTTCGGCCATGCCGCTGTAGGCCTGCACGCGGATCTGGGTGCCGTTCAACTCGATCCGATAGAGGCCGGGACGGTTGAGATAGACGGTGCCGTTGGGCGTGTCGAATCGCATTGGCCCGCTTCCGGAGGCGGTGGGGGGGATCTCGACGGCGGCCGCCCCGTCCGCGAGGTAGAGCGCGGTCCGCGAGGAGGAGTCGTCGCGCGACAGCGCAATCGCGTCGAAATCGAGGGTGGAGAACTCGTCGACCCAGACGGTGCTTCCGTCGGCGAGCTGAACCTCGACGCGGGCGCCGCGCGAGCTGTCGAGGCGGTCGCCGGCGAGCACCGGCATGTTGACCACCACGTCCAGGCTCTCGCCCCCGTGGCCCGGCTGCAGGGTTGCGTAGCGCTCGAGGTACGAGATGTAGCTCAGCGAGGTCACGTCGTCCCCGGCAAAGGCCACTGCTGCAAGCAGCAACCCGCCGAAGACCGCGGCGATTGCCGTACCAGAGCGTCTCATGGCGGTCCCCCTTTGCTCCTCCGGCCAAGAACTAGCAAGAGCCGTGCCACTACTTAGCTAGAATGCGATCGAGGGCGATCTGCTGCTGGTTCTGCCGCAGCTTGACGAGGGTGCCGCCGGCGTAGTGCCCGGAGCGCAGGCTGACGTTGGGGTAGGTGACGCAGCCGGGCCCCATCAGCACGCCCGGGTTGAGCACCGTGTTGCAGCCAGTCCGGCACCGGTCGCCGAGCACCGCGCCGAACTTCCGCAACCCGGTCCGGACGGTTGCCCCCTCGTGAGGGAAGGTGACCTCCCGGCCGACGTTCTTCACGTTGGACAGGATCGTGCCCGCGCCGAGGTTGACGTCCCTTCCCAGGATGCTGTCGCCGACGTAGTTCTGGTGCGGCGCGTGGGCTCCGTCAAGGAAGACGGCGCCCTTCACCTCGGAATGCGCGCCGACGACGCACCCGCGGCCGAGTACCACGCGCCCCCGAAGGTACGCCCCGGTGCGGACCTCGCACCCCTCGCCGACGATGAGCGGACCGCGAAGCACCGCGCCCGGCTCGATCGTGCAACCGTCCGCGATCGAGATCGGTCCGCCGAGCACGTGGACGCCTGCCGGTACGCCCGCCAACGCGGCCCAGTGCTCCCAGGCGGCGAGGTACGCATCCAGCGCTTCACCGATCGCGTCCCACACCGGACGTCCGGGCCGGAACAACGCGGCGTGTTGGAAACCCTTCAGGTCGAAGAACTCCTGCGCGAGGAACGCGGCCATGCCGGGGAGTATAACCCCGGCCCAGCTGGTCCCCAGGCCGGCGGCCCGCCGCGCAGGCGCTCAGGCGGTGAAGCCGCCGCCTGTCGGGCGCTTGACCACCACCAGGGTCTGATCGTCTTCCGGGGTGGCCGTGGCCGCATATCGGCTCACGGCTTTGAAGACGGTCTGCACGATCTCGCTCGCCGGGCGGTCCGCGTGCCTGGCCACCAGCCGCTGGAGGCGGGCGAGACCGAACTCCTCGTCGTTGCGGTGGTGGTGGCACTCGGTAATCCCGTCGGTGTAGAGCACCAGGATATCGCCGGGGCGCAGCTGGGCGAAACCCCTGAGGTAGGTGGCGTTCGGGGAGGGGCCGAGCACCATGCCCCCTTCGCGCAGGTACTCGATCTCGCCGCCCTCGTGCAGGATGAAGGGCAGCACGTGCCCGGCGTTGACGAACATGAGGTTACCTGTGATCTCCAGTTCGGCCAGGAACATCGAGACGAACTTGGAGGCCAGCTTCGAGCGGTTGATGATCGAGTTGAGCCGCTCGACGGTGCGGGCGAGTTTGAAGTCCCTGGTCAGTCCCATCCGCAGGCCCATGTAGACGTCGCGGACCTGCAGGGCGGCCGGCAGCCCGTGGCCCGAAGCGTCGGCGATCACGAGATCGAAGTTCTCCGGGGTGATGGGGATATAGTCGAAGAAGTCGCCGCCGACGACCTCGGCGGGTCGAGAGTCGCCGGCGATGTCGAAATCGCCGTAGCGCGGCGTCCGCTTCGGCAGGATCGAGCTCTGGATCATCCGCGCGTCCTGAAGGATCGACTCGAACCGCTCCTGGCGCAGCTTCTGGTTGATCGCGAGGCGCACGATGTTGAGCGAGGACTGGAGGTCCTCGGTGGTTCCGCTGCCCGCGTCGACGTCGAAGGAGATCAGATAGTTGCCGTCGGCCACAGCGATCGCCGCGAAGCGCTCCCTGGTGCCGAGGTGGGCCTCGAGGGAGGGGTCGAGTTCGGGGGCGCTGCGGGCCATCACCACCAGCCCCGAGTCGAGCACCGCCTCGATCGCGGCGTAGCCCCGGGGAACGCGCGCTCCCAGCGCCGCGGCGTCGGCGGTGCCGAACACCTGGACGATCTCGTACTCGTTGCCTTCGAGACGGTAGATTCGACCGCCGAGGATTCCGAGGTCGTCGCGGAAGTTGACGGTCATGTAGCTGGTGACGTTGCGGATGGTTCCGAGAATATCGCCAGCGTGCTCGATCGCGTCGAGCGTGCGCTCGACCCGGCGGAAGAGGGACTTGGGCGTGCTGACAGGCGCGTGCACCTGGCGTTTTCGACGGCTCATCGGTGGTTACCACCTCACATGGGGCTCGGCCTCCAGCTGAGCCCGGAGGGCAAGACCGCCAGAGCTTACCACTGGGAGGCGGTTCCTGCTCTGACGAAGCCGACTCCTCAAGCCCCAGCGCCGGTTGCCGGTCTCTCGCTTCGGAGCGCGAGGCGGCGTGGTTCTTGCCGGCTTCACCCCAGGGGTGGGACCGCGCTCAGCGAGGGACGGGGACGGCGGGCGGCCCGGAGATCTCGCGCAGCAGGGCGCGCGCGTCGGCGTCTTCCGGCTCGAGCCGGAGCGCGTGTTCGAGGTCGATCTTCGCCCGGTTGCGGCGGGAACGCGCCAGGTCCGCTCTGGCGAGGCCCACCCAGGGGTCGGCGAGGGCCGGGGCGAGCGAGCGCGCTCGCTTGTACAACCTGAACGCCTCGCGCACGTGCCCCTGGGCGAGCTCCAAGTCCCCGCGGACGACCAGCGTGTGCGGCGTGGCGTTCGCGACGTCGATCGCCTTCAGGGCCAGCTCCGCCTCATGCTCCCGGCCGGTCGACCGGTACAGGGAGGCGAGGTTGCCGAGGATCGTGGGGTCTTGCGGCGAGATCGTGAGGGCGTGGCTGTAGGCGGCGAATGCGCCGTTGATGTCGCCGGTGCGCCGCCGCGCGACGCCGACGTTTCCCCACGCCGGGGCGAACGCGGGCGCGAGCTTCGTGGCCCAGTCGAAGTACCGGAGAGCGATGTCGGGGTGGCCCAGCCGCAGTTCGTCCGCGCCGCGGTTGTTGAGGTAGAGCGCGGTGATCCAGAGGTCGTCGAGCGGTTGCACGGCCATCGGCCGCTCGTGCGGGCGGCGGTCGAAGTCGAAGTAGGACCAGTTCGGCCCGTACTCCAGCGCCGCCACGACATGGTCGTTGACGATGATGAGGTCGCCTTCCTTTTCGGTCGCCTGCGCGCGCCGGACCAGGGCGGTCGTGACGTGGAACCCGAGCGACCGGCCCATCGCAACGAAGAGGTTGGTGAAGGAGAGGCAGTTGCCTTCCCGGCGCTGAAACGCTTCCATTGCTGTGTACGTCTCCCGGCGGTCGTACCGGAACGGAAAGGCGGTCTCGTCGAACAGCTCGTGCTGCAGACGCTGAAGTCTTTCCGGCGGGGTCCCGACCCCGGCGAGCTTGACCGCAAGCTGGCGGACCTGGGCGGTCACCAGGAGGGGGTCTGGGACGCTGCGCACGTCCACGCCCCGGCGATCCAGCTCCGCCCTCCAGGCGTCAGGCGTCATGAACATGTAGCTGGCCTTCGTCGTTGCGCAACCCGTCGCCAGGAGGGCAGCCGCGAGGAGCGGAATTGTCGGTTTCACGTTTCCAGTATACGGGCTGGGCGGTCGAAGGTTGGGGCGGCGGGTGGTAGGCTTCGCGGCGGGTCAGGGGAGGCGAGGATGGCGTACGAAAACGTATTGGTTGCCGACGAGAACGAGGTGCGATGGATCACGATCAACCGCCCCGCGAAGCTCAACGCGCTCAACCGGGCGCTGGTGGCGGAACTGGGGGAGGCGGTCGCCGCGGCGGGCGGGGACCCCGCGGTGCGCGCGGTGGTGATCACGGGCGCGGGCGAGAAGGCGTTCGTGGCAGGGGCGGACATCGCCGAGTTCGTCGGCCTGTCCTCCGCGGGAGCGCAGGCCATGGCGCGGGCCGGGCAGGCGGTGTTCGCGACGGTCGCGGCCCTGCCCAAGCCCGTACTGGCCGCCGTGAACGGGTTCGCCCTCGGGGGCGGGTGCGAGCTGGCCCTCGCCTGCCACATGCGGGTCGCCTCGACCACGGCGCGCTTTGGCCAACCCGAGGGGAAGCTCGGTCTGATCCCGGGCTACGGCGGCACGCAGCGGCTCGCCCGACTGGTGGGGCGGGGGCGGGCGCTCGAGCTCCTGCTCACGGGGGGCACCGTGGATGCGGCAACCGCCCTTTCATGGGGGCTCGTCAACCGGGTCGTCGAGCCGGGAGAGCTGAGGTCCGCAACGCAGCGCCTCGCCGAGGAAACCGGGGCCGTGTCGCCGTTCGCCGCGGCGCGCTGCCTGGAGGCGGTCCGGATCGGCCTCGACCTCCCACTGGCGAGCGGCCAGGAGGTCGAGGCGGCGCTCTTCGGCCTGTGCGCCGCGAGCGAGGACATGCGCGAGGGCACGGCGGCGTTCCTCGAGAAGCGTCCGCCGCGCTTCACGGGGCGCTGACGGTGGCGACTTGACGCGGGCGGTCGGCGCGCGATGATGACCGCGCCATGACGGGCACTTCCGGCCGACTGACGTTCGACTGGGACGCGGGCGAGATCGCGCGGCGGCCGCCGGCGTCCGTCGGTTTCGACGACGAGACGTTGCGCGACGGTCTCCAGAGCCCGTCGGTGCGCCACCCCCGCCTGGACGAGCGCATCCGTTTTCTCGAGCTGGCCGCGACAGTCGGAATCGCCTCGGCCGACGTGGGGATGCCCGGGGCCGGCGCGAGCGCGGCGGCCGACGCGGAAGCGTTGTGCCGGGCGATCGCCGAACGCCGGTTGCCGATCGCCCCGAACTGCGCGGCCAGGGCTTCCGAAAGCGACATCGGCCCGATCCTCGGGATCGGCCAGAGGCTCGGGGCAGAGGTGGAGGTCGCGCTGTTCCTGCCGTCCTCCCCGGTTCGTCGCCTTGTCGAGGGCTGGACGCTCGCCGAGGTCGCCGGCCGCGTGGAGCGCTGGGTCGGGTTTGCGGTGCGCCGCGGTGCGCCCGTGACCTTCGTCGCGGAGGACGCGACGCGGTCGGGCCCCGACGACCTGGCCGTCATCATGAGCGCGGCGGTCGGCGCCGGGGCGGGCCGGATCTGCCTGGCGGACACCGTCGGGCAGGCGACGCCGCTCGGGGCATTTCGCCTGGCCGCGTTCGCGCGGCGGACTCTGGATGAGATGGGCGCCGCGTCGGTTGGCCTCGACTGGCACGGCCACGACGACCGCGGGCTCGCGGTGGCGAGCGCCCTGGCGGCTGCGTGGGGCGGGGCGGCGCGGCTGCACGCCACGGCGCTCGGGGTCGGCGAGCGGGCCGGCAACCCGGCGATGGAGCAGCTCCTGGTCAACGTTCGGCTGCTCGGATGGGGGCGGCCGGAGCTCTCCGGCGTACCGGCGTACGCCGCCCACGCCTCCGGCATGCTTGGGACCGCGATCCCGCCGGGGACGCCGGTCGTGGGACGAGACGCTTTCCGGACCTCCACGGGCGTGCACGCCGCGGCCGTCGTCAAGGCGAGCCGCGCCGGCGGCGACGAGCTCGCGGACCTGGTCTACTCCGCGGTGCCGGCCGCCTGGCTGGGGCGGGGGCAGGAGATCGAGGTCGGGCCGATGTCCGGTGCCGCGAACGTGCGCTCGTGGCTGGCGCGGAACGGGCTGGGCGGTGACGATGCGACGGTGGCCCGCGTCCTGGCCGCGGCCAAGGCGGCCGATCGGACGCTCACCGACGACGAGCTGCGTGCCGCCGCCGCGGGGCCGGGCCGCGGCGGGCGCTGAGGCGCCGCCCCGGCCATCCGGAACGCAACGCCGCGGCTTGCACGCAGCCGCCGGGGTGTGCACAATGCGTCGGCTGAGTGTGTCCGGGAGGAACGGATGAAGGTCCACGAGTACCAGGCGAAAGAGATTCTTTCCCGCTTCGGTGTCCGCGTACCGCGCGGGGAGGTCGCCGTCACTCCGGCCGAGGCCGGAGCGATCGCGGCCGATCTGGGCGGCAGGGTCGTCGTCAAGGCGCAGGTCCACGCCGGCGGCCGCGGCAAGGCGGGCGGCGTCAAGCTGGCGACCGGCGCTGACGAGGCCGTGAGGGTCGCCGGGCAGATCCTCGGCATGAAGCTGGTCTCCAAACAGACCGGCCCGGAGGGACGGATCGTCCACAAGGTGCTCGTCGAGGAGGCGCTCGGGATCGCACGCGAGCTTTACCTCGGCATCGTCCTCGACCGCTCCGCCGAGCTGCCGGTGCTGATGGCGTCGAAGTTCGGCGGGATGGAGATCGAGGAGGTCGCGGCCGAGCACCCGGAGGCGATCCTCAAGGAGCACTTCGACCCCTGCGCGGGCCTGCAGCCGTACCAGGCGCGCAAGCTCGGTTTCGCGCTCGAGCTCTCGGGCGAAACCCTGAAGAAGTTCGTCAAGCTCGTGACGGCGCTGGCCCGCGCCTACAACGAGAGCGACTCGACGCTCGCCGAGATCAACCCGCTGCTGATCACGACCGACGGCGACGTATTGGCGCTCGACGCGAAGATGAACTTCGACGACAACGCCATGGCCCGCCACCCCGAGATCGCCGCGATGCGCGACCTGGGCGAGGAGGACCCGCTCGAGGTCGAGGCGTCCAAGTTCGACCTCAACTACATCAAGCTCGACGGCACGATCGCGTGCATGGTCAACGGCGCCGGCCTCGCGATGGCGACCATGGACATCATCAAGCACGCCGGGGGCGCCCCCGCCAACTTCCTCGACGTCGGCGGCGGTGCGAGCCAGGAGCGGGTGGAGAACGCCTTCCGCATCCTGCTCTCCGACCCGGAGGTGAAGGCGGTCCTGATCAACATCTTCGGCGGCATCGTCCGCTGCGACATGATCGCGGCGGGCGTGGTGGCGGCGGCCCGGAAGCTCGACGTGAAGGTCCCGATCGTCGTCCGCCTGGAAGGGACCAACGTCGACGAGGGCAAGCGCATCCTTGGAGAGTCGGGCCTGGCGTTGCAGCCGGCCGACGGGATGGCGGATGCGGCGGCGAAGGTCGTCGCCGCCGCAAGGTAAAGGGGGGCCCATGGCGATCTGGCTGGATGCGAACACGCGGGTTGTGGTTCAGGGGCTCACCGGCAAGGAAGGGCAGTTCCACGCGGCGAAGTGCCGCGAGTACGGCACGAAGATCGTCGCCGGGGTGACCCCGGGCAAGGCCGGCGCCGTGGTGGACGGCGTTCCCGTATTCAACACGGTGGCGGACGCGAAGGCGGCGACCGGCTGCACCGCGTCGCTCATCTTCGTCCCGCCGCTGGGGGCGGCCGACGCGATCCTCGAGGCGGCGGACGCCGGTATCGAGCTGATCGTGTGCATCACCGAGGGGATCCCTGCGCGCGACGAGGTGGCGGTCAGGCAGAGGCTCGCGGGCTCCGGCGCCCGGCTCATCGGCCCGAACTGCCCCGGGATCATCTCCCCGGGCAAGGCGAAGCTGGGGATCATGCCGGCGCACATCCACAGGTCCGGGCACGTCGGCGTCGTGTCGCGCTCCGGAACGCTGACGTACGAGGCGGTGGACCAGCTCACCAAGCTGGGGATGGGCCAGTCGACCTGCGTCGGGATCGGCGGCGACCCGGTGCCGGGCACCAGCTTCGTGGACGTGCTCGAGGCGTTCAACGCGGACCCCCAGACCGAGTCCGTAGTGATGATCGGCGAGATCGGCGGCAGCGCCGAGGAAGAGGCCGCCGCGTACGTGAAGGCCAATATGAAGAAGCCGGTGGTGGCGTTCATCGCCGGCCAGACCGCCCCGCCTGGGCGGCGGATGGGCCACGCCGGGGCGATCATCTCCGGCGGCAAGGGCACCGCCAAGGAGAAGATCGAGGCGCTGGAGGCGGCGGGGATCCGGGTGGCCGCGACCCCCGCGGAGATCGGGATCACGATGGCGCGTGCCCTGGGCAAGGCATAGGGCGATGGAGTCCGGACGCGCGCCGCGGCCGCGTCCGCCGCGCGGGGGCGGAGTGCCGCCGCGTCGGGAAGGGGAGAGTGCAGCAATGAAGCAGAGGACGTTGACGATCCTGAAGCCTGACACCGTGGCGCGCCGCAACTGCGGCGCCGTCATCGCGCGGTTGGAGCAGGAAGGGTTCGAGATCCTGGCCGGGCGCATGCTGCGCCTTTCCGAGGAACAGGCGATGGCGTTCTACGCGGTCCACAAGGACAAGCCGTTCTACCGGCCGCTGGTCGAGTTCATGACCTCGGGACCGGTGTGGCCGATGGCGCTCGAGCGCGACAACGCGATCGAGCACCTGCGCAAGGTGATGGGCGCCACCGACCCGGCCAAGGCGGCCCCCGGCACGATCCGGCAGCAGTTCGCGAGCAGCATCGAGCGCAACGCGATCCACGGCTCCGACTCACCGGAGAACGCGCGCATCGAGCTCTCGTTCTTCTTCTCCGCCGCCGAGCTCGCCTGAGTCGGCGAACGTCGAACGGAGGTCCGGCGCCTGTCCGCGATTCGGTAGCGTGAGAGTTCTCTTTCTTCCCGCATTCGGCCGTGAAGGGGCGAGCAGCCGTTTTCGCGTCTACCAGTATCTCGAGCCGCTGCGTTCGGCGGGTTGGCGCGTGCGTGTCCTGACACCCCCAGGGCGATCGCGCCGCTCCCGCACGTGGCACTCCGTTCGCGCGCTCACCGGCGCGCTCGGAGCTGACGTGGTGGTGCTGCAGAAGCGGTTGATCGGTCCTGCCCTGGGACCACTGGCCAGGGCCAACCCCCGCCTCGTCTACGACCTCGACGACGCAATCTGGGCCGAACAGCCGGGCGTCACCGCCACGTTGCGCGAGATGGCGCGACGGCGAACCAACCTCCACCGCGTGGCCTCCCGCGCCCGGGTCGTGTGCGTGGGCAACGATTACCTGGCAGGGCACTTCGCGGGCGTGGCCCGGGACGTCAGGGTCGTGCCGACGACCGTCGACACCGACCGGTTCCGACCCGCGCGGCGGAACGGCGGCCGGGTTGTCGTCGGGTGGGTGGGCAACCCTGAAAACCTCGGTTATCTCGAGCCGCTGGGCCCGGTGTTCACGAGGTTGGCGCAAGCTCTCCCGGGCAGGTTCCTGCTGCGGGTGGTCAGCCGGTGGCCGGCCAGCGTCCCGGTGGGCGTGCCGCACGAGTTCCGGCGGTGGAGCCTCGAGCGAGAGGTCGAGGAGCTACAGGGGCTCGACATCGGGATCATGCCGCTGACGGACGGCGAATGGGCTCGCGGCAAGTGCGGCTTCAAGGCGATCCAGTACATGTCAGTCGGGGCGGCAACCGTCGTGTCGCCGGTCGGAGCCAATCGGGAGGTCGTAACACATGGTGTCAACGGCCTCTGGGCGCAGACGCCGGCTGAATGGTTCAGCCAACTGCATCGCCTGATCGTGGACGCGGGCGAGCGCCAGCGGTTGGCCGAAACGGCTTTGAACACCGTTGCCCAGCGCTACTCGCTTCGGTCGGTCGTCCCGTCGCTGGTGGGCCTGTTGCAGGACGTCGCCGGCCGGACATGGTGGGCGAGTCGGCAGGACCGAATCCGGCGCTCGCGCTCGACGCGTAGATCCGGCCGCCTCTGCGCGGACCGTTGACTCCCGCGGGGGCGGCGCTAGCATCGCCTCTATCGCGAGAGGAGCGATCGGAACGTTGCAATCGGTTCGGCAGGATCAACCCTTCTTCAGCATCGTGGTCCCGGTCTGGAACCGGGCGCGCGTGATCCGGCGCTGCCTGGACAGCGTGTTGTCACAGGCCTTCCAGGACTACGAGGTGATCGCGGTGGACGACGGCTCGGTTGACAATTCGTACGAGGTCCTCACGTCCTGGCGGGATCCCAGACTGCGGACGTTCCGCCGCGAGGAGAACGGCGGCACATGGGCCGCCCGCACGGTGGGGGTGAACCGGTCCCACGGCGCCTGGGTCCTCTTCCTCGACAGCGACGACGCTCTGGAGCCAGGGGCGCTGAGCTTCTTTTTCGACCGGGCGGCGGCGGCGTCCCCAAAGATCGGCGTCCTGGGCGCATCGTACCGCGACAGCGAGGGCAATCGCCGGCCAGACCCGCCCCCTCCCGACGGGCCGATGGGGATGGAACAGGCCCTCGGGTGGATGAACGCGATGGTGCGGTCGGACTTCCTGGCGGCCTATAGGCGCGAGGTGTTCCGCACGGTGACGCTGCCGGCAGGGTTCGCGACGGGGGCTCTCTTCGAGCTGGAGGTCTTCGAGCACTGGCAAAAGCAGATCTTTCCCGATGTCTATGGGACCGTGTATCTCGACGCGCCGAATCGGCAGACGGGCCGCGGCGCGAGCTTCTCGGCGGAGAGTTTCCTGCGTCGAGCGGAGGCATGGGCGGACGTTGACGAGGAGGTCCTGTCCAGATATGGAGTGCTGCTGAGACGGCACGCGCCGCGCCGCTTCCTGCTGACCAAGGGACGCGTGGGGCTGTACTCGCTCGCGGCCGGACGACGGCTTCGCGGCGCGGCTCATTTGCTGGAGTATCTTTGCCGTCGCCCCTTGTCTCCCGGGTCGTGGGCCTTCCTGATGGCCGGCCTGATCGGTCCGCGTGCGCTTGCCCGGGCGCGCGGCATGCTGGGGTAGCCGGCGACAGTGTCGTCGGTTCGGTCCGCACTGGCGGTGGCGGAACGACGCCCGGGCCTCACCGCGCGGTAATCTGGACCGGGCAGGGAAAGGGCGGTGCTGCCGGTACCGAAAATGGGCCAAAGCACGGTGCAATCGTTGTGGGTCGGCACCCGGCTCTCGACCATGGAGCAGCTGTCGATCCGTTCCTACCTCGATCAGGGGCACGAGTTTCACCTGTTCACCTACGGGAGCGTGGAGGGCGTTCCTGCAGGCGCTGCGGTTCGCTCGGGGGAGGAGGTCCTTCCTGCCACGGATATCTTCCGGTACCGACGGGGTCGCGGCCGGGGAAGCGTTTCGGCCTTTTCCAACCGCTTCCGATACCGACTTCTTCTCGATCGCGGGGGATGGTGGTCGGACCTCGACAGCGTCTGCCTCAAGCCCCTGGAGTTTGTCGAGGAACACGTTTTCGGCTACGAGCGCTCACCCGACGGCGGCATCCTTGTCGGGACCGGACTCTTCAAGGCACCCGCCGGCAGCAGGCTCATGGAGTACTGCTGGAATGCCAGCCGGGAGGTCGATCGTTCGCGCCTCGAATGGGGAGAGATTGGCCCCCGCCTCATGACCAGGGCTGTCGAGGCCGTGGGGGTTCCGGTCCGGATCATGGCGCCTGAGGTGTTCTTCCCGATCGACTTCTGGCGAATCTGGCAGCTCGTCCTCGACCGGCGAATCCCGGACGGCTGCCATGCGATCCACCTCTGGAACTCTGGGTGGCGGCTCCACTGGCTGCGCCCCGATGCCGTGTACCACCCGGATTGCATCTACGAGCAGCTCAAACGCAGGTACGGCGTCGCCTCCCCGCCTGGTGCGGCGCGGGGCCCGAGTTGGAGAAGTGGCGTGCTGCGCCGGCTGCGACAGGTGAAAACCAGCGTGTTGTCGCCCCGGGGCCGCGGCGGGCAGTAACCGGAGTCCCTCTCAGAATCCTCGATGCGGTTTCTGTCGTGAAGACCAGTGCGTCGAACGCCTGCGCGACGTACGGCCGGGCCGATGCGCGGCGGCAGAGGCCAGGCTACTTGCGGCGAACGGCGGGGAGGATCTTCTTGCGCAGCCGCAGCGAGGTGGGTGTCACCTCGAGGAGTTCGTCCTCGGCGAGGAACTCCAGCCCCTGCTCGAGGCTCATCAGGCGTGGCGGCACCAGGTGGACGGCCTCGTCCGACGTCGAAGCCCGCATGTTGGTGAGCTTCTTCTCCTTGGTGATGTTCACGTCGATGTCCTTCTCGCGGGCGTTCTCGCCGACGACCATCCCCTCGTAGACCTCGTCGCCCGGGTTGATGAACAGCTCGCCGCGCGGCTGCAGGTGCTCGATCGCGTAGCCGGTGGTGCGGCCGGGACGGTCCGCCACCATCGCGCCGGTGCTCCGGTGCGCGATCTCGCCCTGCCATGGCTCGTAGCCGTCGAAGAGGTGGTTGGCGATCCCGGTGCCCTTGGTGTCGGTGAGGAACTCGCTGCGGAAGCCGATCAGTCCGCGGGAGGGGAGGCGGAACTCCATCCGCACCCGGCCGGTGCCGTGGTTGACCATCTTGGTCATGCGGCCGCGCCGCGTCCCGACCTTCTGCGTGACCACCCCGATGAACTCCTCGGGGCAGTCGACGACCAGCGCCTCCATCGGCTCGTGGCGCACGCCGTCGATTTCCTTGGTGAGGACCTCGGGCTTGGCGATCGACATCTCGAACCCCTCGCGGCGCATCATCTCGATGAGGATCGCGAGCTGCAGCTCGCCGCGGCCGGAGACCTTGAAGCTGTCCGCCGAATCGGTGGGGGCGACCTGGATGGAGACGTTCGTGAGGGTCTCCTTCTCGAGGCGGTCCTTGATCTTGCGCGAGGTGAGGTGCTGGCCGTCGCGGCCCGCCATCGGCGAGGTGTTGACGCCGATGACCATCGCGATCGTGGGCTCGTCCACCTTGATATGGGGGAGCGCGCGCGGGTCGTCGCGGCTCGAAATCGTCTCGCCGATCCAGACATCGTCCAGGCCGGCGACGGCCACGATGTCGCCGGGGCCGGCGTCGGCGATCTCGACGCGCTTGAGCCCCTGGTAGCCGTACAAGCCGGTGACCTTGGCGGTCGCGACGCTGCCGTCGTGACGGCAGAGGCTGACGTCCTGCCCCTTGGCCACGTTGCCGTTGAACACCCGCCCGATCGCCAGGCGGCCGACGTAGTCGTCCCAGTCGAGGTTCGTGATCAGGAGCTGGAGCGGGAACGCCGGGTCGAAGCGCGGCGCCGGCACGGCGCTGAGGATCGCGTCGAAGAGCGGCTCGAGGGTTGTGTCGGGGCCCTCCGGCTCGGTGCGGCAGGTGCCGCGGCGGGCGTTGCAGTAGAGCACGGGGAAATCGAGCTGGTCCTCGGAGGCGTCGAGGTCGATGAAGAGGTCGAAGACCTCGTCGAGCACCTCGGCCGTACGGGCGTCGGGGCGGTCGATCTTGTTGATCACGACGATCGGCGGGAGGCTGGCCTCGAGCGCTTTTCGCAGCACGAACCGGGTCTGAGGCAGCGGCCCCTCGCTCGCGTCCACCAGGAGCATCACGCCGTCGACCATCTTCAAGGTGCGCTCGACCTCGCCGCCGAAGTCCGCGTGCCCGGGGGTGTCGACGATGTTGATGCGGGCCCCGCGGTACGTGATGGCGGTGTTCTTCGCCATGATCGTGATGCCCTTCTCGCGCTCGAGGTCGATGGAGTCCATCACCCGCTCCCGCACCGACTCGTTCTCGCGGAAGATCCCGCTCTGCCAGAGCATGGCATCGACGAGCGTCGTCTTGCCGTGGTCCACGTGCGCGATGATCGCCACGTTCCGGATTTCGTTGCGCGTTTCGGTCGCCATTGCCGAGCCTCTTTCCCGGTTTCGCGGCGGGGCCAGCCCTCGTCCCGCGAAAAAACAAATCACCGGCTAAGCGCCGGTGCGGATTCACGATATCACGTTTCGTCCGGCGCCTCAAGGACGGCGCGGTAACCGCCTACTCGTGGCCCGCCATCAGCCGCCAGGCGACGAGTCGATCCGTCATCGTTCGGATCCGGCGGCAGAGGATCTGGCAGAGCAAGGTGAGGAACTGGTGCGAGGCATCCGGGTCCATCTCCAGCACCTCGCCGAGGCGGTGGCTGTCGACGGTGAAGACGGTGCAGCCTGCGGTGTGGGCGCGGGCGTCGGCGCTGCGCGGCTGGTCGTCGATCAGGGCCATCTCGCCAAACACGTCGCCGCGCCCGAGGATCGTCAAGGCCTCCTCGCCCATCCCCCGCAGATGGCGCGAGATCCGCACCTGGCCGTCGACCACGATGTAGAGCTTGTCGCCGTGTTCGCCCTCGGCGAAGATCATGGCGTTGGGCTGATATCGCTCCTCTTGCGAGTACGTCGCGAGCAGCCGCAGCTCCGCAGCCGAGAGCCCCTGCTCGCGCAGCACGTCCACCTTGGCCGCCTGGTCGAGGTAGACGCGCTCGCCGGGCTGGCCCGGGGCGGCGCGGTCGGGGCCGAGGCCGGGGGTGATCAGCTCGGTCATGACGCCGTTGGCGCCCCGGACCTTGGCGGCGAGAGAGTGCCAGAACGACCAGAGCAGCGCGACGCCGAGTTCGCGGTTGCCCCGCACGAGCTGGTCGAGCTCGGCGGCAGGGAAGCGGAGCACCGTGCCGGCGTCGGCGCCGAGCACCGTGGAGTAACGCGGCTTGCCGTCAACATAGGAGATCTCGCCGATGAACTCGCCCAGTGCCGGCTGAGCCAGGACTTGCGTCCCGACCGGGGTGCGGCGGCACTCCTGCAGGCGGCCCGCCATGACGATGAAGATGTCCCGGTCCTCCTGGCCCTCGCGGACGAGCGCGGTGGCGTGGCCGAACGGCTCTCGGCGGCCGATCTGGGCGAGCTGGACGAGCTGCGCGTCGGAAAAGTGCCGGAAGACCCGGAAGCGCCGGAGGTCCATCGCCGCACGCAGGAGCTCCTCGCGTTTGGCCGGAACGGCGGCGCGCTGGCCGTGAACGTCGGACATGGTCAGGCTGGAGAAGAGGCGGGCTCGGGTGAGGGCGACCTGGTCGCTGGCGCGCTGAAGGGCGGCGGCGCGCTGACGGTGCAGCTCGGCCAACTCCTCGTCGGACTGCCGGCAGAGTGCGGCCAGAGTGTCGACCCGCCGTCGCGCGGCCGAGACCTCACCCTCTCCGAGTCCCTGGCTCGCGAGCAACGCGTCGATGGCGTGGCGCAGCGCCTCCGGGTAGTCCTCGATCTCGAGCGCGATGCGCGCCGCCTCCACTGCGAGCTTGCGGTCGAGAGGGTTGAGACGGCGCGCCTGCACGAACTCCTCGAGCGCGGCGTGCAGATCGCGCCGGCGCAGGTGGAGGTAGCCGGCGCCGGCGTAGGCGAGGTAATGGTAGGGCGCCCGGAGCTTGGCGAGGTCGAACATCTCCTGCGCCCGGGCGAGTTCGCCGCGCGCCTCGAGGACGCGCGCCATCCCCACCGCGTGCGAAGCCTCGAGGTTGTGGCGCTTGTGCTCGCGCTGCGGGTCCTCGACGGCGCCGGCAGCGCGCCGCAGGGCAGCGGCGCGCTGTCGCCAGCCCTCGCCCTTCGGCGTCAGGCTGGCGGCCATTTCGTAGAGCTCCGCCGCCAGGCCGGGCTGGCTGGCGCGCTCGAGCTCTTCCGCGATCGCCACGAGGCGCTGGGCGAAGACGGGGTGGAGTTGGACTTCGTTCAGGCTCATCGGCAGACAGAACCCTTTGTTCGATCCTAAGATGAGACCGTGAAGGTGTCAAACCCGTTTGCCCCACCACCCCCCTGTGGCGCGGCCGTGCCCGTGACCGAATGCCGGGCCTGTCCTCGGCTCGTCGAGTGGCGGGAACTCCAGGCCGGCCGCGTGCCCCCGCGGTTCGCAGCGTGGGTCGACGAGCACGGTTTCTGGGCGAGGCCGGTTCCCGCGTTCGGCGATCCGGCAGCGTGGCTCGTCGTCGTGGGCCTCGCACCCGCCGCGCAGGGCGCCAACCGCACCGGGCGGATGTTCACCGGCGACCGCTCCGGAGCGTTCCTCTACGCGGCGCTGCACCGCGCCGGCCTCGCCAACCTCCCTGGGAGCGACCACCGGGGGGACGGCCTTGCCCTCGACGGGGTCCTGATCACAGCGCCTCTGCGCTGCGCCCCACCGGGAAACCACCCGGAGGCGGCGGAGCTGGACCGCTGCCGCGCGTTCATGCGCGCCGACCTCGCGGCGTGCCGTCGGCTGCGGGTGGTTCTCGCGCTGGGGCGCGTGGCGCACGATGGAGTGCTGCGCCTGCTGCGGGAACAGGGGACGGCCCCGGCTGGTCGCGCACACTTCGGCCACGGGTCCGCACACGCGCTGCCCGGCGGGGTCTGGCTGGTGGACTCCTACCACGTCTCGCAGCAGAACACGTTCACGGGCCGTCTCACGGCCGCGATGTTCGACGAGGTCTTGTGGGGTTGCCGCCACAGGGCCGAACGTTGACCGGTTGCGTGAGCCGGTTTGTGGTCCGGTCCTCACGCCGCGCGCTTCTCGCCGTACAATGCGCGAATGATCCTCCTGCTGGCACCAGCCGCCGTCGCGCTCGCATTGTTGCAGGCGCCCGCGCCCGCCCACGCCGCCGGCGCGCCCGTCCCCGAACTCGTCGTGACCGCAACGCTCGAAGATCTCCGCAAGGGCGAGCTGTACCTCGACGCCGCGACGCTCGAGCCGATCCTCGCGGCGTCGTTCACCGTGATCGACGGCGGCGCCCGCCTCTCCGGGTCGTTCGCGTACCTCGAGCCGATCCGCCGGATGCGTGAGCGCGGCGCCGAGGTGAAGGAACTGCGCTTCGAGGAGAAGCTGGTTCAGGTGTTCGGCGCCAGCGCCGTCGCCACGTACCGCTACCTCAAGGTCTGGCGCGAGGGTGGCGTCCGTCACCGCGAGCAGGGCTGGTCGAGCGACGTCTTCGAGCTGCGGGACGACGGCGCGTGGATCCTCGTCCACCGTCACCGAGGGAGGTGACCCGTGCTGCCCCCGGGGACCTCGTCCGGGTGGCGGACCCCGACCACGGTGTGGATGCCACCCCGGAGCCGGTAGTCGAGGCGGACCTCCATCCGGCGCGGGCGGCAGGCGTTGAGCAGGTCCCCGAGCAGGCGGTTCGCGGCGTGCTCCTGGTAGATCCCCACGCTCCGGTACGTGGTCAAGTAGTACTTGAGGGCCTTGAGCTCGAGGCAGAGCCGGTCCGGCACGTACGTGATGGTGAGGGTGCCGAAATCTGGCAGGCCGGAGAACGGACACACGCAGTTCCACTCGTCGGTCGAGATGACGACCTCGGCGGCGCGCTCGGGGTACGCGTACGGGAACGTCTCGAGGAAGCCCGGCTCGATCTTCTCGGGCCCATCGAACGGAAAGCTCCTGCCTTCGGCCTGCACCATGGCACACCTCCGCACGCCCACCGTAGCAGGCGTGGGGCGGGAAGCAAGGGTCATAAGCGGGTCGTGCGAGCCTCTCGATTCGCCGTCCGGACCCCACCTCCTGGCACTCTCCTCCGGGTGACCTCTGACAATGCCTCGGGCATGGCCAAGCCCCGAAACACTCGCCGCGGCTTCGAACCGACGTACCCCGCGGCTGGTGCGAGCCGTCAGCACTGATTCTTGGGGTCCGTCTTCGACCCGCAGAATCCGGGGTCGCAGCAGCAACCGCACGACATCCAGACCCCGTTGCCGCACGCCCAGAAGTCGCAGTACACGCAGCAATCGTCTCCGACCGGCTGGACGGGCGGGGCGGAAGAGAGCTTGATCTGCCGCACCTTGATGCGCGCGGGAACTGCAGTCAGCCTGCTCTCGACTTCCCGTGTTGCTCTGAGCTTCTCGACCTGTCTCATGGTTTCGTTCTGGGCATCGACGACGCCGATCTCGAAGACGGTGAACTCGACGCCTCCGTCCTGGCGCAGGATGGGGACCAGGCCATACGCAGTGGTGTTGGGACCGAGTGTGTCGCCGAACTTGATCAGTCCGCCCTCCTGCACGAGCACGCGAACCGGCCTGGGGTAATCGCGGAAGCAGAGTTCGATTTCGATCGTGTTGTTGGACACTGGCACGGTGAGCGCCTTTCCAGCGGTGGCTGGCGCAGCCGAGATGAGGGCCGCGACCGCCACGACCAGCGCGACCGAGTACGACACGACGTTACGCAGACCGGAGTCGTGACACATCGCGGCAACTCTCCTCTCGATTTGCGCATTGATGCTGACAGGCGATGCTCAATGTGTCAAGTTTCTGACCAGGGTCCTGGCTCCTGATTAGTTGCCCCGTGAGGTAGCAAGGCACGAGGCGCGAGCGGGCCGAAGGGGCTGCCAGACGTCGGGCCGGGAACGGCGAAGGGAGAATGGGACCGCGAGAGACGGAAGGCATGGCCGGGCGCCGCGGTTCCGCCTTCCTTCTCCCCTCTACCGTCGCTCGAACTCTTCGCTGTTCCCTCTCAACTCTCAACGCCTGCCTTCGAGAGGCGCAGCGCCGCGAGCTGCGCCCGAAGTTCCGCGGTGATCGGGCAGGGCTTGCCCGCGGCATAGTCGAAATGGACCTGGACCGTCTCGGCCTCGGCTGCGAGCCGTCCGGACGCCTCGATGCGGTATGAAAACGCGAAGCTCGTATGGCCCGTCCGCAGGATCCCGATTCCCACCTCCACCTCGTCGCGGAGGCCGATCGGCGAGCGGTAATCCACGACGACGCGAGCGATGATGATCGGGATCTCCGTCGCGCCGCCGGCGAAGCCGAACCGCTCCCGCCACAGGCGCAGGCGGGCGTGCTCGAGGTAGGTGACGTACACCGCGTTGTTCACATGGTCCATGGCGTCGACGTCGCTGTAGCGCACCTCGACGGGGCAAGAGAAGGGAAAGCCTTTCACTGGGGTTCCTCCGCCGGCTGGCATCGCTCCCGCCGTAGCGCGAGCGCCTGCAGTCGCCGGACCACGCGTTCCGCGGCAGCGCGGCCGGCTGCGGTCGCGTCGTCGAGGCGCGTGAACTCGGACCAGTGCAGAACGCCGACGTCCGGGGCGATGACAAGGTCGGCACGCGCGAGTTGTGCGTCGCGCAGCGCCTTGTGGGTCATCATCGAGGCACGCATCATCGCCTGCGCCACCGTGATGCTGGCGCCGTCCTCCTCCAGCCACGCCTCGCCGACGCTGACCGCGACGACCGGCCGGCGCGAGAGCTTGCGCGCCTGCGCGACCGGGACATCGGCCACCGTGCCCCCGTCGACGAGGTGGCGGCCGGCGAGCGGATAGGGAGGCACGACGGCGGGGATGGCGCACGACCCCGCCACGGCGGCGCGCAGGGAGCCGTGCCGGAGCGCGACCGGCTCGCCGGTGGCGAAGTCGGTCGCCACCGCCGCGAACTTCAGCGGCAGCGACTCGATCGCCACGTCGGGGAGGAGGAACCCGAGCCCCTCCTCGAGCTCGGCGTGGGTGATCACACCGGTGCGCTCGAGCGCGAGCGTGACCAAGGCGCCCCGGCGGATGCGGCGGGCGAAGGCCAGGAGGGGATTGTCGCGCGTCGATACGGTCGGGGTGAGGCGGACGTCGGGAAGGCCCTTGACGATGTTGGCGGCGAGGAACTCCCTCCACCGCCGCGCGACGGCGGCGGCGCTGCCGAGCGTGATCCACATCGCACCGATGATGGCTCCGGCGCTGGTGCCGGCGATGCCGGTGACCGCGATGCCGGCCTCCTCGAGGACCTCGAGGACGCCGACGTGCGCGAGTCCGCGCGCCCCCCCTCCGCCGAGGGCGAGTACCACGCCTTCGGGCCTGGCCAAGCGACCGAAGAGGCGACGGAGGATCCGCATGTCATCTCATCTTACAGGCTCGTGCCGGGCATCGAGTGGAACGAGGCCGTCTGCTGGGTGATCGTCCTGCCACGAGCCTGGGCTGGTTGACCGCGGGGGAAGGTACGTGGTACACGGGTCGTCTGTGGTGAAAGGAGCCAGACAATGGCCAAACGTTACCTCCTGACCGCGCTCGCGGCGCTCCTGGTCGCGGGAGCGCTGGGCGCCCAGCAGGTCAAGGTGCGCGAGGAGGTGCTCCCCAACGGCATGAAGCTGCTGCTGGTCGAGCGCCACGACTCACCCACCGTCTCGTGCGGCTGGGTGGCGAGGGTCGGATCGGTCAACGAAACGCCCGGGATCACCGGCATCTCGCACCTGTTCGAGCACATGATGTTCAAGGGCACCAAGACGATCGGCACCAGCGACTACGCCAAGGACGCGGAAATCATGGCCTCGCAGGACGCGGTGCGGGCGGAGATGGAGAAGGAGTATACCCTGCTGCGGGAGAAGCTGCGCCGCGGCGAGATCTCCGGCAACATCTACGACCCCGCCAACATGACCCCGCGGCTCAAGGAACTCAGGGCGCAGCTCGAGAAGCTGTTCGCGGCCGAGAAGCAGGTCATCGTCAAGGACGAGCTCGACCAGATCTACACCCGGGAGGGCGGGTCGGGACTCAACGCGTTCACGACCGAGGACCAGACCGTGTACTTCATCACGGTCCCCGCCAACAAGCTCGAGCTCTGGTTCTGGCTCGAATCCGACCGCCTCGCCAACCCGGTCTTCCGCGAGTTCTACTCGGAGCGGGACGTGGTGCGCGAGGAGCGCCGGCTGCGGACCGAGTCCACGCCTACGGGCAAGTTCGACGAGGCCGCCAACGCGATGTTCTGGGAGTCGTCGCCGTACTCCCATCCCGTCGTGGGGTGGCCGTCGGACGTCGAGTCGATCAACCGGGCGCAGGCGCTGGGGTACTTCGCGACCTACTACGCTCCCAACAACATCACCGCGGCCCTCGTCGGGGACTTCGACTCGGACAAGGTGATCGCGCTCGCAAAGGAGTACTTCGGGCGCATCCCCCGCGCCAAGACGCCGCCGCCGGAGATGATCACTGACGAAATGCCCCAGATCGCCCAGAAGCGCCTCGACGCCGAGGCGGACACCAACCCCGAGGTCGATATCCGGTTCCACGCTGTGCCGTTCGACCACAAGGACATGTTTGCGTTCCAGCTCGTCGCCGACCTGCTCAACCGCCGCACCGGCAGGCTCTACAAGGCGCTGGTGGAGGACGAGAAGGTCGCGGCCGGCGAGCCGTACGGAGCGTACCGGCCGATGAAGTACGAGGGGTATTTCGAGGTCGACGCCGAGGTCAAGGACGGCAAGCAGCCGCAGGACGTCGAGGCGGCTCTGTTCGACCAGCTCGCCAAGCTGGCTGCGGACCCGGTCGGCGACCACGAGCTGCAGAAGGTAAAGAACCAGGAGTTGGCCAACTCCTTCCGCCGGCTGCAGTCGAACTTCTACCTCCTGCTGCAACTGCTGATCTACGACTCGAGCGGCGACTGGCACTTCCTCAACGACGCCCCGGCGAAGCTCCAGGCGGTCACCGCCGCCGACATCCAACGCGTCTCGAAGACCTACTTCACGAAGGAGAACAGCGACGTCACGACCTACCTGCGCAAGCCTGGCAGCGCACCGGAAGACCCGGAGCTGGCGGCGCTTCCTGCTGAGCTCAAGGCGATGGTCAAACAGCAGGTCGCGCAGATCAGCCAGCTGAACGACCGCGCCAAGCTCGAGCAGATGGTCGCGCGCATGCGGCAGATGTCGGGCCAGGTGCCGCCGGCGATGAAGCCCGGGTTCGAATACATCCTGAAGAAGGCGCAGGAGCACCTGGACACCCTGCCCGCAGCCCCCGCCAAGGGTGGCGCCGCACAGACGACCCCGCCGGCCGGCGAGCAGCCTAAGCCCTAGGGCGAAAGGAGGAGACCGACATGCGACGCACGAATCCGTTCCCGATAGTCGCAATCATCCTGGCCTCCGCCGCGATGGCTGCGGCGGCGGACGTCGAGCCCACGATCCCCGCGCGGCCCGAGCAGCTCAAGTACCCGGCGCTGGCGTTCAAGGTGCCGGAAGCCGCCTCGATGAGGGTCAAGCTCGCCAACGGCGTCCCCGTCTACATCGCCGCCGACCGCATGTTTCCTCTCGTGACGGTGCAGGTGTTCTTCCGCGGCGGCAAGTATCTCGAACCGGCCGGCAAAGAAGGACTGGCCCAGTTGATGGGCACCGTGTGGCGGAGCGGTGGGGCGGGGGCGCTCGACGCCAAGGCCCTCGACGAAGAGCTGGACTTCCTGGCAGCCTCGCTCTCCACCTCCGTTGGAGGCGTTTCGGGCAGCGTCAGCCTGAACCTCCTATCCAAGGACCTCGACCGCGGCCTTGCCCTGATGATGGACGTGCTGCGCGAGCCGCGCTTCGACGAGGCTCGCCTGGCCAAGGCCAAGGAGGACATGCTATCCGAAATGAAGCGACGCAACGATGAGACCGAGGCGATCGAGGCACGAGAGTGGGACCGGCTCGTCTACGGCGACGATTACTGGCTGAACCGGCTCGCCACCAAGGCCTCGATCGACGGCATCACCCGCGCGGACCTGCTCGCGTTCCACAAGCTTCTTGCCAACCCGACCAACTTCGTCGTCGCCGTGGCCGGCGATTTCGACCGGGCGGCGATGATCGCCAAGTTGAACGCGACCTTGGGAACCTGGAAGCCGACGGGGGCGGCGGTTCCGGCGGTGCCGCAGCCGGGAGCCTCCGCGAAGCCCGGCGTGTACATGGTGAACAAACCCGACGTCAACCAGGGCCGGGTCTCCATCGGCCACCTCGGCGTCAAGCGCCCGCTCCCCGACGAGTTCGCGCTCGCCGTGGCGAACGACATCCTCGGCGGCGGCGGCTTTACGGCGTGGATGATGTCCCGCGTGCGCTCCGACGAGGGCCTTGCCTATTCGGCCTTCTCGAGGTACTCGATCGGCGACCTCTACCCGGGCGATTTCCGCGCCTACTTCCAGTCGAAGTCCTCGACCTGCGCCCAGGCGGCGAAGCTCACCATCGACCTCATGAACAAGATGCGCGCCGGAGAGGTCACCGACAAGGAGCTCGTCACCAGTAAGAACTCGTTCACGGAGACGCTGCCGCGCGTGTTCGAGAGCAAAGCGAGGACCGTGACGCGCTTCGCCCAGGACGAGCTTGTGGGCCGCCCACACGCGTACTGGACGACCTACCGCCAGCGGATCGGGGCGGTGACCGTGCCAGAGGTGGGCAAGGCCGCCCGAGCCCACATCGAGACCGACCGGCTCATCATCCTCGTGGTCGGCAACGCGGACGCGATCCTGAAAGGATCTCCGGATCACCCGGAGGCGAACTTCGAGAAGCTGGGGCCGGTCGTGCGCCTGCCGTTGCGCGATCCGCTGACGCTCAAGCCGATCGCCGACTGACGCCGCGGCGCAGCGGTTGCGAGGCGCCCGGGGCAGCAACCCGGGCGCCTTTGCTATGCTCGCAGCGCGCGGCGGGGGGGGGGGGCGGCTGCGAGGGGGAGAGAAGGCGTGAGCGACGTGATCCTCCATCGGCTGGCGGGGAGCAAGAAGGCGCTCGAGGCGTGTCGTCTGATCGAGCGGCTCTACCGGGCCGGCCGGCGGGTCACGGTCTGGGTCGCCGACGGCGGCCGCGCCGGCGTGCTCGACAAGTACCTGTGGACGTTCGCGCAGAGCTCGTTCGTGGCGCACGCGCTCTGGGACGGCTCCGGCGAGCTCGAAGACCCCGTGGCCATCGTCACGGGAACGCTTTCGAACCCCAACCGCGGCGACGTGCTGGTGATCGGCGACGCGCTCGCCGACCCGAACTCGGCGCGGGGCTGGGCAGAGGTGCACGACCTCGCGAGCGCGACGGCCGAGGACGAGGGGAGGCGGGAGGCCTGGGAGGACGCCGGCTTCGCCGTCGCCGAGGTCCGCGGCATCGACTCCGACGCGCCCGCCTGAGGACCCGGGCGGCCGCCGGCGTAGGGCCGTCAGCCCGGAACGAGTGCCAGCGCCCCGGTGACGCGCGACTCCTTGACGCGGAGCAGCGCCTCGTTGGCGCGCTCGAGCGGCACCGCCTCGACGCTGGTCGTGATCGGGATCTCCCGGGCCAGCGCCAGCAGTTCTGCTGCATCGGCGCGCGTGGCGTTGGCCACCGACCGGAGTACCCGCTCCTGGTAGAGCTGCCCGTACGGGAACGACGGCAGGTCGCTCATCGTGACGCCGGCGCAGGCGACGCAGCCGCCGCGGTCGAGCAGGGACAGGACGACGGGCACCTGCTCCCCGGCGGGCGAGAAGATCACTGCGTGGTCGAGGGGGGCCGGGGGCGTCTCGCCGGGTGCCCCGGCCCAGTCGGCACCCAGGTCGCGGGCATGCTCGCGGTGGCGGACGGCGCGGGTGAAGACGAACACCCGGCAGCCGGCGTGCCGGGCGACCTGGATCGCGATGTGCGCCGAGGCCCCGAACCCGAAGATTCCAAGCGTGCCCCCCGCGAGCGCCCCCGCCAGGCGCAGGGCGCGGTAGCCGATCACTCCGGCGCAGAGCAGGGGCGAGGCCTGGATGTCCTCGAACTCGTCCGGGATCGGATAGGTGAACGCGGCTTCGACGGCGACCCGCTCGGCGTACCCGCCGTCGCGGTGCAACCCGGTGAAGCGGGCGCCGGGGCAGAGGTTTTCGCGGCCGCTCCGGCACCACGCACACCCGCCGCAGGCCGTGGCGAGCCAGGCGACCCCGACGCGCCGTCCGGTTTGGCCCGGCCCCAGATCGGGCGCGGCCTCCTCGACGACCCCGACGATCTGGTGCCCGGGTACGAGCGGCAGGCGTGGCAGCGGGAGCTCGCCCTCGACGGTGTGGAGGTCGGTCCGGCACACGCCGCATGCGAGTACCCGCAGCACGACCTCGCCCGGTCCCGGCCGCGGATCCTCGATATCCCTCGCAGCGAGCGGCCGGCTCGCCGCCGGTCCCGGCGCGTCGAGCACCATCGCCTTCATCTCCGGCCCGTCCTCGCCGATGATTCTAGACGCAATCTGGTGCTAGAATCACCCGCCGCCGACGCGGCTGGAGGTTCCAATGAGTTTCACGAGGTTTTCCGGGGCCGTTCTCGCGGGGTCGCTCCTGGCTGGGGGCGCATGGGCACAGCAGGCGGAGGTCGCCCCCGCCAAGATCGCGTTCGTATACGTGCAGAAGGCGCTCGCCGGCACGGACGAGGGGAAGGCGCGCCTGAAGGACCTCGACGATTGGGCCCGGCCGCGCCAGGACGAGCTCGTGAAGCTGAACAAGGAAGTCAACGACCTCAAGGGCGAGATCATGAGCAAGCAGGGCGTCGCGAGCGACGACGCCATCGCCGAACTCAACCGCCGGCTGGTCGTCAAGCAGCGGGAGTTCGAAGACCGGCAGCGCGACGCCAAGCGGGACTTCGAGGCCAGGCAACAGACGATCTTGAAGGACATCGGCGGCAGACTCCAGGACGTGATCAACACGTATTCCGAAGCGAACCACTACACGGTGGTGTTCATCTTCAACCCGGACCAGCTGGCCTACCTGGCGCCGTCGGCGGACATCACCAACATCGTGATCAAGCTCTACAATCAACACTACCCGCTGGCTGCCAAGGCGCCTGCGGCGCCGGGCAAGTAACGGCCCGCCAGGGAGTGCCACAGTGGGACGCCGACTGACACGCAAGCAGATCAAGAAGGACGAGTTCATCACGTTCGTTGACAAGGCGGTGCAGTGGACCGGCGAGAACTGGCGGCAGGCTGCGCTCGGGCTCGGCGCGGTCCTTGCCGCGGTTCTGGTGTGGTGGGGAATCACGGCGTTCCTCGGCAGCCGGACCGACGCAGCGAGCCAGGCGATCTCCGACGCCCTCGCGACCTACAGCGCGCCGGTAGGGAGCGCCGCGCCGGCGGACGCGAAGCTGAAGTTCGCCACCGATGCCGAGAAGCTCGCGGCGGCGGAGCAGGCCTTCAAGTCGGTCAAGTCGCGCTACCGTTTCACGCCACAGGCGAAACTGGCCGAGCTGTTCCTCGCCCGCATCGCCGCGGACCGCGGCGACGCGCCCCAGGCGATCCGCCTGCTCGGGGAGATCGCGAGCAGCCGGTCGAGCGACCCGGTGGTGCGACTCGCGATGCTCGACCTCATCCGGCTGCGAGTCGCGCGTGGCGAGGGCCTGCAGCTGGTGAGCGAACTTGAAGCGATGGCGGCTGGGAAGGACCCCCGCCTGCCGCGCGATGCCGCCATGTTTCACCTCGCCGAGATCTGGCAGCACGAGGGCAAGCCTCAGGAGGCCGCAAGGCTGTACCGCAAACTCGTCGAGGACTTCCCGGACTCGCCGTACCGCGCGGACGCCCAGCAGCGCCTCGCGTCCGCGGGCTAGCGCCGGCGAGCGCGCCGGGATCTGGGGCAGGACGCGGGCTGCGGCCGGCCGGGTGCGCCGAACTGCGGAGGTGCAGGTTGAACTTCGTCGAGGTCATCGCCAGAAAGCGTGACGGCTCCGAACTCTCCGCGGAGGATCTCCAGACCTTCGTGCTCGGGGCCGCGAGCGGCCAGCTGCCGGACGAGCAGCTCGCGGCGATGCTGATGGCCATTTGCATCCGCGGCGCAAGCCGCGCCGAGACCCAAGGCCTGGTCGAGGCGATGCGTGACTCCGGCGCGTTGTGGAAGACGGGCGAGAGCTTCCCCGATGCGGTGGACAAGCACTCGACGGGCGGGGTCGGCGACACGGTGTCGTTGGTGTTCGCGCCTCTTGCGGCCGCGTGCGGCGTGCGAGTGGCGATGATGGCGGGGGCCGGGCTCGGCCACACCCAGGGGACGCTCGACAAGCTCGCGGCGATTCCCGGCTTCCGGACCGCCGGGAGCCGGGCGGAGGCGTTCGACCGCCTGACGCGGTGCGGCGCCTTCTTCGCCGCCCAGAGCCAGGAAATTGCGCCGGCCGACCGCAAGCTGTACCTGCTTCGCGACGTTACGGCGACGGTCCCCTCGCTGCCGCTGATCGTCGCCTCGATCATGTCGAAGAAGCTCGCGGTGGGCGCACGACGCCTCGTGCTCGACGTCAAGTGCGGCTCGGGCGCGTTCTGCAAGACGCTGGCGGAGGCGACGGAGCTGGCGGATGAGCTGGTCGCGGTGGGCGAACGGTCGGGCGTCTCGGTGGCAGCGATGATCACCGACATGAGCCAGCCGCTCGGCGACCGCTTGGGGTGCGCCAACGAGGTGCGCGCCGCGGTCGAGGTGCTCGGCGGCGGCGGCGACGCGCGCCTGCGGCAGCTGAGCGTCGAGCTGGCAACGGACGCCCTGACGATGTCCGGCCGCCCGCGCGCGGCCGCCCTCGTCGAGGTCGAAGCGAGGCTGGCGGACGGGAGCGCGCTCGCGCGCTACGGCGACATCGTGCGGGCGCACGGCGGCGACCCCGACGTCGCGCGGTTGCCGCGGCCGCGGCGGACCGTCCCGGTGAGCGCCCCGCGCGACGGATTCGTTGCGGCGGTCGACGCCGAGGCGCTGGGTTGGATCGCGGTCGGCCTCGGAGCCGGCCGCCAGCGCCAGGGTGACCAGGTCGACCTGGCCGCCGGCGTCAAGGTGCATGCCCGCAGCGGCGACCGGGTAGAGGCGGGCCAGCCGCTTGCGACGCTCGAGATCGGCGAGCGGCCGGTGGACGTGGAGACGATGGCCGCGCGCGCCGCGGCCGCGTTCCGGATCGCGGACGACCGTCCGGCGGCGGTTCCCCTCGTGATCGCCCGCCTGGGAGGCGCGGCCTAGCTTGCTGTACCGACTGGAGAGCGTCGAGCTGTCGTTCGCGGGGCGCGAGGTCCTGCGCGGCGTGACTTTCCAACACAACCCCGGGGAAAAGCTGCTGCTGCTTGGGCGCAACGGCTGCGGCAAGACCACGCTGCTCAAGGTCATCACCGGCGAACTCGAGCCGGAGCGGGGGTCTGTCCTGCGCGCTCGCGGCTTCGAGGCGGTCACGGTCGAGCAGCGCGTGACCGGGGCGGGGGAGACGGCCGTCCTGGACTACTGCCTGTCGGCGCTCCCACGGGTCGTCGAGGTCGAGCGCGCGCTCGCGGCCGTCGAACGGCGCCTGGACGGCGGCGACGGCGCGGCGATCGCGGAGCACCACCAATTGCAAGAGGAACTGGAGCGCCTGGACGGCTACCGGGCGCGGCCGCGGGCGCAGGCGGCACTCCTCGGCCTCGGCATCTCGGAACCGATGCACGTGCGGCCGCTCGCGACGCTCTCGGGCGGTGAGCGCACCCGCGTTGCCCTGGCGCGCGCGCTCCTCTCGAGCGCGCCACTGCTGCTCCTGGACGAGCCGACCAACCACCTCGACCTCGTCGGGGTCGAGTTCCTGGCGCAGGAGCTTGCCCGCCGCGACGGCGCCCTCCTCCTCGTCACTCACGACCGCGACCTGGTGGACAGGGTAGGCGGCGAGGTCCTCGAGCTTCACGGCGGCAGGCTGGAACGCTACCCTGCCGGCTACGCCCGCTACCTTCGCGAGCGCGGTGCCCGGCGGGACCAGGCGCGGCGGGCGTTCGAGTTGCAACGGGCCGAGATCGAGCGGCAGGAGGAGTTTATCCGGCGCAACATCGCCGGCCAGAACACGCGCCAGGCGCAGGCCCGGCAGAAGCTCCTCGACCGCATGCCGCGCCTGGAGGCCCCGGAGCCTGACCTGGCTGCACTGAAGCTGCGCTGGCCGGAGAGCGGTCGGAGCGGGCAGATGGTTGTGGAGGTGGGGGACCTTGCCGTCGGGTGGACGGCCCCCGTCCTGAGCGGCATTTCGTTCACGCTGCGCCGTGGCGAACGGATCGCCGTCGTCGGTCGCAACGGAGCGGGCAAGTCCACGTTGCTGCACGCTCTGGCCGGCCGCGCGCCCGCGCTGGGCGGCCGCCTGCGGTTCGGCGCTGGCGTGGTGCCAGCGTGGTACGACCAGGAACAGGCCGAGATCCCCACCGGCGTCAGCGTGCTCGACGTGCTGCTGGCGGCGCGGCCGGAGTGGACGCCCGCCGAGGCGCGGGGGTGGGCCGCCAGGTTCGCGTTCTCGGGGGAGGCCGCCGAGGCGGCCACCGATTCGCTTTCGGGCGGAGAACGGGCGCGCCTGGCGCTCGCGCGTCTGATCGCGTTGGCGCCGAACCTCATGCTGCTCGACGAGCCGACCAATCACCTCGACCTGGTGACCTGCGAGGTTCTCGAAGAGGCGCTCGCAGAGTTTCCCGGCGCGCTGCTCCTCGTGAGCCACGACCGCCGTCTGGTGGAGAAGGTCGCAACCGGCGTACTGCTCCTCGAGGGCGGGAGGGCGGTGGCGGTGAACCGGGTGGAGGAAGCGTTCGCGCGCCTCGGTCTGGTCGCGCCGCCTCGCCACAGCGACGACGGCGGCGAGGCGCCGGCCCGCCGGAGGAGCGCCGAGGAGGAGGAGCGCAGGCGCTTGCGGCGCGACGCGGCGCGGGGGCGTGAGCGCGCCGACGCCCTCGCCGCCGAGATGGAACGGACCGAGGGGCGGCTGCGCGAGCTCGACGACCTGCTGTGCCGGCGCGAGGTTTTCTCGGACGGCGCCCGCGCCCGCGAGCTCGCGGCCGAAGCGGACGCCCTGCGCGCCTGCCTGGAGGAACAGCTCGAGGCGTGGGGCGAGGCGGAAGAAGACGCCGGGGCGCTCGAGGTCCGCCTGGCCGAGATCGAGCGGACCTAGGCCAAAGGACCAGCGGGCGGAGGCGCCGAAGCGCGGCCCGTTGCCTGACCGAGTTCGAGGTCGAAGCGTCGGCGCTAGAGGATCGCCTCCACGGGTGCGACCTCGCCTGCCCGGATCGCGACGGCTCGCGCCGTGACGAGCGGCAGGACCCGGTACGCGAAGTGGATCGCGGTCTGCACCTTGTTGTGGTAGAAGGCGGCTTCGGGCTTCTCGGTCAGAAATGCGCGGACGGCCTTCTTGTCGTCGCTCGCGACTCCGGCGGCGCCCAGCAACTCGGCGAGCCGGGTGCGCGCGATCACCGCCTGGTCGAGCAGGAAGTGGGCGCCGAGCACGTCGCCGATCATGTCGAGGAAGGGCACGGAGTTGAGGAGGACGACGATCGGCGCGTCGGGCCGCTTGGCGAGCCCCTTCGAGATGTCCTCGATCTGCTTGAGGGCGGCGCCCAGCATCCACGCCGGTTCCATGAGCTGGCGGTCGTTGCGCAGCGCCTTGAACGTTTTCTCCGCCATTCCGAGGAGGTCGCGGATCGCCTTGCCGCCCTTGGCGGGGAGCTTGCGGGCGACGAGGTCCAGCGCCTGGATGCCGTTGGTCCCCTCGTAGATCGAAGCGATCTTGGCGTCGCGCAGGTACTGCTCCGCCGGGTAGTCCGCGGTGTAGCCATAGCCGCCGTAGACCTGCAAGCACCATTCGGTGACGCGGAACGCCCAGTCGGAGGCCCAGGCCTTGCAGATCGGGGTCAGCACCTCGACGTACGACTGGTAGCGCTCCTGCTCCTCGCCCTCCGTCACGTGGGTCATGTCGATGAAGTACGAGGTCTGCAGGAGCAGGGCCCGCATCGCCTGGACGTACGCGCCGGAAGTGAAGAGCATGCGGCGCACGTCCGGGTGCTCGATGATCGCCACCTGCGGCGCCCCGTGCTCCCTCATGCGCGTCCAGTGCCGTCCCTGAAGGCGGGTGCGGGCGTAGTCGAGAGCTGCCTGGTGCGCCGCCGCCGCGACCGCGGCGCCCTGGAGCCCGACCTCGATGCGCGCCGGGTTCATCATGTGGAACATCAGCTTCATCCCGGCCGTCTCGTCGCCGAGCAGAAACCCTTCGCAGCGGTCGTTGCCGCCGAACACCAGCGAGCAGGTCGGCGAGCCGTGGATCCCGAGCTTCTCTTCGATGCGGGAGCAGGCGACGTCGTTGGGCTCGCCGAGGGAGCCGTCGGGGTTGACGCGCACCTTGGGCACGAGGAAGAGAGAGAGACCCGACGTGCCGTCGGGAGCTCCGGGCGTGCGGGCGAGGACGGCATGGATGATGTTGGGGGTGAGGTCGTGGTCGCCGGACGTGATGAAGATCTTCTCACCCTGGATGAGGTACCGCCCGTTCGGCTGCTTGACGGCGCGCGCCTTGGAGGCACCGACGTCGGAACCCGCCTGCGGCTCGGTGAGGCACATCGTGCCGGCCCATTCGCCGGAGTACATGCGCTCGCAGAAGACCGCGCGCATCTCGTCGGTGCCGAACTTCTCGACCAGGTAGGACGCGCCGCGGGTCAGCAGGGCCGAGAGGGACAACGCCATGTTGGCGCCAAAGAACATCTCGTTGATCGCCGTCCCCACCGTGTCCGGCAGGCCCATGCCGCCGAACTCGGGGTTGTTGATGCAGCCTATCCAGCCGCCCTCGCGGATCTTCTGGTACACGGGGTGGAAGGATGGCGGCATCACCACGTGGCCGTCCTCGAAGCGCGCCCCGACCTTGTCGCCGTCGCGGTTGGCGGGGTCGAGCTGCTCCTGGGCGAGCTTGAGCGCCTCGGAAAGTACCATCTCGACGTCACCCCTCTCCCACTGGGAAAAGAGGTCGTTCTTGAGAAGCTGGCCTGTCGGCAGCCACTCGAAAAGCTGGAAGGTGATGTCGCGAATGTCGGCCTGGTAACCCACGGGGACCCCCTCTTTCTCCGGCGCACCGTCGTCCGCCAAATGAACGTCCATTCATTTTCACCAGCCGCGCGCCGAATTGCAAGGGGGGGGGCGCCAACGGTGCATAATGCGCACCGGAGGTAGTGCATGGGCAAGGCGCGTGCGGTGGTGACCGGCGGGGCCGGATTTCTCGGGTCGCACCTGTGCGATCGCCTGCTGGCCGAGGGCATCGAAGTCGTCTGCATCGACAACCTCCTGACGGGCAGCCTGACGAACATCGAGCACCTGTTCGGCGTCAAGGGCTTCGCCTTCGAAAACTACGACGTGACCAACTTCATCCACGTCGCCGGCAGGGTCGACTTCGTCCTCCACTTCGCCTCGCCGGCGTCGCCGATCGACTACCTCGAGCTCCCGATCCAGACGCTGAAGGTTGGTTCGCTGGGCACCCACAAGGCGCTCGGCCTCGCCAAGGCGAAGGGGGCCAGGTTCCTTCTCGCGTCGACGTCCGAGGTGTACGGGGACCCGCTCGTTCACCCCCAGCCCGAAGGCTACTGGGGCAACGTCAACCCCGTCGGGCCGCGGGGCGTGTACGACGAGGCCAAGCGCTTCGCCGAGGCGATGACGATGGCGTACCAGCGTTTCCACGGCGTCTCGACGCGAATCGTTCGCATCTTCAACACGTTCGGCCCGCGAATGCGGGCGCGCGACGGCCGTGTGGTGCCGGCGTTCATCTCCCAGGCGTTGGCCGGCGAGCCGCTCACCGTTTTCGGCGACGGCTCGCAGACCCGCTCGTTCTGTTTCGTGGACGACGAGGTCGAGGGGATCATCCGGCTGCTCTTCTCCGAGATCCCGGACCCGGTCAACATCGGCAACCCGGCCGAGATGACGGTCCTCCAGTTCGCCGAGACGATCCGCCGCCTCGTGGGAGCCTCGGTCCCGATCGAGTTCCGGCCCCTCCCGGTGGACGACCCCAAGGTGCGTCAGCCCGACATCGGGCAGGCGATGGCGTACCTCGGTTGGCAGCCCAAGGTCCCGATCGAGGACGGGCTCATGCGGACCATCGCTTACTTCCGCTCGTTGCGCGAGCGCGGCGCCAACCCGAAGGTTTGACCACGGCCCCTGCCGGGGTTAGGACCGCGACGTTGACGCCGCAGCCCGGGCGCCGCTGCGATGCGCTCGTCAGGGCAGGGGAACGCCGCGGCGCCGGCGCCGGCGGTGGAACCGGATCATCTGGCGCAGTGCGACGAAGGTGACCACGCCGGCAATCAGCGCCAGGAGCGTGGCGCCGGCGCCCCAGGTCAGCAGCACCGACCGCAGCCACGGCGCGTGCTCCCGCCAGACGGCAGCGTGCAGGACTTCCTCGGGCCGAGGGAGGACGAAGCGGGGTACGCGGACGCCGGTGATTCGCTTGCCGACCAAGACCGCCACCGGGAAGTAAATCGGGAGCGTCCAAGGGTTGATGATCAGCGTCCCGAGGAACACATCCACCTTGTTGAGGCGGAAGATGAAGGCGATCAGGAGGGCGAGGACGGTGTGCAGGCCCATCAACGGCGAGAAACCGATCGTCAGCCCGACCGCCCATGCGGCCGCGAGGCGCTCGGGCTGCTCATGGACGCCGACAACCTCGTCGAAGCGGGTCCGCAGGCGCTCGAAGATCGCCTTCACGGCGCCACGGCCGGCTGCGTCTCGACCAACGCGATCCGCAGGATGTCGTCTGCGAGCGAGATGAGGTGGAAACGCGCCCTGGAGCGGGCCGACGCCGGCAGCTCGGCGAGGTCGCGCTCGTTTGCGCGCGGCACGCAAATGTCCTGGATGCCGGCGCGCAGCGCAGCCAGTACCTTTTCCTTGATCCCTCCGACCGGGAGGACCTCGCCGCGCAGCGTGATTTCGCCGGTCATCGCGAGATCGTGGCGGACCGGCCTGCCGACCGCGGTGGAGGCGAGGGCGCACAGCATGGTGACGCCCGCCGACGGGCCGTCCTTGGGGATCGCGCCGGCCGGGACGTGGACGTGGAACGAGTGGTCGTCGAAGAACGACGGCGCGATGCCGTAGCCGCTCGCGTTGGCGCGCAGGTAGGACAGCGCGGCCTGGGCCGACTCCTTCATCACCTCGCCGAGGTGGCCGGTGAGACGCAGCTCGCCCTTGCCTGGCAGCGCCAGCGCCTCGACGTGGAGGATGTCGCCGCCCACGGGCGTCCAGGCCAGTCCGGTGGCGACCCCGATGCGGTCCTGGAGGAGCTGTTCGTCGGGGAGGAATCGGACCGGCCCGAGGAGCCGTTCCGCGGCCTTCGGCGTGACCGTCACCCGCGAGGTCGCTCCCTCGGCCATGCGGACCGCAACCTTGCGGCACACCGAGCCGATCTCCCGTTCGAGGTTGCGCAGCCCGGCCTCCCGGGTGTAGCGGTCGATGAGGAAGTGCAACCCCGTGTCGAAGAAGCGCACCTGCCCGGGCTTGAGACCGTTCTCGGCGAGTTGCTTCGGGATCAGGTGTCGTCTCGCGATCTGGACCTTCTCCTCCTCGGTGTAACCGGAGAGCGCGATGACCTCCATGCGGTCGAGGAACGCAGGCTGGATGGTCTCGGTCACGTTGGCGGTCGCGATGAAGAGCACCTTCGAGAGGTCGTAGGCCACGTCGATGTAGTGGTCGCGGAACGAGTAGTTCTGTTCGGGGTCGAGGACCTCGAGCAGCGCCGCCGAGGGGTCGCCGCGGTAGTCGGCGCCGATCTTGTCGATCTCGTCGAGCATGAACACCGGGTTCGACGTCCCGGCCTGGTTGATCCCCTGGACGATCCGCCCGGGGAGGGCGCCCACGTAGGTCCGCCGGTGGCCGCGGATCTCGGCCTCGTCGTGGACGCCGCCGAGCGAGATGCGGATGAACTTGCGTTCCAGGGCGCGCGCGATCGAGCGGCCGAGGGAGGTCTTACCCACGCCGGGCGGCCCCACGAAGCAGAGGATCGGTCCCTTGCTGTCCTCCTTGAGCTTGCGCACCGCGAGGAACTCGATGATCCGCTGCTTGACCTTCTCGAGGTCGTAGTGGTCGTTGTCGAGCACGCCGCGGGCGTGCGCGAGGTCGAGGTTGTCGCTCGAATACGTCTTCCACGGGAGGCCCGTGAGCCAGTCGAGGTACGTGCGGATGACGGAAGCCTCGGCCGAGTCGGGATGGGTCGTGCGCATGCGCTTGAGCTGCTTCTCCGCCTCGGCCCTGGCCTCCTCCGGCAGCTGCTTGGCAGCGATCAGGTCGCGGTAGCGCTGGACCTCCTGGTCAATATCGTCGGTGTCCCCGAGCTCTTTCTGGATCTGCTTGAGCTGCTGCCGGAGCAGGTAGTCGCGCTGCGACTTGTCGAGCTCGCCCTGGACCTGGGAGCTGATCTGCCGCTGCACCTGCAGCAGGGCGATCTCATGCTCGAGGTACTCGTTGACCGCCCGCAGCCGTTCCTTGACGTCGACCGCCTCGAGCGCCTTCTGCGCCTCCTCGGGCTTGAGGTCGAGGTTGGAGGCGACGAGGTCGGCGAGGCGGGCGCCGTCCTCGAGGGACGTGGCGATGAGCATGACCTCCGGCGAGACCGACTTGCCGAGTTCAACGGCCTTCTCGAGGTTGCCCCGGACGGTCCGCACGAACGCCTCGAGCTCGAGGTCACCGGCCGGCGTCGCCGGCTCCTCGAGCCGGGTGATCTTGGCGCGGAGGTACGGTGCCTCCTGCAGGAAGTACTCGACGCGGGCGCGGGCGAGGCCCTGGACCAGGATCCTGATCCGATTGTCCGGCAGCTTGATCATGCGCATGATGCCGGCCACGGTGCCGACCTGGTAAAGATCCTTCGCCTCGGGACTCTCCTCGGTGGGGTTCTTCTGGGCGAGCAGGAGAAGGAGGCGGTTCTCCGCCAACGCCTGGTCCACCGCGGCGACCGAGCGCTCGCGGCCGATCGACAGGGGCACCATCACGAAGGGGAAGAGGACGGCGTCCTTCAACGCCATCGCCGGCAGCACGTCGGGGATCGAGACGGTCTCCTCGTGGGTCTCCTGGGTGTTCTCTTTGACCTCGTTCATGGCTCCTCTGTAGTCACCGGAATCGTGTGCAGCGAGTCGCGCCGTTCGGTGAGCTTCGGCAGCGAGATCTCGAGCACGCCGGCCGCGAGGACCGCGGTGCTCGTCTCCGGCCTGACGGGCCCGGGCAGGAGGACCTCGACCGAGAAGGCGCCGAACCCGCGCTCCATGTGATGGCAGCGCCGGTGTGCCGACGGCGCGCCCTCCGGCAGCTTCCGGCCGGCGATCCGCAGCTCCCGATGGCGCAGCGTGACGACCAGCTCCGCCGCGGAGACGGCGGGGACGTTGGCGAGGACGACGTAGCGCTCTTCGCTCTCCCGCAGGTCCACCGCAGGGGAGAAGGAGGTCTCGGCGGCATGCGCCGGCGTCGCGAGCAGCTTCAGAAGCTCGTCGAGGTGGCGCTGGATCTCCTCGACCTCAAAGCCGGAGGAAAGTCGCCGTCTCACGCTTCGACCTCCCGCTCGCGCCGCAGCCGTTCGAGCTCGGTGAGGAACTGCTCGATGTCCTCGAACCGCCGGTAGACGCTCGCAAAGCGGACGTACGCGATCTGGTCCAGCTCGCGCAAGCGGCCCATCAGGATCTGGCCGATCTCGTCCGAGCGGATCTCGCGGTCGTCCTTGCGGCCGAGCGCGGCCTCCACGGCGTCAGCCATCGCCTCGAGCTGGCGCGAGGTGACCGGGCGCTTCTCACAGGCGCGCAAGAGTCCTCCCAGGATCTTGGAGCGGTCGTATGGCTCGCGCTGCCCGTCCCGCTTGACGACGAGCGCGGGGACTTCCTCGATGCGCTCGTAGGTCGTGTACCGTTTCTGGCAGGCGAGACACTCCCGCCGCCGGCGCACCTGGCTGCCGTCGCCCAACTCGCGGGAATCGACCACACGGTCCTCCGCGTGGCCACAGTACGGGCAGCGCATCCTAGGTGGCCTCCGCGTCCGGGCCGGCCTCGGCTCCCAGCGCCCGCACGCGGCCGAGCGACAGCCCGACGCTGCCGAGGTACGCAAGGCCGAGCACCGTGATCGGGAAAAAACAGATGGCGTGGTGGACCAGGGCGAACGCGGTGGCGGTCGGGACGCCGACGCTCATGAGCTGGGTCAGCCCGAAGCGGATCGCCCAGTGAAAACCGCCGACACCCGCCGGCGCCGGCACGGCGAGCCCGATGACGCTGACCGCGACGATGACGAACGCCTCGCCGAAACTCATGGGGAACCCGAACGCACGGGCCAACAGCACGAGTTGCCAGCCGATCGCGACCCACAGCCCCAGGCTCCAGATGGCGATCTCGGCCAGGCGGCGCGGCCGGCGCAGCACCTCGAGGCCGTCCAGCACGTGCCGGAAGAAACTGGCGACGCGGCTCCTGAAGCGTTCGGGCGCCCAAGACGCAATGCGGCGCACGGTGGCTTCCCGCTTGCGGAGAAGGAACCAAACCAGAACGACGGCCGCGGCCAACCCCGCCATCGTGAGCATCGCGGTGTCGCGGAGCAATCCCAGGTTCTTGGGGTTGAGGCCGTCGCGAGCGGACACGACCCCGAAGGCGAAGAGCAGCAGCACCGACGCCCCGTCCAGCAGCCGCTCGGTGAGGATCGAGGCCAGGGTCGCCGCGGCCGGCAGGCCGGTCCTGGCCGTGAGCAGCAGAGGCCGCACGATCTCTCCGGCGCGCAGAGGCAGCACGGTGGACGTCGCGAACCCGGCCGCGGTACAGCCGAGCAAGTTGGCCGTCCCGGCCCGGCCGACCGGGCGCAGGATCAACCCCCACCGCAGCGCGCGCAGGGCGTAGGTGAGGAGCGCGACGGTCAGCGACGCCAGGAGCCAACCGACCTTGACCTGGGTGAGCGCCTTTCCCACCTCGGCGAGCGGGGCCGTCCAGAGGAACACGCCGAACAGGACAACGGCGAGCGCGATGCTCGCGACGACCTTCCACAAGTGCCGGCCGGCTTGGCCTCCCATCGGGTCAGGGTAGTATGAGCGAAGCATGAGAGCAACCGCGCCCGTTCTCGTCGCGACGCACCCGCTGTGCGGCGGGCACGTCCCGCCGCCGGGCCACCCGGATCGCCCGGAGCGCCTGCGGGCCGCGATCGCCGGCGCCGCGGCCGCGGGGGCCGAGGCGCTGGAGGTGCCTCTCGACGAAACCGCGGTGCTCGCGGCGCTCGCGCGCGTCCACACCCCCGGTCTCGTAGACCGGCTGCGGCGCACCTGCGAGCACCCGCCCGCGATCGTCGACAGCGAAGACAACCCGGTCAGCCGCGGGACATATTCGGCCGCGCTCGCCGCTGCGGCTTCCGCGATCGCCGCCGCAGGCGCTGCAGCCGCGGGGGGGGCCGCGACGGTCTGGGTGCCGGTCCGACCCCCCGGCCACCATGCGCTGCGCGACCGGGCGATGGGTTTCTGCTTCTTCAACAACGCCGCAGTCGCGGCGGAGGAGTTGCTGGCGCGCGGGTGCGGCCCGGTGGCGATCGTCGACTTCGACGTGCACCACGGCAACGGGACCCAGGCGCACTTCTGGGAGCGGGACGACGTCTACACCCTCTCGCTCCACCGTTACCCGTTCTTCCCGGGGAGCGGGGCCGGGGACGAGGTCGGGGCTGGGAAGGGCCGCGGCTTCACGCGCAACTTCCCCCTCGCCGCCGGCGCGGACGACGCGATCTACCTCGAGGCCCTCACCGTGGGTCTCGATGAGCTTGCTGCGGCGTTCAAGCCCTCGTCCTGGGTCGTCTCGGCCGGCTTCGACGCCCACCGCGAGGACCCGCTGGGAGGCATGAAGGTGTCCGACGAGGGTTTCGGGGCGATCGGCCGGCTGCTGCGGGACGCGGCGGGGAAGAGCCCGCTGGTGGCAGTGTTGGAGGGAGGCTATGACCTGAAAGCGCTGCAGCGGTCGGTGCAAACCTTCATCACAGGGGTCGGCGGGAGCGTTGGCCCTTGACTTTTCCGGTAGCCATCTCTATGTTTAGGTACAAAGGTGTGACGTGAGAAGCCAACAGGAGGCCAGGCGATGCGCAAAACCCTAGGGAGAGTGGCGATCCTCGCGACCTGCGTGCTCGTGGCCGGTGCAGCCTTCGCCGGCAGCATCATCGGCCGCGGCGCCGCCCAGCCGACGTTGCGGACCATCTTTCGCATCGACACGCCAGCCGCGGGCACGACCGTCTTCGGCATCGTCGAGGTCAGAGGCTACGTGTTGGACGCCCGGGGCGTCGCGCGGGTCACGCTGCTCGTCGACGGTGCGCCGGTCCACGACGCCGACATCAACCAGCCGCGCGACGACGCGCGGGCGAGATACGCCAGGTTCTACGGTGAGGACTTTCCCTACGATCCCGGTTTCACGACCTCGTTCCTCGCATCGAACTACAGCGCCGGGGCCCACACCATCGGGGTCCGGGTGACGTACTCGAACAGCGACGTCGAGGATCTCGGGACCCGCACCGTAACCGTCGCCACGACGATCAACCAGGCCCCGATCGGCGCGCTCGACAGCCCGCGCGACCCGGCGGTCTACGGCGTGCAGGACTACGTCTCCGGCGTGTTCCCGGTGGTTGGGTGGGCGCTCGACGCCGACGGCATCCGCCAGCGGGTCAGCCCGGTCGGCTGCACCGGGGCGCCGAGCCCGACGTGCCAGATCCTCGCGGACATCGAGGTCATGGTGGACGGAATGGTCGTCGGGCAGGCCATCTACCCGTTGCCGCGCCCGGACGTGGCGAACGCCCACCCCGACGTCGCGGGCGCGTTCCAGTCGGGGTTCCAGATGAACCTCGACACGTCGAAGTACACCAACGGCCCGCACACCATCTCGGTGCGCGCCTGGGACACGCAGGGGCTCTCGACCGTGCTCGGGTCGCGCGACGTCTTCTTCAACAACGGCTACGCGACGCTTGCACCGTTCGGCAGCATCGACTGGCCGATGCCGGACGCGCACTTCTACTCGACGGGCTGCTACAGCCTCAACCCGCCGTCCGGTATCACCTACACCCCCGGCGATCACCTGGACTGGGTTTCTGGGTGGGTGATCGATCAGAACGACCAGAGCAATTTCGAAGGCATCAAATCGGTGCAGCTCCTCTTCGACGGCGCGCTGGTCAGCGATACCGAGGTCGACTCGAACGACTGCAATCCGCTCGCCATCTTCACTCCCAGCCCCAACCCCTTTGACTGCACACCGGGCTCGTACGGCTACTACGGTCTGGCTCGGCCTGACGTGCTCTATCAGTACCCTCAGTTCACCATGGACGCGAAGAACTCCGGTTACCTGTTCGCCGTGAACACGCGCTACTTTTTGGAGACGGGGCAGCTCCATCTTGGCCTCAACATCATCAGCGTCCAGGTCCGCACCAGGGACCCGTTGCGGCCGGCTGTCGTGGTCGACCAGATCCCGGTGATCGTGGACTGCCCGACGAACGGGTCCTTCCAGGCGATAGGAGACCTCGAGCAACCGCTCGCGATGCAGGCGATGAGCGGGACGCAACTGGTGAAGGGCTGGGTTTTCGCGACTCCGAGCATTGGGCGGCTCAACTTCTGGGTTGACGGGGTCCTCGACGGAAGCCTGATCGCGCCGAGTGCGAACCTCGGCATGACGCGGAACGACATCGTGAACAAGTATCCGTGGCTGCCCTATCAGGCCACGCTCTACAGCGGGTTCCAGTACAGCCTCGACACCACGAAATACGTGGACGGCGTCCATCAACTCGTGATCGAGGCGATCTCCTCCAACAACAACGGTTACGACAACTACTGGGTGCAGCGGCCGCTCGTGTTCGACAACCTGAACCGGCCGTAACGCCGTCTGACCGTAATCGACCGCCCCGGAAGTTCCGGGGCGGTTTCTTTTGGATCGGCCGCGGCGTACGATCCACCCTTCAAGGGGGGCCCGATGCGGGCACTGTACTTCGAAAGCCATGGTGACCCGGCGCAGCTCCAACTCGGCGAGCGGCCGCACCCGGAACCGGAGTCCGGCGAGGTCGTCGTGAGCGTCCGGGCGGCCGCGCTGAACCACCTGGACCTGTTCGTCCTGAGCGGCATGCCCGGCGTGCCGGTCGCCCTGCCGCACGTCGGCGGGGCGGACGGCGCCGGGACGGTGGCCGCGGTCGGCGCGGGGGTGACCGACTGGTCCGTGGGCGACGAGGTCGTCATCAACCCGGGCCTGTCCTGCGGTAGGTGCGAGTTCTGCGCCCGCGGCGAGGAATCGATGTGCGTCGGCTTCAGGATTCTGGGCGAGCACCTGGACGGCACGTTCGCCGAGTTCGTTCGCGTACCGGCGGCGTCGCTCGCGCCCAAGCCGGAGCACCTGTCGTGGGCGGAGGCGGGCGCGTTCGGCCTGACGTTCCTCACCGCGTGGCGCATGCTGATCACCAGGGCGAAGTTGGTCAAAGGCGAGACGGTGTTGATCCACGGCATCGGCGGCGGCGTCGCGCTGGCGGCGCTCGCAATCGCCAAGAGCCTGGGCGCGGCCGCGATCGCGACCTCCTCGGACGAGTCCAAGCTCACCCGCGCCAGGGAACTGGGCGCCGACCACACGCTCGACTATGCGTCCTGCGACGTCTCCCGCGAAGTCCGCGCCCTGACCGGCAAGCGCGGTGTGGACGTGGTCGTCGAGACGGCCGGACAGGCGACCTGGATGACGTCGCTCAAGTGCGCGGCCAAGGGCGGGAGGATCGTGACCTGCGGCGCGACGACCGGGCCAAACCCGGCCGAGGAGATCCGCCTGGTGTTCTGGAACCAGCTCTCGATCCTGGGTTCCACCATGGGGAGCCGCCGGGACTGGGAAGCCATGGTTCGCGCCGTGGAGCGGGGCGCAATCAGACCCGTCGTTGACCGGGTACTGCCTCTGGAGCGCGGCCGCGGGGCGTACGAGCGCATGCTCTCCGGCGGCCAGTGCGGAAAGATCGTGCTCGACGTGACCGGGACCTCCGCGCGGCAGGCCGGGCAAGGGGAGCCGTGAGCGAGGCCGCCTTGACGGACTCGCCTCCGCCGCGGCTGCTCGCCAGGGCGGAGCACCGGATCTCGCGGGCCTCGATGTCACCGAACGCGCTCAAGGTGCTGTACCGGCTGCACGGGGCGGGTTTCGTCTCCTATCTCGTCGGCGGCGCGGTGCGCGACCTCCTGCTGGGCCGTACGCCGAAGGACTTCGACATCGGAACCAACGCGCGGCCGCAACAGGTGCGACAGCTCTTCCGCAACGCCCGCGTCATCGGCCGCCGCTTCCGGCTCGTGATGGTCAGGTTTGCGGACGAAGTCGTCGAGGTCGCCACCTTCCGCCGCTCGCCCGAGCCGCCGGAGATCGAGGAGGGCGAGCCCGAAGACGTGTTGGCACCCGCGGCGGAGGCGGAGGAGTTCGGCACGCCCGACGAGGACGCGTGGCGGCGCGACTTCACGATCAACGGGCTCTTCTACAACATCGCGGACTTCTCCGTGATCGACCACGTCGGCGGGCTCGCGGACCTGGAGGCTGGCGTGATCCGCACGATCGGGGTGCCGCGGCAGCGGTTCGCGGAGGACCCGGTGCGAATGATGCGCGCCGTCGAGTACGGGGCCCGGTTGGGCTTCCGCCTGGCCCCCGAACTGGCCGAGGCGGTCGCCGAGATGCACCCCGAGATCCGCCGCGCCGCCGCCGCCCGCATCGCCTACGAGCTGCTGGAGAGCCTGAAGGGCGGCCATGCCGCCGCCATCCTCAACGGGCTGGACGGCGCCGGGCTGCTGAGTCACGTCATGCCCGAAGCGCACGCGGCAGCGGCCGGCGCCGACGGGGCACTCCTCTGGGCCCTGCTCACGGCGGCGGACGAGAGCGTCCGCAGGGGGGAGAGGGTCGGCGAGGAGACGCTGCTCGGGTTGCTGTTCCTGCCCGGGTTCCTGTCCACCCTCGCCGCTGCGGGCGAGCAGCGGCTCGGCGCGGGCGACGTGGAGCGCCTGGCGCGGGAGCAGTTGGAAGCCGCTGCGCTCCGGCTCGCGTTCTCGCACCACCGGAGACACATCGTCCGTCACGCGCTTCTCCTCCTCTGGCGTTTGATGTCGCCGCCGAAGTCGGGGAAGTTCGCGATCCGGACGGTGCGCCACGAGGCGTTCCCGACGGCCTGGCAGCTCGCGCAGCTGCTGGCGGCCGCGTCGGAGAAGTTCGGGCCGGCGTTCGCCGCGTGGCGACCCGTCGTCGAGCAGGGCCAGCACGCGCCCGCGCCCGAGGCGCAGCCCAGCCTGCAGCGTGGCGAAGAGCAGACGCGGGCGCGCCGCCGGCGGCGGGGAGGCAGGCGCCGGGGCCGCAAGAAGGCGGCGGCGCAGGCATGAGCGCTGCCGTCCGCGCGAGGGTCGAGGAGCTGCGCCGGGAGATCCGGCGCCACGAGCACCTCTACTACGTGCTCGCCAGGCCCGCAATCAGCGACTACGAGTTCGACGGGCTGCTCCGCGAGTTGCGGGCACTGGAAGAGGCACACCCCGAGCTGGTCACGACGGACTCGCCGACGCAGCGGGTCGGGGGCGCGACCGTTGACGGCCTGCCGCAGGTACGCCACGCCGCCCCGATGCTCTCGCTCGACAACTCCTACAACGAGGGGGAGCTGGAAGAGTGGATCGGCCGCGTGCGGCGGGGACTCGGCCACGAGCCGTCGGGCCTGGTGGCCGAACTGAAGATCGACGGCGTGTCGCTCTCGCTGACGTACGAGGGCGGCTCGCTGGTCCGCGCCGTGACCCGTGGCGACGGCGAGGTCGGCGAGGAGGTGACGGGCAACGCGCGCACCGTGCGGTCGCTCCCGCTCGCCCTGCCGGAGATGCTGCCGCTGGTCGAGGTCCGGGGCGAGGTCTACCTCCCGCGCGAGGTTTTCAAGGAGCTGAACCGGGCGCGCAAGGAGGAGGGGGAGGACCCTTTCGCCAACCCGCGCAACGCGGCCGCCGGCGCGATCCGCCTCCTCGACCCGCGGGAGTGCGGAAGGCGACGACTGGCGTTCTTCGCATACCAGGTCCCGCGTTGGGAGGGGACGTCGTTCGCTCGCCACTCGGAGGCGCTCGAGCGCCTGAGGGCGTGGGGGTTCGCGGTGAACCCCGGCTGGCGCCGGTGTGCGACGCTCGCAGAGGCGCACGCGTTCATCGGGGAGTGGGGGGGCAAACGAGCGGGGCTGCCGTTCGACATCGACGGCGCGGTCGTGAAGCTCGACGACCTCGAGGAGCAGCGCCTGGTCGGAGCGACGTCCAAATTCCCGCGCTGGGCGGTCGCGTACAAGTACCCGCCCCAGGGCGAGCGCACGCGCGTGCGCGCGATCGCCGTGCAGGTGGGGCGAACGGGCACTCTCACGCCGGTCGCGGAGCTCGAGCCGCTGCTCCTGGCGGGGAGCACGGTATCGCGGGCGACGCTGCACAACGCCGACGAGGTCGCGAGGCTGGACGTCCGCGTCGGCGACCTGGTCTGGGTTGCCAAGGGCGGCGACGTGATTCCGAAGGTGGTCGCCGTGGATCCCGAAGGACGCCCAGCCGCGTCGGAGCCGTTCCACATGCCGGAGCGCTGCCCCGCGTGCGCCACGCCGGTGGTGCGCGAAGAGGGCGAAGTGGCGCTGCGCTGCCCGAACCGAGATTGTCCGGCGGTGCGGCGGCAGCGCCTGTTCCACTTCGTCTCGCGGGCCGGGATGGATATCGAGGGCCTCGGCAAGCGGCTCGTCGAGCAGCTCCTGAACGAGGGGCTTGCGACCGACCCCGCCTCGCTCTGGGACCTCGACCGGGAGCGGCTGGCTGCGCTTCCCCACTGGGGCGAGAAGTCGGCCGCCAACCTCGTCGGCGAGATCGCAGCGGCGCGAGCGCGGCCGCTCTGGCGCCTGCTCGTGGCGCTGGGGATCCGTCACGTCGGGGAGAGGGCCGCGAAAGCGCTGGCGTCGCGCTTCGGGTCCCTGGAGACGATCGGAGGAACGGCGGCCGCCGACCTCGAGCAGGCGGAGGGGATCGGCCCGGTCATCGCCGCCAGCGTGGTAGCCTTCTTCGGCGGCGAGGAGGGCGCGGCGCTGGTGCGCCGTCTACGCGAGCGAGGGGTAGACCCTCGCGAGTCGGCGGCGCCGGTGGCGGCTCCGCAGCCTCTTGTCGGCATGACGTTCGTGCTGACGGGTGCAATCTCGCGCCCGCGGGAGGAGGTCGCCGCCGCGCTCGAGGCCGCCGGCGCGAGGGTCACGGACGGCGTGTCGCGGCGGACGTCGTACGTCGTGGCCGGCGAGGACGCCGGCTCGAAGCTCGCGAAGGCGCGGAAGCTCGGGGTCGCCGTCCTCGACGAGGAGGGGTTCCGGCGCCTGCTCGCCGAGAAGGGGGTGGTGTGGTGACGAGGGCACGGGTGGTGCTGGTGGACGACGACGACGGCTCGCGCGTCGCCATGGCCACAGGCCTGCGGCGGGTGGGGTACGAGGTGGTCGAGTACGATGCGGGGGAGAGCGCGCTCGCGGCGCTGGACGCCGGGGATGTTGCGGACGTCCTGATCACCGACGTGCGGATGCCCGGCATCGACGGCTACGAGTTGCTGCGCCGAGTTCGAGTCGGGCGCCCGGAGATCGCGGTCCTGATGGTGACCGCGTTCGGCGACGTCGACGGCGCCGTGCAGGCCCTCCAGGGGGGTGCCGACGACTACCTGACGAAACCGGTCAACCTCCTCGAACTGCGCAAGCGCGTCGAGCTGCAGCTCGAACGCACGAACCTGTCCCGCGACAAGCGCGAGCTGCAGGAGCGGATCGAGAAGCTCGTTGGCTTCGAGAACATCATCGGCCGCTCGTCCGCCATGCAGCAAGTGTTCGAGCGCGTCCGCGTCGTTGCACCTGCGCCGAGCACGGTCCTCATCGTAGGCGAGTCGGGCAGCGGCAAGGAGCTGATCGCCAACGCGATCCACGAGCACTCGTCGCGCGCCACCGGGCGGTTCGTAGCCCTCAATTGCGGGGCGATCCCCGGCGAGATCCTCGAAGCCGAGCTGTTCGGCCACGAGCGCGGGGCGTTCACCGGCGCCCACCAGCGCCGGATCGGAAAGCTCGAGGCCGCGAGCGGGGGGACGCTCTTCCTCGACGAGATCTCGGAGCTCTCCACCGATCTTCAGGTCAAGCTGCTGCGGGTCCTCGAGGAGCGCACGATCACCCGCGTCGGGGGCAACGACGAGGTCCCCGTGGACTTCCGGCTCGTCGCCGCCACCAACCGCGACCTGGAGGGGGAGGTGGCGCGCGGGCGCTTCCGGCAGGACCTCTACTACCGCCTCAAGGTGGTGACGATCGCCCTGCCCCCGCTGCGGCAGCGCACGGAGGACATCCCGTTGCTCGTCGCGCACTTCGTCGAGCGCTTCAACACCGACCTCGGCCGGCACGTGACGCGACTGACGCCGCAGCTCCTGGATTCCCTGCGGGCGCGCCCATGGCCGGGCAACGTCCGCGAACTCCGCAACGTCGTCGAAAACATGGTGCTGTTCTGCCGCTCCGACGAGCTGAGCGTGGCCGACCTCCCTGCGGAGTACCGGGAGCTGTCCCAGGCCTACGTTGGATCACGCACCGGCGACTGGACCCCCCGCCCGATGGCCGAGATCGAACGGGAGGCGATCCTGAGGACGCTCGAACTTACCAACGGGCACCGCGCGAAGGCCGCTCAGCTCCTCGACATCGGGCTGCGCACGCTACAGCGCAAACTCAAGGAGTACGGAGCGGTGGCTTCCGGGGACGAAATCGAGGAGTAGCCATCATTTGAATCAGGGGGCGATCATGGAGCTGCCAACTAAGGTCCTCGTCTACAGTCAGATCCTGGGGCTTTCGGGCACGGCCGGGACGCTGGTGGATATCCGCGCCGAGGGGTGCTACGAGCTTCGTCTCACGAGTCAGGGGAAGCTGCACCTCGTGCTCCTCCCGATCGCCCAGACGGGCCTCGTGTTCGCCGAGGCCGAGCCCGAGGTGGCGTTGGTGGAGAGCATCGAGCGCTGATGAGCACGCCGGAATCGGCCAGGATCATGGCGTGGTCGAACGCCAGCTCGATCCCGGCGAGGTCGGCGAACCAGCGCGCCTCGGCCGCGTCGTCGCCTCCCGAGGCGGCGCCGCCGGTGGCCCGGCACAGGTACACCGTGGAAACGGTGTGCCCGCGCGGGTCCCGCCCCGGGGCGGAGTAGACGCCGAGCAGTTCCACCGGCTCCACATCGAGGCCGGTTTCCTCGCGGGCCTCGCGTGCGCAGGCGGCTTCGCAGGTCTCCCCGACCTCCACGAACCCGCCCGGCAGCGCCCACCGTCCCGCGAACGGCTGTCGCCCGCGGCGGATCAGGACGACGCCGCGCTCTGGGTCCAGGATGACGGCGTCGGCGGTCAACATTGGCGTCACGGGTTTGGGCACGGTCACTCCTTTGCGCCGTCCGGCGGCGACGGTGGCGGCGCGCTCCGGGAGCACACGGCCGCCAGCTTGGCAAGCAACGACGAGGTGGGCACGGCGGGGTCGCCCGGGAGCTGCCAGCTCCACCCTGCGCGAGGCTCCGAGACCCGAACGACGCCAGCCACGCCGGCGAACGGAATGACGAGGATGTCGCGGTGGGTGATCGCGTGCCGTACGCCGTTGGCGGGTACGAGCCGGACCCGCCAACCGGCCTGGCGTGCGACGGCGACGGCGGCTTCCATCGGGTCCTCGTCGTCCGCCAGCTCGGCGAACGGGGGTAGCCAAAGGCCGACGAGCAGGGATCCCTCGTCCACGCGGCGGAGCAGCACCTTGCGGTCCGGCCGCTCGAGCCACACCGCCACCCAACGCAGGCGCTCGCGGCTCCGGCGGGCGCGTGGGAGCGGAAACGCTTCGACCGTCCCGGCAGCGGCCGCCGCGCAACGGGGGGCGAGCGGGCACGCGTCGCAGCGCGGCGACGCCGGCGTGCACACCGTGGCGCCGAGCTCCATCAGCGCCTCGAAGAGTTCCGGGCCGGGAGCCTGGGCGTGCAGCTCGCGGGCAAACGCCCGGCCGGCGCGCAGCAGGGGCGGACTCCCGAGCGGGAGCGCGAGGGCGAGCGCACGGGCCGCCACCCGGGCGACGTTGCCGTCGACGGGCGGCTCGTCGCCGCCGAACGCCAGCGCCGAGACCGCCGCGGCCGTGTACGGGCCGAAGCCGGGCAACGAAGCCAGTTCCCGAGTGGTCGCCGGCCACCCCCCGCGCGCGACGATCGCCCGGGCGGCCCGGTGGAGAAGGCGGGCGCGCCGGTAGTAGCCGAGGCCGGCGAAGGCGTGCAGCACGTCCTCGACGTCGGCCGCGGCGAGCGCCGCGACCGAGGGAAAGCGTCGTACGAACTCGGGATACGCGGCCGCGGCCCGCTGCACCTGGGTCTGCTGCGCCATCACCTCGGAGACGAGTACGGAATATGGCTCGCGGGGAAACGGTCCCCGCCACGGCAGCTCCCTGCGCCCGCGCCGGAACCACTCGATCAGCCGTTCCCCGGAGCGATCCGCCACGCCGGGAGTGTACCGCGGTAGAATCCACCGGTGACCGAGCGACCGCAATGGTGTCCGCTGTGCCGCGGCACGGGCTTCACGATCGAGGCCCGCGACGGGATCGAGGTCGCCGTGGCGTGCAGCTGCCGGCGCGCCGGACCCGGTCGCGCGTTGCTCGCGGGCGCGCGCATCCCGCCGCGGTACCAGCACTGCACCATCGAGAGCTTCGAGGTCTGGAGCGGCGATCTCGGGAGCCGCAACCTTCAGGCCCGCGCCCGGCGGCGGGCGCGGGAGTTCGTGGACTGCTATCCCGGGGTGGACAGGGGGTTGCTGTTCATGGGCAGCGTCGGCACCGGCAAGACCCACCTCGCGGTCGCGGCGCTCAACGAGCTCGTGAAGACGAAGGGCGTGCGTGGCCTCTACGTCAACGCGCTCGACCTCGTCCAGCAGCTGCAGATGTCGTTCGACGGCGGCGGTCCGAGCCGGGAGGACATCCTCGGGCCCGTGACGGACACGGAGCTCCTGGTGCTCGACGAGCTCGGGGCGGGGCGCCTCACGGACTGGGTCCGCGAGCTCCTGTACTACGTCGTCAACTCCCGCTATATGGCCGAGCGGGTCACGGTGTTCACGACCAACTACCTCGATTCGCCGCAGCCCCCGCGCGCCGAGGGTCCCGGCGGCGGCCAGGAGACGGGCAGGAGCGATCGCTGGCAAGAGACGCTGGCCGACCGCATCTCCGAGCGGCTGCGCTCGCGCCTGTACGAAATGGCCGAGGTGATCGAACTGCGCGGCGAGGACTTCCGCGCCCGCCGCTCCGGGCGGGGTGGCGGTCGGTCTTGACGGGAGTGACCCCCCGGCTGTTGCGGCTGGCGTCAGGGCTTGCGTTCGCGTTCCTCGCTCTGGGGTGTGCGGTCGGTCCGAGACTGGCAGCGCCTGTCGTACCCGGACCCGCGCCGTCGCCGACGCCGCTGGCGACCCGGCCGCCCGCCGCGCCGGCCGCCCCCGCGCCGTGCGTGCCGCCGCCGGTCGGCGCCGTGCCTGAGCGGGCCGACGTTGGCCCCCCCCTGGTTCGCGTGCTGCTGCAGGCGCAAGGGCAGCCGGTGCTCCCCGAGCCCGGGAGGCGCTACGCCTGCGTCGTCGCTGGCGCGCCTGCCGTCGTGTTGCGGGGACCGATCGCAGCGACGTCGCGCCCTGGCCGCGCTGCATTCCAGGTCGGTGCGTTCGGGAACGAGGCCAACGCGGCGGCGCTCCTCGCGCGCCTCACCGCGGCCGGGTTCGCGGGCGCGGTCGTGCGCTCCCCGGATGCGCTCCTACGCGTGACCGCGGTCGGGAACGAGGGCGAGGACGCGAATGCCCTCGCCGGCCGCCTGCGCAACGCGGGGTTCCCCGGGCAATCGGCGAGCGCGCCCGGTGCCGGCGAGGTCGTGCTCGAAGGGGAGGGTGGCGCCACGGTGCGGGGCCCGGTGGTGTTGCTGGTGCCGCTGGATCCCGACCCCGTGCGGGTCGGGGCCAAAGCGGTCCGCGGCGAGATCGAGCTCCGGCCCGGCGCCGCCGGCGTCGCGGTGATCAACGTGCTCAACCTGGAGGCGTACCTCCGCGGGGTCGTGCCGGCCGAGATGGGGCCGCGGGCGTTCCCGCTCCTGGAGGCGCTCAAGGCACAGGCGGTTGCGGCCCGTACGTATGCGGTGGCGCATCTCGGCGACCACGCGGCGGAGGGGTACGACCTCTGCGACTCGCCGCTCTGCCAGGCGTACGAGGGCGTCGGCGCCGAGCAGCCGCTCACCGACACTGCGGTGCGCGAGACTGCGGGCGAGGTCATCACATACAACGGGCGGCCGATCGACGCAATGTACCACTCGACGTGCGCCGGTCACACGGAGGACGGCGGCGCGCTCTTCCCGGGGAGGGCGGCGCCGTATCTCAAGGGTGTTCCCTGCCGGGGCGAGCGCACGCTCGCGGCCGGGACCTCTGCGCCGGCCGGCCCCTGGCTGGGGCCCGTCGAGAAACTGGCATTCGTCGGCCAGCGGTTGGCCGCGGGGGTCGGCTCCGCGGCGACCGCCCACGCGCTGGCGGCGCATCTGTCGGGGGTGCGACCCGGGCCGGGAGTCGCCGGCATCGTCCAGGCGTTCGGCGTGCCGGCGACCGCGGCGACGCTGCACGTGGCGCACGGGAAGACGGCGGAGGACGCGGCGCTCGACCTGCTCCGGCTCTTCCGGTTGCCGCTGCCCCCATCCCCGAGAAGGGACGGCCGGACGGCGTGGGAACTGGCGTTGACGGTTCGATTGGGTGAGCTTGTCGGGGCGGTGCAGGCGCGCAACGGGCGGCTCGTGCCGGGCCCCAGTGGTCTTCGTCTCGTCTTCGGCGGCGCCGGAGGGTCGCGCGACCTCACCGGTCGCGAGGCCGTGCTGGAGAGGCGCGGTGAGCGCTGGCGCGCCGGCGCGCTCGAGTTCCCGTCCGGCTCGGCGGGGACGCTGTGGTGCGCCGGGGAAGCCTGCCCGGTCCTCGAGGTCGAGCCGCTCGAGGAGGCCGACGCGGGTTCGGCGTGGACCTGGTGGGTGCGGGAGGTTCCGCTCGAGGAGATCGGACGGCGTCTGCAGGTTGCCGGCGTGCGGACCGTGAGCGTGACCAGGCGGGGCGTCTCGGGACGGGCGCTTGCGGTGCGGGTCAGCGGCCGGGACGGCAACAGGGAGTTCGGCGGGATGGCGTTCCGCCGCGCGCTCGACCTCCCGGACACGCTGTTCGTCGTGTCGCCGTCCCGGAGCGCGGGCAAGCCCGCGCTGCGCTTTCTCGGCCGCGGTTGGGGGCACGGCGTCGGAATGTGCCAGAACGGGGCGTACGGCCTCGCCCGCGGCGGGGCGACGTACGTCGAGATCCTGAAGACCTACTACACTGGCGTCGAAGTCACTCGCTGGCAAGGGGGGAACGATGAGCAACGGCCGCAGGCAGCGCAGTGAGGTCGGTGAGCTGGCGTCCGAGTTCGCGCGGGCGGAGATCGCGCCGCACGCGCGCAAGTGGGACGAAATCTCGCACTTCCCGCGCGAGATCTTCGCGAAGCTGGGGGAGATGGGGTTCATGGGCGTGGTCATCCCCGAGGAGTACGGCGGCGCCGGCCTCTCGTACCGCGACTACGTGGCGATCGTCGAAGGACTGGCGGCGGTGGAAGGGGGGGTGGCGCTCTCGGTTGCGGCGCACAACTCACTCTGCACCAATCATATATTCCTTTTCGGCGACGAGACACAGAAGCGCCGCTGGCTGCCGCCTCTCGCGAGCGGGGAGATGCTGGGGGCGTGGGGCTTGACCGAGCCGGGCGCCGGCTCGGACGCCGGGGGCACGAAGACGACCGCAGTGCGGGACGGCGACTCCTGGGTGCTCTCGGGGAGCAAGACGTTCACCACCAACGCTTCGGTGGGCGGCGTTGCGGTCGTGATGGCGCGCACCAGCCCAGGGCGCGACCACCGCGGCGTCTCGGCGTTCATCGTGCCCCTGGACTGGCCTGGGGTGGCGAAGGGCAAGGAGGAGGACAAGCTCGGGATGCGCATCTCCGACACCTCCTCGCTGCTGCTCGACGACTGCCGCCTGCCTGCGGGCGCGCTCCTCGGCAAGGAGGGGGAGGGGTTCCTGCAGGCGATGAAGGTGCTCGACGGCGGCCGCATCTCGATCGCCGCGCTCGGCGTCGGGATTGCCGAGGGAGCGCTGCAGGCCGCGCTTTCTTACGCGAAGCAACGGGAACAGTTCGGCCGCCCGATCGGCCAGTTCCAGGCGATCCAGGTCAAGCTCGCCGACATGGCGACCGCGGTCGCAGCCGCGCGGCTCCTGACCGAGAGCGCCGCGGACGCCAAAGACGCCGGCGAGAAGGTCACGCTGCAGTCCGCGCAGGCCAAGCTGTTCGCCTCCGAAACCGCGGTCAAGGTGTGCGAGGAGGCGGTGCAGATCCACGGAGGTTACGGCTACATCAAGGACTTCCCGGTCGAAAAGTACTGGCGCGACAGCAAGCTCTGCACGATCGGCGAGGGCACGAGCGAGATCCAACGCCTGGTCATTGCCCGGGAGCTCCTGGGCGGGTAAGCTCGCGCAGCCATGGTCGATGTCGCCGAGGTCCTCGCAGGCGACGCCCGCGGTGTTGCCAGGGCGCTCACGGTCGTGGAGCGCGGCGGGCGTGAGGCCGAAGACCTGCTCGGAGCGCTGCGCGGACGCCTGGGCCGGGCCCGCACGGTCGGCATCACGGGCGCCCCGGGGGTGGGGAAGAGCACGCTCGCCCAGGCGCTCGGTATTGCGCTGCTCGGCACGGGCGCCCGGGTCGCCGTTCTCGCGGTCGATCCGTCGAGCCCGTTCTCCGGCGGCGCGCTGCTCGGGGACCGCGTCAGGATGCCCGATTTCCTCGAGCGTGGCGGCGTGGTGCGCTCGATGGCCACGCGCGGGGCGCTCGGAGGCCTGGCAGTCGCGACGTCGGACGCGCTCGACGTGCTCGACGCGGCCGGGTTCGACTGGGTTCTGCTCGAGACAGTCGGCGTCGGGCAGGACGAGGTGGAGATCGCCGGCGAGGTCGAGACCGTCGTGCTGGTCGTAATGGCGGGACTCGGCGACGACGTGCAGGCCGCCAAGGCCGGCGTGATGGAGATCGCCGACATCTTCGCGGTGAACAAGGCCGACCGGCCGGGTGTCGAGGGGCAGATCGCGGCGATCGAGGGCGCGCTTGCGTTGGCGCCAGTCGCGCCGTGGCCCCCTCCGGTCATTCGGACCTCGGCCACGACCGGGGAGGGTGTCCCGCAGCTTGTCGCCGCGCTCGTCGAGCACCAGCGCTTCCTCGATGGGCCGGGGCGCCGCGAGGAGGCGAGACAGAGGCGCGCCCGCCGGCGCGTCGAGCGCCTCGTCGCCGCCCTCGTGCGGGAGCGCATCGGGGGGCCGCAGCGGGCGGCGTTCGCCGCGGCCCTCGATGAGGTCGGGCGCGGGGTCCTCGACCCGTATGCGGCCGCGCGGCGGCTCGTCCGGGGCCTCTGCGGGGAGGGTGGATGATGGTTCTCGATCACATCGGCATCGCCGTCGGATCGCTCGAACGGCGGCTCGCGCTCTACCGGGCTCTCGGTCTGGAAGCCGGCGGGATGGAGGAGGTCCCGTCCGAAAAGCTGAGGGTGGCCTTCCTTCCGGTCGAGGGGACGAGCATCGAGCTGCTCGAGCCGACCGGTCCGGAATCGCCGGTGGCCGCCTTCATCGCGAAGCGCGGCGAGGGGCTGCACCACATCTGCTTCCGCGTTGCCGACATCCGCTCCGCAATGGCGAAGTTGAGGACGGACGGCTTCGAACTGCTCGCCGACGAGCCCAGGCGAGGGGCGCACGGCTGTCTGGTCTGCTTCATCCACCCGCGGTCGGCCGGCGGCGTGCTCGTCGAGCTGTCGCAGCCCGAGGGGTAGGGGCGATGGACGCGGGAGAGCTTGTGGTGGTGAGCTGCTCGGCCCCGAAGGAGAAGTTCTGGGGCGTCCTGCTCGCACTGGCGCCGGCCGGCGCCACGCTGCGCGGCGTCCGGCTCGACGCATTCGAGGAGTGGCTGCGGCAACACGCCGGCTCCGGCCCGGAGGTGATCGGGCCGGTCACGCTCTTCCTCCCCGCCCACCGCCTCGAACGCATCGAGGTGGACGAGAGCACGGGGCCGGTCGAGGGATTCGGCGACCGCTTCCGCCGCGTCGCGCGCGAAGATCCTCGCGCCGCGCTGCTCGGGACCGCCGCGCCGGGCGACACCGGCGGTTTCTAGGAACGCGGCGTCGAGCGACCGAGCAGGTACGTCAGGTGAGCCGCGAGCGCGCGCAACAGCGCCAGCTCGCGGCGGGTGGGGACCGTGCGCCCGAGCCAGCGGCGGAACTGGTCGCCGACGCGCGCGGGGTTCTGCGGGTCGAGGTAGCCGGAGGCGAGCAAGGCGTCGTCCAGGTGCTCCAGAGCCGCGCTGAACTCCGCGTGCGGGGCGGGCAGCTCCATCGGGTCGGCCGGCGCCGGGCGCACGAACTGGCCGGCCGGGAGCAGCGCCAGCACGATGCCGACGGCCTGGGCGAGGTTGAGGACCGGGAAGTCGGGGTCGGTCGCGACGGCGAGCGCCATGTGGCAGGCGCGCAGCTCGTCGCGCGACAGGCCGCCGCGTTCGGACCCGAACACCAACGCGACGTCCTCGGCCCCGGACTCCGCGAGCCGCCGCGCCGCATCTGCCGGGGTGAGGACGGCGCGGGAGTCGCGGCTCCGCGTCGACGTGGTGGCAACCGCGACCTGCATATCGGCGACGGCTTCGGCGAGCGTTGCGGCCGTGCCTAGGGTCACGCGCCGGTCGCCGCCCATCGCCATGCGAACGTACTCGGGGTCGTCCTCGATGACGCAGCCTGGGGCGACGAGGACGACCTCCCTCACCCCGAAGTTCGCCGCTACCCGCACCGCGGAGCCGACGTTGCCGCCGTAGCGCGGCCGGACGAGAACGATGCGGAACCTCACACGCGCCATGATACGGCGGACCGTCAGGCTCCACCGGAGGCGGCCCGCGGCCAGCTTTCCTGCTGCTCGAGCTTCTGCAGGGCGAGGAGGTGCGCGTAGCGGCCGCCGCGCTGCGCCAGCTCGGCCGGGGTGCCCGCCTCGAGCACGCGCCCCCTTTCGAGGACGCAGACGCGGTCGCAAAGCTCCGCAGCGGCGAGACGGTGGGTCGCGAAGAGCAGCGTCGCTTGCGGCAACGCCGTGAGGATGACCCGCTCGGTCTGGGTATCCACCGCCGACAGGCAGTCGTCGAGCAGAAGCAAGCGCGGGTGTGTGATGAGGGCGCGGGCGATGGCGACGCGTTGGCGCTGCCCTCCGGAGAGCGTGACGCCTCGCTCGCCGACCACGGTGGCGAGCCCGTCGGGGAACCGCCTGAGGTCCTCCTCGAGGCCGGCGGCGATCGCCGCGGCGAGCACGGCTTCGTCGTCCGCGTCCGGGCGGGCGAGGGCGATGTTCTCGCGCAGGGTGGCAGAGAACAGGAAGCTCCCCTGGGGTACGAGTGCGACCTCGCTTCTCAGGCGCCCGACCGGCAGGGCGCGCACGTCCGTGCCGTCGAGGAAAACCGTGCCGGGCTCCGGTTCGAGCAGGCGGGGGACGAGTGCGAGGAGTGTGGACTTCCCGCTGCCCACGGCGCCGACGAACGCGACTCGCTCGCCCGGGCGCACCGTGATGGAGACGCTGCCCACGGCGTCCGTGGCCGAGCCGGGGTACGCAAACGTGACCCCGCGCAGTTCGAGCGCCGCCGGTCCCTGGCGCGCACCGCCCGAATCCTCGACCGCGGTCACTTCCGGAAGCGGCGTCTCCGCGAAGAGCGCCTCGATACGCGACATCGAGGCTGCCCCGCGCTGCACCAAGTTGGCGACCCAACCGACCGCGATCATCGGCCAGGTGAGACGGGCGAGGTAGAGGTTGAACTCGACGAACTGGCCGAGGGTGATCGTCCCGTGCCGGACCGCGTTGCCGCCGACGCCGAGGACGGCCACGAACGCCAACCCGATCAGCGCCTGCAGCAGCGGGTGGAACATGGCTGAGATGCGAATCAGGCGCGCCCCGGCGGCGACGTACCCGTTGTTGCGCGCCGTCATCTCGGCAATTTCGGCCTTCTCGCAGTTGTAGGCGCGCAGTACCCGCAGCCCGACGAGGTGCTCCTGGAGCCGGGCCGTGTAGTGCGAGAGCGCCTCCTGGGTGTGCCCCCAGCGCAGGTGGATGCGGGACCCGAAGTAGCTGGTCGCCCCGGCCACGAGAGGAAGCACCGCGAGCGAGAGGAGCGTGAGGGGGAGGTGGATGCGCGCCATCAGGACGGTGCTCACGACGAGAACCGTAACCGTGTTGATCGCGTACATGAGCGCCGGCCCTACCGCCATGCGGACCGCGCCGACGTCGCTCACCGCGCGGGTCAAGATGTCGCCGACGCGCTCCCGCATGTAGAACGCGGGGGGGAGGCGAAGGAGGTGGTCGTACAGGTCGGTGCGCAGGCGGTGCTCGAGGTGCCGCGACACCGACACCATCAGTTGCCTCTGGGCAAAGAGGAAGAAGCCGGAAACGACCGCGATGCCGACCAGCATCGCCCCGAAGCGCCAGATCGAGGCTAGCGGGGCCCCGGCGATGAGGGCGTCGATGGCGCGCCTGACGACCCCGGGCGCGGCAAGGGCGATCGGGCCGGACGCCAGGACGCTGAGGCAGCCAAACACCGTGGCCGTGAGGTGCTCCCGATAGTACGGCAGGACGCGGCGAAAGACTCTC
>CAWBLW010000004.1:0-432155 GCA_963789745.1 uncultured Acidobacteriota bacterium | reverse complement strand
ATGTAGATGTAGGCTCTCGCGAACATCCCCAACAAGTTGGGGACCCTCCAACGGCCAACGCGGCGGTGAGGCTGCCAGCTCTCGCCCGTAGGCTGCAAATCTCCGAGCGGCTCGCGTGGGAACTGAGCTCGACGGGCAAGATCCGCGCCGTCCGGGCCGGGCGCTGCCTCCTGATTCCCGAGCTGGCGATCGCGAAATTCCTCAGCGGCGAGGACGGGGAGGGCGCGTGAGTCCCGACCCGAGCGCCCGAGAAATAGTTGAGGCCGCCCGCGACGGCGACCCCGAGAACCACGACCACGAACACGATAGCGCTTCACGCCTTTCAGCGCAAGGCGACGAAGACACCGACGACATCATCGACGCGCGGACGGCGTTCGTGGCCGAGGCGGAGCGATCAGCGCCGCCCTGGACCGTCTGCGCGACGCACTGCGCCCACGGGTGCGCACCCACCGACAAGGGCGTGGCCCGCTGCCCTGCCCACGACAACAACCGGGCGAGCCTGACGTTCGCCAAGGGCGTCGAGGGCGTCGTCGTCTGTTGCCACGCCGCCTGCACGCAAGAGGCCGTCGTCGAGGCGCTGGGCTTGAAGATGGCGGACCTCTTCGACGACTCGAGCGGCAACGGCAAGCGCCGCGAGGTCGCCAGCTACGACTACACGATTGGGGCCGGCAAGCTGCTCTTCCAGGTCGTGCGGTTCGACCCGAAGGACTTCCGCCAGCGTCGGCCGGATGGTAGCGGCGGCTGGGTCTGGAAGATGGGCGACGTGCGCCGCGTGCTCTACCGCCTGCCCGAGCCCATCACGGCGGTGAAGGCCGGGCGCACCATCCACATCCCCGAGGGCGAGCGAGACGTTGCGACGCTCGTGTCCTGGGGGCTGGACGCGACCTGCAACCCCGGAGGCGCCGGGAAGTGGCGACCCGAGTACAGCGAGACGCTCCGCGGCGCCCACGTCGTCGTCATCCCCGACGCTGACAAGCCGGGGCGCGGGCGCGCCGCCGCAGTCGCTGCATCGCTCGCAGGCGTGGCCGCCGACGTGCGAACAGTAGAACTACCAGGTGCGAAGGATGCGACGGCCTGGGCGGCCGCTGGGGGCACGCGGGAGAAGTTCGAGATCCTGGTCAACACCCCACCGGCGCCGCTGACCTTGACCACGAACTTCCTGATGACTGACGGCGGCAACGCCGAGCGATTCGCACGCGACCACGCCGGAATGGTCCGCTACTGCGGGGCGTGGGGACGTTTCCTCAGGTGGGACGAGACACGCTGGCAGGCGAATGACGACGGCGCAGTCGAACGGATGGCGAAGGCCACAGTGCGCGCCATGCTCACCGAGGCCGTCGCCCTGCCCGATGGCGACACTAGCCGGAAGCGGGCGATCGGGTGGGCCATTCAGTCCGACTCTCGGGGGCGGCGCGACGCCATGCTCACACTGGCGAAGAGCGAGCCGGGGATACCCGTTCGCCCCGCTGAACTGGACACGCAACCCTACCTCTTGAACGTCGTCAACGGGGTGCTCGACCTGCGGGATGGGCGTCTGCTCCCGCACGACCCCGACCTACTCCTGACGAAGCTGGCGCCCGTCGAGTACCACCCGTCGCGAACGGCGCCGCTCTTCGACGCCTACCTCGAGCGCGTGCTACCGGACGATCCGGTGCGCCGGTTCGTGCAGCGGTTCCTGGGCTACTGCCTGACCGCCTACGTCTCCGAGCAGGTGTTGCTCTTCCTCTACGGTGTCGGCGCCAACGGCAAGACGACGCTCGTCAACGTCGTCATGGGCATCCTGGGCGACTACGCGAAGCAGGCGGCACCGGACCTGCTGATGCAGCGGACAGGGGACCACCACCCGACGGAGCTCGCGGACCTGCTCGGCGCGCGGTTCGTCCCGACCGTCGAGGTGCAGGAAGGCCGCCGGCTCGCCGAGGTGCTCGTCAAGCAGTTGTCGGGCGGGGACCGGCTCAAGGCGCGCTACATGCGTCAAGACTTCTGGGAATTCGACCCGACACACAAGCTGGTGCTGGTGGCAAACCACAAGCCGGTGGTGCGCGGGACCGACTACGCCATCTGGCGCCGCATCCTGATGGTGCCCGTTCAACGTGACGATCCCGCCGGCCGACCGCGACCCGCGCCTACCCGAGAAGCTCAAGGCCGAGGCGCCCGGCATCCTTCGCTGGCTGGTCGAGGGGTGCCTGGCCTGGCAGCGCGACGGACTCAGGCCGCCGGCGACGGTGGTGGCCGCCACGGGCGACTACCAGCACGAGATGGATGCTCTTGCGGGATGGATCGAGGAGAACTGCGTCGAGAGGCTCGACGCGTGGGCGTGGGCGATGACCTCTACCCGGATTACTCCCGGCTGGTCCGACGCGGCCGGCGAGCGATCCATGCGAAAGGTGGAGTTTGGCGGACGCCTGGCCGACGCGGGTTCACCGCCGCGGGGAGCTCGAGGCCGCCGCCGCTGGCTCGGCATCGGACTCGCGGACCGCTCAGGTGGCACAGGTGGCACAGGTGGCATGGATCTCGGTATTACCGCCGATTCAAGATCTCGCGTAGTATAATGCCGAAATGTGCGCCACCTACGCCACCTGAGCCACCAATCGATGAGCGCGAACCCGGCTGTGACGATGAATGACTACCCCCCAGAAGGTGTCTCGGGAGAACCAGAAGAACACCGCCGCCGTGCTGAGGTGTGCAGGTGGGGGGAGTCGGGCGCACCCTGGGGAACTCAATGGTGATTTAGTCCTGTGCCGTGACGGGGTATCACCAGGCGTCACGTCTGGCGCCGGGCAGCTGGTCGTGGTGGCCTGCGGACCTGGCCGGATCGCGGCGGCGTGGCCGACTGCAAACGGCAGCACGAACGACAACGGAATGGAGGCGACCGAATGAACGGATTGAAGCTGACCGGCTTGTGGAAGAGCAAGACCAAGGACGGGAAGACGTACCTCTCGGGGACGCTCGGGGGCATCAAGGTCTTGGTCTTCACGAACGAGTACAAGAAGAGGACTCGGACCCCGACTACACCCTCTTCTTCGCGCCGAAGGAAGAGAAGGACAGGCCGGCCCCCGCGGCGTCAGAACCGGACCCGGACTTCGGATGAGTGGTCCGATGAGCCGAAACTCCTGTGCAAAACTGCGTCACGGGCACTCTCGATGGCTGAGAAGCTCTCGCAGGATGGCGCAAGTCCTTTGTTTTCAGCATCCATTACTCGCTGGTGGGGTTTACATAATTGAAAATTATCGGACACCGGAGAACGCAAGTGATTGACTTGGCGAAGGATAGCGTTTCTGGCTTTTCGCTGTCAAGGGGGTGCGAATGGCGGTCCTAGGTACTCACGGCCGGCGGCGGGCGGCGGTGCCCGGCCTGGGCGAGCTGGTCGGCGCGGATGTGGAACTGAGGCTCGGGAACGGGGCGGTGATCCGTGGCGAGCTGGTCGCGCTCGACGCCGACTACATGGTGATCGTCCGCTCCACGACCAGGAGACGAACCTACGTTCGCCGGGACGCCGTGGCGGCGGTGATTGACGAGACGCCGCACCTGTCGCCGCGTGAACTGACGGACCTGGCGGGTTCAGAAGAGCGACCGAGGCGGCGCGGCTCGCCGGCATCCGAGGGGGGCGAGCTGTGAGAGTCCGCGACTTCGACTGCACCCTCTGGCGGCTCGGTTGCCGTCGAGGCTTTCGCCGCGCGGTACGCGACGTTCTCGCGGCAGTCAAACCGGTTCAACACGCGGCGTTGGCGAAGAACGCCTACATCGAGGTGAACGACCGTCGCTCAGAGGCGGGCCAGCACTTCGGTTCCGTGCGCGCCGGGGCCACGGTCGCGAAGACGGCGAGGGTGGACGTAGGGGTGAACAAGACGTGTGCAACGCCGACCACGGCCGGCAGAGAGGGTGACACCATGAGCGGGCATCACAACAAGGTAGGTCGAGTGCTACAGCGGCGGCAGCTGCAAGCGGCGAGCGGTGCGCTCGGGCGGTTCTCCGACGATCTCCGCCAGTCTCACAAGGCCGCCGGCTGGTCGCCCCGCGCCGCCGTCAACGCGCACCGCGATGGTCTCGCGCTGGCGCTGGCGGCGATTCAGCCGGTGATCGAACAGCGCGTCGCAGAGGCCGTGAAGTACGACGCCGAGTGCAAGGCCGACGCCTTCCCGTATCGCGGCCCCGGCCAGCTTCCGCCAACCCGCCCGATCGTCTCGGGCGGCTTGCGCCCGCAGGACACCGGGCAGGTGCGTCAGGTCGCGGACGCGACGGCGGAAGAGCGCCGGCTACTCGCGGAATTTGAGGCCGAGGTGAAGAACATCTACATGACGAACCCCGGTAACCCCGAGGCGGCCCAGCGCGGCGTGACGCGTGCCCGCGCCACGTTCGCGACCAAGCTCGCACTTCGCACTGGCGGCTCGCGATGACCGCGCTTGCGAAGTTCCGCGCCCTCTTTCTAGGTGACGACGAACAAGCGTATGTGTCCGGGGGCGGTCGCGCTCCCGTCGTCCCGGCGTGGAGTGTGGCCGCACCCGGTGATCCCGAGCAGGCGGCGCGGGTCGAGGCCGAACGTTGCAAGGCAGTCGCCGACGATCTCCAAACCCGCCTCGACGCAGCGGCGGCGGCTATCCCCGGACTCGAAGAGCGCCGCGCAACCCTCGCTCGCTCGCTCGCCGTTGACGGTGACGAGGGAGATTTCGCACAGGCGTGCGCGGCACTCGACGCCGGCCACGCGCGGCACGAGGTGCTCGGGCAATTGCTCGCCGAGGCCGAGGCTGCCCGTCGCGAGGCTCAGGGGCGGCTCAATGAGGCCGAGCGTCCGCGCCGTGAGGCCGAGCGCCGGGCACGGGTCGAGGCAGCTACGGCCAAGGCTCGGGAGGCTTCGGACCGTTTCTGCGGCCTCTACCGGGATGCGAGCGCGGCACTGGCGGGGCTTGGCGACGACCTCGACGCGCTGGCGGCGCTCAGCACCGATGCGGCACAGGTGGTCGGCGCCGGGCTCGCAAGTTACGAGGGCGACCCGATGCGGCGGTTGACGCTCGGCGGTTGGACCGTGCGCCCGTCGTCGCCGTTCGTTGCCGTCGAGTTTCGGCTGATCGCGCTCGCGCCACCCAAGGGCCGGTGATCCATGACGAAGCCGGAAAACGGCTCAGGACGTGTCGGGCGCCAGTCGGCAGGCTGATACCACGCCTGGGAGCGAGAACGCCGCTCCTGGCTTAGATATTCAAATGCGCGGGCCGGTCTGCGAGCTGTGCGGCGGGCCGGTTTCGCGCACGCCGAAGGGTAGGCCGCGCCGGCAGCATCGGGCGTGTACCGCCTTCAAGGCGTTCGTCGCTGCGGCGGGTCGTGAGGCTCAGGGAATCGCGTTCGCAGACGCAGCGTGCGCGAGAGGGGCGAGGCGGCTGGTGCTCGGGCTGGCGAACCGCCTGCCCGTCGCGTGGGAGCGTCCGAGGGACGGGCGCGGGCGGTTCCTCCGGGTGAAAGAAGAGGTGAAGTGATGGGTCGCTCCAAGTGCAGCATCTGCCAGCACGAGCGGCGGACAGAGATAGACGAGGCGCTCGTGCGTGGCGTTGCCGTCGCGAAGGTCGCCGCCGACTTCGGTTGTGGTCGCATGTCGGTGTGGAGGCACGCGAACGACAACCACGTCGTCAAGACGATCGCGCAGGCGCACCAGGTCGCCGAGGCCACCCGCGCCGACGATCTCCTAGGGCAGTTGCGAGCCTTGCAGGCCCGCGCCCTGGGGCTTCTGACCCGTGCGGAACGTAAGGGTGATATCCGGGCAGCGGCGGGCGCGATCCGCGAGGCTCGGGGCTGCCTGGAGCTTCTAGGCCGCCTTGCGGGCGAACTGCAGGACGGGGTGACGGTGAACGTCGCCGTGCTCCCCGAGTGGCAGACGTTGCGCGGTCGAATCCTGGTGGCGCTCGAGCCGTACAACGAGGCCCGCGAGGCCGTCGTCAAAGCACTGGAGGGCGGCGATGCTCCATGAAGACCTGTTGAACGCGTTCGACCCGGCGCGGATGGCGCGGGCGCTCGGCATCTCTACGGACCCATGGCAGGCGGCGCTCCTGCGTGGGCGCGGGCCGACACTGCTCCTGACCTGCAGGCAGGCGGGGAAATCCACCGTGGGCGCGATCCTCGCCTTGCACAAGGCCGTCTACTCGCCGGGCTCGCTCGTGCTGTTGCTCTCGCCGTCGCTTCGGCAGTCGGGCGAGCTATTCAGGAAGGTGACCGGCTTCGCGGTGAAGATCGAGAAGGACGCCGCTCCCGTTCAGGCCGAGTCGGCGCTCCGGTTGGAACTCAAGAACGGTTCGCGCATCGTGAGCCTACCGGGCAGCGAGACGACGGTGCGCGGCTTCTCAAACGTCGGGCTCTTGATCGTTGACGAGGCGTCCCGCGTTGACGACTCGCTCTACTACAGCGTCAGGCCGATGTTGGCCGTGAGCGGTGGCCGCATCGTCTGCCTCACGACGCCGTGGGGGCGGAGGGGATTCTTTTACGGGGCGTGGAGCGAGGGAGACGGCGGCTGGCAGCGGCTGGCCGTCCCGGCGACGAAGTGCAGCCGGATCTCGCCGGAGTTTCTCGACCAGGAGCGGCGCTCCATGCCGGCGAGGTGGTTCAGGCAAGAGTACGAGTGCTCGTTCGAGGACTTGGCCGACGCCGCTTTCGGCGCGGACCTCGTGGCGGGTCTCGTTGATCCCGACATCAAGCCGCTCTTCGGTCCCGACTCGGAGGACCGGCTTGCAGACGTGCTGCCGATGGGGGGTACGGCATGAGCTCGTTCGTCGCGGGTTTGGATCTCGGGCAGGCTTCGGACTATACCGCGCTCGCGATCGTCGAAGAGCAGCCGGGGACGGCGGAGCCGGTACTCCACCTTCGCCACCTTCATCGCTTCGCGCTGGCGACCAGCTACCCGCGAATCTGCGAGTACGTCACCGGCTTGCTGCAGCGCGAGCCGCTCGTCGGGAGCACCGACCTCGTGGTTGACGCAACGGGCGTCGGGAGGCCGGTCGTGGACCTGCTCCGCCGCTACGGCTGTCAACCCGATCGCGGTGACGATCACGGGGGGCGACGCGGTGGTGCACGACGACGACGGCTACCGGGTGCCGAAGCGCGACCTCGTGGCGATCCTGCAGGTGTTGCTGCAGGAGCACAGACTCAAGGCCGCCAACATTCCCGGCGCCGAGGTACTACAGGCGGAGCTGTTGAACTTCCGCGTGACGGTGAACCCGAGTACCGGGCACGACTCTTACGGCGCCGGCCCGTCCGGGTCGTGGCGCGACGGGCAACATGACGACGTGGTACTCGCGACCGCGCTTGCGTGCTGGTACGCGGCGGCGGCACCGGGGAGACTGTCCTCCGGTTGGTATCGCTTCGCGCAGCGGGTTCTCGCGGGGGGTGCGTGATGAGCACCATGCAGTGGTCGTATTCGCTGGCGATCCGGGCGAAGAACAATGCGGGGTCGGTGATCGCAACGTACTACGCTGGGAAACTCTCCGACGGGATGGTCGGCAGCGTGATGGCGGTCCCCTCGCGCATCGGCCCGCCAACGTACGAGAAGGTGGAGCTTCAGCGTGAGGCTTGGAATTACTCGCAATCGCCCCTCGTGCTTGGGTGGCGTCCGCACCTGGTTGTGGCGTGGGAGCAGAGGTCGCCGGGGATCGTCGGGTTGGCTCAAGGCTCGTGGGTCTCCGGCGGGTGGACCTGGCACGGGGCTGGCGTTGACCTCGCGGCGGTTCTCTCGTTCGTCACGACGGTCGGGGACTGGCTGGAAGTCTCGCTCGACGGGGGCTCTACCTGGCGGGCGGTCAATCTCGAAAGCAATTCTGTGGACTACGCGAGCGCCGGAGGCAAAGCCGTCGCGGTCGCGCTCACGCTCGAATTCGTCGGGCGGGCGAAGCCGCTGGCGAACCTGCCCGGCCTATCCGCTGCGGAATGGGGCACAGCGGTATGACGATCGTGCGAACGTCGGCACGCCACGGTACGGCGTTCGCTGGGCGCGGGGCGGGAGTGAGCGCCCGTCCTCGCGTCGCTTCAAGGGCGTCAACCCGGCCTCTCCTTCCGTGTTGGCGTCCGGCCGCCCGGCGCTCCGAGGCGGCCAGCTCCACCCCTCGGCCGGGGCATCTTCCCCCCGGCCGGGGGCTCTTTCTCCCCCAAGCCCAGCGCGGTGCGAGGGTGCGGCGGCCAGGCGACTAGGGTATGCTGCATGACGTGGTCTGGGCGACGCCTCAGTTTGGGCATGGGCGCGTTGATGCTGCGGGCAAGGCGCTTGTTGCCGCACTAGCGAAGCGACCGGTGAGCGTATCGGATCACGACCGCCTCAACTGGGCACTTGACGTCGTTGACAATTGGCGCTCGTCCCATAGCTACCCCCTGCAGGTTGTCTACATGGCACTCCGCACGAGGGCACGGGCGGTTGAGACAAACGTCCTCGTGGCTCAGAGACTCAAGCGGTTGTCGTCAATCTCCGCGAAGCTCGCCAACGAACACACCATGAAGCTCTCGCAGATGCAGGACATCGGCGGATGCCGCGCCGTCCTTTCGTCAACCCGGCGCTTGAGGAAGCTTGCTCAGAAATACGATTTGGATCTAGCCCGCTACCAGCGAGAGAAGGCGAAGGGCCAGCTCCGTTCCGACCGCTCGCTGATCGTTGAGAAGTACGACTACATCAACAACCCGAAGCCAGACGGCTACCGCAGCCTACACTTCGTCTGCAAGTATCAAACCGCGAACGAAGGACACGCGGTTCACAGTGGCCTGCGCATCGAGATTCAGCTTCGTACAAAGCTTCAGCACTTGTGGGCAACGGCGGTTGAGGTTGCACAGACGTTCACCCAAAAGCCCCTACGATCCGTTAGTGGGGACAAGGAATGGCGACGGTTTTTCGCGTTGATGGGGAGCGCCTTTGCGGTCCGTGAGAAACAGGTCTTGGTCCCCGATACGCCTGTTGATCATTCGGATTTGATCGCCGAGGTGACGCACCTGGCGAAGAAGCTCCAAGTGATGCTTGTCCTCAGCGCTTACGGGGAGGCCGCCGAAATTGTGACGCACGCCGAGGAAAAGGCCAAACGCTTTCTCTTGGAGCTTGACCCGGACAGGAAGCAACTTCGGGTTGTGCCCTTCCGGGAGCGGGACATCCAACAAGCAACCGCGACCCTGTTTGCGTCGGAACGGCTCGTGGGTGACAACACAATGAGGGTCTTGGTCTCGGTTGATTCGATCGCCGCTCTGCGTAGGGCCTATCCCAACTACTACCTGGATACGACGCAGTTCCTCGAAGCTGTCGAGTCTGTGATCTCCTAGGTGTCCTGGCGCAGCCTTCCAAGGGGTTCCTCGTGCGACCCCCTCTAGGCTGCCCCAGGACGGACAATCTCGCCGCCGGAGGGGCAGCAGTGCGCGCGAACCGGTCGCGGCGGCCGGTAGGATGTGAACGAAGGCTGTCGTCAACCGACCGAAGGCCAGGCCAGGCTCCCCCCGAGTTGTCGAATCGCCGCCTCGATCCCACGAAGCTCGATTTTGACCTCCTGGATCTCTACATTCGCCTGCCGGATCTCGTCCTCTTTCCGTGCGATATCCGCTCTCTTGCGTTCGATCGCAGCGTAGAGGTCTAGGCCCTTCTCAATGAGTAGGCGCGTTCCGCTGTCAGCCATGCTCGCCTCCATCTTTCGTGGCAGTCTACCTCGCCTCCGCCTTGAGAAGCGGCCCGTCGTCGCCACCGAGCGCGCCTAGCGTGGCCGGGCAGCGAGAACGCCGCGCTCCGGCAGCCCTCCACCTTTCCCGTCAGGCGATCGCCCGTCCTGGGGCATCCTGGCGTGTCGATTGGGTGTAGACTGACCTAGCTCTACGGACGGAACGTGGCCAGGTATCGAAGGGGCGCAGTCGCTCTGGAGGGGATGCCATGAGTGCACGCAGACCAATGACGGACGAGGAGAAGCAGTTCTTCCATGCTTTCAAGCTTGCGATCGAGGCCGAGCGCGGTGCGCAGGACCACTACGGAAAGATGGCCACGATGGCCAGCGACCCAGAGTTGCGCCTGATCTTCGAGGGGCTTCAGCGCGACGAGGAGGAGCACGAGCAGCGGCTGCTCCAACTCTATGGGGAGTACAAGGCTCGCTTCATCCTGGAGTGAGAGCGGCTCCCGTTATCTGAGCACGATGCTCAGATAGTTCTCGACGCCATCGCGCCCGCGCCCACCGCTGCCCGGCTGCGAGGACGCCTGCACCCCCTAGTTCCTACACCTCCCGCAGGCCGATCGCCGGTCCTGGGGCAATCTAGAGGGGGTGTCTCCGGGAAGGGGGGGCTAGCGGGGTGGAGATATGCCTGCGAATCGTCGCAAAATCGTTCTCGGGAGCGTGTAGCTTCCGTGTAGCTTCCGACGTGCATTTCGGTGCATTTCGGCGCGAGGACGGGGAAGCAGAACGGGGCGAAAGTGGCCTAGTTCCTGACTGATATGCGCTTTGGTGCAGGTGGGCGCAAAGCGGGTGGCGAAAGACTCTCAAACTCGTCACGCCGGCAGCGTATCACGGCGGCCGTCCCGCATTGGCCGGGCGCAGCCGTGGCAGAATGCCCGCGTGGGCGAACGATCGTGGTACGTGAGCGGCAGGGGGATCGCCCTGCTGGTGCGCGCCTGGCGCCTGACCGTGCGCCTGGAGGTGCGCGACCGCGACATACTGCGCACCCCCTACGTCCTCGCGCTCTGGCACGGGCGGATCATCGGGTCGCTGATGGACTTCTTCGACCGCGGCGGTGTGGCGATGGCTTCGAGGTCCAACGACGGCGCCCTCGCGGCCGGGATCCTGGAGGGGCTCGGCGTCAGGGCGGCGCGAGGCTCCTCCTCCCGTGGCGGCCGCGAGGCGCTCGACGAGATGGAGGAGATGGTGAGAGGGACGTGCCCTTTCGCTGCGCTCACGGTGGACGGGCCGCGGGGTCCGTGGCGCACGGTGAAGCCCGGCGTCGTGGCGCTCGCCCGCCGCTTGAACCTCCCGATCTACGCCGTCACGTTTTCGAGCCGGCGCCCGCGCCTGTTGCACACGTGGGACCGCATGGTGATCCCCCGGCCCTTCTCGCGGGTCGTCGTGCAGTTCAGCGGGCCGTGGCTGCCGGCCGACCTGGATGGCGACCTGAGGGCGGCCGCGGACAGGCTCGGACGCGAGATGGACGCCCAGAGCGCCGCGCTGGACCGGGAGGTGGCCGGCGGCGAGTTGTGGCCGCCCCCGTGAGAAGGCTTCCGAGGTGGCTCGTACCGGCGGTCTTGCGGCGCACCGGGGGCCGCAGGCGCCGCGACTCCGACCTGTCGGTCTCGTGGCGCCGCACGGCGCTCGGCGCGGTATCCGGTGTGCGGTTCGAGATCGAGGCGCCCCTCGCGCGCGCGGGCGAGCTTGCCGAGACGCTCGCGGCGATCGTGGCCGAGGGTTCGGCTTCGATCGGTTTCACGGTGGGATGGGTCGGCGTCGTCGCCGGCGAGGCGCCCGTTCTGGTGGCACTCGCCCCTCGGCGCGACCTGGTCGCGCCGAGGTTTCGCGACGCCCTGCTCAGTGGCGCCGCCCACCGCCGGCCGAACCTGTGGCTGACCCTTGCCCCGGGGACCTATCTCGCGTCCGTGGTGGACCCGATGCGCCCGTTCTCGGGAGGCCATGGCGAGGTCCTTGCCCTCGTTCGCGGCGGCCTCTCCAGACATGCGCTCGCCAGCGGGCTGACGACGGGACCGGCAGGGGTCCGGATCACGCTGGCGCTCTACGCGCCCCGGGAGGAGCTCATCAGGCTCCTGAGCCTGGCGAGGAAAGGCCTGCGCGAACTCCCGGGCTGGACCGCCGCCAGCCACACGCCCCCCGCGAGGCCGAGCACGAGGTTGAACCCCAGGTTCCAGAGGTGACACGCAAACCCGGCGGCCAGGGCGGCGCGCGGGTCGGCGCCGACCGCGGCGAGTGCGGCGGTCCAGCCCGCCTCCTGGCTGCCCAGGTTGCCGATGAAATTGACGGGCAGGGACGATCCCAGGCCGGCGCCGATCACCCCGACCAGCAAGGACAGGGCCGGCCAGGCGAGGCCGAACGCCCGGACCAGAGCCCACGTCGCGCCCCAGATCGCGCCCCAGACCGCGAGGGAAAGACCCGCGACCGCCATTCCCCGCAACGGCGAGTGCGCGAGTCGCGAGAGCTCGCGTCTGACCCGCAGCAGCTGCGAGAGCGACCGCCGCCGCCAGCCGGAGCGGTCTCTCCATCGCCCGGCGAGGCGGCGCAGAGCGCGAGCGCCGACCGCCCAGCCCAAGGAAAGCAAGCCGGCGAGGAGCAACAGCGTGGCGACGGCCGCCCCGGGGGAGCCGCCGACCAGGCCGGCGGCAAGCGCGGCCCACGCGAGGATCGCGAGCAGGTCGAGGACGCGCACGATGACGAGCACGGACAACCCGCGCACCGCCCCGGGGACGCCGGCCGCGTTCAACAGCGGGACCATTGCGAACTCGCCGATGCGCAGCGGGAGGGCGACACTCGCGAGCTGCGCCGCCGCCGCGACCGGGGCCGACAGGCTGAGGCGCAACTCCCGCCCTGCGAGCAGCCGCAGACGCAGGCCGCGGAGCGTTGCGACGGCGCAGGTGAAGGTGAAGGCGAGGAAGACCTGGGGCCAGCGCGCGCTCAGGGCCAGCGCGATGACCTCTCGCGGCTGCGCGGCGAGGAGCAGGGCGGCCGCGAGGACGAGGCCGGCCCCTCCCAGCCACCAGGTGGCGCGGCGCCGCGCCGTCACGCCTTCTCCCGCTCCCGCGCGCGCAGCTCCTCGAGGAGACGCCGGTTGACCGAGGTCAGGTCGGCGAGCACGCCCAGCACCGCGAGCTGCACGCCGGTGAGCGCGAGCACCGCGGCGGCGATCAGCGACTGCACGTGCCCCGCGCGCGACACCCCGGTCACGTAGAAGTACCCGAACCTCGCGCCCAGCGCGGCCGCTCCGATCCAGCAAACGGCCCCGAGCGAGAGGAGGATGCGCAGCGGCCTGTAGATGAAGACGAGGCGCGCGAGGGTTATGAGGGAGATCGCCACGTACGCCAGGTTGCTGCGGAAGAGGCGCGAGGGCCGCGTTGCCTCGCGGGTCGCAACCGGAACGGAACGCACCGCGAGTCCCGCCTGGCCGGCCTGGACCAGCGTCTCGAGCGTGTAGGTGAAGTTCGTGAAGCAGTTGAGTCGCGCCGCCGCGGCCCGCGAAAAGGCGCGGAACCCGGTCGTCGCGTCCGTGAGAGGAATGCCCGAGAGCAGTCTGACGACCCAGGCGCCGAGCCGTTGCAGGCAGCGCTTGGTCGGGGAGAAGTGTGCCAGGGTCGCGATGCCGCGGTCTCCGAGCACGATGTCGGCGTCGCCGGCGAGGATCGGCGCGGCCAAACGCGGTATCGCCTCAGGGTCGTACTGACCGTCCGCATCGGTGTTCACGATCACGTCGGCGCCGTTCCTCAGCGCGATGTCGAGACCGGCGGTGAAGGCGCGGGCGAGGCCACGGTGAATCGGCAGCCGCGCCACCGTGGCGCCGGCCCGGGCCGCGACCTCGGCCGAGGCGTCGTCTGAGCCGTCGTCGACGACCACCACCTCCACGCTGTCGAAGCCGGCAACGCTGCGCGGCAGTTCCGCCAACGTCCGGGGAAGGCTTTCCGCCTCGTTCCACGCCGGAACCTGGATGACGAGCTTCATGACCACCTCCGCGGCAGCGACAGGAGGGCGAGGAGCGCCAGGGCAACGGCCGCAAACGCCCACGCCCACACCGGGACGCGGGCCTCGAGCACGACGCGGGAGGTCCCGGCGGGGACCTCGAGCGCGGTCCAGACGCCGTCGACGCGCGTGGTCTCGACGGCGTTGCCGTTGACGCTCGCGCGCCAGAGAGCCGGGCGGTACTTCACCTGCGCCACCAGGAGCGCGGGCCGGTCGCAGGCCACCCGTGCCTCGACCCGCGACGCCCGGACCGACTCCGCGACTGTGCCACGCCCGTCGAGACCCGCGAATCGCTTGACGGTTTCTCTCCCGGCCGTGACCGCCGCGGGGCTGGCCGGCGTTCCCCGCCCCTCGGCCTGCAGGCCGTTCGCGAGGAACACCAACGGTCTCGCCTTGTCCCATTCCCAGAGCCTGACCCCGCGCGCGTCCGCGTCAACCAGGCGAAGGCCCGAGCTGTCCCACGCCGCTTCCGGAGCGGTGGGGACCGCGCCGCCCGCCCCCTCGAGCACGAGCGTCGCGCCCCCGGCGGGAAACCCGGCGGGAACAGCGAACCACCTCCAGGCGGCGCTCTCGGAGCGCAGGGCGACGTCCGGCTCCAGCTCGATCGAGCGGCTCGACTCCAACCATGCGCGCATGGCGCCATCCGTGGACGCCGCCACGGCAAGGCGGGTGGCCCCGAACGGCACCGTAACCCGGAAATGGCCCGGTAGGCGCTCCGCGGCGAGCTCGGCAGGCTCGATGCGCGAGAAGATCTCGCCGGAGACGATCCGCAGCTCCAGCGGTTCGAGAAGGTACCGCGCACCGAGCCTGGCGATCTCGGGGTCGAGCGCCCGCGTCACCGGGAGATCGCCGCCGCTGCCCGCTCCCAGCAGCGACGCATAGCGGGGCTCGTGCGGGAACGACGACGCCCTCACGTCGGCGATGCCGAGCGTCGCGCCGACGTCGGGGGGCATGGTGCCGAGCAGACCGGCAACGCGGTCAAAACCGGCCGCCGACGCGCGCGGAAGCGGGGCCTGGAGCTCGATTTCGTTGCTGGGCGCGAACGGCAGGCGTCGAGCGGCGCCGGGCAGCATCGACACGGTCACGAGGAGCCACGCGGTCCCTCCCGCGGCGCCGGCCGGCCACCCCCGCGGCGCCCTGGCGATGAGAGCGCGCGTTCCGTAGGCCGCCAGCGCCGCGACGGCAACGGCCAGCACGCCGAACGGGCGATGGGAGAGGCCCGCCCGGGCGAGAATGGCGCTCGGGGCGGCGGCAATGGCTGCGCTGGCGCCGGCCACTCCGAGCCACAGGCCGCGCTCCCGACTGGGCGCGAAGGCGGCCCCCACAGCGGCCAGGATCAGCACGGCAAGACCAAGGTAGCCCGGGTTGTCGGCCTCGGGACCCTGATTGGCGCCGCCCGGCCAGGCGGTGCTCCCCTGTGGTCCGGGTGCGGGCGTGACGAGGTCTTTCCAGGCGTCGATCGGCGGCGGCGGTTGCGGCGGCGCCTCCGCGGCGCCGGTCTCCCACCCGGCACGATCGAGCCAGACCCTCGGGAGCGCGACGGCGCAGGCAAGAGCAGCCGCGGCCAGGGCCAAGCTCCAGGCGCGGACGCGACCGCGCGGACCGGGTCGGAGGGTCATCACCGCTGCCGCCAGCGCCACGAACGCGACCGCCGGACCGCCGCATGCGCCGAGGGCCACGATCGCGGCTGCGAGCGCCGCCACCCGCCTGCGGCCCGTGCCCGGAGCGAGGACCGCCACGAGGGCCAGCGGTCCGAGCGCCAGCGCGGACCCCCGCCACGAGAGCCAGGCGCCGGCCGCGACGCCGGAAAGCGCGTATGCGGTGGCGCCGACGGCCGCCGGCCATTCGGCGAGTCCCAGCAAACGCAGCGCCCACCAGGTTCCGAGCAAGGCGAAGGCGAGCTCGAGCGCCACCAGCGCCGTCCACACCCAGCCCGCCCGGGCGAGGAACGCCGCCGCGACCGGCAGCGGGGCGCCCCCCTCTTCCGGCGCCGAGAGCCAACCGGTGCGGCCGCCGCCGATCCACGGGTCCCACAACGCAGCGCCTGTCCCGTCCCGGGCGATAATGGCGAGCCGGGGGCCAAGGTGGGTCGCTGCGCGCACGGCTTCCCGCGACGGGTTCGGGTACGGTCCCCACAGGCTTCGCCACGGCGGAAAGCTTCTCAGGCTCGCCTCGGGGGCGACCCGGTAGCCGAGGAACAGGGCGGGGTAGAGAAGCGTGAGGAGCAGAACGGCCGACACGAGGAGGGGGACTCGGGAAGCGCCGCTCTGCATGCCGCCATTGTAGGGCCTGGCGGCGCGCCGCGGGGCGAAGGGGCCAGACCGCCGCGGGCTGCTAGGCTATGGAAGGAGGTGCGGGGTGACCACGGTGCTACTCGAACGGCTGGCCGACGGCCGTTCCGGCGACAAAGGCGAGGCGTCGAACGTCGGCCTCGTCGCGCGCAACGACGCGGTGTACGCCTGGCTGCGCGAGAACCTCACGGCGGCGGTGGTGGGCCGGATGCTGGGGGGCATCGCCGCGGGACCGGTCGAGCGTTTCGAGGTCCCCAACATCCTCGCCCTCAACTTCATCCTCCACGATTCCCTCGGTGGCGGCGGCACCGCCAGCCTGCTCACGGACGCGCAGGGCAAGACCCACGCCCAGGCGTTGCTGCGTTGCACGGTCGAGGTCCCCGACGAATTGCTCGCGGGGCTGTGACCCCATCCGGCGACGGTCCTGGTGGAACCTCTGTCATCGCGAGGAGGCCCGACGAAGCAATCCCGACGAAATCGACCAGTTTCCATCGTCCCCGCAGTCAAGACTCCTGGCGAACACGCCAAGCCGCTCGGTTCGATGGCGACGTGGGCCGAGTCGGCCAGGATCCACGTTTTCACGCTGTTTGACCGCGCCCGACGCGCCGCTCGCGCGGTTGACAGCCAGCGGCGTCAACGGCATACTCTGCCGGCTTGGAAGTGCCCAGGTAGCTCAGTTGGTAGAGCACGTGACTGAAAATCACGGTGTCGACGGTTCAATTCCGCCCCTGGGCACCACCTAAACCTGCCAAAGACAGAAAACCGCACAATGGCCCGATCGGGAGTCCGTCGACTGCGGTCGCCCCGAGGCCGGTGTCGGGTTGCCCCGCGCCACGAGTGACCGAAGCGAGCGAGAGCGACATGCGGGAAACCTCTGGCCCCGGCAGGAGAACCCGCGAGGACACGGGGCGGCGCGCCGGCGCGCCGCGCTGCGGCACCGCCGACGTGAGCCGGAGCTGGGATCAACGAAAGCGTCTGGCCCCGGGGGGACACCGGGGAACATCGTGATATCCTTTCAGGAAGAAGACCTTAAGTGCGAAGATCCTTTCCTGCGCAGCGTGCGACCCCATCTTCGAGCAGCCGTGCTCGCAACCGGGTTGGGGGCCGGCCGGAGTTCAAACCGCACTTCGGGATGTCGAGACGGCGGAAAGCACGGCCTTCGCTCGGAGGACGATGATGCCATTCGAGATCACGAACCAAGGTGACTATCTCGTCGTCCGCGTGTTCGGCATCCTCACGAACCACGATCTCATGCACGTCGCCGACGAAAGTGAGGCCGTGGAAGACTCGTTCCCGACCGTAAGGAACCGGGTGGTTGACGTTACAGCCGTAGAGGTTTTCGAGGTCGACTTCCCGGCGATGCTCACCCTTGCCCGGCGGAGGCGCGCGCGGCAGTTTGAAGCCCCGATCAAGTCCGCAGTCATTGCGCGCCACCCGATCGAGGTCGGGCTTGCCAGGATGTTCCGAGACGCTGAACGACAACCCGCAAATCGCGATTCGAATTGTGCAAAGCGTGCAAGAAGCGAAGGACTGGTTCGCGGAGGCGTGACCGGATCGCAGGCCAAGCACGCGGTCACGGCGCTCAAGATGCGGTGCACGCCCGCCTACGCGCCCAGTTGATTCGAGAGCAGGGCGGTCGCTCGCGCCGGATTGAAATCTTCAGATGTGCCCGACGTGGTGCCGCATGCTCCATGGGAGGTTGTCCGGTTGCCCTACCAGTGCCCCATGAATTTCCATACTGAACGCCGCGCAAGGTACTCCAGTTCATGAGAATGATAGGCCAGCTTCTCGCAGAGATGGGTACCTGGTCCGGCGCAGTTGACAAACCTCGTTCCGGCTCGGTCCACCACCCCTCCTGTCGCAACTCACCTCAAGGCGGTGCCTTCGATTTCCACTTCATGATTCCTGGCGCCGATGAAATGAGCCGTGCCGGGGACCGGCACGGCTTGCGCGAGAGTTGTATTGCTGCTTGGTGCGTTGCAGAGGGCCCTACGGGTTCCGGGGGCGGCGACCGGGCGCTGCCGGCCGCCGTCCGCTGGTGCAAGGGGGATGGAAAGGGCGCCACGCTACTGGATTCCCGCGAGTTGGAAGGTGACGGTGACGGTCAGGATGATGCTGACCGGCCTGTCGTTGAACGTCGCCGGCCGGTACCTCCAGCTGCGCAGCGCTTCGACGACGGCCGGGCCGCACCCGAGGCCTGGGTCCCTGAGCAGCTTGGTGTCCACGACATTGCCTTGCCGATCGATCGTCGCCTCGACGATGACCACACCCTGGAGCCGAGCCCTCCTCGCCAGCTCGGGGTAGACGGGATCGATCCTGTAGATGTTCACGGGAAGCACGATGCCCGCGCCCGGACGGACCGGCGCGTCGTCGTCGATGACCGCAGGTGGCTCCTTCGCTGCTTCGGGTTCGACGCCGCCGGGGATGCCCGGGCCCCTGGCGCCCTCCACGCCCCCGTCGGCGCTTCCCGACGAACCGGTCGACTCGGGAGGTCCCGCCTTTGCCGGCTGCTCCGGGACCGTCTGCGGCTGGACCGGCTCGGTCGGGCGCGTCGGTTCGGGGGCCTTCCTGGCAGCGCTTGCATCGTTGTCTGCCGAAGTTTTCGCGGGAGCTGGCGGCGGCGATGGCGGGGTGAAGTCCACGAACGCCACCACGACATCGGGCTGCTCCACCGGCTGCACGGCCCAGAGTTGCCCGAGCGCGACAAATCCGAGCGCCAGAGCGTGGACGGTCAGGGCCGCCGGGAGCGTGGCGAGCTTCCGTCTTACCTCCCGCCCTGGGTTCGATGCGATCAGCGTAGTGTCGAACACGGCGACCTCCTTTCGTTCCCGATCCCTGAACCTGATCTTTGGACACGGGGGGCGGCGAAACCGAAACCTGGCCCCCCGGCGGCGACGAGGAACGACGTTCCCGGCCCGCCGTCCGTGGTCGACTCGCGGGGGTCGCCTGCGAGGCCGAGTCCGATCCCCCCGGGGGGCTCTTTCCGGTCCCCGCCTTCCGGTTATCTTTTCCCGCCGTTCTGTGTCTAAATGGCATGGATACCGTGCTCGCACTGCCATCGGTACGGACTGTCGGGCAGAAGGCCCGGAAGGGGGAGCCGGCGGACGAACCAGCGCTGCTCGCGGCCCTTGCCGACGGCGACCGGGCGGCGGCCGAGGCACTTGTCGACCGCACCTACGGCAACGTGTATGCCCTGCTGTGCCGGCTCACCGGTGCCCCGGACCTCGCCGCCGATCTCACCCAGGAGACGTACCGCCGGGCGTGGGCGGCGATCGGGTCGTTCGACGGGCGGTCGCGGTTCGCCACGTGGCTGTACCGCATTGCGACCAACACGTTCCTGAACCACGTCCGCCGCCCGCACGCGGTGGTGCCGCTCGACGAGAAGCTGGGTGCGACGCTCCCCGACGGCGCCCAGCGCCAGGACGACGCCGTGATCGAGGCCCAGATGCAGGAGCGGCTGCGCAAGGCGGTGCTCTCGCTGCCGGAAGAGCTCCGCTTCACGGTGGCCGCGAGGTATTGGGCCGACGCCCCAATCGCAGAGATCGCGAAGGCGGACGGAATCAGCGAAGTGGCCGTGCGAAAACGGCTCAAGCACGCATTCCGGCTGCTCGCCGCCGAGCTCCAGGAGGTTGCGTCATGACGAGGCTTACCGAAAAGCAGATCGCGCGGCTGCTCGCCGCGCGCGCGACGCCGGAACAACCGGCCGGCCTTGCCGATCGCATCAAGGCCGAGATCCCGGGGTCGATCCGGCTCGACCGGCAGACGTTCCGGCCGGGACGCCGGTGGTTGATGCCCCCGTTGATCGAGGGGCTGCACCCGAGTTGGCTCGCCGCCGCGTCCGTGCTGCTGGTGGCCGGGGTGGGGATGGTCGCGGCCCGCATCATCCCGTCTCAGCCCGACGACGTGTGGAAGTGGATGGCGCTCTCCGGCGTGGTGCACATCGACGACATCGTGGTCACGGCCCCGGCCCCGGCGAAGTCCGGAACCGTCGCGATCGTTGCGACCCCCCCGGCCGGAGCGCTGGGCTTGCGGCGGGTGAGCGACTCAAGGGAGCCGGCCCCCGCCAAGACGGTCGCTGCGACCCGCGCCGGCGTCCCGGAGCAAGCCGCGAGCGCCGCCATTTCCGAAGCCGCCGGCCGTGCCTCGCTGCGAGCCCTCCCCCGCGACGAGCATAGCGTCCGGTCGGAGCCAGGTGGGTCCAAACCGGGCGAGAAGAGAGCGACGGTCGCCGCCGGCAATACCTCGGGGGTCGGCGTCACGTCGCGTCAGGGCCGGATCGCCGAAGAGGCTGGCGTGGCGGGTGGAGCGCCGAACATCTCCGCCCCAGCGCAGGCCGCCGCACCGTTGGACCGCTCGAGGCGCGACCAGATATCGGATTCCATCGGGAGCCGGGAGAACGCGGTGACGGTGTCGGTCCTCGACGAGGCCGGGCGTCCGTGCGAGCGCGTCACGGTGACGCTGGAGCGCCTCGGCCAGGACGCGTTCTGGAGGCGGACGGCGAGAACCGGTGCCGACGGGACGGCGATGTTCCGGGGCGTGCCGCCGGCGAGCTACCGCGCGCTGGCCGCGTCGCCGGCGATCGCGCCCGGGCAGGTCGTCGTCAACGTGGGCTCCGATCGGGCGCCCACGCGGGTCGAGTTGCACGTCCGCGCGCTGCCAAGGCATTAGCTGACAGATCCCCGGGAGCGCGCCCGCCCACACGGGGTGAGGAGGGGATCGGCCCCGAGGATGCGGCGGAGGCGTCAGGCGGCTAACCGGAGCGCCCGCCGGGCCCTCGACGACCCGAACCATCTCACCCGCGTCTCGGATCAAGACGGGTTGAAGTTCTGCGTCCCGTTGCGGAGCAGCGTAGAGCGAAACCGTTGATGCAGAGGTGCTGGACTTGCGACATTGATTTCGATAGTCTCTATGGACAGCGACCAACTGACTCGGGGCTTGTGTCAAAAGAGGAGGGGACCGTCATGGGAAGCGGATCGGCGTGGCGGATCGCGGGCATCGTCGTGCTCGCACTCTTTGCGGCGGCCATCGGGGGACCCTGCTTCGCCCAGGAGGGCGGGCAGACGGGAAAGGAGGCGGTTGAAGAGGCGCAGCAGGCAGCGCAAAAGGAAGAGCAGGTGCAGCCGAAGAAGGAAGAGCCGGTGGGGACGAGCCGTCGAGGAGATCGTGGTCACGGCGCAGAAGCGCCCGGAGGACGTCCAGAAGATTCCCGTCGCGGTCTCGACGCTCTCCGGCACGGACCTCAACATCATCCTCACGGCGGGCCCGGACATCCGCGCGATCTCGGGCCGCGTGCCGAGCCTCACGCTCGAGTCGTCGTTCGGGCGTGCGTTCCCGCGCTTCTACATCCGCGGCCTCGGCAACACCGACTTCGACCTCAACGCATCGCAACCGGTGTCGATGGTGGTCGACGAGGTCGTGATGGAGAACCCGATCGTCAAGGGGATGCCGCTGTTCGACATCGACCGCATCGAGGTGCTGCGCGGGCCGCAGGGGACGCTGTTCGGGCGCAACACGCCCGCCGGGGTGGTCAAGTTCGACACCAGGAAGCCGACCAACGAGTTCGAGTCGGACTGGACAGCCTCCTACGGGTCCTACAACAACGTCGACGTCACCGGCGGGGTGGGCGGGGCGATCTCCGACACCCTGTCCGCGCGCTTCTCGGTGCTGTGGCAGTCCCAGGGCGACTGGGTTTACAACAGGTGGTCCGGGTACACCGGCAAGAACCCGGCTCTCGGCGGGCACGAAACCGGTGCCGCCCGCCTGCAGTTCCTCTGGAAGCCCAGCGAGGACTTCACCGCCCTGTTCAACGTGCACGGCTGGCACGTGGACGGCACGGCGCGGATCTTCCGCGCCAACATCATCCAGAAGGGGAGCAACGACTTCGTCCCCGGGTTCGAGCAGGACACCGTCTACCAGGACGGCCTGAACAAGCAGCTGATCAGCGCCCTGGGCGGCGTGCTCAAGATGGACTACAACCTCGGCTCGACGACGCTGACATCGGTCACCGGCTACGAGCGGATCAACAACATGTACAGCCGCGGCGACATCGACGGCGGCTACGGGGCGGCGTCCCTGGGCGAAGGCCACTACGGGCCGGGTTTCATCCCGTTCTCCTCAGAGAGCGCGGATGGGATCCCGTACCTCGCGCAGGTCACCGAGGAGTTGCGCCTGGCCAGCAACGGCGCCGAGGTGTTCAACTGGATCGTCGGCGCGTACTACTTCAACGAGAAGGTCGACATCGACTCGTTCAGCTACGACAGCCTGACCGCCGGGAACCCGCAGAACGGCTACGCGACGCAGTACCAGAAGACCGACAGCTACGCCCTCTTCGCCTCGGGCAACGTCAACCTCTCCGAGCGGTGGTCGCTCCGGGGTGGGCTGCGCTACACCAACGACAAGAAGGACTTCTCCGCCGACCGACCGCAGCCGCTGTTCCAGCCGCCGCTGACCCACCCGATCACGAGGCACACGTCGGACAGCAACGTGAGCTGGGACCTGAGCGCGTTCTACTCGGCAGCACCCGACGTCAACCTCTACACGAGGGTCGCCACCGGCTACCGCGGCCCCAGCATTCAGGGCCGCATCATGTTCGCGCCCGACTTTGCGGACGGCCAGGACCCGGCGACCAACGGCGTCTCGGTCGCCAAGGCCGAGACGATCACCTCGTTCGAGGTGGGGATGAAGTCGATCCTGGCCGACCAGAGGCTGCGGCTGAACCTCACCGCGTACGTCTTCCAGATGGACGGCCAGCAGCTCACCGCGGTCGGCGGCCAGTACAACGTCGCCACGCTGCTGAACGCCCACCGCACCAACGGCCACGGCTTCGAGGCCGACGTCGAGTACATCCCGACGGCGAACTGGTTCGGCAGCGTCGGTCTCTCGTGGAACTCGACCAAGATCGACGACAGGAACCTCACGGTGGCGCCGTGCGGCGGCGGGTGCACGGTCACCAACCCGATCAACGGCGCCGGGCTGGCGTTGATCGACGGCAACAGCCTGCCGTTCGCGCCCGAGTGGATCTTCTCCGGGCTCCTCAACTACCAGTCGGACCCGCTGAACCGCGGGTACTTCGCCAGCCTCGACTGGGCCTACTCCAGCGACAAGAGCTTCCTCCTCTACGAGTCCAAGGAGTTCCACTCCGACAGCCTGGAGTTCGGGCTGCGCGTGGGGTACGGCTGGAACCAGGGCAAGTACCAGGTCGCGCTGTTCGGGCGGAACATCGCCAACAAGAAGATCCTGCAGGGCGGGATCGACTTCGACAACCTGACCGGCATGACGAACGATCCGCGAATCATCGGCGTGGAGTTCAGCGTGAAGCTCTAGGCCCGCGCGTCTTGCTCGAGATCGGCGGGCGGGGAACGATCCCCGCCCGCCTCGTTGCGGGCAGCCACGATCGGTCGCACGGTCGAGTACAGGGGAGGCTGCGATGGCACGCCATCGGGTTGCGGCGCTCGTCGTCGCCGCGGTGTGGGTGCTCGCCGCACCGGCCGCGGCGGAGGACGTGTGGCTGGTGGACGGGGGCCTGGTCGTCGTGATGGACAGGGCGGGGACCGTGATCCCCAACGGGGCCGTGGCCGTTCGCGGCAACCGGATCGAGGCGGTGGGTCCGGCGGCGGAGCTCGCGATCCGGTTCCCCGGCGCGCGGCGTCTCGACGCCTCCGGCCGGATCGTCCTGCCCGGCCTGATCAACGCTCACACGCACGTGCCGATGACCCTGTTCCGCGGCGTCGCCGACGACCTGGACCTGAAAGGGTTCCTGTACCGCCGCATCTTCCCGCTGGAGGCTCGCTTCGTCGACGAGGCGTTCGTGCGCTGGGGGACGCGCCTGGCCTGCCTCGAGATGTTGCGCGGCGGGGTCACGACGTTCGTCGACATGTACTACTTCGAAGACGCCGTCGCCGAGGAGGCGGCGGCATGCGGGATGCGCGCGGTGGCCGGGGAGACGCTGATCGATTTCCCCGCTCCCGACAACAAGAGCTGGGCTGACGCGCTGGCGTACACGGAACGGTTCGTGACGAAGTGGCGCGGCCACCGGCTGATCACGCCGGCGGTGGCGCCGCACGCCACGTACACCGTGTCGGCGGCCCACTTGCGGGAGGCACACGCCCTGGCCGCGAAGCACGACGTGCCGATGCTCATGCACCTGGCCGAGGCCCGCTCGGAGGTCGAGCTGATTCGCGAGAAGTGCGGCAAGGGGCCGGTGGAGTACGCGGCGGGACTCGGCATCCTCGACCATCGACTGCTGGCGGCTCACATGATCTGGCCCACCCTATCGGAGATCGCGCTGCTGGCCGAGCGCAAGGTCGGCGTGGCGCACTGCCCGCAGTCCAACATGAAGGGGGCGGCCGGAGTGGCCCCGGTGCCGGCGCTGCTGGCGGCGGGTGTCGCGGTCGGCCTCGGCACCGACGGCGCGGCCTCCAACAACGACCTGTCGGTGTGGGAGGAGATGGACACCGCGGCCAAGCTCGCAAAGGTGACGAGCGGCGATCCGACGGTGCTCGCCGCCCGCACGGCCCTGGCCATGGCGACGCGTCTGGGCGCCGAGGCCGTCGGCCTGCAGCAGATAATCGGGTCGCTGGAAGTGGGCAAACGGGCCGACCTGATCCTGGTGCGCACCGACAGCCTCCACCAGATTCCTTACTACGACCCGTACTCGCTGCTCGTGTACGCCACCAAGGCCAGCGACGTCGACACGGTGGTCATCGACGGCGAATTGGTGATGGCGGCGGGACGCGTCCTCACGGTGAACGAGGCGGCGGTGCGGGAACGGGTGGCGGCGTACCGCGAACGCATCGTCGCCGCCAACCGCGAGCCCCGGAAGTAGAGCCAACCGGTCACCCGCCAAGAACGAGCGCGCTCATGCGTGAGGCGTCCGGGAACCGGCGACCCGAGGGCCCGCCGAGATGAGTCCCGCACCCGCGAGGAGGAGCACCACGTGGAGCAGGGGGTAATGGTATCGACTCTGCACCTCCAGCACGACGTGGATGATGGCGAACGCGGGGAGGGCTAGCAGGAGCAGCGCCACGCTGCGCACAAAGCGTCGGCGAAACAGGTGCCAGGATCCGAAGATGCCGAATACCAGAAGCCCGAGGTAATAGAACTGCGAAACTGCGAACAGGCCCTCTTGGTGCGCCGAGACCCATGTGCCGGCCGGATCGTCGCGAACCTCCGTGGTACTCCAGAAGGCCCCGTAGGAATCGTTGCCCCACATCACACCGTACTTGGCGAAGGCGAGGGCGACGAAGGCGGCCGGCTGTGAGGTGATCCGGCGCCAGCCGGTGCGAACCGCCGTCACGAGAGCGCTGCGCGGCCCTTCGCGCACCACCCATTCGTAGAAGAGCGCCGCCGTCTCATCACTGTACTGCCCTTCCGCCGCCGCGTCGGTGCCGTTCATGATGTTGAGACCGAGGGTGGAGGCTCGCACGTCGAAGCCCAGGACCCGGCCCACGGCGAACTGGACGGCGAGCACGACCATGAACCCGGCAGTCAGTGCCACGCCCCGCGCGACCACGCGCGAGAGCCGGCCTTGTGTCCTGGCCGCGAGCCACACCAGTGCCACCGGCACCAGCAGCGCCCCGACGGGACGAAAGACGCTGCCGAGGCCGATGAGCGCTCCGGCCAAAACAAACTCGAGGGTGGCACTCCCGTGTTTGCCTACGGCGCGCAGGAGCACGAGGCTTCCCGCCAGCCAGCCCAGAACGAAGCCGAACTCGGTGGCAAAGACGCTCCGGAACGAGATGTCAGCCGGCCAGAGCGCGAACAGCAGCGCGGCGGCACGCCCCGCCGGCTCGCCGAACAGTCTGCGGCCGAGCGCGAACAAGAGCAGGGCGGTGATGACGGCCAGCAGCACGTTGGCGAGCTTGGCGGCCATCAGTCCTGGGCCGAAGGCCGAGGCCAGCACTGCGAGGAAGGTCACGATGCCGAAGTCCTGGACCGGCACGCCATGGAGTGCGCCGTGCAGGAGGGCGAGGGCTGCCGTGTGATATCGCTCGTAGTCGTACACCGGCAGTGTGGGCACGGCGACGACCCATGCCAACCGCGGGAGGATCACCAGCGCGACGGCGAGTGCCGTGAAGGGGCCTGACCGCAGCCTTGCGAACGCGGACACCCGCACTCCCCAGAAGACAGCGATCGTGACGCCGGCACACACCAGCCAGGCGGCCGAGCGCAATTCCCCGAGCGTCCAATCGGAGAACGCGAATCCGGCCGCCAGCAGCAACATCGCCAGCACGCTGACGCAGGCACAGCGCGCGACGGTGTTGCGTAGCCCCGAGAAATGGGTGCCGGGTTGGGTGTCAGGTCCGTCACAGTTGCCAAAACCTGGTCTGAGGCGGTTCATCCCTTCACGACCCCGATCGGGCGGAGGCGGGCGACGGGACGGGCGATGCCGGCGACGCGCAGCGCCTCCACGACGTCGGCGGCGTTCTTGTAGGCCTCGGGCATCTCCTCCGCGAGCGTCTTAGGGGAGTGGGCGGCGACCAGCACGCCCCGCCGCCCCATCTCTTTGAGAAGGTCGCGCCCGCTGGCGGCGCGGCGGGCAGCGTGGCGCGACATCGTGCGACCGGCGCCGTGGGCGGCCGAGCCGAACGTCTCCAGCATCGCCGCGTTGGTGCCCACGCACACGAACGACGGCCGCCCCATGTCCCCGGGGATGAACACCGGCTGGCCGACCGCGCGGTAGGCGGGCGGGACGTCGTTGTGACCGGCCGGGAACGCGCGGGTCGCGCCCTTGCGGTGGACGAGGAGCCGGCGCCGGGCGCCCGCAACCTCGTGCTCCTCGAGCTTCGCGATGTTGTGGGCCACGTCGTAGACGAGCGCGAAGCCGAGCGACGCCCGATCGCCGCCGAGGACGCGGCCGATGGCGCGCTCGATCAGCGCCATCATCACCTGGCGGTTCGCCCAGGCGAAGTTCGCCGCCGCCCGCATCGCCGCGAGGTAGCGCCTGCCTTCGGGAGACGACGCCGGCGCGGCGGCGAGCTGGGGGTCGGGGAGGGGAGTCGCAGGGCGGGACGCGCCCTCGCGCATCGCCTCCAGGGCGTCGTCGCACACCTGGTAGCCGAGTCCGCGGGAGCCGGAGTGGAGCATGACGGTGAGGTTCCCCTCCGTGAGGCCGAATGCGGCGGCGGCGGTGGGGTCGAGGACCTCGTCCACGACCTGGAGCTCGGCGAAGTGGTTCCCCGATCCGAGGGTGCCGAGCTGCGGCGCCCCGCGCTCGCGCGCCCTCCGCGAGACCGCCTTCGGGTCGGCGCCGTCGAGGCAGCCCCCCGACTCGGTGGCGGCGAGGTCCTCGGGCGCGCCGTAGCCGCGACGCACGGCCCACGCCGCGCCGTCGCGGAGGACCTCGTCGAGGTCCCGGTCGGAGAGGGTCGCGATCGCCCCCCGGCTCCCGAGCCCTGCCGGCACGTCGCGTTGCACCCCGAGAACGAGCGCGCGCAGGCGAGTGCCGAGGTCGACGGCCCGGATGTCCGTGCGCATCAGGCGGACACCGCAGTTGATGTCGTAGCCGACGCCGCCCGGCGAGACGACGCCATCCTCGGCGTCGAACGCGGCCACGCCCCCGATCGGGAACGCATACCCCTCGTGCAGGTCCGGCATGGCCAGCGATGCGCCGACGATGCCGGGGAGGTACGCGACGTTGCACAGTTGGACGAGCGACCGGTCGAAACGGGCGGCGGCGAGGAGTTTCTCGCTGGCGTAGATCCGCGCCGGCACCCTCATCCCGCCGGACGGCGGAATCTCCCACACGCCGGCTCGCACGCTCTCGATCCCGCGGCCCACGCCACCACTATAGGCTTGGGTGATGCGGCCGGCAGGGGCCGCTGAAATCAGGCGCCGCGCCGGCTACCGCCGGTGAAGAACGACGCCGCCGCCTCGCCGCGCCACCAGGACTCCACCACCTCCGCCCACCGGTCCCGGGCCTCGAGGACGAGGCGGACCAGGTCGCGCACCGCGCCTCGCCCGCCCGCGGCGGCCGCCACGAAGTGGCAGCGCTGCCTCACCTCGTCTGCGGCGTCGGCCGGGCACGCCGCCAGGCCCACAGTGGCGAGCGCCGGAAGGTCCGGGATGTCGTCGCCCATGAACGCGACCGCGGCAAGCGGAGCCGCGAGTCGGGCAGCCAGACCCGCGATGTCGGCGCGCTTGTCGCGACTTCCCTGGACGGCGAGGTGGGGCGGCACCCCGAGCTCGGCCAGGCGGGCGCTCACGGCGCCGCTCATCCTGCCGGTCAGGACCGCGACCTTGATCCCCTCGCTGGCGGCGAGTTTGAGGGCGAAGCCGTCGCGGGCGGAGAACGCCTTGAGCTCCTCGCCGCGCGGACCGTAGATGAGGCTCGCGTCGGTGAGCACGCCGTCCACGTCCAGCACCAGCGCCTCGATCGCCCGCGCGCGCTGCAACAGCTCCGCTTGGGGTAACGGCACGGCCCACCTCCGCCGGACATCCTAGCCGTGCGGCGGGCTGGAGAGAAGGGCCGCGCCCGGCGGCGGCCAGGGTCGGGATCGGACGGCACTGTGGTCGCGCTTGGGACCGCGTAGAATCAAACCATGCCGCCGATCGTGGAGGTGGAGGATCTTGCGGTCGCCTTTCCCAAGCCGGGCGCCGGCGTACGCGCCGTCCTCGACGGCGTGACGCTCGCAATCGAGGAAGGCGAGGCGATGGGACTGGTTGGCGAGTCTGGGTGCGGCAAGACATTGACCGCACTCGCCACCGTGCGCCTCTTGCCGCAGACGGCGCGGGTCGTCCGCGGATCGGTCCGACTCGGGGGCGAGGACGTACTGGGCGCGGAGGAGGAGCGGCTCTGCGAGCTGCGTGGCGGACTCGTGGGGTTCGTTTTTCAGGAACCCTCGCGGGCCCTCAACCCCGTCCGCTCGGTCGGCTCGCAGGTGACCGAAGCGGCGAGGCTCCACCTCGGCGTTCGCGGCGCCGACGCCGCGGCGCTCGCCTGCCGGCTCCTGGCGGAGGTCGGGCTCGACGCGCCCGACCGGATCGCGCACGCGTACCCGCACCAGCTCTCGGGCGGGGAGCGGCAGCGCGTTCTCCTGGCCTCGGCCCTGGCCGCAGGTCCGCGCGTACTCATCGCCGACGAGCCCACTTCGGCGCTCGACACGGTCTCCCAGCAGCGGCTCGTCGATCTGATCGGCCGGTTGCGAGAGAGCCGGAGGCTGACGCTCCTGTTCGTGAGCCACGACCTCGCGCTCGTCGGACGGCTGGTGGAGCGGGTGTCGGTGCTGTACGCGGGCGAGACGGTCGAGGCCGCCCGCCGCGACGCCCTCTTCGAAGACCCGCGGCACCCCTACACGCAAGCGCTGCTGCAGGCGCGGCTCGGGTCCGGCGATGGCCTCGGGCCGTTCCCGACGGTGCCGGGCGCCGTGCCGCGCGCCGGGGAGTGGGGGAGCGGGTGCCGGTTCGCGCCGCGCTGCCCGCACGCCTGGGAGCGGTGCAGGAGGGCGCGCCCGGCTCTGACGCGGGCCGGCGACGGGCGAGAGGTGCGCTGCTTCCTGGCGAGCGACGAGGAGGAGCCCGGTGGGTGAGGGCGTCCGCTCCCCGATCCTGGCCGCCGCGGGCGTCGGGCGCAGCTACTCGGCCCGCGGCGGGAGCGTCCGTGCGCTGGAAGGCGTGAGCATGGAGCTGTGGCCAGGCGAGATCCTCGGCGTCGTCGGCCGTTCGGGGGCAGGCAAGAGCACGCTCGCCCGCTTGCTGCTCGGCCTCGAGCGTCCCGACGGAGGTGCGGTCACCTACGCGGGCCGCGACCTCACGTCGCTCGTCGCCGGTGACGCACGTCGCATGCGGCGGGCGGTCCAGGCGGTGTTCCAGGACCCGACCGCATCCCTCGACCCGCGCCAGAGCGTCGGAACGATCGTCGCGGAGGCGCTCGCCGTCCACAAGCTGGCGCCAAGGGCCGGCCGGCGGGGGCGCAGCCGGGAGTTGCTCGCCGAGGTGGGTCTGCCGGGTGAGGACGCGTTCCTCGCCCGACTGCCGCGCGAGCTCTCCGGCGGGGAGCGGCAGAGGGTGGCGATCGCGCGTGCCCTCGCGTGCAGGCCCGAGGCGCTGATCCTCGACGAGCCGGTGTCGGCGCTCGACGTCTCGGTTCGAGGGCAGGTGCTGAACCTGCTCCTCCGGCTGCAGCGCCGCACCGGCATGGCGATGCTCGTGATCGCCCACGACGTCCTGCTCGTGGCGCGCCTCTGCACCCGGGTGCTGGTGCTCTCGGCCGGCCGGGTCGTCGAGGAAGGCCCGGCGGCACGCGTGTTGACGCGACCGGGCGGGCCGGCGACGGCCGAGCTGCTGGCGGCGGCGCGCTGGCTCGCGGCCGGCGAACCCGGCGCCGCGGGTTGACGTTGTTCAGGGTGTGACGGCCGGGGGTTCGTTCGGGCGTGCCGGCGCTGCCTCGCCCGCGCCGGCACGGGTTCATGTAGAGTTGCGCCGCCTGGGGGCGGCGTTGAAACCAGGAGCGGGCGCCGGACGTACTAGATCAACGAAGCGAGAGCGGAGGGTCACGTGAGAACGAGAAGCTTCCTGTTCGTTTTGAGCGCCGGGGTCGTGGCGGCCGTGGGAGCGTGGGCGGCGGAACCGAAGTTCGAGGTCGGGACCGTGCCCGGACGGCAGACCAGGGGCGTGCACCTGGGCGCGCCGGAGATGCGGTTGTCGTTGCAGGATGCCATCACGACGGCGCTCGCCCACAACATCAACCTCGAGGTCTCCAGGCTCTCGCTCGCGTCGGCGCAACAGGGGCTCCTGGGGAGCACGGGCATCTTCGACCCGCTGGTGAAGAGCGCCCTCGGGGCGACGTACTACGAGGCGCAGTCGACGAACCAGCTCGTCGGCGCCAACGTGGCCCTCCAGCGCGGGCGCGAGTTCGACCTCTCGCTGGGAGGGTTGGCCGCGACCGGCGGCAGTTACTCCGTCGGCTGGACGAACTCGCGCTCGAAGACGAACTCTTCCTTTTACTTCCTCAACCCGTCCTACAGCTCCGGCCTGACCTTCTCGTTGACGCAGCCGCTCCTGAAGGGGTTTGGGACCGACGTCACCCGGACGGGGATCGAGGTCGCCCGCAGGTCGCGCGACATCTCGAGCGTGCAGTTCGAGGAAACGGTCATCAACACGGCGCAGGCCGTCGAGAACGCGTACTGGAACCTGGTCTACACGCTCGACAACCTGAAGTCGAAGCAACACTCCCTGATGCTCGCCAAGGACCTCCTCAAGGAGACGCAGACGCGCGTGAGGATCGGTACCTCCGCACCGATCGACGTGATCCAGCCCGAGGCGGCGATCGCGGCGCGGGAGTTGGACATCATCGTCGCCGAGAACGCGGTCGGAAACGCCGGCGACGTCCTCAAGGGTCTGCTCGGGTTCGAAAACCCGGAGGACTGGGCCAGCACGATCATTCCGACCGACGCGCTCGAGGGGGCGGCCGAGCACCCGGAACTCGATACGTCGATCGCCGAAGCGATCGACAAGCGACCCGAGCTGCGCCAGCGCCAGCTCGAACTGGAGATCGGCCAGGTGAACCTCGTCGCCGCCCGCAGCGCCGCGCGCCCGCAGTTCGACCTCTCGCTCAACTACGGCTACGCCGGCGTAGGCGGCGACTCGACGGTCTACGATCAGCAGACCGGCAACGTGATCTCCTTCACCCGCGGTGGCTGGTCCGATGCCCTCAGGCAGCTCCGCGACCGCGACTACAACCAGTGGTCGGCGATGGTCAACTTCTCGTATCCGCTCGGCAACCACCAGGCTAAGGCGCTGGTGGCGCAGGACCGCTTCGCCGTGACCACCGCGCGGCAGAACATCGCGCTGCAGCGCCAGGCCGTGATTGCCGACGTGAGAAACGCGGTGCGGGGTCTCGAGGCCAGCGGCAAGGCGATCACCGCCGCCGTGAAGTCGCGCGAGCTGGCCGAGCGCAACCTCGACGCGGAGCAGAAGAAGTTCGCCAACGGCATGTCAACCAACTTCCAGGTGGTCAAGATCCAGGACGACCTCGCCGCGGCGCAGGCCGCGGAGCTGCAGTCGCGGGTCCTCTACCGCCAGGCGGTGGCGACGTACAAGGTGGCGGTCGGGAGCTTCCTCGAGTCGCTGGGGATCACGATCAAGGGCGAGCCCGAGCCGAAGGAACCACATACGGCCCTCAAGGACGTCCGCTGGCTCAAGTTCGGCGCCGACCCGAAGGACGGCGCCGTCCCGCCCGCGCGCTGAACTGGGGGGAGTATGCCGCCACTGATCGAGATCCGCGAGCTGGTCAAGGTCTACGAGATGGGTGACACGCAGGTGCGCGCACTCGACGGCGTCTCGTTCACGGTCGAGACCGGCGAGTTCGTCGCCATCATGGGTCCGTCGGGGTCGGGGAAATCCACCCTGATGAACCTGATCGGTTGCCTGGATACGCCGAGCTCGGGGACCTACAGCCTCAACAGCAACGAGGTCTCCCGCCTCGATGACGACGAACTGGCCCGCATCCGCAACCGCGAGATCGGCTTCGTCTTTCAGACGTTCAACCTGCTCTCGCGCGCGTCAGCGCTGGAGAACGTCGAGGTGCCGCTGGTGTACGCCGGCGTGCCCAGACAGGAGCGACGGCGGCGCGCCAAGGAGATGCTCGAGATGGTCGGCCTCGGCGACCGCATGCACCACCAGCCCAACGAGCTCTCGGGCGGGCAGCGGCAGCGCGTCGCGGTGGCGCGCGCCCTGGTCAACAACCCCTCGCTGCTCCTGGCGGACGAGCCGACCGGGAACCTGGATTCGCGCACCGGCGACGAGATCATGGCCCTGTTCGACGAGCTGAACCGGAAGGGGAACGCCATCGTCCTAGTGACCCACGAGGAGGACATCGCGCGGCATGCAAGGCGGGTCGTCCGGCTGCGCGACGGCAAGGTGGTGGAGGAACAGCGCTTCCAGGAAAGCTCGGAGCTCCCTTCGACCTCTTGAGATTCGGCGCGCCCCGGCGGCTGTGGCAGACTATGGACGTGACGAACGTCGAGCGCGGGCGCGCGGTGGTGGTCGGGAGCGGCTTGGCGGGACTCGAGTGCGCACTGGAGCTCGCCGGCTCGGGTTGGGCAACGACGGTGGTGACGGCCGGCCGGGCGGGTCGGGACGGCGCGACACACCGGGTCCACGGGCTGGCGCCGTGGATCCTCCTCACCGCTCCCTGGGTCAGGGGCGATTCTCCGGAGCGCTTCCTGGCGGACCTCGCCAAGCGCGGCCAGGGCCTCGAACGGGCCGGCCTTGCCGAAGTCCTCGCCGAGAACGCGCACTCGGCGGCCCGCGAGCTCATCGAGACCCTCGACCTGGAGCTCATGGCGGACGAGCCGGTCATGTTGCCGGGCGACGAGATCGCCCGCGGTTTGCGCTGCCTGCCGCGCGACCGGCATCTGTTGCTTTCCCCCCTGCTGCGGCGTTGCGCCGAGCTGGTCGTGACGGTGCGCGAGCGCACGCTCGCGTCCGGACTTCTGCTCGCCGCCGGCCGCGTCGCCGGCGTTACCGTGTGTGGGCGTGGTGGCGCGGGGACTGAAGGCCTGGCCGCCGATGCGGTGGTGCTGGCATGCGGGGGGATCGGATCGGTGTTCCCGGTCTCGACGGCGCCGCGATGGTGCCGGGGCAGCGGCCTCGCCGTGGCCGGAACCGCGGGTGCGCTGCTGCACCGGCCCGAACTGACCCAGGCGCTGCCGGTGACCTCGACGCCGCCGCTCTATTTTCCGACCTCGGCCGCGCTCGTCAACGCCAGGATCTGGATCGGCGAGCGCCTGTTGACGAGCGAGCGGGACCTCGAGGCGACGACGCTGGAGATCGCCAGGGCCGGCCGGGACGGTACCCCCGCATTCCTCGAAGCAGACGACAGCGCGCAGCGGCTGCTTCCGCCGCAGCTCCGCGCCAGCGCGGCCCTCGCGGGGGGGCGCCGGGTTGGCCTAACCGTCGCCCAGCACCACGCGATCGGCGGTGTCGCGATCGACGCCTGGGGCCGGACCTCCCTGGCCGGCCTGTACGCGTGCGGCGAGGCGGCCGGCGGGGTCCAGGGCCGCCGGCGCACGATGGGCACCGGCCTGCTCGAGGCGGCGATCTTCGGCAGGCGCGCGGGCCGGGCGGCGGTCCGCGACGGTACGCGGAATGGGGCCGGATCAGAGGCGCCGCTGCGGGCCGTTGCACCGCCGCTCCCGGTCGACCCCGACGCCCTCGAACGCCGTCTCGACGAGCTCCTTCGGCCGCTCGTCGTTGAGCGGCCCGCGGAAGCGGTGGCGCGAGCGCTGGCGGAGCTGGAGGGCTGGCCGGTGCGCTGCGACCGGAACGGCGGAGCGGACGAGAAGGGTGTGCTGGCGGCGATCCGGCGGCGGGCGGCGGTGATGATCCTCGGAGGGTCGCACGCGGATGCCGGGCAGGGAGCGTGATGGCTGCGCGCGACGAACGGACTGGAGGCACGATGGAGCAGGTCAGCGTAAGGTTGAGCGGCGAGGAGTGGACGGTGATCTCCGGGCTGCGGGACATTCCCGAGAGCCCGCTGCGGGCGTTGATGTACGAGATAATGCTGGCGCTCGTCGAGTACGTCCGCGAGCCCAAGTGCCCCGAGATGCAGGCCGACGGCGTTCCGTGCACGAGCGCGGAGGCCGACTGCGAGCAGTGCGTCAAGGTGAGGGCGTTGCTGAACTCCCTTCAGCGCGGCATGGCATAGCCTCCGCGCCTGCGGGGGTTCCTGCGTCCAGGCTCGGGCGCGCCCGATGGTGGTGCGCCCGAGCGTACCCGGTCATCCGATGTCGAACTTGACCCCTTGCGCGAGCGGGAGATCGTTGGAGAAGTTGACCGTGCAGGTCTGGCGGCGCATGTAGGCCTTCCACGCGTCCGACCCGGCCTCGCGGCCGCCGCCGGTTTCCTTCTCGCCGCCGAAGGCGCCGCCGATCTCCGCGCCCGAGGTGCCGATGTTGACGTTGGCGATGCCGCAGTCGGACCCCTCGGCCGAGAGGAAACGCTCCGCCGGCAGCAGGCCGGTGGTGAATATCGCCGACGACAGCCCCTGTGGCACGCCGTTGTGGATCGAGAGGGCCTGGTCGAGCGTGTCGAACTCGTAGACGTAGAGGATCGGGGCGAACGTCTCCTCCTCGGCGATCGCAAGCCCCTCGCGCGCTCTGACGATCGTCGGCTCGACGAAGTTGCCCGGGCCCGCGACTCTCTTGCCGCCGGTCACGATTTCGCCGCCCTGCTCGCGGACCTTGTCGAGAGCCGCCATCATGTCGGCCACCGCGGTCTCGCTGACGAGCGGTCCCATCAACGTCCCCGGGTCGAGGGGGTCGCCGATCGACACCGAACGGTACGCCTTGGCGAGCCGTTCGAGCAGCGCCGCGTGAACTCCCTTTTGCAGCAGCAGACGCCTGAGCGTCGTGCACCGCTGGCCGGCGGTCCCCACGGCGGCGAAGACGATCGCGCGCAACGCCAGGTCGAGGTCGGCGTCGTCCATGACGATGATGGCGTTGTTCCCGCCGAGCTCGAGGATGGAACGGCCGAACCGCCCCGCGACCGAGGTGGCCACCTTGCGTCCCTGCGCGGTCGAACCGGTAAAGGAGATCAGGGGGACGCGGGAGTCGTCCACCAGCCGCTGTCCGACCTCCCGGCCGCTGCCGATCACGAGGTTGAACACCCCCTCGCAGCCCAGCCTCGCCATGACCCGGTTGCAGATGTGCTGCACTGCGACCGCGGTCAACGGCGTCTGGGAGGACGGCTTCCAGATTACGGTGTCGCCGCAGACGGCGGCGACCGCGGCGTTCCAGGCCCAGACCGCCACCGGGAAGTTGAAGGCGGTGATCACGCCGACGGGCCCGAGGGGGTGCCACTGCTCGGACATGCGGTGGCGGGGCCGCTCCGACGCGATCGTCAGGCCGTACAGCTGGCGGGAGAGGCCGACCGCGAAGTCGCACATGTCGATCATCTCCTGCACCTCGCCGAGGCCCTCGGAGAGGATCTTGCCCATTTCCAGCGCGACCAGGCGCCCGAGCTCCTGCTTGTGCGCGCGCAGCTCGTCGCCGAGCGCGCGCACGACCTCGCCACGCTTGGGCGCCGGCACCATGCGCCAGTTCAGGAACGTCTCGTGCGCGGTGGCTGCGACGCGCTCGTACGCGGCCGCGTCGGCCTGGCGCACCTTCGCGATGACCTGGCCGCTCGCCGGGCTGAGCGACGCCAGCTCGGAGCCCTTGGTGTCGCCGATCCAGCCGCGGGCGCACGCGCCAGCGTTGAGGCCGTCGAGGCTCAGAGCGCTCAGGATGTCTTTCGTGTCCATGGGGGTCCCTCCGTGTTTGCACCGAACTTCACGAGTGCGCAGTCTAAATGCTTCGCGCGCATTCGGGAAGGGGAGGGGAGCGAGCGTCTACCCGGAGAGCACGTCGAAATCACCGGGCCGGAGGCGGAGCGCCGCGTGCAGTGCCGCCGACCGGCCGGGGTCCATCGCCACGAAGGTCGCGGTGGCGGAGGCGACCAGCTCGCCCCGCGCCGAGCGCGCTTCGGCCCGGGCGCGGACGTAGCGGCCCCAGCTGTGCACGGACCAGGCGCAGACCTCCAGAGCCTCGCCGACCGGCGCGGGTGCGCTGAAGCGAACGGCGAGTTCGCCGGTCATGCAGTAGGCGCGCATCCTCGCCGCGCACGCCCAGGCGAGGCACTCGTCGAGGAGCGCCGAGATCAGGCCGCCGTGGACGACGCCGGCGTATCCGGTGTGCAGGGGCCCCGGGACGAACCGGCCCACGGCGGCGCTGCGTTCCGTATCCCAGGCCCAGCTCACGCCGAGCGTCGCGGGGTTGGCCGCAGGGTCGCCGCACACGGGGCAAGGAGGGTAGGAGGGAAGCGGTCGCAAAGCCATCCCGGCGATGCTAGCAAAGCGGTGGGCGGACGAAGGCGGGCTCAAAGGGCGTTGTGGTTTTACATAATAGGCGCGCGGATCGAAGTATCATCTTGACGATGAATGCGTAAAGTATGTAGCTGGCCGCCAGCGCTGGACCGCAGGGCTACAATGCATTGCCATGTCGCAGCCGTTCGTCCACCTCCATCTGCACTCCCACTACTCGCTCCTCGATTCCGCGATCAAGCCGGGCGAGCTGATGCACCAGGTCGCGCACCTCGAGATGCCGGCGGTCGCCCTCACGGACCATGGAAACCTTTTCGGCGCGTACGAGTTCTACAGCGCGGCGCGGAAGGCAGGCGTGCGCCCGGTGCTCGGTTGCGAGGTGTACGTGGCGCCGGGGAGTCGCAAGGAGCGCTCGGGCAGCCCGTACGGGTCGCGGAAGCCGTACCACCACCTCGTGCTCCTGGCCGAGAACCAGCGCGGTTGGGACAACCTGATGCAGATGGTGACCACGGCCTACCTCGACGGCTTCTACCACCGCCCCCGCATCGACAAGGACCTGCTCGCAGCCCACGCGGAGGGCGTGATCGGCCTTTCGGCATGCCTCTCGGGGGAAGTCGCGTCGAGGCTGCTCGCCGGCGACGAGAAGGGCGCCGCCAGGGCGGCGGAGGAGTACCGCGAGATCCTCGGGAGAGACGGGTTCTTCCTCGAGGTGCAGGAGCACGGGCTGGGGGACGAGAGGACGGCGCGGGACGGTTTGGTGAGGCTCTCCGGGGCGTCGGGGATCCCGCTGGTCGCCACCAATGACTGCCACTTCCACCTGCGCGAGGATGTCGAGGCGCACAGGGTGCTCATCGGCATCGGCCAGAACAAAACCGTGGCCGAATTGGCCCGCGACTACGCCTACAACGACGAGTTCTACGTGAAGTCGGGCGAGGAGATGGCGCGGCTCTTCGCCGACATCCCCGACGCCCTGGCGCGGACGGCGGAGATCGCCCAGCGTTGCCATGTGACGTTCCCGGAGGGGATCCCGCTGCTGCCCCGCTACCCGGTGCCGGACGGTCGGCTTCCGGAGGTGTACCTGGAGGAGCTTTCGCGGCAGGGGCTCGAGCGCCGGCTGGCCGACGGGCGCCCGCGGCGGGCGGTGCCGGGCGCGTACTGGCCGCGCCTCGAGAGCGAGCTCGGCATCATCCACACGATGGGGTTCGAGGGGTATTTCCTCGTCGTCTGGGATTTCATCCGCCACGCCCGTGAGCACGGCATCCCGGTGGGGCCTGGGCGCGGCAGCGCCGCCGGGTCGCTGGTGGCGTACTCGCTGCGGATCACCGACATCGACCCCCTCGAGTACGATCTGCTCTTCGAGAGGTTCCTGAACCCCGAGCGGATCTCGATGCCGGACATCGACATCGACTTCTGCCAGCGGCGGCGCGACGAGGTCATCGCCCACGTTCGCGAGGTCTACGGCGGCGAAAACGTCTCCCAGATCGCCACGTTCAACCTTCTGCAAGCCCGCTCCTGCATTCGGGACGTCGGTCGGGTGATGGGGATGTCGTTCGCCGAGACCGACCGGATCGCGAAGCTGGTGCCCGAGGGGATCGGAGTCACCCTCGAGAGCGCGCTGCGGGACTCGCCCCGCCTGGCGGAGGCGGTCGCCGGCAACCCTGACGTGGCCCGTCTCATCGAGATCGGGCGCCGCCTCGAAGGCCTCGCCCGGCACTGCGGGGTGCACGCGGCCGGCGTCGTCATCGCCCCGCGGCCGGTGGGCGAAATCGTGCCGCTGTACCGCACGTCTCGAGACGAGGTCGTCACGCAGTGGGACAAGGACGTCATCGAGAAGCTCGGCCTGTTGAAGATGGACTTCCTCGGTCTCAAGACGCTGACTGTGATCGACGATTGCCTGAGGAGCCTCGCCGGCGCCGGCGGGGAGGTCCCGGATTTCGAGCGGATGAGCTTCGACGACCCGGCTGTCTACGACCTCTTCTGCGCCGGTGATACGGACGGAATCTTCCAGTTCGAGTCGTCGGGGATGCGCGACCTTCTGCGCACGGTCCAGCCGCGCAGGTTCGACGAGATCGCGGCCCTGAACGCCCTCTACCGTCCGGGACCGATGCAATGGACGGGGGAGTTCGCCGACCGCAAGCACGGCCGCCAGCCGATCACGTACATCTTCCCCAAGCTCGAGGAGATCCTGGCCGAGACCTACGGCGTCATCGTGTACCAGGAGCAGGTCATGCGGATCGCCGTCGAGATCGCCGGCTTCTCGCTCGCGCGCGCCGACACCTTGCGGAAGGCGATGGGGAAGAAGATCAAGGAGCTGATCGACGAGCAGGGCGAGCACTTCATCGCCGGGGGGGTGGCCAAGGGCTACCCGAAGGAAAAGGTCGCCGCGCTCTGGCGGCAGATCGTCCCTTTCGCCCAGTATGGCTTCAACAAGTCCCACTCCGTCGCCTACGCCTACGTCGCCTACCAGACGGCGTACCTGAAGGCCCACTTCCCCTTGCACTTCTGGGCGGCGATGTTGTCGAGCGAGGTGGCGAGCACCGACAAGCTCGCGGCGTACGTTGCCCAGCTCACCGCCGGCGGCGTGAAAGTGCTCGGCCCCGACATCAACGCGTCGCAGCTCTCCTTCACCGTGGAGGGCGAGGCGATTCGGGTCGGGCTGGGGGCGGTCAAGGGGGTGGGGGAGGGCGCGAGCTCCAGCATCGTCGAGACCCGCGGGCGCAGCGGGAGGTTCCGGAGCGCGGCGCATCTCCTGCGGACGGCCGGGGACCGGGCGATCAACAGGAAGGTCGTGGAGTGCCTCGCCCGCGCCGGCGCCTTCGATTCGCTGCACCCGGACCGCGGGGCCGTACTCGCCGCCGTCGACAAGCTGGTGGACCAGGCGGCCCGCGAGCGGCAGGCACTCGATGCGGGACAGGGGTTCCTGTTCGGGTTCGAGGAGGCCGAGGAGATCCTTCCCGCCGCGGGGACGGTTCCGAGCACGGAGGAGCTGCTCAAGGGCGAGCGCGAAACGCTCGGGTTCTTCCTCTCCGGCCATCCGCTGGAGCGCTGGGCCGGGGTGCTCAAGGAGCTGCGGGCGACGCCGGTCGCGGAGCTGTCGCAGCTGGCGGCCGCCGGGGCCGAACGGGTGGTCGTCGGCGGGCTGGTGTCCGCCCTCAAGGCCCGCCCGATCAAGGACGGCCGCAACCAGGGGCGCCGGATGGCCTCGTTCACCCTCGAGGACCAGACGGGGGCGGTGAGGGTGGTGGCGTTCCCCGACGTGTTCGAGCGCTTCGAGCGATCGCTCGCGGACGGCGCCGCGGTGTTGGCGGCGGCCACCCCGAGGATGAGCGACGGCGAGCACGTAGAGCTCTCGCTCGAGGAGGCGACCCCGCTGGAGGGGATCGAGGCGCGCAAGGCGGCCGCTCTGCGAGTGGAACTGGATCTCGATCGCCTGGCCGGGCGCGAGGAACTGGTAGCCTTGCACGAGCTCTTCCTTCGCCACGAGGGTCGCCTGCAGTTGCGCCTCCGCCTTGTGGGACCCGCCTGGAGCGCCGAGTTGGTCCCGACCCGGGTCATGGGAGTGAACCCGGCCACGCTGATCCCGGCGCTGACGCCGTTCCTCGGGGACGGTCACGCCGAGTTCGTGTTCGATTGAGGTTTCACGTGCCGGCCCCGCGGGAGGGACTGGTTGCACCGGAAAGTGCGATCGCGTAGGCTCGCGATCTCTCGCGGCAAACCCGCGGGGCCTCGGAGGAAAATCATGGACACGGACGTCGCACTCAGCGCCGACCTCATTCGGCTCGAGGAGAAGTATGGCGCTCACAACTACCACCCGCTCGACGTGGTGATCAGCCGCGCCCGCGGGGTCTGGGTGTGGGACGTCGAGGGCAGGAAGTACCTCGACTTTCTGGCCGCCTACTCGGCGGTCAACCAAGGGCACTGTCATCCCAGGATCGTGGCGGCGCTCAAGGAGCAGGCCGACCGCGTGACGCTGACCTCGAGGGCGTTCCGCAACGACCAGCTCGGACCGCTCTGCGCCGAGTTGTGCGAGCTCACGGGCTACGCGCGCTTTCTGCCGATGAACAGCGGCGCGGAGGCGGTCGAGACCGCGATCAAGGCGGCGCGCAAGTGGGCGCACACGGTCAAGGAATTGCCGGAGGACCGGGGGGAGATTCTGGTCTTCGCCGGCAACTTCCACGGCCGCACGACAACCATCGTCGGCTTCTCCTCGGAGGAGCAGTACCGAAAGGGGTTCGGGCCGTTCACGCCCGGGTTCCGGCTTCTCCCGTACGGGGACGCCGAGGCGGTGGAGCAGGCGATCACACCCGAGACGGTCGCCGTCCTGGTGGAACCGATCCAGGGCGAGGGCGGGATCGTCAGCCCGCCTGCGGGCTTCCTCCGGAGGCTGCGCGAGCTGGCAACGGCGCACCGCTTCCTGCTCGCAGTCGACGAGATCCAGTCGGGCCTCGGCCGCACCGGCAAGCTCTTCTGCTTCGAACACGAGGGTATCCGTCCCGACATCGTCGTGATCGGGAAGGCCCTGGGCGGCGGCTGCGTGCCGATCTCCGGGATCCTCGCCGACGACGAGGTCATGGGCGTGTTCGCCCCTGGCGACCACGGCTCGACGTTCGGCGGCAATCCGCTCGCCTGCGCGGTGGCGCGCACCGCGATCAAGGTCCTGACCGACGAGGGGATGGTCGAGAACTCGGCGCGCCTGGGGGCGTACTTCCTCGAACGGTTGCGCTCGTTGAAGTCGAAGAAGATCAAGGAGGTCCGGGGCAAGGGGCTGTGGATCGGCGTCGAGCTCGCGCCCGAAGCGGGGGGCGCGCGCCGGTTCTGCGAGCAGTTGCAGCAGGAGGGTCTCCTCTGCAAGGAAACGCACGTCGACATCATCCGTTTTGCCCCCCCTCTGGTCATCACCCGTGCGGAGGTCGACTGGGCGATGGAGAGGATCGCCAAGGTGCTGGGCTGACGTGCCCGTGCGCAGAGACTCCGGCCGGGACCGATCGGTCAGGGTCTGACGCCAGGGCTCCGGGCTCACCGGAGCCCTGTTCTCTTGCGGCTTGACGCGCCTCGGGCGTGGTGTCCCCGGGGCCGGGGAGTGTGTCGGCATGCCGACGTTGGCCCAGACGGGCCGTGGTCCGGCCGCGCCGCCCGCCCGGACCGGTTCAGGTTCGCAAGGTGGTGTGGCGGTTCACCGCCAACAGGGCGAACACGACGGTCGGCGTCCACGCCGCCAGCGCCGGCGGAACGAGGGCCGCCTCCCCGAGTTGGGTGACGAGCGCCGTCAGCCCGAAGTACGCCATTCCGAGGACGAGAGCCAGTGCGATTCCGCCGATCGCGCTGCGGCTTCGCCCCGGCCTGAAGGCGAAGGGCATCGCGAGCCATGCGAGAAGCACGAGGCTGAACGGGTAGGCGACCTTCTCGTTGAGCTGCACGACAAGGCGGTCGACGCGGTAGCCGGCCGCGCGCAGCGTCGCGATGTAACGCCTCAATTCGCCGAAGCTCATCTGTTCCGGCCGGCGGTATTCGCGGCCGAAGTAGTCGGGCCGGACCGGGAGCGGGAGGTCCACCGGCCCCGTGTACGACACGAACTCCGGTGTCGTGTCGGCCATGAACGTCCGCGACCACCCCCCTTCGGCCACCCAGTGGCCGTTGGCGAACGTGGCGCGCTTCGCCATGTAGCGCGTGCGCAAGTTGAAACGCTGGTCGAAGACGAACACCGAGGGCCGGATGAGGGTGTTGGTGTCCGGGTCGAACTCGAGGAAGTTCACCAGCGTGCGGCCATCCGGGAGAAAGACGTAGGGGCGGTCGGTGGCGCGGTACGAGCGGGCCACCTTGCGCCCCCTGATCACGTCCTCGAGCTGCTGCTTGGACCGCTCCGCCCGTTGCGTGACGTGGTCGTCGAGGAGGAAGAGCCCGCCGCCGCTCGCCGCGCCCAGGAGGAGGAGGGGGAGTGCGACACGGCTGAGCGAGATGCCCGCGGCCTTGAACGCGGTGGTTTCGTTGCGGCGCTCGAGCATCGTCGCGGTCGCCAGGAACGCGATGAGAAAGGCGAGAGGGAGCGTGTCGTGGAGGATCTGGGGGAGGGAGAACATGTAGTACGAGGCCACGGTCACGAGCGGCACGGCGTTCCTGCGGATGTCCTCGAGGTTGCCCGAGAGGTCGACGGCGATCCACAGTGAGGACACCGCGACGACGACCAACGCGAAGAAGCTAAGGCATTGGCGCAACAGGTACTGGTCGACGATGCCGAGGGTCCCCGGGACGCGGGCCGGCACGCCGTCCAGGGCGCGCCTGGTGGCGCTGCTCTTGCCAAACCAGAGCCTGCGGAACGCCGCGGAGAAGAGGCGAAACGGAGCGCCGGCCAGCCTCGCGGCGGCGGCGACCAGACTGGATGCGATCGAGCCGCCCCCGCCCGCTGCCCGAGAAGCCCAGCGGAACAAACCGCCGGCGACCACGAGGAGGACGAGGTTCGGCAACCACATGGCGAAGGCGACAGGCACCTTGCCGCCGGTCGCGAGCAACTCGCCGTTGTTGAGCAGCACGTAATAGGCCACCACGAGCGCGACCGATGCCGTGAGCCCGAACCCCTTGCCGCCACGCCGGTTCCTGATTCCAAGAGGGAACCCAACCAGAGCGAAGACGACTGCGGCCGCGGGGATTGCGACCCGCTTGTTGAGCTCGACGCGGGCCTCGCGGGCCTCCGCAGTGTCCTGGCCGTTTGCGGCCCGCACCCGCTTGATCAGGTCGGCGGTATGCGTCTCCCGAACCCCGAGCTGCGTGCGCTGGCCGGCATCCGCCTGCACCTGGCGCAGGCGGATGCGGAGCTCGTTGTTGTCGTTCTTGCGATAGGAGTTGGGCTCATTGGGGCGGAGCAGGTGCGTGGTGGTGTCCTGCAGGTTGAGCCATGCGCTGCCGTCGTGTGGGTCGATGACCAGATCGCCGGAATCGGCGGTGACGAGGCTCTCCTGGTCAGGGTTCGTAGTGTCGAACAGGAGGATGCCGTGCCAGCGCCCGGTGCCGCGGTCGATCTTGTCGACGTAGAGGAGTTGGCCGGGGAAGTCCTCGGCGAACACCCGCTGCTCGACCGCCGCGTTGGCCGCCGAGAACGCAATCTTGCGGGTCAGTCTGGAGAGCTGTGCGTTGGCGCCGGGCATGACCGCCAGCGTCAGCGCCGCGTCGGCTGCGAAGACCAGCACCGCGACCCCCACGAGCGGGCGCGCCACGCGTCGCAACGGCACCCCGCACGCCTGGATCGCGATCAACTCGGACTCGGCCGCCCACCGGGCCGCGGTCATCAGTACCGCGAACAACGTACCGATCGGTAGCGTCAGCGCCAGGATGTTCGGAACCCCGAGCAGCAGAAGCCTGACGACCGTCCCAAAGCCGACGTTGCGGGCGATCAGGAGGTCGGCGACGACGAACAGCGCGCGGATGAGCAACAGGAACGTGGTCACGCCGGTGGCCAGGATGAGCGTCGGCAGCATCTCCTTGACGAGGGCGCGAGCGATCACGAAGCGGCGGGGGCGGCGCATCACGGGCAGGATGGTACGGGACGCGAGGGGAAATGCCAATGCCGGGATGGGGCCTTCTGGGGGCGGAACACTTTCAACAGGGGTTTCCACAGGGGGGGGCGGTTCCACAACGCCGCCCTTGGTTGCAATGTCCGATAAGGAATATTATGTTAAATACACGCCGCCAAATCAAGCTGCGGACGCCTGACCTCATGCTGCCGTGACATTCCGACGCGCGTGTCGTCGCTCTCGCCTATCGCCGCGGTGCGGGGCCGCCGTCCAAGCCCGTGGCGTCGAACCGCTCGTCGAGCTCGCCCGCCCGGAGCTGTTGCAGGAAGGTTTCGAGGGTCGCGATCACCTCATCGCGGGATACGCCCGGTTGGCGGATCGTGACCGAAAGGCGCACCGGCGAGCTTCCCGGCGCGCGGAGGCGAATTTGCAGCGGGCGGAAGCGCTCCTGTCCGGTTGCGGTGTCCCCCGAATCTGAGGCCGCTTCCTGCGCCGCCGCTCGGGGATCGGGGCCTGCCTGCGCCGCGGCGCGAGCGCCCTCACGGTCGAGGTTCCCCTCCGCAATCTCCTGGACGAGGCGCTCCATCTCGTCGATGCTGCCCGCTCGGGCGATGAGGAGAAGAACCGACTTTGCCGTGATGTCGGCATGCCGACAGAGGTCCTGGATTGCAGGCGGAATCGCGAGCAGCTTCAGGGTTTCCGTGACGGTCGTGCGGGACTTCCCGATCGCCGTGGCCACCTGATCGTGGGTATAGCCGTACTTGTCGGCGAGCGTGTGGTAGCCGTCGGCCTCCTCGAAGGGAGAGAGATCGCGGCGTTGGAGGTTCTCGACGAGTGCCAGCTCGAGCGCTTCCTGGTCGCTGACCGCCATCTCGACGCACGGGACTTCCTCGAGGCCCGCCTCGACAGCGGCGTGGAACCGCCGTTCGCCGGCGATGAGCTGGTAATTCGTACTCCCCGGGATCGGTCGGACGAGCAGCGGCTCGAGGACGCCGCGGGTCCGGATCGAGGCCGCCAGTTCGGTGAGGTCGCCGAGGTTTGAACGCGGTTGCTCGCGGTTGGCCTCGATCCGTTCGGTCGGGATCATCATGCCGATGAACGTGACCGATTGGTTCGAGAGTGCCTCGACGAAATGGCGGTCGTGCCGCATCTTGCGGAAATCGGGCAAACCCTTGCGGCTAGACACGGGCCATGACCTCCTCGCAGAGCGCATAGTACTCCAGGGCGCCGGAGGACTGCGGGGCGTGCTCGAAAATCGAGGTGCGGTACGCCGGGCTCTCCTCCAGGCGCACCGACTTGGTGACCGCGGTGCGGAAGACCTTGTCGCCGAACACCTGGGTGATGCGCTCGTGAATGTCCCGGGCAAGGACGGTGCGGCGGTCGTGCAGGGTGATCACGACGCCGAGGAGTTGGAGATCGGGGTTGGCGCGCACCTTGATCTTCTCGACGGTTTCGAGGAGGTCGTCCGTGCCCTCGAGGGCGAAGTAGGACGACTGGATCGGGATGAGCAGGTGCGTCGCCGCAACCATCGCGTTGACCGTGATCAGCCCGAGCGTCGGGGGCGTGTCGATGATGATGTACTCGTAACTCGGGACGACGGGCGCAAGCCGGTCCTTGAGGCGGAAGTGCGCGTCCAGCTCCCCGACCATCGCGTTTTCGAGCTTCGCGAGTGCGATCCTCGCGGGGGCGATGTCGAGGTTCTCGACGCTCGTCGGCAGTATCACGTCGGGCATGGGAACGCCGTCCACGAGTACGTCGTACATCGACCGTCCGAGCGCGTGCTGCTCGATGAACGACATGGTGGTGTTGCCCTGTGGGTCGAGGTCCACCAGGAGTGTGTGAACGCCCTTGAGCGCCAGTGCGGCGGCAAGGTTGATGGCGGTGGTCGTCTTCCCCACTCCACCCTTCTGGTTGGCAATCGTGATGATCATGTCCCCTCATCTGTCTCGGGCCGCTCTCCGGCGGTCGGACCAAGGCCCGACCGTCGTGCCGGCACTCGCAAACGTGTTCGTTCAGTCAACTCGGGCACTGTATCGGGGCCGCCGAAAGCCTGTCAACCTCCCAGCAACGACGAGCGCGCCGGCGCCGCTGCGGGCCGGCCGCGGACGGCGGAGTCCAATCATTATCCGGTCAACCAAATGCGGGCTTTCAGCGACACTTCGGTCGGGCCGCCTGGGTTCACATCTTGTACTTGCCGAGTTGTTCCGGGGTCAGCGATTCCAGCCACTCCCGTAGCCGCGCCTCTTCGTCCTCCCCCTCGCGGAAGTCGACGGCGTGGGCCTCGCGGAAGACGGCCGCGGCGACGCGGATCGGCGCCTGGCATCGCAGCGCCAAGGCAATGGCGTCCGATGGCCGCGCGTCGATCTCGCAAAGATGTCCGTCGGCGGCCCGCACCTGGATGCGGGCGTGGAACGTGCTTTCGACCAGCGAGTGCACCGTGATCCCTTCGACGCGCGCCCCGAGCGATGCGATGACGCTGCGCAGCAGGTCGTGGGTCATCGGGCGCGGAGTCGCGACGCCCTCGAGTTGGAGCGCAATGGCGTTGGCCTCGAACACCCCGATCCAAATCGGCAGGAAGAGGTTCTCGTCGGACTTCTTCAGGATCACGATCGGCGTGTTCGAAACCGGGTCGAGGATAAGCCCTCTGATCTCCACCTCGAGCTGCACGGCCGGGGCCACGGGATTCTCGCTCACCCCATCAATCTCAGGCAGACTGGCGGCGGTGTCAAGCGGCAGGGAGCGCCGCACGCCGGGCTTCCCCGAGGAGCGAGTGCGCCGTGGCTCCGGAAATCACGACCTCGGCGACCTGGCCGTGGGCGATCCCCGGCCACCCCGGGACGTTGACGACCCGGTTGTCGGGTCCCCGCCCCTGCCAGACCTCCGAACCGCGTTTCGCCGGCCCGTCGACGAGGATTTCGACCGAACGCCCGATCAGCGCCTGGTTGAGCTCGATCTGCACCGACGATTGCGCCTCGAACAGCCGCTCGAGCCTCTCCCCCGCCTCGGCGCGGGAAACCTGCCCGGGGTAGCCGAGTGCCGGCGTGCGCGGGCGGGCCGAGTAGGCGAAGCCGTACAGCTGGCCGAAGCGAACACTGCCGACGACAGCGAGCGTCTCCAGGAAGTCGGCCTCGGTCTCACCGGGAAACCCGACGATTACATCCGTGGAGAGCGTCACCTCCGGCATCGCGGACCTGATCCTGGCGACGAGGTCGAGATACTCCTCGCGCGTGTACCGGCGGTGCATGCGCTTGAGGACGGCGTTCGACCCCGCCTGGATCGGGAGATGCAGGTAAGTCCCCAGTCGAGGAGTTTTGGCAATCTTCTCTATCATATTGTCAGTAAAGAATTTAGGATGCGATGTGACGAACTGGATGCGCCACGCCGCCTCGGTTGCCCCGACCGCCTGGAGAAGGTCGCCGAAATCGGCCCCGCTGGCCGGGCAGCGGTAGGCGTTGACCGTCTGGCCGAGAAGTGTGATCTCCTTGGCGCCGGCCGCGGCGACCGTTTGCACCTCGCGCACGACCTCGGTGAGGGGACGGCTGCTCTCGCGGCCACGAGTATAGGGAACCACGCAGAACGTGCAGTGCTGGTTGCACCCCTCGATCACGGTGACGAACTGGCGGGCGCCGCTGCCGCGGGCGATGAGGTGGGCCTCATAGTCGTGCACCGGCTCGAAACCGGTGACGCTCACCCGCTGCCCTGCCGCCACCGCGTCGAGCGCGGCGGGCAGTTGCGCGATGCGCCCGGGCCCGAGGACGAAGCTGAGCGCGTGGCTGCGCGCCAACAGCCGGGCGCCCTCCTGCTCGGCCACGCAGCCGCACAGGCCGATTGCGGTTGGCTTGCCCCCCGCCCTTCGGACTCCGTGCAGCTCGCCCAGGCGCGACAGCACCTTCTGGACGGCTTTTTCGCGTACCGAGCAGGTGTTGAGGACGGCGACGTCCGCTTCCTCCGGCCGCGCCACTCGGCTCAGGCCGCGCCGCTGGAGGAGCCCCTCCAGCCGCTGGCTGTCCAGCACGTTCATCTGGCAGCCCCAGGTCTCGATGAAGTACGTTTCCATCGCCGGGCGCCCTTGTCAGGTCGGCGCTCCAGGCCGCGGGACGGCGGTCGGGGTGGCGACCGGCCTCAGCCGCGGGGCGGGCGCGGCGCTATGGTCGACGCCCCGGTTGGCCGGCCGGGACGATTCGTCCAAGCCCCGGAACCAGCCCGGCAGCGCGCCGTCGCGGCGCGCGGCGTTGAGGACGTCGTTCGGTTCCTTGCGTGCGTCCTCGAGGTCGGCCTTGGCCTTGGCGAGGTCGGTGAGGCACTTGTCCCAGGCAGGCTTGATCGTGGAGTCGCGGTAGACCGGGTCGTCGTGGGCGTAGAACTCCTGTTCGAGCCCGTTCGCCCGGGACTCGAGGTCCTTGACGTCCGCCTCGAGCCGGCGCACGCGTTCCACGGCGGCTCGATATCGCTGCTGCCAGATCGACTTCTTCCGCTCTTCCCCTCTCTCGGTGCCGACCCCCCCGGCGGCGGCGCCCGTCGGGGCCAAGGTCGTCGTCAGCTCCACCCCTTCCGAGAGCTGTTTGACGGCCTCGTTGTCGATGACCCTGGGGTGGTTGGCGGGCAGCTTCAACTTGATCCTCTTCGCCACGTCGGCCAGCGAGTCGCCTCGAGCCGGCGCCTCCTCCCCCGGCTTTGCCAGCAGAATTCTGATCGAGGGCGTGGCGAACGGCGTCGGTGCGGGTGTCGCCGCCGCCACAGCCAGCACGAGGAGCGCAGTGATCATTCCGACCTCCCGGACGGGCTACGGTTCACGGGTCCCCTCCCGGCCGTAGCGGTCGTCGAGGCGGACGACATCGTCGAGTTCCGGCGTCGAAACCTCGAGGATCCGCACGTCCGTGACCGCGACGAGGCGATGGATGACGCCGGGCCTGATGCGTATGGCGTCGCCGGGCCGCAATACCGTGACATCCAGCGCGGTGCCGGCCGGGCCGTCCCCTAGGTGCAGCTCGCACGTCCCGTCGAGCACCCGCATGGTTTCGTCCTTGATCACATGATACTGCAGCGACAGGGCGTGGCCTCCGCGGACGGTGAGGATCTTGCCGGCGTAACGCTCGGTCTCCGCGAAAACCTCCTCGTTGCCCCAGGGCTTCGGAACGAGGCGGCTCACGGCAGGATCCTGACTTTCAAGTGCGACAGCAGGCCGGAGAGCTGTTCCAGCAGGTATTCCTCGATCTCCTTGGCGGTGGCGAGAGCGAGCGCCTTTTGCGCCATCTTCCGCGCCTCGCGGAACGAGAGCGCCCGGACCAGGCTGCGCGCCAGCGGCAGCGCCGGCGGGTGCATCGAGAACTCCCTCAGGCCGAGGCCGACGAGGACCGGCACGGCCAGGGGGTCCGCCGCCATCTCGCCGCACAGCGACACCGGGATGCCGGCACGCGCCCCCACCGAGATCACCCGCTCGACCAGCCGCAACACCGCAGGATGGAAGGGCCGGAACAGGTTGGCGACCTGCTCGTTTCCGCGGTCGACGGCCAGTGTGTACTGAGTGAGATCGTTGGTGCCGATCGCAAAGAAGTCGACCTCGCGGGCGAGGTGCTCCGCGATCAAAGCGGCGGCCGGCACCTCGATCATCGCCCCGAGTCGGACGCGCTCCGGGACGGGCCGTCCCTCGCCGCGGAGCTCCTCGCTATACCGGGCGAGGAGCACGCGGACGGTCTTGACCTCCTCCACGTGCCCGATCAGCGGGACCATGATGCGCAAGGCGCCCGGGTACTGCGCCGCGGCGCGCAGCAGCGCCCGCAGTTGCGTTCGGAAGAACTCGGGTTTCTGCAGGCACAGGCGGACGCCGCGCAGACCGAGAACGGGGTTGGTCTCCGGATTGCCGAGCACCTCGCGGGCCAGTTTGCGACCCCCGAGGTCGAACGTGCGGACCGTGACCGGCCCTGCGGGAAAGGCCGCGAGCAGCTCAGCGTAGGCTGCGGCCTGTTGGTCCTCCCCCGGGAGGTCGGGACTCGCCTGCAGGAACAGGAACTCGCTGCGGAAGAGCCCGATCCCCTCGGCGCCGCCGGCCTTGGCGGCCGCGATCTCGGGAACGAGATCGATGTTGGCCAGCAAGCGCAGCTCCTGTCCGTCGGAGGTCACGGCCGGGAGGTGGGCGAGGCCGAGCAGCTCTTGCTGGCGCCGCCGGTGCTCCTCGGCGCGCAGGCTGTAGACCTGGATCAGCGCAGGGTCCGGATCGACGAGAACGTGGCCCTCGAACCCGTCCACGATCACCAGCGCGGCGCGCTCCACCTCCCGGATCAGCCCGGCGACGCCGACGACCGCCGGGATCCCGAGCGACTTCGCGATGATCGTGGTGTGCGAGGTGAGACCACCGGTTTCCGAGGCGAAGCCGCCGACCGCCCGCGTGGCGAGCCGGAGCGCCTGCGAAGGCGGAATATCGTCGGCAATCAGGATGCCCACGCCACTGCTGAACTCGATCGCGGGCGCTGCCCGTCCCTGCAGCGACCTTTGCAGCTCGAGCGCCACGTCGAGGAGGTCCTCGCGCCGCTCGCGTAGGTAGAGGTCGCCGAGCTGGTCGAACTGTGCGACCAGGCGGTGGGTCACCTGCTCGAGCGCCCACTCGGCGTTGACCGCCTCGGTTCGGACCAGCCGCTCCACTTCCGCGAGGAGGGAGGGATCCTCCAGCATAAGGCGGTGCGCCTCGAAGATCGCACCGTACTCCGAACCCACGGCTCGGGCGGCGTCCCTTGCAAGGTCGGCGAGGTGGCCCGCGGCGCGCGCCGCCGCCCGGTGCAGGCGTTCCACTTCCGCATCGACCCCTTCGCGCGGGAGCTGCACGAGCGCCACCGGGAGCGGCCGGTTCTCGATCACGATCGGTTTGCCGATCGCGATTCCAGGCGAGACGCCGAGCCCGACCAGGGTGCGCGGATCGCTCACTCCCCTTCTCCGAACCGCTCGCTGATCAACAGCTCCAGCGCTTCGAGGGCGGCCGCCTCGTCGCCGCCGCTGGCCGTGATCGTCAACCGGGAGCCGACGGGGGCCGCGAGCAGGAGGAGGCCGAGGATCGACTTGCCGTTCACCTCCTCGTCGTCATGCCGTACGAGCACCTGGGAGGAAAACCGCGACGCGGTGTGGACGAACTTGGCGGCGGCGCGGGCGTGCAAGCCGAGCCGGTTGACGAGCTCAACTGTGATCTGGGCCATCGCTCCGTCCAGCGCCAGGCCGTCGCTCGAGGATCTCGCTCACGACGTAAATGCTCTTCTGGCCTTTCTCCGCCACCAGCTTCGCGAGGTCGCGCAAGCTGCGGCCGTCCTGACGCCGGGCGCCGGCGAGCTTGATCAGCATCGGCAGGTTCACCCCGGTCACGACTTCGGAGCGGGCGGGGTCGAGAAACCCCAGCGACAGGTTGGTGGGCGTCCCGCCAAACATGTCGGTCAGGACAACGACCCCTTCGCCGTTGTCGAGCTCCTTGAGGGCCCGGGCGATCTCGGCGCGCGCAGCCTCGGGGTCCAGGTTCCACTCGAGCGTGATCGCCCGCGCCTGCTCGACCAGGGCCGGTTCGATCGTCCTTGCCGCTGCCAGGAGTTCGGTGGCAAGGCGGCCGTGCGAGATTACAAGTATCCCCACCATGCGCGGATTATTTCAGGGGAAGCGCTCAACAGCAAGCTGCACGCTCTTTGATCAACTCTCGCGGTCGCGGTCGCGGTGCTGGAGCGCGACCACCCAGCGCCCCGCGGAGAGGTCGCGGGCCAGCCGGTCGGCGAAGTACACCGAGCGGTGCCTGCCCCCGGTGCAGCCGAACGCCACCACGAGGTAACTCTTCTGTTCCCTCCGGTACGCGGGCAGGAGGGCGGTCACGAGCTCTCGGATGCGCTCGTACGTCTCGTGGACCTCGGGCTGGCGATCGAGCCACCCCTGGACGTCGGGGTGGTCGCCGGGCAGCGGCCGCAGTTCGGGCACGAAGTGCGGGTTGGGAAGGAACCGGAGGTCGAAGACGAGATTGGCATCCGGAGGAAGGCCGTAGCGAAAGCCGAAGCTCTCGCAACGGACCACCATCGGAAGCGCGAGCTCGGTGGAGCCGAACCGCGCCGCGACCTCGGCCCGCAGCTCGTGCGGCGTCAGGCCGGTAGTGTCGAGCGTCTCATCGGCAAGCGCCCGCACAGCCTCGAGCTCGGAACGCTCGCGAACGACCGCCGCCTCCAGCGCCAGGGTGCGGTACGGGTGCGGTCGCCGGGTCTCGGAGAAGCGCCGCACGATGGCGTCGGTCGCGGCTTCGACGAAGACCAGCCGCACCTCGGGGTGCGCCGTCTTGAGGCGGGCGATGAGCTCGGGGAAGCTGCCTGCGAACCCTTCCGCCCGCACGTCCAGGACCACGGCCCACGGCGGACCCGGCGTCGACCAGATCTGTGCGAACAGCGGCTCGATCAGTTCGAGCGGGAGGTTGTCGACGCACCGGAACCCGAGATCCTCGAAACAACGGGTGACGACACTCTTGCCTGCCCCGGAGAGGCCCGTCACGACCACGGCGCGCGGCACCGCCTCCATCACCGCCCCTGCAGCTTCTCGTCGTGACGGGCGAGAAAATCGGCGGCCGCATCCGGCACCCCGCGCTGCGAGAGCAGGTACTTGCGCGCCGCTGCCTCGATCAGCAGCGCCAGGCTCTTGCCGGGTGCCACCGGTACCGTCAGGCGCGGCCGCCGCAGTCCGAGGATCTCGATGCTGCTGTCCGCCAGGCCGAGCCGCTCCACCGGCCAGGCTCCCTCGGCGACCAAGTTGACCACCAGGTCGATCGGCTTCGTGTCCCGCACCGCGATGACACCGAAGAGCTGCTCGATCGAGATGAGGCCGAGGCCGCGCACCTCCATCAGGCCCCGAACCTCTTCCGGAGCCTGCCCGACCAGATCCTCATTGCGCACCCTGTAGATCTCGACCACGTCGTCGGCCACGAGTCGGTGGCCGCGATGCACTAGTTCGAGGGCGCACTCGCTCTTGCCCGAGCCCGAATCGCCGAGGATCAACACCCCGATCGCGAAGATGTCGAGGAGGTCGCCATGCACCATCTCCTTCACGGCGAGCAGTAGTTCGAGGGTCGCGGCGAGGCGCTCGATGAGTACGGAGGTGGTGGCGGCCGTGACCGCCAGCGGCACGCCGTGACGGTTGCAGGGCTCGGCGAACAACGCCCCGGTCTGCTCCATGGCCTTGCTGATGACGATCAGCGGTGGCTCGAGCCCGACGAGTCCCTCGACTCGTTCCGCCGCCGTCGCAGGTGGCAGGGTGGCCAGATACTGCGCCTCCGAGAAGCCGATGACCTGGACCCTTCCTGGCTTTACGTACTCGAGGAAACCGGCGAGTGCGAGGCCCGGCTTCTGCACGCGGGGGTTCGCAATGGTCCTCGAGACCCCTGAGGATCCTGCCACCATCCGGAGGTCGAGGCTGGCAAGACGGCCTTCGTGAAGCAGAAGGTCTGCGGTGACGATACCCTGTCGCTCCGTCATGCGCGCGCCTCCGCCCGGGCGAGGCCCGCCGCCAATGCCTCGGCGTCGGGAGCGCTCTCGAAGAGCTCCCGGACCTGCGGCTTCCGCAGCAGGCGGGCGATGTTGGCAAGGACTTGCAGGTGCGCCGCGGGTTGCTCCACCGGGGAGAGCACGAAAAAAAACAGTCTCGCGGTCTCGCCGTCGGAGCCGAACTGGATCGACTCGGACACGCGCGCGAAGGCTGCGACGATCCCATGCAAGCCGGGGACCTTGCAGTGCGGAATCGCGGTGTCCTCTCCGACAACGGTGGCCCCGAGCCGTTCCCGGTCGAGGAGGAGGTCGACCAGGTCCATCGAACGTTTCACGACTCCGGCGCGCTCGAGCTGTTCCGCGACGTACACCAGCACTTCTTCCCGGGTGTGGGCAGGGATGTCCAGAAAGATGTTCGCGGGCGCGAGGAGCAGGTTCAGTCGCACGTTGGGTCCGCGCGGCGGCCGATCAGAACTCCGGGGTGACGAGGCCGTAGCTCCGGTCCCGCCGTTTGTAGAGGACGCTGACCTTGTCCGACGCTGCCTCGCGAAACACGATGAAATCGTCGTTGGAGCTCTCGAGCTGGAGCGCCGCCTCGTCGACGGTCATCGGTAGGACCGGGACGTGCCTGGTCTCCACGACTTCCGGTGCGCCGCGCCGCACCGATTCCGGCTCGACGACCTCGACCTGCCAACTCCCTTCCTTCTCGCGGGGCCGCTTCCTCGAGGTGAGGCGCTGCTTCATCCGGCGCGCCTGCTGCTCGAGCTTCCCCACCAGGTCCTGGAGCGAAGCTGTCCACTCTGGCGTCTCGGAGGAGGCCTCCACCTCGAAGTCCTTCCCCTTGATATAGGCTTCCACCGCGACGCGGTGCTTCTCCTGTGCGACCGTGATGCGTGCCTCTTGAACGGTGTTGAAGTACTTGGCGAGGCGATCGAACTTCTTCTGGGCCAGCTGACGCTGCTGTGGCGTCAGCTCGATGTTGCGGGCGATGAATTCCAGCTCCATGGGCCCCCCTTTCGTGCGGTCTCGACGTCTCGCGGCCTGCCGCGGTTCCATTGTAGCCGCCCAGGACCTACCTGAGCGCCCGGCGTCGGTGCTCCGACGACGGCACGCCCAACTCCTCCCGGTACTTCGCGACCGTGCGTCGTGCGATCCGGATCCCCAACCGGTTGAGTTGCCTGGCGACACGGGCATCCGAGAGCGGGCGGGCGGGGTCCTCCTGCTCGATCAGGTCGCGGATGCGGTCCTTGACCACGACCGAGGAAATGTCACCGTCGACCGCATGGGAGATCGCAGAGTGGAAGAAGAACTTGAGGGCGAAGACTCCCTGCGGCGTCGCAATGTACTTGTTGGCTACGACGCGGCTCACGGTCGACTCGTGCATGCCGATGTCGTCGGCGATGTCGCGGAGAACCAGGGGGCGAAGGCGGGTCATGCCGTGTTCGAGGAACCCCTCCTGGCGGCGTACGATTGCGCTGGCGACGCGCCCGATCGTGCTCTGCCGCTGGTCCACCGAACGCAGGAACCACAGCGCCGAGCGCATCCGCTCACGCAGGTACCGCCTGGCATCGACGGCCAATGCGCCGCTCTGCAGCATCTGCAGGTAACGGGGGGAGATCCGCAGGCGTGGCAGCCCATCGTCGTTGAGCGTCACGCGCCAGCCCTCAGCTTCCTTGGTGACGACCACGTCGGGTTCGACGGACTGGTTGTCGTTGGGCCCGAGCTGGCCCCCCGGCCTCGGGTCGAGGCGGCGGAGTACCTCGAGAACCTCCCGCACGCCCTCTCTGGTGGTGTCCAGGCGCTGGGACAAACGGTCCCACCGTTGGTGCAGCAACTCGTCGAACCCCTCAGCCACCACCCGGCGCGTGAGGGCGAGCAGATCGGCGTCGACGTCGATCGAAGGGCGGTCGATTTGCAGGAGGAAACACTCCTGGAGCGAGCGTGCCGCCACGCCGGCGGGCTCGAGCCGCTGCACGATTCCGATCGCCCGTTGGACCTCCTCGATCGGCACCTCGAGCTGGCGGGCGAGCTCGTCGTCCGCGACCCGGAGGTAACCGTCCGGGTCGAGGTTGCCGATGATGAACTCGCACACTGCTGCCAGTTCCCTCGGGACCTGCGCGAGTCCGAGCTGGGCGATGAGGTCCTCGAACAAGCTGCGCATCGGCGCCGGCGAGTTCTCAAGAGAGTGCTCCTCGCCGTCGTCCCACGACTGCGCCTGGCTCGGCGCGTCTTGGAGATAGTTGGAGAAGAGCGCGTCCAGCTCGACCTCGCCGAACGGGTCATCCCGGCCGGCCGCTTCGTCCCCCGCGGCGGGGTCCTCGGGGCCGGCCAGCTCTGCGCTGCCTGGTTCTTCGACCGCGGTGGCGTCCGGGCCTCCCGCCGCCTCGCCCCCAGCCGCTTCCGCCGCCTGGCCAGGTTCCCCGTCGCTTCCCGGGGTCTCGTCCTCCGGCGCCGCGTCCTCGGTAAGCTCCAGCAAGGGGTTGGCCTGGACCTCCAGTGCGAGCGCCTGCTCGAGCTCGAGGCGCGACAGCTGCAGCAGCTTGATCGCCTGCTGCAGCGTCGGCGTCATCACGAGTCTCTGCGCGAGCTTGAGGTGGAGCTTTTGTTCGAGTGCCATGGTCTCTAGAGCTGAAACTCTTCTCCCAGGTACACTTGCCGCACCAGCGGGTCCTTGGCGAGGGTTTCCGGATCCCCGCTTGCAAAAACCTTGCCGTCTTTGATAATAGACGCGCGGTCGGTGATTTTCAAGGTGTCGCGCACGTTGTGATCGGTGATCAAGATTCCGTAGCCCCGGTGTCGGAGGTGGCGGATGAGGCGCTGGACATCCAGCACCGTAATCGGGTCGATACCGGCGAACGGCTCATCCAGCAGCAGGAATCGCGGCTCGGTGACGAGAGCCCGGGCGATCTCCAGGCGCCGGCGCTCCCCTCCGGAGAGAGTCTCCGCCCGTTGCGTGCGCAGCTTCTCGATGCCGAACTCCTCCAGCAGCTTCGTAACCCTGGCGGCGGCGTCCTGCCAGTCCACGCCCAGCAGTTCGAGGACGCCGAACAGGTTCTCCTCCACGGTGAGTCGCCGGAAGACCGACGCCTCCTGCGGCAGGTACGAAATCCCGAGCCGGGCACGGCGGTACATGGGAAGCGCCGTGACGTCCTCGCTGCCGACCCACACGCTCCCGGCATCGGGCTGGACGAGCCCGACAAGCATGTAGAACGTCGTGGTCTTGCCGGCGCCGTTCGGTCCCAGAAGGCCGACGATCTCGCCCCCGCTGAGCGCGAGCGACACCCCGTCCACCACCGACCGCTTGCGGTATCGCTTGACCAGGTCTCTCGCTTCGAGTCTCGGCGTCTCTATGGCTTCCTCCCCCGCGGTCCCGGTGTGGGGCTGGGTTGGTGTGGATGGTAGAGCGTCTCGCTCGGGTTGTCTTCCGCGCCCAGGACGACGACGGTGTTGGAGGCCCGGTTCCACTCGAGGTGGTCGGCCTTGACCTGGTCTCCGCCGGGCTCCTTGACCAGGACGGGCTTGCCCCAGATCTCGAAGAGTCCGTCGGCCACGAGCATCCTGGCCCGCTGCCCCGACAGCACCCGGGAGCTGGCGCGGTCGCGGACGCTGACGCCGCCGTCGAGGTTCGCGACCTCGAGGGCACCGTTGCCGTCCATGGTAGCGACGAGGCTCTGACACTTGGCCTGGGCTTGCCCGTCGTCCAGGACCACGTCGCCCTCGTAGGTGGCCACGCCGGCCGAGCGGTCGTAGCGCAGCTTGCGAGCGCGGATTTCCAAATTGCCCGGCTTGCCGCCGGCCGCGACCGTCCGGGCCGTGGTGAGAATCCCACCCTCGCCGGTGACGACGTCGCGGGCGCGGTCGTATTGGAGCCGATCGGCGCGAACCAGGCGCGCTCCCTGCCAAAGCCTCGCGTCCCCGTCCAGGACAAGGCGGGCGCCGCCGTCCGAGGAGGTCGCAGACGCGGCCGCGAACCGCATCGGGGTGCGGTCCTTCCCCGCTCCGCCCGCCCTTTCCACCGTCCCGGTAACCTGGCCTCGCGCGACGACATCGCCCCCCTCGGCGCCCTCCAACCGGTCGCACCAGGAGCGGGAGCCGGGCGCTCCGAGCGCCACGCGTTCACCTGCCCCGGCGCGCAGGACGAATGTCCGCGTGGCGAGCGCGAACTGCAGTTCGCCCCCTTCCGCCCACTCGTCGCCGGTCTCGATGCGGACGGCCTCGGTCGCCACGACCGCGGAAGCCTGCCCGTGGTCGAATACGAGCCGCATCCGTTCGGAGGCGAGGCGGCGGGGGTCCGAGTCCTTTGCGATGTCGCTGGCGCAGGCGAGGCCCTGGCCCTCCAACCACTCCCACTCCGTCCGCGAGCCCTCGCCGATGAGGCGCCAGGCGGTGAAGTCGCGCCACCCGGCGGCGCGGTCGGCCCACTTGACCGAGACCCAGCCGGTCTCCGGCGCGGGGTCGGCAGTCAGACGGTAGCGTCCCTCCGGGAGGCTCTCGATCACGGTCGTCCCGGCGGTCGCCTCCACGTTGCTGCCGTCGTCCAACACGCCGTCGAGGCGCACCGGGCCGCTGAGCTCCGCGCCGCGGAGTTCCCCCTCGGGCCCGGAGAGCTGGAGCTCGGCGCGCGCGGTGCGCGCCCGCATCCGGCCCCGCAGGACGGTAAGGCCGTCGTTGAACACGACCGTTGCGATCTTGCGGTCGTAGAGGAGGCGCGGCGCAAGCAGCACCCACGAGGGCTCGCCGGCGGCGCCCGACCCGCGCCAGGTGATCGAAGTTCCGCCGGTGAGTTCCAGGGTGTCCTTCTCGAGCGAGCAGCGCGCGCCGCCGGCAAGCCCCCCCCACCCCGGGCCGGCGAAGGTCGCGGGGCCCAGGCTCTGGAGCAGGCGGTCCTTGCCGCCGAACTTGAAGCCGGCTGCACGGAGAGCGATGCCGCCCTGTAGCGAGACCTCGGCGCGGCCCGAGGTCTTCGCCTCGTGGGTGGCGGGATCGAACCTGAGGCGGTCGGCGACCAAGCCGTATACCACGCGCCCCTCGTGGTAGAGGGAAACCTGCACGTCGCTGAACTCGTACACGCCGGACGCGAACTCCACGGCCTCGCGCGCCGCGATCCGGAAGTTCGGCTCGATGCCAAGCGTGTCGGAATAGACGAAGCCCTTGTGGACCCGGACCGGCTGGCCCAGCCCCTCCTTCGCTGGCGCCTCCGCTTCGACCGGCTCCGTCTGGGGCGCTTGCCTGAAGCGGCGCTGGATGAAGGCGGCGACCAGCAACGCCGTCCAGAGGACGAGAAGGAAGACGGAAGCGCGGCGCAGGACGAGGAGCCGGGACTTCACCGTTCGACGAACTGTCCCATGGCGCGGAACTTCGCGAAACGCCGGCGGGGAAGCTCATCGCGCTTGATCCGCCGGAGCTGGACGAGCGCCTTTCGGACCGCGCCGCCCACTGTTCTGATCGCCAGGTTCGGATCCATGTGGGCCCCGCCGAGCGGCTCGGGGATGATCGCGTCGATCACGCCGAGCTCGAGGAGATTCTGGGCCGTGAGACGGAGGGCGCTGGCGGCAAGTTGCACCTGGGTCTGGTCTTTCCACAGGATCGCGGCACACCCCTCGGGTGAGATGACCGAGTAGACGGCGTGCTCGAGCATCAGGATCTCATCCCCGATCGCGATCGCCAGGGCGCCCCCGGAACCGCCCTCACCGGTCACGACCACGACGATCGGGACCTTGAGCGCGGCCATCTCGCGGAGGTTGTACGCGATCGCCTCCGCTTGCCCGCGCTCCTCGGCGTCGATCCCAGGGTACGCTCCCTGGGTGTCCACCAGGCTGATGATCGGACGCCCGAACTTCTCGGCCAGGCGCATGACCCTCAGCGCTTTGCGGTACCCCTCGGGGCGCGGCTGCCCGAAGTTTCGGTACAACCGCTCGCGGGTGTCGCGCCCCTTCTGGTGGCCAACGACCGCCACGCTCTCACCGTCGAGACGCGCGAAACCGGCGATGATTGCGGGATCGTCGCCGTATGCCCGGTCACCGCGGAGTTCCACCCAGTCGGTGAAGAGACCGCGGACGTAATCGAGGCAGTACGGGCGGTCGGGATGACGCGCAAGCTGGCACTGCTGCCACGGCGTCAGATTCGCCGTGACCTTCCGCGCTTCGTCCTCGAGCAGACTCCGCAGACGCGCGATTTCGGCCCGGCCGGCCGACCCTCCGGCACGTTCGGCATCCTGGATGCGTTGCCGCAAGTCCTCGATCGGAGCCAGGAACTGGGGTGTCGGCGAGCCGGCCATGCAGCGCGACTGTAAAGGGGTTGCCCTCGGTTGGCAAGGGCGGCACGGGCCAACGCCTCAGCTCCGGCTCCTCGCACTCAACGCCGCCAGCTGACGTCGCAGCCAGACGGCGTGCGCCATCCGCCGAAGAATCGTGGCCTGTCGGGTCCGCCAACGCGGGGTGCCTGTGGCCGGGTTGTCCCGTCCCGGTGACGGGATCGCGGCGGCGAGTCCCGCCGCCCGATCGGGGCCGACAACTTCCGCGCCGACGCCGTAGTAATGGCGGGCCGCCGCCTCGACACCGAGTACGCCGGGGCCGAACTCGACGACGTTGAGGTACAACTCAAGGATGCGGCGCTTGCCGAGGCGTCTCTCCATCCACCAGGCGAGGCGGGCCTCCTTGGCCTTCCGCCACAGGCTCCTCTCGCCCGAAAGGAAGAGCGTCTTGGCCAGCTGTTGCGTGACTGTCGACGCGCCGCGAAACCTGCCTCCCGATTGGACTCCCTCCTGAACCGCTTCCCGGACCGCGTCGAAGTCGATTGCGCCGTGCCCGAAGTAGTCGATGTCCTCCCCGACGAGGAGGGCGAGTTGCAGGTCGACCGAGATTGCCGAAAGCGGTACGTATCGGTTCTCGACGTGGCGGTGCAGCTTCTCGCCCTGCCAGAGAGTCTCCTGGCGCTGCCATGCCGCCCACGGGTGCGGTGGGGGCCCTTGGCGCCAAACGGCGAGGTCCTCCCCGGGACTTGCCCACCACGCCGCGCCGGCGCCGGCAAGCAGAGCCGCCGACGCAAAGCCCAGCAACAGCATGCGCACCCTTCGGGTCCACGCCACGCCACCATTCTAGAAGGGCGCCCCTGCGCCGCGCGAGCTGCCGCCTCGAAACAAACCTCGGACGAGAACCGTAACCTGACGCGAGGGAGGTCGCGCGATGCTCGGGTTCCTTGTACTCCTGATGGTGGCGGGGTTGCTGGCGACCGTACTCGTTTTCTTGCTGACACTTGTGAAGCTCTTGCTGCTCCCCGTCCGGTTGGCCTTTGGCGTCGCCAAACTGGCGTTCCTGGGAGTTGCCGCCGTCCTCCTGGTACTGGTGGGCCTCCCCTTCCTCGCCGTCTTCCTGTTGCCCCTGGTGGTGCTCGGTTTCGCGGCATGGGGCGCCATGCGGCTGGTGCGGGCGTGATGCTGGAGGGGCCCGAAGCGTGAGCGCCGGACTGCCCGCGCCTGAGCGCCGCGGCGACAGGCTCAGGGGTTGTTGCGCAGAGGAAACAGACCGACCTCGGCGAGGAAGCCGTCCGAGGTGAGGGCGAGCAGGCGGTAGGCGCCGACCCCCTTGGTGTCGTCGTCAACGAACGCGTAGCCGAAGGAACTCTCCCCGTCCTCGGCGACGGGGACCATCGTCCGCCGGCGGACGCTCCACCCGCCGCCGCCATCCGTCTGCAGCGCCTCGACGACGAACCCGCGCAGACCCTCGTGGCGCTGCGTTTCCCACGCCAGGCTGGCGGCGCCTTCGCCGGCGAGGAAGTCCCAGCGCTTGAGGCGAAGGGGATAGTCAGGCAGCGAGCGGCTGTTGACGGCAATGTGGGCCCCCGGCGCGATCCCGACCACCAGGACGGCGGCCCACGCGACGCCGCGGAGCGGCACGACCACCTCGGCGTTTGGGCTCAACGCGACCGCGTCGAACGACCCCGTCAGCCCGTACTTGACAGCAACCCACGCGGCGGCGTCGTCGCTCTGGAGCGTCTGCAGCGCCACCGCATTCGCGTCGCTGGGAAGGGCCACCAACCGCAAGCCCGCCCCGGAGAAGCGCACGTCCTGACCGTGTTGCCCGACGGGAAGGTCGGCGGCCATGGTCCCGGCATGGAAGCCGAGGGCGCCAGGGTTGATGACCCCCGCCACGGCGACCTCTCCCAGCGCCTTCAGCGGGGACTCGACGCCGCGGGCCGCAAGCGCCGCATACGCCGACTCCGGCCAGTTTCCGCTCGCCGCTTCCCTGATCGCGTCATCCCCACCCGTCCGCCACAGCAGCTCCGGCAGCGCGGTGGAAAGCAGGTCGCCGCCGTCAAGCCTGGCGAGCCACTCCCTCTCCCATTCCAGGCGGCGGCTGCATCCGGGGGCGCTCAGGTGAGCGGCGACCGTCTGCGCCAGGGCATCCCCCACTCCGGGGTCGAGCACACGCCCGAACTGGCGCGCGACCAGCGCCGCGGCGAGGTCGAAGGCGCTATCTTCGCTCGGCGCTCCGGCGCCGAGCACGACGTCGGCCGACGGTGAGGTCGCGTCGAAAGGGTTGGCCTGGATCCGGACGCGCGCCCCGGTGGGCCGCCATCCCCTCTCAAGCAGGAGATCGAGGACCTGAGAACAGGCTTCGAACGTCGCCTGGCCTTGCGCAGTCGCCTCCACCTCGAAGACGACCTCGTCGCGCGAGAACGAGTTGACGGGCGACGCGGCGCCGGCCCATGGAACTCCCGCGAGCAGGCACGCCACGAGCGTCGCGGCTGGGCGCATGACCCTCATGGCGCCACGATACCGCCCCGGGGCAGGGCCGGTCAAGGCAGCGCCTGCGCGATCATCACTGTGATGTTGTCGATGCCGCCCTTTCGGTTCGCCTCGGCCACCAGTTGGTATGCGAGGCGCGTCAGGTCGCCGCCGCGCGCGAGGACGGCGCCGATCTCCTCGTCCCCGAGCATGGTGTTGAGGCCGTCCGAGCAAAGGAGGAGGAGATCGCCCGCAAGGAGGCCGATGTCCTCTACGTCCACGACCGGCTCCTGAGCGCCTCCAAGCGCGCGGGTCACCACGTTCTTGAGCGGGTGATTGCGCGCCGCCTCCTCGGAGAGCAGCCCGGCGATGACCTGCTCGTGAACCCACGAATGGTCCGAGGTGATCAGCCGCAGGACCGCTTCGCGGAAGAGGTAGGCGCGGCTGTCGCCGACGTGGGCCAGGCTCAGGCGCCCGCGTTCCCCGTCGAGCAGAGCGGCGACGATCGTCGCACCCATCCCTCGGAGCTCCGGGTCCCCCTCCACCGCCCCTGTCACTTTGCGGTGTGCAGACAGCACCGCCTGCCTGAGGCGATTTGCGTTCGCCGAGAGACGGGGGTCCCACTCATTCGGCCAGGTATCCTCCTCGGAGCCCTGCGTCGCCTCGATCACCCGCTCGACCTCTTTGACGGCGAGGTCGGCAGCCACCTCGCCGGCCGCGTGCCCGCCCATGCCGTCGGCCACGACGTACAGGCTCAGGTCATCGCGAGCCAGGAGCTCGTCCTCGTTGTGGTGGCGGCGCAGCCCCCTGTCGGTCACTCCCCGCGACTTGAATTTCACGGCCGGCTCGTCTCCCCGCCCCGCATGCTACGCGTTGCCTCCCGCCGCCATCGAGATGCGCAGCTGCTCGAGCCAGTTCTCCACGGCCGGGTCCCCTGGCGAGAGCTGCAGCGCCTGTTGCGCGAACCGCGTGGCCCTGGCGAACATCTTGGCGCGCGCAAACAACTTGGATGCATCGAGCAGGATGCGGACGTCGTTCTGCTCGAGCCTCACCGCCTGGTCGATCTGCCTCAGCGCCTCCTCGAGTCCCCCGGCCTGCTTCGCCAGGAACAGGGCATACAGGTGATGGCCCTTCGCGCTCTCGGGGTCGTGCGCCACCGCCTGTACGAAGTACTCCCTCGCCTCCCCGCTCTGCCCGGCGTTGGCCAGCCCGGCAGCCTTCGCCAGGAGGGCGCGCGCCACCTCGCGCGGGTTGGTGAGTTGCTGCGCCTTCTTGGCGCTGGCTGTCGTGGCCTGGTCGTAGCGTGCTCGCTGCTCCGGGTCGGAGAGGACGTTGTAAGCCTCGGTGATTGCCTGGAACTCCAGTTCGGCGGTAGCGCGCACCTCGCCCTGGAACCGGTCCGGATGCCGCTCCCGCGCCAGACGGCGAAACGCCGCCCTGATCTGGTCGCCCGATGCCAACGGCTCCACGTCGAGAATCTCGTAGAAAGTTCGCGGGTCAGTCATCCCAGCCCCTCCGAACCACGGCCCCGGACCCGAGCCGCACATTCAACGCCGGTGCTCCAGGATATCGCGCGCGACCCTGCGAACGGTCTCCGACACGTTTCGGTCGCGGCTCATCATCATCAAGTCCCGCTGCGACAGTCGTCGGACCAATTGTAGCGCAATGCCGGCCGGCGTTTTCGGGTTGAACGAGAGGTTGTGAAGCACCGGGTAGCGCCGCAGCCACCTCCCCTTCGACGCGATCATCCGAAGCGCCTCCTCGTTGCTGCTGCGCATGCCGGCGATCTGTTCGATCTCCATCTCGTTGAGCTTCGGGCTCAGCATCACCGCCCGGACCACGAGCGAACTGCGGTCGCGGACGAGGATGAGCCTCTCCTCCCTCGTGCCTGTGAGCGCCTGCATCACGCGCTGCGCGGTATTCATGAGCGCGATCCGCGCGTACGCGTCGTGGAGCTCGGGCGGCGCCGCGGCCTCCGGCTCGGTCGCCCGCTGCGGTTCGATCTCGCCTCCGGGGAACCGCATCCCGAGAGCCCTGAGCTCGGAGAGCACGTCCTCGATTGACGGGCCCGCCGGAACCTCGAGCGCCGCGCCTTCGGCCGCGGCCCAGACGATCGCCTTCTCGAGGAACTCTTCCTCGAACTCACGGGCCCGGCGAAGCACGTCTTGATTGACCTGGGGGTTGGCGCGCAAGTCCTCGAGCAGTTCCAGGCACGCCAGGACCCGGACCTGGTTGGTGATGATGACGTCTTGCACCCGGGCGGGCGCCTGCCGCGCCAGCCAGCGCAGCGTCTCGTTGGCGGTCTTCGCGTGCTGGACGACGTTGACCCAGACCTCCTCTTCCTGCGCGCAACGACAGAGGAGGTCGATCTCGATGGGTTCGATATCGGGGAGGTGCAGGACCTGGATGAAGTTCGCAGGAGTGAACGTCGTCAACGTCGCGTGGGCCGCCTCGGCGATTTCGGCGTCACCGTCGGCGGCGAGGATCAGAACGACGCGGATCAACTCCTCGCGGGAAACCGGGAGGAGGCCCTGGGCGGCAAACAGGCGGAGCGCCCGCGGCGCCATTCCCTGGCGGATGCGCGCGAGCAGCTCCGCGACGCTACCGATGCCGTCCGAGGCTTCCATCAGGGGCCGGCCGGGGGAGCGGAGTTCCCCGCGAGATGGATACGCGCAACCTCGCCCGGCCGCCCCGCCGGACTTCGCATGTCGCCCATGTACGCGACGCTGGCGGCGCCGGCATCGCCGAGCACGAGGTCGACCTCCTTCCCGCCGGCCGCCACTTCCCAAGTTGTCCCGGCGCCTAGAAGCCGCGACGAGGCCTTCCCGCCGGCGACGCGAACCTCCACCCAACAAGGCGCCTGCAGCGCCTTCACTACCAGCGTGGTGGCCAGCGGCGTCGCCGACGGGGTCGACTGCGTCGCCGGGGCGAAAGTTGGTGCCGGGGCCGGGGCGGGGGCCTGCGGGGCGGCTTCGAGCGCGTGAACACCCGTTGCGTCCGCTGGGGCCGGACCCTGCCGTCTCTCCATCAGCAGGACACCCGCGACGCCGGCAGCCACGAGGGCCAACCCGATCATCCAGGGGCCCAGGCGCCGCTTCCTCACCGGCGGGGAAGGCCCGATCGGGAACGACTGACTCGACTCGGCGAAACGTCGCCACGCGGCGTCGAAGGCCGGAAGCCACTCCTCGGGCGCTGCGCCGACCATCTCCAGGTACTGGCGGACAAACATCCTCGCGAACACCTTGCTGGGAAGGCGGCCGAACTCGCCGTCCTCGATCGCGGCGAGCATCCGACCCCCGATCTTGGTGCGCGCGGCGATCGCTTCCAGCGACAGACCCGCACTCTCACGGGCGTGTTTGAGCTCCTGCCCGAACTCGCGAGGCGTGGCTTTGGTGGGCGGCATCATTTGCAGGCAGTTTAAGGCCTGCGCGCTGGAGTTCAAGAGGCGGAGCGACCCCTCACCGGCGCGCCGCTCCGCTCACGCGCGTCGACCAGAGCGCTCGCCGCGGCCCGAAGCGCCGGTGGAGCCGTCTCGGACGACGCCACGCCTCGCAGCTCCGCCAACGGCAGGGCGGGAAGAGTCCCGATGGCGATCCCCAGCGGGAGGGCGCCGCGACGCACGACGGCGCTGGCCACGCTGGGCAGCCGCCCCCAGACCGGATGGCGCAACAGGGCCAGCACACACGCGGGGTTGGTGTTCGAGTTCGGAAGACGCGCCGCGTCGGTTTCGGTGAACCTGGGGTTGTCGAGCAGGGCGGCGATGCACATCGGCTCCGGGCTGGCGAGGAGGGACGGGATGACGCCCCTGGTGGCGACGCGGGCCAGCGCCGTTCGCTCGCCCAAGGTGAGGCTCACGATCCGCTCCGCCAGTTTCCTCTCACTCTGCGCGCGCACGGCCGGCGACGTCCTCGGGTCGCGCGCCACCTCCAGCAAATCGTGCCAACCCAGTCGCGGCAGGCTCTCCAGCGCCAGGCGGCGCGGGCAGCGGGGGTGGCGGACTACGAGTTGGAGCAAGCGGTTCGAGCCGGTCAGCCACCTGCACCCGGCCAGACGTTCGACGATCTCTCCGGGGCAGCTCGGCTGCCGGAGGACGCGGGCGAGGAGCCATGCTTCCGGCTCCTCGCCGGCCTCGAGGATCCGGAGGACGACTCCCGCCTCGTCGCCCGAGTTCCGCTCCACCCTGGCATGGTAACCCACGCCTTTTTGCTAGACTCGGGCGCCTTGCCTGCGGCGGCTACTGCGCTCGCGGACACGGCACTGGAGGTTCCACGGGGGGCTTCGGAGTCGATCGGTCGCCCGGCCGCGCCGCCGGTCGTCTGGGTCTCGTTTTGACGGTTCTAGCGCTGGTTCTCGGGTGCCGGGGCGCAAGCGAGCGTCGGGCGCACCTTGTCGTGGGCACGTTCTGGGCCGGTGCCGGAGAGCAAGCCCTGCAGCGCGAGCTCGTTCGCATCGCCCACGATCTCGGACCGGTGAACATTGAGGTGCGGCGGTTCGGCGCGAACGCGCTCCTCGACTATCTGAGCCGGACCCAGCCGCGGGACGGGCACCAACCGCTCGACCTCGCCATCGTCCCCCACGATTGGCTCGGCCAGCTCGTCCAGCGCGAGATCATCGGAGAACTGCCGGCCCAGAGGGTTCTCGTGATGAGGCAGCAGCTCGTCGGGCAGGCGTTGCAGGCGGCGAGCGAAGGCCGGCGCGTGTTCGGCTACCCGATCAGCGCTCAGGTGTTGGCGCTCGTCTACGACCCGACCCTCTTCGGCTATCCGCCACGCTCGATAGCGGAGATCCTCGCGACTCGTTTTGCGGACGGCGTGCTCCCGTTCGCTCTCGACATCAGCGACCCTGCGGCTTTGGCGCCGCTCGTCGGCTCTTTCCAGGGCGCTCTCACCGATGGCGAAGGCAACCTGATATGGCGTCCCGCCACCGTTGCGGAGGTCTTGCGCCGCCTCGCACCGGCATGGGGAACCGCCGCCGGCTGGCGGACGTGCCGCGGGAGCGACCTCGAGTCGCTGCAGGTTCAGCTCTTCGCCCAGGGGAAGCTCGCCAGCTTCATCGCCGGCCCGTGGCTGCTGAGGGCGTTGGAGGGGTCGGGCCGGCCGTTCGCGGTGATGCCGATCCCCCCCTTCGCAAACGGCATGGCGCCCGCGCGCGCGCTGGTCGGGTACCAGTGCGTCGTGGTGACGCGCGAATCGCGGTGGGGGGACCTCGCCCTCGAGGTCGGTGCGCGCCTCGTCCACGAGGAGGCGAACGAGAGGATCAATCACGCGACACGGCGCCTCCCGGTCCTCCTGCGTGCGTACGAGTCGAAGCAGGGGCTCGCAGGGCCGGGCAGTTTTGGCTTTCTCCGCGCCCTCGAGCAGGGAGAGTTCGTGCCGGCGACGGAGAGCTGGAGCGAGGGGCTCGCCCAGGCCCAGCGCCAGCTCGAAGCGTTTGCGAGCCGCGCGCGGCCGCCCGCTTCTGGCGAGGTCGCCGCTCTCCTGGCGGGGAGCGAGCCGTGAAGCTGCGCTGGCAGCTGGTCGTGTCGCACCTCGTCTCGATCCTCACGGCCGCTTTGCTGATCGGCGCGGTCCACCTCTACCTCCTGCTCCGTAGCACCAGGTTGCTCGAGCAGCAGAGCCTCGACGCGGGCCTCGCCACGGCGAGCCATCTGCTCAACCAGAAGATGAGCGAACTCGAGGGGGCCCGCGACGACATGGCGGCGTTCGTTGCGCCGACGGGCGTTGCCACGAACGTCGAGCAACTCGGCCGCCTCCACGACCTCCTGGCGCTGTACCGCGTCGAACGGGTCGAGGTCTTCCACGGGCTTCACAGGGAAGCCGAGGCGTACCGTTGGGAGAGAGGTATCGGGAGCAGCCTCGAGACGCAGTGGTTTCCCCGCAACCCCAACGTCGCGGCGAAGATCGCGGCCGGGCGCAACGCGACCTGGATCCACCGCGGGACGGACGGCCGCGCGTCGCTCAAGCTCGCCACCGCGTTGCGCTCCGCCGCGCCCGGCGAGCACCGCTGGCTGGTCGTCAGCGAGCCGCTCGACGGCACGCTGCTCGGGGAGATCGTCCCGGCACAGACGTTCGGCGCGCTCGAGGCCGGGGGCCAGACGCTTGCCGTGTGGCCGGAGACCACGGGAAGTCCCCAACCCGATCTCGCCGGTCTCGCGGCATACCTCCCGAGGGGGACGTTCTCGTTCCTGTTCAAGCCGTTATTGGCCGCCAGGCCGACGCTCCAGCTCGACGACGGCACCGTCGTCAGCGTCGAGCTGATGACCTCGGCGATCCGCAGCGGCGAGAGCCTGATGGTGGGCCTGCAGGCTTGGCTCGTCGTGCTCGCCGGCGGCATGCTGCTCGCCTTCACTCTGGGAAATAGCCTCGCCAACAGGCTGCTGGCGCCGCTGTCGGCGTTGCTCGACGGCACGGCGGCGATGGCGCGGGGCCACCTCATGGTCAGGCTCCCGCCGGGACGCAACGACGAGCTCGGCGCCCTCACCAGGGAGTTCAATCGCATGGCGGACGAGATCCGCAACACATATCTCGCTTCGATCTCGACGCTCGCGGAGGTGGTGGAGGCAAAGTCACGGTACACTCGAGAGCACGTCGAGCGCGTCGAAGCGCTCGTGCTCGCGACGGTCGAGGTCCTGGAACATCGCGGGTGGGTGCGCTTCTCGAGCCACCAGCGTTTTCTCCTCTCTGTCGCGGCGATCCTTCATGACGTGGGCAAGATCGCGATCGGCAACGAGATCCTGAACAAGTCCGGTCCCCTGGACGCGGCGGAGCGGCAGCAGATCCTCACCCATCCCGAGGTGGGCGCCCTCATCGTGGAACGCATGGGCAAGCTCGAGCGCGCCGCGGAGATCATCCGCTGCGCCCACGAGCACTTCGACGGCTCGGGTTATCCCAGGGGTTTGCGCGGCGAGGCGATCCCTCTCGAGTCCAGGATCATCCTGGCCGTCGACGCCTTTGACGCGATGACCATGGACCGGCCCTACTCGAGCGGCCGCCCGCTCGCGGACGCGGCCTCCGAACTGCGCGCCGAGGCCGGCCGCCAGTTCGACCCCGTCGTCGTCGAGGCGCTGATCGAGGTCATCACGACACGGGACCTGCCGAAGTCCGCGACACCGTCGTCGGGCAGTGGCCTGTACCGGGCGATCCAGTCCGGACAGGACGGTGGCTTCAACTCCGGTTCTTCTCGTCGGCCGGGCGCCCCAGGATAGCAAGCAGCCTCGTCTTGCACGCCGCGAGAAGTTCGGGTGTCCTTGCCTCCATGACCAAGCGCAGGAACGGCTCCGTGTTCGACGGGCGAACGTTGAACCACCAGTCGGCGTACTGCACGGTGATGCCGTCGATGTGGTCGAGGGCGCCGTCGCCGAACTGCTCGGCCAGGCGGCGGATGACGCCGTCCTTGTCCTCCACGCGGAAGTTGATCTCGCCGGTGCCCGCGTAGCGCCGGTGGGGGGCGAGCAACTCGGCGAGCGGGCGTCCTGCGCGACGTACCTCGTTGAGCACCTCGATCGCCGTAATCAGCGCGGAATCGGCGAAGAAGTTCTCGCGGTAGTAGAAGTGCCCGGCCAGCTCGCCGCCGAAAGGGCTGCCGATGCGGCGCATCGTCGCCTTCATGAACGAGTGGCCCACCCGCTCGCGCACGGGCTCCCCGCCGGCCGCGAGGATCGCCTCCCCGGTCGCCCAGGAGGACCGAATGTCGTACACGATCGGCGCGCCGGGGAAGCGCTCGAGGATGGGCCCCGCGAGGAGCGCGGTAATCATGTCGGCTCCGACCGCGCCGGCCCGGTCGTCCACGAATATCGCCCGGTCGGCGTCGCCGTCGAACGCGATTCCGAGAGCGCACGCCTGCTCCCTCACGGCGCGCTGCAGGTCCGCGATGTTCTCGGGCTTGAGCGGGTTGGCCTCGTGGTTCGGGAACGTGCCGTCGAGGCCGAAGAACAGGGGCACGAGGTCGATGTTGAGCTCGCCGAGGAGGGAGCGGTAGAGCGTGCCCATGCCGTTGGCCACATCGACGCCGACCTTCAAGCGCGGCTCCGACCTCCGGACGAACCCGAGGACGTGCGTGCGGTAGGCGGGCATGATGTCCGCCGTCTCGGCGCCGGAGCGCGGCGGACCCGAAGGAGCCGGCGTCGAGCGAACGAGCTCCTCGAGCCGCGCGATGCCGGTCTCGCTGCTGACCGGGATCGCGTCCCGGCGCGAAAACTTGAGGCCGTTGTAGCGCGCCGGGTTGTGGCTGGCCGTGACCTGGATGCCGCCGGAGGTGGCGAGGTGGCCGATGGCGAAGTAGTTCATCGGCGTCGTCGCCAGGCCAATGTCCACGACGGAGAGGCCGCCGGTCCGCAGACCGTCGGAAAGCGCCGCCACGATCGACGGTGAGGAGGCCCTCATGTCGCGGCTCACGACCACCCTCGCGCCGCGCGCCAGGTCCTCCGCATCGAGGATCCCGCGGAAGTGGTAGCCGATCGCATATGCCAGCTTCTCGTTGATCTCGTCGGGATAGACTCCGCGCACGTCGTACGCCTTGAAGACACCGCTCATCGGCGACCTCCGCCGGCTCAGGATAGACCAGGGGCCGGCGCCAAGCCAACGCCGGCCGGTTCGCGGGCGGCGCTCCGCGGGCTACACTGCGCATATGGCGCTGAAGTCCAATGATCCGGGTTGGGCCTGGTTCGGCGGGCGGCTGGTCCAGTTCTCCAATGCATGCGTCCCGATCGAGGACCGCGGCTTGCAGTTCGGAGAGAGCCTGTACGAGGTGGTCGCCGTTGTGGGCGGCGAGCCGTTCAGGCTGCCCGACCACGTCGAGCGCATGGCCTGGGGGGCGCGCGAGATCGGCCTCGAGGAGGGCGTGCCGGACCTCCCAAAATGGAGGGCCGTCGTCGCACAGCTCTACCGGCGCGAGCCCCATCGCACGGCGGTCCTGTACGCTCAACTCACGGGCGGGACGGCGCCCCGCCGCCACCTCCCGCCGGACCGCCCGGAGCCCCTCTTCTTCGCCTACCTGCGCCGCTTCACTTTCCCGGTACCCGCCGAAGCGGCTCGCGGGATCGCGGCGATCACGGTGCCCGAGACCCGTTGGCAGCGGCGGGACGTCAAGGCGACGATGCTGCTTCCGGCAGTGCTCGCGAAGAAGGATGCGGTCAGCCGCGGCGCAGACGAGGCGATCTTCGTCGGGCAGGACGGCTTCGTGAACGAGGGAGCATCCAGCACTGTCTTCGCCGTCCACGGACGTGCCGTCAGCACGCCCCCGCCCACCCATCGCGTCCTGCCAGGAGTGAGCACGAAGGCGGTCGAAGCGATCTGTCGAGACCTCGGGATCGCGCTGGTCTGGCGGCCCCTCACCTTGAGCGACCTCCACCGCGCCGACGAGCTGTTCGTGGCGTCGACCACGCTTCTGCTCATGCCGGTCGTGCGGCTCGACGGCAACCCGGTGGGGAACGGCACGCCCGGGAGCTCGACATTGCAACTCGCCTATCACTTCCAGCGCCAGTTCTGGGGGCAGCCGGGGCCCTGACCAGCCGCGGCGCCGCGCCCTTGGGGGCAGTAGGCTCCCCTCAGGACCCCAATCCGCCGTCCACCCGCATCGTCGTGCCCGTAATGTAGGAGGCCGCGCCCGAGAGCAGGAACCCGACGGCATCCGCCACCTCGGCGGGCCGGCCGAAACGGCCGAGGGGGATGCTCGCGACTGCGCGCGCCTTGCGCGTCTCGCCGAGCGACTCGACCAAGTCCGTCTCGACCCATCCGGGCACCACGGCATTGACTGTGATCCCGTACCGGCCGACCTCGCGGGCCAACGCCTTGCCAAAAGCGTGAAGGCCGCCCTTTGCGGCGACGTAGTTGGCCTGGCCCGCCTGACCGGTGACGCCGGCGAGCGACCCGACGTTGACGATCCGGCCGGTTCCGGCGAGCAGCATCGGCCGTAGGAACGCACGGGTAAGCCTGTACGCCGCGGTCAGGACGGTATCGACGACGAGTTCCCATCGCGCCTCGTCCATAAGAAGGAAGTGCCCGTCGCGGAGGACGGCGGCGTTGTTCACCAGCGCATAGACGCCCTCGCCGCCGATCTCGTCCACCACCTCCTCAACCGCCCGTGCGTCCGTAACGTCGCAGCGGTGCGCCACGGCGACCCCGCCGCGTGCGGCGGCGAGTTCGGTGACGAGTCGGGCTGCGTCGTCGCGGCAGCGGTAGAGGAAGTGGACGCGGTAACCGTCAGCCGCGAGCCGCTCCACGATGGCGCGCCCGATCCCCCTGGAGCCTCCGCTGACGACCGCGTTCAGCATCTGCGGCAGAGTAGACCGGATTGCAGCGCGCCCGCAATGGCGTGGGGCGACCCGCGCCGGTCAGGACGTCGGCGCCTGCGGCACGCGGCCATCAGGCAAGGGCGCTCGTCATCGGTGCAACCACTGCCGGGGCGTTCACCAGCCGCTTCCAGGCCTCGGGCCCGGGATCGAAGCGGAGATCGCCTTCGTCGACCTTGAACCGTGCGGCGGACAGGACGATGTGTACGGTGTCCGACAACGGCCGGTAGTGCGACACCGCGCCCTCATAGATCACCCGCACCGGAACATGGGCGAACCGGGCGCGCAGCTTCCCCGCCCGCACGATGATCTCGGTGTCCACCGAGTAGCGGTTTCCGACGAGGCCCATCCGGCGCAGGTACGACGACGCCACCAGGCGGTACCCGCACTGCGAGTCCTCAAGTGGAAATCCAGTCATCAGCTGCAGCGCGCGGGTGCCGATGAAGTTGGTCCAGAACCTCTTGGCGGGGATCGCCTCGCGGTTCCAGAGGCGGTCGCCGAGCACGAAGTCGGCGTCCGGCGCGGCGTCGAGAAAGTGCTGGGCGTCGTCCGGGTCGTGCTGCCCGTCTGCGTCCAGCATCAGGACGTGCGAGTACGGCTGGCCGAGCAGCACGGCCAATCCGGAGCGCACCGCGGGGCCCTTGCCGCGGTTCTCGGGGTGGACGATCAGGCTCGCACCGGCGGCGCGCGCGGCGTCGCCGGTGTTGTCGGTCGAGCCGTCGTCCACCACCAGCACGTCGGGGACGAACCTGGCGATGCCTCGTACGACGGCCCCGACGCGGTCGGCACAGTTATACGCGGGGATCAGGGCGGCGATCGAGACCATAACGGGCGCGTGATTTTAGCATCAAAGTCAGTCGCCGCTCTGGGCCCGGGGCTGAGCGCCGCGCCGGGCGCCTTCGCTCCGTTCCCGGCTTCCTTCGTACAGGTCGTAGCGCAACAACCGGCACTCGATCGGCCCGTTGAACAACACGATGCGGCGCGACGGCCGTAGCCCGACGGCCTTCGCGAGGGCAGGATTGCCCACGAGCAGCCACGCCGTTGCGCCCGTCCCGCGACGCTTGAAGGCGTCGCCGAGTCCGCGGTACAGCTCCGTCAAGGCCCCCGTCTCGCCGAGCCGCTCGCCGTACGGCGGGTTGCAGACGATCAGCGTCCCCGGCCCCGGCGGCGTCAGGTCGAGGGCATCCCTCTCCACCACGTCGACCGCGTCCGCGACCCCTGCCTCTCGGGCGTTGCGGAGAGCGGCCGCCACGGCCCGCGGGTCGCGATCGCCGGCCACGATCGCAAACGGAGCCGGTCGGCGCTCGCCGGAGGCGCGTTGGCGCTCGGCCGCCAGAAGGGCCGGCGCATGGACCGGCCAACGTTCACAGGCGAAGCGCCGGCGCAGACAGGGCGCGCTATTGGTCGCCATCAGAGCCGCCTCGATCGCGATCGTGCCGGTGCCGGCCATCGGATCCAGGAGCGGTTGCGTCCCGTCGTACCCGGCGAGCAGCAGCACGCCGGCGGCCAGCGTTTCGGAAAGCGGCGCGGGCCCCCCGCGGGGCCGGTAGCCGCGGTGCGAGAGGGGTTCCCCCGAGCTGTCGAGCGCGATGTCCGCCCTCTCCTCCACCAGGTGCAGGTGGACGAGGAGATCGGGGTCGGCGCGCGCCACGTCCGGCCGCGTTCCCCAGCGGGCACGCAGTCGATCCACGATTGCGTCCTTGACGGTGAGGGCGGCAAACGCGCTGCTGGCGAACCCGCTCCCGCGCCCCGCCGACTCGACCGCGAACGTCTTGCCCTGCGCGAACGCCTCCTCCCACGCTACCCCGGCCGCCAGCTCATAGAGCTGCTCGCGTCCCGCGGCCGGGCCGGCGGCGACGGTGCGCAGCACCCTCATCGCCGTGCGCAGCCGCAGGTTGGCGCGGTACACCGCGGCCAGGTCGCCGAAAAAGGCGACAACGCCCCGGCCGCACGCGGCGTTGTCGTGTCCGAGGCCTACGAGCTCCAGCCGCAACACCTCCTCGAGACCGCGGGTGCAGGTCGCGACGAGGGGCCAGATTTCACTTGCGGCAGCCGAACGCATCGCGATCACCTCACTTCGCGCCCGGACCCCGGCGGCGCGCGCGCAGCTCGGCCAGTCGCTCCCGGATTCGCTTCTCCCAGCCCTCTTCGGTCGGCTCGAAGTACATCTCGCCGGCGAGCTGCGGCGGCAGGCAATCCATGGCGGCGACTTTTCCCTCGGTGTCGTGGGCGTAGACGTAACCGTCGCCGTACCCGAGTTCCTTCATCAGGCGGGTCGGCGCGTTGCGGATGTGCATCGGCACCGGGTACGCGGGCTTGTCGGCGACGGCGCGCCGGGCCCGCCCGTACGCCAGGTACAACGCGTTCGACTTCGGGGCGAGGGCGAGGTAGACCGCCGCCTGCGCGAGGGCCAGTTCGCACTCGGGCATGCCCATGTGCTCGACGGCGTGGGCCGCCGCCGCCGCCTGCTCGATCGCCCTGGGGTCCGCCATCCCGACGTCCTCCGACGCGACGCGCAGCAAGCGGCGCGCGATGAAGCGAGGGTCGGCGCCGCCCTCGAGCATGCGCGCGAGCCAGTACAGCGCCGCATCCGCGTCGGAGTTGCGGATCGACTTGTGCAGCGCCGAGACGAGGTTGTAGTGCTCCTCCCCTTCCTTGTCGTACTTCGCCAGGCGCCTCTGGGCGGTCCGGCGCACGAGGTCGGCGGTGAGCGCGCCTCCGGTCCCGGCGGCGTCGGCGGCGACCTCGAGGAGGTTGTACGCCACCCGGGCGTCGCCGCCCGCGAGTAAGACGATGCCGTCGAGCGCCCCCTCGCCGACCGTCAGGCCGCGGGCGCCGAGCCCCCTTCCGGCGTCCGCCAGCGCGCGCTCGAGGAGCAGCCGGATTTCGCCGTCGCTGAGCGCCTCGAGGACGTACACCTTGACCCGCGAGAGCAGAGCGGCGTTGAGCTCGAACGAGGGGTTCTCGGTGGTGGCGCCGATCAGCACGATGTCCCCGCTCTCGACGAACGGGAGGAACGCGTCCTGCTGCGACCTGTTGAAGCGGTGCACCTCGTCGACAAAGAGCACCGTTCGCCGGCCCGTGGCGGCGCGCAGGCGCCGCGCCGACTCCATCACGGCGCGCGCCTCCTTCACGCCCGAAACCACGGCCGAAAACGTCATGAACTCGGCGTCGCAGGCCCCGGCCAGGACCCGTGCGAGCGTCGTCTTGCCGCTTCCGGGCGGTCCCCAGAACACCACGGAGGGCAGTTCGCCTCGGCCGACCAGCCGGCGCAGCACGCCGTCGTCCCCTACCAGCGTCCCCTGCCCGACGACCTCGGCGAGGGAGCGCGGGCGCATCCGCTCCGCCAAAGGCGTCCCTGGCGGGAAGCCGCCGCCTTCTCCGAAGGGGAGCGTGCCGCTCATATCGCTACCGTCCGTTCCGCGGACGCGAGCGCGAGGCCGGCGAGCAGCTCCAGCACCTCCGCGCGCTCCAGCGCTTGCCAGACGTCGGCGCCGCCGCAAAGCACGCCGTGGCGGGCCAGGACCGCCGCGGGTGCGCGGAGGAGGGCTCCGGCGCAGGCGGCCGCCAGGTCGGCGCTGCCCGGCGCAACCGAGCCGACCCGCTCGATGCGCGGCACCAGCGCCATCCCCTCCTCGAGCGCACTCGGCTCCGGGAGCCTTCCGAGCGCTGCGAGCGCCAGGACGTTGGGCGGGTGGGCGTGGACGAGGGCCCGCACTCCCGGGCAGGCGCGGTAGACCGCGAGGTGGGTCGGGGCCTCGGTGGACGCTTCCGCCGGGGGCGCCTTCCCGAGCTCGCAGAGCACGAGGTCCGTCGCGGCCAGACGCGCCTTGTCGGCGCCGCGAGGGGTCAGGAGCAGGGCGCCGTCATCGATCCGGCACGACAGGTTGCCCTCGCGCCCGCGGATCAGGCCGCAGCGCCCGAGCGCGGCGCCGACCGCGACCAACTCGGCGCGCCGCAACGCTTCGATCCAGGTCGTCATCGCCCCATTCCGGGCACCGCCGAGTCCGAGTCTAGCGCCGACCGATGGCCGGGCCGGCGCCTCCCGCCCGCCACGGCGCGCGGCGTCACTTCGTCCTGCGGGCGATCTCGCCTTCCAGCCCGGCCAGGTCGGGGATGTTCGGGACCGTGCCCTTGAGCTGCTTGAGCTTCTCGACTTCGCCCTTGGCCCCGGCCGGGTCGTTGAGGTCGAACAGCCGCACGACCGCGGCGTTATAGCGCGACTGCCAGTGCTCCGGGTGGAGGTCCGCCGCGCGGTCGAAGAGCTCGAGCGCCTTCTGCGGGTTTCCCGTCTCCTTATAGCAGACGCCCAGGTCGGTCATCACGTCGGGCGAGTCGTCCTTGATGGCGCGCGCCCTCTCGTAGTAGTCCTCGGCCTTGATGAAGTCGTTGAGGTCGTACTCCGTGTTGGCGAGCTGCACCAGGTGATCGTAGTTCTTGGGGTCCTTGGCGAGCAACCCCTCGAGTTCCTGCGCCTGTTCGAGCAAGCGGGGGTTCGCCGTGGCGGCCGTGCGGCCGCCTTCCGGGGGCTTCGCCGCCGCGCCGGAGAGCGGAGGCGCTCCAGGGATGCCGGCGTGCGGGTTCCCCGCCGATGGCGCGGGGGCCACGCGTTGACCCTGGCCGGCCAGATACCCGATGAAGAAGCCGAGCAAGATGCCGACCACAGCGGTGACGACAGGGTTCTTCCACATCCGTCTCTCCAGACTCCCGATCAGGGTTGCGCCTCGCGCCGCGCCACCCATGTGCCAGAGCCGGGCGTGCCGACGGCGAGGTTCGTCGCTTCCCAAGTGCCTTCGAGCTGCCTTTCATTCCCGCGCGCGACGAGCCGTCCGCTGTACACGGCGACGAAACCCTGCTGGGTGTCGATCCGCTCGAGCCGCACATCGGTGCCGACGAGGGTGCCGCGCAGCGAGCCCCTCCACCCGCCCGAGATCTGGTAGACCCCGGTCACGAGCGTCCCGTCGAGGCGGAGGTCGAACACGCCCGTGAGGTCGCCCGGCTCGATCGCAACCGACCAACGGCCCGAGAGCTCATCGCCAACCGCCCGCTCGGCCTCCTCCATGCGGCGAATCTCGGCCTGAACCTGCTCGAAGTAGGCCCTGCGGGCGCCGAGCGTCGCGCGGAGCTGGGACGCGGCGCCGAGAAGGGTCGTGACCTCGGACTCGGCGTGGCGGAGATCCGAAGATCGCGCCGTGAACCCCCCGAGGTCCTCGCCGTCCTTCTGGGCCCGCAGCAAGTCGTCGCCGAGGCGCACGAGACGGTCGCAGGCGCCGCGGATCTGATCCTGGACACGCTCGAGCGTGGCGAGATCCGCTGCCATCAGGCGCTTCTCGATGTCCCGCTGCGTCTTGAACACCTCGAGGGCGCCTTCGTGGCCCTGCGCGACCGCCCATCCGCCCATCAGGACCGCCGCCGCCGCCAGTGCCGTGACTCGTCTCATGGTCTGGTCTCCCGCACCGTGCCGGCAACATTAGCACAGACCTGCCGGGCTGGGCGTTGGCTAGAATGGAGGCATGACGATCTCGGAAACCCGACAACCTGCAATTCGCGTCATGCTCCACCCTCGTGACACCAGCCCCAACGGCACGATCTTCGGTGGCGTGATCCTTTCGTACATCGACCAGGCGGGGGCGATCGAGGCACGCCTGCACGGGGCCGACAGAGTGGTGACCGTGGCGATGGAGAAGGTCGTCTTCCACGCCCCCGTCCATGTCGGTGACCTCGCCTCGTTCTACGGCGAGCTCGTGCGGGTGGGGCGTACCTCGATCACGGTGAAGGTCGTGGTCGAGGTGGCGCCGGCCCGCGAACGCTCGACGACGACGAGGGTCACCGAGGCCGAGATCACCTACGTCAACCTTGACCTGGCCGGCGCCCCGGTCCCGATCCCGCGCTCGACCTAGCCCCTCCACGCTGAGAGCGGTCCGGGCCGCCGCCGCCCGTTCGTGTGACCTTCCGCCGCGGCAGGCATACAATGGGGTGTGACTTGGGAGTTCTGCTACGTCGCGGTCTTCATCGTGGGATTGGCCCTGGCCGCCGTCACCGGACTGATCAGGGACCTTCGCTCGCTCGCCAGGCATCACCTCGTCGTCCCCCACCCCGACCTGCACCGTCCGTTTCTCGCGTTGCTCGGCCGCCGGCTCGCCATCGGCCTGGTGCTCTTCGGCCTGGTCGGCCTGGTCATCGCCGCGCAACGGCACGCCCAACCGCGGACCACTCTTCTGCTTGCGACTGCCGCCGGGTTCGCGGGCATCCTCGCGACGCTCCTGTTGATGCGCCGGCCTTGCGCCACCGCGCTCGGCAGCGAGCGTGCCACGGTCGTCCGTGACATCCAGCCGGGAGCGTACGGGCAGGTCAGGATCGAGAAGAACGGGGTCACGGTTTTGATGGCGGCCCAGAGCGCGGACGCCGCCCTCATCCCTGCCGGCGCCGAAGTGGACGTCGTCGACTGCAGCCGGTCGGTCCTTACGGTGCGGTTGCGTTCCGGAGCATGAGCGCCGCCGGCACGGTCCTGGTGCTCGCCTCGGCATCGCCCCGGCGGCGCGAGCTGTTGGCGAGGCTCGGCCTCGAGCTGGCGGTGGCGGCCCAGGCCGTAGACGAGAGTCCGGTTGCGGGCGAGCCCCCCGGCGCTCACGCCATGCGCGTCGCGCGGCTCAAGGCGCGGGCTGCCATCGAGCGCTACCCCGAACGGCCGGTGCTGGCGGCGGATACGGTCGTGGCCCTCGGCGAGCGGCTCCTCGGAAAGCCGCGAGACCGAGCGGACGCGGGTGCAATGCTCCGCGACCTCGCGGGCAAGACCCACACCGTCCTGACCGCGATGGCACTGCTCTGGCGGGGACAGGAGGCCGCTCACCTCGAGCAGGCCCGCGTCGCGATGGCGCCGTTTCGCCGCGAACTCCTGGACTGGTACGCAGGCACCGGCGAGGGCGACGACAAGGCGGGCGCCTACGCGTTGCAGGGCAAGGGCGCCCTTCTGGTGGAGCGGGTAGAGGGCAACGTTCAGGCTGTCGTCGGCCTGCCCCTGGCAGCCCTGCCCGAGCTGTTCGCGCGGGTCGGTCTGGAGCTGGTCGCTTCCGTTGGCGGCCTCGCGCTCAAGCCCCGCGGCGGATCGCCCCGTCACGCGTCGCCGGTCTGAACTTCGCGAGGGTGCGGTGAAGATCGCGTTCGAGCCGGCGCCTTCCGAGACCGGGCATGCGTGCTACGTCGGCCGTTCTTCCGCCCGCCCCTTCCTCCGCGGCCGTCCCTCAGGAGGCGGCGCGTCTGCGCTCCAGTTCCAGAAGCTCCTGCTTCCTCGCCACGCCGGCGGCGAAGCCGCTCAGCGCGCCGTTGCCGCCCACGATGCGATGGCACGGCACCAGAATTGGGACCGGGTTGGCGCGGCACGCGGTGCCCACGGCCCGAGCCGCGCGCGGTTTGCCGAGCTCCGCGGCGATTGCTCCGTACGTCCGCGTCTCGCCGTAGGGGACGGCGCCCAAGCGGGTCCAGACCGCCTGCTGGAACGGCGTCCCCTCGAGCACGACGGTCACCGAGAAATTCCGCAGCCCGCCGTCGAGGTAAGCGAGGATCTCGACCTTCGCCGTGCGCGCGCATTCCAGCGCCGGTCCGTCCCCGACCTCGCGCGGCCTGCCGCGCGCGCCGAGACGCACGCGGGTGACCCCGGCGTCGGCGGCCTCGACCTCGACGAGCCCGAGTGGAGATGAGAAGCAAACCGTCGCGGCGTGACGCGCCATCGCAGCCCCCATGAAGGTTGACAATCTTAACACCGCGGTTCGGCAGGCAATCCCGGCGCGAAGACGCGAGTCGGGTGGCATACCCGTGGACCCGACTTGACATCAGGCGAGCTGGCTTCTAGGTTGCGTTCGTGCGCAGGTTAATTGCACTGACCGGAGCGGTCGCGATGCTCATGCTCGCACCCAGCGTGGCGTTGGCGGTGTGCGCCGGGACGCCGTCGCACTGCCGCTGCGAAGCGCCGTGCTGCTGTGGCACCCAGGGGAAGAGCCCCGCGCCGGCGCCAGCGACGCCGCCTTCGGCGAGCTCGCAGGACCAACCCGCACTCCTGGCGACGACTCACCTGGCCGGCGCGGCCGGGCAGGTGGCGGCCGTCGGGTCGCTGGCCGTTTCCGTCGCCCCGCTTTCGAGCCCCGCGCCACTGTTCCTGACACGTTGCGCCTTCCGCTGCTGACGACATCCCCCTGGTGAGGTGTGCCTGCGCCCTCCGGGCGCCGGCGTAAGATCGTCACAACCTTGGGAGGATTTCGTGAGAACGTTCGAAAGATTCGTTGGCCCAGGTCTCCTAATCGCCGTGACCGTCGTCGGCATGCCCACGCCGTCCGCCGCCGCGCGCGATCGGGGCGCCCCGGCAACGCCGGGTGAGGCGCCGGCGGCCGCCCTCTCCCCCTCGTCGCGGGAGCAGAGCGACGCCGCGGCGGCGCTCGTCGGGAGCACGGACGCGCCGCTCCGGCAGCTTCTCGCCGAGACGCTGGAACGCAACCCCGAGGTGGCCGGCCTCGCCGCGGCGGCAGCCGCCGCCGACCAGAAGGCCCCCCAGGTGAAGGCGCTTCCCGATCCGGTGGCCGGAGTCACCGCCTACCTGCTCACCCCGGAGACCAGGGTCGGGCCGCAGCAGGCGATGGTCTCGCTGTCGCAGAGGTTTCCGTGGTTCGGCAAGTTGCGGCTGCGGGAACAAGCCGCACTCTATGAGGCGGCCTCGGCCCGCGCCAAGGTCGAGGCCGCGAGGCTCCGCGTCGTGACGGAGGTCCGCCGCGTCGGCTACGACCTCGCGTTCCAGGACGCGTACGAAGCGGTGGTCCGGGAGGATCGCGCGACCCTCTCGCACTACGAGGAGCTGGCCCGGGCGCGGTACGCCTCGGGTGTGGGCCTGGAACAGCCGGCGATCAAGATCCAGGCCGAGATCACTAAGGACGACGCTCGCCTCCTCGACATCGCCGACCGCCGGGCCGTGCTGCGGGCCCAGATCAACGCGCTGCGCGACCAGCCTGATGCCACGCCGCTGCCAAGGATCAAGCTGCCGGCGTACCCGGAACTCGCCCCCGTGCTGGCAACGCTGCGCCAGCGCGCCCTGGCGAACCGGCCCGAAGTCGGCGGCGCGGATGCCACGATCGCCATGATGAGGACCCAGGTCGACGTGGCGCAAAAAGACTACAACCCGGACGTGACGTTGGGCATTGTCTACGCGTTGGTCGGCAAGCGCACCGACCCGCAGGGCCGTGCGGCGCCACCCCCGGACAACGGACAGGACGACCTCGGAGTGACGGCCGGTGTGAACCTCCCGGTGTGGAGGGAGAGGCTGGCCGCCGGTGTGAAGGAGGCCTCGGAGCGGGTGCTCTGGGCCGAACAGGCGAAGCGCTCGGTCGTCGCCGGAATCGACCAGGCGCTCGACGAGCTCGTCTACAGCATCCCACTCACCTATCAAAGGCTGAAGCTATTCAAGGACGTGCTCTCGGTCCAGGCGGACCAGTCGCTGCGCTCCGCCGAAGCCGGCTACGTCGCAGGCACCCAAAACGCCCTGGACCTTCTCGATGCCGAACGGGTCCTGCTCGAGGTGCATACGGCGACCGTCAGAGCCGTAGCCGACTACGCCATCGGCGTGGCACGCCTGGAAGGGGCGGTCGGCGCGCCTCTCGTCGCCAACCCCGCCCAAGGAGGGCAGACGTGATGTTCGATAAGACACCCAACGACCGCGAGAACCCCGAACCCGGTGGCGTTCGACCGCAAGCGAAAGGCGTGAGCCGCACCGCGAAGAAAGTGCTCTGGTGGTCCGTCGCTCTCGCCATCCTGATCCTGCTCGTCGCCGACCCGCTTCACGTCAGCCCGGTGGGCACGTGGGTCCGCAACCTCCTCGGTCATCACGAGAGGCGCGTCGCCAGCGACGTCGGGGCTCGGAAAGGACCGCGTAAGATCCTCTTCTACCGCAACCCGATGGACCCGACGATCACGTCGCCCGTGCCGAGCAAGGACGAGATGGGCATGGACTACGTGCCGGTTTACGCGGACGAGGCGTCATCCCCTGCCCCCAAGGCAAAGCGCAAGATCCTCTTCTACCGCAACCCGATGGACCCGACGATCACGTCGCCGGTGCCGAGCAAGGACGAGATGGGCATGGACTACGTCCCCGTCTACGCCGACGAGGCGTCATCGCCCGCCCCCAAGGCGAAGCACACGATCCTCTTCTACCGCAACCCGATGGACCCGACGATCACGTCGCCGGTGCCGAGCAAGGACGAGATGGGCATGGATTACGTTCCGGTCTACGCGGACGAGGCCAACGCCGCCGCCGCCCAGGGTGCCACGGTCACCATCGATCCCGCGGTGGTGCAGGACATGAACCTGCGCACCGAGATCGCCTCGCGTCGCGACATCACACGGCAGATACGGACGGTGGGCTACCTCGACTACGACCAGGAAAAGATGGTCTCGGTGACGACGAAGTACAGCGGCTTCCTGGAGAAGGTGTACGTCAACTACATCGGGCAGCCGGTGGAGAAGGGCCAGCCCCTCTTCGAGATCTACTCCCCGGAGTTGATTCAAACCGAGCAGGAGATCCTCTCCGGGCTCGAGTACATCCACCGGCTGCAGAACGCACCCGAGGACGCCCAACGACGGGCGCGGGACCTGCTGGCCGCGGCTCGCGCTCGCCTCGCCTACTGGGACATCACGCCCGGGCAGGTGGCGAGGCTGGAGAAGACGGGAGAAGTCTTCCGCCAGCTGACCGTCGTCGCTCCGGCAAGCGGCGTGGTGATGAAGCGCCTGTTGGGCCTCGAGGGAATGGCGGTCAAACCCGGCGTCGAGCTGCTGCACATTGCGAACATCTCGACGCTCTGGCTCTCGGTGGAGATCTTCGAGGACCAACTCCCGTGGGTCAACCTGGGGACTCCCGCCACTGCCACGTTCCCCTTCCTTCCGGGCGAAACGTTCAGGGGCAGGGTGCGATACATCGAGCCCGGCCTGAACGAGAAGACCCGTTCGCTGCGTGTGACCCTGGAACTGCCGAACCCCGGCCTCCGCCTGCGGGCCGGCATGTACGCAACGGTCCTCTTCGAACCCGTGGTCGTACGTCGCGCCCTGAGCGTCCCCACCCAGTCGGTACTGCGAACCGGCGAGCGCAACGTGGTCGTGGTCGCGCTCGGAGGCGGCCAATTCACATCGCGCGACGTCGTGCTCGGCCCAGAGGGCGACGGGTACGTGCAGGTCTTGAAAGGTCTCGACGTCGGCGACCGCGTCGTCACCTCGGCCCAGTTCCTCATCGACTCCGAGTCCAACCTGCACGCGGCAATGCAAATGATGATCGATGCCAACAAGAAGAAGTCGGCGCCCGGGGGTGGCGATGCTCAATAAGATCATCGAATGGTCGCTGCGAAACCGGTTCTTCGTTGTGATCGGGGTGATGGGCGTTATCGGGGGAGGCATCTGGGCGATCAAGGAAACGCGTCTCGACGCGATTCCGGACCTTTCCGACGTGCAGGTCATCGTCTACACGGAGTACCCCGGCCAGGGGCCCCAGCTGGTCGAAGACCAGATCACCTACCCGATCGCCTCAAAGATGCTCTCCGTTCCCGACGCGAAGGTCGTGCGGGGGTACTCGTTCTTTGGTTACTCGTTCGTTTACGTCATCTTCGAGGACGGCACGGACCTCTACTGGGCGCGCTCGCGGGTGCTCGAGTACCTCTCGGGGTTGGCATCGCAGCTCCCGAAGGGGGTGTCGCCCCAACTCGGGCCGGACGCCACCGGGGTCGGCTGGGCGTTCATGTACGTCCTCAACTCGCCGAAGCGCTCGCTCGCCGAGCTGCGATCGTACCAGGACTGGTACCTGAAGTACGGCCTGACCTCGGTCGAGGGGGTCTCCGAAGTTGCCTCGATCGGCGGCTTCGTGCGCCAGTATCAGATCGAGGTCGACCCGGTGAAGCTCCGCGCGTACGACATGCCGATCTCCCGGATCAAGGCGGCCGTGCAGCGCTCCAACAACGACGTCGGCGGGCGCGTCGTGGAGATGGGCGAGAAGGAGTTCATCGTCCGCGGGCTCGGGTACGTCAAGGAAGTCCGCGACCTGCAGAAGATCCCGCTCGGCCTCGGACCCGGCGGGACGCCCATCCTCCTCAAGGACGTTGCCAACGTCACCATCGGCCCCGAGATCCGCCGCGGAGTGGCGGACTGGAACGGCGAGGGCGAAACGGTGGGCGGGATCGTCGTCGTGCGCTATGGCGCCGATACCCTCTCCACCATCGCTCGCGTCAAGGAACGACTCGCCGAGTTGAAGAGGGGCTTGCCGGACGACGTTCAGATCTCGGTTGCGTACGACCGCACGCCGCTGATCGAGCGCTCCATCAAGACGCTCACCCACACGCTCATCGAGGAGTCGATCATCGTCGCGCTGGTCTGCATCATCTTCCTCTTCCATTTCCGCTCCGCCCTGGTGGCGATCCTCTCGATCCCGTTGTCCATCCTCGTCGCCTTCATCGTCATGAAATTTCAGGGGCTGGGCGCCAACATCATGTCGCTGGGCGGCGTCGCGATCTCCATCGGAGTTCTCGTCGATGCCGCGATCATCATGGTGGAGAACGCCCACAAGCACTACGAGGAGTGGAACGGCAAGCGCTCCCACTTCGAGATCATCCTGCGCTCGGCGCAGGAGGTCGGGCCCACCCTGTTCTTCACCCTCCTCGTCATCACGGTGGCGTTCCTGCCGGTGTTCACCCTTCAGGGCCAGGAGGGACGGCTGTTCAAACCCCTCGCCTTCACCAAGACGTACGCCATCGCCGCGTCCTCGCTCCTCGCCGTCACGCTCATCCCGGTGCTCATGTACTGGTTCGTGCGCGGGAAGATCCACTCCGAGGAGCGGCACCCGGTCTCGAAGGTGCTGCGCAGACTCTACACGCCGTTGCTCAACCTGGCGCTTCGCGCCCGCTGGGTGGTGGTGGTCCTCGCAATAGTCGCCGTTGCGTCGATCTGGTTTCCGATGCAGCGGCTCGGCTCCGAGTTCATGCCGTCACTCTGGGAGGGCGACCTCCTGTACATGCCGACCACCTTCCCGGGCGTGTCGATCACCAAGGCCACGCAGCTTCTGCAGCAGACCGACAAGATCATCAAGACGTTTCCGGAGGTCGAATCGGTCTTCGGAAAGGTGGGCCGGGCCGACACCGCGACGGACCCTGCGCCGCTCTCCATGATCGAGACGACGATCGTGCTCAAGGATCCCTCGGTGTGGCCTCCCGGGGTGACCAAGGACACGCTCATCGACCAGCTGAACCAGGCGATCCACTTCCCCGGCGTGACCAACTCCTGGACGATGCCGATCAAGACACGCATCGACATGCTCTCCACCGGGATCAAGACGCCGGTGGGGATCAAGATCGGGGGCCCGGACCTCGCGGTCCTCGAGAGGATCGGCAAGGAGGTGGAGGGCGTCGTCAAGGAGCTGCCGGGGACGTTGTCGGCGTTCGCGGAACGGGCCACCGGCGGCAACTACCTCGATTTCAGGATCGACCGCGACGCCGCCGCGCGCTACGGGCTCACCGTGGGGGATGTGGAGGACGTCATCCAGTCGGCGATCGGTGGCATGGACGTCTCGTGGACCGTCGAGGGGCTCGAGCGCTACCCCATCAACATCCGGTACCCGCGCGAGCTGCGCGACAGCGTCGAGACGCTCGGCGAGACGCTCGTCCCCACCCCCACCGGTGCGCAGGTGCAGCTGTCGCAGCTCGCGACGATCGTCATTCACCAGGGGCCTCCGGCGATCAAGTCGGAGAACGCCCGTCCCAACGCCTGGGTGTACGTGGACCTCAAGGGGATCGACGTCGGGACGTGGGTCGAGCGCGCTCAGCGCGCGGTCGCCAAGGCGGTCAAGGTCCCGCCGGGTTACACGCTCTTCTGGTCGGGCCAGTATGAGTACATGCAGCACGCCAAGGCCCGGCTGCTGGTCATCGTGCCGATCACCCTCTTCCTCATCGTTCTGATCTTGTACATCAACACCAAGTCCATCACCAAGACAGCCATCGTGCTGCTGGCGGTCCCGTTCTCGATCGTCGGCGCGGTATGGTTCCTCTACTTCCTCGGGTACCACTGGTCGGTTGCGGTGTGGGTCGGTCTGATCGCTCTGGCTGGCCTCGATGCCGAGACCGGCGTGGTGATGCTTCTCTACCTCGACATCGCTTTCGAGAAGTGGAAGCAGGACGGTCGCATGGCAACGTATGCCGAGTTGACGGAGGCGGTGGACCACGGAGCCGTGCAGCGCATCAGGCCGAAGATGATGACCGTGATGGCGATCCTGCTGTCGCTGGTGCCCATTCTCTGGGCCGCGGGGACGGGGGCCGACGTCATGCGCCGCATCGCCGCGCCGATGATCGGCGGCGTCCTCACCTCGTTTGTCGGAGAGCTCATCGTGTACCCATCTGTTTACTTCATCTGGCGGTCGCTGAAGTTGCGGCGCGGTCCGCTATTCCCAAACCGGAGACCGATGCCGGCAGGCCCTCAGGAGCCGGCGAGCGAGACAACTGGGATGTAGGGCGCCCGGCGGCGAGAGCGGGATGGTGGTGTCGCAACCAGATCGGATTCTCCAAGCTGGAATGGCCTTGGCCGCAGTTGACTTCTTGGAGGGTGGGGACAAGAATCGATTCGAGACTTGGTATCCCTTCGGGCGATCCGGCTCGGCCTACGAACGGGGAGGTACCGCCAAGCGAGCCGGCCCCAGCCGGCGCGGCCGTACTTGCGCCCCGAGCACGGAAAGCGAGAATTCGATATGGCGACGAAGATGGTGACCCCAGGGGAGTCCATCCCCGCCACCTTCATGGAACGCGGGATAAGGTTCCGCAGCCCAATGCGCCCGACGCCGTTCGCGAGGGACCGGGCCACCTGCCTCGCCGAGCTCCACGGCGAGCCGAACGGCAGGAAGTAGGCGCGCTTCCGGTGCCACGTCTCCGCGATCGCTTGACGTGGCGGGGCAACGGTCGCGCTCGTTCGACCTGGGCCGGATGGGCTCTGGCGCTCGCCTGGGCAACCGTGGCGTTCAACCTCATCGAGGGGTTCGTGTCGATGGGGTTCGGAGCCGCCGACGGTTCGATCGCCCTGTTCGGCTTTGGCGCCGACAGCTTCTTCGAGGTCGGCTCCGCCTTGCTGGTCCTCTGGCGGCTACACGGTGGCGTCGACAACCGGTCCGGCGACGAGCTCGCCAAAGAGCGCCTGGCGACGCGCGGCATCGGGTTGCTCCTGAGCCTCCTGGGTGTCGGCACGGCCGCGGGTGCCGCGCTGCAGCTCGCGGCGAGGCGGCACCCCGACACCGCGCTGCCCGGGTTGTTGATCTCGCTCGTTTCTCTCGCGTTCATGTTCGTTCTCTGGCGGGCGAAACGGCGGGCAGCCCGGGCCCTGGACAGCCGGGCACTGGCGAGTGACGCCGCCTGCAGCCTGGCGTGCATGAAGCTCTCCTCCGTCCTCCTCGCCGGCAGCACCCTGTTCATCCTCTGGCCCGGACTCTGGTGGCTGGACGGGGCTGCGGCCGTCGTCCTTGCCGCGCTCATCGGCCGCGAAGGGTTCGAGATCGTCCGGTCCTCGCTCAACCCCGCCTTCGAAGGCGGGTGCAACTGCCGCGATTGAGCTCGTGGGGCTTGCCCGGCCTCGCGACCGGGAACTCGGGGCCCTACCCTCGGCGGCGGAGCACGGGTAAGAGGCGCGCCTCGATGTCGTCTCGCACGGCACGGAAGGCGGCCAGACGCTCGTCCTCGCTGCCGTCGGCGAGAGCTGGATCCGGAAACGAGAGATGGATCTGTTCGACCGGTCTAGGGAAGACGGGGCAGCTCTCTCGCGCCGAGTCGCAGACCGTGACGACGAGGTCCCACGGCTCGGCCAGGTAGCGCTCGACGTGGGTAGGACGGGCCGCGGAGATGTCGATCCCGACATCCTCCATCGCCCGCACCGCAAGCGGGTGGACCGCCCCGGCCGGCATGGTCCCGGCCGAGTGCGCCTCCCATCGCGAGCCGAGGAGGTGCGTGACCCACCCCTGGGCCATCTGCGAGCGGCACGAGTTGCCGGTGCACAGGATGAGGACCCTTCGCCTCGCCGTCGTCTCCACCATTGCCGCCTCCGCCGGCGCCAGCCGGCGCCCTTGACAACCCGGCTGAATAATACGATATTTCGCGTGGAGACGAAATGGCAACGACACCCCTCGACCAATTGAGCCGACTGCACAAGGCTCTGGCCCACCCGGTACGGGTTCGCATCCTCGCGATGCTGCGCGGCGGCGAGCTGTGCGTCTGCCAGTTGAACGCCGTGATCGGGCTCGCCCCGTCGACGATCTCCGCCCACCTCGGGGACCTCAAGGACGCCGGCCTCGTCGCCGAGCGCAAGGCCGGGCGCTGGGTGCACTACCGCCTCGAACCCGAGAGGTGGGCCGGGTCCGCGCTCGCCGCGCTTTGGCCTGCACTCGGAGACGACCCCCAGGTTGCCGAGGATGCGGCGCTCCTCGGCGGCCTCACCAGGTTGCCGGTCGAGGCGATCTGCCGCCCCGAGTTCGACGTCGCAGCGTTGCGCCGGGCCTGCTGCCAGGCGCCCTCGCGACGTCGGAAGGCACGGGCATGACCGCACGCGTCGCCCGCAGGCTGTCCTTCCTCGACCGCTATCTGACCCTCTGGATCTTCGCCGCGATGGCGGCAGGCGTCGGCCTCGGGTATTTCGTTCCCGGCGTCGTGGGGCTCTCCAACCGCTTCCAGGTCGGCACCACCAACATCCCGATCGCGGTCGGCCTGATCCTCATGATGTATCCGCCGCTGGCCAAGGTGCGGTACGAAGAGCTGGGCGACGTGTTCCGCAACTGGAAGGTGCTCGGCCTGTCGCTGCTGCAGAACTGGGTCATCGGGCCGATCCTGATGTTCTTCCTCGCCATCATCTTCCTGCGTGGGTACCCGGAGTACATGGTCGGGCTCATCATGATCGGCCTCGCCCGCTGCATCGCCATGGTCATCGTATGGAACGAGCTGGCGAAGGGCGACAGCGAGTACGCGGCCGGCCTTGTGGCACTCAACAGCGTGTTCCAGGTGCTGTTCTACTCGGTGTACGCCTGGGTGTTCATCACTGTTCTGCCACCGCTCTTCGGTCTTTCCGGCGCGATCGTCGCCGTCACGATCGGCCAGATCGCAAGGAGCGTTCTCGTCTACCTCGGCATCCCGTTCCTCGCCGGGATGCTGACGCGGCTGGTGCTCGTGAAGGCGAAGGGCAAGGAGTGGTACCACCGGGTCTTCATCCCGAGGATCTCCCCGATCACCCTGGTCGCGCTGCTGTTCACGATCGTGGTGATGTTCTCGCTGAAGGGACAGCTGATCGTCCGCATCCCCCTCGATGTGCTCCGCATCGCGGTGCCGCTGCTGATCTACTTCGTCGTCATGTTCCTGGTGAGCTTCTGGATGGGCCGGGCGGTCGGCGCCGACTACAGCAAGACCGCGACGCTTTCGTTCACCGCGGCGTCGAACAACTTCGAGCTCGCCATCGCAGTCTCGGTCGCGGTCTTCGGCATCAACTCCGGCGCGGCGTTTGCTGCGGTGATCGGACCGTTGGTCGAGGTGCCGGCGCTCATCGGCCTCGTCAACGTCGCCCTGTACTTCCAGAAGCGCTATTTCGCCGGCGGCCAGTCGCGGGCCGGCAAAGCGGCCGCAGCGGGCACCGGCGGATGAGTGATACGATGACCGACACGTCCACGAAACCGCATGAAGTGCAGGTCGAGGCGCCCGCTGGGGCTTCCTGTTGCGGGCGGCCGTCCCCCATCATCGCGTCCGGGACGTTGCCTCTCCCCTCGCCGCCGGCGGTTGCCGGCCCACGGCCGGGCCGTGCAGCGCGTTGGTCGCCGTGGGTTCTCGGCGTCCTGGCCGCGATGGCGTGGGCCGCGCTTTACGAGTCGCTCGCCCCGATCGCGCGGGCGTTCACGTACGGCCTGCTCCGCCTCACACCGGACACGCCGCTGGCTTCCGCCGTCGAGTTCTTCACCTTCGAGGCGCCCAAGGTGCTCCTGCTTCTCCTCCTCGTGGTCTTCGGAGTGGGGGTCGTACGCTCGTTCTTCACCCCCGAGCGCACGCGCCGGATCCTCGCCGGCACGCGGGAATCGACCGGCAACGTGATGGCGGCCCTGCTCGGGGTCGTCACGCCGTTCTGCTCGTGCTCCGCGGTGCCGTTGTTCATCGGGTTCGTGACCACCGGCGTCCCGCTCGGGGTGACGTTCTCCTTCCTGGTCTCCTCCCCGATGGTCAACGAGGTGGCTCTCGTGCTGCTCTTCGGCTTGTTCGGCTGGAAGGTCGCCGCCGTGTACCTGGGCACCGGCCTGGCCATCGCCATGACATCCGGGTGGGTGATCGGCCGTTTGCGCATGGAGCGGCACGTCGAGCCTTGGGTCTACGAGATGAAGGCTGGCGCCCAGGGCGCCAACGCAGGTCCGGTCACATGGGCCGGCCGGGCTCGCTTCGGCCTCGAGGCTGTCCGCGAGATCGTGGGCAAGGTGTGGCCGTACGTGCTGGCGGGAATCGCCGTCGGAGCCGGCATCCACGGCTGGGTGCCCACCAACTTCATGGCTTCGTTCATGGGCAAGGGCGTCTGGTGGGGCGTGCCTCTTGCCGTGCTGGTCGGCATCCCGATGTACTCGAACGCCGCGGGCATCATTCCGATCGTCAGCGCTCTGCTCGAAAAGGGCGCCGCCCTCGGCACCGTACTCGCATTCATGATGGCGGTGATCGGCCTCTCCCTCCCCGAGACGATCATCCTGCGCAAGGTGTTGCGCCCCCGCCTGATCGCGACCTTCATCGGCGTCGTCGGCGTGGGCATCCTGATTGTCGGCTTCCTCTTCAACGCCATGTTCTAGGGAAAGGACGGAATCGATGAAGGTCGAAATCGCTCTCGCTGCGACGGCACTGATGGTTGCAGCTCCCATCCTCGCGGCGCCCGCTGCCCCGACTCCGGCACGGTCCGTACCGCGGACGGCAGTGCGGGCGCTCGCGCCGGCCGAGCTCGAGGCCGCCCTCAAGGGCGGGACCTGGCTGATCGTCGAATTCGGCGGCGAGCACTGCATTCCGTGTATGCAGATGCAACCGGTTCTGCAGGACCTCCAGGTTGCCCTCGGCGAGAAGGCTGCGGTGCACAACTTCTGGATCCAGCAGCACCCCGAGACGGCACAGCGCTTCAAGATCATGGTCATGCCGACGCAGGTCGTGTTCGACCCTCAAGGCGACGAGGTGTTCCGCCACATGGGCTACTTCCCGCCCGCGGAGTTCCAGCGGGCCCTGCGGGAGAAGGGCCTGCTCTGATGCAGGCGCTGTTGGCGCGGCTGGCCGAGCACGCCGCGGCGGCGCCGCCGCTGATGACGCTGCTGCTCGTCTTCCTCGGCGGCATCGTCTCCGCGGCAAGCCCTTGTGTCCTTGCCGCAGTGCCGCTCGTCGTCGCGACCGTCGGCGGCACCGCGACCTCTCGGGCGCGCGCGGTCATGCTCTCGGCCTCCTTTGTCCTGGGACTTGCGCTTTGCTTTACGGCACTCGGCGCGGCCGCGGCGCTCACGGGCCGCCTCATCGGGGACATCGGGCCGTGGTGGAAGGTCGTCCTTGGCGTCGTCCTCGTCGTCATGGGGCTGCACCTCGCTGGGCTGGTGCGGTTGCCGCTGCCGGCTCTGGACGGGAAGCGCTTCCGCGGCGCAGGGCTCGCCGGGGCCTTTGGCCTCGGTGCGTTGACGGGGACGCTGTCCTCGCCGTGCGCCACTCCGATCCTGGTCGTGGTGCTGTCTCTCGTCGCGTTCGAGCAGAAAGTGCTCTGGGGGACGGCGCTGCTTGCGGCGTACTCCCTCGGGCACGTCGTGCTGCTGTTCGTGGCCGGCGCCGCCAGCGGGTTCGCGGCCGCGTACCTGGGGAGCCGAGCCGCCGTCTGGGCGCAGCGCTTCCATCGGGGATTGGGTGCCCTGATGGTGGGCATCGGCGTTTGGATACTCGGACCGATGGTGATCAACGCGCTTGCGAAGTAGGCGCACGAAAGGAGAGGTGGACGAATGAACGCAACGGTCAAGACGATCGAGGTGCTCGGCCCGGGTTGCCCGCGCTGCAAGGAAACGTTCCGCGTGGTGCAGCACGTCGTGGAGTCCGCCGGGCTGAACTGGAACGTGGTGAAGAACGAGTCGGTGCAGCGGATGATCGAGTTGGGGGTCATGGCGACGCCGGCGGTCGTCGTCGACGGCGGCGTCGTGATCAGCGGGCGCATCCCGAAGGCCGACGAGGTCAAGCAACTCCTCGGCATCTCCTGAGCGGGCACGGTATTGCAACGCCTGCAGTCGGTTCTGCGGCTGACGGGCGGACTGGGGGTTGCCGAATGAAGATTGCGGCCAGGTTGTCGGGCGTGGGGTTCGCCGCGTTACTTGCGGCGTGCGTGGCGCTGGCTGCGCCCGCGCGGACGGCGAACGGTCCGCTGACCGTGGCGGAAGCGATGGGGATGCCATACGCCCCGGTGGTGAGGGTCGTGGACACGGTCTCCAGCCTCGGGCCGCTGGCGGCGGAACCGCAGGTCGTCGCGCTGGCGGACCTGGTGCGGTACCACGGCCATCCGTGCGACGGACTTCTGGTTGCCGCCGACGGGATCGCGGAGGGCTTGAAGCGACTGTTCCCCGACGGAGTGGTGGACCGCACCGACCTGGTTGCGGCGGTCAACGGATCGGCGTGTTACGGCGACGCGGCGGCGTATCTGACCGGTGCCCGCAGCCGCTACGGTTCGCTGGTGATCGATCCGTCGCTCGGCGACGAATGGATCGTCGGCCGCCGCAGCACGGGCGAGAGCGTGCGCATCATCCTACGAACCGGTTTCAAGCCGCCCGCGTTGGGCGCAATGGAACGCCAGCTGCGCGCGGCCGCCTGTCCCGCTGGGCTGATCGCCGCGGTGCAAGGGCTCCAGCGCAGTTTCGCCTTCGCCGTCCTGTCGGTGCCGCCGGAACGGGCGTTCGAGATCCGACCGCTACCCCGGTTCCCCTACCCGACAGGCGAGGCCCGCCCCGACACGGCCAAGCGCGCGTGCGGCCGAGTCACCGCGGACCAGCCGCGCCGGACGGCGCCGCGAGGAAGCGAGTGAGGCGCTCGGCGAAACCCTCCTCGAGGTGGGGGTCGGAGTGGCCACGGCCGGCGATGCGCCATACCTCGGCGCGGCCGCCTGTGGCGCGCGCCAGGCGCTCGACGTTCTCCACCGGCACGGTCTGGTCGTCCTCGCCGTGGATCAGCAGCAGCCGCCCGGCGATGCGCCCGGCGTGACGCTCGGGCGCCAGGTCGTCCAGGCGCACCCCGACGCGCCACTCGACGAAGCGGAGGGCCAGGGGCATCGCGGGCGCGAGCAACCAGGAGCCGGCGCCCAGGCGCTTCATCGCGTCGCGGGGGTGTGCAAACGCGCCGACGGTGACCACGGTGCGGATGCGCGGGTCGTGGGCGGCTGCGTGGATGGCGGCGCTGCCTCCGATCGAGAGCCCGACGACGGCGAGCTCCCGCATGTCGACGTCCGGTCGGGCGGCGAGGAAGTCCACCACCGCCCGGATGTCCTCTGAGAACTTCTTGAGCGACGCGTGGCCGTCGCCATCCGAGAGGCCGTGGTGACGGGCGTCGAACGCCAGCAGATGGATTCCCTGGGCGTGGAGCATGCCTGCGTACGGCAGCATCCGCTCCGCGTTGCGGCCCCACCCGTGCACCAGGACCGTGACGGGCCGGCGACCGTCGCCACCGGGCATCCACCAGCCATGAAGCCGCTTGCCGTTGGCCGTGGGGATCCACACGTCGGCGTACCCCAGACCGAGCGCCGCCGGCGTCCGCCGGGGCCCGACCCTGGTCCGGCTCCACGCGGCGGTCATCGCCGCGATCACCCCGATCTGGTACACGATCAGGACGCCGCAGCCGACCAGCACCCAGGCCACCATGAACGGAGTCTAGCCCAACCCTCCCCGGGTTCGCGCGGGCTTGTACCGGAGGCGGGAACCGGGCAGAATGCGGGCAAATGAAGGAGCCGCGGAAAACGTCATCCGGCGCCACGGTGGCCGAACTGCTGCGGGCAACCCCTTTCGGGACGCTCGGGGAAGCGGCACTCGAAGAGGTGACGCCGCTGTTCGTGCGGCGGCGCGTGGCAAGAGGCGCGGTCGTCTTCCTCGAAGGGGATGCGGGCGACCGCTTCTTCCTCGTCGCCGGCGGGCGGCTCAAGGCGTTTCGCCGAACGGCGCCGGCGCGAGAGATCACGGTCTTCACACTCGGACGCGGTGACTTCTTCGGCTTCCTCCCGCTCCTCGACGGCGCTCCGTTCCCGGTCTCGGTGGCGGCGCTCACCGCGGCCGAGCTGCTGGTACTGCACCGCTCGAAATTCCTGCACTTCGTCCACGACAACCCGCTGTTCTGCCTGGAGCTGGTGACCCACCTCGCCCGCCGACTTCGGGGGTGCCTCGATCAGGTGGAGAGCCTGGGGCTGCAGGGTGCTGCGCCGCGCGTCGCCCACGGCCTGCTGAGCCTGGTCTCGCCGGACGCACGGTCCGGCTCGCGTTTCGAGGTGACGCTGCCGTTCACCCAGGCCGAGTTCGCCCAGGTTCTCCACATCTCTCCGGAGAACCTCTCCCGCGCGCTCACGAGCCTGGGTCGCCGGGGAATCGTCGAGCGCCTCGGGCGGGGCCGCTTCCGCATCACGGACGCCGCCGCTCTCGCCCAGTCGGCCGAAGGCCGGTGAAAGCCGCGACCGACCGCCGCCGCGAGGTCCGGCCACGGCGTACAGGACCGCCGCCGGAGGGTCCAGGCACATTGAGAGTGGAGCGATCGTATGCGTGATCGCGGCGGGAGTCCTCGCCGCCTCCGTTGACCCCGTGAAACACGAGGGCCGGCCCAGCGGCCGGCCCCTGACATCAATCGGCGGACCCTCTACTTCTTCAGAAGCCCGCGGGTCTCCAGCAACGGCTCGATCCTCGGGTCACGGCCGCGGAAATCGCGGTACATCTTCGCGAGGTCCTCCGTGTTGCCACGCGAGAGGATCATGGCGCGGAAGCGGTCGCCGTTGGCCCGCGTCAGGCCGCCGTTCTCCCCGAACCAGGCGAACGCGTCGTCGTCGAGCATCTCCGCCCAGAGGTAGGCGTAGTACCCGGCGGCGTAGCCGTTGGCCCAGATGTGGAGGAAGTAGCTGGAGCGGTAGCGCGGCGGCACTTGCGGCAGGTCCACGCCGGTCTTCTTGAGCGCCTCGGCCTCGAACGGGTCCACCGCCTGGGCCGGTGCGCTGGCGGGAAGCGTGTGCCATTGCATATCGAGCTCGGACGCCGCCAGGATCTCGGTCAGGTCGTACCCCTGGTTGAACGTGGCGGCCTTCCTGATCTTGTCCGCCAGCTCCTGCGGCATCGGCTTGCCGGTCGCGACGTTGATCGCGTAGTGCGCCAGGACCTTCGGGTACAGCGCCCAGTGCTCGTTGATCTGCGACGGGAGCTCGACGAAGTCGCGCGCCACGTTGGTACCGGACAGACTCGGGTACTCCTCGTCGGCGAACATGCCGTGCAGGGCGTGTCCGAACTCGTGGAACATCGTGGTCACGTCGTCCCAGGAGAGCAGCGCGGGCTGGCCGGGCGCGGGCTTCGTGAAGTTGGCGACGTTGAACACCACCGGCTTGGTGCCGAGCAGCTTGGACTGGCCGACGAAGTTGTCCATCCAGGCGCCGCCCAATTTGTTGTCGCGCTTGAAGTAGTCGCAGTAGAAAAGCGCCAGCGGCGAGCCGTCCTCGTTGGACACTTCGAAGACCCGCACGTCGGGGCTGTACACCGGGATGTCGTGGCGCTCCTTGAACGTCAACCCGTAGAGCTCGTGCGCCGCGTAGAACACGCCGTCCTCGAGCACGCGGTTGAGCTCGAAGTACGGCTTGAGCTGCGTTTCATCGAGATCGTACTTGGCCTTGCGCACCTGGTCGGCGTAGAACTCCCAGTCCCAGGGTTCGAGCGTGAAGCCGCCGTGCTGCCGGTCGATGAGGGTCTGGATCTCGGCGGCCTCTCTGCGCGCGTTCGCCGTGGCCGGCGGAATCAGCTTGCCGAGAAACCCCTCGACCGCGGCCGGCGTCTTCGCCATCTGGTCTTCGAGCCTCCACGCCGCGTAGCTCGGGAAGCCGAGGAGCTTCGCCTTCTCGGCGCGCAGCATCGCCAGCTCGGAGATCGTGGCGCGGGTATCGTTGGCGTCGCCGTGCTCGGTGCGCAGCCACGACGCCCGGAAGAGACGTTCGCGCGTGGCGCGGTCGGTCAACGACGACAGAGCCGGTTGCTGCGTCGTGTTCTGCAGTGGGATCAACCACTTGCCCTCGAGCCCGCGGGCCTTCGCCGCCTGCGCCGCGGCGCCGATCTCGCCCGGTGCGAAGCCGGCCAGTTCGGCCTGGTCGCTCGCCACCAGCGCCCCCGCCTTCGTCCCGGCGAGCAGCTGGTTGACGAACTTCGCGCTGAGCGACGCGTCCCGCTCGTTGAGCTGCTTGAGCGTCGTTCTGTCGGCGTCGGAGAGCCTCGCTCCCGCGTGCACGAACTGTTGGTGGTAGAACTCCACGAGGCGCAGCGACTCCGGGTCGAGCTTGAGCGTGGCGCGCTCTTCGTAGATCGCCTCGACGCGCTTGAACAGCTTGGGGTTGAGGAAGATCGTGTCGTGCAGGGCCGCGAGCTTCGGCGCCATCTCCTCCTGAAGCTTCTGTAACGTTGGGTCGGTGTTGGCCGACGAAACGCCGTTGAACACCATGTTCACCCGCGTCAACAGCTGGCCGCTCCTCTCGAGGGCGACGAGCGTGTTCTCGAAGGTGGCCGGCGCCGGGTTGTCGGCGACCTTCTCCACCTCAAGCCGCTGCAGCTTGATGCCTTCCTCGAGCGCAGGCTTGAAGTCGTCGTCGCGGATCTTGTCGAAAGGCGGCGCCTGGAACGGCAGGGTGCTTGCGCTGAAGAAGGGGTTGGCGGGCGCGGCGGCCTTGGTGCCGGCGGCTGCCGTCTTCTCGCCGGCGGACGAGGTCGTGGCGAAGATGCCCACGAGTGCGGCCGCACCGACGATGGTGAGAGTGAGGGTTCGGAGCATCACTGGAGTCCTCCCGTCGTGATCTCTTGCGCGCCGGCAGGTCCGGATCGATCCCCACCGGTCGCGCCGTCACGGTACTCGGAGCGTTGCCGCAGGGTCAAGCTTGGACGTCGTTCGGGGCGTCGGCCAGAGTGAACTCCCATGCGCACGCCCCGTTGGCCCCCGGGTCGGGCGGACACGCGAGGCAACGCACGCGGATACGGGGGTCCACGGTCCGGGCGAAGCCCGAGAACTCGACCTCGCCCACGCTCTTGCACGGGAAGTCCGGCAGCCCCTTGCGCCGCCGCGTCTGCTGGACGCGGCACGCCTCGGTCACGAAGCGCAGCACCGTGCCGCCCTCGGCCCACTCGGTCCGGTAGGGGTTGATGAGGGCGTACATCCGCAGGCCCAGAACCCGTTCGAGGGCAGCGAGGCCGCCGCCGGGCGCGATGCCGAGGAAGTCGAGTGCGCGCTTCGCCTCGGCCGGCGCGAAACGAGCCCAGGCGGCGGCGTCCAGCTCGATCGCCGCAGCCATGCCGAACCGCTCCTCCGCCGCCAGGAACCACGACCCGTCGTGGGCCAGCCAGTTCTTGGCGAATGCCGCGAGCGCCTGGAGGAGTTGCTCGCGGTCCATCGTGGTGTATTCGCTCATCCCCCACCTCCAGATCCGTCGTCCCGGCCGCGCAGTTTGGCGCGCGATGCGGCGTCGCGCAAGCCGGCGTCCCCCCCGCCGGAGCGATCTTAGGGTATCCTAACTCCGGGGAGGGGCGATGCCGGCCAGGAAGAGTGCGGGGCTCGGGGAGAGTCTCGAGGATTACGTCGAGATCATCCTTGCCCTCGAACGGGACGCGGGCGGGGCGCGAGTGCGCGACATCGCCGCGCGCGTCGGCGTTTCCCAACCCTCGGTCACCGGCGCGCTGCGGGCGCTCAGGGCCAAGGGACTGGTGCGGTACGAGCCGTACACCCACGCGACACTGACCCCCGCGGGCCGGAAGATCGCCGCCGAGGTGACGCGGCGCCACCGGGTGCTGAAGGAGTTCCTCACCCATGTCCTCGCGCTCCCCGAGGGGGAGGCCAACGCCGGCGCCTGCCGCATGGAGCACGTCCTCGCGCCGGCCGTGATCGACCGCTTCTGCGCCTTCGCCGATTTCGTCCACGGCTGCCCGCGCCGCGTTGCGGAGTGGGTCGAAGGAATCGGTTTCGCGTGCCCGAACCGCGGCTCCGGCCCGGAGTGCGCCCACTGCGGCGCGCCGGCGCCGGCGGGGCGCCGGGTTGCGGGCTCGCCCGCCAGACGAAGGAGGGTCCCAGGGCCCGAGGCGGGAAATCGCGAAGGAACCGGCCCGTGCTGAAGCCGCTCTCCGACCTCAAATCGGGCGAGCGGGGAATCGTGCGCGAACTGCAGGGCGGGCGAAGACTGGCCTCTCGCCTGGCGGGGCTCGGCCTCGCCCCGGGAGCGCTCGTTGGCGTCGTGCACAACTACGGGCGGGGGCCGCTCACCGTTGCCGTTCTCCACACCCGGGTGGCGCTCGGCATCGGCCAGGCGGCGCGCGTGCTGGTGGAAACCACGGAGGGCGAGGCGTGAGCGTGAGGTCGGCCGCCTCGGTCACCATCGCCCTGGCGGGGCAGCCAAACGTCGGAAAGTCCACCGTCTTCAACCGGCTCACGGGTCTGAACCAGCACGTGGGCAACTGGCCGGGCAAGACCGTGGAGCAGAAGACCGGCGAGATCAGGTGCGAGGGGAGGCCCGTCCGCCTCGTGGATCTCCCCGGCACCTACAGCCTCACCGCCAACTCCGAAGAGGAGCGCATCGCGCGGGATTACATCCTTCGCGATCGCCCCGACGTCGTGATCGCCATCGTCAACGCGGCGGCTCTGGAGCGTAACCTGTACCTCGTTGCCGAGCTGCTCGTGCTGCCAAGTCCCGTGGTCATCGGCCTCAACATGATGGACGTGGCCGAAAGCCAGGGCGTTCGCGTGGAGCCGGAGGTACTGGAGGCCGCCCTCAAGGTGCCGGTCGTCCCTCTCGTCGCGTCCAGGAACCAGGGGCTACCGGAACTCGTGGCCGCGGCGCTTCGGGTTGCGGCGGAACCGGAAACGTTTGCGCCCCTGCGACCCGAGATCCGACCCGCCCACCGACCGGTCCTCGATCGGATCACCGCGCAGCTCGCCGGACACCTCCCGCCGCTCTATCCCACCGACTGGGCGGCGCTCAAGTTGCTGGAAGGTGACGTTGAGATCGGCGCCGTGGTTCGCGCGGCGGCCCCCGAGACGTGGGAGGCGATCCAACCCCTGCTCATGCAGCACGAGGACGCCTACCTCGACATCGCGGGAGGCCGCTACGAGTGGATCTCCCGGATGGTCCGCGCCGCGGTCGTCCGCCCCCATGCCGGCGCCGTCACCGTGACCGACCGCCTCGACAGAGTGGCGACACATCCGCTGTGGGGTCTGGCGTTGCTCCTGGGTGTCCTCGCGGGGGTCTTTTGGCTCACCTACACCGCGGCGTTGCCGCTCGTGAGCGTCCTGGGCCGGCTGATCAGCGGGCCGGTGGCGGGTGCTTCGCGTTCCGCGCTGTCCTGGGCGCCGGCGTGGCTCTCGGCGTTCGTGGCGGACGGTCTCGTCGGCGGCGCCGGGATGGTCCTCTCCTTCCTTCCGATTCTCGTCTTCTTCTTTGCGCTCATCGGCTTGCTGGAAGATGTCGGCTACATGGCCCGCATGGCCTACGTGATGGACCGCTTCATGCACCGTCTGGGCCTGCACGGGAAGTCATCCCTCCCGCTCTTCCTCGGTTTCGGCTGCAACATCCCCGCAGTGCTGGGGACGAGGATCATCGAGGACCGCCGCGCCCGCATGTTGACGCTCCTGCTGGCCCCGATCGTGCCGTGCACGGCCCGCCTGGCGGTCGTCGCGTTCCTGGCGCCTGCGTTCTTCGGGGAGCTGGCCACCTGGGTGATGGTGGGGTTGGTGGCGCTCAACCTCCTGGTGCTCGTGGTGGTGGGCGTTGCGCTCAACAAGCTCGTGTTCCGGGGTGCCAAGACCGCTTTCGTCATGGAGATGCCGCTCTACCACTTCCCCAATCTCCGCACCATCGGCATGTCGGTGTGGAACAACGTCTGGGCGTTCCTCAAGAAGGCCGGCTCCGTGATCGTGGTCGTTGCCGCCGTCGTCTGGGCACTGAGCAGTTGGCCGGGCCCCGGGATGGAACACAGCGTCCTCGCCGGAGTCGGCCGGGCGCTCACCCCGATCGGGGCGTGGATCGGCGTCGACGATTGGCGGTTCATCGTGGCACTGCTCACCAGCTTCGTCGCCAAGGAGAACACGATCGCAACCCTGGGCGTCCTGTTCAGCGCCGGGGAAAAGGGAGCTGGCCTCGCGAAACAGGTAGGTGCCGCGCTCGCGCCCTCCGCGGCGTTCGCGTTCCTGGTCGTGCAGATGCTGTTCGTCCCCTGCGCCGCAACCGTCGCGGCAACGAAGCAGGAGGCCGGCTGGAGGTGGGCGCTCCTCAGCGTCGTGATGCTCCTCGCCCTCTCCCTCGGTGTGGGCAGCGTCACGTACCAGGTCTTCTCGAGGTTGTGATGCTGGCCAGGCTGCTCGCGCTGGTCGCCGAGGGAAGCCTGCACACCGCAGGCGATCTTGCCGCCGCGCTCGGCGTCAGCCGCGAGTTGGTGGAGGCGATGCTGGCCGAGTTGCAGCGCCAGGGCTACCTTGCCCCTCCCCCGCCCTCCTGCCCCGGCGCATGCGGGGCCTGCCCCCTGCAGGCCGGCTGCTGCCCCGTGGAGACCTCGACCGGCGGTATCAAGGTCCTCGCGCCGCGCGCCCACGTCGGCCGCCCCTCCCGGTGACGGAGCGGCCGTTCGGCCAGACGGACGGAACACGGCCGTCAGTTCTCCTCAAGGCGTCCTGGCGGCCTCTTGCAGGACCTGGACCATATGAACGAAAAGGTCGGCGTACGTGTGCGCTCCGGGAATTCCCGCGATCGAGGATGGGACGTCGAACACCCGCCAACCCGCGGCCTCTCGCAACGCCTTTGCAACCGGGGCAGGCGTGTTGGGGTCGAGAAGCACCACGTTGACCTTCATCTGCCTGGCATAGTCCACCAGGGCCTGCGGTGAGAGCACGCAGCCGGGGACCTTCTTGCACACGACGAACGTCGGTCCGCCCAGGCTGGCGACGTTCTGCCAGCCGCACTGGGTGGTGAACACGGTCAGCTTGGAGAGAGGACGCAATTGCTCCTTCCACCGCGCAATGTCGCGCCGGAGCGCCCCACGGAACGCCGATGCGCGGGCGGAAAAGCCGGCCTCCTCGGCAGGACGCAGCTTGCCCAGGCCGCTCGCGACCTCATCCGCGATGACGGCGCCGTTTTCGGGGTTCAGCCAGAAGAAGGGGTCTCCGTGAAAGGTGACCAAATCGACGTAACCCTCGCAGGAGGAGGTCAGGGAGGAAACCGCCGGGTCCACCTGCGCAACGCCCCGCGAGACATCGATCCACTGCGGGCACCAGGAATTGCGCACCATGCTGTCGTTGACCCTCGACACCGCGATGCGCACCGCCAACGCCTCGGGCATGAACCCCGTCCACACAACGGCATCCGCCGCGACGAGCCGCGGCAGCGCGGAGGCCTCCACCTCGAGGTCCCTGCGCAAGATGCACCCCGTGAATAGCGTGAACGGTTCGACCTGGTCCCCGCCCACCGACTTGACGATCGCCTCGATGTCGGGGGCCGCCACCGCGACCTGCAGCGGCGCCTCGGGCGCCGCCCATGCCACTGCGCCCCAGCACGCGAGCAACATTCCCCCAAGACGTACCTTCCTGCCTGCCCTCTTGGAACCTTTCCCTGCCATGGGTCCTCCTCCTGTCCCGGCCGTTCTCCCGGCCGCGCCACCATCGGGTTCAGACCTTCATACCCGCCTCGTAGCCCTCGCGAGTGGCGGCTTCGATATCCCTGGGCTCGCAGGCGTCGCCGATAACGTGGATCTCCGACACGATCTCCTTGAAGATCTCTGGAAGCCGCCTGGGACGCAAGCCCGCGGCGAGAAGAACGGCCTCCACCGGCGGCAATCGCCGTTCCCCCGCTGGCGTCTGCAGCACGAGCGCGTCGGGACCGACGCGCAGTACGGTGCTGGAGACCAGGAGCGTCACCTCGGGCAACGCCTCGAGCCGCTGCATCAGGAGCCCTCTGCCGACGGGCTCCATGTTCGCCGCCATCTCGGCCAGCATCTCGACAACGACGACTTCGCGTCCTTCGATCGCCAGCTTTTCCGCCGCCTCCAGCCCCACCAGGCCGCCGCCCAGGATCAGCACACGGCGGCCCGGCAGCGGCCGCTCCTCGACGTAGTACTCCTGCGAGGTCAGACAGGCCACCCGATCCAGACCGGGAATCGGCGGCTTCACCGCCTTCCCGCCGACCGCCCACACGAGGACTTCCGGATGAACCTTCTCCAGGAAGGCGCGATCGACGACCCGCTCCGTCATCACCGGGATCCTCGCCCTGGTGATCGCCGCGAGGAGGCCTTCGAGCGGGCGGCGCATCGACTCCTTGCCGGGCGAACGCGGGGCGGCCACGAACGTGCCTCCCGCTTGAGTGCCCGCCTCCGCCACGATGACTCCGTGGCCGCGCTCCCACAGCGTGAGAGCCGCGCTCAGGCCGGCCGGCCCGGCACCGGCCACGAGCACGCGCTTTCCCTTCTTTGTGCGCGCGAGCGGTCCCTTTCCCACTGCAGGGTTGACGACGCACGAGAGGCCTTCCCCCGTCGCCACCTTGGCGAGACAACCCTGGAGGCAATAGCCGCACCCCACGACCTCCGATTCGGCGCCCGCTTGCCATTTGGCGGGGAGTTCCGGATCGGCCACCAGCGGCCGTCCCAGGGCGATGGCGTCCGCCATCCCTTCATCCAGGACGCGCCTGGCCCGAGCGAGGTCCCCCATCCGACCCGCTACGGCCAGGGGAAGTGACGTAAGGCTTCGCACCAGCCGCACGACCGCCTCCTGGGGCTCCATGGGCAACGAACCGTGGTGGTAATACCAAGCCGGGGAAAGACAGGCGTCCCCCATGCCCACGTGAACCAGAGCCACCCCAGCGGCTTCGGCCGCTCGCAAGAAACCCTGGAGACGGGACGCCTCTTGCCGATCACCGGGGTCGTTCAATGTGACGCGCACGCTCAATGGCAACGGGCACGCGGCACGGACAGCTTCGAGTACTTCCAAGGCGAAGCGCTGTGTGCCCGCGCCGTAGGCGTCCTCCCTCCGGTTGACCTCTCGATCCAAGAACTGTTGCAGGAGGTACCCGTGACCCGCCTGGATCTCGACGATGTCGAACCCCGCCGCTTCGGCCACCGCGGCGGCCTGGCCGAACGCCTGCACCGTCTCCTCGATTTCGGCCAGGCTCATTGCTCTCGCCTTCGTCCTCTTCGCCGGGCACTCGCACGCCGAGGGCGCCACCGGCTCTCTGCCGCTGGCCCCGGGGTTGGCGGCGCGGCCCGCGTGGTTGAGGTTGAGCGCCACCTTGGCGCCATGTTCATGGATCACGGCGGTGATCCCGCGCAGCTCCTCGGCGCTCTCGGCATGGGTGACGGCCAGTTGCTTCGGGTGCTCTCGCCCCTCCCACCGGACGGGGACGGGCTCGAGAATGACGAGCCCCACCCCGCCCCGGGCCACGGCGCGGTAGAAGTGCAAATGCCGCTCGGTCACTCGGCCATCGGGCGTTCCGAACGCCGTCTTCACCGGTGCCATGAGGAGCCGGTTGCGCAACGTGAGGCCCGCCAAAGACCACGGCTTCAAGAGATCTTCCATGACCGCCTCCTGCTCGGGGCGCCCACCGGCTTCGATGGAACGCGCCATGGTTTCATTTCCGGCCGATCAGGACCTTGGATCGCCCGGCCGGGAGGGTGACCTTTTCGACGCGGCCGAAGTACCTTCCCAAGAGTTCCTGCTCGTGGCGGAGGATGGAAATGGCCCGTGCGGCGCCCATCGAGGCGAGCCGAAGGAAGAAGAGAAACCTGACCAAAGGGTTGTGAGGCACATCGTGTTCCATCATCAGAAAGGCCCCTTGCGGTTTCAGGACTCGACAGACTTCTCGCAGTGCCTCGTCCTGTGCCTTCCCTTCGAGTTCGTAGAAGGCGTGCGAACAGGTGACAGCGTCGAAAATGCGGTCGGCGAAGGGCATGCGTTCGGCCTCGGCCTCCACCAGGTGGATGTTGCCGAAGCCCCTCGTCTTGGCGCGGCCCACGTTCAACATGCCTCGGGAGAAATCCACGCCGACAACGCGCCCACTGGGGCCGACCTTTGCCTGCAGGAACGGAAGCACCGTGGCCGTGCCGGTGCAGAGGTCGAGGACCGAGCCACCATCCTGAACGAGCATCCGGTCGGCGAGAAATTGCCTGGCGCTCCCGTGCCGGTCGCGGGAGTGGAGCCCGACGAAGCCGTCGTAACGCTTCGAGAACCAGTCGTAGTAGGCTCGCCTCAACCGTCCCATAGAACCTCACCCGCGCTCAAAGCGCCCCGCATCCAGACACCACCGTTCCCCCCTAGTAGGGGTGGGAGCCGAGCACCACCTCCACGCCGAATTTCTTGCTGAGGATCGTCTTCGTGGTTTCATAATCGATGGGGCACGCCGCGGTTTCCATCGCGAGCTTCATGCACGTGCCGAAGTAGATCGTATCGATCGAGGTCTCGAGGGCCTTGGCCGTTTCCATGAGCTGCTTGACTCTCGGAACGACAAGGCCGGGGCAATCTCCGCAGTGCGTCATGGCCGCGATCTGGACGTCCCCGAGCTTTGCGAACTCGCCGTCCCTCTTGTCCACCGCCTTGAAACACTTGGCGCACGCGACACAGGAAACGTCCTTGATCCGTTTGCAGTAGAGGATTGCGATCCTCGCCATGCTCGGCCCCTCCTTTCGGGTTCCCGGCGGCTCAGAGCAGACCGAGCCGGTTCCAAACTCCTTGAACGTCCTCGGCGCACGGCGCCGCCGTCTCCACCACCGCACACCCCCGCATCTGAGCGTCCGTTACACCGCGGTCGTAGCGGATGCGTCCGACCGGGCGTGCGCCAACCCGCTTGGCCTTCTCCTCGATCCGGTCCGCCATCCCCGGGTTGATGTCCCACTTGTTGACGCACACCGCAGCCGGGATGCCGAAGTGTCGGGCCAGGGAGAGGACCCGCTCCATGTCGTGTTCGCCCGAGACGGTCGGCTCCGTCACCACCACGACGAGGCTCGCGCCGGTCACCGAGGCGATCACCGGGCAGCCGACTCCAGGTGGGCCATCCACGACCACGAGGGGACGCCCGTCCTCCTCGGCAATCCGGCGGGCTTCCTTGCGCAGCGTCGAGACGAGCTTCCCCGAACTCTCGGCGGCAGGGGAAAGCCGGGCGTGCACCATCGGCCCGCACCGTGTGTCCGACACCATCCACTCGCCGCAGAGCCGCTCCGGGAATTCGACGGCTTCCTCCGGACAGCAACGCACGCAGACGCCGCACCCCTCGCAGGCGAGCGGGTCGACGACATACGTGACGTTGCCCGCGGCCCCCTTCCCTACCCTGATCGCATCGAACCTGCAGTGGGCCAGGCACACGCCGCACCCCGAGCACGCGTCCTCGCGGATGACGGCCTCGCGCCCGCTATGGAATTCGTGGCGCTCTTTGACTCTGGGCGACAGGACCAGGTGCAGGTCCGCCGCGTCAACGTCACAGTCGGCGATGACGGCGCGGTCGGCGAGGACGGCGAACGACGCCGCAACGCTGGTCTTCCCGGTCCCGCCCTTGCCGCTCACGATCACGAGCTCCCTGGTCATGAGGGGCTCACCATCCCGCCCAGCGCCGCGACCCTTTCAGCGAGCAGGGCAAACAGAGGGCGATACTCCGGCAACGCCTCGATGATGAGGTCCCCTCGCGAGTACGCCTCCGCGATTCGCCGGTCATCGGGAACCTCGAGCAGGATCGGAATCCGTTGCGTCCGGCAATACTCGTGGACACGGTCATCGCCGGCCCCAACCCGGTTGACGACCACACCGAACGGGATTGCGAGCTTCCGCACCACCTCCACCGCGAGTTTCAGATCGTGCAAACCGAACGGCGTCGGCTCAGTGACCAGCAGCACCAGATCCGCCCCACGCAGGGCGGCGACAACCGGGCACGACGTTCCAGGGGGCGCGTCGATGATCGACGGCACGCCCGTCGGGACCCGGGCCTTCACCGCTCGGACGAGGGGCGGCGCCAATGCCACCCCAATGTCGAGCCGGCCCTGCGTCAGCGTGATGCCGTCCGCCAGGAACGTCTCGATGACGCCGATACGCCGTTCCCGTTCGTGGATCGCCTGCTTGGGACACACCATCGCGCAGCCGCCGCAGCCGTGGCACATCTCGGGGAACACGAGCGGCTTCGTCCCGATCATGGCGAGGCCGTGGAACTGGCAGAACCGGCTGCATTCGCCGCAACCGTCGCAAAGCAGGTCGTCGACCTCCGGGAAGGAGACAGTGACGCTCTCCTCCCCCCGCGCAACACCCGCGAGGAACAGTTGGGCGTTCGGCTCTTCCACGTCGCAATCGAAAAGCCGCACATCGGGGCCGAACACCCGAGCCAGGTTCACGGCGACGGTCGTCTTGCCGGTACCGCCCTTGCCGGAGGCGACCGCAAGGATCATTCGGCGCCTCCGCCGCTGCAACCGCGGCGGCCCTTCTGGCGAGCCGTCTCGTCGCTCACCTCATCCTGCCAGCCGTTACGCGTGGTCTCGATCCGGTCGAACCGCGCCGTGTAGGGTTTGATGTCGAGGATCGGCGTGCCGTCAAGAATGTCCAGGCCGTCGAGATAGAGGACATTGCCTTCGCGCCCAACCAGTTCCACGATGCTCAGCCCGATGGCGTTGGGGCGGGAGGGCGCGCGCGTTGCGAACACGCCCCGCTCGGCCTCCTGGAGGAACGGCGTCACTCTCAGCCTTGCCGGGCCCGCCCGGTGAAGGTGATAGATGAGGTAGATGTGCGAGAAGGCGTCCAGGTCGGACAGGCCGTCCTCGAACTCAGGAAGTACTTCGGCTCTTCCCCGGCAACCTTTCGCGAAGCACGGTTGGATCGGGGTCCGCTCGGCGGCGATGTGCTCGCTGCGGATCACGCCGATTGGCCGGTACGTGATCGAGGCCTCGGTCATGCCCAGTGCCCGTCCACGTCTCCCGAGCTTGCTTCGGCGAGTTCTCCCGCCCGGTACGCCGCCAGAGCGGCAGCGACCGTTGCCACATCCGTATTGAAGACCTTGATCCCGGCCGCGGAGAGAGCGCGGAACGCCTTGGGCCCGCAGTGCCCGGTCACCACGCTCGTGGCCCCGGACCGGGCAACCGCCTCCGCCGCCTGGATCCCCGCTCCCTGGGTCGCGTCCACACCCTGCTGGTTGTCGATCACCGTAAACGCATCCGAGTCGAGGTCGTAGACGAGGAACTTCGGTGCCCGGCCGAAACGCTGGTCGAGCGGTGCGGTGAGGTCGTCGCCGGAAGTCGTGAATGCCACCTTCATTTCATTTCCCTTTCAAGGTTGTTCAGTTGTACGACTCCATGACTTCGCGCGGCTCCGCCAACAGCTGTCCGGCGAGCGACTTCATGTCGGCTTCGTCCCAGAAGGGCAGCTTGCGATGGGCCTCCAGGTACTTCAGAGGAATCGGGTGCGTCCCGACGACCACCGGCAGCTCATAGCTGCTTTCGATGAACGCCTTGAATTGGCGGATGTATGGGCACGGGGGATAGCCGACAACCAGGCCCGTGGCCAGATGGACGACGTCGCACCCGTTCTTCAGGAACTCGGCAGGGACGGATTCTACGTTTCCTCCCGGGCAGCCGCCGCAGCTCGAATAGCCGGCGATCTCGACCTGTTCGTCGGCGGCGTACCGGGAAAACGCGCCGCGGCGCTCGCGCATCGCCCGGAAGCACTTGCCTCCGCCGCAACCCTTGTAGCGGTCACAGATGATGATTCCCACCCTGGTCATTTCGGACCTCCCTTGCCGGCCACACCCTGGCGGAGCGCGTCACGCGCCCTTCCCGTCACCTCGTCTTGTCTTCGATCTCACCCAACCTCTTCCTGAGCGCGTCCAGCTGCGCTTGCAGGGCGTCGGCCTGAGCCTTGAGCGCCTGCTTCTCGGTCTCCGCATCGGGCGGCTGATAGCGCACGGCGTCGGCGGCGCCCCGCGTCCAACCGGCCCCGTACTGACGATGCCGCCACCCCCGGCCCCGCCCGGAACCCATCCCAACCGGCCCCGTTCCGTCCCCTCCTGGCATGATCGTTCTCCTTTCGTTCGTGCCTCTGCCTGCAGGTCGTTCCTGCTCGATACCGCACCCGTTGCCATCGAGCGCTCCGAATGCGTCGCGCTCCTCCCCTAATGCCCCAAAAGAAGCAGTCCGTAGCCGGCCGTCAGACCGGCCGCGAACGTAATCGCCTTGACCTTGAGGAATTCCCGCCACGACTCCGCGAGCAGCGGCAGCATCCCGTGCCCGTCCTGGACCACCGAGGACGCCACGAGCGCGGAGAGCGGCATGAGCCCCTGGGCGAAGCCGGCGACGAAGATCATGTGTGGCCCCGACTCGGGCAGCAGTCCAATGACGGCCGCGGCCAGAACGGCCCACCCGGCATGCCCTTGGATCCACGCCTGAAACGGTCCACCCTGCACCTTGATCCAGGCCATCACGAAGAGGGCCGCCAGCGTCCACGCAAAGATCCGGGGTACGTGTTCCCGCGCCACGTGCCGGTAGAGGTGCTCTTCCAGGAAATGGTCCGGGGCGATGAAGACCACCGTGAACGCCAGCGCCGTCAGGACCAGAAGGGTCACGCGGACCCAGTTCCACTCCGGCGGTCCCACGGTTCCGAAGGCGGCCCCAAGGGCGAACAGGGCGAGCGCCACGCACAGCACCGCCCGCGGGAATGAAAACGTGCGGAAGGAAGAGCGGCATGCCAGACGAGGCTGTCCCTCGGCCTGATCGTGCACCGCGAGGCCCGCATCGCATGCCCGCGCTCCGTAGTACCGGCGTCCCCCGATGCGGTCCACGAGCCACGCGAGCGCGAGTCCGTACAGGAACAGGCCCGCAAAGAGCAGGAGGGCCTGCTTCGGCATCATCGCGAGCATGACGAACGCTTCGTCTCCCGAGGCGGCCAGCATGCTCCCCGTGAGGGCACCAAAAGAGATGACCCTGTGGATGTACAGCGTGACGTCGGTAAAGGCGCCCAGGCATCCGGGCACGGCACCGACCAGGATGACGGCGGCGTAGCCCAGGAGACCGCCCCGCTTCAGCCAGCGGGTCGCTATGCCGGAGGTGGCCACGTTGAGGTACTCGACGAGGAGCATCATGGCGAAGACGAAGCCCGTGATCATGAGGGTGTCGCCGAGTACTGACTGGAGGATTGCACCCACGTTCACGAGTGCGCCTGCCCGTTCGCCGCCACGCCGCCGCGGTCACTTCCTGGAGCGGGCATCCGCCGCCTCCTTGGTTGCACTCGGCGCCGGTGACTCTTCGGGTTCCTCGCACCGACACGCACGACCGCGGCGGCGGGGACCTCCGTGGACCGGGCAACCGTTCTCGGCTCCCTCGGCGAACCGCACCGGCCCCTCCCCGATCGCAATCGCCTTGCCATCGAGCAGCGCCTCGGCCACCTTGCCGCGCGCCGCCGCCAGGATCCGGCCGAACGTGACGCGGGAGACGGCCATGCGCTCCGCCGCAAGCTCGTGGTACAGCCCTTCGCGATCGGCGAGGCGCAGCGCCTCCAGCTCGTCGAGTCCGAGCGTGAGCGTCTCCAGATCCCGGAAAGGGACGCCCGCGGGCTTGAACGCCCGCACGGTCGGGCGATGCGCCACCTGGCGAACCTCACGAGGCCTTGGCACCTGCGCCCCCGTCGCGAAGACCATTGACCCTGTCCATCGTCGTTATGAACATATGCCCTGTTCGGGCGATTGTCAACCCGTGTCGTGCGCTGAGAACGCCGATTGCATCCCTGGGTGCGGCGAGCCGTCATGCGGGACCGCCAGGCGAGGGCAAACGATGCAGCCGCCGCCGCTGACTTGTCGCGCGACAAGGAAACGCCCCCGGCGGGAGCCGTACGGTGTGATCAGGGCGCATCGGGCGCCCATGAATTGGGGGCACGATCTATGGATATCCACATAGACGCACGGACGCAGAGGTGGGACGCTGGAGCCGAGCGGCTGCGCCGGCTCGCGCACCCTCTTCGTCTGACACTGGTCACACTGCTTCGGCAGCGCGGCGAGATGTGCGTGTGCGGAATCGCCGCCGCCCTGGCGACGGAACAAGCCACGCTCTCGCGCCACCTCCGCATCCTGAAGGACGGCCAGCTGGTGCGCTCGCGCCGCGACGGCGCCAACGTCTTCTACTCGCTCGACGGCGAAACCGCACGCACGCTGCTGCGGCAGCTCGAGCAGCTGCTCGGCCGCCGGGACCGGAGAACGGAGCACACGCGATGAACCGGGGATGGTTTGCGCCGCTGAGACGTGATCGGCAGGGGCCGCATCGCCCTCAGCGCGCTGGAGTCGAAGTCAAGATCAACACACGCGCTCTCATCGGACCGCCGGCGCGACCCGGCAAGAAGGAGGCAGGCATGAAATGGCTTGCGGCGTTGCTCGTTGCCGCGGCGCTCTTCCCCGCCAGCGCCCGTTCGCTCACGATTCAGGAGGCCACGACGCGCGCGCTGGCGGCCAACCCGAGGCTTCAGGCCGCAAAGCTGTCCGCGCTCGCCGCGGCGCAGCGGGCGCAGGAAGCCGCCGGGCGCCGCTACGGCGAGGCGGACCTGGTCGGTTCGTACAACCACTACGACAGCAACCGCTCGCTGGTGCCGATCTCGGTCGACCTGTTCAAGAACCCGAGCCTGGGGTTCTACCAGCTCCCCTGGGACCGCAACCAGCTGCACTATGGGATCGCCTACCAGATCCCGTTGCTGGCCGGAGGCGCTCTGCACGAGGGGCGGCTGATCGCCGAACTGGCGCAGCATGCCAGCGAGGACCTCGCGCTGTACGGCGCGGACGAGGTGCGGTACAACGTGCGCGCGGCGTTCCGCAACGCGCTCACGCTCACGCACGCCCTGACCGCGGTCACCGCGTACGAACGGGCGCTCGAGAACGACGCCAAGGATGCCGACCTCAAGGTGGAGGTCGGAACGTGGGCGAGCGTGGACGGCGCCAAGGTCCACTTCGCGCTCGCGAGCGCGCGGGCGCAGCGTGAGGCGGTGCAGGCCGGGATCGGCTCCCTCGACGCGCTCCTGGCGGCGCTCATGGGGGAGGACCCGCCGCCCGAGGGGTACACCCTGACCGACGTCCCCGAGACGTCCGCCCCTCCCACCGGCCTGCTGCACAGCGATGGCAGCGGTGCCCTCGCCGGCCGCCGCGACCTCGCTGCCGTCAAGTCGGCCGTGGCGATCGCCGAACGCAAGCGCATGCTGGCGAAGGAGGCGTTCGGCCCGCAGCTCGTGCTCGGCGGCAACGTCATGGCCAGCTCCGCGCCGGGGGTCAAGGACCGCATCGACACCAACGAGTTCGGCCTCTACCTCAAGCTGCCTCTGTTCGAGGGCCTGCAACGGGTTCACGCGCTGCGCGCGGCCAACTTCGACCTGCGCGCCGCCGAGCGGCAGCAACGGGCCAAGGAACTGGAGGTCCTGGCGCAGGTGCAGGACGCCCTCGGGCGGGTGCAGGCGGCGCGCGCCCAGCTCGCGGCCGGGAAGGCGCAGAGGGCGCTCGGCGCCGAGGTCGCACGGGTGGAGCACCTCAAGCTCGAGCAGGGCACCGGCAAGATGGAGGACTATCTCGCCGCGCGGGTGCAGGAGATGCAAGGTGAAACCGGGTACTGGCAGGGTCTCTACGCCCTCCAGAGCGCCCTCGACTACCTCGACTTCGTATCGGCCCAGGGAGGCCAGCATGACTAAGAGACTTCTCGCCATCGTGTGTGCGGTCGCCATCGTCATCGTCCTTGCCATGGTGGTTGTGCACAAAAAGCAGCAGCTCGCCCATCTCCCACTCCCCCCGAACCCGCCCACGCCCGTGCACACGGCGGCGGTGCGCGACGGGCAGGCGAGCAACAGCGTCGAGACCGTGGCGCTCATCCAGTCGGAAACGGCCGCGACGGTGGCCGCGCAGATCCCCGGCGCTATCCTCGAGATGCGCTGGCGCGAGGGGGACCGGGTGGCGAAGGGCCAGGTCATGGCGCTCATCGATCCCCGCACCCTCGAGGACGCGGTGCAGGCGGCGCAGGCGCGCCTGGCGGCCGCCGAGGAGGACTACGGCAAACAGAAGGCGATCTTCGCGCGCGACAAGGCGCTGCTGGACGGGGGCGCCATCGCCCCGCAGGCGTTCGACGTCTCCAAGGCCCAGCTCGCCGGCGTCGAGGCGGCGCGGGTCGGCGCCGAGAAGGCACTGCAATCCGCCAAGGTCGTGCGCTCCTACGCCTCGACGTCCGCCCCCTACGCGGGCGTGGTCACGGCCCGGCTCGCCGAGCCCGGCGACCTCGCCTTTCCCGGCAAGCCGCTCTACACGATCCAGGTCCCCGGGCCCGTCAAGCTGCTCTCGAAGCTGGCGCAGGACCAACTGGCGCAGCTGCGGGTCGGCGACCAGGTGACGTTCGGTAGCGGCGCCACCGCGGTGGTGGGGAAGACCAGCAGGATCTACCCTGCGCTCGACACCGCCCACCTCGGCTCGGTGGAGACGGTGCTGCCGCAGGCGCCGTTCGACCTGCCGCCGGGCGCCACCGTGAGCGCCCGCTACGCCGCCGCGCCCGCATCGGGGCTGGTCGTGCCCAACGAGGCGCTGCTGCAGGGCATCGGGGCGACGGTGGTGGTCAAGGTCGAGAACGATACGGCCCGGCCCGTCCCGGTCGCGGTCCTCCGCCGCGGCGACGACGGCGCGGTCGTCGCGCCGCAGGCCGGCGATCTGAAGGCGGGCGACACCGTGGTCGTGGGCCTGCCCAGCGAGCTGATGGCGCTCACGGCGGGCACTCGGGTCACCGCCCAGGGCGGAGGCGCGTCATGAACTTCGTCGGCGCGTACGTGAAGAAGCCGCACCTGTTGCTCTCCGTCGTGCTGCTGCTGGCGGTGGTGGGGCTCGTCGGGTTCTTCAAGATGCCGGTGAACCTCTTCCCCGACAGCGAGCGGCCGCAGATCGCCGTGGTCACGGTGTGGCCCGGCGCCTCGGCCGGCGACGTGGCGGGCGACGTGAGCCGCGTGATCGAGAAGGAGCTCAAGACGATCGAGCGGGTCCGGCGCGTGACGTCCACCGCCAACGACGAGGTCTCGGTGGTGACGGCGGAGTTCGAGTACAAGAAGGGCCTGGACTCGGCGGCCACCGACGTGTCCAACTCGCTCAACAAGATCCGGCCGTTGCTGCCGGCCGACATCCGACCGTTCCAGGTGTACAAGGTCTCCTCCGCCACCGCGGCGGTGCTGACCCTCGCCGTGACGCCCAGGCCGGGCTCGCACCTGGACCTCGCCCAGGTCCGCCGGCTCGCCGAGAACCCGATCAAGGAGATGCTGCTGCGCCTCCCCAGCGTCGAGAACGTCGAGGTGTTTGGCGGCTACCAGAGCGTGGTGCAGGTGGACCTCGACCCCAACCGGCTGCAGGCGTTTCACCTGAGCCCGGGGCAGGTCGTCGAGGCGCTCAACAGCTGGAACCGCAACACTCCGGAAGGACTCGTGCTCTCACAGGGGCGCCAGATCCTGCTCAAGAGCCAGGGGGAGTTCATCCGGCCCGAGCAGGTGAGCGGCATCGTCGTCAGCGCCGCGCCTGGGCCGCCCGTCTACCTGCGGGATGTGGCCAACGTCCACGTCGGCATCCAGGAGCGCATGTCGGCGTTCCACGGCAACGGCAAGCCGGCGATCGGCATCAACATCCAGCGTGCCCTCTCCGGCTTCGCGCTGCCGACCATCCAGTCGGTGCTCGGCAACCTGCCGAAGCTGGAGAAGCAGTACCCCGGCCTCGAGTTCACCGTCGCCGACACCCAGGGCGAGCTGATCTCCACCAGCGTGTCGAACATGGTGGACGCGCTGCGCGACGCGATCATCATGACCGTCATCGTCATCTTCCTCTTCCTCGCGGACACCCGCGGCATGCTGCTGGCGGGGATCTCGATCCCCTTCACCTACCTCATCACCTTCGCCTTCATGTGGCTGTTCGGCTTCCAGTTCGACATGGTGACGCTGACCGGCGTCATCCTCGGCGTCGGCATGCTCCTCGACGACGCGATCGTGGTGCTGGAGAACATCGAGCGCCACTACCACAAGCTCGGGCAGAAGCTCGAGGATGCCGTCGTCGGCGGGACCCAGGAGGTGATGCTCGCGATCCTTTCGGGCACCTACGCCACGGTCGTCGTGCTGGTGCCGATCATCTGGATCGGCGGCTTCGTGCAGACCGTGCTGCGGCCGCTCTCCCTGACCCTGTCGATCGCGCTCGTCGCCTCGTACCTGGTGTCGGTGACGATCCTGCCGATCCTGGCGCCGTTCATCCTGCGCCTCGGCGGCAAGATGGAGCGCTTCCGCTGGGAGCTCGCGCTCGATCGCTTCGTCCAGGGGAAGGTGCTCCACCCGATCCAGGAGTTCTTCGTCAGGACCGTCGGCGTGGCGCTGCGCCACAAGTGGTCGTTCATCGTCCCCGCGGTTCTGCTGCTCGTCTTCTCGAGCCGCGTCGTCATTCCTCTGATCGGCCGCGACCTGATGCCGCCGATGGACACGGGGATCTTCCGCGTCACGTTCGAGAGCTACCCGAACACGTCGCTCGGTCAGACCGAGGCGCTGCTCACGACGGCCGAGAAGGCAATCTGGCGGCAACCCGGCGTCACCATGACCTCGAGCACCCTGGGCTCCGAACCCGGCGTCCTGTCGTTCGGCTCCGGCCGCAACCCGCAGCAGGCGTTCGTGACGGTCCACCTCGTCAACCGGTTTCAGCGCAAGGAGACGATGTGGGCGATCGAGGGGAAGGTGCTCGCCCAGTTGCAGACGATCCCGGGGGTCCGGTTCCCGGCGGCGTTCGACTACGGCGCGACGCCGCTCTCGACTATCCGCTCAACGGTGGACCTGATGATCTCCGGGCCGGACCCGGTGGTGCTCGACAACCTGCGCCAGCAGGTTCAGCAACGCCTCATGACCGCCGGCGGCATCACGTCGGTGGTGCCCACCTGGACGCTGGACCGAGTCGAGTACCGCTTCCTCCCCGACCCCGAGCGACTCGCGATCTACGGCGTCAACGCCGCCGCGGTGGCGGCGCAGGTCGGCGGCCAGGTGCGCGGCTTCCCGGCGACGATGCTCCGCGTGCCCAACCAGGACTCGTTCGCGGTATGGGTGCAGGCCGAAGCCGCCCGTCGCGACAGCCCGGCCCGCCTGGAGACACTTCCCATCCTGACGCCGCGCGGGGCCGTGCCGCTCGCCAGCCTGGGGCGTATCGAGACCGCGACCGTGCCGACGCTCTACACCCACCAGGACCTCGCGCCGACGGTGGATCTCCTCGGCTACCGCAACACCCAGGCCGTGACCCACATCAACGACAACGTTGACAAAGCGATGGCTGGGTTCAAGCTCCCGCCCGGGTACACGATCACGGAAGAGGGGGAACGCAAGACCATGGACGAAGCGTTCTCCGCTCTGATGGCGGCGCTCGTGCTCGGACTCATCCTGCTCTACTTTTCGCTGATCCCGGCGTTCAAGTCGTTCCTTCACCCGCTCACGATCATGGTGGCGATCCCGCTGGGGATGATCGGCGCCACCTGGTCGATGCTGATCGTCGGCAAGCACCAGTGCATGCCCGCGTTCATGGGGATGATCCTGCTCGCCGGCATCGTGGTGAAGAACTCCATCCTGTTGATCGACTTCATCGAGGAGGCGCGAGCGCGGGGCGAGAGCCTGCACGATGCGCTCACCGGTTCCGTCCGAGTGCGGACGCGGCCGATCCTGATGACCGCCGTCGGCACTGCAGTCGGGATGCTGCCGATCGCACTGCAGTGGGCGATCGGTCTCGAGCGCCTCTCGCCGCTGGCCGTGGTCGCGATCGGCGGCCTGATGGTCTCGACGTTCCTGACGCTAATCTACGTGCCGGTGTTCTACGACATGTTCGAGAACGCCAAGATCTGGCTCACCGGGGGTCGCAATGCCGTCCCCGCGGCCGAGGAAACACCGGCGGGCTAGGCGCTGTTCGCCGGGCCGAGCAGGCGAAGAAGGAAGGAGCGGTATGGCGAAAGATCTCAGCACCACGCTTTGGCACGGCGCGCCGCGCCGTGAGATCCCCTGGTTTCCCACGGTCGACGCCGAAGCGTGCATTGGCTGCCAACTGTGCTTCGTCACCTGCGGCCGGGAGGTGTTCGACATGACGGCGGATACGCCGCCCCGCGCCGACGTCGCGCGCCAGTACAACTGCATGGTCGGCTGCTCGACCTGCGCCATGGTCTGCCCAACCGACGCCATCTCGTTTCCTGACAAGGAGTTGGTCCGCCGGGCCGAACGCGAGCACAGGATCTTCCGGCAGGTCAGGCAGGAGGCGACGAGCAAACGGGCGAAGGTCGACGCCGTCGAGGCGCGCGCCGCGGCGGAAAAGATACTTGCCGAGACGACGACGCGGGCGCGCGTCAGCATCGCCGGGACGTTCGGCGAGAAGCGCTTTCTCGTCCAGCTCGACGAGCTGATCCAGGACCGCCCGTTCGACATCGTCGACCTGAAGCTCGAGGTGCCGACCGTCAAGGGCCTGCGGGAGAAGACCCCGGCGTTCATGGCATTCGGCGTGACCTCGACCGACGAGAGCGATGTCCGTTCTTTCCTGGCGGAACTCAAGGAGCTAGTGCGGGCCAACGAGCTGGTCTGGGTGGACGAGAACCTCGGGTGATCACGACGCCACTGTTGCGAAACGAATAGACTTTGGAATCGGGCGAATTTGCCGTTGAAGGCGCGAAGGAGAGAATGATGACCAATGCACCCGCACCGACCCCGGAACAAGTGCTGGCGATGATGAGCCAGAAGATGGGCGAAACCCTCCCCGCCTGGCCGCGGCTCCTTCAGGATCTGGCCCCGGACCTGCTGATGGGCACCGCGATGAACTCGGCCGGGAGCGTCGGCCGCGAAGCCAGCCCGATTCCGACCAAGTACCGCTCGCTGATCGCAGTGGCGGCCGCTCTCGGGCGCGGGCAGGCGGCGTGCGCCCGCTCGCAAGCCTACATGGCGCGGCAGGCGGGCGCGACGGCCGAGGAGGTGCTGGACACGGTCCGCATTGCGCGCCATCTCGCCGCGGCCGGCACCCTCGACGCCGCAACCCCCCTGCTCGCCGACCTCGGCGGGGCATCGACACCCAGCGAGCAGGCGCGGTGAGCCACCGGCACGACCTTTCACCTGTTGCGGGCGCCGATATGGACCGGCGGCTGTGGGCCAGCGCCGCGCTCAACGTTGCGATCACGGTGGCCGAGCTGGTTGGTGGATTCTTCTCGGGCAGCCTGGCGCTGCTCTCGGACGCCGCGCACAACTTCAGCGACGTCGCGGCCGTCGCGCTGGCGCTGTGGGCGCGGCGTCTGAGCCGGCGCCCACCCACCGCACACCACACCTACGGGTTCAAGCGCGCCGAGGTCATTGCCGCCCTCGCCAACGCCGTCGTGCTGATCGCCGTGTCGGTCGTGATCGCCCGCGAGGCGCTGGTGCGCCTGCTCCACCCCACCCCGGTAGCGCAGGGGCTCATGCTCGCCGTCGCGCTTGTGGCGCTCGCCGCGAACGTCGGATCGGTGCTCCTGCTGCGCCGCCACGAAAAGGACGACGTCAACGTCCGCAGCGCGTTCCTGCACATGGCCCAGGACGCCCTGGCCTCGCTGGCGGTCGTCGCCGCCGCGCTCTTGGCGCACACTCCGGTGGGGCTGTACGTGGACCCGGCGGCGGCCCTGATCGTCGTGTTTGCCGTGCTGCGCAGCGGGTTGTCGCTCATCTGGGAAACGCTCTCCACTTTGCTCGAGGGCGCGCCCGCGGACGTCTCCCTCGAAGCTCTTCTCGACGACGTCGGGCACGCGTTCCCTGGCGCCACACTGCACCACCTCCACCTCTGGCAGAACGGCCCCGGCCAGCGGTTGCTCACCGCCCACGTGGTGGTGAGCGACACCCTCGACGGCCGCGCGATTGAAACGCTCTTCGCCGAGATCAAGACCTTTCTTTACCACCGCTGGGGCGTGGCGCACGCGACGCTCGAGCCCGAGGTGGAGGGGTGCGGCGAGAGCGAACTTCTTGGGAGCTGGGAATCGGACACCGCCCGCGGACCGGTCCCCGCGCGCCGGTCCTCCTGACCGGCCGCGGTTCGGCGTAGGATTGACTTCTGGAGGCGATCATGAGCGCTGGATTTCTCCTCGCCACGTTGCTCGCGGCGGCGGCGCCGTCGGTCCCGGCGGCGACCGTGGCGCCGGCCGACCCTGCCCTGGTGCGGGCCCACACGGCCGCCGCGTCGCTGACCACCGAGCTGCTCGGCCAGCTGCGGAAGGAGCTCGACGCCGGCGGTCCCGCCAAGGCGATCGCCGTGTGCTCCGAGGTCGCCCCGGCGATCGCCGCCCGTCTCTCTCGCGACGGCCTCACGGTGCGCCGGGTCGGCACCAGGGTGCGCAACCCTGCCAACGCCCCCGACCCATTCGAGGCCGCCGTGCTGGCCCGCTGGCAGGTCGCGCTCGAACGCGGGACTGCGCCCAAGGAGGAGGACGCCTGGGTCGACGCGGACGGCGTCCGCACGCTGCGGGTGATGCGGCCGATCATGACCGGGAAGCTGTGTCTGGCGTGCCACGGCGAGGCGTCGCACCTCGACCCGGCGGTGCGCGCAGCGCTCGCCGACCGCTACCCCGCCGACCGCGCCACCGGTTACCGCGAGGGCGACCTGCGCGGTGCAATTTCGGTGACCGTCGTTCCCTGACGTCCCGGTGCTTCGCCGGCCGCAGTCGGTGGGTGGCGCCCCCTCTTCACAGGGAGTTCACATGCGGGCCGTACAAGTGTCACGGTGCCGGCCGGGGAGCCTGCAACTCCGGCAGCCCCGCCGGACCGAAAGGGAGGATGCGCACGATGACACGGTCCAGAAGGAGTTGGGTCATGGGTTCGGTGGCCGCGGTCCTGGCCCTCGCGGGGGGGCCCGCGTTCGGCCAGACGACCATCACCGGTGCGGGCGCGACGTTCCCGTACCCCGTCTATGCGAAGTGGGCCGCGGCGTACGCCGAGAAGACCGGCGTCCACCTCAACTATCAGTCGATCGGCTCCGGCGGCGGTATCGCCCAGATCAAGGCAAAGACGGTGGACTTCGGCGCCTCCGACGCTCCGATGACGGCGAAGCAACTCGACGAGATCGGCCTCATTCAGTGGCCGATGGTCATGGGCGGGGTGGTCCCGGTGCTCAACGTCCCCGGCGTCAAGCCCGGAGAGGTCAAGCTCACGCCCACCCTGCTCGCCGACATCTACCTCGGGAAGGTCGCAAACTGGAGCGCACCGGAGATCGCCGCGGTCAACCCCGGCGTCAAGCTCCCCAACCTCGCCATCACCGTGGTGCACCGTGCGGACGGTTCGGGCACCACCTGGATCTTCACCAACTATTTGGACAAGGTGTCGCCGGAGTGGCACTCGAAGGTCGGGACGAGCACGGCGGTCTCCTGGCCGACCGGAGTCGGCGGCAAGGGCAACGAGGGGGTCTCGGCCTACGTGCTTCGCATCAACGGTGCCATCGGCTACGTCGAGTATGCGTACTGCCTGCAGAACCACATGACGTACACGCTGCTGGGCAACAGCGCCGGCAACTTCGTCTCCCCGACCGCCAAGGCGTTCCAGGCCGCGGCCGCCAACGCCGACTGGAAGGACGCCCCGGGCTACTACCTCGTGCTCACCGACCAGCCGGGCGCCGACAGCTGGCCGATCACGGGGGCCTCGTTCATCCTCTTCTACAAGAACCAGCCCGACGCCGCGAAAGCGAAGGCGGTGCTCTCCTTCTTCGCGTGGTGCTACGCTAACGGGCAGAAGATGGCCGAGGAGCTTGACTACGTCCCGATGCCCAGGAACGTCGCCGACATGATGGAGGCGAACTGGACCTCGACGGTGCGTTCCGCGGGCCAGGCCGTCTGGAAGTGACCGGGAATGAAGATCGTGGCATGGCGGCCGCCACCGGGGCGGCCGCCATCCCCGGGAGGGGTATGGTCATGGTGCGCCGTCCCCGTGGTCGGGCGCCCGTTCTGGCCGAGGGCCTGTTCCGGGCGACCGCCTTCACCTGCGCGGCGTTCGTGCTCGTGGTCATGGCCGGGTTGTTCGTCGTGCTGCTGTACCGCTCGCGCCTCTCGATCGACAAGTTCGGCTGGGGCTTCCTGTGGTCCGCGGCGTGGGATCCGGTTCGCGACGACTTCGGCGCGGCGAGCAGCATCTTCGGCACCATCCTCTCCACCGTGATCGCGATGCTGATCGCAGTCCCGCTCAGTTTCATCATTGCGCTGTTCTTGGTCGAGATCGCCCATCCCCGCCTCGCCCGCCCGGTGAGCTACGGCATCGAGCTGCTCGCGGCGGTCCCCAGCATCATCTACGGGATGTGGGGCCTCTTCGTGCTCGCGCCGCTCATGGCCACGTACGTGCAGCCGGAGATGCAGAAGGTGTTGGGGAGGCTGCCGCTGTTCTCCGGCCCGCCGATGGGGATCGGAATCCTGACCGCCGGCCTGGTTCTGGCGCTCATGGTGCTGCCGTTCATCACTGCCGTCGTGCGCGACGTCTTCGCCCTCGTTCCGCCGGTCATGAAGGAGGCCGGGTACGGGTTGGGGGCGACCACGTGGGAGGTGACGCGCAAGGTGACCGTGGGCTACGGTATGAAGGGCATCGTCGGCGGGGTGTTCCTCGGCCTCGGCCGGGCGATCGGCGAGACGATGGCGGTGACGTTCGTGATCGGGAACGACCATCGCATCGCAGCGTCGCTGTTTGCCTCCGGCAATTCGATCGCGTCGACGCTGGCCAACGAGTTCACCGAGGCTTCCGAGCCGGTCTACCTGTCGGCGCTGGTCGAGCTGGGGCTCATCCTCTTCGTGGTCACGCTCGTCATTCAGGTGCTCGCCCAGCTGTGGCTCGCGCGCCTGTCTCGACAGGCGGGAGCCCCGTCATGAAGCGGCGCCCCGCCTGGCCCAGGAAGGTGACCGACGCCGTGGTCAAGGTCGTGTCGGCCTTGGCGGCGGCGCTGGGCCTCGGGTTTCTGGCCTGGATCCTCTTCGTGGTCCTCCGCCGCGGCGCCGGGGCGCTGAACTGGACCTTCCTCACGTCGCTCCCCTCCGCTCCGGGCGACAGTGGCGGCGGCCTCGGCAACGCCATCCTCGGCACGGGAGTTATCACGTTGCTGGCGTGCGCCCTCGGCGTCCCAGTCGGCTTGCTGGCCGGCGTCTACCTGGCGGAATACGGTCGCGGCACCCGGTTCGCGACGGCGGTCCGTTTCCTCGCCAATGTGATGATGGGAATTCCGTCGATCATCATCGGCCTGTTCGTGTACGCGATCATCGTCCTGCCCACCGGGCACTTCTCCGGGTGGGCCGGCGGTGTGGCGTTGGCGTTGCTCGTCCTCCCGGTCGTGGCGCGAACGACCGAGGACATGCTCGGACTGGTGCCGAACGCCCTCCGGGAGTCGGCACTCGCGCTTGGCTCGCCGCACTGGCGGGCGACCGTGAAGATCCTGTTCCGGGCGTGCAGGGCAGGCCTCCTGACGGGCGTGTTGCTCGCTGTCGCGAGAGTCAGCGGCGAGACCGCGCCGCTCCTGTTCACCGCCCTCAACAGCCCGTACTGGCCGCGCTCGTTGAGCGGCCCAACGGCCAACCTGACGGTCACGATCTTCAACTATGCGATGTCGCCGTACCCGGCCTGGCAGCAAGCCGCGTGGGGCGCGTCGTTTATCATCGCCATCAGCGTGCTGACACTCACGGTCGTGTCCCGCGCGTTGGCACGGGAGAGAAAGTGACCAGGTCAACCCCGCCGGACGTCGCCCCTCCCCGACCCACGGTGCCCCAGCCCGCAGCCGGGGTGCAGGGGCCTGCGACAGCCGTTGCCCAGACCAAGATCTCGGTCAAGGGCCTCAACTTCTACTACGGCGAGCAACAGGCACTGCACGATAACTTCCTCGACGTCCCAGCCGGCAGCGTCACCGCCATCATCGGCCCGTCGGGGTGCGGCAAGTCCACGCACATCCGCGTCTACAACAGGATCTTCGAGCTCTACCGCGACCAGCGCGCCACCGGAGAGGTGTGGCTCGACGGAGAGAACGTCCTCGCCCCCGGCGTGGACGTCATCGAGCTGCGGCGCAGGGTCGGAATGATCTTCCAGAAGCCGACGCCTTTCCCGCTGACCGTCTACGAGAACCTGGCCTACGGGCTTCGCCTTCACTACCGGGTGAAGGGATCGGAGCTCGACGACCGCATCGAGGAGGCGCTGCGTGCGGCGGCACTCTGGGACGAGGTGAAGGACAAGCTGCACCGGTCCGGCTCGGCGCTCTCCGGAGGCCAACAGCAGCGCCTGTGCATCGCCCGCGCGATCGCCGTCGAGCCCGAGGTCCTGCTCATGGACGAGCCGACCTCGGCGATCGACCCGGTGGCGACTTCGCGAATCGAGGAGCTGGTCGTTCAGCTCAAGACGAGGTACACGATCGTCATCGTCACCCACAACATGCAGCAGGCCGCCCGCCTCTCCGACTTCACGGGGTTCTTCTACCAGGGGCGGATCATCGAGTTCGGGACCACGACGGAGCTGTTCACCAACCCGCAGCAAAAGCAGACCGAAGACTACATCACCGGGCGCTTTGGCTGAACCGGGAAGCCGGCGACGCTCCGGCTTGAAAAGAAGAGGGGGAGGATCGCTCCTCCCCCTTCCTCCGGACGAACTCGGTCAGCGCCTTCCGCCGCGGCCCCTGGCCAGCGGCAGACCCGTTGCAGGGTCGCGAAGCACCACCTCGAGGCCCGACGCCACGTCCTTGATGGCGAGCGCCACCCAGTGCTCCTGGCCGTCCAGATTCACCGGCGCGGCCTTGACGTCGACCCGGGCGCCGGCAACGGGCGTGTACCCGGCCTGCATCAGCGCGCGATAGGGTGACAGCACGATCGCGACGTCGCCCTGGGTCGAGGACATCACCAGCGTCGGGAAGCCCTCGCCGGGGCCCCCGGCAAAGCTGACCACTGCACCAGTAAAGCTCGTGGTCCGGCTCAGGTCCGGCCCGCCGCCGGCGCAGAGTTGCCCACCGCCGCGCTGCACGGCACCCGCGCCCCGGCCCGCGCCCAATTTCAGACCCTGGGCGGCGCCGACGCCGGCCGCGCGCCCCGCGAGGTGGCGGCGAAGGCCCTGCCCGGCCGGGCCTTTCCACACCGGCGTACCGTCGGCGCTGCGCAGCACCAGGGTGAGGCCCCTGGTCAGGTTCTTCACCTGGCCGACCACCATCCCCTGCGCGCAACTCGCACACACCCACCCGGTCACCTCGGCGCCGTCGCCTGCCTGAGCCGCGAAGTTCTGCGTCTGCAGGTAGCGGAACGGCCCGAGCACGAACGCCGTCTCGTTACCGCTCGCCTCGCGCACCGTGAGCTGCGGCACCGTCTGGCCGAAGCCTGCCTGGAAGCTCACGACCTCGCCCTGCACGGTGAATGCCTTGCTGGTATCCACCCTCGGACCGGTCCCGTCGCCCGCACCGCCCCGGATCTGCTGTGCCGCCAGCGGGCTCGCCAAGACCAGCGCCATCCCGAGAGTCGCCACGCCAAAGATCAAGTTGCTCTTCATTTCTCTACCCCCTTTTCGCCGCCGCGTTCTTCGCGGTCGCCCATACCATGAGCACACGCCGTGCCAGCCCGAGCTGATTTGCCAAGTATCTGTCGGATAGCGTGTTACGGATACAGGCGCCGCTGGGTGCAAGGCGGAGCTGCAAGATCCTGCAGCCGGCGCGCAAAGAGCTGCAGTCAGGTGATCCCGAAGCGCCGAAGGCGGTAGTACAGGGTGCGGACGGAGACGTCGAGCAGGCTCGCCGCCTCTTCGCGGTTGCCGCCGGCGCGCCGCAGCGCCTCCAAAAGAGCCTCCCGCTCCCGCACGTCCCGGTCGAGCGGCATGGCGCCGCCCTCCCCCGCAAAGGAGGCGGCCACGATCGCAGGCGTGACGTCCTCCGCCCGGATCGCCGCTCCGGCCCGCACGATCAGAGCCCGCTCCAGCACGTTACGCAGCTCGCGCACGTTGCCCGGCCACCGGTTGCGCTGCAGCGCCGCGAACACCGCCGGATCGAGTTCCGGGACCGGGAGGCGATGGCGGGCCGCAAGGTCGGCGACCAGGTGCCGCGCCAGGACCGGGATGTCGGCCGGCCGCTCGCGCAGGGGCGGCAGGTCGACGGTGACCACCGCCAACCTGAAGTAGAGGTCCTCGCGGAAGCCGCCGTCGGCGACCGCCCCCGAGAGGCCGCGGTTCGTCGCCGCCACCACCCGCACGTCCACCGGAATGTCGGCCGCGCCGCCGAGCCGCCGCACCACGCGCTCCTCGAGGACGCGGAGGAGCTTGGCCTGCAACGACGACGGCAGGTCCCCCACCTCGTCGAGGAACAGCGTGCCGCCGCCGGCCTCCTCGAACCGCCCCTGCCGCTGCCGGTCGGCTCCGGTGAACGCGCCCTTCTCGTGACCGAACAGCTCGCTCTCGGCCAACGCCTCGGGCAGCGCCGCACAGTTGACTGCGACGAACCGGCCTGCCGAGCGGGCACTCTTCGCGTGCAGCCGGCGCGCCACCAGCTCCTTGCCGGTACCGGATTCGCCGGTGATGAGGACGGACACGTCGCGGGGTGCGACCCGGTCGATCAGGTCAAGCAGCTCCTTGACGGTCGGGTCCTCGGTCACGAACGCCCCGCCTCCTTCTTCGGGGGCGAGCAGCCGCCCCACCGCCGCGAGCAGCGCGGCCGGCGACGGCAGCGGCTTGGTCAGGTAGTCGGCGGCGCCGAGGCGCACGGCCTCGACGGCCTCCGGAATCGTACCGTACGCGGTGAGCATCACCACCGGCGGCGGCGCGGTGAGCTGACGGCTGCGCCGCAGCAGTTCGATGCCGTCCATGCGCGGCATGCGCTGGTCCGCGAGCACGAGGTCGAACGCGCCCCGCTCCAACGCCGCCAGCGCCTCGGCGCCGTCGCGGGCCTCGACCACCTCGTGCCCGGCGCCTTCGAGGATGTCCGCGAGCAGCTCGCGGAACGAGGGCTCGTCGTCGGCCACCAGGATGCGGGCCACGTCAGGCCTTTTCCGCCGGGAGTTCGAGACGCGCCACGCAGCCGCCGCCGGCCCTCGCGGCCAGGGTGGCATCCCCTCCGTTGGCGTTCGCGAGGGCGCGCACGATCGCCAAACCGAGGCCGGCGCCCTCGGGCCGCGTGGTCACGTAGGGGTCGAATGCCCGCTCCGGGTGGACCGCGAGGCCGGCGCCACGGTCGCGCACCTCGGCCACCGCCGCCCGCCCCTCCCGCCGCACCTCGACCTCCAACTCGCCGTCCGCGTCGAACGCCCGCGCATTGCCGAGCAACTCCTCGAGGATGCTCTCGACGTGTTCCACGTCCGCCCACGCCGGCACAGCCCCGCGCGAGCTGACGCGCACGGCGCCAGGCGTGCGGCCCGCGACCCGCTCGGCAAGCGCCACGAGGTCCAGCGTCTCGGGGCTCGGCTCGGGCGGGTGGGCGAACGCCAGGAGCCGCCCGAGCAATACTTCGATCCGCTCGCTCGCCTCAAGGATGCGCCTCGCCCTCGCCGCCGTCGGCGGCGGCGCGCCCTCCAGGAGGAGCTGCGTCGTTCCCTTGATGCCGGCCAGAGGGTTGCGCAGCCGGTGGGCCAGCCCGGCGCCGGCGAGCGCGACCACCTCCAAGCGCCGCCGCTCCGCCTCCGCGGCAGCCAGGCGTTGGCGCTGCGCCAGACCGGCCACTCCGAAGAGCGCAAACCCCACGAGGCCGACCGCCCCGGCCGAAGCCCCCGCCATCATCACGGACGCAAGTCGGTCGGAGGCGCCCAGCGCCTTTGTCGGCTGCAGGCGCAACCTGGCGAGCGTCCCCCGCCCGGGCCCGGCGCCCCGCCCCATCATCCCGGCCGCGGGACGCCAGCGCGGCCCCAGCATCGCCGGCTGTTCGCTCGCCGAGGGCGCCACGGTTCCCGTCCCGGCGATTACTCCCTGGGGCCCCACCAGCTCCACGCCCGTCAGCGCCCGGGAGTGCGCGGCCAGGAAGCGGTCGAGCGTTCCGGCCGCCTCTTCGGGCCCCGCCTCGCGCAGCTCTCCTTCCAGCTCGTGGCCGAGACGCAGCAAGACCCCCTGGCGAACCGCGTCGTCACGCTCCCGTAGTGTGTGCGCGGCCACCGACGCGAGCCAAACGAGAGCCGTGCCCAGGACGACGGCGGCGATGACCGGCACGGCGAGCAGCAGGCGGAGCGACGGTGCCCTCATTACCAGAACCTCACCAGAACCTCTCGACGTGGACTTCCCCCGGTTGTCGCGGCGTGTGCTCGCGAAAGCCCTCGCCCGCCAGCAGCTCCGCCATCGTCTCGATCATCGCGGGGTTCCCGCAGAGGAAAACATGGGCATTGGCCGGGCCGGGCCGGGCCCGCCAGTGCCGTTCGAGGACCCCGCGCGCCCACAGGTCCTGCACGTAGCCCACCTCGCCCGCCCAGGCGACCGGCTCCTCATCGGGGCGCGAGACGACGGGCAGATAGAGGAGGTGGTGGCGCAGCCGCTGCATCGTGACCAGCTCGGCGTGGTAACCGAGGTCCCAGGAGTGGCGCGCCCCGTGCAGCACCGCGACCCGGCGGGCCGGCTCGTGCAGGAGGGTTGTGCGCAGCTGGCTCATGTACGGCGCCAGCCCGGTGCCCGTGGCGATCATCACGATGTCGGTCCCGGCCGGGACCTGCTCGAACGTGAACAGGCCGGTGATCTTCGGTCCGAGCCAAAGGCGGTCACCGAGTTTCAGTGCGAACAGCCGCGGTGTCAGCGACCCCGACCGCACCAGCGTGAGGTAGAACTCGAGATACTCGCGCTCTACCGACGAGGAAGCGATCGAGTACGACCTCCGGATCAGCGTGCCCGGCTTCGGCGGCGGGTCGCCCTCCGGGTCGGCCACCGGGTGCCGGTCGGCCTCCGCCGGCAGGCCCAGGACGGCGAACTGGCCCGGCTTGAACGGCGGGAGATCCCAGCCGTCGGGCGCCACTCTGAGAATGACGAGGCCGGGCGCGACCTCGATCCTGGCCGCCACGACCGCGTTCAACGCGTTCGCCGTCATCGTGCGCTCCGCTCCAACGCCGCCAACCCCTGGCCAGGCCAAACACGGCCGATGTCGCGTTTCCTTCCACGGTTCCCAAGAGACACCCGAGTACCCTACCGGAGGCGCGACCGCGTACGCAAGGTCCGAGCCTGCGCACCGCTACAATCGCCATGTGCCGGCCGGCTCCCACCGGGCAGCCTGGGGACCTGGCCCGGCGGGGAGGCGGGATGCACGACGTTCGCACAGATCTGCGCGCCTGCGAGCTGTTCGCCGGCCTCGACGAGACCGCGGTGGAGTTGCTGGCGGCTACGGCCCGTCCACGCGAGGTGCCGGCGGGCGCCATGCTGTACGCGCAGGGCTCGCCGCGGCACGCCTGTTTCGTCGTGGTGGAGGGACAGGCCGAAATCGTGCGCGGCGGGCACGACGAACTCGAGCGCCTGGCGGTCCTCGGCCCCGGCGACGCACTCGGCGAGGGCTCGTTCCTGCACGCGTCGCTGCACACGACCTCGGCGCGGGCGCTGACGAAGCTGTCCCTGCTGGTGCTGGAACGGGACGCGGTCCGAACGAGCCTGGCGGCCGACGGCGCCGCCGCCGTCGAGGTGCTCAGCCGCGTGGCGCTCGCCATCAGCCGCCGCCTGCAGTACGCGAGCTCGGGACCCGTGGGGCGCGACAAGGCGTACGCGTCGGGGGCGACCAGGCTCGAGCACGACCTGCTCGGCGATCGCGATGTGCCGGCCGACGCGCTCTACGGTGTGCAGACGCTGCGCGCCGTGGAGAACTTCCCGATCTCCGGCGTGCGCCTGTCCCACTTCCCCACTCTCGTGCGCGCCCTCGCCATGGTGAAGCAGGCCGCGGCGCGCGCCAACCTCCGGCTCGGGCTGCTGGACGAGCGGGTTGCCTCCGCGATCGACCGGGCGTCCCAGGAGATCGTCGACGGCCACCACCACGGGCACTTCGTCGTCGACGCGGTGCAGGGCGGCGCCGGCACCTCCACGAATATGAACGCCAACGAGGTCATCGCGAACCGGGCGCTCGAGCTCCTCGGCGCCCGCCGCGGCGACTACGCGCGCTGCCACCCCAACAACCAGGTCAACCTCTCGCAGTCGACCAACGACGTCTACCCGACGGCGCTCAGGATAGCGACCGTGCTGTCGCTGGGGGACCTGATCGCAGCCCTCGAGAAACTTCGCGCGGCGCTGGCCGCCAAGGGCGAGGAGTTCCGAGCCGTCGTCAAGATGGGACGCACGCAGCTCCAGGACGCGGTCCCGATGACGATGGGGCAGGAGTTCACCGCCTTCGCCGTCACCACGGGAGAGGACATCGCCCGCCTGCGCGAAACCGCCCGGCTCTTCCTCGAGGTCAACATGGGGGGGACCGCGATCGGCACCGGAATCAACGCAGACCCGAACTACCCTCTGCTCGTGGTCGAACAACTCCGCCGGATCACAGGCCTCGACGTCGTGCTCGCCGAGAACCTCGTCGAGGCGACCCCCGACACCGGCGCCTTCGTGATGTTCTCCGGCGTGCTCAAGCGCACGGCGGTCAAGCTCTCCAAGATGTGCAACGACCTCCGGCTGCTCTCTTCCGGCCCGCGCTGCGGGCTGGCGGAGATCGAGCTCCCCGCGATGCAGCCCGGCTCCTCGATCATGCCCGGCAAGGTGAACCCCGTCATTCCCGAGGTCGTCAACCAGGTCGCGTTCCAGGTGATCGGAAACGACCTGACGATCACGCTCGCTGCCGAGGCCGGCCAGCTCCAGCTCAATGTGATGGAACCGATCATCGCCTTCAGCCTCTTCCAGTCGCTGCAGATGCTCACCGCCGCCGTGAACACCCTGACGACCCGCTGCATCCGCGGTATCACGGCCGACGTCAAGCGCTGCCGCGAACTGGTGGAGCGCTCGATCGGGATCGTGACCGCGGTGGTGCCGGCGCTGGGGTACGAGCGGGCCAGCGAGATCGCAAGGGAAGCTCTCGAGACCGGCAGGCCCGTCCGCGAGATCATCCTCGGCAAGGGTTGGCTATCGAGTTCCGAACTGGATCGTCTCCTGTCGCCGGAGGCGATGACCAGGCCGCGTCCCCTCGCCGCCTCCGGCCCGGACGGTTAGCCGCGGCGCTCCGAACCGGACGCCGCCGCCTACGCCAGCGGCCCGATGAGCGCGAGTTCGTCGTCGGTGGGCTGGAAGATCGCCGCGCCGACGCAACCGGGCCCGACGTGCGTCCCGACGACCGGCCCAATCTCGTTCTCCACGAGCTCGTGAATTCTGAACGTGTCGTGGAGCAGGCTGCGCAGTCTCACCGCCCACTCCGCGGCCGCGGCGTGGCCGATCCCCACGATGACGGGCCGGTCGGGGTCGACGCGCTCCTTCAGCAGCGCGACCAGGCGCGGATGGGCGTTGGCGCCGCCGCGAACCCGGTCGACCGGCGCGACCTCGCCGTTCACCACGCCCAGGATCGGCTTGATCCCCAGAAGCCCTCCGAACCACGCCTGCGCCTGGCCGATCCTGCCGCCCCGCGCGAGATACTCGAGGGTGTCGACGACGAAGAGCATGTGGATGCGGGAGCGCATCGCCTCGATCCTCGCCCGGATGTCGGACGCCTCGAGACGCCGCCTCGCCAGACGGGCGGCGAATATCGCCAGCAGCGCGAGGCCGGTGCTGACCTGGAAGCTGTCCACGACCTCCAACGCCGGCACGCCGTCACCGCGCAGCCGGCGGAAGTCCTCGCCCCCCTCGTTGGCGGCGGCCCGGGCGTGGACGACCGTCTTCGACATCTTCTCCGAAATATGGATCGACACGACGTCGTTGCGGCCGATGACCTGACGGTACGAGGCGAAGAACTCGCCTTTCGTGGGAGGGCTGGTCTGGGGGTGGCCGCGCTTGCGGTCCTGCAGCATCTCGTAGAACGCTGCGGGCCGCAAGTCGATGCCGTCCTTGTAGATCTCCTTCCCGAGGACCACGGAGAGAGGCACGACATGGATGCGGTTGTTCTCGGCCAGCTCGGGCGGAAGGTCCGCCGTCGAGTCGGTCACGATCCGCACCTTGACCTCCGGTTCGTCGAACGCGACCAGGCCGATCTCGCTGAGGCGAGCGATCTCGGCGAGCACCATGCCGTCCGGTTCAACGACCCGGTCGACGACGTCCCAAATGGTGCCACCGTCGTGCGCCCCGGCCAGGACACCCTGCTGGCCAGGGTTGAACTGCGAGGCGAAGAACGCCGGCCCGATCACCAGGCGCAGGCGGCTCGCCAGGTCGGGAAGGCAACCGCACGCGTCGTCGAAGCGGGCCTGGTCCTCCATCGCGAGCGCCATCAGGCTCAGCATGTCCTCCGAGATCTCCCGCGGGCCACCGGCCGGAGCGCCCGTGACGCGGAAACTGCCAAACGTGGTCCGCGCCAGCCTCGCGAACGCCTTGGCGCCGCGCGCCGCACCGGCGCGGGCGGCGACGGCCTCACCCTCCTCGAGCGTCACCTCGCCGTCACCGAGGAGCACGCGGCCGCTCACAGCGAGGCGCTGCAGCCTCGGCAGCAACTCAAGCAACGGCAGCGCCAGCAGGTTCCCCTCGAGGGCGTCCAGCGTGGCGTCAACCGCGATCCCCAGTTCGCGTCCGAGCAAGGCCGTGCGGAGCTTGCGGACGATCGCCTCGGGGGCGAGGCCCGCGGCGGCCAAAACGATTCCCGCGCCGGGGACCGGGGTCTGTTCGCCGTCGTCGAGCAGGATGCGCAGCGGGCCGGCCCCGCTCGCGGCCGCCGCCGGGACGGACGCGGCGAGGGCGGCCTCGATCACGACCGCGTCTGGGTTCAAGCCCTCAGCGAACCGCTGCCCCTCGTCACCGTCCGCTGCCGTGACGACCTCGTAGGCGTACGAGGCGAGGCCGCGGCCGAGCTCTTTGCGCCGGATCTCCTGCCGATCCACTACAAGGACCGTCAATCGTGCCATTGTCTCCCCCGCGGATCGGACATCCGGCGGCTGCGAATCGGGCGGAATCTGCGGGCCGCGTTCTGTCTTGTAGTATATCGCCATGAGCAAACGTATCCTGACGCTCTTTGCCCACCCCGACGATGCGGAGACGATGGCCGGCGGCACCCTCCTCAAGTGGGCGGCCGAGGGCCACTCCATCACGCTGTGCCTGATCACGGACGGCGACAAGGGCACCGCCGATCCCAACGACAACCGCGACGCCGTGATTGCGCGCCGTCGGGTCGAGCAGGCCCGCGCCGCCGCCCGCCTCGGCGCCGAGGTGATCACCCTCGGGTACGAGGATGGCATGCTGCAGCCCACCCTCGACCTGCGGCGCGACCTCGTGCGCGTGATGCGGCGTGTCCGGCCGGACATCGTGGTCGCCAACGACCCGACCGTCTGGTTCCGCCACGGGACGTACATCAACCACCCGGACCACCGCACCGCCGGTCACGCCGCGGTGGAGGCGCTCTATCCGGCGGTCAAGAAGGCGAGCATCTTTCCCGAGTTGATCGCCGAGGGGCTGCAGCCGCACGTCGTCAAAGAGGTCTGGCTCGGTCCCACCGGGGAAGCCAACACCTGGGTGGACATCGCCGACGTCTTCGACCGCAAGATCGATCTGATCTGCGACCACGCCTCCCAGTTTTCGCCGGGACCGACCCGCGTCGCGTTCGAGCGGATCGCGCGCGAGGTCGGGCAGGAACGCGGCCTCGCCTTGGCCGAGTCGTTTCGCACCCTGCGTTTGGCTGCGAGCACAATTCAGGCGCTCGCCGGCGGCCCCGACCCCTCGTAGCGGCGCTCCTGCGCCGTCATGCCGGTCGAGCGCCGACCGGCGCCAGGCGGACGCCGGCCGCGAGCAACGCGGCGCGCACCGCGCGCGCCACGGCGGCGGCGCCCGGCGAGTCCCCGTGAACGCAGATCGTCCGGGCGGCAAGCGCGATCTCCAGGCCACCGGCCGCGGTCACCCGACCCTCGACGGCGATGCGCACCGCCTGCGCCGCCGCCACCGCAGGGTCGGAGTGCAGCGCCCCGGGCAGCGTGCGGGGCCGCAGCGTGGCGTCCGCCTCGTACGCCCGGTCCGCGAACGCCTCGCCGATCGCCTCGAACCCGTGGGCTCGGTAGACCTCCAGACAGCGCGACCCGGCCAGACCGACAATGGCGACGGAGCTCCTCCAGCGCGCCACGCCGCGGGCCACCGCCGCGGCGACGTCCTCGTGTCCGGCGGCGTCGTTGTACAGCGCGCCGTGCGGCTTCACGTGGCGGAGCGCGACCCCGGCCCGGCCAGCCGCCGCGCCCAGCGCCCGCACCTGCTCGAAGACCGTCTCCTCGATCGCGCCGGTGTCCATCGCCGCCGAGCGACGGCCGAAGGCCTCTCGGTCGGGGTACCCGGGGTGGGCGCCGGCCGCCACGCCGAGCCGTTCCGCCATGGCGAGCACACCGGCCATCGTGCGCTCGTCGCCCGCGTGCCCGCCGCACGCGATGTTCGCCGAGGTCACCAGGCGGAGCAGCGCCTCTTCCCGTCCGTCGTCCAGCGCGTCCGGCAGCTCGCCGACGTCCGCGTTGAGGTCGATCGTCACCGGTTCTGCCGCTGTCCCGCTCACTGCAGCTCCTCCCCCCGGGTCTCCGGCAGGAGCAGCATCAGGCCCCCTGCCGCGACGAAGAACGCCGACGTCAGCGCCAGCGCGCTGCCGATCCCGTGCCGGTCCGCGAGTGCGCCGATGACGAACGGCGCCAGGGCGCTCGCCGCCCGGCCGAAGTTGTAGCAGAAACCCTGCGCGGTCGCGCGCACCGATGACGGGAACAGCTCGGCGAGCATCGCGCCGAACAGCGAGAAGTAGCCGTGCCCGAAGAACCCGATCAACGGCCCCAACGCCATCAGCGCCGCCGGGTGCGCCGCCATCCGCCCGTACACGGGCACGAGCACCGCGGCGGCGAGGACGAACGTCAGAAAGACGGGCCGGCGGCCGAAACGATCCGCGAGCACGCCGAACAGCACGTACCCGAAGAACGCCCCGATCTGCATCGGGACGATCCACCCGGCCGAGCGCACCACCCCCATCCCCGCACCGCCCGCCGCCGCCGGGCTCGCAAGGTAGGCAGGAACCCAGGTAAACAGGCCCCAGTAGGCGAACAGCAGGCACGACGTCAACGTCGTTGCCACGACAACGTTGCGAACGAGCGGCGGCCGAAAGAGCGCCGTGAACCCGAGCCGTGCACTCCGCTCGGCGCGCCTCCAGATCTCCGGTTCCGGCACAGTCCGCCGCACCCACCATGCCAGCAGGGCGGGCGCCACGCCGATGGCGAACAGCACCCTCCAGCCGTGACCGGGGAGGATCGCCGACGCCAGCAGCGCGGCGAAGATGTAGCCGATCGCCCACCCCGACTGCATCAGCCCGATCGCCTTGCCGCGGTGCTCGGCGGGCCAGCTCTCGGACACCAGGACCGATCCCGCAGCCCACTCCCCGCCGAGGCCGATGCCGACGAGCGACCGCCAGAGGACGAGTTGGGCGAGCGAGTGCGCCGTCGCCGTGAGCGCCGTAAAAACCGAGTAGATGAGGATCGACCAGACCAGCGTCCTGGCGCGCCCGATGCGGTCCGCCAGGATCCCGAACGCGATCCCGCCCACCGCCGACGTCAGCAGCGTCACCGAGGCGAGCCCGCCGGCCGCCGCGGCGGAGAGCGAGAACTCGGCGCGGATCGCGGTGAGAGCGAAGGCGTAGAACATCACGTCCATCGCGTCGAGCATCCAGCCGAGCATCGCCGCCACCAGCGTCCGCCACTGCACGGCCGACACCGAGGCGAGGCCGGGGAATAGCCTCATCGCGCTCACCCCTCCCCCAGCTGCGAACGCAACTCGGCTTCGAGCTCCCGCCTCGCGGCATCGGCCTCGGCGAGCGAGACCTCCACGAAGGAGACCTCGTCGCGCGCCCGCAGCTGGCCGATCCGGTGCAGGTCGGCCGCGATCACGCAGGCGATCTGCGGATAACCCCCGGTCGTCTGGTGCTCCACGAACGAGAGGATCGGCTGGCCGTCCCCCGGCACCTGCAGCGCGCCGAGCGACACGCCCTCCGTGAGCATCTCCCCCGGGCGATCGGCCGCCAGCGGCGCCCCGTCGAGACGCAGCCCCATGCGGCTGCTGCGCTCGCTCACGACGTACGCCGACGCGAACAGCGCCGCCTTCGCCGGCTGGGAAAAGCGCTCCCACTGCGCTCCACGCGTGACCCGCAGCGTGTCGCGCCGCAGCAGGCGCACCGCCGTTTCCCCCGGGAAGCGCCGCCCGGCCATGGCCTCGCCGGCGGCCGCGCCGATCGCTAGGACGTCCCCCGCCCGCAGGGGGCGCCCCTCGATCCCGCCGATGCCGGACGTCAGGTGGGTCGACGCGCTGCCCAGGACGGGCGGCGTGGCGATCCCGCCGCGCACGCACACCGTGCACCGGGCGCCCGACGTCGTGGCACGACACGCCAGTCTCTGCCCCGGCCTGACCTCCAACGCGGTCCAGAGCGGGACCCGTGCGTCGTCGACGGAAGGCTCGAAGTCGGAGCCGGTGACCGCGACGACGCACGGGATCGAGAACGTCAGCGTGGCGCCGGTCAGCGTCATCTCGATCGCGGGCGCTCCAGGAGGATTGCCGACGAGCCAGTTGCCGATCCGCAGCGAGAGCGGGTCCGCCGCGCCCGATGCGGAGACGCCGAGGTGGGCGTGCCCGGGCCGCCCCAGGTCCTGGACGGTGCTCTGGAACCCCGCCGACGCGACGCGGATCGCGCCGCCTCGACCAGCCGCGGACGCCGCCGTCGGCCGGGCCACGGGGCCGAAGGCGGCCTCGTCGCTGGCGACGAACCTGACCCGATCCCCCGTCGCAAGAAGCGCGGGCGGGTTCCGGGACGGGTCGAACAGGGTCAGCGGCGTCCGTCCGATGAGTTGCCACCCCCCCGGCGAGGCGAGCGGGTACACGCCGGTCTGGCTCCCACCGATCGCGACGCTCCCGGCCGGAACGCGCGTGCGCGGCGAACCCCGCCGCGCCGCGGCGATGCGCGGCGAAAGCCCGCCCAGGTACGGGAAACCGGGCGAGAAGCCGAGGAAGTAGACGAGGTACTCGCGGCCCGCGTGCTCGCGCACGACCTCCGGCGGCGTGAGGCCGCACGCCGCCGCCACCTCCGCGAGGTCGGGGCCCCACTCGCCGCCGTAGCGCACCGGGATTTCGACGAGAGCGGGCTCGGGGAGCGGGATTGCGCCGGCCGACCGCAGTCGGACTGCGACCTCACCTGCGAGGGAATCGCGCTCGACGGCACCCGGCTCGTAGGTCAGCAGGACCGAGGCGTACGCCGGGTGAAGGTTGGCCACCCCGGGGACCGGTTCGCGTTGCAAGGCGTGAAGGGCTGCCCGGACCTGGCGGTGTGCTGCAAGAGAAACCTCACCCGCAAACGCGACCAGGAGCGTGTGGTCGCTCGCGTGTCGGATGACGGTTCCGGTCGCCGGGGCGTTCTCCATCGCGGTTCGGTCGCGCCGCCAGGGTAGGCACCGCGCGCGAGCCCGTCAACGCCTCGGCCGGCCGGGACCTCCGCTACTTCTCCACGAGGAACGGGTAGCCGAAGTGCGTCGGGGGCACGAACGTCTCCTTGATCGACCGCGGGCTCGTCCAGCGGATCAGGTTCCACAGCGAGCCGGCCTTGTCGTTCGTCCCCGAGGCTCGCGCGCCGCCGAACGGCTGCTGGCCAACGACCGCACCGGTGGGCTTGTCGTTGACGTAGAAGTTCCCGGCGGAGTCGCGCAGCCGCTCGCTCATCGCGAGGATCGCCGCCCGGTCGGCCGCGAACACCGCGCCCGTGAGCCCGTACGGCGACCCGGCGTCGCAGAGCTCGAGCGCCTTGTCGAGGTCGGCGTCGGGGTAGACGAACACCGTCAGCACCGGTCCGAAGATCTCTTCCTGCATGAGCTTGAACTTCGGGTCTCCGGTCAGGACGACGGTGGGCTCGACGAAGTAGCCGGTGCGGTCGTCACAACCGCCGCCGGCGATGACCTCGGCGGCCGGCGAGCCCTTGGCGAACTCGATGTACGCCTTGATGCTCTCGAACGCCGCCTTGTCGATGACGGCGCCCATGAAGTTCGTGAAGTCCTCGGGGTCGCCGACCTTGACCTCGGCGAGCTGCGCCAGCAACGCCGCCTTCACCCTCGGCCACAGCGACGTTGGGACATAGGCGCGAGAGGCCGCCGAGCACTTCTGTCCCTGGAACTCGAACGCGCCCCGCACCAGCGCGGTCGCGAGCGAGTCGACATCGGCGGAGGCATGCGCGAACACGAAGTCCTTGCCGCCGGTCTCGCCGACGATCCGCGGGTACGAGCGGTAGCTCGCAATGTTGCCGCCGATCGTCTTCCACATCTGCTGGAACACGGCGGTGGAACCTGTGAAGTGGATGCCGGCCAGCTCGGGGCTGGCGAGCACAGGGTTGCCGACCTCTCCGCCCGACCCGACCACCATGTTGACGACGCCCGCCGGCATCCCCGCCGCGATCAGCACCTTCATGACGTGGTACGCGGAGTAGACGGCGCTCGACGCCGGCTTCCAGAGCACGGTGTTCCCCATCAGCGCCGGCGACGTCGGCAGGTTCCCGGCGATCGAGGTGAAGTTGAACGGCGTCACCGCAAAGACGAACCCCTCGAGCGGGCGGTACTCGACGCGGTTCCACACCCCGGGAGAGGAAGCGGGCTGCTCCTCGTAGATCCGCTGCGCGAAGTGCGGGTTGAAACGCCAGAAGTCGATCAGCTCGCACGCCGAGTCGATCTCGGCCTGGAACGCCGTCTTCGACTGCCCGAGCATGGTGGCGGCGTTGACCTCGTCGCGGAACGGCCCAGCGAGCATCTCGGCGGCGCGCAGCAGGATCGAGGCCCGCTCGGCGAACGGCACCCGCGACCACGTCGCGTGCGCGGCGCGCGCGGCCGCAACCGCGCGGTCCACCTCGGCCTTGCCCGCCTTGTGGTAGGTCGCGAGCACGTGAGAATGATCGTGCGGCATCACGCACGTCCCGAGCTTCCCGGTGCGCACCTCCTCGCCGCCGATGATCAGAGGGATCTCGATCTGGCGGCCGCGCATCTCGGCGAGCTTCGCCTTCAACGACTTCTTCTCGGCCGAGCCCGGCCCGTAGCTCCGGATCGGCTCGTTGACTGGTTGGGGAACCCGGAAAACCCCGTTCATCGCTGCCTCCCGCCCGGACGGCACCGGGCTATCTTGTGAAGCGCCGGCGCAAAGTCCGGCACCGGCCAGAGAATACGGGTCCCTCCGGCCAGGGTCAACCCGCGCGTGCGCCGGCCGCCGCTCCGCCGAACCTGACCATCCCCCGCGGCGCCGATCCGAGCCCGTGGGTCAGGCTTCAGACGGAACTGGGCACGCGGCCACTCGCTCAGCCCTTTCGACCCACGGCGAAGATGAACGGCACGTTGTGCAGCCGCTCGTCGAAAGTCCCCTCTCCAATCCTGACTTCCCGGAAGCCGATGCATCCGAGCAAGCGGTGCAGCGAATCGACGGTGTAGAACCAGAAGTGATCGTCGATGCCGTAGTCGGAGACGTCTCGTTCGCTCGATGGCACCTCAACGTAGATCCAACCTCCGGCCTCTAGGACACGGAGAACCTCGCGCAGCGTCGGGACCGGGTCATCAAGGTGCTCCACCACGTGCACCAGTGTCACGAAACCGAAGTGGCCATCTGGAAACGCCGCCGTTTGCACCGTTCCCCTGACGATGTTCTGCAGCGCCAACTCCCGTCGGGCGTATTTGACCGCCCACTCTGAGATCTCAACTCCAAACGCCTCGTACCCGTTCATCTCCATATATTTCGGCATGATCCCGATACCACACCCGACATCGAGCGAACGGCGAGTTACAGGGCGGAGCTCCGGAAACCCCAGGGCCCAAAGGAACAGCGTTCGGGGCATCAAGTAGCTGAAGAGGTCCGGTTTCCCGTCGGGGTAGAGAAAGTCCTTGTTGGCGAGGAAGTAGTCGCCCCGGTGGCGCTCCTCCGCCCGGTCCACGGCGTCCCGTTCGACTGCAAATGCGACGTGACACGCCTTGCACCGCACGATCGACCGCGGGAACCTCCGAATCGGTACCGTAACTGAGTGCGGGCAGAGATCGCTCTGCGATAGGGCCGAAAAATCGCAACTCAGCCCCCGACTCCGGTGCACGACGTCGGAGAATGCATTGAAGACCGAGTTTTGCAGCCCAAGGCGAAGGCTCCCCGAAGCCGCGCGGGCGCTCCTGCAGTCATGCAGGTAGTTCACGAGGCGGCGCCGCAAACGCTTCCACATGGAACCTTCGCCTCCCTTCACTCCGAGCCCCGCCCCCACGCGGCGGACCGGCGCTCGGCATGATACGCGCCCGAAGACGCCTCCACCCCGGGCGCGCGGCGGCACCCTTGGTCAGATGCAGCCGGCTTCCTACCCAGGAGCCTTGAGACGGTGAATCCTGCCCGCCGACCAGTACACCGCCAAGTCCCGAATTCCGGGCCCCGCCGTCTTCACCTTGAAGCCAGCGGGAGAGAATTCAGTTGGAGCGATGTTGATCGCCGGCACGCCCATCATCGGCAACTGCGCGCGGGAGAAGGTGCATCCGGGAGACTCGGCGCGGACGCTGAGCACGCCGTTGTCGAGCGAGGCCGAGACGGTGTCGTGGGGCGTCTGCAGGGAAACCAGCGCGATCAGCGCGCCGCCGGAGAATCGGAGCCCCGGACAGTACATGAGGATGGCCTCGCCGAGTCCATTCCGGAAGATGTAGGCGCCGCGCAGGTTGTCAGGCACCTCCAGAACAAACAGGCGGTCATTTCCCCGCATGTTGTTCAGGTCGGCCACCGTCCCTCGCGCGATATCTCCGGCCAGACGCCAGTTTACGTTCAGATGATGAACGGCCGCAACCCACGCGCCGCTGGCCAGCAGGACGATGGCCACAAGTACACCTCGGGAGGCCACCGCCCGGCGCAGCAGCAGCACGGCCGCTAGCGAAAGAAAGACCGACGGGAGGTACAGGAGGCGTTCGTCCTGCGTGTCGGTTAGTGCTACCGGAAGGTTGATCATTGGGCCGAGCGCCAGCAGCCAGGCGATCCCGGCGAAGGCTACGACCGGCTCGCTGCGGTACAGCCAGACGATCAGCAGACCGACGAACATAATGAGGGCTGTGGCAGCGGCGAACGAATATGGGCCGTGCAGGAGAAGTTTGCCGGCCAGTTGGGGCGACAGCGGGGGGCAGAGCGTCCGCACCGGAAAGACAACCAGGCTCTGCACGATCTCACGAGCGTTAAAATGGAGGTGGACCCCGGCACCGTAGCCTCCGACAAGTTTGCCAAGAACCGCCCAGCGAAGGAGCGCATAGGCGGCGAAGCAGCTCGCAAAGAGGGCGGCGATGAGCAGGGGACGCCTCGAAAAGGGCCGCTCGCGCTTACTCCCCGTGGGTAGCATGCTGGTTGCCAGGACGATGAGAGGCAGCGTCACGGTCGATTCCTTGGCCAGCAGCGCACCAACGAACAGCACCACGCTAAGTGCCAGGCTTACGAGTTGCTGAGAACGCCTGTAGTCCAGGAAGAGCACCAAACAACCCAAAGCGAGCCCCGTCGCGATCAGATCGGTACGACCTGAGACCCAGCTTACAGCCTCCGTGTGGCTCGGAAGGAGAAGGAAGACAAGGCCGGAAAGGCAGGCTACAAGCCTGCGGTCCGAGCGGGAGTCCATCAGCCGAGACACGAGCAGATAGACGAGCCACGAGTTCAGGCCATGCAGGAGAACGTTGGTCACGTGGTATCCGGTTGGGTTGAGGCCCCACAGGAGGTGGTCGAACACGAGGCTTACCCAAACCACGGGCCGAAAAAAGTTGGCCGCGAAGGGCGAGGCGATGGATGCGACGCCTTTGAGTGAAACCCACCAGACCAGGCCAAAGTCATCGGAACAGAAGAATGCAGACACGACGTCCCGAAACGCCAGCAGGCTGCCCAAGAGAAACGCCGGGAGCAGCGCCACCCCGATCACGCGATCAGGGAGTGCCGGGGAGTTGGGTCGCCTGACTCCAGCGTTCACGCCTGGCAACCTCTCCCGCTTGGATTCATGCACCCGCATTTGTCTCGGCAGCTGCTGAGCCGCAAACACTTCGTCATCGAGGGTTGCTCTCCCTTCGATCGTGACCCGGGCAATCCTGAGGCAATCCAGCGTCGAACATCATACGCGGCACGCAACGGATCCGTTGCGGGCCGGGCGTGAAATCGGTCCACCTCTGGGCGCTGGAACCCGTTTGAACGTATGATTCCCTCATGCAGTGGCCCATCGGCAAAGGCGCTCTGGTTTCAGTCATCGTCCGGACCAAGGAGAGGCCGAGCCTCTTGGGTGAAGCGTTGTCGAGTATCGCGGCACAGACGTATCGTCCGATCGAAGCCGTTGTGGTCAACGACGACGGCGTCGACGTCGGAAGCATTGTCGATGAATCCCGCAAGGATCTTGACTGTAATCTCATCGACTTGCGGCCCGGCCGCGGGCGATCGGCGGCTGCGAACGCCGGCATCGCAGCGGCCCGAGGCGCATGGGTTGGGTTTCTCGACGACGACGATCTCCTACTCCCTGATGGAGTCTCGACGCTGCTCGAAGCCTCGCAGGAGATCGAGGTCGTGCCTTACGGGAGGGTGGACGCTTACCTTCACCGCGAGGGCGAAGCGCCACGTCTCTTCCAGGTCTTCAATCGCCCGTTCGATTCGCACGCGTTGCTGTTCGAGAACTTTATTCCGGTCAATGCCTGCCTGATCCCGGCGGCGGTCCTCCGCGACATCGGAGGGATGGATGAGCGGCTCGAGTGCTTCGAGGACTGGGACCTCTTCCTCCGGCTCTCCGATCGCCTGCCCTTCCGGCACGTCGACCGTCAGGTGGCCGAGTACAGGATCTTCGACCAGGCGTTCATCACCGGTCGCGGCGGGCAGGAGCGCCAGCACCAGGGGCGGGTCGCGATCTTCTCCAAGCATGCGCACCGCTACACGGCGGAGGCGTTGAGCCGGATGCAATACGCCGTCAAGACCACGCCTGCGGCTACCGACGGGGTCACGGCGGAGCTCGAGTCCAGGCTGCGTGAACGCGACGCGAGGCTCGAAGCGGCCGTGAACGAGCTTGCGCAGGTCTCCGGCCGACTGGCCAGCGCGGAGCGTGCCCTGCGCGCGATCGAATCGTCGCATGGGTGGCGACTGTATCAGCGGCTGCGCCGGTTGCTGGGCCGTCGATGAGCGAGCGATCGCGCACGCCCTTGGTCTCGGTGGTGGTGGTCAACTTCAACGGACGCCATCACCTCGAGCGTTGTCTTCCATCGCTTTTCGCAACCGCTGGCGTCGAGTTCGAGGTGATCGTCGCCGACAACGGCTCGACCGACGGGAGCGTCGACTGGCTCGCTCGCGAGTGGCCTGCGGTGCGCGTGCTCCCGCTCGGCGAGAACCTCGGTTTCGGCCGGGCGAACGGGCGCGGCGTGCAAAGCGCCCGCGGGGAGTTCGTCGCGTTCCTCAACAATGACACCGTGGTCGAGACGGACTGGCTGGCCGCCCTGCTCGAGCCGCTGCGGGTCGATCCCGAGGTCGCGGCGTCGTGCGCGACGCTGCGCCTGCTCGAGTTCCCGGAACTCGTCAACGCCCGCGGCGGCACGATGACTTCCGCCGGCTACGGCTACGACATCGACTTCATGACGCCCGTCGAGCGCGGGCCGGTTGGACGCGAGAGCGCCGCGTGGCACGACGTGCTCTTCCCCACCGCCGCGGCAGCGCTGATCCGCAAAGAGGAGTTCCTGGCGGTTGGCGGCTTCGATCCGGCGATGTTCATGTACCACGAGGACGTGGACCTCGGCCTTCGCCTCAGGCTGATGGGCCGGCGCGTCGTCGTTTGCGAGCGGGCCGTCGTCTATCACGCCTTCGGCGGCACGTCCGCTCGGGCGCACGGACTCCGCTGGCGCGAGCGGCTGGGGATGCGCCACAACGTCCGCACGCTGCTCAAGTGCTATCGGCCGATCGGCCTCCTCCGCGCGGCTCGGCGCATCGCACGGATCTGGTTCGTGCACCGCGCGTTCGGACAGGCGTTCTGGGTCTGCTGGTGGAACCTCATCCACCTGCCTACAACCGTGACGGAGCGATGGCGGTTGCAGGCGCGCAGGGTCCGGAGCGAGGGCGACCTGTATCGGCAGGGGCTCATCACCGGCGCCGGCTGGCCGCCCGCCACGCCGCAACCGCCGGCCCCCGCGGACGCCGAAACGGCCGTCAACTGGATCGTCACCCCGACGCTCCTGCCCGCCCGGCATTCGGCGCTGGGTCGTCTGGGCGCCGGTTGGTACGCTCCCGAGACGCTGAACTCCGACAGGGTCAGGTGGACGTGCGGTCTGGCGCATTGCGCGCTCCGGGTCGAGCCGGACCAGTCCGGATGGGTGGATGTCGAGGTCTCTCTGGGCTCCGCGTCCCAGGCGATGACCGTCACGCTCCGGTGCAACGGCGCCACCACCCGGGCTCCGGTGGGAGGCGAATGGGCAACGGTCTCGCTGCAGACTCGATCCGACGCTCAGGGGCTCGTGCACATCGCCATCGCCTCGCCACCGTTGGTGCCGCACGGCACCCTCGGCAACTGGGACTTCCGCACGCTAGGTTGCGCCGTCCGGGCGGTTCGCTTCCGCGCCGAGGCCCCCTCCCGGACGCCGTCCAAACAACGCGTCTCCGTCGTCATTCCGACGTTCAACCGGTGGCCGATCCTCGAGCGCGCGCTCGCCGCGCTCGCCGCCCAGACCTACGACGATTTCGAGGTGATCGTGGTCGACGACGGCTCCACCGATGACACGTGGGAGCTTCTGCAGGCATGGCGGCAGGCACATGCCGGCCGCCTCGACCTGAAGGTCCTCCACCAGGCGAACCTCAAGCCAGGACGGGCCCGCAACCTCGCGCTGCGCCACGCCGGCGGCGATCTCGTCCTCTTCCTCGGGGACGACATCATCGCCGCGCCCAACCTCGTGGCCGAGCACGTCGCCGCTCATCGCCGTCTCGGGGAGCCGGCCGGCGTCCTCGGCTTCACCGACTGGGATCGCGAGCACATGCGCGTGACGCCCTTCTTGGAGCTCGTCAACCGTGACGGGCAACAGTTCTCGTACGGCCACTTCAGCGACGGGGAGGAGCTCTTCTTCACGTGCTTCTACACATCCAACCTGTCGCTGCCGCGGGCCGTCCTCGGCGAGGACCCGTTCCACCCGGCGTTCACCTTCGTGGATTGGGAGGACATCGAGCTGGGGTACCGCCTTTCTCGCCGCGGGTTGCGCCTCGTGTTGCACAGCCGGGCGACGGCCCGTCACATCCACCCGATGACGATGGCGGCGTTCTACCGCCGGCAGCAGCACGTTGGCCGCACCGTCGGGGTCCTGCTCGGCCTCCATCCCGAGTTGGCCGCCAACGACGCGATGCCCCCCCTCGAACCCCGCTGGTGGTATCGCATGGCGCGAGCCGTCGTGTCCCCCACCCTCCCTCTCCTCTCCCTGCTCGACCGGTGGGGGGTCCGGTTCCCTGCGGCGCTGTACCGCGGTGCGCTTCTGACCGCGTTCTTCACCGGGCGGCGCCAGGCCGAGGCGGCCGGGCCATGAACCTCGGGTTCCTCCTGCGCCGCGGCGTCGGCTGGTGTCACCTCCCCGGCGCGCTCCCGGCCAAGCTCCGGCGCACGCTGGGACGCTGGCGCCTCACGCCCCGGTACCGCGACGCCCTGGCACGGGGCGAACTGTTGGTCGAGGCCGGGCCGCTGCCATCCCCTCGCCTGATCACGGTGGCGATGCCGGTGTTCCGGGTCTCCGAGTCGGATCTGCGAGCGGCGCTGGACTCGGTGATGGCCCAGACATGGCCGAACTGGGAGCTCGTCGTCGTGGACGACGCGGCTCCCGAGCCTCACGTCGCCCGCGTCCTCGCGGAAGCGGCCGCGGACCGCCGTGTGCGTGTCGTGCGCCGGTCCAGCAACGGCGGCATCGCGGTCGCCAGCAACGAGGCCGTCGCCCACGCACGCGGCGAGTTCGTCGCCTTCCTCGACCACGACGATGAGCTTCACCCTCGCGCCCTGGAGCTCGTAGCGCGCTCACTCGGCGCCAACCCCGCCACCGATTGGCTCTTCACCGACGAGGACAAGATCGACCGGCGCGGCCGGTACTGCGAGCCGATCTTCAAGCCCGGGTGGTCGAAGCACCTCCTTCTCGCCCTCAACGTGGCGAGCCATTTCCGTGTGGTTCGCCGCGCGATGGTGGAGCGGGTCGGCGGGCATCGGCCGGGCACCGAGGGGGCGCAGGACTACGACCTGGCCCTGCGGGTGCTCGCCGCAGGCGGGACGTTCTCTCACTTGCCGGGCCCCTTGTACCACTGGCGGGTCGGGGCGGGTTCGATGGCGACGTCGGCGTCGGCCAAGCCGGAGGCGAACGCCCGGGCGCTCGCGGCGCTGCTCGAGCACGTACGGACGTTCCCCCGTGGCGGCGAGGCCACGGGTGAGGTGCTGCTGCCGAGCGCCAGCATCTTCCGCGTCCGCCGGCGGGCGGACCCCGGTCTCTCCTGCGCCATGGCCACGCCCGTCGACGGCGCGCCGGGCCCCAAGGGGCGGAGCCTGGACCTCGCCCGCCCGATGGATGTGAACGACTTCACTCCGTCCGCTCTGGTGGCGGCCGCCCGCACCCGTACCGAGGACGTCGTCGTCGTGCCTCCCCCCGGGGGCATGAGTGCACGGCAGCTGGGCGAACTCCTCGCCCTCCTCCAGGTGCCGGGGACGGCGGTCGCGGCCGGGCGCCTGGTCGCGCGACGGCGCGTCGCGGCCAGCGGGTGGGTCCTCCTCGAGGACGGCACGCCGTTCGACCCGTGGGCCGGCCTGCACGTTTCCGACCCGGGCTACCTCAACCTCGCGCTGGTGCCAGGCCGGCGCCTCGTGCCGCCCCCGTTGGGGTGGGCCGCCTGGCGGAGCACTCTCCTGGAGGCTTGGGACGTCGCCCCCGACGTGGGCGAGCAGTGGCGACTCGCTGCCGGATGGGCTCGCCTCGGGACGGAGGTCGTGACGACGCCGGACGTTGAGCTGCCGGTCACCGCTCGATCGTTCGCTGCAACGGGCGGCCCCGTCCCAGCATGCCTGCCAAGGTCCACGACAGGCGGCCTCGCCCTTCTCGCGCTGCTCCCGTAGAATCGTCGCGAGGGAGATACGCCATGCCGGAAGCCGAAAACAAGATCAAGATCGTGGTGAGCGACCAGCAGGCGCTCGGTACGTACGCGAACTTCGCGTCGATCGTCCACAACTTTGCCGAGGTGCTCCTTGATTTCGGGCGGATCGTGCCCGGGCGCGACGAGGTGCAGGTCGTCGCCCGCGTCGTGATGACGCCCGTGCACGCGAAGCAGCTCCTGCGCGCCCTCACGGAGAACGTCGCGATCTACGAGCGCAACTTCGGCACGATCAACGAGGGGCCGAAGGGGGCGCCGACCGCGCAGACGATGTAGAGGGCGACCCGGCACCGTCGGCCGATGCGATCCACCCACCTCCCAGCACCCGATCGCCGTCGTAGAAGACCGCCGCCTGGCCGGGGGCCGGCGCGAGCACGGGCTCCTCGAAATCGACCAGGGCGGTACGCCCAGAGCCGGGCGTGACCGTCGCTCGCTGCGGCCGGTGCCGCGAGCGGACCTGCACCTCGGCGGCGACCGGACCTTCCGGGGTCGGCGCGAGCCAGTTGACGTCGCGCACCCGGAGGCGCCGGTGCGAGGCGTCCTCCGCCCTTCCGACGACGACCCGGTTGGAGCCTGGCGTGACCTCGACGACGTAGAGCCGATCCTGCCCGGCCACCCCGAGGCCGCGGCGCTGGCCGATCGTGAACCGGTGGAACCCGGCGTGGCGGCCGACGAGCCGGCCGCCCAGATCCACGATCTCCCCCGCTCCCGGCAGCCTTTCGCCGGCCAGCCGCTCCAGCACGTCCGTGTACGAGCCGCCCTCGGGGACGAAGCAGACCTCCTGGCTGTCCCGCCTCCCCGAGTTGGGCAGGTCCAGGCCCCGCGCGAAGGCGCGAACCTCGTCCTTGGTCAGTTCGCCCAGGGGGAAGAGGACGTTCGCGAGCTGATCCCGCGACAGGCCGAACAGGAAGTACGACTGGTCCTTCGCCGGGCTGCGGCCGCGGAGGAGCGCCTCGGCGCCCTCGTCGCCGGCGATACGGGCGTAATGGCCGGTGGCCAGGGCCTGGGCCCCGAACCGCGGGATCAGGCGCAGCAGCTCGCCGAACTTGACTCGGGCGTTGCACAGCGCGCACGGGAGCGGCGTCTCACCCCCGAGGTACGATTCGACGAAGGGATTGAGGACCCCCTCGCGGAACGGGCCCGTCATGTCGAGGACGTAGTGGGCGATGCCGAGACGCCCAGCCACGGCGCGGGCCATCTCGATGTCGATCGGGGCGCAGCAACGCGAGACGCCGAGACCGTCGGCCGAGAGGTCCGCGAGCTGGAGGGTGACCCCGACGACGTCGTGCCCCTCCCGCACGAGCAGCGCCGCTGCCACGGCGGAGTCCACCCCGCCCGACATCGCCACCATGATGCGCATCGTCTGCCCCCGGCCCCGCCGCCTACTCGACCACGCCGTCGTGCGCGTTGGTGACGATGAACATGACCGTCGTCGTTCCGAGGGAGAACTCCTCGTTGCTGCCGATGGTGGCCGTTCTGATGCGCACCGCCTCGACATACGTGCCGTTCGTTGAACCGAGGTCGGTCACGACGGCCTCGTCGCCGTGGATCTCGAGCATCGCGTGGCGACGGGACACCTCGCTGTCCTGCAGCTGGATGTCGCTCTCGTTCCCGCGACCGAGCACCACGCGAGGCTGCCGGACGACGTGGATCTGGCCCGCGTTCGCGCCCATGATCACGGCCAGCGAGTAGCGCCTGGACGGCGGCAGCGGCGCAAGTGGCGGCAGGTTCGCCGGATCGGCGGCGGGGCCCTCGCTCTCGACGAGCTGCCTGCTGGTCCTTTCGGCGCTGGCGGCCGCAACCAGAGTCGGCGGCAACACATCGGCGCCACCGGGCACCGGCCGGGCGATGTCGAACACGGTCTCGCAGCTGGTGCACTTGAGCCGCTTCGAGGTGGCCTGGCCGAAGCGCGCCTCTTCGAACTGGTACTTCGTCTTGCAGCTCGGGCAGCTGACGATCATGCCGCACCCCCAATGCACAGGACCCGGATGCCCCTGGGCTCCGCAGCAGGCCGCAAGCCCTGGCCGCGGCAACCCCGCCCCGACGACGAGCTCAGTGTACGCCGGGCATGCTAGGATTTCGAGGTGAGCGCAAACGCGAGAGGCAGAGGCGCCGGCAGCAGGTCCGCCGGCTCGCCGGGCGATTCCGGCGGCCAGGGGGCCGCCCCGCAGGTCCTGAGAATACCGGCAAACGAGGCCGCGGAGCGAGCGGTGCTGGGCGCCGTCCTCGCCGACGCCAACTGCTTCTACCGCGTTGTCGACACGATCAACGCCGACGACTTCTACAGCGACGCCAACCGGGCCGTGTTCGAGGCGTTCCGCCAGCTCGCCGGGGACAACCGCGATATCGACCTCCTCACCGCCACCGACCAGCTCGAGCGCAGCGGCACGCTGGCTGCAGCGGGAGGGATCGGGTACGTCGCGAGTCTCGCGGAGGGCCTGCCCGACCCTGCGAACGTCGAGCACTATGCGGCGATCCTGCGCGAGCGCTCGGTCAAGCGCAGCCTCCTGCGGATTTCCCAGGAACTGATGGCGGCGTGCGCCCGCGACGAGGGCGAGGCGATGGACGCCCTCGACGCCGCGGAAACCCAGATCCTGTCGATCGCCGAGCGCGCGATGCGCGGCGGACTCCAACCCGTGGGCAAGCTTGCGCACGAGGAGGTGGCGCACATCGAGCGCGTCTCGAAGTCGAACGCCCCCTACACCGGAATCGAGACCGGCTACTACCGCCTCGACGAGCTGACATCCGGCCTGCAGAAGCAGGACCTGGTGATCCTGGCGGCCCGCCCCGGCGTCGGCAAGACCGCGCTCGCCCTCAACATCGCGTCGCACTGCGCGGTCAAGGGCGGCCTCAAGGTTGCGGTGTTCTCCCTCGAGATGTCGGCGGTCGCCTTGGTCAGGCGGCTGCTCGCCGCCGAGGCGCGCATCAACGTCAAACGACTCACCCGGGGGCTGCTGTCCAAGAGCGTGGACACGAGACAGGAGGCCTCGGACTGGCAGAGGCTCGCCGAGGCCGCCGACCGCCTCGCCGAGGCGCCGCTTTGGATCGACGACACCGCCGGCATCTCGGTCCTGGAGCTCCGGGGCAAGTGCCGCCGAATGCTGATGGAGCACGGTCTCGACCTGGTCGTCGTCGATTACCTGCAGCTGATGTCCTCCGGGATGAGGGCCGAGAATCGCACCCAGGAGGTGTCCGCGATCTCGCGCGGGCTCAAGGCGGTGGCCAAGCAGCTCAACGTGCCGCTGCTGGTCCTCTCGCAGCTTTCGCGCAACCCGGAGCGGCGCGGCGATCAGCGGCCGCAGCTCTCCGACCTGCGCGAATCCGGGTCGATCGAGCAGGATGCGGACGTCGTGATGTTCATCAACCGGAAGAACCGCGCCTTGCAGGCCGCGGATGCCGGGGAGGACGAGGAGGACTGGCGCCTGGCGGAGATCATCATCGCCAAGCAGCGCAACGGTCCGACGGACCTGTTCAAGCTCGTGTTCCTGGAAGAGTTTACCCGCTTCGAGAACCCGGAGTTCTCCAGCTATGAACGGTGAGATCGCGCACCCGTCCGGCCTCAACGGGCTCTTTGAGGCCCTGGGCAGGAAGAGCCTGGACCTGTTCGAAGAGGTGGGAAGGTTCTTTTACATGCTCCACGCGACGATCTACTGGACGTTTCGGCGCCCCTTCGACGGCCGCGAGTGGATGCGCCAGATGGTACGGGTCGGTGTGGATTCCCTCCCGGTCGTGGGGCTGACGGCCATGTTCACCGGAATGGTGATGGCGCTGCAGACGTACCGGGGGTTCGAGCGGTTCCACGCGGAGGGTTTCGTGGCGTCGGTGGTCTCGCTCTCGCTGACCCGCGAGCTGGCGCCGGTGCTCGCCTCGCTCATGATCGCCGGGCGCGTCGGTTCCTCGCTCGCGGCCGAGTTGGGCACGATGCGGGTGACCGAGCAGATCGACGCCCTCTACGCGATGGCCACCGAACCGATCCAGTACCTCGTGGTGCCAAGGGTGGGCGCCACGACCGTGATGCTGCCGCCGCTCGTCGCGATCGCGAACGGGCTCGGCATCTTCGGCGGGTACGCCATCTCGGTCGCGCTCATGGGCGCCAACCCCGTCAGCTACTGGGAGAAGACGTTCCAGTACCTGGACATGAACGACGTCTCGTCCGGCCTGATCAAGGCCGCAGTCTTCGGCCTCATTCTCTCGGTGACCGGGTGCAGCAAAGGGTTCTTCACGACCGGCGGCGCGGAGGGGGTCGGGCGGGCGACGACGAGCGCGGTGGTCATGGGCTCGGTCGTGATCCTGGTGTCCGACTTCTTCCTCACGAAGATCCTCTTCTGAGCGTGCGAGGGGTGGCGATGGCGGCTGGCGAACCGGGAGTTGGCACGACGGCAAAGGCGGCGGCGGCGCCTCCGAAGATCGCCGTGATCGACCTCTGGAAGAGTTTTGCGGGCCGCGAGGTGCTGCGCGGCATCAACCTCGAGGTCCCGACCGGGGAGTCGCTCGTGATCGTGGGAGGCTCGGGTGCCGGCAAGAGCGTGCTCCTCAAGCACCTGATCGGGCTCATTGCGCCGGAGAGGGGTCACGTCATCATCGACGGCGAGGACCTCACCAACTGCGAGCCGGCCCACTGTCTCGAGATCCGCCGCAAGTTCGGCATGTCGTTCCAAGAGGGCGCGCTTTTCGACTCGATGACCGTGTTCGAGAACATCGCGTTCCCGCTGCGGCGCCACACGCGCTCGAGCGAGGCGGAGATCGCGGCGCGGGTGCGCGAGTGCCTGGCGCTCGTCCACCTCGACAAGGTCGAGCACAAGGCCACGAGCGAGCTTTCCGGCGGCATGCGGCGCCGGGTCGGGTTCGCGCGCGCAATCGCGTTGCAGCCCGAGATCCTGCTATTCGACGAGCCTGACACGGGTCTCGACCCGATCACCTCGGCGGTCATCGACGCCGTGATCGTGGAAATGCGCGCGCGGCTGGACGTCACGATGGTCACGATCACCCACAACATGCAGTCGGCGTTCCGCATCGCCGACCGCATCGCCATGCTCCGGAACGGGCAGATCACGGCCGTCGCCCAGCCGGACGTCTTTCGCTCCCTGGCGGACCCCTACATCCAGAAGTTCCTCGCGGGCGAGCCGCTGGAGGAGGAGGTGGCATGAGTCACACCGCACGCGTCGGAGTTTTCATGCTGGCCGCCCTGGTCATCCTGGGCGTGTTCATCGTCAAGATCGAGGAGATCCCGATCGGCACCAGGGGCGGGCGCTTCCGGGTGAAGGCCACCTTCCCGTCGGTCGCCGGCCTCGATGAAAAGAGCGCCGTCCGCGTCGCCGGCGTCCGCGTCGGGATCGTCGAGAGCATCAAGCTCCAGGGCGACCGTGCTCTGGCGACGCTGGCGCTCGATTCTGATGTCGTCCTGCACGAGGGGGCGCGCGCCGAGGTCACCAGCCTCGGCATGCTCGGCGACAAATACGTCGAGCTCTCCCCCGGCTCGCCTTCCGGCCCGGTGCTTCCCGCCGGCGCGACCCTCAACGGCACGAGCCCGATCGGCTTCGACCAAGCTCTCAAGAGCTTCAACTCGGCGTTCTCGAACATCGACGCCGTCGCCGGCTCGCTGCGCGGCTCGCTCGCCGGGCCGGAGGGCGAGAAGCGGCTCAACGAAATCATGGAGAACGTCCGCCAGCTCACGGCCTCGGTCCGCGACCTCGTGCAGGCGAACCGCGCCAACGTCGATGCCACGCTGGGCAACGTCCGGGACTTCTCCGAGACGCTGAAGACCGAGCTGCCGCGCCTGGCCGACAAGCTCGCCGCCTTCGCCGATCACCTCGACGCCCTGGTGGCCGAGAACCGGGGCAACCTCGACGCTTCGATCGCCAACGTCAAGCAGGTCACGGCCGAGATGCGGGTCACCGTGGACAACATCAACAAGATCACCGGGAAGATCGCCTCAGGACAGGGCTCGGTTGGCAAGCTGATCAACGACGACGCCACAGTCGACAACCTCAACTCGACGCTGACCTCGGCCCGCGGCGCCGCCGACTCGCTGAAGAACACACTCGGGCGGGCCGAGCGCTGGCACCTCGACATGAACATGCGCACCGAGGCGCTGCCGGGCTTGACGAAGAACCGCGCCCTCGGTGTGCTGTACAACTCCCGCAGCGCGTTCGGGTTCGACCTGCACACCACGGCCGAGCGCTTCTACCGCCTCGAGCTCGTGGACTCGCCCGTGGGACGGATCAACAACTACACCCAGACGATAACGGCGATCAATCCTGACGGCACGTCGCACTCGGTGGTGCTGGAGACGCAGCGGATCTCCGACACCAACACGGTCAACGCCCAGGTCGGGTTCGAATACGGCGGCTACACCTTCCGGGCCGGGTTGTTCGAGTCGCGCGGCGGGGTCGGCGTGGACCGGGCGCTCCTCGACCACCGGCTGAACTTGACGCTCGAGGCGTACGACTTCAACCGCGACGTCAAGCCGCCGCACATCCGCTTCGAGACGCGTTACTTCCTCACCCGCAACCTGTTCGCCTACGCAGGGCTGGACGATCCGGTATGGTCGCAGGTGCGGTCGGTGCTGTTCGGCGGCGGCGTCACCTGGCGCGACGAGGATATCAAGTACCTGCTCGGTACGGTTTCCTCCATGGGGTCAGGCAAATAGCCGTGGGACGCGAGCCCGCCGTCTTCGAGTGCACGGCCTGCGGGCAGCGCTCGCAGAAGTGGCTGGGCAGGTGCCCGGGGTGCGGCGGCTGGAACACGTTCGAGCAGGTCCCGGCGGAACTGCGCCAGGAACCGCGCACCCGCGGGCCGGTTGTGGAGCCGGTCCCGCTCTCGGCGGCCGAACTCTCCGACGCTCCTCGCGTGGCCACCGGGCTCGCCGGTCTCGACCGGGTCCTCGGGGGCGGGCTGGTCCCGGGCAGTGTCGTCCTCGTGGCCGGCGAGCCGGGCGTCGGGAAGTCCACCCTGCTCTTGCAGGCTGCGGCGCGGCGACCCGACCTCGGCCGCGTCCTCTACGTGAGCGCCGAGGAGTCCGCCCGTCAGGTCGCGCTGCGAGCGCACCGGCTCGGGTGCGTCCAGGATACCGTCCTCCTCCTCGCCGAGCCGTCCGTCGAGTCGGCCGTCGCGGCCGCGCGCCGGCTGCGGCCGATGCTCGTTATCGTGGACTCGGTACAGACGATGTACTCGGAGCGCGTTCCGGCGGTCTCTGGCAGCGTGACGCAGGTCCGCGAGGTCGCCGGCCAGCTCCTCGAACTCGCGAAGCGCGACGGCCCCCCCGTGATCCTCGTCGGCCACGTGACCAAGGAGGGCATGGTCGCCGGCCCGAAGGCGCTCGAACACCTCGTCGATGCGGTGCTCGAGTTTTCCGGCAGCGGCAACCACCCGCACCGGATCCTGCGCTCGACGAAGAACCGGTTCGGGTCGGCTATGGAGCTTGCGCTTTTCGCCATGAGCGATACCGGCCTCGAGGAGATCGTCAGCCCCTCCGCCGTCCTGCTCGCGGACCGGCGGCCCGGGGCGCCCGGCTCGGCCGTGGCGGTCGTGCTCGAGGGCTCCACTCCCCTCCTGGTCGAGGTCCAGGCGCTCGTCTCGCGCTCCGGACTGACCAACCCCCGCCGCGTGGCGCAGGGGGTGGATCCCGGACGTCTCGCGCTCCTGCTCGCCGTGCTCGAGAAGCGGGCCGGCGGGCGGTTCGGCGATCGTGACGTCTTCGTCAATCTCGTCGGCGGGGTCAGCGTCGAGGAGCCTGCGCTCGACGTCGCGGTCGCGGCGGCAGTGATCTCCTCGGCGGCGGACCGGCCCCTTCCCGACGATCTGGCGTTCTTCGGCGAGGTCGGCTTGCTCGGCGAGATCCGCGCGGTCAGCCGGCCCGCCGAGCGATTGCGCGAGGCGCGCGCCCTCGGGTTCACCCGCTGCGCCGTTCCCGCATCGGTGCAGCCCGCCGTCGATCCCGGGATCTCGGTCCTCCCTCTCGGCGACGTGCGCGAGCTGGGCCGCCTGCTGCAAGCGCTAGAATCGTAACAGGAACGTTGCCGTGGCCGAGGGAAACCGCGCCGCCGGGGTCGTGCGCCTGTTCAGCGATGTCGAGGCGCTGCGCCGCGCTTTGCGTCTGTACCCGCCGTCGCACCCCTCGCTGCAGCCCGCCCGGGCCAGGCTGCGCGAACGGGCGCTCGCGCTCGGAGAACCCGGCGAGGCCGCGACCGTCTCGTTCGGGCCGGATCGCCTGTTCTGGGCCGGCGAAGAGGTCGCGATGCCGGCGACGGTTCCCGCGGCGCGCCTGGTCCGCTTGCTCTTCCATCTCGGCCTGGCGGCAATCCACCTCTCCTTCCCGGAGGCCGCCGACGGCGTCGTCGAGCTCGCCGATCGGCTCGCGGCGCTCAACGATCCCCCGGGGGAGGGGGACCGGGTCAGGCTGCTCGGCGGGGCGGCGCCTGCCGGCGTCGAGTTCGTTCCCATCGATCTCTCCGGTGTGCAGCTCCTCGATTCGGACGACGTGCGCGACGAGAGGGGTTCGCGTCCGGTATGGGGAGAACTCGCACGCCGCCTTTCTCGCGACGGCGCGTTCGCCGCCGCCGGCAAGATCCGTCAGGGGGAGCTGAAGCCGGGCACGGTCGCGGACCTGCTGACGGCGGCATCCGACCCGGAGACGCTGTTCGACCACCTCTTCATTCAGCTTGCCGAGATCTCCCGCGCCCCCGCCCTGGACCGCCGGCCTGCCGCGCTCGCCGAGGTGCGCGAGTACTTCGCCGAGCTGATCAGGTTGCTCGACCCCGACCGCCGGCGACTTGCCGTCGTGATCGGCCTCCGCCATTTGCCGCTTGCGAACCCCGACGATCCCTGGGTGGCGGGTGAGCTGCTGCTCGATGCCATCGAGCGCATGCTGCTGGAGAACCTCCCGGTGCCGGAAGTGGTGCAGAGGGTCCTCCATCGCATGGCGGCGCCTCTCTCCGAGCAGCCGGCCGGCGCACCGGGGGAGCTTGCGGTCCGCGCGCGGCATCTTCTCGCCCGCCTCCCGCTCAGCGCTCCCGACCCACGGGACCAGGAGGAAGTGCGGCCTGACGTGGACTGGCGAGGATCCGCGCACGCGATGGAGCTCGTCGCGGAGCTCAACGACGAGCACCTGAGGCTGCACCTCATCCGCCTGCTTCAGGAAGCGATCATGCTCTGGCCCGACTCCCCGATCGCGGAGAGCTCCGCAGTCAGGCTTGCCGAGGAGTTCGCGAACGCCCTCGACGTCGGCGACCTCGAGACCGCCGTCCGCCTCGCCCCGCTCCTGGGGGCCATCCGCAGCGCCAAGGCTCATCAGGCGATCGGGGAAAACGGTGTGCCGGCCGCCGTGCGGGCGTTCAAGACCCTCGACAAGAGCCGCCACCCCGATCTCACGGCGCTCCTCATCGCCCTCGGCGAGCACGCGCTGCCGGCGGTCCTGCAGGCGCTCGGCGAAGAGGAGAGCCTGGCCGTCAGGAAGCGCCTCCTGGAGGTCGCCGCCCGTCAGGGACGCCGCGCCCTCCCGTACGTCCAGCCGATGCTCGACGATCCGCGCTGGTACGTCGTTCGCAACGCGGTGTTCCTCCTCCGCCGCCTCGGCGGGCCCGACGTGTCGGCGCTGCTCAAGTCCCGGATCGAGGGTGCGGAGCCCAAGGTGCTTCTCGAGATCCTCAAGGCGCTGGTCGAGCTCCAGGATCCGGATTGGTTCAAACTCCTCCTGCAGGCCATCGACTCCCCCGACGATGAGAAATGGCGGGTGGGGATCGATGTCGCTTCTCGGATCCGCCACCCCGACGTGGTCGCCGCCCTGGTGCGCCGCCTGCGGGACAACATCGGCAACCGCCTGCGCGAGCCGGCGAGTATCGACCTGATCCGTGCCCTTGGCCGGCTGCGCGATCCGGGGGCCCTCGATGTCCTGCGCGAGATTCTGGCGCTGAAGCAGTGGCGCTACCCGTTCCCGCTGTCCGAGCCCCGCCGCGAGGCGGCGGCGTCGATCGCCCGCCTCGAGGGTGCGGAGGCTAGCCGGCTTGCCGCCGCCCTCGCGCGCGGCCGCGACAGCGACGTCGCCGATGCGGCACGCGTCGCGCTGGGCGCCCAGCCTAAGGAAACGGAGGATGACGAGTGAGCGCGCGTACGGAGTGGGAGCTGCAGGTCGACCGCGTCCTCGGCGATCTCGCCGGCGGCGCGACGGCTGTCGGCCTGTACGGCGCCGGGCACCCCCGGGCAGTCGATGCCGTCCAGAGGATTTCCCTGCAGCTCGCCAAGCTCCTTGCCGCCGAGCCCGAACTCGCCCTCGTCCTCCTCGGCGAGGAGCTGTTCGTGCAGGGGCGTCCGTTCACCCGGGTCTCGCGCCACTCCGCGTCGCTCATCCGCCGGTTCCGCCGCCGCGAGATCGAGCACGCTACGATCCGTGCAGGCGTTTCACAGGAGGAAATTCACGGCTTTCTCGAGGACCTGGCGCGCACGGACGAGGCCGTCGTGCAGTCCCGGCCCCATATTCAGGTCGGACGGGTCGAACTCTCCGACCGCGAACTCGGGGGCCCGGACGACTCGGCCGGCGGCGCGCAGGGGCGCAAGCTGGCGACGGTCCGCGACCGCGTCGTCCTCATCCACGACGACTTCGCCCAGTTGGTGGCCGGGAGCGGCCTGGCCGTCGGCGACCTCGGGCGGGTGGCTCGCGCCATCCTGCAGGGGCTCGATGCCGACCCCGACCCGCTTCGTCAGTTCGCCCCCTGGGAGGGCGAGGAGCGCTGGCCCGCCGTCCACGCCCACAACGTCGCCGCCCTGAGCATGGGCCTCGCCCGCCTGGCCGGGGTTGCCGCCAGCCCCTGCGCCGACCTCGGTATTGCGGCCCTTGTGCATGACGTCGGCAAGCTCTTCCTTCCGCCCGAGGTCTTGAGCCGAGAGCTCTCCCTCACCGGCGACCAACTCGAGTTCATGCTCGACCACTCGAAGATCGGCGTTGAGGTCTTGCTGCGAAACGCCCAGGTCCCTCCTCTCGCTCTCGTCGTGACATTCGAGCACCACCTCAACTACAACGGAACGGGAACGCCGCGCCTCTCCCGGCCGCGACGGCCTCACCCGGCCACCAGGGTCGTCACCGTCGCCGACGCGTTCGTATGCCTCTTCACCGCGCGTGGAGGCAGGGGCCTCCTCACGCGCGAGGGGACGATCGCCTGGATCATGGAACACGCCGGCACGGTGCTCGACCCCGATTGGGCCGGCGCCCTGCAACAGGTGCTGGAGAGTCCCGCTGATGGCTCTTCCGCGGTTCAGCCGCCGGGGTAGGATCTGGAGATCCCGGGTCGATTGGACGGCGTCACGATCCCCTAGGCATCGGCCGGAGGTGGGGTCGCCAGCCGCTGATACGCCTGCCAGGCCTGTCCCCTCCCCTGCGCCAGCATCTTGAGGTCGGTCCCCATACCGGTGGGGAGCAGCAGGCGCTTGACCTCCCCGAGAGCACCCCACTCCGTCGGGGAGAGCGGCTCACCACTCGCGACCCGGGAGGGGAGGAGCGACAACGTGCCGTGGATCGTCAGGAACGACCCCAGCGGCCGCAGTACGCCGCGCTCCCAACCGGCGTCGGCGGCCCCCCGCTCGAGATCGTCGAAGTTCACGTGCGCCGTGATGTCGACCTCGCCGGGGTCCGCCAGCACGTCCTCGACGAGCGCGTGGCCGCGGTACCCCACCAGGGAACCGCCGCGGCGCGCCCGCGGGTCGAACAGACGCCGCCCGGGGTGGCCGTAGTCGAGCACCAGCGCCACGCCGCCATGACCGCACCAGCGCAGGTTGCCGGCGTGAAGAGCGCGCGCGGCCGGGCGGATCTCGGCCACCTGACCCTCGTCGAGCGAGAGGCCGCACTCGCCGAGGTAGGTCATGATCTCCGGCGCGCTGGGCTCGCCCAGCCGCCACTGCAACTTGCCGTGCTCGTCGGCTTCGACGAAGAACTCCGCGAGCGCCCCCTCCTGCACCGTGATCCTGTGCACGGGAAGCGCGTCGTACAGCTCCGACGCGAACAGCACCACGGGCCCGTCCGGCCAGCGGGCCTCGGCCAGGTTCGCCACCGCCTCCACATCCGGGCAGCGCCCAACTGTCCGCGCCCGCGCCCAAGTTCCCGCCTCCGTCACGATCACCCGCCGGACCGCCTCCGGCCGCCGTTCCCCGAGCTGCTCGAGAAACACCGACAGGAACAACCCTTCGCCGCCGCCGAGCTCGACGAAGGTGACGGGCTCGCCAAGCTCGGTGGCGAGCTGCTGCACGAGGCTGCCGATGGTGCGGGCGAAGACCGGCGATGCGGTCGGGGCGGTGAGGAAGTCGCCGCAGCGGCCGGCCGGACCCGGGCCGCTTCGCGGCCTGGTGTAGTAGCCCGCCTCGGGGTGGTAGAGCGCCAGCTCCATGAACCGGGCGAAGCTCACCAGCCCCTGCCGCCGCACCTCGGCCACGATCGCGTTCACGGGATCAAGCCTAGCACCGGGCGACCCCCTCACTTCCGGTCAGGCGGCGCACCTCGCCGCTCGAGGTCGGCGGCCTCGGCCTCGATCATCCGCCACGCCTCCGCGACGTGCCGTTCGTCCGTGTTGGTCTGGCCGACGCACAGCCGCAGCACGAAGCGCCCGCCAAGCGTCGTGTGCGTCAGGTACAGCCGGCCGGAGGCGTTGATCCGCTCGAGCAGCTCGCGGTTGAACGCGTCGCCGGCGGCGTGCCGGAAGCAGACCAGGTTGAGCGGCGGGCGCACCGCGAGCTCGAACCTCGGCGACGCCTCGACCCAGCGCGCGAAGGCCTGCGCCAGCTCGACGTGGCGGCGAACGTGGTGCTGCAGGCCGGCGATGCCGTAGTGCCTGATCACGAACCACAGCTTGAGGGAGCGAAAACGGCGCCCGAGCGGGACCTGCCAGTCGCGGTAGTCGATGACGGCGCCGGACTCGGTGGCCCGGTTCTTCAGGTACTCGGGGAGGATCGAGAGGGCCCGCACCAGCGCAGCCCGGTCGGCGACCCAAAAGCAGTCGCAATCGAAATTGGTGAACATCCACTTGTGCGGGTTGAAGCAATAGCTGTCGGCAAGCTCCAATCCGGCCTGGAGGTGGCGAAACTCCGGGCAGAGTGCGGCGGTGCCTGCCATCGCTCCGTCCACGTGCAGCCACACCCCTTCGGCACGGCAGATGCGGCCGATCTCGGGCAGCGGGTCCACGGCGTTCGAGGACGTCGTCCCGACGGTCGCCGCGGCGAAGCACGGCACCAGCCCGGCCGCCCGGTCGCGGGCGATTGCCCCGGCGAGGTCCTCAGCGCGCATGGCGAACGCCTCGTCCACGTCCACCACGCGCAGATTGGCCCGGCCGATCCCGGCGATCTTGACGGCCTTCTCGATCGAGGAGTGGGCCTGCGACGAGGCGTACGCGACGAGACGCCCGTCACACCCGCTCTCGTTGCTGCGCAAGTCGGTGGCGCGCTCGCGCGCCGCCAGAAGCGCGCACAGCGCCGCGCTCGAAGCGGAGTCCTCGATCACCCCACCGCCGGCCGCGGACGACTTGAAAGCCGGCGGCAGCTCGAGCATGGCGACCAGCCAGTCCAGCACGTGCGTCTCGAGCTCGGTGCACGCAGGGCTCGTCGCCCACAGCATCCCCTGCACGCCCAGCCCGGCGGCGAGCAGCTCCCCCAGAATCGCCGGCCCCGAGGCGTTCGCCGGGAAGAACGCGAAGAAGTTCGGCGACTGCCAGTGGGTGATGCCCGGAACGATCACCGATTCGACGTCGCGCAGCACCGCCTCGAACGGTTCTGGTTCCCGGGGCGGATCCACCGGCAGGGCGGCCCGGATCGCGCCCGGCTCGACCCGCGACAGCACCGGCAGCGATTCGATGCGCTCGTAGTAGTCGGCGATCCAGTCCACGACCTCGCGGCCGTGCGTCCGAAACTGGTCCGGGGTCATGTGAAAACTCGTCCGCTGGTTGCTCATTCTCCCTCCCGCTCGGACATGGTGCGGCCTCCCGCCCCGGAGCTTACGCTACCACTCCCGGCGGCAGCCTCGGGCACGGGGGGTCGAGCCCGTCATCTTCCGGATGAAGGCGCGGCCGCCATCTCGAGCATGCGCTCGAGCGGCTTGAGGGCGGCGAGGCGGAGGTCCTCGGGCAGTTCCAGCAGCGGCGCGCCGTCCCGCAGGCAGGCGTGGAGGTTGGCGAGCGTGTTGCGCCGCATGTAGGGGCACACGTTGCACGCGCACTCGCCGCTCCCACCCGGCACCGGGATGAAGCGCTTCCCCGGTGCGAGCTTCTCCATCTGGTGGATGATCCCCGGCTCGGTGGCGATCAGGAACTCGGACGCGGGGTTTTCCTGCACGTAGCGCAGGATCGAGGATGTCGAGCCGACGTGATCCGCCAGCGCGAGGATCGTTTCGGGGCACTCGGGGTGCGCCGCGACGAGCGCGCCGGGGTGCTCGACCTTCAGTTCGACCAGCGCCTGGTAGGAGAACTGCTCGTGAACGACGCACGTCCCGGGCCACAACACCATCGTCCGGCCGAGCTTGCGTTCGAGGTACGCGCCCAGGTGCCGGTCCGGCGCAAACAGGATCGTCGTGTCCGCCGGGACCTGCCGCAGGATCCGCTCGGCCGACGACGAGGTCACGATCACGTCCGACAGCGCCTTCACCGCGGCCGAGCAGTTGATGTAGGTGGCCGCGAACGCGCCGGGGTGCTCGGCCCGCCAGCGGGCATACGCATCGGCGGGGCACGACTCCTCCAGCGAGCACCCGGCCTCGAGGTCGGGGATCAGCACTTCGGCGGCCGGGTTCAGGATCTTCGCGACCTCCGCCATGAAGCGAACGCCGCAGAATACGATTGCCTTGGCCTCGGCGCGCTGCGCCACGCGCGCCAACTCGAGGGAATCCCCCACGAAGTCCGCCAGGTCCTGGATCTCGGGATCCTGGTAGTAGTGCGCCAGCAGCATCGCACCGCGCTCACGCTTGAGTCGGAGGATTTCCTCCACGAGCGAGGCGCCCACGGCTGGGGCGTCGCGGGTGATCACGGGCAGGGCGGTCATCTCGTTCGCTTGCAACATGGGAGGGCGCATCACTGTTCCCCGTCTCGGCCCGACTAGGGGCGCGACAACAGCGCCTCGATCGCCGCCGCGTCCCGCGGCAGCGCGCCCGAGAGGTTCTCGGCGCCGCCGTCGGTGATCAGGTAGTCGTCCTCGACGCGGATACCGACACCCTCGGCCGGCAGGTAGATGCCCGGCTCGACGGTCACCACCATCCCGGGCTCCAGGGCGGGCCCTTCCCCGCCGACGTCGTGCGCCTCCAGGCCGAGGAAGTGGCCGAGCCCGTGGATGAAGAAGTTGCCGAGCGTCCGCCCGCCGTCCCCGGTCGCGTCGCTCCCCTCGAACGCGGCGAACGCTGCCTTGCGGGCGACGGCGATCGTCGAGCCAGGCTTCAGCGTCGCCGCCGCCGCGTCGTACGCGGCCAACACCGCGTCGTAGAGTTGCCGCTGGCGCGGGTTGAACGCGCCGCCGACCGGGAACGTGCGCGTCAGGTCGCCACAGTAGTACCCGTGGCGGGCGCCGATGTCCACGACCACCAGTTCGCCTTCCGCCAGGACGCCCAGGTTTGCGTCGTAGTGCAGGACGCACCCCGCCGGCCCCGAACCCACGATCGGAGGGAACGACCAGCCTTCGGCGCCGGCCCCGCGGAGCGCGGCGAACGCCGCTCCTTCCACCTCCCCCTCCGTGCGGCCCGGGCGCACCGTCGCGGCTCCCGCGCGCATCGCCGCCATCGTCGCCGCCACCGCCTTGCGCATCAGCGCCATCTCACCGGGAGACTTTCGTAGCCGCAATTCGGCGACCACCGGCGCAAGATCCCGGACCGGGAAGCTCGGTAGGCGGTCCCGCAGGCTCTGGACCATTCTCTGCTCCGCCGTGAGGTCTCCGGCAGCCGACCCCGGGAGCGCCACCCAGAGCGCCCCACCCTCCTGAAGCGGCCCGGCAAGTCGGTCCAGGAGCCCCGGGACGCCGCGCCGGCGCGCCTCCACGACCACCTCCGAGGGGTCGCGGTCGGCGACTTCGTCGAACCCCAGCTCGCGCGCCGCCTCCTCGCCTGGCCCGAATTTGGGTCCGGTCCACGCTTCGAGCGGAGGCCGTCGGGCTGGCAACAACAACAACTCGCGTTCCCTCTCGAGCAGGAGCGCGGCGCCGGGGAGCTCGACCCCGGTGAGGTAGAAGAACCCCGGCTCCTGCCGAAACGTCCCGACGTCCCCGTACCCGCGCGCATCCGTGGCGCCGAGCACGACCGCGACGTCCCCGGGCTGAAGCCGCGAGCGCAGTATCTCCCTGCGCGCCCGGTAGGCGTCGGACCCCTCGAGCTCGGCGGCGTACTGGCCGCCGCGAAAGACGCGTTCGTCGATCATGAAGCCCCTCCCATGACCTTGCGGGAAAACCCCGCGACCACTGCCAGCGGTTGCCGCGCCCTATCGGCGCTCGTCATCGTGGATCGCTTCGATCGTGAGCGCAGCCCGCCGGACGTAGTCGGCGCCCGAGATCACCGTGAACGCCATCGCGATGTAGAAGCACGCCTGCAGCGCCCGGTCCGGGACCGCCGTGACGTTCGCGACGAGGACTGCGGCAACCGTGATGATGTGGAGAAACGTCGTCCACTTCCCCCACATCGAGGGCGGGAACTCCCGGACGCCGGCCCCGAGGTAGAGCAGCAGCGCGACGAGGACGATCAGGAAGTCGCGCGAAAGCGCCATCACGGTGAGCCAGAGCGGCACCGTCACGGCCCCTGGGACCGGGAGCGTGAGCGCGATGTACGCCGTGACCAGCAACGTCTTGTCCGCGATTGGGTCGAGGTAGCTGCCGAGAAGCGACCGCATCCCCAGCAGCCGCGCCACGAGGCCGTCCAGCGCGTCGGAGATGCCCGCCGCAACGAAGATCCCGAGGGCGAGCCTGTGGTTCCCCCCCAGGATCGCGAGCGCCAAGAACGGCGTGAGCGCGAGGCGGATGAGGGTGATGCCGTTGGGAATCGTGAAAGGCCGCAGCGCGGCCCTCACCTCCTGCGCCGCTCGCTGCGCCACCGCCCCCGCCCGGACCGCCGCCCGCTCGCCGCTCCTGCCGTCCGGGGCCGGTAGGCCACCGCGGTCGCCGAGAGGCTCGCCGCCAGCCCTGGAAGTGTCGCCGGGACCGCTCAATCCGCTGCCTCCGACAGGACCGACTCCTTGAGGTAGCTCATCTTTCCCTCGTTCACGACGAGGCCCCGCTGTTCCAGGTCGTTCATCAGACGGGTCACGGTTTCGCGCGAGGTGCCGATCGAGTTGGCGATGTCCTGATGCGTCGGGCGCCGGACCGCCACCCACCCGTTGCCGAGGATCTGCCCGTGCTGCCTCGCCAAGTTGATGAAGTACCTGGCCAGGCGTCCGACCACGTCCAGCGTCGCCAGCGACTCCATCTGCGCGTTCGAACGCCGAAGGCGCAGGGAGAGCTCGCGCAACAGCTTGCGGGCGATCGCCGGGTGTTGCTCCAGGAGCCGCTCGAAGTCGCTGCGGCGGATCCGATAGGCGACCGTCGCGAGTTGCGCGACCACGCTCGCCGACCGCGTGGCGTCGTCGAGCAGCGCCATCTCGCCGAAGAACTGGCCCGGACCGAGGGTGGCCAGGATCAGTTCCTTGCCTCCAGCGGACGACACACACACCTTGACCCTGCCGCTGGCGATCACATAGAAGCTGTCGGCGGGCTCGTGCGCCGCGAAGACGCCCTCGTCGCGCTGGAACTCCTGGCGCTCAGCCGCCCGGGCTAGAGCCTCGAGCTCCAGCGGTTCGAGCTCGCCGAACAGCGAGGCCTTGCCGATCAAATCGGTCAGCGCTGCGCACATGGGTTACCTCCCTCGCCCGCGACTTCGCGCACCAGAGCGGCTGCCGTTTCCCCGTCCACCGCCGGTGGGAGCTGCATGCAACCCCGTTCGCCTGCCGCGCCGCACCACCGCGGCGCCGGCCGGCGCAAGGCCGTCGCCAGGCGATCCAGCGTCGCCGCCAGCTCCCGCGGCGCCACCAACCGGTTCGGGCCGAACCGCCGGGCGACCGGATCGCCGGGTATCACCCCGGCGCGGGCGACGGTCACGATGTCGCGGCGCTCCGGCAGCTGGACGACATCTTCGAACACGGGCACCGCGCCGACGGCAGCCCCGGCCAGCGTGGGCACCTCCCAGGCGATGATCGCCGCCAGGCCTGACCGGCGCAGCGGCCGCGACGTGAGGGCCAGGGTCAGGTATGGGGGCGCGTCGCTCAGCCGCAGTCCCCGCCGCGCGGCGGCGATCAGCTCGCAGCGGTGGGGGTTTGCGGCAGGCAAACGGTTGTAGAACTCCAGCGCCAGGTCCCACTGGCCGAGAGCGCGCGCGACGTTGCCCTTCAGCTCGAGGCCCTCCTCGGAATCCGGCAACCCGGGGACCAGCTCGGCGGCGCCACGGGTGTCGCGCAACGCGAGGAGGGCGCGGACGGCGAGGAACCGGCCGTCGACGGCATCCGGGGCGCTCTGGAGCGCTTCGCGGGCGCGCGCCAGGGCGCCGCCGGCATCGCCGGAGCGCAGAAGCGCGTCCCCCTCCGCGACCAGCCGGCTCACCAGGGCGCTTTCGACGTCGGCCGCCACCCGTCCCCAGCCGGCACCCGGCTGCAAACCTTCCGCGGTGCGCGCGGCGGCCAACGCCGCGCGCTCGTCGCCCTCGCGACGCGCCGCGAGCACGACGAGGCCCCATGCGGATCCGTACCCCGGGTTCTCCCCGGCAAGTGCCTGCGCCGGCGCCAGCACGGCTTCGCCCCGCAGGAAGCGCAGCTCGAGGCCGGCCAGCTCCCGCACCGGGTGGCCGGCCGGAAGCAGCCGCAGCCTCTCCTCGGCCTTGGAAGCCAGTCCGCCCTCGCCGTCCGCGACGGCCGTCCGCGCCGCCTCGAGCTGAGCCGGCGTCAGCGCCGGACCCGCCAGCGGCGGCCGGGTGGGGTCCGGCATCCGGCGGATTTGCGGCGGCGCAGTGCTCCTGCACGCGGCGAGCGCCACCACCGCCGCGACCGCAAGCCTACTCGCCGCTCTGCGCAAGGTGGTCTCCGTCGCCGCGGGCCAGGCAGACGGTGGCGATCGCGTGCTTGTAGACCAGGTGCTCGAGACCGTGGCTCTCCACGATCAGGGCGTAGCGGTCGAAGCGCTTCAGAATGCCGGTCACTCGCTTGCCGGTGAGGAGATACACGTGGATCGGCCGCCCGTCCCGCCGTAGGGCGTAGAAGAAACTGTCCTGAACGTTGACGCTGACCTTAGACCGGTCCTGTCCCTGTTCCACCGCGCGCCTCCCCTCGGCCGATCGCAGCCTCCAGCGACTCGCCGCCGCTACCGACCAGCCACTGCACGCCCGTCTCCCCCCGCAACCAGGTCATCTGCCGCTTCGCGAGCTTCCTCGTTGCCGCCGCCGCCATCGCAGCCGCCTCGGCCGCGGTCAGCTCCCCGTCCAGCACCCGCAGCGACTCCCTGTAGCCGATCGCCTTGAGCGCGTGACACTCCGGCGAGAGGCCACCCGCGAGAAGCCCTCTCACTTCCTCGACGAGGCCGGCGGCGAACATCCGATCCACCCGCTCGCCAATCCTAGCATGAAGCTCGGCCCGATCCGGAGCGATGCCGAGCAACCTGAAGGGGTAGCGCGGATGGCGCCTCGGATGTTCGAGCCACAGCTCGCTCATCGCCCGCCCGGAGGTCAGGCAGACCTCCAGCGCCCGCAGCGTGCGCTGGCGGTCGTTGGCCGCGATTCGCGCTGCGGCGACGGGGTCGAGAGCGGTCAGGCGCTCGCGCAGCCGGTTTTGATCGCGCGCCCACGCGCGCTCGAGTTCATCCCGCACCGCGGCGTCCTTCGGCGGCTCGGGAAACAGCCCGAAGAGAAGCGCACGCACGTAGAAGTTCGTGCCGCCCACAACCACCGGAACCTTACCCCTCGCCCGGATGTCGGCGATTGCGGCATCGGCGTCACGCACGAACATCCCGGCGGAATAGCGCTCGGCCGGATCGGCGACGTCGATCAGGTGGTGGCGGACCGCCTGGCGCAGCGCCGGCTCGGGTTTGGCCGTGCCGATGTCGAGTCCCCGGTAGACGGCGAAGGCGTCGGCCGACACGACCTCGCCCCCGACCCGCTGCGCGAACGCGGCGCCGAACGCCGTCTTCCCCGAAGCCGTCGGGCCCACGATCGCGACCAGCTCACTCACAGGCCCCCCTCCGCACCCGCGCGACCCGCACCGGCTCGCGGCGTCCCACCGTCAGCGGCCCGGCGTCGTCCCACCCGACCCACACTGCACCGCCACCCTGCGACACCAGGACCGCCGGAATCGCCAGAACCCGCCGTGCGACCAACGGATCCGGGTACGCGAAACGAGGGCGCACCCCGGTCGCCGCCAGTGCGATCAGCGGTCGGACCGCGGCAAGGAACGCAGGCGTGGACGACGTCCGCGACCCGTGGTGTGGCAGTTGCAGCACCTCGCCCTCGAGCCGGCCGCCACTGGCGATCAGCGCCCCCTCCCCACGCGCCTCGATGTCGCCCGCGATCACCAGGCGAGGCCCACCCAGGCTTACGCGCGCCACCAGGCTCGCGTCGTTGTCGACCCCCTCCATCGTGGCCGGAGGCCACAGGATCTCCCAGGTTGCGCCGCCAAGTGTGGCCGTTTGGCCGCGCTCGAGCGCGACTTCCTCCACCCCTCGCAGGCGCGCGAGCCGCCTCAAGGGCACGATCTCGGCCCGGTCTCCGAGCGCACGGGGGAACGCGAACCGCCGCACCGGCAAACGCTCGAGCAGCAGCGCCGCACCGCCCGTGTGATCGGCGTCCGGGTGTGTCACCACGAGCGCCTCGAGCCGCCGCACCCTCGCCCTGGCGAGTTCCCGCCACCCTTCGACCGGCGATCGGCCGGCATCCACCAGGACCGCGCGCTCCCCGTTGCGGACCAGCACCGCCATTCCTTCGCCCACCCCCAGAGCCCGGACTTCGTGCCGCCACCGGACCCACCCGGGGCCGGCCATCCACGCGGCGGTCGCGCCTGCGAGCAGCAGCGCCGCCGGGAATGCCGCGCGCGAGCGGGTCAGGGCGGCCAGGCCGAGGACTGCAAGCACGAGCGCGAGCGCGGGCGCCAGGGGCGCGAACGGTACGCTCGCCGCACCGCCCAGTGCGGAAGCGCGATCGAGCAACCACTGGCCGGCCGCCACTGCGTCCAGCGCCATGCCGCTTACCCGGAGCGACACCGGCGCCGCGGCGAGCGACGCCAGGCTCGCGCCCACCAGAAGGAGTTCCAGAGGCGCCGCCAGCAGGCTCGCCACGATCCCCAGGAGGGGCACCAGCGAGAATATGGCCCCAACCAGAGGGCTCGACGCGCCCTGAGCGACGACGGCCACCGCAAGCGCCAGCGACAGGCGACGGGGCAGCGCTCTGAGGGCGAGCGCGAGAGGTTCGACCCAGCGCACCAGCGCGAGGGTGACGAACGCGGAGAGCTCGAAGCCGGGCTGGACGAGCACGGAGGGCTCCAGCAACGCGAGTCCGGCGACGATCCCCCAGACCGCGGGCAGCGCTTCGAGCGGTCGCCCGAGCCGCCGAGCGACCAGATAGGCGACCGTCCCCGCGGCGGCCCGCCGGACCGGCGCGTTACCGCCGGCGAGAAGCGCAAACCCGACCACGGCAGCCGCCACGAGCCAGCGCCGGGGGCCTGGCGAAACCCCGGCCGCATTCAGCAGCGCCCAGACGAGCACCGCGACCAGGCCGACGTGGAGCCCCGAAACCGACAGCAGGTGGACGAGCCCCGAGCGCCGCATGCTGGCGACCTCGCCCTCCTGCAGCGACTCCTTGCGCTGCAGAACGAGCGCAGCCGCGAGCCCGGCCGCGCGCAACCGCCGGACGTCGCATCCGGCGCTCGCCTCGAGCGCCCGGACTCCGGCGTCGCGGATGCGGTCCACGCGCGAGCCGCCGGCTGTGGGATGAGCAAGCAGCAGTGTCTTCACCCGCAGGCGTCCGGCCGCCAGCGGCCGCGTGCGGTCGAACACGAGCTCGCCGCTCCCCTCCAGGCGCGAGCCGGGAGCAGGCAGCTCGGCGAGACCCACCGGGGCGGTGACGTCGAGCTCCATCTCCCTCGGCCGCGGGAGCTCGCGCCCTTGCCGCTCGAGGCGCTCCACCCGGACCCGGTTCGCCCAGCCGCGCGCGCCACTCACCCAACCGTCCCGCACCGCGACCACGAAGCGGACCGGCACCGCCTTGCCGGCAAGTCCGGGCGGCGTGCGGGCCGCGAAGGCGCAGGCGGCGAGTCCAAGCCCGACGCCGACGATGACCCACCAACCCCACCGCCGGCCCTCGCCCGCAAGGCCGCGCCATGCGGCCAGCAAGGCGACCGCCACGAGCGGTAACCCCCATCCCGCGGCCGGCGGTGCGAAGTTGCCGAACGCGACCGCCGCGACGGCGCTCGCGCCCAGCGCGATCAGGCGCGATCCCGGAGCCTCAGGATCCACCGCGGAGAAATGAAGCCAGGATTTCCACATGGTGCGATCCGGCAAAAAGGTCCCACAACTCGGCGGACTCCAAACGGTACCCGGCGGCGAGCAGACGGCCCCCGTCGCGGCCGAACCTCGCGGGGTCGCAGGCGAGCAGCACGATCCGTTCGGGCCCCCAGCGCACGAGCCCATCCGCCGCCCGGCGCGACAGCCCGGTCCTGGGAGGATCCACGATCGCGAGCGTGCCGGCCGCCAGGCCCGGCGCGGCAAGGTAGGTCTCGGCCGCAGCGGCGATCACCTTGACCTCCGGGAGGTTCCCGCGGGCCGCCGAGACCGCGGGTCCGGACGCCTCCACCACCGTCACGTCGGGGGCACCGCCGTGCCGCGCCGCCGCCGCCAGGAAGCCCACGCCGCCGTACAGGTCCACGACGCGAGCCGGACCGGCGGCCCGAACGAGTTCGGCCATCCTCGCGAACAGGCCGGGCACGAGGTGGCGGTTCCCCTGGAAGAACACCCCGACAGGCACGCGAAGGGGAACCGGCAACTGCATCTCCACGGCGGTCTCTCCCCAACCGCCCGGCACGATCGCGTTGTCGGCGGAGAGCCGGTGGAACCCCGCGAGCTCGCCGAGCGGCCCGTCCGGCACCACCGCACCCCGCCATCCGGCGACCGCCCTCTCACCCGCCAGGTCCTCGATCCACTCGAGATCCCCGTCGGCGGCGGCGGCGCGGCCGAGCGCGCCGGCAACCTCGGGAAGCGCCCGCAGTAGAAGTGGCGACACGACGCGGCACGGGGAGATCCCCACCACGTCGTGTGAGCGAGCAGCGCGGAAACCGAGCAACCCAAGCATCGGGTCCCAGTGCAACCTGGCGCGCAACCGCCACCCCAACGCCGAGACGCGGACCGGCGCTTCCCTCACCGCGTCGGCCAGCGCAGGCGGTGCGTGGCGCAGGGCGCCGATCGCGGCGCTGCGCAAGAACTCGGCCGCCGCCGCGCGCCCCAGGTGGGCCAGGTCGCAGCCGCCACACACGCCAGCTACCGGGCACGGCGCCGGTTCCCGCCACGGACTCGCGGCGATCACCTCCAGAGTGCGGGCCTCTACGATCCCCGCGCGCACGCGCTCAACCTCGGCGTCTACGACTTCGCCCGGAAGCGCGCCGGCCACGAACCACACCTTGCCGCCGCTCCTGGCGACGCCACGGCCCCCGCCGGCGAGCCCCGTGATCTCAAGCCGCACCGGCATCGAGCTCCAGTCGCGGCAGGCCCACCAGCCGGCGCACCGCCTTGACGAGAAGGGCGCGTCGGGTGCGCTCGCGGACGTCGGTCTCGAGGCCGAGACGGTCCAGGCTTTCCCCGACCTCGCGCTCGACTCCCCGCTTCGTATCGGAAGGGAGCGCGCGCGCCAGCGCGTCGAGCGCCCCGAACTCGAGCTCCGCCAGAGCCTTCTCGATCGCCGCCGGATCCCCGTCCGCGGGCACGCTCGCCACCGCGCGCCCCAGGTCGCCGAGCACCTCACGGATCGCTCGCTGCTCGCTCCAGCGCGCCTCGGCGTCAGCGATGGAGGCCACCAGCGCCGCCAGAGCCTCCGCCACGTCCGGGGCCGGCACCGTGTCCGCGGCGCCGGCGCGCGCCGCCATCAGCCTCTTGCCGTGACGTGCCACCGCGTGGCGGCAATACGACAGCGACGACACCGGATCCTCTCCACGATCGCGCCGGCGCTCCCACGCCTCCGCGATCCCCGCCAGGACCGCCGCGAGCGGAACACCCTCGCGCCACCACCGCCGCAGCAAGGCGAAGTCCTTCGGCGAGAACAGGAACGGCGTACCACGCAGGGCCGCGAAGTGGTCCTCGACCGCGCGGTAGTAGGCGATCTCGGCGTCGTCGGGGTCGTTCATCTCGCCCCGCGCCGTCAGACGCGCTCCGGGCGGTTGCGCTCCCACAACAGGTGCAGCCCCTTGAGCGTGAGGTCGTCGTCGACGGCGTCGAAGATCTCGGTGTAGCGGGCGATCACCCGGGCGAGGCCTCCGGTGGCAACCACGCGGCCGCCCCCGAGTTCGGCGAGCACACGCCGCGTCAGGCCCTCCGTGAGCCCGACGTACCCGAGCACGATCCCCGCCTGCATCGAGTCCACAGTGCCCTTGCCGATCGCGCGATCCGGGGCCGCGAGCTCGATTCGCGGCAACTTCGCGGCGCGCGAAAACAGCGCCTCCGCCGAGATCTCCAGGCCGGGCGCAATGACGCCCCCGACGTATTCGCCCTTGCCGGACACCACGTCCCACGTCGTTGCCGTGCCGAAGTCCACGACCACGCACGGACCCCCATGCTCGGCGAACGCCGCGACCGCGTTGCAGATGCGGTCCGCTCCGAGCTCCAGCGGCGTCTCCACGCGCAGCGGCATGCCCGACTTGATCCCGGGCGCCACGAACAACGGCTCGGCGTGCAGGTAGGTGGCGATGGCAGCCCGCATGGCGCCGTCGATCTGGGGTACCACCGACCCCACGATGACGCCGTTGATGTCCGCCGGCCTGATCTCCGCCCACTGGCAGAGCTGCCGCAGAAAGATGCCGAGTTCGTCCACTGTGCGCTCGTGCACCGTCGTGAGACGCCAGCGCCGGAGGATCTCGGCGCCCCGAAAGACGCCGATCGTCATATGGGTGTTCCCGACATCGAGGGCAAGGAGCATCACACGCCTCCGGGAGCCTCGTCAGGCACGATCTCGCCATCGGCGTAGCGCCGGACTTCCCCCTCCACCGCGAGCTCGAGGCGGCCATCCGTCCCGAGGCCTGCGAAGCGACCCTCCACCACTCCGGTCTCCAGCCGCAGGCGGATGGCGTCGCCGCGACGGTGGACCGAGCGCGCCTCCCACAGACCGTGGGTCGTTTCGCCCCGGGTGAGCGCCTCGCGAAATCGAGCCAGGAAGCCGCTCGCGATCGCGCGGATTGCATCCTCGGCGTCGCCGGAGAACCCGAGCGCCGCCAGCGACACGGGCCGCACGGGGTCGCCGGCATCGAGCTGGGGCGCGACCGCGACGTTGACGCCGAACCCCACCGTCGCCCACACGCTGTCCCCGCCTCCCCGACTGCGGCAAAGCACGCCACCCAGCTTGCGCCCGCCCACCTGGAGGTCGTTGGGCCACTTCAGGCCGACGGCCACGCCGGGGACGAGGCTTTCCACGGCCTCGGCGAGCACAACGCCCGCCGCCATCGGCAGCAGGGCCAGCGCGCCGACACTGACGGGTCCCAGCCAGTTGGCGTACAGGCCCCCGGCCGGCGATTCCCAACGGTTGCTACCGCGCCCCCGCCCCCCGCTCTGCCGAGCTGCGAGCACGAGCGTGTCGGGCAACGGCTCAGCGTCCGCCGTCGGCCAGAAGTCCATCAGGCGTTCGGCAAACGATGCGGTGGAGTCGAACTCGTCGAACCACACCACGTTGGCCGGCGGCGGTGGCGACAACAGCGGCTTCACGGCTCCCGCCCAAGGGTACCGGCGAGCATCCTCGCCTTGTGGCCGAGTTCGGCCGCTCGGCTCCGCGCCCCGGCGACCACGTCCTCCGGCGCGCGGGCGGTGAACGCCTCGTCGGCCAGCCGCGCCGTGGCGGACGCGAGCTCCCGCTCGACTTGCGCCAGCTCCGCAGCCAACCGGATCCGCTCGGCTTCGCCGAACGCTCCGGCGGGGAGCACAATCGCGATGTTCACGCCCCCGGCGATGTCGTGGATCGCCCCGGCCGGAATCGCGGCCGGGTTCAGCTGCAGCGACGACAGGCCGGCAAGGCGCTGCATCTCGGCCGCGAGTTGCGCCAGGCCCCGGGCGCGGTCCGGCGCGACGCCGATGAGCGAAAGTTCCAGCTGTGTCCCTGGCGGCAGGCCTACCAGGTGGCGGTACGAGCGGGTCTCCTGGACGACCGCCTGGAACGCGTCGATCAGCGCCAGCGCTTCCTCGTCGACCGTGCGCCCGCCCGCCGCCGGATACGGCGTCGTGATCAGCAGTTTCTCCGAGCCGAGGTATCGCGCGATCTCCTCCGTGATGAAAGGCATGACCGGGTGCAGGAGTTTGAGCGCCTCCAGAAGCACGCCGCGCGCGACCGCCCGCACATCCTCGCCGCGCCTTGGGGGCGTGTCGCCAGCGGCGGCGGACGCCCGGGCGCCGAGGTCCTGGAGCGCCGGCTTGGCCATCTCGATATACCAGTCGCAGTAGGCGTTCCACACGAACTGATAGAGCGCCCGACACCCCTCGTCGAAACGGTACGACTCCCAGGCCCGGTTGACCGCCGCCGTCGTGCGCTCGAGCTCGGCGAGGATCCAGCGCTCGGGGAGCGCGAGCGACGCCGCATCGACCGAGTCCAGCGGCGGCTCGGCCCCGTCCAGGTGCATCTGTACGAAGCGCGCCGCGTTCCAGATCTTGGTCGCGAACGAGCGGTACCCCTCCATTCGCTTGTTGTCCAGCGGCAGGTCCCGACCCGGCGAGGCCAGCGCCGCGAGCGTGAACCGGACCGCGTCGGCGCCGTACTCCCGCACCAGGTCGAGCGGGTCCATCACATTCCCCTTCGTCTTCGACATCTTCTGCCCCTGCGCGTCGCGCACCAGGCCGGTCAAGTGCACCTGGGCGAACGGGGCCTTGCCGGTGAAGTGCCCGCACATCATGATCATGCGGGCGACCCAGAAGAACAGGATGTCGAACCCCGTGATCAGCAGGCTGGTCGGGTAGAACGCCCGCATCTCCACCGTGTCGTCGGGCCATCCCATGGTGGAGACCGGCCACAAGCCCGAGGAAAACCAGGTGTCGAGCACGTCCGGGTCCTGTTCGACCGGCTTGCCGCAGGTGGCGCACGCGGTCACGTCGTCCTCGGAGACGGTCGTGTGCCCGTCGGCGCAATAGAACGCCGGGATCCGGTGTCCCCACCAGAGCTGCCGGGAGATGCACCAGTCCATGATGTTCTCGAGCCAGTTATCGTAGGTGGCGACCCAGAAATCGGGGACGATGCGGACCTCACCCGACCGCACCGACGCGAGCGCCGCGTCGGCCATCCCCCGCATCGAGCAGAACCACTGCATCGAGAGGTACGGCTCCACCACCGTGTCGCAGCGCTGGCAGTGGCCCACTGCGTGGCGGTGCGTCTTGTCGCCCCGGCGCAGGCCCTTCTCCGCCAGCGCCGCCAGCACCGCCTTGCGGGCCGCGAAGCGGTCGAGCCCAACGAACGGCCCGCCGTTGCCGTTGATCGTTCCGTCCTCCGTAAGAATGTTGATCTTGGCGAGGCCGTGGCGCTCGCCCGTGGCGAAGTCGTTGGGGTCGTGAGCCGGCGTCACCTTGACCGCCCCCGTTCCGAACGCGGGATCGACCAGGGCGGCGTCCGCGATCACCGGGAAGGTGCGCTCCACGAAGGGGTGCCGGACCAGCTTCCCGACCACGCCCCGGTAGCGCTCGTCGTCGGGGTGGACGGCGATCGCGGTGTCTCCGAGCATCGTCTCCGGCCGGGAGGTCGAGACGACGATCTCCCCGCCGTCGGCGAGCGGGTACGCGAAATCCCACATCCCGCCGTCGATGTCCTTGTGGACCACCTCGAGGTCCGAGAGCGCCGTGAGGCAGCGCGGGCACCAGTTGATGAGACGGTGCGCTCGGTAAATCAGCCCCTCGTCGTGGAGCTTGACGAATGCGTGCCGGACCGCCCTAGACAACATCGGGTCGAGGGTGAAGCGCTCTCGCGACCAGTCGCACGAGGCCCCCATGGCCTTCGCTTGCTGCGAGATGTTGTCCTTGTACCGCACCTTCCACGCCCACATCCGTTCGAGGAACCGCTCGCGCCCGAGTTCGCGGCGGCTGCTCCCCTCCTTGGCCAGCTCGCGCTCGACCATCACCTGGGTCGCGATCCCGGCGTGGTCGGTGCCCGGCAGCCACAGCGCGTTGAAACCCTGCATCCGCCGCCACCGCACCATCAGGTCCTGGAGCGTGAACTGCAGGGCGTGGCCGATGTGCAGCTTGCCCGTAACGTTCGGCGGCGGGATCAGGATCACGAACGGCGGCCGTTCCGACGGGAGCGCGGGGGTGAACGCTCCCGAACGTTCCCACGCGGCGTACCACCGTCCCTCGAACGAGGTCGGGTCGAAGCGAGTCGGCATCGGTTCGGGACGGCTCACGCTCCCCTCCAAACACCACTGTGAATTGCGAGTCTAGCATTCCCGGGCCGGCCGGCCCGGGGGGGCCGGGCCGCGCGCAGGGACGCCGGCCACGGCTCAGAACAGAGCCGAAAACGGCCCCGAGGGCGGCAGCGACCGGAGCTCGGCGAAGACCGTCGCCGCCTCCACGCCGGAAACCGGGACGTCGAGCACGACCCCCCCCAGGCGGGGGAGCACCCAACCCACCCGCCCCCCCTCGCGCTTCTTGTCGCGGGCGATGTACGGCGCCACTTCCTCCCATCGCAGCTCGGCGAGACTCGGGAGCGGGGCGAGGGTATGGATGCGGTCCGCCCAGGCGAGCGCCTCGGCCGTCGAGAGCAGGCCCCGGTCGCGGGCCAGCCGCAACTCCGCCAGCAGCCCCCACGCCACCGCCTCCCCATGGAGGAAATGCGTGTAGGAGGTCGCACCTTCGATCCCGTGCGCGAGGGTGTGTCCGAGGTTGAGCGCCTGCCGCGGCCCTCTCTCGCGCTCGTCGAGGCTGACCACGTCGCTCTTGACCCGGGCGCAGCCGACGACCAACTCGAGCGCCTGCAGCGGGTCCCCCCCAGCGACCGGCGCCAGGTGGCTGTCGAGGACGTGTTCGAGCGAAGAAGGCGCGATCATCGCCGCCTTGACGACCTCCGCCAGGCCCGCATGCAATTGGCGCTGATCGAGGGTCGCGAGGGCAAGGGTGTCGGCGACGATCACCCGTGGGGCCCAGAAAGCGCCGATCAGGTTCTTGCCCTCGTCGAGGTCGATCCCCGTCTTCCCACCGAGCGCCGCGTCGACCATCGCGAGCAGCGTGGTCGGGATCGCCGCCCAGCGGATGCCGCGGAACGTCACGGCAGCTGCGAAGCCAACGACGTCGGTGACCACGCCGCCGCCGACCGCCACCAGAATCGACGAGCGCTCGGCCTCGTGCGCCAGCAGCCATCGCACGATTCGTTCGACCGACGACCAGCGCTTGTGTTCCTCACCGGCGGCAAGCTCCAAACACGGTGCCCCCAGCCGGTCGGCGACGTTGGAACCGTAGAGCGGACCCACCGTCGTGTCGGTCACGACGAACGCCTGCCGCCCCTCGAGCTCCGGTCCGAACAACTCCGGGACCTGACCGAGCAGCCCCTCGCCGATATGGTAGGAAGCGGTCTCGCCGGCGGTCTGGAGCGCGAGCGTGATCACTCGCTCTCCCGCCTCCGCCGCAGCATGCGTACGGCCAGCAAGCCCGCGCCGAATCCATTGTCGATGTTGACCACGCCAACGCCGGGGGCGCAGGCGTTGAGCATGGCCAGGAGCGGGGCCAGGCCGCCGAACGCCGCTCCGTAGCCCACCGAGGTCGGCACCGCAACCACCGGTGCGGGCACCAGCCCGGCCACCACCGCCGGCAGCGCTCCCTCCATCCCCGCCACCGCGATCACAACGTCCGCCTGGCGCAGCGTCGTGAGATGGTCCAGGAGCCGGTGCAATCCGGCAACTCCCACGTCCTGCAAGCGGGTGACCGCCGCGCCCAGGGCCTCCGCCGTGACAGCGGCTTCCTCGGCCACGGGAAGGTCGGAGGTCCCAGCGCAGACGACGGCTACCGTGCCCCGTACCCGTTCCGCGCCAGGCAGCACCACCATCCGTGCCAGCGGGTGATACACCGCACCGGCGACCGCCGTTGCGATCGACCGCGCGTGCTCGTCCGTCGCTCTCGTCGCCAGCACCGGGCCTCCGGGTCCCGCGAGCACGGCGAAGGCCGCCGCCGCCTGCTCCGGCGTCTTGCCGGAGCAGAACACCGCCTCGGACTCTCCCGTGCGCAGAGCGCGGTGCGTGTCCGCCATGACACCTTCGCCGAGAGCGAACGGAAGTCCCGCGAAACGCTCGACGGCTTCGTCGGGCGAGAGCGCTCCGCTCGCCACCTGTTGCAGCAACCGTTGGAGGGCGTCCGGGCGCATAGGCGGATGATACCTACTCGACCACGGCGCGCACCAGCGCCGGCGACAGCCGCGCCAGAATTTCATAGTTGATGGTGCCCCCGAGATCGGCCAGTTCTTCGGCCGTTACGCGCTCGTCGCCGTCGGACCCGATCAGCGTCGCGACATCGCCCTCCGCGGCGCCGGGGATGTCCGTGACGTCCGCCAGGACGATGTCCATGCACACGCGACCGACGACCGGCGCCGGCAGGCCCCGCAGGAGGACGCGGGCCCGGTTCGAGAGCGCGCGCGGGTACCCGTCGGCGTAACCCACGGGAAGCACCGCAATCGCGCTGAGCCGTGTCGGGCGGTACGTCAGGCCGTAGCCAACAGGCGCGCCGGCCGCGACGCTCTTGACCTGGCCGACGCGCGCCCTCCAGGCGAGCGCCGGCTCGAGCCTGACGCCGTCGCGCCCATGCGCCAGCAGCCAGGAGAGATACGTCTCCTTGGAGGGCCAGTGGCCGTACAGCGAGATCCCGACGCGGACCATCGTGAAGTCCGCCTCGCGGAACAGCAGCGCCGCCGCCGAGCACGCCGCGTGGACCCAGCGGACGCGGCCGACGCGGCCCTCGACCGCCGTCACCGCGCCCCGGAAGCGGTCGAGCTGCCCGAACGCGTAGCCGTGGTCCGTGGTGTCTTCGATGTTGGCGAAGTGCGTCGCCACCCCGACCACCGCGAGCCCCGCGTCCCGCGCCGCGGCGGCGAACTCGGCTGCGTCGGCCGGCTCCACCCCCTGCCGGTGGGTGCCGGTGTCGACCTTGACGTGCACGGGCAGGGCGGTCCCGAGGCGCCTCGCCTGCGCCGCCAGCGCCTCGATGACGGTGCGGGACGACGCCAGCACGTGCACGCCCGGCCGCACGACTTCCTCGATCTGGGCGGGCGTGAGGTATCCCATGACGAGTACCGGAAGGTCGTTTCCCGCCCTCGCGAGCGCGGAGACCTCGGCCGCCGTGTGGACGCCGAGCATGTCGGCGCCCTGCTCGGCGCACACCCCGGCCACTTCCTCGAGGCCGTGTCCGTAGCCGTTCGCCTTGACGACCGCGAGCAGCCCGGTGCGGGGTCCGAGCAGTCCCCTGAAGATCGAGAGGTTGTGCGCCAGGGCGCCGCGCGACACCTCGATCCACGTGGTCAGGCCGGAGAACCGCTCGTTCGCCACGGACGCAAGTGTACCGGATCGTCGCCACGGCGCAGGGCTCCAGCTAGAATGACGGCGCATGAAGATGCTCGACCAGGAATGGCGCCAGAGGCTCCGGCAGCGGCGGGACAGGACCGCCGCGATCGGGCGCGTGTTGCACCGGCGCTACTCCCGGCTGTTCTGGACGCTCCACTCCATATGGGCGCTGATCAGCGGCGGAATCGTCCTCGTCCTCGCACACAACCGCTACGGGTTCCTGCCGTGGGTCGTCGTGTTCCTCACCCTGACGTGGGCCTCGACGCTCTTCTTTTCGCGATTCGCAGCGCCGGGCTCGGAGCGGCTGCGCTTCGCCCGCGGCTTCGTCTCCTACCTCACGCGGGTGATGTACCAGGAGACGCTCTTCTTCCTGCTCCCGTTCTACTTCTACTCGACCACGTTCCCGTCATGGAACAGCTCGTACGTCGTGGTGCTGGCCGGGCTCGCGGGGCTTTCGTGCTTCGACGCGTTCTTCGGCAGGCTGCTCCTCACCAACCGGTGGTTCGCGCTGACGTTCTTCGCGTTCGTCACGTATTCGGCGCTGCAGTTCTTCCTGCCCCTGGTCCTGCACGTCCCGATCCACAACGGCGCATACCTCGCCGCCGGCGTCTCGTTCTTCGCGTCGCTGCCGCTCGCCTACTCCGCCGCCGACCTCAAACAACCCCGGCGAAAAGCTTTGATCTTCGTCGCGCTGGTCGCCATCATCACCGTTCTCAAGGTCGGCCGCGCGCTTATCCCGCCGGTCCCGCTGCGACTCGCATCGCTGTCGTTCGCGACCGGCATCGACCCCGCCACCCTCCAGCTCGAGAACGAGTTTCCGGAGGACGACGTGGTGCCGGCAAGCCGGTTGCGCGAGGGCCACCTGATCGTGCGCGCGACGATCTTCTCACCCGGCCGGCTCCCGGTCCGGATCCAGGTCCGGGTCGCCCGCGACGGCGTTGTCCTGCACAACTCGCGGACGCTCGACCTCGTCGCCCACAGCCACGGGTTCCGGGTGTGGGACTCGTTGCGGATCGGCCCGCGCGGCCTCGCCCCGGGGACGTACCGGGCCGAGGTGTGGACGGGGGAAGGCCAACTCGTGGGCCGGGCCGACATCCACGTCGTTCCCGACCCAGGTTCGCCGGCGACGCCCGGCTCTAGCGCGCGCTCCTGACGGCAGCCAGGGCCGCGTCGTAATCCGGCTCCTGCGCCACCTCCGGTACGAGTTGCTGGTAACGCAAGGTTCCGTCCTTGCCGACCACCAGCACCGCGCGGGCGAGCAGGCGCAGTTCCTTGATGAGCAGCCCGTAGGCGGCGCCGAACGACGCGTCGCGGTGATCGGACACGGTCTCCAGGTTGGCGATCCCCTCGGTGGAACAGAACCGACTTTGCGCGAACGGCAGGTCCATCGACACGACGATTACCTTGACGTCGTCACCGAGTGCCGTCGCCTCCTGGTTGAAGCGGCGCGCCTGCGCGGCGCACACCGCCGTATCCAGCGATGGCACCGAGTTGATCACGACGGTCTTGCCGCTCGTCTGAGCGAGCGTGAACGGCGACAGGTCGCCGCGCACCGCCGTGAACCCAGGCGCCGGCTTGCCGATTTCCGGTGCGGACCCAAGCAGCGTCAGAGGCGTCCCGTTGAACGTGATGAAGCCGTGGCGTTCGTGCATCTTCCAGCCCTCCTCGCGGACAAGCGAGCGCTCGCCCTGTCCGGGAAACGGCCGGAGAGCGGTATCATTCCGCGCCGTGACCTCACAGCCCCCTAAGCCCCTCGTCGTGACCATCGGCCGGGGGACCCGGCGTCTGGTCGCGGTCGCCTGCCGCGCCGGCCACGACGTCGTCGTGACGCTCACCGGCGGCGAGCGGCCGCACGTCGGGTGCGTCGTGCTATCCCAGCCGCACGCGGCCGCGGACGGCGCGGAGGTGGTTCGCGTCACGAGCACGGTGGTGACGATCCCGCCCCACCGCGAGGAGGACCTCGCGCGCCCACTCGCCGAGAGGCTGGCCCGGGCCCTGGATACGACGGTCGTGGTGAGCGCCGGAGTCCACGAGGACGGCCTTTCCCCCGAGGGCGTGGACGCTTATCTCCGCCTCGGGGACGAACTGGCGGCGGCGCTGCTCGACGCGCTCGCGCCTTGATCTTCTCCGACGCCCAATCGCTCGCGGAGGAAGCGCACGATCTCGCGGGTGTCGGTCCCGGGCGGGAAAAGACGCTCGATCCCCTCCTCCCGGAGGGCTGCGGCGTCCTCCTGCGGGATGACACCGCCGCCGAAAACCAACACATCGCCGGCCCCGACCTCACGGAGGGCGCGCACGACCGCGGGGAAGAGCTCGCGATGCGCCCCGGAGAGGCTCGACAGCCCCACGGCGTCCACGTCCTCCTGCACCGCCGCCTGCGCGATCTGCGCCGGGGTCTGGCGCAGGCCGGTGTAGATGACCTCGAAGCCGGCGTCGCGCAACGCCCGCGCCACGACCTTCGCCCCCCGGTCGTGGCCGTCGAGACCGGGTTTGGCCACCAGGATTCTCTTGGGTGCCGTCACTGCCTGCGACCTCCTAGCCCAGTATCCACGCCCGCAGCTGCCGAGACAAGGCTTGCCTCCCCGGGCTTGATTTTCAACTCGCGTCGCCCGTAAGCTCGCCCTCGTCACCGCGAGGGAGACCACACACAATGGAGACCGCCAACCGCACCCTTCCCGAGAACGCCTACTCGAAGCTCAAACCGGGCGAGAGCTACGCACCGGTGGTCCCCCCCGAGGCGAACGTGCCGGAGTTCACCGGACGCTCGCTCTGGCTCGGCCTCGCGATGTCGGCGCTCTTCTCCGCCGCCGCGGCGTTCCTCGGCCTCAAGGCCGGCCAGGTGTTCGAGGCGGCGATCCCCATTGCGATCATCGCGGTGGGCATCGGCGTGGTGCTGCCGCGGCGCTCGACGCTGCTCGAGAACGTCATCATCCAGTCGATCGGCGCCGCATCCGGTCTCGTCGTGGCCGGCTCGATCTTCACGCTCCCGGCGCTCTTCATTCTCGGGCTGGACGTCAACCTGGTCAAACTCTTCCTTGTCGCGCTCCTCGGCGGCACCCTCGGGATCCTGTTCCTCGTTCCGCTGCGGCGGTACTTCGTCAGCGAAATGCACGGGGAGTTCCCCTTCCCGGAGGCGACGGCCACGACGGAGGTGCTCATCGCCGGCGAGTCCGGCGGCAACCAGGCAAAGGTCCTCGCCGCCGCAGCCGCAATCGGGGGGGCGTACGATTTCGTGATCATGCACTTCGAGGGGTGGGCCGAGGTCTTCACCTCGCGCTCGGTGCCGTTCCTCGCGAGCCTCGCCGAACGCGTCAAGATCGTCTTCCGGCTCGACGTGCTCGCCTCGATCCTCGGCCTCGGCTACATCATCGGGATGAAGTACTCGGCGATCATCTGTGCCGGCTCGTTCCTATCATGGTTCCTGCTCGTCCCCCTCGTAGGGCATTTCGGCGCCCACCTCGCCGTCGCCATTCCCCCCGTCTCCGACGGGACCTTGATCGGCGCCATGTCCGCAGAGGACATATTCCGCAACTACGTGCGCCACATCGGCATCGGCGCCATCGCCGCGGCCGGCATCATGGGCATCCTGCGCTCCTGGCGCGTCATCGCCAAGGCGTTCGCGATGGGGTTCACCGAGCTCTTCCTCCGCCGGAAGGGAAGCCGGGCCCCGGCCGCGGCGGTCCGCACCGACCGCGACTTGCCCATGGGGCTCGTCATGGCCGGCATCCTCGCGACCGCGCTGGCGGCGTGGCTGTTCTTTCGCTTCGGCGTGCTGTCCTCGCAGCCTGGGGCGACGAAGCTCTCGCTCATCGCGCTCGCGGTGGTCATCGTCATCTCGTTCCTGTTCACGACTGTTGCCGCGCGGGCCATCGCGACCGTCGGCACCAACCCCGTGTCCGGCATGACCCTGATGACACTGATCCTCACCTCCGTCTTCCTCGTCGAGGCCGGGTTGTCGGGCAGGGCGGGGATGCTCGCGGCGCTCCTGATCGGCGGCGTCGTCTGCACCGCGCTCTCGATGGCGGGCGGGCTCGTCACCGACCTCAAGATCGGCTACTGGCTGGGCGCCACACCCGCGGTGCAGGAGCGCTCAAAGTTCCTCGGCACGATCGTTGCCGCAGCCACCGTGGGCGCGGTCATCCTGCTTCTCAACCAGGCCTACGGTTTCGTTCCCTCCGCCGCCCATCCGGCGGAGGGGGTGTTCGCCGCCCCACAGGCCAACGCCATGGCAGCGGTGATCAAGACGCTGATGTCGAACGAGCCGGTCCCGTGGCTCCTCTACAGCGTCGGGGCGTTCATCGCCATGACCATGCAGATGATCGGGGTGCCGGCCCTCGCCTTCGCCCTGGGAATGTACATCCCGCTCGAGCTCAACGTCCCCCTCGTCGTCGGCGGGCTGATCGCGCACCTCGTCCAGAAGTCGGCCAAGGGCGACGACAAGCTGGCTCACGCCCGAGGCACGAGGGGCACCCTGATCGCGTCCGGCTTCATCGCCGGCGGCGCGCTCATGGGCGTGGTGGCGGCCGTGCTCAAGATCGCGAACTTCTGGACGGGCGTCAGGGTCGGTTCCGGACTGCTGGGCAACGGCAGCGGCGCGGTCGCCGAGATCCTGGCCCTCGTCATGTACGTCGCTCTCGCGACCTACATGTACTTCGACGCCCGCCGGGGTCAAGTGTAGCGGTCGGGCCCGGTCCCGGCTCCGCCGCGCGTCACTTCGGCTGCGGCGGGACCTGTGGCGAACTCCCCATCGCCGTTGGGGAGACAACAGCCATCATGTTTGAAGGCAACGAGTTGGGCGATGACGCCACGGACGCGGGCGACCCTGGAGCCGCGGCCGGAGCGCCGGTCAGCGAGGCCTGCCCCTGCGGCTTCGGCGGCGTACCGTTCGCGGGGTTCTTCGCCGAAGGCGTCGGTGCCGGCTTGATCTCCTGCCAGGAGAGGTCTACGGCCACCTGGGCCGGCTCGGTCTCCATGGTGACTCCTGCAGTGATCGTGCCCTGCTTGCCCGGGTCCAGCTTTCCCAGCACCGAACTGGAGCCGGTCGTAACCGGCTTGCCCGTGGCGTCGAGGACCCGCACCAGCGCGCTCACGTTCTGCACGGCGTCTTTGCCCTGGTTCGCGACCGTGGCGGTGATCGTCCATTCGCCCTTTCCTGCCGGCTTCTTCTCGTACCCGACAAGAACCACCTGCCCGCCCAAGGGGGCCTCTTCGTCGCTCTTCTCGGTTTCCTCACCTGCGGCATCGGTGTCGATGTGCTTCACGTCCGCATCGGTGACGACGACTCCCCCCGGTTTCGTGGAGGCCCTCGCCCCCAGGAATGGGCTGTGCGGCCCGGAGTCGGAGGCTGCGGGAGGCGGGGCCGCGGCCTGACCGCGGGCCGCCATGGTCGCCGCGAGGTCCACGGCCGCAAGGGGGTACCACTCCTGGCGACCGTTCGCATAATGCACCGTAACGTAACTGCCGCTCACGGCGTAGCTGGAGACATTGAGCCGTTTGCCGCCGGTCAACACGACTGTGGCGGCCTGGGCCCCGACCGCCAGGACGAGCGTCGCCAGGAGCATCGTCACTCTCTTCACGTCACACCTCCGAACGCTACCGGACCATCATAGCGCGTGCGCGCAACCGCGACCACGCGGACGCCGGCGGCCGGGGCGAAGTGGACCGAACCGCCCAACAGACGAGCGCCCCGGGGGACCCCCCGGGGCGCGAATCAGGCAAGAGAGGAAACCTGGGTCAGTAGAGGACGACCAAGGTCACCCGGCGGTTCTTCGCGCGCCCCTCGGCGGTCTTGTTGTCGGCGATCGGCTTGAACTTCCCGTAGGAGACGGCGCTCATGCGGCTCAGTGGGAACCCATGCTGCATGTTGAGGTAACGCAGCACAGTCTCGGCGCGCGCCTGGCCCAGGACGAGGTTGGCCCTGTCCGAGCCGATGCTGTCGGTGTCGCCCTGGATCTCGATGTAGACGTTCTTGTTCTCGTCCTTTACCTTCTGAGCGAAGGCGTCGAGGGCGGCCTTGGCCTCGGCCGAGAGCTCGCTCTTGTTGAACCCGAAGTGGACGGCATCGTCGGTGAGCGTCACCTCGAAGAGGAACGAGTGGTTCGCGAGCTTGTTGGCCTCGTTGGCGCGGGCCAAAGCTTCCTTGGTGGTGTCCGACAGCTTGGCGAGCTCGTCGTTCTGCATCGCGTCGGACTTCTTCAGGTTCGTCACATCCATCTGGGTCGCTTCGACCTGCTTCTGAACCTCGCCGATCTTGGCGTCGGAACTCTTGCTGACGGCCGCCACCTGCTCCTGAACGTAGGTCTTCGTGGCGCAACCGGTGGCGCCCAGCGCGCCCACCAACGCCACGGCAAGAACACCCAACAACGACTTTCTCATAAGCTTCCTCCCTTTTCTCTTCCCTACTGCACGACCGGTCTTGGTTATGTTATTGAATCACGCTCGCAACATCCGGTAACACTACCCTTATAGCACAGAAATCCCTCAATCTGTCAAGGCCCGTCGCCCCCGTTCACGGCAGAGTGCCGCGGTATCCCTGGCGCGCGAGCACCGTGTATCCGCCGTCCACCGTGACCTCGAGCTTGCGCCACTTTACCATCCCCAATCCGGACGGGTCGAGCGTGATGATGTACCGCATCGTCAACTCCTGCCGCAGCGCGCGGGCGAACTCCGGGAGCTTCGCCGCGGTGTCCACGCGCAGGTAGCGCCCGCCGGACGCCGCCGCGAAGCGCTCCAGCGCCTCCTCGTAGCCATCGGCCGGGCCCTCCTCGACAGGTGGCGGCTCGATACCCAGGGCGTAGAGCGGGTCGGTCAGCCCCTCCAGGATCCTCACGGCGTCAGCCGGCGACATCGTCGAGGCGGTGTCCACCCCGTCGGTGAAGAGAAGCACCACACGGCGGATGTTGTGCGCCCCCTCCATGACCTGCGGCGTGGCCGTCAGCATGTCGTAGAGCGCCGTCGTGCCATACCCCTTGAGCGATTCGAGCACCCTGGGCAGTAGTCCGGGGTCGGTCCCGAACGCGAGGCGGCGCTTGACCTCGCCCCCGCCGAACGTGATCAGGCACACCTCGTCATCGGGCCGCAGTTGCCGCATGAACTCCATGATTGCGTCCCGAGTCCTCGCGAGACGCCTCCCGTTCATCGAGCCCGAGGTGTCGACCACGAACGCGTAGGAGATCGGCAATCCCCCCTCGCGCCAGAACGACTTGATCGGGAACTCGATGCCGTCCACATAGAGGTGAAACCGCTCCTTCCCGAGCGTCGCCACCAGGCGCCCGCGGCGGTCCTTCACGGTCACCGGCACGAGGATCGACGACACCTCTGCCGAGGCCCGGAACATCCCCTTTTCCGGCGGCTGCTCCGCTCTGGACACGCCCATCAGGAAGACAGCGAGCCCGACGGCGGCCGCCGGCACCGCCCGCCACCAAAGGCAGGGTCGCATGCGCGCGTCAGAGGACGAAGGTGAGGCCGAGCCCGACCTCCGTGAACGTCAACCAGTTGCGGTCGTACGAGCAGTCGCCCCACCAGCCGCAATCGTTGCGGTTGTCGATGTTGACGCTGTGCCCTCTCCAGTCGAACCGGAGGGCGATCTGAGGTGTGAAGAAGAGCTTTAGCCCGCCGCCGAAGTCACCGACCAGGCGCGTGTCCGAGGAGAGGGTTCCGCCACTGTTGGCGAAGAGGGTGGGCTCGAGCCGCATCGCCCCAATGCCTCCGGCCAGGAACGGCACCAGCCGGCTGTGGCCGAAGCTGACCTCCATGTTCGCCTCGGCCGTGGTCATGTCCATCCTCCCGACCCGGGTTTGCCCACCGAAGAGTTCCCGGTGCCCGGTGATGAGGTCGGCGCGGCCGTGCGCGAGGAACCCCTCGAACGCCCAATTGGGCGTGAACCTGTACGCGATCCGAAGACCGTACGACGGGGCGTCGTCCACGGTGACGTCGAACGGCACCGTGTTGATCGTTCCGCGCGAGATGGTGTCGCCGAACCAATACCCGACCGTGGGGGTCAGTTCCACCGTGTTGGGCGTTCCCTGCGCAAACGCCCACGGCGCCGCAACAGCCAGGCAGAGCACGAACAGTAATCGGCGCATGTTACTTCCCTCCCTTTCCAGAGCGCTCGGCCAACAGACCGAGCAACTGGCGGCGCATGTCCCGCACCGACTCCGCCGAGTAGCCCGGGTAGACCCGTACAACCCCTCCCTGGCGATCGAGTAGCACCGAGAACGGAATCTGATTGATCCCCAGCTCCATCTGTGTCTTTCCGTCGACGAGGAAGACCGGCAGCGTGATGCCGGATTGCTTCAGGAAGCCCTCGAGGCGCGGCTTCAGGACCGCGAGTTGGCCTGCGACCCCGACGTCCGCCGGCGCCGGCGGCAGGTCCACGTTCACCGCCAGGACCACGAACCCCTTTCCCCCCAGCTCGTTGGAGAGCTTCTGCAGCTCCGGCATCTCCAGCCGGCACGGCCCGCACCAGGTTGCCCAGAAGTTGAGGACCGTTGCAGTCCCGAGGACGTTTTTGAGCGGGACGGTCTGACCGGAGAGGTCGGTGAGTTCTATCGATGGGAACTCCGGGCGCGCCGGATCGGCCGCGACCGCGAGCGCAGCCACGAACAGGAACCCGAATATGGCAGCGGGAATCGAGCGACCCTTCATCCGCCGAATGCTACCACGGCGTTGACAGTCGGAGGCGCTTGCACTACATTTCACATATTATGAGTGAACGCGAGCTGCACCGCATCGCGGTCGTGGGCGGCGGGATGATGGGACGCTCGATCGCAACCCGGGTTTCCCAGGCTGGCCTCGGCGTCATCGTTCGGGACATCAGCCGGGAGCGCACCGACAAGGTCGCCGAGCTCCTCGGGGTCGACCTCGACCGCGAGATCGAGCGATGGGGGCTGACGCAATCCGAGAAGAAGGCGATCCTGGCGCGCATCGAGTTCACCACCGAGCTGCCGAAGACCGCGGGCTGCGACCTGCTCATCGAGACCATCAACGAAGATTTCGCAGCGAAGAAGCAGTTGCTCCTGGAGCTCGACGGCGTCCTCGAGTCCGAGATCCCGATCATCATCAACACGTCCACCCTGTCGATCAGCGAGCTCGCGCAGGGCCTGCAGCACCCGGAGCGCGTCCTCGGGATGCACTTCCTCTACCCCGTCACCACCACCAGGGTCGTCGAGGTCGTCAAGGGCCAGGTGACGAGCGACGATGCCTTCGAGACGGCGCGCCGCTTCGTCCGGATCCTGGGCAAGGTCCCGATTCAGGAGTTCGAGTCGCCGGGGTTCATCACGACGCGCGTCATCATGCCGCTCATCAACGAGGCGGCCCACGTCGTCATGGAGGGCGTGGCCAGCGCCGGCGAGGTGGACCTCGCGATCAAGCTCGGGTACGACTTCAGGTACGGGCCGCTGGAGTGGGCCGATCGCATCGGGCTGCACCGCATCCTCAACTGGCTCGAGCACCTCTTCCACGAGACCGGCGAAACCAAGTTCAGGCCGTGCCCGGTGATCCGGAAACTCGTCCGGGCCGGTCACACCGGCGCCAGGGTCGGCAAGGGGTTCTTCACCTACGACAGCGAGCGCAGCCGGCTCGACCGGCTGCCCGACGACACCCCGAAGCTTTCCTGACCGATCCGGTTCCGATCACGCTGCACGACGCTGGGAGCTGACACATGAAGGTCCTCGTCCTCAACTGTGGCTCATCCTCGGTGAAGTTCCAGGTCATCGAAACCTCGCTCGAGATGATCGAAGCCAACACCGACGTCACTCTCGCCAGGGGCGGCGTGGAGAAGATCGGCCTGTCCGACTCCCGTTTGTCGCTCAACGTTCCCGGCCGGAAGCCTTATCAGGAAATCGCCGAGATCCTGGAGCACCGCGCCGCCGTCGAGCGCGTCCTCAAGGCGCTCGTGAGCCCCGAGCACGGGGTTCTTGGCGACGTCGGCGAGATCGAGGCAGTGGGCCACAGGATGGTGCACGGCGGCGAGAAGTTCGCGTCTTCGGTGCTGGTGAACCCCGAGGTCGAGGCGATGATCGAGGAGTGCGTCGTCCTGGCGCCGCTCCACAACCCGCACAACCTGCGCGGCCTCACGGCGGCCCGCAGCCTGCTCCCGGGCGTCCCCCACATTGCCGTCTTCGACACCGCATTTCACCAGTCGATGCCGCCGAAGGCCTTCGTCTACGGCCTCCCCTACGAGCTCTACACCCGCCAGGCGATCCGGCGTTACGGCTTTCACGGCACGTCGCACCGCTTCGTATCGATCCGCACCGCCAATCTGCTCCGCCGTCCGATCGGGGACCTCAAGATCGTCACTTGCCACCTTGGGAACGGCTGCTCGATGGCCGCCGTGGACCGCGGCCACTCCGTGGACACCTCGATGGGGTTCACGCCCCTCGAGGGGTTGCTGATGGGGACGCGCTGTGGCGACTTGGACGCGGCCATCGTACCGTGGGTCCTGGCGATGGAGGAGGTCACTCTCGCGCAACTCAACGCCATGCTGAACAAACACTCCGGCCTGTACGGCGTCTCCGGCGTTTCTTCGGACATGCGCGAGATCGAGGCGGCGTGCGCGGCGGGGAACAAGCGTGCCTGCCTGGCGCTCGACATCTTCTGCTACCGGATCAGGAAGTACATCGGGGCGTATGCGGCGGCCATGGGCGGCCTCGACGCCGTGACCTTTACCGGCGGCATCGGCGAGAACTCGACGCTGGTCCGCGCGACCACGCTGGCAGGGATGGACTTCTTGGGAATCGAATTGGACGAGGACGCAAACGCCAACGCTCCGCGTGGCGAAGAGGTCATCGTGTCGCGTCCCGGCACGCGCGTGGCCGTCGCCGTCGTCCCGACCAACGAGGAGCGCGTGATCGCCCGCGACACCGTCCGCGTCCTCGGGGGCGTCATGCCGTCGTTTGCGGTCGCGGGCAACGAGGCTCCCCGCTAAGGCGGCGGCCCTCCCCCACTCGTTCCGGGGTTCCATACCCGGCTCGCCCGTGGTGGGTCACTGGCTCCAGATCTGCGAACCGTCCCTACTGAGCCCGGGGGCTTGCGGCACCACCAAAGGCGTGTCGCCGTCGCCGAGGTCCGTCGGCCGGGAGCCTCCTAGCGCCACTCCGGGCGCGCGAGGAACTCGCGCGCCGCCGCCCGCCCAGCGGCCACGGCTTCGTTCATCGCCCCGTAGTCGGCCCAATGCAGGTGGTTGACCGCGGGCGCGACGACCGCATCCGCATCCGCCAGGATCCGCCTTCGCAGTTCCTGCCAACCCATCGCCGCCACCCGGAACAACACCCTGGGGACCTGGCCTGCCCCGCGGTCCAGCGGAGTCAACGCCTCGCTCACTTCGACCGCGACCACCGGACCGCCGAGGTCGCGAGCCGCCGCCACCGGAATCTCGGCAACCGCGCCGCCGTCCTGCAGCAGGCGGCCGCCCCAGAGAACCGGATGGGCGAGGCCGGGCATCGCCGAACTGGCGGCGACAGCGAGCCGGAGCGGGCCGTGGGTCAGGCGCACCTCGGCGCCCGTGGAGCTGTCGGTCGCGACGACGGAAAACGGCCGCGGCAGCGCCTCGATCGAGATGTCGGGCAGAAGCTGCGCGACCCGTCCCACGAGCTCGCGCGCCGTTACGGACGGCCCCCATGCCATCGCCCCGAGCAGAGTTGCCGCGTGTCTAAAACGCCCCCAGAAGCTCGGGCCGCGTCCGCCCGTGCTCCCCTCGAGGTCCGGAGGGTCATCGCCCGTCATCCCCCCCAGGAACTCCCCCACGGCCCGGAGAGCGGGCTCCGCGCCGCTGAGCAGCCAGAGCGCCCCCATCATGGCGCCGGAGCTCGTTCCTGCGATTCCCGCCACCTCCACACCCGCGCGCTCGAACTCGGCGAGCACGCCCAGATGCGCAATCCCGCGGACGCCCCCGCCGCCCAGGGCGAGCACCACCCCGCCGGCGAGATCCATCTCCCTCATATACGTTCGGTTTCCCGCGGATGCACCCGATCCTTGTTGAGAACGATCGCCTCGAGGACACCCTCCGCCACCCGTTGGGCCTTGTCCGAGATGTGATCGAGGTCGTCGGTGACGCCGCGGGGGTCGACATCGCCAATCTTGTCGCCCGCCTCCACCGGAACCCCGTCGCGCAGCAGCCCGCGAATCACGCCGGAAATGCGGGCCACCACCGGGTATTCCGAGTCCACCGGCACGCCGCGGTAGAGGTCTTCGCGAGTCAGGAGCAGGACGACGACGCCGATCTTCTCCCCGCGCTCGATGCGTTTGCCGATGTCGTGGTTGGTCCGGAAGATCCCGGGCCGCTGCGCTTTGATCACGCGCTCCTGGGTGAAGCCCATGATCTCCGCAGGAGGCTCCGGGACCAGCGATTGCCCCCCCAGGAGCACGCGCCCGAGTTGAGGGCCGCGCACGGTTTCGACCACTGCGTGGCAGTCTCGACCCGCCTGGTACCCGGGCCCGAGGGCGATCACGAGTGGAGCGAGTTCCCGGCACAGGCCCCAGTTGGCGCGAAGCATCGCCGCGTCGACGAAGATGTCGGGCGGCCAGGCGGCGAGTACCTCGGGGAGAGGTTGGGTCGTGATGGCCAGGTCGCCGAGCTCGTGCACGAGATCGACTTCGGCGAGCAGCATCACGAAACGGGCCGTGACCCCGTCAACCGTCTTGCCGTGGTTGAACACCGCCTCCGAGAAACAAACGTGGCGCCGCACGGCCTTCGGGAACGCACGCTCGACCATGAGGACGCGGCCGAACCCCTGCCGCGCCAGATGCGCGGCCACGCCGCTGCCCAACTCACCGGCGCCCCGCACCAGCACGCGAGCCTGACGCAACCACTCCACTAGCGTGCCGCCACCGCTTCAACCTCGACCTGGGCGCCGCGCGGCAGGGCGGCCACGCCGATCACGGCGCGCGCGGGCCGGTGCGAGCCGAAGAACTCCGCGTAGATCTCGTTGAACTCGCCGAAGCGGGCCAGGTCGGTCAGGTAGACGGTCACCTTCGCGACCGCCCCCCGGTCGCATCCGGCCGCGGTCAGCACCGCATCGAGGTTAGCCAGGGCCCGGGTGGCCTGTTCGGCGAAGCCGCCGCCCACCAGCTCGCCGCTGACCGGGTCCAGTGGGATCTGGCCCGACAGGAAAACCCATTCCCCGAGCGCGAGCGCTTGACTGTAGGGACCGATGGCTTTGGGTGCCGCATCCGTATGAACGATCTCCGCTCCGACCCTCATCGCGTCGCCTCCTCGTCCGGAATGAACTCCCGAATCTCCGGAAGGTTACGGAAGCGCTCGGCAAAGTCAAGGCCGAAGCCGACCACGAACCGATCATCGATCTCGAAGCCGACAAAATCGAGCCTCACCTGGACCTTGCGGCGCGACGGTTTGGAGAGCAGCGCGACGACCTGCACGGAGTGGGGGTGCCGCGCCTCCAGGAGCGCCACCACGTCGGCGAGGGTCAGGCCGGTGTCGACGATGTCCTCGACGACGTAGACGTCCTTGCCGGAGATGTCCACCGTCACGTCCTTGATCAGGGTAACGGTGCCGGAGGACTCGGTCGTGGCGCCGTAGGACGAGGCCTGGATGAAGTCCACGACCACCGAATGTTTGAGTCGTTGCGTGAGCGCCGTGAAGAAGTACACTGCTCCCTTGAGGACGCAGATGAAGACCGGCTCCCGTCCCTCCAGATCGGCGTCAATCTCGCGGGCGAGGACTGTCACGGCCCGTTGGACCTCGTCGTGCGTGATCACCGTTTCACCCAGCACCGGCCACCTCCCCTTTCCCTTCGTCCTCGTCCCTGGTGTAAACTGGCACTTGGACGTCTCAAGATGAGCGAATTCGGCCTCCACGAACTGAATCAGCGTTACGTCCGCTTTACTGACCGTTGTCGGTCGCAGTGGACGTTCTACCAGTACCTGCAGGGTTTGTTCAAGCACCTCTTCAATTCGCCCTGCCCGATCGAAATCGATTTCCCGTCTCTTTTCAACGAGTTTCGCCAGCTCGGCTCGGAGCTCGGCCACCCCGAACCGGGCCGCACCGACAGGACGATGGTTCACCTTGGCGCCAAGCTCGATGTCCAGGGCCGCAAGCTCCTCGAGGTCGACGAGCAGGTCCCGCCGTCGCTCCTGCGCCGGTTCTTCGACCGGCTGCGCAACCAGGACGAGAAGGTCCTCCTGGCGATCATAAAGTTCTACCTCGACGGCAGCCACGACAGCGTAGACACTCTCGACAAGCTCGACATCCTGTTCACGCGCCTCGCCGAGATCCCGCGCGGGGAGAACGCCAGCCTCGTGCGCGAGCGCCACGAGATCCATAGGCTCGTGCAGCCGCTGCTCCAGTTGCTGCCGCCGAGTCAGGCCTCCGAGCAGGAGATCGAGGTCCTCGTCCACGCCCTCGCGGACCTCAAGAGCGAGGTCCTGGCTTGCCGCACCTTCACCGAACTTGCGGGGGGCGGGGCGCTCGACCGCTTCCGCACGCTCAAGCGGCGCCTCGGTGAAACGATGCTGCACCCCCAGCTCCTGCCGGTCCTGCTCGAGACGACGGTCGCGATCAAGAACCGCTTCCGCGAACTCTGGGAGGACGAGGAAGCCGCCTTGCTAGCCGATACGAATAAGGTGCGGGAGCTGGAGAAGCAGCTCTCAGGCCACCCAGAGATCGCGACGCCGGACCTCCGCGAGATGCTCGAGGTGTTCGCCTCGGCGCAGCGACGCTTCGATCAAGGCAAGCAGACCGAGAACCTCCGCCGCGACGACGCTCTCAAGCTGAGGATGGCGCTCAACCGGATCCTCGAGCAGTTCGACGTCACCCAGTTCGCCGGGATCTTCCCCGCCCCGATCGAGGCTGATGCCGCACGGCCCAACGCCGGGGACCCCGATGCGGCGGCCGCGGCGGACGAGGTCCCGATCTCTCCGTTCCAGGCGGATGGGCTGCTGCAGGAGTACGTGAGCAAGATTCTCTTCGCGCTCGAACTGGTGGGCGACGACCGTCCCGCCGCCGAAGCGGTGACCGCCAAGGAGCTCGCCTCCCTCAGGCTAGAGCCGTGCGAGGTCGACGCTTGCCGGAGGCTCCTCGACGGACAGCCTCCCTCCGCCTCGATCGGGTACGAACGAGCGCGCCTGCTCGTGCAAGCGGCGGCGTTGCGGATCCGCATGGACGAGGAGGCGCGAGAGATCGACCGGCTGCACCGCAGGGGCTCCGATCACCTCGCCGAGACGCTCGAGCGCGGATCGCAATCGCTCCAGCGCGCCTCGGAAATCGACCGCCGCTTCGGCTGGCTGGTGGACGACGCGCTCTACCGAGGCGACACCAATCGCCTCGAGCAGCTCTACCGCTGCCGTTTCCGCCTCCTGCGCGCCTACTCCGGGCTGTGGCTCATCCACAACGAGCGTGGTGGAATCTCGCCATTCTGAGCCCGTCCGCCTGCGCCTCAGGCTGGGCGAGACGATATTCGCGCTCGACAGCGAGAAGGTCGTCATCGGCCGCAGCCGCTCGTGCGACATCCGCCTGCGGGAGGACACGGTCTCGCGGCTGCACGCGGCGTTCGTTCTGCGGGACGGTGCTTTGGTGCTCGAAGATCTAGGGTCCTCCAACGGCACCTACCTCAACGGCGAGCGCGTGTTGACGCCGTGCCCGGTGTCGGCCGGAGACGCGGTTCGCTTTGGCTCTTTGCGCGGCTGCCTCGAGCCCGCCACCGCGCCGCCGCCGCGGTCCTCGACTGGAGGGGATGGGACCGGAGACCTATTCACCTCCGGTCTGGTCGAGGCCGGGCCGGCCGGCTTCGGCTGGCGCATGCTGGCGGTCGGTGCCGACACCATCCTTCTCGCTCTCGGGTCGGCCGTGCCGTTCGCTCCGCTGCTCGCGACCCTCGGCGTGGAGCGCTACCTGCTCCCGGCGGATGCCGTGCCCCCGAGCCTCGAGGCCAAGTCCATCCTGGCCGGGGCCTGCGGCGCGCTTTGGGTCGTGTACGCCTTCTATTTCCTCGTGCACGGCTGGGCCCGGCGCGGGGGCGCGCCGGGAATGAAGCTCTGTGGGCTTCGCCTGCTCGATTGGCGCCAGCGCATTCCGATCGGCTACGGCCGCGCCCTCCTCCGACTTGCAGCCGCCCTCGTGACGGTCCTCACGCTCGGGCTAGGGTTCCTCCTCGTGCCGCTCCGCAAGGACCGCAAGAGCCTGCACGACCTCCTGGCGGGCACGATGGTCGTCCGCCTCCGCCGGGTTGGCGGGGCGGCCCCGCCCGCGTAGAATCCTCCCCGTGAACGAAATCGCGCAGGCGTTTGCCGCCACCGGGCCGGTAGCCAAGTCGGTGCTTGCCATCCTGGCCGTATTCTCCCTGTTCTCGTGGACCCTGATGCTGCTCAAGCTCGTTCAGCTCCGGCGAGCTGACAACGAGAACCGCTCGTTCATCGGGGAGTTCCGGCGCGCCACCCGCCTCGCCGACGTTCAGGCTGCGGCCAACAAGAGCCCAGGGGCACCGCTTGCGGGCGTGTTCCGCTCCGGCTACCTCGAGCTCGAGGCTCAGGTCCGCGTGATGGAGCGGGCCGGCCAGACCTCCGGCCAGATCAAGAGCCTGGCCGCGGTTGAGCGCGCGCTGCAGCGGGCCATCGGCGTCGAAGGGGCGAAGCTGCTGCGCTTCCTCCCGTTCCTGGCGACGACGGCGTCGGCGACGCCGTTCATCGGGTTGTTCGGTACGGTGTGGGGGATCATGACGACCTTCCACGCGATCGCCGCCTCGGGTTCCACCTCCATCGTGACGGTGGCGCCCGGGATCGCCGAGGCCCTCGTCAACACCGCCGCGGGTCTTGCCGCGGCGATCCCGGCGGTCATCGCCTACAACGCCTTCCTCGGCGCGCTCCGGCGCCAGCGCGGGATCATGGAGGATTTCCTGCTCGAGTTCCTCAACCTCACCGAGCGCACGTTCACGTAGGCTGGCGGCAGGCGTCCTGGTCGAGAGGGGTGCGAATGGCGTTCAAGACCTCGTCCGAGGAGTTCGAGAACATGGCGGAGATCAACATCACGCCGCTCGTCGATGTGATGCTGGTCCTGCTCATCATCTTCATCGTCACAGCCCCGATGCTGGTCCAGGGGTTGCAGGTCCAGCTCCCTCGAGAGGCGGCGGCACCGCTCGCCCACAAGGGCGCCGAGCCGATCGTCCTCACCCTCACCCGCGACCAACTCGTGCTGGTTGGAGACCAGCCGGTGCACCCCAGGCTCCTCGCCGCCAAGCTCGGCCCCCTGCTGGCCGGCGGCCCGCGCCCCGTCTACCTCAAGGGCGACCAGCGCCTCCCCTACGGCTTCGTCGTCGACGTCCTGGCGACGCTCAACCGGATGGGCGTGGAGGAGATCGGTATGGTCACCGCCCCGCCCGAGAAACGATGAACGACCCGGTCTCCAGCGAACTCGCACAACGCGCCCGCCTCGACCTGCCCTGGCGCTGGGCGATTGCCGGGGCCGTCTGCGTCCACCTCGCCGTTGCCGCTGTCTTGCTCCTTTCAGGCACGCACCCCCGCCGCGCCCTCACGCTCCCCAGCGTCCAGGTGCGCATTCTGGCCGCCCCGGTTCCGGGGACTGTCGCTCGCAGCGGGGCACCCTCCACCCACACCACCGCCCCCGCGAAGCGGCAGGCGCCGGCGCGCCCGGCCAAGGCTCGGACCGTCAGGCCTGCCGAGCCGGCCGCCAGGCACGCCGTTTCCAAGAGCGCGCCGGCCAGGGAGGCGTCCGCCCCGCTACCGGCGGCTGCTGCGGAGGAGGCGCCCGGTGCGCCACCCGCAGCCGGCCCCGGTGTCGCGCCGGGCGGCCCAAACGCAATGGCCTCGACGTCCGGCGGCATCGCCCTCGCGCCCGGAGGCGCCGGCGAGGCGCCGTTCCCCTTCTCGTACTACCTCAACCGTGCGCTTGCGCTCATCGAGGGCAACTGGTTCCGACCCCCCGCCGCCGCGGGGACGGTGTGTCAGGTCCGCTGCGTCATCGAGCGCTCCGGCCGGCTTGCGGAGGCCGGCCTGGAATCCGCCAGCGCCTCACCGGCGTTTGACCGGGCGGCGTTGCGTGCGGTGTATGCTGCGGCCCCGTTCCCGCCGCTGCCGGAAGGTTTCGGGGGAACGGAGCTGACGTTGCACTTGGAGTTTGGCCCTTGATGAACAGGATCCTGGCATTGTTCGCAGTGGCACTGGCGGTGGGACAACTTGCCCTCGCCCAGGACGAGGTCTACCTCAAAGTCACGAACCCCGGCCTGTCCCGCGTCGTGATCGCGGTCCCGGACTTCGCGTCCCGACCCGGCACCGACCCTGCGGCGGCGGCGCTCCTCCTCGCGACCCTCCGGAAGGATCTCGACGAGACTGCCGTGGTCGGCCTCGTCTCGCCCGAGAACGCCAAACTCGTCGTCATCGATCCCGCCAACCCGACGCTGACCCGCCAGCGTTGGCGCGCCGTGGGGGCTCAGTTCCTCCTCGACGGCACCTTCGCCGGCGCCGGCAACCAGCTCGTGCTCGAGACCCGTCTATGGGACCTCACCTCGGGCGAGGTCGCATACTCGCGGCGGATCCAGGGCACCGTGACCCTCGCGGCGACGATGGCGCATACGTTGGCGAACGAACTCGTCCACATGTTCACCGGCCGGCCGGGCCCGTTCCTCTCGCGCATCGCGTTCGTGTCCGACCGCACCGGCGCCAAGGAGCTGTGGGTGATGCGTTGGGACGGGACCGAGGCGCAGCAACTCACGACCTATCGGTCGATCGCGCTCTCCCCCGCGTGGTCGCCCGACGGCGAGTGGCTGGCATTCACGAGCTTCCTCCGCGGGGCGCCGCAGCTGTTCGTCCTCCGCCCGACGCAAGGGTACCTGAAGACGCTCTCGACGCTTCCAGGAGTCAATTCGTCCCCCAACTTCTCGCCCGACGGGAAGACGGTCGCGTTTGCGGCCGGGGCGGCCGGGGTGACCGATGTCTACGTCGTGCCGATCGATGGCGGCGCGCCGATGCGGCTCACCCACACCCTCGGGATCAGCACGCAGCCGGCCTGGTCGCCCAGCGGCCGCCAGATCGCCTTCACCTCGAACGCGGGCGGCTCCCCTCAGCTCTACGTCATGGACGCCGAGGGGACGAACGTCCGCCGGCTCACGTTCGAGGACAAGTACGCCGACGAGGCGGCCTGGGCGCCGGACGGCGTCAAGATCGCCTACACGACGCTTGTCGGCGACCGCTTCCAGATCGCGATCCTCGACCTGCGGACGAACGCCCGCACCATCATCCCCGGCGCCGGGAACAACGAGTCGCCCTGCTGGTCGCCGGACGGCACCGTCCTCGCGTTCGTGTCCGATCGCACGGGCGCCAGGCAGATCTTCATCACGGACCCGGCGGGAAGGCCGCGCCAGATCACCGACAAGGGAAACAACATCCAGCCGGCGTGGGTTGCGCAGGTTCAGTGAGACGGGTTGGCAAGTCCACGACGGTTGGTGTACAGTCCGCTCGTCGAAAGGAGGCGTTGTGTCTAGTCTCTGGAACAGCAAGACCTTAGCTCCCGTTCTGCTTGGCGTTCTCCTGATCGCCCCGGCGTGCGCCCACCACCGTGCGGTGATCGCGCCGGAGCCCGAGAGCGTCCAGGCTCCGGCCGCGGCCACGCCCACTCAGGAAGCTCCGGGCGCCGCAACGACGACCGTCGCGCCCGAGCCCCGCATCAGCCCCGCCGAGAACCCCGAAAGCGGCATTACGACGGGGGAGCTCCCGGCCGACCTCGAACAGTTGAACAAGGCCGGATACCTGAAGGACGCGTTCTTCGACACCAACAAGTCCGAGCTGCGCCCCGACGCTCGCGACGTCCTCGCCGCAGACGCCGGCTGGCTGAAGGCACACCCCACGGTCAAGGTCACGATCGAAGGGCACTGTGACGAGCGCAACACGGAGGAGTACAATCTCGCGCTCGGGTGGCGCCGCGCCAACGCCGCAAAGGACTACCTGGTGTCGCTCGGCGTCGTCGGTGGTCAGATTACGACCATCAGCTACGGGGAGGAGAAGCCGTTCGCAACGTGTCACAACGAAAGCTGCTGGTCACAGAATCGGCGAGCGCACTTCGTGATCACCGCACGATGAGGGGGTGGGGTATGCGATGGTTGATCGTTTCCTGCCTGGCCGTTGGCGCAGCCGGGTGCGTCTCCAGCGGCGACATCACGCTCCTGCACCGCGAGATTACGGACGTCTCGCGCCAGGTCGAGAACCTCGGCAAGCAGTCCTCGGGAAAACAGGACCTGCAAGCGATGAGCACGAAGCTCGCGGACCAGAACGCCGAGGTCCTCAAGTCGAATGCGGACATCCAGCTCGAGCTGCGGCAACTGCGCGACCAGATCCAGGCGCTGCAGTCGAACCTCGACGCGACGAACCAGCGCCTGGGCTCGCTCTCCGCCGAGCTGGCCGCAACGCGAGACAAGCTGACCGCGGCTGCGCCGCCTACAGCCTCGCCCGCGTCGCCCGGCACGGCCGGCACCCTCGCAACCACCGGCCAGATTCCGGCCCCGCCCGGCACGGCGGTCCTGGAGCCGGCGCAGCTCTACAACAGCGCATACGAAGACTACCTGCGCGGCAATTTCGACCTTGCGATCCAGGGGTTCTCCGACTACGCCAAGCGTTACCCGACCACCGACCTCGCCGACAACGCGCTTTACTGGATCGGCGAGTGCTACTACTCCAAGAAGCAGTTCAAGGAGGCGATCGACGCCTTCACCCAGTTGATCAACACCTACAAGACGTCCGACAAGGCGGCCGCCGCGTTGCTCAAGAAGGGCCTCGCCTATCTCGAGCTCGGCGACCGATCCCAGGCGGTCATCAACCTGCAGTACGTGCTCTACGAACACCCGGGCACAAAGGAGGCGGAGCTCGCACGCTCCCGCCTTGCTGCCCTCGGGGTCAAGGTGAAGTGAGGCGAAGGGATTCAAGGGAGATTTCATGGCAAAGAGGATCAAGTCGGGACTGAAGCGTCGTCGTCAGAACGAAGTTCGCCGCAACCGCAACCGCGCGGTGCGCACCCGCGTGCGCAACGCGATCAAGGTGCTGCGGGCTGCCATCACATCCGGCGATGCCGGCCAGGTCAAGGAGTTGCTGCCCCGCACGGTGTCCGTCATCGAGGGCGGCGTTCGCAAGGGCGTCTTCCAGCGCAACACCGCCTCGAGGTACAAGTCCCGCCTGACCGTGCAGGCCAACGCGGTGCTTCAGCCCAAGCAGAGTTAGTCCGGTGGCGACGCCTGCGCCATTCCCGTCCGCTCCGCTCTTCCCCGGACGGCTGCTCCGGCGCGGAAAGGTGCGCGACGTCTACCAGGCGGACGGCGGGCGGTTGGTTGTCGTCGCGAGCGACCGCATCAGCGCCTTCGATGCCGTCCTCGATCCCGGCGTTCCCGGAAAGGGCGTCGTCCTGACCCAGCTCTCGAACTTCTGGTTCGAGAAACTGAAGGACGTCGTCCCCAACCATCTCGTGGCGACCAGTCTCGTGGATTTTCCGCAACCATTCTCCGGGGAGCCGTTGCTGGAAGGACGCGCCTGTCTGGCGAGGGCCGTCCGCATCGCTCCCGTCGAGTGCGTGGTCCGCGGGTTCATCGTTGGATCGGGTTGGAAGGAGTACCAGGCGGATGGGAGCGTGTGCGGGATCCGTTTGCCGGCAGGCCTGCGCCAGGCCGACCGCCTCCCTGCGCCGGTCTTCACCCCATCCACCAAGGCCGAGGTCGGCCACGACGAGAACATCCCGTTCGACGCCGTCGTGCGCCTCGTCGGCGGCGACGTCGCCGACCAGCTCCGCGCCGTCTCGCTCGAGCTCTACCGGAGGGCGGCCGAGGTCGCCGAGGCCCGCGGCATCATCATCGCCGACACGAAGTTCGAGTTCGGGCTCGACGACGACGGCACACTCGTATGGGCCGACGAGGCGCTGACGCCCGACTCGTCGCGCTTCTGGCCTGCCGACCTCTACCGGCCCGGAACCAACCCGCCGTCGTTCGACAAGCAGTTCGTCCGCGACTGGCTCGAGGGCGGCGGCTGGGACAAGCGGCCGCCCGCCCCGACGCTCCCTCCCGACGTCGTTGCGCGGACCCTGGCGCTCTACCTCGAAGCGTACCGGCGTCTCACCGGACGCGACCTGGCGCTCGGGTAGGACGAACCGGGACAGTCTCCCCTTTACCGGTCTCCTACGCACTGTGGGCCTCAGGGCCCGGGCCCTGAACTCCTGTCTTTGCCGCCCACGGTCCAGTGACCACGGACCACGTCTTCCGCCGGCCGACCCATGAACCCGGAGCTCTTCGTTCTCGCCGCTTCCGTTTCCCGGCATCGCCCGATATACTTCCCGGACTCCGTGCGACGGGAGGTCGCCTGATCATGGCAGCAAACCCAGTCCCCAGTGAGAAAATCCGAAACGTGGCGGTCGTCGGTCACTCTTCCACCGGGAAGACGACCCTGATCTCCGCCATCCTGTTCGACGCCAAAGCGGTCAACCGTCTCGGCAAGGTGGACAAGGGCAACGCGGTCACCGACTTCGACGAGGAGGCGGTGGAGCGGCGGATCACGATCGGCGATGCGCTCGCGTTCGCCCATCACCGCGACTGCAAGCTCAACCTGATCGACACTCCCGGATATGCGATCTTCACGACCGAAGCGTTCCAGGGGGTCAGGGTGGCGGAGGCGGCGCTCATGCTCGTCTCGGCCGTGGCCGGTCCAGAGGTTCAGACCGAGAGGATCTGGAAGGTTTGCGCCGCGACGTCCAGGCCCGTCATCTTCGCCGCCAACAGCATGGACCGCGAGCGCGCCTCGGCCACGCGCACGCTGGCGCAGCTCCAGAAGAGGTTCGGGCGCGAGGTGCTGCCGATCCAGCTCCCGATCGGAGAGGAAGCCGCCTTCTCCGGCGTCGTGGACCTCGTGCGCGAGCAAGGCATACACGTTCCCGGCCGATGAGAGCGGCGCGATGCAGGAGGTGCCCGTCCCCGCCGGGATGCAGGACGAGGCTGCCGCCGCGCGCAACGCTCTGATCGAGATGGTCGCCGAGCAGGACGAGGCGCTCCTGGAGAAGTTCTTCGCCGAAGGAACGCTCGCGGACGATTTGCTCGTCGCCGGCCTCACGAGAGCGGTGGCTGCCCGAAAGCTCTTCCCGCTCGTCTACTGTTCTGCCGGGCGCAATCAGGGGGTGCAGCCCCTCATGGACGCACTGGTCGACCTGGTCCCGAACCCGGTGGCGTCGCCGATACCCATGAAGAACGTCGCGGGGGAGGACGTACTGCTCGAGCCCGGCGGCGAGACTCCCGTCGCCTACGTGTTCAAGACGATCGCTGACCCGTATGCCGGCCGGATCACGCTGTTGCGCGTCTTCTCCGGCGCGCTCGCCTCCGACGGCACGTACCACAACCGCCAGCGTGACGTCTCGGAGAGGTTCGGTCCGGTCAACTGGATGCAGGGCAAGGACCTCATTGCGGTCGACAAGCTCGTCGCGGGAGACATCGGGGCCGTCGCCAAGCTCAAGGAGACGCACACCGGAGAGACGCTCACGAGCAGGGACGGCGCCATCATCGTGCCCCCCGTGCCGATTCCGGAGGCCGCCATTTCGTTCGCAATCGCGGCCAAGGCCAAGGGAGACGAGGACAGGATCGCTCAGGGGCTCATCAAGCTCAAGGACGAGGACCCCACTCTCCACATCGGCCGCGACCCGCAGACCAAAGAGCAGCTCGTCGCGGGCGCCGGCCAACTTCACGTCGAGATCGCGGTGGCCCGCCTCCACAAGCGGTACAAGGTGGACGTTGCATTGCAGCCCCCGAAGGTCCCGTACCGCGAAACGATCACGAAATCGGTCGAGATCACGGCTCGCCACAAGAAGCAGACCGGCGGCCACGGTCAGTTCGCGGAAGCCAAGGTCCGACTTGAGCCGAGGCCCCGCGGAGCCGGCTACGAGTTCGTCGACAAGATCTACGGCGGGTCGATCCCCAACAACTACCGACCTTCGATCGACAAGGGCATCGTGGACGCCGCCGAACGCGGCGCGATCTCCGGCAATCCGATGGTCGACTTCGCGGTCACGCTCCTGGACGGTAAGTTCCACCCGGTCGACTCTTCCGACATGGCGTTCCGCACCTGCGGCCGCAAGGCGTTCCGCGAGGGAGTCAAGCAGGCCGGGCCCACGATCCTCGAGCCCGTCATGCACGTGGAGATCACGACCCCCGACGAGTTCCTCGGCGACATCATGGGCGACATGAACTCGCGACGGGGGCGCGTCCAGGGGATGGAGCCGGGCGAGGGCCAGACCGTGGTCAAGGCACAGGTCCCGCTCGCCGAAATGCTCACCTACTCCCAGACCCTCCGCTCGATCACCGGCGGGCGCGGCGATTTCCACATGGAGTACTCGCACTACGACGAGGTCCCGCGCCAGATCCAGGAGAAGATCATCGCCGCCGCTGCCGGAGGCGAGACCGAGGAGGACGACGAGTAATGGGGGCTTGACAAGCGAGAACTGGTGTGCCAACATCGAGCCGTGAGTTTTTTCGGCAGTTGCGGAGCAACGCAAAGTTGAGGTAAACCCGCCGCAAGGAGCAGCGTCCTTGCGGCTTTTTGGCGTACGCCGGGACGCTCCCGGCACAGAGAAGGGCGGTATCAAAAGGCCGCCAGCAACAAGGAGAACGCAGCATGGCTCAGGGAACTGTCAAGTGGTTCAACGATACCAAGGGCTTTGGCTTCATCACCCAGGAGGGCGGCGAGGACGTGTTCGTCCACTACACCGCCATCGCCGGCGAGGGCTTCCGCACTCTCAAGGAGGGCGCGAGGGTCGAGTTCGACGTCGTGCGTGGCCCCAAGGGCCTGCAGGCGGCGAACGTCCGCGCGATCTGACGATCGGCTCAGGCGACAAGCCAGGGGCGGCGCTTCGGCGCCGCCCCACGTTTTTTTCGTTGCGTTTCCCGTCTCCCCCGCCGGCGAGCCTCAGCGCGGCGGCTGCGAGCCCCTGACCGGGATCGGCAGCTCGATCCGGCTCCGGGGAGCGCCGAAGTACGGCCTGTACCCGAGGTCCAGCTGTTCGTACGGGCCTTTCTGGAGGAGCTCGTCGAGCCCGACGACGGCCTCGGCGCGCCCCGCGAACGCCATCTCGTGCGTGCGGGACATCACGATCGCCTCTTTGGGGCAGGCGTCGACGCAGAAGCCGCAGTAGACGCAGCGCAGGAGGTCGATCGTGAAGACCTTGGGGCGCTTCTCGTATTCGATCGTCGGGCTTGCCGGGTCCTCCTCCGCCTCGATGTGGATGCACGCCGCCGGGCACGCCTCCTCGCACATGTAGCAGGCGACGCAGCGCGGGGACCCATCCGGCCGCGCCAGCAGAATGTGGCGCCCCCGCAGGCGCTCGGAGTACTCCCGCTTGACCTCGGGCCACTCGACGGTGACCGTGTACTTGCGGGCGAAGAGGTTCCCCAGGAAGTGACGCAGGGTCACGGCCAGGCCCTTCGCGATCTCGACGACGTACAGGCGCTGAAGCGCCCTCAGTGGCTTGGCATCGCACACGACCACGTCGCGGGTCATCATCGATCGAGCTCCCCGGCGATCACGTTGAAGCTGCCCAGCATGGCCACGGCGTCGGACACCGTGTTTCCCTCGAGCATGTGGGGGTAGGCCTGGAAGATCGCGAAGCATGGCGGACGGACCTTGATGCGGTACGGCTTGCCTCCCCCGTCCGATACGATGTAGTAGCCGAGCTCCCCGTTCGCCCCCTCGGTGAAGCCGTACCCGTCCCCGACCGGCACCTTCATGCCCTCCATGATGAGCTTGAAGTGCCAGATCAGGGACTCCATCTCCGTGTAGACCTTTTCCTTGGGAGGCAGCGCGACGTTGTGGTCGTCGACGATGATCGGCCCCGGCTCGAGCCGCCCCAGCGCCTGCTCCAGGAGAGCGAGCGACTGTTTGATCTCTTCCACCCGCACGAGGTACCGCGCGTAGGTATCGCCGCCGTGCGAAACCGGCACCTTGAAGTCGTACGTCTCGTACCCCAGGTACGGGTAGGCCTTACGAACGTCGTAGGCGACGCCGCAGCCCCGCAGGCACGGACCGGTCCATCCCCAGTCCACCGCGTCCTCGGCCGAGAGCCTGCCGATCCCCTCGGTGCGGTCGCGGAAGATCCGGTTCTCGGTGATCAGCGTCTCCATATCGCCGATGAGCGTCGGGATGCGCTTGAGGAGGTACCGCACCGAGTCGGCGAAGTCGTGCGGCACGTCGTGCGAGAGTCCCCCGATGCGCACGTACGACATCGTCAGGCGGCTGCCGCAGCAGGCCTCGAGCAGGGAGTAGATCTCCTCCCGCGCCTGGTACATGTAAAGGAAGGGCGTCATGGCGCCGAGGTCGTTGAGGTTCGCCCCGATGTCCACGATATGGTCCATGATCCGCGAGAGCTCGGACAGGATGAGGCGGATGGTCTGGGCCCGCGGCGGCGCCGGCACCCCGAGCATGTTCTCGACGGCAAGCGCGTAACCGACGCCGTTCATCATCGCCGAGCAGTAGTTGAGGCGGTCGGTGTAGGGGATCACCTGATTCCAGGTGTGGTTCTCCGCCATCTTCTCGAAGCACCGATGCAGGTAGCCGATCTCGACCTCGGCCTTGGTGATGATCTCGCCGTCGAGCCTGACGACCGTGCGCAGGGTGCCGTGGGTGGCGGGATGCGAAGGGCCGAGGTTGAGCACCTGGGTTTCGAAGTGGTCCTGGTCCTCCGGATGCTCGGTCGCCCACGCCGGCATGTCGTCCTGCTCCGCCTCGCGGAGCAGCCAGCGCTGGCCGGGGTCGTAGTCCTTCCGCAGGGCATGGCCCTGGAACGCACGATGGCACAGGATGCGCTTGAGGTTCGGGTGCCCCTCGAACCGGATGCCGAACATGTCGAACGCCTCGCGCTCGAACCAGTCCGCCGCCCGCCACACGCCGTAGACCGACGGCACGACTGGATCGCCCTCCGGCACCGCCACCTTGAGACGGATTCGGCGCCCGTGCTCGAGCGACGCCATGTGGTACACGACTTCGAAGCGCTCGTCCCGGCCGGGGTAGTCGACGCCGCAAACGTCGACCAGGAGTTTGAAATCCAGCGCCGGGTCGTTCTTGAGATGACGGGCGAGGTCCGCCAGGACGCGGCGGTCGACGCGAAAGGCCTGCATCTCCCCGCCGGGGAGTTCGTCGACGCCGGAGCCATCCGGAAAGGCACCGCGGATCGCGGCCACAGTCTGTTCGCGGTCTTCCATTCGCCCCCCCACTCCGCTCACGCCCCCGCCGCCCTCAACGCCGCCAGCGCCCGCTGGTAGCGCGTCTCGCCCTTGGCGATCATCTCCTGCAGCTTCACGACGCCCAGCAGCAACGCCTCGGGCGTCGGAGGGCACCCCGGCACGTACACGTCCACGGGGATGAACTCGTCGATCCCCTGGACGACGTGGTAGGCCCGGTAGAAACCTCCGGTGCACGCGCACACGCCCATCGAGATGACGTACTTGGGCTCGGCCATCTGCTCGTAGATGCGCACCATCACCGGAGCCATCTTGTCCGTCACGGTTCCGGCGACGATCAGAAGGTCCGACTGTCTGGGCGAGAAGCGCACGACCTCGGCTCCGAAGCGCGAGATGTCGTAGTGCGACATCATGAACGACATGAACTCGATGGCGCAGCAGGCGGTGCCGAACGGGAACGGCCACAGGCTGTTCTTGCGCGCCGCGTCGATCCAGGCGTCCACCCGGGTCGTGAGAAACGCCGGGTCGCCATCCTTCTCATGGCCCAACGGCCCGCCCCGATCCACCACGGGCAACGACAGCTTCGGTTCAGGCTCCCGCATCGACACCCTCCCGCACACCCCATTCAACTGCCTGCTCCGGCCCCGTGTTCCGCGCCGGACGATGCACGTGCATTATACGTGCAATCACAACTCAACCGGCACCGGCCGGAACGCCTTCGGGGCAGAACCTCGCGAGCACCCGGCGCACGAACTCCCGCGTCTCGCGGTAGGCAGGAACGCCGTTAGCTTTGACCACGGTGGCGATGCCGGCGTTGTACGCGGCCAGCGCGAGCGTCAGGTCGCCGAAGCGGTCGAGCAACCCCCTGAGGTGCCTGCACCCTGCACGCAGGTTGGAGGCCGGCTCGTACGGGCTCGCCAGGCCTTGCTCCAGCCAGACCGAGGGCATGAGTTGCATCAGCCCTCCCGCGCCGACCCGCGAGACGGCCCACGGTTTGAACGCCGACTCTGCGGCAACGACGGCCGCCACCAAAGGCGGGGCCAGGTTGGCGCCCCTACTGGCGCGGGTGATCTCCTCGGCGAACGGCGTGTTCGGAGGGAGCGCCTGGCCCGCGTACTGGTAGCGGCACGCGGGTTCGGGGATCGGTTCCGGTGCCGCCTCGACCTCGTCGGCGATCACGCGGTCGAGGCGCGCGAGCGGGATCTCGATCGACCCGCCGCCCGGAAGGTCGAGGCGGATCCCCTCCGCGCCGACGAGCGCCGCGCCGGTGACCTTGAGCAGGCGCCCGTCCACGAACACCGCCAGGTACTGCGCCTCGGCGCTCCCCCACCCGCCGAGGGCACCCGTTGCAGCGGCCGCCACCGCCACGGCGAGACAGACGCGCCGGGCGAGGCGGGCCGGCAGTGCCACATGCCCCGACGTGCAGGCGGTCGGCGGTGTGGGGCCCTTCATGCCCGCGGGTGCTTGCTGTCGTACAGTGACCGTAGCCGCTCGCGCGTGATGTGGGTGTAGATCTCGGTCGTCGAGATGTCGGCGTGCCCGAGCATCGCCTGTACCGCCCGCAGGTCCGCCCCGTGCTCGAGCAGGTGCGTCGCGAACGAGTGTCTGAGAACGTGCGGCGAGAGGTGCGTCGCGATTGCAGCTCTTCGCCCGTGCGCCTTGATCAGATGCCAGAAGCACTGGCGCGTCATGCCCTCGCCCCGCACCGTGAGGAAGAGTTCGTCGCAGCGCCGGGTGTCCAGCCCGGGCCGAGCCTCGTCCAGGTACCTCGCCAGCCACGCGCGCGCGCCCGAGCCGACCGGCACGATCCGCTCCTTTCCGCCCTTGCCCCAGACGCGCACGTACCCGGGATCGAGGCGGAGCTGCCCGAGCGTGAGTCCCACCAACTCGGAGACCCGGACGCCCGTCGCGTAGAGCGTCTCGATCATGGCGCGGTCGCGCAATCCGAGAGGGCGCGAGACGTCGGGCGCGGCCAGAAGCGCGTCAATTTCCTCGGCGGAGAGGAAGTGCGGCAGACCCGGCATCAGCTTCGGCGACTCGAGGTCCAGCGTCGGGTCGTGCGTGCAGGCACCGCGTTCGACCAGGTACCTGTACAACCCGCGCAACGCCGCCAGGGCCCTCGCCGCAGAGCGCGCCGCCAAGCCCCGCCCGCGCAGGACGGTGAGGTAGCGTCTGAGGTCGGAGCGCTCGCACGCCTCGGCCTCGAGGCCGCGCCCGGCCAGCCACTTGCCGAAGCTCTCGAGGTCGCGACGGTAGGACGCCACCGAGTTCGACGCCAGGCCCCTCTCCACCAGCAGGACCGCCAGGTAGTCCGGCAGGATCAGCTGGAAGAAGCGCGTCGCGGGCACGGTGGCGTCCATGCGGTTCGATTCTAGTCCCAGAGCGCCCCGCTCCCGTTCATCGGCTCGCCCGCACTCGCCGAATGGGGGGCTCGTGCCGCCAGCGCGCGAGGTCGAGCGTGCCGTCGAGACGGAACTCGACGCCCTCCCTCTCGAGGAGGCTGCGCTGCAGTCCGGGCGGCAGGTCCCCCCGTCGGTCGGTCGCGCACCCTCCAAGGGCGTTCACGACCCGCTGCCACGGCACGTCATCCGGGCAGGCATGCATCGCCCAGCCGACCGCCTTCGGCGAAAGCGAGTTCCCGAGCAGGGCTGCGATCTGGCCGTAGGTCATCACTCGCCCCGGCGGGATCGCCCGCACCAGGCGGTACACCCGCTCCCACGCCCCCCCACCCGCCGGAACCGCGACCTCGCCGTGGACCCGCAGACTCTCGCCCCGGCGCCGGCCCCGCGGCGATGAGTTCGCCTTCGCGGGCGAGGCGCCGCCGGTTCGCTGCGCAGGACGTTGCGTACGGGCCTTGGCCACGGAATGTCTCAGCGCTGCGCCCGCGGCGGAGGGGCAGACCCCCTGGGCAACCCCGGATCGTCCTTGACCGCCTGTGCCTGGCTCAGGTGCCGGCGCTCGTGGGCCGCGAGGACCAGCAGGAGTTCGTACAGGTTGAGCCTGAAGACCTTTGCCCCGAACGCCGCCACTTTGGGACGCGAGATGTCGAGACCGCTCGCCGCCCGGACGCGGGCCCCGAACTGGCGGTTGAGATCGAGCAGCGCCGGGAGGACGAGGTCGATCGCCTGGTCGCCAGCCGCCACGTGGTTGAGGAGGGCGCGCCGCTTTCTCCGGACCGGCGGCTCTGCGGCCGCGATCAGCCGGCGGCCTACGAAGCCCACCACGAGCGGGCCACGCCGGTACCACGCGCGCCCGCGCGCCTCGCCGATGGCGGCATCGATCAGCGGGAGAAGCTCCGAGCCGACGATGTTGAGGTGCCCGAAACACTCGGCGATCGACCAGCGGCCCGAGCTGGAGCGCCAGTTGAACTGCCGCTCCGAGAGGCCACCGGCGATCCGCTCCGCGTCGCGGCCCGCATCCTCGAACTGACGGACAAGGCCGTTCAGCTCCGGCGTCAACCCACTCGGGGCGGCGTTCGGGAGGCCGCTGCCGGCGGTCGACCGGCGGGCGGGCCGCCCGAACAGCGCGTCGAAATCCTCTGCGCCCGACCTCCTGTTCACCATGCCCGCCCCTCTCGTCGTCCCCGAGCCTCCCCCGAGAGCGCTCGGGGCCGGCTCATTCCGCTACGGCTCACGAGATCCTCAGCCCTCGCCTGCTCGCGAACTCGGCCAACGCCTTGCGGTGCCGCTCGTCGGCGGTGTGCAAGTTGCCGAGCGTGCGGGCGACGTCCGGGTTTGCCTTGGCGATCGCCGGGCGCCCGTGCAGCTCCGCCACCCCACCTTCGAACTGGATCGCGATCACAAGCGCCTCGTGCAGGGAGAAGCGCCGCGCCGCCTCGAGGACCTTCTCCAGTTCCTCGACCTCGCGCACGAGTACGTCGGCGTCGATCTCGACGTCTCCGAATTGGGCCCCATTCTGGCGTACCAGTCGGCGCAGGAACTGCACCTGACTGAGGTGGGAGTCCTCCTCGAACGCGAGCTTCGAGAACAGCGCCGTCGCCTCGGCATCATCCGAGAAGACGTCGGCGAGCTCATTGTAGATCTCGTGCATCAGCCTCTCGAACTGCTCGAGCGGCCGCAGCACGCTCTGAATCTCCGCCAAGACTCCCCCTTGCCCGTGCTCCGACCTGCCCGGAGTCTGCCGTCCCGTGCCGGGCTCCCATGATTCTAACCTGGCGAGCTGCCCGTCGCCACCTGACTCCGGCCGGGCGAACGGGATTCTCTTCGACCGGGTGGCGGCCCTGGGGGCAGAGGGGTCAAAATGAACACCATGGTGGGGATGACGGGGTACAGCACCTTCTGGAGCAGCACCGGGGCCACGAGCAGCCGTCTGACCGGCGGCGACGGCGCCTCGACCGCAGCCATGATGCGCATCGCCTTGAAGGTGAATTGCTCATGCCGCAGCCGCGCCTGTCGGAACATGCCCACGAGTCTGCGGTGGCTGGGCGGATTGCAGTCATAGAACGGTCCCCGGCCGGATATGCGCAGGTACGCAGACCGTACCCGCGACGGAAGCCAGCTCAAGAAGGCCAATCGGAAATGCGGTTCGACCACCGTCCAGCGATTGGGCACTGCAAAATAGACGAAGCCGTCTTCGCGCAAAACGCGCCGGATCTCCCGAAGGTGGTCGCCCTGCTGCTCGAGGTTGCCGACATGTTCGAACACGTGGTTTGAAACCACGACGTCGAAGGAGGCGTCCGGAAAAGGAAGCCGGCAATCCTCGACCAGTTCGAAATCGTAGCCGCCGGTGATCTGGCGCTGATCGGCGACATCCACGGCCATCACCTTGCCGCCGCTGCCGACGATTCCCGAAATGTAATGAGCGATGATGCCGGAGCCGGTTCCGACTTCGAGCACCCGCCGGCCCGTGAGGTCAATCTTGCTCTGAAGCGCGACGACGATCTTCCTGCCTTTCTTCGTTCTCGACTCACAATCCAATACGGCGTGGGGAAGACGCGTCATCGAAACTCACCCTATCTCAGTACTGCCGGTGGCAGCAACGCCCGCAATCCGCAAACACGCCCTTGCGGGCCAGTTCCTTCCGAAAGCTGCGGAAGCGCGGGCTGTTCCACACCTGCGCGAACGTCCCGGACTTGGTGGTCACGTTGTCCACGACGAAACCGCGGCACGGCGTGATATTGCCGAAAGTGTCGACATGTATCACGTACCAGGGGAAGACGCACTTCCGCTTCAGGTCGCGCTCTTCGCCGCCGTAGTACGCCCGGAGTTGTCTGTCGCCCATCTTCGGGAACATGGTGACGGGCAGGCCGGCAGCCCGGCCCGCCCGCTTCAAGACGGGGATCATCACCAGCAACCGCTCCAGATCGGGCACGGTTGCCCCCCCTCCGCCGCGCACCCGGCAAAGATCAGGTGCTGGAAGCTCAGCGCGTCGGCGCCGGCGGTCTTGGCGATCCCGATCATCTCCGGCAGGCGGGCCGTATTCTCACCCGTAATGACGGTGTTGATCGTGATTGCGGGAACGTTCGAGGCTCTGCCGACGCGCGCCGCCGCCAACGCTCGAACCCCGGCGATCGCCAGATCGTAAGCCCCCCGGATGCCGCGCACCGCATCGTGCAGCTCACGCGGCCCGTCGATCGAAACGTTGATCCGGTCGAGGCCGAGATCGACCAGTTCCTCGGCGTGGCGCTGCAGCAGCAGGCCGTTCGTGGTCAAGGAGCACTGAAAGCCGCGCGCCTTGATGTAGCGCGCCAGCGTGATCGCGTCCCGGCGCAACAACGTCTCGCCGCCGATGAGGTGGATCAGCGGCCGGATCGGGAAGGAGGCGCGCAGGTCATCGACGACCGCCTGAAGCTGTTCCAACGTCAGCTCCGGGTACTCCGTCCCTTCCCGCATCTGCACTTGCGGGCACATCTGGCAAGCGAGGTTGCAGCGCATCGTGAGCGAGAGGACGACGCCCATGGGGAAAGGGGTCCAGCCACCCAAATGCCGAATGAGGTTGGGCACGCCCAGGTGCTGGGCGTTTTCCATCGCCTTCAGACTCAGACGGCGACCCGGCAAAGACACGATCAAGCCCCCTCGAACGCGATAGGGGTGCCAGGGGCGTTCTTCCTCGCGATCTCGGCGAATGGAATGTGGGGATAGGAAGTTTCTTGCCCCCGCTCGCGACGGCACCAAAATACTAAGCATACGGGACCCGGTCAAGGCGGGGCAAACGGCCCGGCGGCGGCCTCGACCGCGCGCACGGCGGCCGACTGGAGCCGGCGGCGGCGCGTAGAATGCCGCCGGTGGCAGTCCGCATCGACCTCGACACCCGGCAGGTGACGTGCTCCGTCCACGATCTCCTTCCCGAGACGCTGCGCCCCGGTCTCGGGGGCCTCGGTGAGGGGCTTGCCCGCCTCTCGGTGGGTGCCGAACTGCATCGGACCGTCCAAGCCCATCGTCACGCCTCCGACCCCCGTTACGTGAGCGAGATCGCGGTCGACGCCGTCTTCACCGCGGACGGCTGGGATTTGCGAGTGCTCGGTCGCGCCGACGGTCTCACCCGCGGGGACGACGGCAGGCCCGTGGTCGAAGAGATCAAGACGCTCCATTTCAAGAGCGAATTGCACCACCCTCTTGCCCACGAGCGGCTCGAACGCTTCCGCTGGCAGGCGCGCCTGTATGGATGGTGTCTTTTCCCCGACGGCGGCGCGACCCTCCGCCTCTTGCTCGTCGACCTTGGCGGCGACGACCACCGCGTCGAGGAGGTCCCATGGTCGGCGCGCGAGGTCGAGGCATACCTGCGGACGCGACTGCACGTGCTGGTCGCGGCCGAGCAGGCAAGGGAGCGCACGCGGGCGGCCTGGCGCGAGGCGGCGCTCGCGCTCCCGTTCCCGTTCTCGGGGGTGCGCCCAGTGCAGGCCGAGGCGATGGCGGCGGTCGAGGAAGCCCTCGGCGCGGGCCGTCACCTCCTACTCGCCGCCCCGACCGGCGTCGGCAAGACGGCTGCCGCGCTCTACCCCGCCGTCAAGCTCGCTCTCGCCACCGGCCGCCGCGTCGCGTTCCTCACCGCCAAGACGCTGCAGCAGCAGCTCGCAGTCGCGACGCTTCAGGCGATGCAGACGGGCGGCTGGCGCTCGATCCAGATCCGCGCAAAAGCCAGGATGTGCGCCAACCAGGAGGTGGTCTGCCACGAGGACTTTTGCCTCCACGCCCGCGACTACGGCGCCAAGCTGGCGCAGCGCGGCGTGCTTCCGGCCCTGCTCTCGGGTCCGCCGCACTTCGACCCGGACCGGACGTTCGCGGTCGCCCACGCCGCAGAGGTGTGCCCGTTCGAGGTCTCCCTCGCACTCGTCCGCGAGACCAGCGCCGTCGTTTGCGACTACAACTACGTCTTCGATCCCGCCATCGCCCTGTTCGGACTGGCGGACGAGGGCGCGCTCGAGGACACGATCCTGGTGGTGGACGAGGCGCACAACCTCGTCGACCGGGCACGCGAGTACTTCTCGCCGCGTCTCGGCCGCGGCGCGGTCCGGGATGCGCGACGTGTCGTCGAGGGCCATCGGCAGAAGGTGTGCCGCGACCTGGACGAGCTCCTGGGCGGCCTCGACGAGCTGATCGGGCGCGAGGCCTCCGGCGCTCTCGGTGTTCGCGAGGGAAGCCGCCGCATCGATCTCGATCCCCGCCCGCTCGCCGAGTTACGGCTCGCCCTCGACGCCCTCGTCGCCCCGTACTTCACGTTCAAGCGAAATTCCGAGATCTGGCTCGCCAAGGACCCCGTAATCGACGTCCTGCTGTCGCTGGCACGCGTCACGGACCTGCTTCAGGACGGCGGGCAGGAGCTCGTCCCCCTGGCCGAGCGGTCGGGCGGCACCGAACCCGACGAGCGGCTGCGCGTCTATTGCCTGGACGCCGCACGTTTCACCGGCGCGACGATCGCCCGCTCGGCCGGTTGCGTCGCGATGTCCGCGACCCTCGAGCCGTTCGAGTTCTACCGCGACCTCCTCGGTTTCGACCCCGACCGCACCGACACCGTGAGCCTGCCCTCGCCCTTCCCGCCGGAGAACCGGTTGATTGTGGCGGTCGACGAGGTGGACACGACCTATCGCGCCCGCTCCCGCTGGTACGGGCGCATCGCCGAGCTCGTCACCGAGCTGGCGCCGGCCGGCCGGAACGCCCTGGTGCTCTTTCCCTCCTACGCGTTCCTCCAGGAGGTCGCCACTCGCCTCTTCGCCCCGGGCCACGACGTCCAGATCCAGCGGGGCGACGACTCCGACCGGCTCCGCCGCGAGATCCTTGCTCGGCTGCGGCGCGGCGACAAGCCCGTCCTCCTCCTCGCTGTCCTGGGAGGGGTGTTCGCCGAGGGGGTGGACTACCCCGGGGAGATGCTTTCGGAGGTGGTGGTGGTTTCCCCGGCGCTCCCCCAGGTGGGGCCCGAGCGCGAGCTGCTCAAGGCGTATTTCGACGACCGCTACGAGCGCGGGTTCGAGTACGCATACCTCGTCCCCGGGATGACCCGGGTCGTGCAGGCAGCCGGCCGGCTCATCCGCTCGGCCGAGGACCGCGGGGTCATCGCCCTGATATGCAAGCGCTTCCTCGCCGACCCCTACCGCTCGCTCCTGCCCGAGGCGTGGACCGGCGGGGATCCGGCCTCGCTCCGGCGCGAGGATCCGGCGGCCGCGGTGCGCGAGTTCTTCGTCAGCCTCGACGAGCGTCCGTGATATCGTTGCCTGGGATGCCGAACACCTCGGGGGGGACCATGGAAACCGTCGGCAACATCCTCGGCGACAAGGGAGTTCAAGTCTACAAGGTAAAGTCCGACACGACCGTTCTGCACGCCGTCCAGGCGATGTGCGCCGTGCGCGTGGGCGCCGTCCTGGTCTGCGACGGGACCACGTGCTCCGGGATCTTCACCGAGCGCGACCTGATGACCCGCGTGATCCTGAACGGGCTCGACCCGGCAACGACGCGGGTGGCCCAGGTGATGACGGCGGACGTCGCCTGCGTCCAACCCGCGACCCCGGCCAACGAAGCGATGGCGATCATGACCGAGCGACGATGCCGTCACCTGCCGGTCGTCGAAGGCGGCGAGATCGTGGGCGTGGTCTCGATCGGCGACCTGGTGCGCTGGGACAGCCGCAACCAGGCGTTTCAGCTGCGGATGCTCACCGACTACATCCACGGCAAGTACCCGGGTTGAGCATGGCGGCCGGCCTCAGGGTCTCCGACGCGGCGCTGCGGCTCCAGGGACACGCCCGGTCCCTGGCAGCCCCTCCCAGCGACCGCAGCTACCGCCGCCAAAGGTTGAACTTGAAGATGCACCAGATGGCTTCGAGGCCGTCGGTCCAACCGATTTTCTTGCCCTCGGCGTAGGTCCGCCCGTTGTAGGAGATCGGGACCTCGTAGACCCTGACGCCCATCTTGGCGACCCGAGCGGTGAACTCGGGCTCGAACCCGAAACGCTCGGAGGTCAGGTGGAGGCGCTCCTTCACGTCCCGGGTGAACACCTTGTAACACGTTTCCATGTCGGACATGTTGAGGCCCGTGAACATGTTGGACAGCAAGGTCAGGAACCGGTTGCCGACCAGGTGCCAGAAGAACAGCACCCGGTGCGGCCCGCCCAGGAAGCGGCTTCCGATGACGACTTCGGCCTTCCCCGCCAGGATCGGGGCGAACAGCGCAGGATAGTCCACCGGGTCGTACTCGAGGTCCGCGTCCTGGATCACGATGATCTCGCCGGTCGCCTGCGCGAAGCCGGTCCGCAGCGCCGCCCCCTTGCCGCGGTTGACTTCGTGCCGGAACCAGGTGAACCGGCACGGTCGGTCCCCCGTTTCCGGCGGCCGGTACGCGGCGAGTCGCGCCGCCGTCCCGTCGCGCGAGCAGTCGTCCACCGCCACGATCTCGACCTCGGAGACCTCGTGCGGATACGGCGCGGCGGCCACCCGACCCAGCACTTCGGCGATCGTGCGCTCCTCGTTGTAGGCCGGTACGACGATCGAGACCCTCACCGCAACCCTCCCCTTGCCATTTCGTTCCGTCCCCGCTTGCACACCGGCCGGCGCGACGATAAGGTACCCCAATGCGGTGGCCGCTGTCCGTTCCGGTGTTGATCCTCCTGGGGTGGAGCATGGCCGGCCTGCTGTGGTGGCACCTTCGCCGTGGGGCCGCCATCACCGCCATGGTGCCGTGGACCATGGCCGGCATGGCGCTGGTTGCGATTGCGATGGGGCTCCTGCTGTGTGCTGTGCCGGCGCCGCCTGCAGGCCAGTTGGTGCGGATCGTCCTCCTGCTCGAGGGGGTCCTCGGGTTCTGGCTGCTTGCCCGGCACACCCCCGCTGGACCCGGTCATGGACGACGCTGACCGCGCCGTCCACGTCCCCGTCGCGAACGCGCTGGACCTCCACGCCTTCGCCCCGCGAGACGTTCCGTCGCTCGTCGCCGAGTACCTTCGTTCCGCCCGCGCCGCCGGCCTGACGGAGGTCCGCTTGATCCACGGCCGGGGCCGCGGCGTGCAACGCGCGACAGTCCACGCGGTGCTCGCGTCGCTGCCGTTCGTCGTCGCGGCGCGCGAGGCCCCCCCTGAACGCGGCGGGTGGGGCGCCACCGTCGTGGTCCTCGATCCGACCGGGCCCGCTGACACCGCCGCGCCCGACTAGTCCAGGTCCACGTCGCGGATCGGTTTGGTCACCGGCTCGCTCTTCGCCACCTCGAGGAGCTTCTTGAACTTCTCCTCGCGGATGGTGGCGCCGGCCTTCTCAGCTCGCATCGCCTCGTCCATCCTCGCTCGAGCCGCTGCCCTCTCGTCCGAGAGAGCCTGCAGGCGCCCCTCGAGCGAGGGCGCAGTCTTCGGCTCCTCGTGCGGCTTCGAGCCGACAATAACCTGGCGCTCGCCGTCGACTTCGAGCAACGAGCGACAGTGTGGGCACGTCACCGAAAAGCTCCCCATCGTCGCCCCTCCGGCCCGATTGTACTCGGGCCGCGCCCTCGCCGCCGGAGACCGTCTCAAGCTCCGGTTCGCGGCGGGGCCAACTCGTCGAGTGCGGCGAGGAAGCGCACGTTCTCGGCGTGGGTACCCACCGACACGCGGCCGCAGTTGACGAGGCCAGGACCCCCGACCGGCCGGATGATCACGCCGCGCCTCTGGAAGGCGAGGAACAGTTCGCCGATGTTGGCCCAGAACTCCACGAGCACGAAGTTGGTGACCGACGGCGTGAAGCGGACACGCCTCCGTTTCAGTTCCCCCTGCAGGAATTCCAACTCCCTGAGGTTGTGCTCGCGCGAACCCCGGACCCAGTCGGCGTCGTCGAGGGCGGCGAGCGCTGCGGCCTGGGCGAGCGAGGAGGTGTTGAACGGGGAGCGCACGCGGTTGACCGTGGCCACGACGTCCCGCGAGGCGACGCCGTAGCCGATGCGCGCGCCGGCCAAGCCGTACACCTTGGAGAACGTGCGCAGCACCATGACGTGGCGCCCGGCCTTGACGTCGTCGACGGCATCGGGATAGTCGGGCCGCGTGACGTATTCGTGGTACGCCTCGTCCATGACCACCAAGGCGCGGTCGCCCACCTCGGCGAGGAAGCGCTCGAGCTCGGCGCGCGTGAAATACGTGCCCGTGGGGTTGCATGGGTTCGCCAGGAAAACGAGCTTGGTACGGTCGCCGACCGCCCCCGCGAGCGCCGGCAGGTCATGCCCCCGCCCGCTCGTGGCGGCCACCGTCACCGCACGGCCGTTCACCTGGTTGACTGCGAGCTGGTAGGAGATGAACGACTGCTGCGAGAAGACCGCCTCGTCGGCGTCCGCCATGAACGCGCGCGCCAGCATCTCGATGATCTCGACAGACCCGGCGCCGAGGATCACCTGCTCGACGTCAACGCCGTGGCGAGCGGCGAGCGCCTTGCGAAGGGCGTGCCCGCTTCCGTCCGGGTACCGGTGCAGTGTGGGCAGTGCCGCTTCGACCGCGGCCACCGCCTTCGGGGACGGGCCGAGGGGGTTTTCGTTCGACGCGAGCTTGACGATGTCGCTCACCCCCAGCTCCCGCTCCACTTCCTCGATCGGCCTTCCGGGGACGTAGACGGCCAGCTTGCGGATGTACTCCGGCACCTGTGGTCCGCGCATGCTCACCTCTCTCGACCGGCCGCCCGCCTCGGCGGAGGCCCTCGATCTCGCCGGCCGTCAGCTCCCGCCATACACCCGCCTTGAGCGAGGGGTCGCGCAGCGATCCGATCGCGATCCGGATCAGCCGCTGGACCGGGTGCCCGATGCGACCGAACATCTCCCGCACCTCATGGGTCTTCCCCTCGCCGACCACCACCCGCCACCAGGAGTTCGACCCGGAGCTCGTCGGCCGCACCATCGCGAGGTCGTGGGGAACCACGCGCTGCCCCTCGATGAACGTGCCTTTTGCGAGGTGGGCACGGTCGGCCTCGTCGGGCACACCCTTCACTTTGGCGAGGTACTCCCGCAACACGCCGTAGCGCGGGTGGGCCACGCGCAGCGCGAACTCGCCGTCGTTGGTGAGGATGACGAGCCCCTCGGAGCCGTAGTCGAGGCGACCGACCGGGAAGACGCGCTCTCCAACCTTGCCGCCGAGTGCGTCGAGAACCGTTGGGCGGCCCTCGGGGTCGTCGTTCGTCGTAACCACCCCCGGCGGCTTGTAGAGCAGGATGTAGCGCAGCGACTGCGCCGGCCGCAGGCGCTTGCCGTCGACCTTGACGGAGTCCGTCGCCGGGTCGGCCTGGTCCCCGAGCTCGGCCCGGCGACCGTTGACTGTGACGCGCCCTTCCCGGATCCAATCCTCCGCGTCCCGGCGCGAGCACACGCCCGCGCGGGCGATCAGCTTCTGGATCCGCTCAAGGCTCACTGACACCTTCCCCGGCAACCTCCTCCGTCTCCTCCGGAGTCGGCAGGGCGGAGAGGTCGGACAAGCCGAAGTGTATCAGGAACTCCTTGCTCGTCCGGTAAAGGAGCGGGGTTCCCACGACCTGCTTCCGCCCCGCCACGACGATCAGCTTGCGCTCCACCAGGGTCCTGACCACGCCGGCGGAGTTGACGCCGCGCAGGAAGTTGACCTCGGGCAGCGTGATCGGCTGCCGGTATGCGACGATCGCCAGGGTTTCCAGCGCTGCCTGCGAAAGCCGCGCTCGCGACCGGAACCCCAGGTACTCGCGCAGCGCCCCGTCGTGCTCGGGCCGGGTCGCGAGCATCCACCCGCCAGCGACGTGCTCGACCTTGATCCCGCTCCCCTCCTGCTCGTGCCTCTGCTTGACGAACTCGACCGCCGCCTCCACCAGGGTGCGCTCGACCCCCTCCCCGGCCGCAGCGAGCAGGGCGTCGAGCGTGACCGGCTCCCCTGCGACCGCGAGGACGGCCTCGACCACCGCCGCGAGATCCTTGACCTCAGGCATCGGTGAGGGCATCCATCGGGAGCGCCACACCGGTTGGCGTCAGATAGATCTCGGCGAACGGCTGCCGCTGGTGCGCGGTCGCGGTCCCGAGCCGCACCAGTTCCAGCGCCGCGAGCAGCAACGTCACGCCCTCGAGCCGGTCGGGTCGCGTCAGCAGATGGGAGAGCAGCGGAAAGCTCCGTTGCCGGCTCACCAGTTCGAACAGCTCCACGATCTTCTCCCGCACGGAGAACCTGATCGGCGCCAGCTGCATCGCCGCCGGGTGCTCGCGCAGGTGGCGTTCCATCACCTCGCGCAACGCCCTGGCGAGCGCCAGCACGTCGACCTCCTCGAGGTCGAGCTCGACCTCGGCCGGGGCGCCCGGAGCGGCGCACCGCACCGGCTCCACGCCCCGCCGGACCTCGGCGAGGCCCGCCAGCTCCGCCGCCGCTCTCTTCACCTTCTCGTACTCGATCAGGCGCTCGACCAGCTCCTGGCGCGGGTCTTTCTCCTCCCCTGCGTGACGCGGCAGCAACATCCGGGATTTGATCAACAGGAGCCAGGCGGCGTAGACGAGGTACTCCCCGGCGACCTCGAGGTCGAGCCGTTCCATCCGGTGGAGCGCCTCGTGGTACTGGTCGCAGATCTTGAGAATCGGGATGTCCCAGATCGAGACCTTCTCCTCGCGCACGAGGTGCAGGAGCAGGTCGAGCGGGCCCTCAAACGCCGCCAGCACCACCGACGGCCGGGCGGGCTGCTCGTCCCCTACGAGAGCAGGATCCATAGCAGTCCCGTCACGAACGGCCGCAGGAGGATGTTCAGGAAACCCGTCCATACCAGCGCCAATATCAGCAGGAGGCCATAGCGCTCGAGTTGCGCCCAGCGCCAGTGCCACTCCGGCGGCAGCAGCGCCCCCACGACATGGCTGCCGTCGAGCGGCGGGATCGGGATCAGGTTGAAGACACAGAGGACGATGTTGATCATCGCGAGGGAGAACAGCAGGTAGATGAGCGGCGCCGCGATCCCGGTCGCGCCCAGCGCGCCGTGCTCCAGCATCGCGCTCAGTACCGCGCGGAACGGCGGGAACGCCGCCTTCACGACGAGCAGCACCGCCGTCACGACCGCCGCCAGCGCCAGGTTGGCGGCCGGTCCGGAGAGACCCACCAGGGCCGGGTCGCGTCGCGGGTTACGCAGGTTCCGGCTGACGAACGGGACCGGCTTGGCCCAGCCGATGATCGGGGCCCCGATGACCGCAAGCATCAGCGGAAACAGCACCGTTCCGATCGGGTCGATGTGCTTGATGGGGTTGAGGGTGATGCGGCCCAGCCAGCGCGCCGTCGGGTCGCCGAGGCGCTCCGCGACCCAGCCGTGCGCCGACTCGTGGACGGAGATCGCCACGGCGAACGCCAGCAGCTGGATGACGATCTCGGGCAGCCGGACGACCAGGTTCTCCATGGCGCGGCATGGTAGCAGACGCCGCCCAGGCCCCACCGCGCCTGCCTCATCTGCGATAATCACGAGGGGCGCAGCCGTGCGGCGCCGGCTGGCGGCCGCCTCCCCGCGGGAGGAGGATCGTGCCGCATCGCCTGGCCTCGAAGCTCATCCTGGCCCTCGCTCTCATCGTATTGATCGTCAAGACCTTCGCGATGTACATCAACGTGACCAGCCAGGAGGCGCGCCTGCTCGAGAGCATGACCCTGGGCGCCGACCAGCTTTCCCGCAGCATCGCCTCGGCGACGTGGCAGATGATGCTCGCCGACCGCCGCGATGCCGCGTACTCGGTGATGCATACGATCGCGCTCAAGCAAGGCATCGACCGGATCCGCATGTTCAACAAAGACGGCGAACTCATGTTCTCGACGGTCCCCGAGGAGCGCATCCTGGTCGATAAGCGGGCCGAGGTCTGCAACCCCTGCCACTCGTCGTCTACGCCGCTGGTGAAGGTCGACGTCCCCAACCGGGCCCGGACGTTTCGCGACTCCGACGGGCGGCGGAAGATGGCGATGATCACGCCCATCTACAACGAGCCGTCGTGCAGCAACGCCCCATGCCACGCCCACCCCGCCAGCGTGAGCGTCCTCGGGGTCCTCGACCTGGGGATCAACCTGTCGCGGGTCGACCAGGAGATCGCGTCGATCCGCGCCCGGACACTGGGGCTCGGCCTGGTCGAGGTCCTTCTCATCGGCGTCTTCATCGTCTTCTTCACCCGCCACTTCGTCGAGGCGCCAATCCAGCGGTTGATCGACGGCACCAGGGCGATCAGCGACATGAAGCTCGACCAGCCGATTACGATCCACTCGAGCGTGGAGCTCGAGGAACTGTCGCATTCGCTCAACGTGATGCGCGAGCACCTGCAGGCGGCCATGGCGGAGAAGGCGCAGTTCACCCAGCGTCTGGAGAGCAAGGTCGAGGAGCGCACGGCCCAGCTTCGGGCTGCGCAGCAAAAGCTGATCCAGTCGGACCGCCTCGCCTCGCTTGGGCAGCTCGCGGCGAGCGTCGCGCACGAGATCAACAACCCGGTCTCCGGCGTCCTCAACCTTGCGATGTTGATGCAGCGCATCCTCAAGGACGACGGCATCCCGCCTGGCCGCATCGAGGAGTTTCGCCGGTATCTCGGCCAGGTCGCCGCCGAGACGTCCCGGGTCGGGCGAATCGTCTCCGACCTGCTCTCGTTCTCGCGCCGCTCCAAGCCCCAGAGTGCCGAGGCCGACCTCAACGCGATCGTCACGACCACGACGTCCCTCGTCTCCCACAAGCTCGACCTGGCCGGCGTCGCGGTGGACCTCGACCTGGCCGACGGGCTCCCGGCCATTCGCTGCGACGCCTCGCAGATCCAGCAGGTCGTCATGAACCTCGTCCTCAACGGCGCAGAGTCGATCAGGGGAGGCGGCCGGGTCACCGTCCGGACGCGGGCCGCCGCGAACGCCGCGGCGGTCGTGCTCGAGGTCGCCGACACCGGGGCCGGTATCCCGCCGGAGTTGGTGAGCAAGATCTTCGACCCCTTCTTCACCACCAAGGAGGAGGGCAAGGGCGTCGGCCTCGGCCTGGCCGTCGTCTACGGCATCGTCAACGCCCATGGCGGCGAGATCGAGGTCGCGACCCGACTCGGCGAGGGGAGTGCGTTCCGGGTGACCCTGCCGCTCAGGCCCCCGGAACCGGCCCCGCCTACGGCCGAGGCCCGCGGAGGGGCCTAGGGCGTGCTCGCGCTGGCCGCCGCCGGAGCCGTCGACGGTGAAGCCGTGGGCTTCGCCGAAGCTTGTCTGGCGTCCACGCTCGGGGTGGATACCCTGCGCGTCGGGCCGTTCCCGGACCCCTGGTACGCGTACGACACGGCGAGGGGGCAATACAGCTCGACCCTGATCCTGCGGGACGCCCTCGAGCGACGCCCGGCAAGAGCGGCGAAGCTCCTCGTCCTCACCGAACGCGACCTGTTCATCCCGATGCTCTCGTTCGTCTACGGCCAAGCGCAGCTCGACGGCGCGGTCGCTCTCATGTCGCTCGCGCGGCTGCGACAGGAGTACTACGGCCTGCCGCGCAACCGCGCCCTTTTCCTGTGGCGCGTTCGCAAGGAGGCGTTGCACGAGATCGGCCACGCGTACGGGTTGACGCACTGCAACGAGGCGCTGTGCACGCTCAGCCTGTCCACCGACATCCGACAGCTCGACGCGAAGGGTGGCGATTTTTGCGCCAGCTGTGCGATCCTCTTGCGCGACGCCGTCGCGGCCGCGCAGAACGCAGCACGCGGTCCGGACCGCTTTGGGGGCGTGACGTGAAAAAGCACTGGGCAATCCTGGTCGTCGACGACGAGACGGTGATGCGCGAGTCCCTTGCCGCGTGGCTCGCCGAGGACGGGTATACGGTGGCGACGGCGGCTTCGGGGCGCGAGGCGATCGCGCTCGCGGCCGCGAACGACTACGCCATCTACTTCGTCGACCTCAAGATGCCGCCGGGGATCGACGGGCTGGAAACGATGATGGAGATCCGCAGTCTCCACCCCGAAGCGTCCGTCATCATCATGACCGCGTATGCAACCGTCGACACCGCGATCACCGCGATGAAGGAAGGTGCGCAGGAGTACATCGTCAAGCCGTGCAACCCCGAGGAGATCTCGCTCCTGGTCGGACGGATCATCAAGGTGAAGACCCTGCAGCGGGAGAACCTCATGCTGCGGCAGCGGCTGACCAAACAGTACAGCTTCCACGACATCATTTCCAAGAACCCCAAGATGCGCGAGGTCTTCGACCTCGTCCGGGAGGTCGCCAGTCTCCGGAGCACCGTGCTGATCCAGGGCGAGAGCGGCACCGGCAAGGAGTTGGTCGCGCGCGCGCTCCACTTCTCCGGCGACCGCGCCGCCAAACCCTTCATCGCCGTGTCGTGCGCCGCGCTCGCGGAGACCCTGCTCGAGTCCGAGATGTTCGGGCACGAGAAGGGCTCGTTCACCGGCGCCACGGAGCGCAAGCGAGGCAAGTTCGAGCAGGCGGAGGGCGGGACGGTCTTCCTCGACGAGATCGGCGACATCTCGCCCAAGCTCCAGGTGGACCTGCTCCGCGTCCTGCAGGAGCGCACCTTCTTCCGCGTCGGCGGCAACGTGGAGGTGCGTGTGGACGTGCGCGTGATCGCCGCCACCAGGGTCAACCTCCAGGAGGAGGTCGCCGCGGGCGCGTTCCGGGACGACCTGTTCTACCGGCTCAACGTCATCAACATCCGCATTCCGCCGCTTCGCGAGCGCCGCGAGGACGTCCCGCTGCTCGCCCACGCCTTCGTCGAGCGTCTCTCCCGGGAGATCGGCAAGGAGGTCGGCGAGCTCTCGGAAGGGGCACTCAGGCTGTTGATGGACTACGAGTGGCCGGGCAACGTCCGCGAGCTGGAAAACGCCGTCGAGCGCGCGATCGTGACCGCCAAGACACACGTCCTCACCGAGGACGACTTCGCCTTCCTCCGTGGCGCCTCCGCCTCCGCCAACGGTTGGACCGCGCCGGACTCCCTTCCCCTCGAGGAGGTGGAGCGGCAGGTGATCCTGGCGACACTTCGCCGGACGGGCGGCAACGTCAGGGAGGCGGCCGCGGTCCTCGGGATCGACCGCTCCACGCTCTACGACCGTCTCAAGAAGTACGGCGTCGACCGGTAGGCGCCGCCCCCGTTCTCCCGCCACGGAGTCACGGCTCAAGGAAGACCATGCCACACACCTCGTCGAGCTCCCGCGGCGAGATCACCTTCGAGAGGTCCTCCACCGGCGCGCCGCCGTCCGCGAGCGCCGCCCCCACCTCCTCGTCGGCCAGAGCGATCTGCAGGCGCTCGACCTCCCGGAGCAGCCACGGCCGCGCCTCGGCGGCGCCCAGCAGGTTGCGCACATCGGGCTCGCGGCCATCAGGCAGGATTTGCAGGTACCACCCCAGGCCCGGACCGCCGACCGCGACGACCTCTCCGTCCACCGGCGCGAGCACCCGGATCGAGATGCCGTTCTTTCGCGCGCGCCACGCGGTCCCGTTGGCGGCGAGACGCGCCCCCACCGGCGGCAGGTCGAGTCCATCGGGAGCCCCCACCAGGTGGGCCCCGAGATCGTCGAGCCCAACCCAGAGCGTCCCGCCCGGACCCTCGGCCACCCAGGTGTGGCCGCGGTGGTAGAGCCGGCCCGCCGGCAGCTCGAATCCGGCAACCGTCTGGCCGCCCTGCAGCGGCGACCCTCCAGGCGACCGCTTGGCGACGAACTCCGCGTGGGCGGCGCAGTCGCAGCAGTCGAAGCGGTTCTCGCAGGCGCGGTGGGCTACCTCGCCGGAGAGCTCGTGTCGGCAGCGCCGCGAGCTCGACGGCAGCTCCGCGAAGGCGGCGTGCCAGCGCAGCTCCTCGACCCGGCCCGCCGTCACGTCGGCCCGCGCCCGCAGCGCGGCGCGCGCGAAGGTCGTCACGACCACCGCGACCACCGTGTAGAAGACGCCCAGGAAGATGATGTGGCCGGCGTCCCAAGCAAACCCGTAGATCCCGGGAAACACGTCGAGCCTCCCTTAGCCCTGTTGCAGCTCCCGCTCCTGCGGGAACAGCCTCAGGTATCTGAACGACAGCGAGTAGAGGATCACACCGTAGGCGATGACCGCGAGGAACGTCGCGATTTCCTGCCAGGACGGCCAGTACAGCGCGTACGGTTCGAACTTCAGCGTCGGCACGACGAGCGTCTGGATCGTCATCACCAGCCGGTTTGTCGCGACCCCGGCGCAGGCGAGGAACGACGCCGCCAGCAGCCAGCCCGTTCCGGCGCGCCCGCGCCGGGACAGGAAGATCAGCGCCGGCGCCGCGCCGAACAGCACGATCTCCACGAACAACATCCAGATCCCGAACGGTTGCGCCGCGAAGAACTGGCCTGGATGCGCCCCCACGCCCGGCGCCGTCCGGTTGAGCCACACCAGCGTGTCGATGCTCTTCAGGCCAACGTAGAACACCAGGAGCCACCCCGAGATCCTCCCGAGCAGCTCGAACACCTCCGGCTTCACGAGCCGTTTTCCGCTCAGTTTGGAGACCAGCCAGGTCGTGAGGAGGACGAACGCGGGCCCGGTGGCGACCGCCGAGACGATGAACAGGAAGAAGGTGGACGGCCAGATCGAGATCCCCTCTCGGAACGCGAACGGCCGTCCCCGGAGGACGCCGTACAGCCCCCCGAGCGAGCCCTGGTGGAAGAACGAGAGAAACGCGCCTACCGCCGCGAACACCGGGATCACCTTGTGGAGCTCGAACTCGAACACGAGGAACGAGGGGATCTTGCGGAGCTGGCGGTTCTTGAGCAGGATCGGGAGGTACTCGATTGCCAGAACCGTCAGGTAGCAGGTGATGCAGAACGTGACCTCGGTGAGCATCGAGTGCACGTTGGGGTGCCAGAACGTGAACCAGGCCCGCAACGGCTGACCGACATCCACCATCAGGACGAAGATCGCGCCCGAGTAGCAGATGAAGCCGATCACGACCGCACTGTTGATCACCGCGCGCAGCTCCTCCCGCTTGAGGATGTAGAGCAGGAATCCGGTGAAGAACGCCCCCGCGCCGAGGGCGATCACCGTGAGGTCGAGAAAGATCCAGAGGCCAAAGGCGAACCGGTTGTCCATGTTGGTCTGGTTCAACCCCCTGACCAGGCACTGCAGGACCGCGAACCCGCCCACGCCGAGCAGCGCCGCCCACGGCGCCAGCCAGGCGAGAAACTTGCCCGCGGAGCACCGTCGAGCGCCGCGGAGGATGAGCGCGTCATCCACGGGAACCCTCGCTTTCCGGCCGGGCCACGTCGGTGTCCCCCAGCCGCCGCACCCACTCCCGCTTGGAGCGGAAGTACATTTTCGGCTCGGTGCCGAGCTCCTCCAGGAGCCGGAACGCATCCGCGCTCCGCGCGAGCCCCGTCACGTCGCTGGCCGGGTCCGCGAGGTCGCCGAACGCGATCGCCTTTTCCGGGCAGGCCTCGACGCAGGCCGGCACGTAATCGGCCGGGTCGATGGCGCGCCGGCCCGCCGCCGCGGCCTTCGCCCTGGCCGCTTGCCACCGCGAGTGGCAGAGGTTGCACTTCTCGACGACCCCACGCATCCGCACCGACACATCTGGGTTGAGCGCCGCCTCCATCCCCTTGGGCCACGCCGGGTCGAACCAGTTGAAGTAGCGGGCGTGGAACGGGCACGCCACCATGCAGTAGCGGCAGCCCAGGCAACGCTCCGGGATCTGGCTCACGACGCCGGTCTCGGGGTCCACGTCCACCGCGTTCTGCGGGCACACCGCCACGCACGGCGGGTGGTCGCCGCAGTGCTGGCACGAGATCGGGATGAACGCCGTCCGGTTGTCCGGAAAGGCCTTCCCGTTGTCGGCCCGGTAGACGCGCATCCACGTCAGCCCGGTCCGGTCGGTCGCCTGTAGTCTCGCCGGGGGGACGTTGTTCTCCACCGCGCACGCCACCGCGCACGCGCCGCACCCGGTGCAGTGGTCCAGGTCGATCACCATCCCGTAGCGGGCGTTTCTCTCCGCACCGTTACCCATCTAGTCCTCCGCCAAGCGGGCGGCACTCCCGCCCCACGTTTCGCCCTCGCCGCCGCCGCAGATGTCGAGGACGCCGGCCGCACCGGCGGCTCCCCGGTCGCCGAGCGCGCTCGCATCCGGACCGACGCTGACCTCGACAACGCCCGGCATGACGCCGGCGTCGGTCTCGACGGTCACTCGGACGGCGCCGCTCGCCGTCTCGAGCACGGCATCCCCCCCGCTCGCAGCGCGAGCGCCCTGGCGGTCTCGGGGTTGACAAGCGCCGCGGCCGGCGAGCGTCGCAGCCCGGACTCGCGGTAGAGCTTGGTAAGCAGGGGCGACACCGCCGCCGACGCCGTCACATCCCGCAGCCCGCGGGGGACGACCGTCAGCGGCCATCGCGCGTCGGCGCGCGTCGAGCTGTTCGCGTTCGCAGCCCGATCCGCCAGCGCCCCGCCGACGCCGCCGAGCAGCGAGAACTCCTTCTCCTGCACCGCCGCGAGACGTTCGTCCTGCCAGCGGGCGCCCGCTTGCAGAGCCGTCCAGAACGCATCCGGGGACGAGACCTCCGCCGTCCTCGTCACGGCTCCGTCCGCAAACGCGACCAGCCTCCCGCGGCCGCTGCTGTGGATCCGCGTCGCGCGAGCCTTCACCACATCCTCGCTCGTGCCCCAGGGTCCGACCCGGTTCGCGCCGCCGGCTGCGCCGATCGCCCGGATGAAGGAGATCGGGTCCACGGCGCCCGCGCGCGGTTGCAGGAGCGGCGCCGCGACCGCAAACGTCGCCGCGGGCGCGTCGAACGAGGTCGGCAGTTCCTGCACTCCCTCGAGGAACGGCGCCGTGGGCACCACGAGGTCCGCCCGCACCGTCGTGCCCGCCAGGAACGGCGAGAGCGCGACCACCAGCGCCCCCTTGGCCACGAGCTTCCGCTCGACGAGCGCCCAGGGAAACGCCTCATCGCCGGCGGAGGCGTCGAGGAACAGCACCGCTACGGAGCGGTCGGCCAGCTCGTGCAGCTCGCGCACGGGCGCCAGAGGTCCGTCCAGACCGGGCTCCGGCAGCTCGGCCCTCTGCACCAGCCCCCCCGGCCTCGTCCCGCCGCCGAGCAGCAGGCCGAGACCCCAGACCGCGGTCTCCGCGACGCGCCCGAGTCGGCCGCCGCCGGCATCCTCGCCCGCGATGACGAGCGCCGGTCCCTCTCGGGCGAGTTCGCGTGCCGTGGCCGTGATGGTTTCCGCCGGTACGCCGGTGGCGGCCGCGGCGGTCTCTGGAGAGAGGGCGGCGACCATGGCGGCGTATTCCGCCAGGTCGCGCGCCCGCCCGGCCGCCTGCGCGCCGACCAGCCCCTCGGCGATGAGCACGTGGCCCAGTCCGAGGGCCAGCACGGCCTCCGTCCCTGGCCTGGCCGGCAGCCAGCGGTCGGCACGCTCCGTCGTTGCCGAGCGCACCGGCTCGACCTGAACCAGGTGCAACTTGCCGGATCCCCTGCCCAGAAGGCGGGCGGCTCGTCCCGGTGTGCCCCACCCGTCGGCCAGCGGCGCACCGAAGCTGAGCACCGTGCGTGCCCCCTCGAGGTCGAGACCGAACGCGCCGGTCTGCTCCGGCACCATCGCCTTCACGGTTGCGAGGCTCGCCCCGGCCCGGCCCGGCGCCGCGACGACAACGCCCCCGGGCCGCGACGCGAGAAAGCGCCGCCACACCCACGAGACGCTCCGGCCCGGGCGCATGTCGAGCGCCGCCACGGCCTGACCGCTTGCCGCGGCCACGGCGATCGCCCGCGCAACCTCGGCCAGGAGTCCATCGAGCTGAACCGGAAGCGTCCGCCGCGTGCCGTCCCTGTGGACGATTCGGGCCGGCGCCGAGAGCCGGGACGGATGGTACGGCAGGTGGTGGCCGGTGAGGCCGAGCGGGCACAACGCGCCTCCGCTCACCGCGTCGTTTGCGACGGCGTGCAGGCTCACCGGCCGGGCGCCGATGCAGCGCGCGTTCACCGCGCAACCGGCCGGGCACAGCGAGCACGCCGTCATCCGCACGCTCGGCTCCCCCCTGGGGGGAACGGGAATCCAACTCCAGTTCTGCGTCCAGATCGCCAGGTCGTCGGTAAGCCTCCACGGCGCCGGCGAGAGCATGACTCCGGCGGCGGCACCCCCGGCAAACCTCAAGATATCCCGGCGCGTCAGGTTGGTCTTCATCTCTCGTCCTCGTTTCGGGTGTGGCTAATGGATCGAAGCGCCACTACTTGTGGCACATGAGGCAGCTTTCCTTGACTCCGTGCTGCTGGTGGCAGCGGGAACAGTCGGCCATCGTCATGCCTTCGCACTGGGTCCGCCGCGGTCCCGTCAGCGACCCGCCCCAGATGTCGCGGCTGTAGCTGCTGAGGCGGTTCTCCTCGAACGGCCGCAGGTGGTCGCTGGCGCCGTGCCGACCGTGGCAGCTCTCGCACGCGAGTCCGGCCAGCTTGAGGTGCGGCGCGTGCGCGAAATGAACGTTCTCTGGTTGCCGTGCATATACGAGCCACGGGATCTGTCGTCCCGGCTTCACGTACTCGTCGACGAGCCGCTTCTCGTCGGCCGTTGCGCCTTGCGGTTCGGCGTGGCAGGGGGTGCACTTCTCCACTGCCGGGACGCCGGAGAATCGCCCGTCGGCGGTGAGGGCGTGACACTCCTCACAGGCAAGGCCGACCTTCTCGCCCGTGTGGAGCTTGTGGCTGAACTGGATCGGCTGTTCGATCCGGCGAAACACCGCGTAGGGGAAGGCAAACCAACCGCACAGGAGTGTTGCGCCCGCCCCCACGCCAACCATCAGCAGTGCCCGATGTCTCACCACGACCTCCGCCACCTCAACTGGGGCGAGAAGAACTCGTTGAACAGGCTGATCAGCGCCTCCCGGTCGAGGTGCCAGGCCAGGCCGGGTTGGACGCGGCCCCCGTCGGCGATCAGTCGGATTCCGTCGGTCGCCGGCTGCGCGATCCGCTCGTGGACGAACTCCAGCAGCCGGTCCGCCTCGGCGAAGATCCAGCGCGCGGCGCTCTCGCCCCCGATCAGACCGGCGCGCGCACCTGCGGCAACCGGGGCCCCGTGCATCGCGGGCTCCACTCCCTCGAACAGCCAGCCGGCGCCGTACGGATCGGCCGTGAGCTTGCCCGGGCAGCCGCGCAGCGATGCGTTCGGAACAACGTCCTCGAGCGCCTGCGGGAAGACCAGATGCATATCCACGCCGTTCACCGTCAGCACGGCGACGGGGTGATCGGCCTCCTTGCCGGCTTTGACGAAGCTGATCGCTTCCACCAGGCCGACGACCTTGGTGAAAAACGCGTCGACGCCGACGTGACAGCGGCCATCCTCGGCGACATCGAGCCACATGTGGTTCGGGGCGTACGAGAGGTGCCCGGGGACCGGAATCCCATCCACCACGACCATGAGGCGTCCCGGTCCCGCGGACCTGACCAGTCCCGCCGTCCCGGGGAGTCGCTCGCCCCTTGGGTCGGCCGTCGCCAGGTAGAGCTCGCAGTAGAGGTGCCTGTCCGAGGTGCAACGGGAGAGCAGGGCGTCGTTCGCCGGCACGTACTTGGTCACCGAGGCGGCGCCGCAGTACTCGACCGTTGCGTCCTTGAGGAACGGGCAGCACCCGTCGATCGGCCGGCCCTTCACATTGGGCGCGGCCGCTGGGCACTCCACGTACGCCTCCGAGGAGCAACGCTCGTGCCCGGCGTCGCGCGCGCTCTCCAGGATCATCTTCCGGAACGCCGACGCCTGACAGTATTTGGCCTGCGCCTCGCGGAGGAAGGGACATCGCATTGCCGGCTCCTGGGGTTGCGTGCGCGGCCCGTGCAACGCCCCGGGCCGCCCGCCTGCGCTCACCCCTTCTTCCCGCCCTTGACCTTCTTGCCACCGTCAGCCATGGTCAGGCCGAGCCCGGGGGTCGCGAAGGCGTGGCCGTCGGCATCGAGCCCGAAGCCCCAACGCTTCATCAGGCGGGCGAAGGCGGCGGTTGCCGCGCCCCACCCGACAACCACGAAACAGAGAAGCGTCAAGGCCCCAAGCCCGATGTTGGTAATCGTGAGCCACAGAGTCTTGGGATCCCCAAAGTCGATGTCGAACACGGTGCGCCTCCACCCTCGCTCGTCCGGCGCCCCCGGTGTGGGTTGCGCCCAGCTATAGCGGAGCAAGACCCGTGCCGTCCGCCGTGCCAGTTACATCTGTATGGAGAACAAAGAACTTCCACACAAAGTGACGGTTTGGGGAAGTGTGGCGTATGTGGGAATTCCCGACACCAGGTCGGGATTCCCAACATGGCGCCGACGCCCCTGGGCTCCGGAGGCGCACCGCGACCGGCACCCGTTTTCTTGTTACCCTGGTCGCGAGGGGGTTCGATGAGCGACCGGGTGTTCGTGCAGGGGCTCGAGCTTTACTGCGTCATCGGCTTGCAGCCCTGGGAAAGGCAGGTCATGCAGAAGGTCCGCATCGACCTCGCGATCGAGGCCGACTGCCGTCCGGCCGGCGCCGACGACGATCCTGCCCTCGCCCTCGACTACAAGGCCGTCTCCAAGCGGACCCAGCAGCTCGTTGAGGGGTCGGCGTTCCAGCTCGTTGAAGCCTTGGCCGAGACCATCGCCGCGGCAGTCCTCGCCGACTTCCCCGCCGCGGCCTCCGTGCGCGTGCGCGTCGCCAAACCGGGCGCCGTGCGCTTCGCCGAGTCGGTCGGCGTCGAGATCGAGCGCCGCCGTGAGGGGCCCCGCCGCTGATGCGCGTGTTCCTCTCGATCGGGTCCAACGTCGAGCCGAGGAAGAACCTCGCGCTCGCCCTGACCGAGCTGGCGCGCCGGTACGACCTGGTGGCGGTGTCTCCCGTCTACCGCACCGCACCGGTCGGCGACGCCGACCAGCCCGACTTCTGGAACCTCGCGGCCGAGCTGGCCACCGAGGAACCCCCGCAGCGGGTATATCGGGAGTTGCGCGCCATCGAGGACGCCCTCGGACGGCGCCGGGACGCGGCGCGGCCGTGCGGCCCGCGCACCGTAGACCTCGACCTCGTGCTCGCCGACGGTCTCACGGGCCGGTTCGGGGAGTTGCAGCTGCCCTCCGACCTCGTGCAGAGCGAAGCGTTCGTCGCCGTTCCCCTCGCAGACATCGCGCCGGAGTTCCCGCATCCGCTGCTGGGGACTACGATCGCGGAACTCGCCCGGGCGGCGCTGGCGGTCGCCGTCCGCCCGCCGCAGCCCCTTGACGTGGAGCTTGCCAGATGAGCCAGGCAACGAAGGTCGTCCTCGTGACCGGCGGCGCGGTCCGCGTCGGCCGTGCAATCGCGGCCGAGTTCGTGAGCGCCGGCTGGGCGCTGGCGTTCACCTACCGCTCGTCCGCGGCGCCGGCGCTGGCGTTCGAGTCGGAACTGCGCGCCGCCGGCACCCCCGCCCTCGCGATCGCCGCCGATCTCAGCGACCACGCCTCTCGGACGCTCGTCGCTGAGCGCGTCGAGGGGGAACTCGGCGGCCTCGATGCCCTGGTCAACAGCGCGGCCATGTTCCCCCGCACACCGTTCGACGAACTCACGCCTGCTCGCTTCGCCGATGTGATGCGGACCAACGTCGAGGCACCGCTGTTCCTGACCCAGGCCTGCGCACCGGCGCTGCGCGCACGGCACGGGGCTGTCGTGAACATCGCTGACATCTACGGGTTCTTCCCCCTGCGCCACCACCTGGCGTACTCGGTTTCCAAGGCCGCGCTGATCGCCGCCACCCGTTCGCTCGCAATCGAGTTGGCGCCCGAGGTCCGAGTGAACGCCATCGCGCCCGGGATCGCCGTCTTCCCCGAGGGGTACGACGAGGCGACCCGCGAGCGCCTGCTCGCCAGGACGTTGCTGCGGCGGGAGGGCGGCGCTGCCGAGATCGCCCGCGCCGTGCACTTCCTCGTTGAGGGCGTGGACACGGTCACGGGCCAGGTCCTGACCGTGGACGGAGGGCGGACCCTGGTGTTGTAAGCGACGCGCCGGCCCGCCGACGCTTCCTCTATCCTCGTGACGCGGGCGTCAGCCGACCAGCGGCGATTCGACCGGCCGCGTCGGCGGCGCGACCAGCCAGTACGGCGCCAACACCAACAGGGTGGCAAGCGCGCGGGCGGGCGACACGGTGCCCGCGATCATCCCGGCGAACACCCTGCTGACGGCCCGGTTCCGAACCCCGAACCGGAACCCCAGGCGCGGCGAGGCGTAGAGCAGGCGCGCCGCCAGCCGCGCCGCCGCGAGCTCGAACCGCAGCCCCGCCATTTTCCGATCGTATTCGGCCAGGAGCCGGCCGGCGCCCAGGTGGGCGAGGATCGCCTCAGCGGCCGTGTTGCCGCTCCTCACCGCGTAATAGATACCTTCCCCGAACAGCGCGTCGGCCAGGCCGGCGGCATCGCCCACCAGCAGCACGTTGTCGCGCGCGAGCCTGGGCGAGGGAGGCCCCACGGGGATGAGCAGCGCCTTGACCTGGATCCGTTCTGGACGCTGCAGGATCCGGTAGCGGCCGACGAACGCGTCGAGCAACTTCTTCATGTCGCGATTGCCGGGCCGCCTCGTGAACCGGTACAGCCCGACGTTGAGGTGGTCGCGCTTTGGGAAAACCCAGCCGTAGCCCGCCGGGATCACTCCGAGGTCGAAGATGCAGGTGTCCCCGACCAGGTCGAGCGTTCCGGGCCCCGGCCACACGAGTGCCTCGATCGCCGGCGCCATGAGGGGCTTGGTTCCCGGAAAGAGTTGACTGCGAACCCTGCTGTAGACGCCGTCGGCCCCGACCAGCACCCGCGCCGTGACCACTCCGGTCCCGGTCGTGACCCGCACCACGTCGCCGTCGAGGTCGAAGCGCTCGAACGTCTCGCCATCGCGCAGGGAGGCGCCGGCGGCCACCGCTTGCGCCGTCATGAACGAGTCGAGCGCCGCCCGCTGCGACATCGCGCCGATCCCAGCGAGGTCGAGCGCGACGGGTTCCGCGCCGGCGAAGGCGATCACGACCCTCCTGATCTCGCGCTCGATCACCGGCGCGAGGGGGAACGGCACCTCGCGCAACGTCTTGGCCGACAGGCCGCCGCCGCACACCTTCTGGCGGGGCATGGCCTCCTTTTCGAGCAGCAGGACGCGCGCGCCCGCTCTGGCCAGTCGGTACGCGGCGGAGTTGCCCGCCGGGCCGCACCCCACAACCACCGCGTCGAACTCGGCCCCCATCGCGCCATCATATCCCGTCGCGAGCGGGTCTCGCTCGCAAGTCGGCGCGAACGAAGGCGTCCCGTATACTCACACGATGATCCTGATCGTCAACCCCGCGGCCGCCGGCGGCCGTGTCGGCCGACAGTGGCCCCGCCTCCACCGGCGGCTCCGTGACGCCGGCTTCGACCCTCCCCTGGTCTTCACCGAGGCCCCGGGCCATGCGACCGTCCTCGCAGCCGAGGCCGTGCGCCGCGGCGAGACGCTCGTCGTTGCCGCCGGCGGCGACGGCACGATCTGCGAGGTCGTTCAGGGACTCCATGACACCGGCGGCGCCACGCTTGGCATCCTCCCCCTCGGGACCGGCAACGATGCCGCCAGGACGCTCGCCCTACCGCTGCGGCTCGAGGCGGCGGTGCAGGCGATTCTTCACGGTGGCACCCGCAGGGTCGACCTCATCCTTGCCGGCGACCGCGTCGTCCTCAATGCGATCGGCATCGGCCTGCTCGGCGCGATCAACGTCAACGCGGCCTCGATCAAGCTCGTGCGTGGCATCGCTGCGTACCTCGGCGCTGCCGCCGGAACGCTCTTCCGGTATCGCTGCCCGGAGATCGCGCTCACGAACGGGACGTTTTCCTACCGGGGCGCCATCACGATCCTGGCCGTCCACAACGGCGTCACCACCGGCGGCGGCTTCCCCCTCACGCCGGCGGCGATCCCGGACGACGGCGCTCTCGATGCCTGCCTTGTCGAGGGGACGGCGGTGCCGGCGCGTCTCTCCCGTCTCGTCGCCGGGGTTCGTGGCACGCTCGCGCACAAACCGGGCTCGCACGAGCTTCGCTTTACCCACCTCGAGCTCGAGACCGACGTCCCCATCCCCTGCCACTTCGACGGCAACCCCTCGTCGATCGAGCCGCCGGGAATCACATTTTCGGTGCTGCCGCGCGCCCAGACCGTGATCAGTTCCGTCGCGGGGTCGTGACCGCCGCCCCTTCTCAATCCCAGGCGAAGGCGAGGAGCGACAGGACGCCATGGTCGGAACCGCGGTGCAGGACCCGGCCGCGCCCGCCGGCGGCCGCCCCGAGCGCCACGAAGAACGGCAGGAGGTGCTCGGGGGTCGGATGGTTGCGGCGCGCGCTCGGAGCTTGCGCCAGGTAGTCGACAAGGGTCTCCTCGGCGCCCGAGGCGACGTTCGTGCACAACCACTCCTCAAACTCCGCCACGTACGCCGGCGCGGCAGCCTCGCTCGCCGCGCCGAAGTAATCCCGCAGGTTGTGTGTCGCACCGCCGCTCCCGAGTACGAGCACACCCTCCGACCGCAGCGGTGTCAGCGCCCGCCCCACCTCGAGGTGGTGCCTCGACCCGGCCTGCGGCTGCACCGAGATCTCGACGACCGGCACATCCGCTCCCGGATACATCAGGCCGAGCGGAACCCAGACCCCGTGGTCGATACCGCGATCCTCGTCGGTCTCGGCCGCGAATCCGGCCCGCCGCAGCAGGTCGACGGCGGTGGCGGCGATTTCGGGTGCTCCCGGCGCCGCGTACGAGAAGGCCGCCAGCTCCCCCGAAAAGCCGGCGAAGTCATGGATCGTTGCCGGTCGCGACGCCGCGCCGGCCAACGGCTGCCGGCTCTCCCAGTGGGCCGACGCACAGACGACGGCACGGGGTTTGCCGAGTTGCAAACCGAGGCGCCGCAGGAACTCGTGCGTCGGTCCGGGCTCGAGAAGCGTGGTCGGGGCGCCGTGGGAGACGAACACCGCGGGGACCGACTTCGCCATGTCACACCTCCCGCATTGGGAACCCGGACCGCTGCAGTCCTATTGCCGGCGTTCCCCGGCGCCCACACACTCGGCGGTGCGCAGGAGGTCCAACGCCACGGCCCGCGCCGCCGAATCGGGACCGGTGGCGAGCACGGTCACGGCGAGCCGAAGCGGGCCGACGGCCATGATCCCCCGCGTTACATAGCGGGACTCGTTAGCCGTCGGGTCCTGTCGGTCCTCGGTCAGGGAGTAGAAGAAGCCCGCGCCGTCGGTGCCGCCCAGCCGCTCGAGTGTCAGCTTCTTCTCGACCGAGGTGGGCAACTCCGCCTCGCCCATCCTCCTGACCGCGGCCTTGATTGCTCCGGTGCTCGTCATGGGCAGGACCTTCCCGGGAACCGGCGAGGTGAGAGTGACCAGGGCCCTCGGTCCCGACTCCGGCGTGACCCGCACCTCGGCGGCGCCGGGAGCCGGCCTCGCCATGCTCGCGCTCCACCCCTGCGGCACCGCGATCCTCAGCGTACAAACGCCGGGTATCACGAGCTCCTGCCATTCGACGAGCCCCTCGGCGCCGACGCCGGCTCCCGCCAGCGCCGCCGCCAACGTCGCTGCGACGACCGTGCCGCCTCTCATCCCCAGCCTCCTCATCCCGTGCGGACGCCCTGCAGCACCGCCCCGCACGCGACTACGGACGATCCAGGAGCTTGACGTACCGGAGCGTTTCCGGCCTATAGCCGAGGTGCTCGTAGATGGCGCGAGCCCTCCGATTGCCCTCGAACACGGTCAGCGTCAGCTTGCGGTAGCCTGCGCTTCGCGCCCACTGCTCGGCCGCGCGCATGAGGACCCCAGCCACGCCCCGTCCCTCCACGTGCGCTGCGACCGAAATGATACCGACGTGGCCGTGCCCCTCGCCCGTGAAGTAGTCGCACACCCGCTCGAGAAAGACGAAGCCGAGCGGCTCCCCGGCCCCGGTCGTCGCGACCAGCACCGTCGCTCCCGGCGCCGGCGCCGCGAAGAAATCCCGGACCGCCCGCGCCTCGCCCTCGATCAACTCCGCCGGCGTGCGCCACTCCGGCGGCCCGAACTCGGGGAGCCTCTCTACGGCATGCAGGAGAAAGGCCCGGTCATCGGCGCGGGCCGGCCGAACGGTGACGTCGGGCGGGGTGTCAGCCATGCCGTACCCTAGCAGGAACCCTGAGCGGCTGCCACGCCGCCCGCGACGTTCGGACGGCCCCGGCGGCCCATCCGAACCGGGCGAGGCGGCCCGAAACCTCATCGCGCCTTCCGGCCACCGGCCACCGAGCACGCCGTTCGGCGGCGACGTCGTGCGGGTTCTACCCGGCCGGGTGCCGGAGAGGCCCGGCGCCCTATGCCTCCGGCGGCACGCCGTACCGCTCGCGCAGGATTCGAAGGTGGTGGGCGACGTGGCCGGCCATGATGAACGCGAGTGCCCGCACCGAGATCTCCTTCCCGCTCGCAATCCCGTTCCGCTGCCACGCCGCCGGGGGCAGGTGCCGCAGCAAGTGCAGCGACGCGGCGCGGACGGCGGCGAACTCGTCGAGGAGTTGGGTTAGGGAAACGCCGTCGTGTCCCGCCAGGCGGGCAAACCCGTTCTCGTCGAACGGCGGCAGAGCGGCCTCCTCGCCGCGAGCGAACGCCAGTGCCCGGTAGGCAAACACCCGCTCGGCGTCGGAGCAATGCCCGACGACCTCGCGGATGCTCCACTTTCCCGGCGCATAGCGAAACCCGGCGCGCGCCTCCGGCACCCCGCCGAGCACCTGGAGAACGGCTGCCGCCTGCTCCGCCAGCACCGCCACCGGGTCCTCCCCGGGCACCAGGGAGACGTACCGCTCGAAGTACGGCGCGTACTCTCCGACCCCGGGCTTGCCCACTTTGGCCATGCCCGCGCCCTCCGGGTTCAGGGTAGCAGGAGCTTTCCCCGGCGCACAGATGAACAAAGGGGCGGAGAGAACCTCCGCCCCTTCGGACCACTGACCACTGCCCGCGCCCTTCTACTTCACCACCTTGCGGACCATCCCCTCGATGACGCCGGCCTCGATCTCCTCGAGCTCGTACGTGACCTCGGCGATCGGCTTGTTCGTCTTGAGGACGCGCGTGAGGTCGATTGGCGTGCCTTCGACCACGACATCGCACGGCGTCGCGTTGATCGTCGCCTCGAGGTCCGCGATCTGCTGGTCGGAGTACCCCATCGCCGGCAGGATTGCCCCGGAGTTGGGGTACTTCTTGTAGGTCGCGGCGATCGTCCCAACTGCGAAGGGCTTCGCGTCCACGATCTCGGAGGCGCCCGCGCTCTTCGCGGCGAACCACCCGGCACCGTAGGTCATGCCGCCGTGGGTGAGCGTCGGGCCGTCCTCGACCACGAGCGCGCGCTTGCCCTTGATCAACTCGGGCTTGTCCACGGTGATCTTCGAGGCGCACTTGATCACGCGCGCCGTCGGGTTGTGTCGCTTGCAGTTCTCCAGCACCTCCTCGACCTTGACCGGGTCGGCCGTCTGGACCTTGTTGATGATCAGAAGGTCGGCCATGAGGAAGTTGGATTCGCCCGGGTAGTACGTCAGTTCGTGGCCGGGACGGTGCGGGTCGACGAGCGTGATCAGGAGGTCGGGCTTGTAGAAAGACGTGTCGTTGTTGCCGCCGTCCCAGAGGATCACGTCGGCTTCTTTCTCCGCCTCGCGCACGATCATCTCGTAGTCCACGCCGGCGTAGACGATGAAGCCGTTGTCGATGTGCGGCTCGTACTCCTCGCGCTCTTCGATCGTGCACTCGTGCTTGTCGAGGTCGGCGTACGTCTCGAACCGCTGGCACGCCTGCTTCGCGAGGTCGCCGTACGGCATCGGGTGGCGGATCGCGACGACCTTCTTCCCCATCGCCTTGAGGATGCGCGACACGTAGCGCGTGGTCTGCGACTTCCCTACACCGGTACGGACGGCGCAGATGGCGATCACGGGCTTCGTCGAGGGGAGCATCGTGCGCTGCACCGAGCAGACCCCGAAGTTCGCGCCCCACGCGATGACGTGGCTCCCCTTGTCCATCACGTACTGGTGTGGCACGTCGGAGTACGAAAACCAGACGTCGTCGATCGCGTTCTCCTTGACCAGTTTCTCGAGGTCGGTTTCCGGGAAGATCGGAATCCCCTCGGGGTAAAGCTTCCCCGCGAGCGACGGCGGGTACACCCGACCCTCGATGTCGGGGATCTGGGTGGCGGTGAACGCCACCACTTCCACCTCCGGGTTGTCCCGGAAGAGGCAGTTGAAGTTGTGGAAGTCCCGTCCGGCGGCTCCCATGATCACGACCTTACGCTTCGCCATATCCACCTCCTGTAGGTGCCGGCGTCTCCAAAACGCCGGGGCTCGGCATGGCGTACCGAGCTGCTCCGCCGGGTAAGGCTGAACCGGCGGCAAATTTCGGATCTCGGGGCTCGGGGTTCGGGGTTCGGGAACCACGAATCCCGGGCCCCGAGCCCCGTTTCTCATTCCCACTCGATCGTGCCGGGGGGCTTGGACGTGACGTCGTAAACCACCCGGTTGATTCCTCTCACCTCGTTGACGATCCGTCGCGCCACCCGGTCGAGCACCTCGGGTGGAAAGCGGTACCAGTCGGCGGTCATGAAGTCCTCGGTGGTCACGGCCCGCAGCGAGGCCACGTTTTCGTAGGTGCGCTGATCGCCCATCACACCGACGCTGCGCACCGGCAGGAGCACGGTGAGTGCCTGGGCGATCTCGCGGTAGAGCCCGGCGGCGCGGATCTCCTCCATGAAGATCGCATCCGCCCGCTGCAACAGCGATACACGCTCCGGCGTCACCTCGCCCACGACGCGCACACCCAACCCCGGTCCCGGAAACGGGTGCCGCCACACGAACTCCTCCGGCAACCCGAGCGCCTCGCCGAGCCGCCGGACCTCGTCCTTGAACAGGTCGCGCAGCGGTTCCACGAGCGCCAGGCCCAGCCGTTCGGGCAGCCCGCCGACGTTGTGGTGCGTCTTGATCGTCGCCGACGGCCCGCGCACGGAGGTGGACTCGATCACGTCCGGGTAGAGCGTGCCCTGGGCGAGGAACCTGGCGTCCGGGAAACGCTTGGCCTCCTCCTCGAATACGGCGATGAACTCGTGGCCGATCCGGCGGCGCTTCTCTTCCGGGTCCTCGACCCCGGCCAGGCCGGCGAAGAACCGCTCGGCCGCGTTGACGCGTTCGACCCCGAGGCCGAACGCGGCGAACCGCGTCTGCACCCGGTCGCCCTCGCCGAGGCGCAGGAGGCCGGTGTCGACGAAGATCGGCGCCGTCCGTTCCCCCACCGCCTCGCGGCACAACAAGGCGGTGACGGAGGAGTCCACGCCGCCCGACAGCGCCACGATGATCCGCCCGTCCGTGACCTGCTCGCGGATCCGCGCCACGGATTCGCGGCGGATCTCGGCCGGCGTCCAGTCCCGGCGCGCCGCGCAGATGTTGACGAAGTTGAGCAGGATCCGGCGCCCGAACTCGGTGTGGTTCACCTCGGGGTGAAACTGGATCCCGTAGAAGCGACGCGCGTCGTCGGCCATCGCCGCCGCAGGCGCGTTGACCGTCCGGCCGACCGCCACGAACCCTTCAGGCAGCCGAGTCACCCGGTCGCCGTGCGACATCCAGACCCGCTGCGTCGCCTTCGTCCCGGCAAACAACGGGCACGCCAGTTCGGCGTCCAGATCGGCGGCGCCGTACTCGCGGCTGCCGGCCGGCTCGACCTGACCGCCGAGCAGCTGCGCCATCGCCTGCTGGCCGTAGCACAGGCCCAACACCGGCTTGCCGAGAGCGAACACCCCCGGGTCGGGCCGGATGGCGTCTTCCTCGTAGATCGACGCCGGGCCGCCCGAGAGCACGATCCCGATCGGGCTGAGCGCTTGGATCTCCTCGGCCGGTGCGTCGCCCCGCCGGATCTCGCTGAAAACGCCCAACTCGCGCACCCGGCGCGCGATGAGCTGGGTGTACTGGGAACCGAAGTCGAGGATCAGCAGCGTTTCATGGGCCATAGGCGGGCTGCAGCACAGCCCGCCGCATGCTAACAGCCACGGCCGTGCCCGGCAAGCGCGGACGCCGGCGCCTGCACCGGGGCCGGTTGCCTGCGGTCGGACTCCGCAATACCATTGACGCGTGTTCAACGCGGGAATCTCAATTCGGAGGTGGATTGTGGCCGTCCGTTCACGTTCGGCGAACCAGATCGACCCGTTCCGTCGCTGCGCCTGGGCGCTCCTTGTCGGCGTCGCCGCGGCCGCCGCCGTTCCCGCCCGCGCCGCCGACGACGCCCACCCCTACTATTTCACGTTCTACGTGCAGGACGCCTGGCCGAAGCAGAGCGTCACCAACACCCAGATCCAGCAGATCAACGGGATGTTCGGGACGAACTTCGACGACTGGAACGACGTCGCGAATCTCAGCGTCGGGGCGCAGCTGTTCAAGAAGGTGTCGCCGCGCTGGAAGCTCGGTCTCCAGCTCGACTACAGCCAGGGGTCGATCAAGGGGCAGGCGACGGTGCCGACCGAGGCCGGCCCGGCCCGTCTGGCGTTCGAGCAGAGGTACAGCACCTACGCGGACCTCTACCTCGTCGCCCACTACCTGCCGTGTCCGTCGTGCACCCGCGTCGTCCCGTTCCTGTACGGCGGCGGCGGCTTCGGCTACGAGAAGGACCGCACCACCCTCTCCCTCACCAACGAGTACGTCGATCAGAGCCTGCTCGTGGACAACGACGGGTGGTTCCCGACGTTCTCCGTCGGCGTCGGGGCCGACATACCGCTTTCCGGAGCCGACAGGTGGTACGTGGAGGTCGGCGGTGCTTACGTCTGGGCCCGGATGACGAACACGGTCCCCGCCAGTGGCGCGCTCGCCCCCGCGGCCCGCGTGACCGCGGACGCCGACTTCACCGGCCCCAACGTCTGGGTCGGCATCGGGACGAGGTTCTGAGGCCGCCCCGGGGCGGCGCTCAGAGTTCGCGCAACGCGACCGCGACCGGACGTCGTGCGGCGCGAACCGCCGGGGGCACGCCGCCGACGAGGCCCATCAGCAGGGCGAACACCATCCCCTCGCCGAGCAGCGCCGGCGTGACCCTAAAGGCAAACGCCAGGTGCGAGAACGTCTGCCAGTTCATCGTGCCGGTCGTGAGTCCGTTGAGCGGCAGCACGGCGAGACACCCGAGCGCGCCGCCCACGAACGCGATGAACAACGCCTCGAAGAGGAACGAGAGCACCACTGCGGTCGTGCCGAAACCGAGCGCCCGCATCGTCGCGATCTCCCGCGAGCGCTCGGAAACCGCCGAGTACATCGTATTGAGCGCGCCGAATACGGCTCCGAGCCCCATCACGACGGCCACCAGGAACCCCAACACGCGGATCAGCCTGGTGAGGGCTCGCGACTGCCTCTCGTAGTACGACGTCTCACGCTCGACCTGCACGGACAGCCGGGGGTCGGCCGTGAGTGCATCCTTGAACGCATCGAACGCCGCTGGCGACTCCAGGCGCGCCGTCACCGACTGGAACACGTTGCCGGGCCGCTTGTAGACCTGGCTCAGGACGTTGGCGTCGCACCAGATCTCGGAGTCGAAGGCGCTGCCGCCGGCGTCGAAGACCCCGACGACGGTCCACGTCCCGCCCCCGAACCGCACGGTCGAACCGAGGCCGAACCCGGCGTACGTGTCCACCGCGTTGCGGCCCACCACGAGCTCCGCCAGGCCGGGGTTGAAGAACCTGCCCTGGACGATCCGGACGTTGTCGCGAACCTGCATCGCTCTCGCGGAGACGCCCCGCACCTGCGCGTTGGCGACCGTTCCGCTCGATTTGAGCCTGAAGCCGGCGATGACGACGAGCTCTCCCGACACCAACGGTCCACGGGCGTCCCGGGCCACGCCCGGAGCGTTCTCGACGACGTGCAGCTCGTCGAGCGTCACCGCGCTGGTCATCTCCGAATCCGCGCCGGCCCGGCGCACGATCGCGTTGCTCGGGGAACCCGACGCGACCAGCGTGGCCCTGAACCCGTTCGCCATCGCCAACATGGCGACGAAGACCCCGACCGTGCCGGCGATGCCGAGCACCGCCACCACTGCCGACGTCCACCGCTGCAGCACGCTCCGGACGTTGTACGCGAGGGGGATCGCCATCGCTCAGACCCTCCGCAGGGCGTCCACGACCCCGAGCCGCATCGCGGAGACGGCCGGCAGGGCGCCGGCGGCCGCGCCCACGGCGAGGGCGAGACCGAACCCGAGCCCGAGCGAGCTCCACGGCAGGTAGAACGAGGCCAGCATGCCGCGGGTCGGGTCGCCCCCGAGGGTGAACAGCTTTGCGAGCGCGAGCCCCAGCACGCCGCCCTGCCCGGCGATGAGCAGCGACTCGCCGAGCACGAGGCCGAGGATCCCCGCGTCGGGAAACCCCACCGTCTTGAGGACCGCGAACTCCCCCGTCCGCTCGCGGACGGCGATCGCCATCGTGTTCCCGGTGACCAGCAGGAGCGTGAAGAACACCACCGCGCCGATCGTGAGGACGAGGAGCCCGATGTTCCCCATCTGTTTCGCGAACGACGCGGCGAACGCCTTCTCGGTCTGCGTCAGCGTCTCGTACGGCGAGTTGGCGAAGCCGGCGTCGATCGCCTCGGTCACCTTCACGGCATCGTCGGGGTTCGCGAGCTTGACGACGTACCATCCCACGGTGCCCTTGCCGAACCGCCTCTGCTCCTCGAGGTAGTCGTAGCGGAAGAGCATCTGCGACGTGTCCACGTCGGGGCGGTCCCCGTCGTAGATCCCGTCCAGGTTGAACTCCCACGTCCCCGTCCAGATCGTGCCCCGCAGCGGGACGCGGTCCCCGACCTTCCACCCGAACCGCTTCGCCAGGGAGCGCCCCGCGAGGCAACCCTGGCGGTCGCGCAGAAAGGCGGCCAGCTCCTGCTTCGGGACGACGTACTCGGAGTAGACCTTGAACCACGTGTCCTTGTCCACGGCGAACTGCGGAAAGAAGTTTCGTTCGTCCTGGTAGACGCCGCCGAACCAGGTCGCGAACGTCACCGCGGCCACGCCGGGCACCTGCATGAGCCGATCGCGGTAGGAGAACGGCAGCGGCATGATCAAGGAAGTCTTGTTGATCACCGTGAGCCGGTCGACCCCCGCGACCTCCGCCCCGCCCGAGAACGCGCCGCGGATCGCGACCAGCAAACCGAAGAGGAAGAGCGCCACGGCGAACGAACCGATGGTCAAGGTGGTGCGCAGCTTCTTCCGCACCAGGTTCGCCCACACCAGGCCGAGGAACTTCATTGCCCGCCCCTCCCAGCGGCGGAGCCTTCCACGAGCACGCCCTTGTCGAGGTGGAGCACCACCTCGGCCCGCTCCGCGGCGCGCGGGTCGTGCGTCACCATCAGGATCGTCGTGCCGTGCTCGTTCACCAGCCTTCCCAGCAACTCCATGATCTCGTCGGCGCTCTTGCGGTCGAGGTCGCCGGTGGGCTCGTCGGCGAGCAGGAACGTCGCGTCGGCGACGATCGCACGCGCGATCGCGACGCGCTGCTCCTGGCCGCCCGACAGTTGGCGGGGGTAGTGGTCCATCCGGTCCATGAGGCCAACCACCCCGAGGGCAGCCTCGACGTGCTTTCGGCGCTCCGCCTTCGAGAGTCTGGTGAGCAGAAGCGGCAGCTCCACGTTGCCGAACGCCGTGAGCACCGGAATCAGATTGTACATCTGGAAGATGAAGCCGACGTGGCGGGCTCGCCACGCCGTGAGCTTCGCGGCGGCCATGCGGGTGATCTCGTCGCCAGCCACCGTGATGCTCCCCGACGTCGGCAGGTCGAGGCCGCCGAGCAGATTCAAGAGGGTGGTCTTGCCCGAACCCGACGGGCCCATGAAGGCGACGAACTCGCCCTTCTCGACGTCGAGGTTGAGGCCCTGGAGGACGTGGATCTCCTCTCCGCCGCGCGTGTACGTCTTGTCCAGGTCACGCACCCGGATGAGCCCGGCGCCGTTCCCCTTTCCGTCCACTCTGACCATGCCCACCTCCGGGCCACGCCGGGCCGATTTCCGACCCCGCGTCCCGCCCTCTCGTCCGCCGCCTACTTCACCGTCACCTTTTGCCCGTCGTGCAGACCTTCGTGGGAGCTCACCACGACCTCGTCTCCCGGCGCAACCCCTGCGGTCACCTGGGCGTCCGAGCCCGTCACGGCGCCGACGCTCACCGCCCGCCGTTCCAGGACACCCTGCCGGACCACGAAGACGACCTGCTTGCCGGCGACCTGCTGTACGGCTGCGGTCGGGACCAACACGCCGGAGGCGGTCGCGGCGCCGGACGTCTCGTCGGCAAGGAACGACACCTTCACACCCATGTCCGGGAGGATTCTGGGGTCGAGCTTGTCGAGGGAGATGCGCACCTTCACGGTCGCCTTCTGCCGGTCGGCCGTCGGGATGACCGTGCGCACCTTGGCCGGGAGGTGCCACTCCGGGTAGGCGTCGAGCACGGCGTCCACCCTCTGGCCGGGCACGACCCGGGCGATGTACGACTCGTTCACGTCGACCTCGACCTCGAGGGAGGCCATGTCCACGATCGTTGCGATCCCGGTGCGGGTGAACCCGCCCCCGGCCGAGACCGGCGAGACCATCTCGCCGCGCTGCGCGTCCTTGGAGACCACCATCCCGGAGAACGGCGCGCGCACCGTACAGTTGTCGACGTCCTGCTGCGCGACGCCGACCTGGGCGTCGGCGGCCTTCACCTGCTCCCGGGCAGCGTTGATCTGCGCACGGAGGCTCGCAGCGGAGGTGCGGGCGTTGTCGAGCGCCTCCACCGATGTGATTTCGTCCTTCTGCAGGTCCTCCTGGCGCTTGAGCTCGCGTTCCGCGTTGGCCAGGTTGACCTCGAGGTTGGGCACCGCGGCCGCGGTGGCGTCCCGGGCGGTCCGCGCCGCCAGTAGCCGCCGTTGCGCGTCCGAGTCGTCCAGGCGGGCCAGCACCTGCCCCTCGGCGACCTCCATCCCCTCGTCGACGTAGACATCCACCACCCGCGCCGTGATCTTGGCCGCCACGGTGGCGCGGCGGCGCGGGGTGATGTAGCCGCTGGCGTTCAGCAACGCGGCCGCGCCGCCGGCCCCGGCGGGCCTCGCCGCGGCCGTCTCCACGACCGGGGTTCTCCCCCGGAGCGCCACAACCACGACCGCAATCAGCGCCAGCGCGGCAACCGCGAGGACGGCGACGAGCCACCTCCTGCCGCCCCCCTTCCGGCCGCGGGCGCCGTCGTCGATCCTGAGTGCCGCAAGGTCCGGGGAGGCACCCCCAAGGTCGCCGCTCATGACCACGTCCTCCTTCGTTTCCCAACCCTTCGAGTGTGCCGTTACGAGTGAAGAGTCCGTGAAGTTTCGCAGCCGTCCCCCGATTTCGCAAATCACCGGCCAACGGCGTTCCGTGACCGGCGGACGGATCGCTGCGCCCGCTTCCCTGCCTGCATCAAGGTCGCGCTGCCCCGGCGGCCGGCCGGGTCATGGCCTCGAGCAGCGCCCCCGTGGCGCGCCGCCAGTCCGACCAGCGGTGCCGGGCGCCGGGGATCGACGCGGCATCGACGGCGATCCCGCGAGCCCGCAGCCCCGCGATCAACTCCTGGGCCCCCGCCTCCCACTTGTCCTCCGACCCGGTCCGGACGTACAGCGGCCCAACCAGGCGAGGGTCGGCCTCCGCGGCGATGCGGTAGAGGTCGTTCGCCTCGAACCGGCTCTCGTCACGGGTGCCGCCGAAGACCGGCTCGAGCAGGCGCCGCCGCCACCACGTTCTGGTCCTCTCGTAGCGGTCCCAGGAGAGCGGCTGGACCCAGGGCGCCAGCGCGCCTGCGCGGCCGAACACTTCCGGGTGGCGCAGCGCCATCTTGAGGGCGCCGTAGCCGCCCATCGAGATCCCCCACACCGAACGGCGCTCGCGGGCGCCCCCGGCGCCTGGGAACCGGCTCTCCAGCGCGGGAACCAGGTCATCGGCGATGAAGCTCTCCATCGCGGCGCGCGGGCTGTCCACGATGAACGTTCCTCTGTGCCGCGGACTCGCGATCACGACCGGTGGGATCGCTCCACCCTGCATCATCCCGGCCGCCACGTCCGCGAGGCCGTGCCTCCGAAACGAGCTCTCGTTGCCCCGGCCGTCGTGCAGGAAAACCATCAGGAGAGCCGGCTCGCCGGGCCTCCACGCCGCGGGAAGCAGGACTTCCGTCGGCACGCCCGCGCCCGCATGGGCGCCGTGCAGTACGACGCGGACCGCGCGCATGCCCGCGCCCGACGCCGACCCCGAGGCGGCCGCGACCGCGGCAACGATAACGAGCCAGCGTCCCATCGCCCTTGGGAAGGCATTCCAAATGCGAGGCATTCCTCTGATCCGGCTCATATCGCCACGCCGGCGCGCCGCGCCTCGTCCGCTGGCGAGCCGGCCGAGGGGGCGCACCCGCGTGGTTGGCCGGAGCGCCCGCACCGGCGCGTCCGCCCTGGCCACGGGCTAGAATGCCTCGTCCGAGAGTGTAGCCCCAGGGGAGGTTCCATGTCGCTCGAACTGGCGCGTGAGGTGCTGACGACTGAGGCCGAGGCGATCCTGCGCCTGCGGGATCGGCTCGACGACACCTTCCTTCAAGCCGTGGAGCTGTTCGTCGGCTGCCGGGGCCGGGTCGTCTGGACCGGGATGGGCAAGTCGGGGATCATCTGCCGCAAGCTCGCCGCCACGATGGCCTCGACCGGCACGCCGGCGCTCTTCCTCCATCCCGCCGAGGCGATCCACGGCGACATCGGCATGGTCGCCAGCGGGGACGTCGTGGTGGCGATCTCGAACTCCGGCGAGACCGGTGAGCTCGTCCAGCTCGTGGAGTACCTCAAGCGCCTCGACAACCGACTGATCGCGATCACCTCAAACCCGTCCTCCACACTCGCGGGCCACGCCGACGTCCACCTCAACCTGCGGGTGGACCGTGAGGCCTGCCCCCTCAACCTGGCGCCGACGGCTTCGACGACCGCGGCACTGGCCCTCGGCGACGCCCTCGCGATGGCCGTCTCGGTGCGCAAGGGGTTCAACCCAGAGGACTTCGCTCAGCTCCACCCGGGCGGCAAGCTGGGCAAGAAGCTGCTCACGGCCGGCGACCTCATGCACGCGGGGGACCAGGTCCCGCGTGTCGGTATGGACACGCCGATGAAGGACGTGATCTACGAGATGTCACGCAAGGGACTCGGGATCACGACGGTGCAGGACGACGACGGCCGCCTGCTCGGCGTGATCACCGACGGGGACCTGCGGCGCCTGATGGAGGCCGACCCCGACCCCCTCGCCCGCCGCGCCGCTGAGGTGATGCACTCGGGGGGCGTGACGATCGCTCCACGGACGCTCGCAACCGGCGCCCTTCGCCTCCTCGAGACCAGGCGGATCACCTCGCTCATCGTGGCAAGCCCGGACGGCCGCGTCGCCGGGATGCTGCACATCCACGATCTCTGGGGCGTCGGACTCTTCTGACCGCTCGGAGGACCGGCAGGGTCAGCCGCCGGGGACCCGTTGGGGGGACCACTTGTCAGGCGGCGGCATCCGAGGCACAATGAACGGGCGTTCAGTCGCGGCGGTTCTTGGGGGATCCACATCCGCTGGCCGGCCGGGACAGGCAAAGGAGATATCCATGCGCAGGGAGATCCGCAAGGTCGGAGTGCTGGGTGCAGGCGTGATGGGCTCCGGAATCGCCGCCCACCTCGCAAACGCCAACGTGCCGGTGATGCTGCTCGACATCGTCCCGCCTCAGTTGACGCCGGAGGACGAGAAGGCCGGGCTCAACAGCAGCGACAGGCGGTTTCGCAACAAGCTGGCGCTTGCCGGCATCGAGAACATCAGGACCTCGAGGCCTTCCCTGCTCTACTCCAAGCGCTTCTTGCCCTTGGTCTCGGCCGGCAACTTCGAGGACGACTGGGGCAAGCTCGCCGAGTGCGACTGGATCGTCGAGGTGGTCGTCGAGCGGCTGGACGTGAAGAAGCAGGTGTTCGAGCGCCTCGACGCGGTCCGTCGCCCGGGCACGATCGTTTCCTCCAATACTTCCGGCCTGCCGATCAAGAAGATGGTCGAGGGGCGCTCGGACGACTTCCGGAAGAACTTCCTGGTGACGCACTTTTTCAACCCCGTCCGGTATATGCGCTTGCTCGAGGTGATCGCGGGCGAGGAGACCGACCCCGAGGTCGTCAAGTTCATGAGCGACTACGGCCAGTTTCTTCTCGGCAAGGGAATCGTGTTCGGCAAGGACACGCCGAACTTCGTCGCCAACCGGATCGGCGTCTACGGCCTCATGGCCACCGTGCACGCGATGACCGAGATGGGGTATCAGGTGGACGAAGTGGACGCGATCACCGGTCCCGCCATGGGCCGGCCCAGGAGCGCGTCGTTCGGAACCGTCGACCTGGTCGGTCTCGACACCATGGTGCACGTGGTCCGCACCCTGCGCGAGGAATGCCCCGACGACGAGGGCCAGCCGGCGTTCGCGGTGCCCGAATTCGTCACCAAGATGGTCGAGAACAAGCAGCTCGGCCGCAAGACCAAGGCCGGCTTCTTCAAGCGCGAGAAGGGTCCCAAGGGCGAGAACGTGGACTTCACTCTCGACTGGCAGACCGGCCAGTATCGCCCCAAGGCCAAGCTCGACGCCCCGTCCCTGAAGCAGACGAAGGGGATCCACGACGCCGGCACGCGCATCAAGACGCTCGTCAACGCCGACGACCGCGCCGGCGCCTTCGCCTGGCGAGTGACGCGCGACGCGCTGGCGTACTCCTCCCGGCGTCTCGGCGAGATCTCGGACACGATCGTCGACATCGACCACGGCCTCACCTGGGGGTTCAACTGGGACCTCGGCCCGTTCGAGATCTGGGATGTCCTCGGCGTCGCCGAGACGGTCAAGCGGATGAAGTCCGAGGGCGTCGAACCGGCCGCGTGGGTCGGCCAGATGTTGGAGTCGGGCGCCCCCACCTTCTACCGCGACGGCCTCGACGGGCGCGAGTTCTACGACCCCCGCGGCAAGACCTACCGGCTGGTGCCGCGGCCCGCCAGCTTCCTCGTCCTGCGCGAGATCAAGCGGCGAACGGCGCCGGTGTTCGAGAACCCCGGAGCCTCCGTCGTGGACCTCGGTGACGGCGTGGCGTGCGTCGAGTTCCACTCCAAGTTGCAGCCCAAGCTGAATCCGATCGACGACGACATCATGGACGCGGTCCATCGTGCGATCGAGATCGCCGAGAACGATTTCCGCGGCCTCGTCGTCCACCATCAGGGGGAGCAGTTCTGCGCCGGCGCCAACCTGTTGATGATCCTCGAGGGCGCGATGGGCCAGCAGTGGAAGGCCATCGACGCGATGGTCCGGAAGTTCCAGGCGATGACGTTAGGGCTGCGGCATGCGCGCGTGCCGGTGGTCACCGCCCCGTTCGGCTTCACATTCGGCGGCGGCGCCGAGATCACGATGTCGGGCGACCGCGTCTGCGCCCTGGCGGAGACGTACATGGGCCTCATCGAGGTCGGCGTGGGCCTCGTCCCCGCCGGCGGCGGCCACGTCTTCATGCTCGAGCGCGTGCTCGACAGCCTCGACGAGCCGATCCTGTCGAACATGCCGTTCCTGCGCAAGGCGTTCGAGGCGATCGCCATGGCGAAGGTCGGGACCTCCGCGGAGGAGGCCCGCGAGCTCAAGTACCTGCGCCCCTTCGACCACGTCGAGATGAACCGCGACCAGCAACTGTGGACCGCGAAGCGCATGGCGATCGCCATGGCCGAGGAGGGGTACCGCCCGCCGCTGCCGCGCTCCTTCTACCTTCCCGGCCACGACGGGCTCGCGACCATCGAGACCCTCCTCCACAACATGAAGATCACCCACTGGATCTCCTCGCACGACGAGAAGATCGCGACCCACGTCGGCAACATCCTCTGCGGCGGCGACACCACGATCAACAACCCGGTCACGGAGCAGGCGATCCTGGACCTCGAGCGCGAGGCGTTCCTCTCCCTGCTCGGCGAGCCCAAGACGCTGGAGAGGATCCAGTACATGTTGGTCAACAACAAGCCTTTGAGGAACTGATGCGCCACCAATTCCCGACTCTCATCCCACAGGCTTCAAACCGCAGTCGGAGGTGACCATGCCCAAAGCCGTGATCGTTTCCTACGCCCGAACGCCAATCGGCCGCGCCAAGAAGGGCAGCCTCAAGGACACCCGGCCCGAGGAGTTCGCCGCGCCGGTGCTGCAGGCCCTCCTCAAACGCACGCCCGGCCTCGAAGCCGCGATGGTGGACGACGTCATGCTAGGCTGCGCGATGCCGGAGGGCGAGCAGGGCATGAACGTCGCCCGCATGATCGTGCTCCTCGCCGGCTTCCCGGTCGAGGTCCCCGCCACGACCGTGAACCGCTTCTGCTCCTCGGGTTCGCAGTCCATCGCGTGGGCCGCCGACGTCATCCGCTCCGGCAACGCCGACGTGATCGTCGCCGGCGGGGTGGAATCGATGTCGATGGTGCCGATGGGCGGCAACAAGATCATCGCCGACCCGCTGCTCGTCGACGCGATGGGCAATGCCTACGCCTCGATGGGCACGACGGCCGAGGTGGTCGCTCGCCAGTTCGGCATCGGCCGCGAGGAGCAGGACGCCTTCGCGCTGCGCTCGCACCAGCGCGCCGCCGCGGCGATCGCCGGCGGAAAGTTCAAGGACGAGATCGTCCCCCTGCACGTCCGCACCATGGACAACGGGGCGTGGCGCGAGTTCGACTTCGACACCGACGAGGGCCCGCGTGCCGACACCTCGCTCGCGGCGCTCGCCAAGCTCAAGCCGGCGTTCGACCCGCGCGGCACGGTCACCGCCGGCAACTCCTCGCAGATCAACGACGGGGCCGCGGCGGTCGTCGTGATGTCGGACACCAGGGCGGCGGAGATGGGCCTCGAGCCGGTCGCGTTCGTCCAGAGTTGGGCGGTCGCGGGAGTCCCCCCGGACATCATGGGGATCGGCCCGGCCAAGGCCGTGCCGAAGCTCCTGCAGAAGACCGGGCTCACCCTCGCCGATATCGACCTCGTCGAGATCAACGAGGCGTTCGCCAGCCAGTCGATCTACTGCACCCGCGAACTCGGCCTCGACCCCGAGAAGACCAACGTCAACGGCGGCGCCATCGCGACCGGCCATCCGCTCGGGGCGACCGGCGCGGTGCTGACGTGCAAGATCCTCGGCGAGATGAAGCGTCGCAACGCGAAGCGCGGCATCGTCACGATGTGCATCGGCGGCGGAATGGGTTTCGCCTACCTACTCGAACGCCCGTAGTGGGAACGGCCTGCGCGTGAAGCGAAGGGGCCCGCGACCGCGGGCCCCTGTCTTTTGTGCAATGAACGCGGTGACGATTCACTTCTTCCGGTTAAACGGCTCGTAGCACTTGCCCTTGAGCTCGTAGGTGATCCGGAAGACGTTGTTGGACTCGCCGCCGGGCGGCATCTCGGCCACGTTGTTGTCGTTGTCGAGCCAGAGGCTCAAGGTGTGCCTCCCGGTCGGCAAATACGCCTGGGTGTTGATCTGCCTCACCTCGTTTGCCGCCAGGCTCAGCATGCTCTGAATCGACACGACCTTCGCATCCGCCCTGACCCGGTTGAGGAACTTCGCCGGTCCGGTTGCAACCCCCTCGAGGTTCTCCATGTCGTACGACAGGTTGAACGCGCACTCAGAGTTGGGCGAGCCGTGCATCGCGTCACCTTCGGAAAGGACGACGCTCCCGCCCCACGGAACGAACTTGCCGCCCGCACCTCCGATCGCGCCACCGATCGTGATACCCCTTTTGCTCGTGATGTCCGGCATCGGCTTCGGCGCAAGGATCTCGAAATCCTTCCAGCCGCTGCTGTACGTCGTGACCCCCGGCTGCAGCTCCTCACAGTAGACGCCGACCTTGTAGAGACCGGGTCCGAGAGCCGCCGGGATCTTCACGGTGAGCTTGGTCGGGGTCCAGGTCACGACCTGGAGATGGTTCTCCCCGCCCCTGTTGATGCACGGGACCTTCGTCCCCTGCGCCGGGCCCCATGTGCCGTTCATCTCGAACGTGTCGCCCGCAAAGCCCGAGGTCTTGCTCAACGAGGCGAGGTTGATTCCGCAATTCTGTCCCGGCCCACCGGGCGGCGTGCCGAGCGTGGCCCCGGTCTTGTAGCTGAACGCGCACCATCGGCTCCAGGGCCCGGCCTGGATGGCGCTCATCCCCGGCGCGGAGGCGGTCTCGGTCCCCCGGACCCGCCAGCGCCCCTTGTTGTCCCCCGGGAAGGTGAACGTCGCCGTGGTGGCGCCCGTCGTCGAGAGGAACTGTGGCGGCCCGACCTCGCTGTCCCAGTGCCCCACCTGGCGGCAGTCGAAGCAGTCCACCTCGACCTGATAGCCGTTGGCCGGGGGCGCTGCGTTCCAAATAAAGGTGATGACCCGGGGGAAGTTGTGCAGCACGGCTCCGCAGGCTGGCGAAACCAGGACCGGCCCGCCGAGGCCCGGTCCCTTCAGGACCGGCGGGGCGTTTCGCACCCTGGTCACGGACTGCGGCGGGCCGGCAAGGGCCACGCCCGCTGCGAGGAACACGAGCACCGGCGCGATATACGCCACCGTGCCCACCTTCCCAATGCTGCTCCTGACGCTCATCTTGCGACTCCTTTCTTCTCCGGGCACCTCCTGCGAGAGGCTCGGAGCGGTTCGCAACGGGTGCGTCCCCGCTGCGGTACGTTGGATCGCGACGTTGTGTGACCCATGAAACCACGGGGAGGCTCGGGATGCAAGCGACAGGCCAATTCGCCCGCCCTCGGGCTCCACGTTCCACCGTGAAGAGGCCAGGCCTCCAGGCCACCTCCACCAGAACAAACGACGTGACAAGCCAGGACCGCACAGGCTTCGTCCCCAACCGCTTCCCTTTGTATGCGCGAGATCCGCCGGCGAGGCAGCCGATCCAGTGCCGGGAGGCCAGGCTAGGTCAGGCCGTCGGCGCGGAACGCAGCCCGGAGGTGGCGCAGCCGCGGCAGCCATCGCTGGCCGGTGATGCCGATGACGTCGAAACGGCATGGCGGCGTGGCGCCGCCGCGCCGCGCCAGGAACGCACGGGCCAGCCGCACGAGGCGCCGTTGTTTCCCTGCCGTCACGGCCTCTTCAGGCGTGCCGGCGCGCCCTCCGGTGCGCGTCTTGACCTCCACGAACACCAGCGTGTCGCGATCCCAGGCGACGATGTCGAGCTCGCCCAGCGGGCACCGCCAGTTGCGCGCCTCGATCCGGTATCCCTTGAGCTTCAGGACCAGTGCCGCCAGGGCTTCCCCCCGCCTGGCGACCCTGCCGCGGCGATCACCGGTTCCGTTCATCCCGGCACGCCCTTGCGTCCGCTCCTCCCGTCAGCTGTCGGCTGTCGGCCGGGCGTTTTCGTTCGCCAGCGCCTGTGCTGCGAGGGTAATCACGTCCACCGTCTGCGCGCTCTCCATTCCCAGTTCCTGCTGCGCGTTCCCGACCATCACCGCGCAGAACGGGCACGCCACCGCGACGTCGCCGGTCCCCGACTCCCCGAGCTGCTGCATCCGGGTCTGGTTGATCCGCGTGCCGAGCTTCTCCTCCAGCCACATCCGACCGCCGCCGGCGCCGCAGCACATCGCCTTCTCGCGGGACAGCGGCGCCTCCTTGAGCGTCAGCCCCGGAATCGCCTGCAGGATCGCGCGGGGGGCGGCGTATTCGCCGTTCGTGCGCCCCAGGTAGCACGGGTCGTGGAACGTCAGCTCGCGGCGCAGTTCGGTCGTCAGCGTCAGGCGGCCCTCCGCCACGAGTTCCGCGATCAACTGCGTGCCGTGCTTGACCTCGTACGCCCCACCGAAGTCCGGGTACTCGTGCGCCAGGGTGTTGAAGCAGTGCGGGCAGTTGGTGACGACCTTCTTGACGCCGCGCGCCGTCAGGGTTTCCACGTTGGCCGCCGCCAACGTCTGGAAGAGGTACTCGTTGCCGAGCCTGCGCGCCGCATCGCCGGTGCAGCGCTCCTCTGGACCCAGGATCGCGAACTTGACACCCGCGGCGTGCAGCAGCTTGACGAGCGCCTGCGAGGTCCGCTTGCCGGCGTCGTCGTACGACCCGGCGCACCCGACCCAGAACAGGACCTCGAACTCGGCCCCTTCCGACGCCAGCGGCACGCCCAATCCCTTTGCCCAGTCCCCCCGAGTCTCCGGCGGAAGCTGCCAGGGGTTGCCGTTGACCTCCATGCCTCGAAACGCGGGCTCGGCCTCGGCGGGGAAAGTGGCCTTCTCGAGAACGAGGTGCCGCCGCATCTCGACGATCCTGTCGACGTAGGAGATGAACAGCGGACATGCCTCCTCGCACCACCGGCACGTCGTGCACGCCCACACCACCTCGGGGTCGATCACGTCGCCGGCCAGCTCGCGGCTGGGCACCCCGGGCGAGCGCCCCGGGTCGCCGATGATCTCGCCGGAGGATGTCTTGAGGTGGTCGCGCAGCGCGATCGTGAGGTCGCGTGGGATGAGCGGCTTCTTCGTGATCGTCGTCGGGCACACGACCGTGCAGCGCCCGCACTCGGTGCAGGTGTAGAGGTCGAGGAGCTGCTTCCACGTCAGGTCGGTGACCTTGGCGGCGCCGAGAGCGGTCCCTTCGACGATGTTCTCGAGGTCCATCTTGCCGAGCCGACCCGGCTCGTCGAGCGGCCTGAGAAGCACGTTCGGCAGCGCGGTGTAGACGTGGAAGTGCTTGGAGTACGGCAGGTAGTTGGCGAACACGTAGAGTACCGTCACGTGTACCCACCACGACCCGACGTAGAGTCCGTGCAACACCGCTGCAGAGGTTCCCGCGAGCCAGGCGCCCACCGCGGCCGAGGCCGGCGTCCACGCCCACGCACCCGGCGAACCTCCGGCGATCCGCGCTCCGTCCACCAGCAGGTCGGTCACCATCAGGGCCGCGATCATGCCGAGAATCGCCCAGGCGTCGGGACTGAACTCCAGCCGCGCCGGCCTGGTGACGAGGCGCCGCCACGCCGCGATCGCGACACCCACGAGGACCAGAACCGCGAACAGGTCCTTGGTGAGGAGGAAGGCGTGGCCGAACCACGTGTGCAGGAACGGCAGCTCCCACCCTCCGGTGAGACCCTCGACCACCATCGAGAGCGACCGCACGGAGAAGACGAGGAAGCCCCAGAAAATCAGCGCGTGCATGATCCCCGGCAGCGGTTCGAGGAACATCCGGCGCTGCCCGAGGAAGTAGACGAGCACCCCGCGAATCCGCTCACCCCACCGGTCCAGGACCACCCCCTTCCGTCCCGCCATCATCAGGGAGTACCTGCGTGAGAGGGACCACGCCACTCCGGCCACGGCCACCGCCGTGAGCAGCACGAACCAGAGCGTGTCCGCCATCCCGAGGAAGTTGCCCGCGGTCGCGTGGTGAGACGTCATCGGTATCCTCCGTTCCAATTTGCATTCTGCCACATCGCTGCGTTGGTTTGGCCGGTGCCGCAATGCCGGCTGCTACAATCCAGGCCTCGGTACGCTCGGAGGCGCAGCGCCCCCGGACGCCGGCGGGAGGTCTTGAGATGGCGGGGAAGGTCAAGGTGCAGCCGGTCTCGCGCGTCGGCATGGATCCGCTGGTGGCGATGGCCGAGCAGCTGCGCGCCTCCCTCCCCGGCTGGGAGGACACCGCGCCGGTCATCGCCCGCGGCCAGGCGCCGAGTGACCTCGCCCTCGACCTCCGGCACCTCGCGCTCCACGACGGGGATGGCTTCCTCACCGCCAGCGTCGGCGACGAGGTCGTCGGCTTCGCCCCCGGCTACGTGCGCTCCCGGCAGCTCAACATCGCCCAGCCATGGTTGCTCCCGGAACATCAGGGCGGCGAGGTGGCCGAGCAGTTGCTCCGCCGGGCGCTCGCCTACGGCGAGCGTTCGGGCGCCGCGGAGAGCGCCGCCCTCGTCCACGGCGGCGCGCCGTGGCACGGGCTTTTCTTCCGCTTCGGGCTGCGCGCCCGCTTCTCGGTCTACCGCCTCGCGCTCGCGCCCGAGACCGCGCGCGTTCTCGGCCACGAACTCGCCAGGTTCCTGCCCGGCGGCGAGTTGACGGAAGACGCCATCAAGCGCCGCGCCGGATCGGCCGACCTCGAGCGCCTCGACCGCCTCGTGCGGGGCGTGTCGCGCCCGATGGACCACGAGCACTGGCTGATCGATCGCCGCCTGCGGCTGGCCAAGGTGCGGGACGGCCAACGAATCGCCGCGTACGCGTACGGGGGACCGGGCCAGTGCGGGCCAGTGGCCGCAGCCACACCCGAGGCCGCTCTCGCCGGCCTGGGTTGGGCGCTACAGTTGGCCGCCGCCGGAGCCGAAACCGACGTGCACCTGCTCGTCCCCGCGCCGTTCGAAGCCGGCGTCGAGCAGCTTCTCGAGGCCGGGGCCCGCTTTCTCGCAGAGTCGGTGTGGATGAGCCGCACTCCCGGCGGCTCCCTCGACCGCTACGTGTTGCCCTCCGCCACGGTCAGCTAGGCGGCCGGGACCGGTGCCTCCCCGTCCGCGTGCCCCGGCGGGGCGCGGGCCGCTGTGCGTGCGGCCGCGATCCCTTCCTCGGACTGCGCTCGCGCTCCCCGACGGGTTTTCCCGGCGGCAGGATCGGCTCGAGGTTGACCTCCATGAACTCCTCGTTGATCCCCTTTACCCGGACGCGCACCGCGTCGCCGAGGCGGAGGACCCGCCCCCAACGTTGGCCCACCAGCCGGTGGCCCGTCTCGTCGTAGCGGTAGTAGTCGTCCTTGAGGTCGGTCACGTGGACGAGCCCTTCGACGAACGCCTCCTCGAGCTGCACGAACACCCCGAACGCCACGACCCCGGTTACGTGCCCCGAGAACTCCTCGCCCACGTGCGCCCGCATGAACTCCAACTGCTTCCACTTGACGACCTCGCGCTCGGCTTCGTCAGCGCGCCGCTCGGTGAACGAACAGTGCTGCGCGAGGTCTTCGAGGTCCGCCTCGGCGAGCGCCCGCTCGGCCCCGGACAGCATCCCCGCCGAGAGCATCCGGCCGAGGAAACGGTGCACCGCCAGGTCGGGGTAACGCCGGATCGGCGAAGTGAAGTGGAGGTAGAAGTCCGTCGCGAGCGCGTAGTGGCCCTTGCACGCCGGCGCGTACGCCGCCCGCGCGAGCGAGCGAAGCACCAGCGCCTGCAGAAAGCGCTCCTCCGGCTTCCCAACGATCTCGTCGAGGATGCGCTGGAGTTCCCGCGGCGGCAGGTCCTCGAGGTCGCCCTTGAGGGCCACGTTGAACTCCCGCAGCACCGCCTGCAGCTCGGACAGCCGTCCGGGCGAGGGGCGCTCGTGCACCCGGAAGAGCCCGGGCTGTCGCCCCCAGACCAGCATCCGAGCGACGCACTCGTTCGCGGCGATCATCAGCTCCTCGATGAGCCGGTGAGCGCGGTTGCGCGGCGCGGCCTGGACGCCCGTCATGAACCCTTCGGGGTCGAGCAGGATCTCCGGCTCGGGAAGGTCGAAGTCGATCGAGCCGCGCTCGCGACGCCGCCGCCCGAGGCGCTGGGCCGCTGTGTCGAGGAGCTCCAGGGAACGGCGCGTCCCCTCCGGCAGAGAGGATGGGAACGCGCCGTGCTCCAGCCAGCCGAAGACCTCCGTGTAGGTGCAGCGCCGGCGGGAGCGGAAGACGCTGCGCTCGGCGCGGTACCCCTCGACCGCCCCGTCGGACGTCACGAGGAACCGTACGGAGAACACCAGCCGGTCCTCGTCGGCAACCAGGGAGCAGAGGTGGTTCGAGAGCTTCTCCGGCAGCATCGGCACGCAGCGGCCGGGCAGGTAGACGCTGGTACCCCGCTCGCGTGCCGCCGCGTCCAGCGGGCCGCCCGGCCGGACGTAGTGGGAGACGTCGGCGATGTGCACGTAGACCTCGATCGCCCCGTCGCGCGCCGGAAAGGCGGCCACGGCGTCGTCGAAGTCCCGGGCCGTTTCCCCGTCGATCGTCACCGCCGGGTGGTCCCGATGGTCGACCCTGCCTTCGAGGTCTCCAGCCCTGACGCCGTCGGGCAGCGCCGCGGCGGCGCGCTCGGCATCCGGCGGGAACTCCACGGGGATGGCGAGCTCAGCCAGCACGACGTCCTCGTCGACGCCGCTCTCCCCCGCGACGCCGAGCGAACGCAGCAGTCGGCCCCGGGCCGGTCCCTCGCCCTCAAACTCGTCGACCGCGACCTCGACGAACTCGCCCGGTCTCGGCAGCTCGGCGGGGACGGGGTCGAGAACGACGTGCACCCCGACGCGGCGCGCGTAAGGATCGACCCATGGGCGGAGCGGGTCGGGGACGAACCGTCCGACCAGGGTTGGCCGGCGGCGGCGCAGAACCCTCACGACCTCGCCATGGGGATCCTGCACGAGAACCCCGCGCTTGCGCCGGGCGCCCCGGTAGACCAGTACCTGGTCGCCGTCCATGGCCGTGGAGAGCTTCTCGGCTGGCACGACGAGGTTCGGGAGGTCGCGCTCGCCCTGGCGGACGATTCCGAACCCCCTCGAGGTCAGCCGCAGCTCGCCGACGTAGTAGTCCGAGTACTCCACGGCGATCACGCGCCCCTTCGCGCGCACGACCTCGCCGCGCTCCTCGGCCTCGGCCAGCAACGCCGCCAACTCGCCGTGAGCGACGTCTGTCCCAAGCGCGGCCGCAAGGCGGCGTTCGAGCTGCGCCACGGTGATGCCGTCTCCACGCGCCGAGCTCACCTCGGCAACGACCTGCCTACGATGCATCGCGATCCTCCACACCCTTGCCTGCGCCGTAGCGCATTGACACGTTCACCGTCCATCGGTACACTCCCGGCGGCGCGTGCGAAAGTGGCGGAACTGGCAGACGCGCAAGGCTCAGGACCTTGTGAGCGCAAGCTCATGGGGGTTCAAATCCCCCCTTTCGCACCATCCCACCTGACTTTTCCTTCCGGCGCGCCCTGAGCGCCGCGGCGAGCGCGGGCGCCCCCCCCCCGGCGCCGCGTGCGCCGTCAACCGCCGGCGCCGCGGACGAAGCGCAACGCGTCCTCCCGCTCCCAGTAGATCGGGAAGATCGTCTCGAGGCGCGTGAGCTTCAGCAGGGCCTCCAGGCGATGGTGCGGACGGAACAACGCGACCCTCCGGTTGGCCCGGGTGAAGCGCTGGAGGTACCCGACCAGCTCGCCGATGCCGGTGGAATCGACGTAGTCGATGCGTGCGAAGTCGATCACGACGCCGCCGGCCGTTCGATCGAACACATCCTGCAACTCCCTGGCGAACATCTGCGCCGACTCGCCGAGCTTGATGGTTCCCTCCACCTCGACGATGGTCACGCCACCGTCCTCCGACCTGTTGACGCGCATAGCTGGCTCCCCCGTTTGACCCTTCCCCGTCACCCCGACACCGTCACGTCCGCGACCGCCGCCAGCCCGCCCGCGCGCAGCCCCCGACACCGGTACCGGCGCAACGAGCCGTACGTCCCGAGCTCGCGGACCTCGACCTCGAGGCGGTCGCCTGACGTCAACGGCTGGAAAACGGAAACTCCGTCGAGTCCCACCAAGCGCAGGGCGCCGAGCCGCTCGGGACGTGTCACGACGAGGATCGCCTGCGCCAGCGCTTCGGTCACCAGGGTCGCCGGCCACGCCTCGAGCCCGGTGGCGGCACCGTTCGCGGTTCCGAGCACGATCGCGACCCTCTCCTGACCGCGTTCCACCGCGCGCTCGACCAGCCGGACCGGAAAGCGCTGGGGAACGGGATCAGGCCCCTTCGACGACACCCTTGCTCCGCATGAAATCGACGAGCGCGTTCACCGAAGCCAGGGCCTTGGCGCCGACTTCCTCGTCCTGGATTCGGACACCGAAGACCTTCTCGATGCCGATTACGAGCTCGAGCGCGTCGATCGAATCGAGGCCCAGACCGTCGCCGAACAAGGGCGCCGCGTCGTCGATGTCGCCCGGCGCCACCCCGTCCAGCTGGAGCCTGTCGATAATCAGCTGCTTGACCTTTGCATGCAATGGACTCCCGCTTGTCGCCACCAGGGCCCTCCCGTCGCGGGCCAAGTATAGCCGAGCGTCTCAACCAGAGCGCCGCAGCGGAAGCGAGAGCCCGAGTTGGGCCCACGAGGTCGATCGTCCCGCGAACCCGATCGAGCAGCGCTCGTGGTCCACGGTGACCGGCAGCCGCCGTTCCCAGGTGAGGGCGGCCAGTTCCGCGAGCCGGGCCGGATCCCGCGTGAGGTCGACGACCTCGAAGGAAACGCGCCTCCTTGCAAGGTCGGCCAGCAGCTCCGCGCAGGGCGGGCAGCCGGCGGCCACGAAGACGGTGATGCTCAACCCCCGTCGTCCCCGTCGTCGGGCGGGGTCCACGGGGCCTCGATCTGCTCCAGCTCCGAGAGGAACCTGGGGTCCTCACGCCAACCCGGCCGGGCCTTCACCCGCAGATCGAGGTAGACCCTGACCCCGAGCAACGACTCGATGCGGGCGCGTGCCGCGGTGCCGATCTCCTTGATCATGGCGCCTGCCCTGCCGACGACGATCCCCTTCTGGCTGTCGCGGTCCACGACGATGTCGGCAAAGATGCGCAGGAGCGTGTCCGCCCCGCTAACTTGCTCCTCGAACTGGCGCAGGTGCACGGTCGACGTGAACGGGAGCTCCTTCTCGACCCGCTCCAGAACCGCCTCGCGGATCAGTTCGGTCACGAAGAAGCGCTCGCTCTGTGTGGTCGTGAGCGAGGGGTCGAGCAACGGTTCGCCCTCGGGGAGCAGCCCGAACACCGTGTCCCTGAGCGCCGGCAGCCCGTCGCCGGTGAGCGCCGAGATCGGCACCACGGCCGCATACGCGTGCCTGGCGGAGTAGAACGCGGTGCGCTCCGCCAGGCGGCCCGAAACGCCGGCCAGGTCCACCTTGTTCGGCAGCAGGACGGCCGGGGCCTCGACCCCGTCGAGCAGACCGACGACGAACCCCTCGCCGCCGCCGGGGTCCGCGCTGGCGTCGAACAGCTCGAGGATCAGGTCGACCTCCGCCAGAGTGTCACGCAGCGCGTGCATCATCTGAACGTTGAGCCGATGCAGCGGCCGGTGCACCCCGGGGAGGTCGAAGAGGACGGCCTGCCCGCGCTCCTCGGTCAGGACACCGGTGATGCGGTGCCGCGTCGTCTGAGGTTTGGCCGAGACGATCGCTACCTTCTCGCCGAGCAGCGCGTTGACCAGCGTGCTCTTGCCCGCGTTTGGGCGGCCGAGCAGTGCGACGGTGCCGGAGCGTCTCATGCCCCGCCAACGCCTTGCCGCCGGACGCGGACGCGGCGCAACCGGCGGCGATCGACATCGACCACCTCGATGTCGAGGCCTCGCCAGAGCGTCCGCTCCCCGGCGCGAGGCACATGGCCGAGCTGCTCCAACACCAGCCCCGCCACCGAGTCGAACCCCAGCTCGCCCACCTCCACCCCGAACAGATCCTCGAGTACATCGACGTGGGCGGCGCCGTCCACGAGAAAGACGCCGTCGCTCTCCTCCGCCACGTCGGGCATCTCCCGCTGGTGCTCGTCCTGGATCTCCCCGACGATCTCCTCGAGGATGTCCTCGAGCGTCACGATGCCGGCGGTGCCGCCGTACTCGTCGACGACCACCGCGATCTGCTGGCGCGCCGCCTGGAATTCGCGCAGCAGCTCGCGCAGGGGCTTCGTCTCCGGCACGATCAGCACCGGGCGCAGCAAGTCGGCGGCGGCGCCCGCCTGCCCGTTCGCCAGCGCGCGGAGGACGTCCTTGACGTGCACGACCCCTTCGATCCGGTCCAGGGTCTCCCGGTACACGGGTATCCGTGTGAACATCGAGTCGGCGAAGAGGCGCTCGACCTCCGCGAAGCCCGCAGCCGCGGGGAGCGCCACCATGTCGGTGCGCGGGGTCATGATCTCGCGCGCGACCGTATCGGACAGCTCGACGATCGATGCGACGAGCTCCGCGTCATCCTCTTCCAGGATCCCCGCTTCCTCGCCGGCACCGATGAACGCCTGCACGTCGTGCTCGTCGACCTCCTCCTCGGCAAAAGCCCCGTCCTGGTCCTGGCTCTCCTCGAACCTCGCCAGCACGCGCAGGAGCGCGGTCCACGGCCGGATCGCCACGAGCGTCGCCACCGCCAAACGCTCGACTCGCGCCCCGCGGGCGAACAGCAGGCCGATGCCGACCGCCGCGAGCCAGCCCGCTGCGAGGACCGCCACCAGCACGATCTGCGACGCACCGACCAGGCGCCCAGCCCGGACCGCGACGAGCGAGAACAACACCAGAACGAGGCCGGCCCCCGCTTGGAGGAAAACGATCACGCTCGCCTGGGCGTCGGAACGGCGCGGCAGGCCCGGCAGCAGCCTCGCCCGTTGTACGAGAAGACCTCCGAGTTGGATCGCGCCCAGCCGCACGACGGCCAACATTCCGGTCGCGGCGAGCACCAGGAGGCCGAGCAGCGCTACGGCGGTCAGGACGGCGGTCACCGGGTTCGCCCACCACAGGGTCAGCGCGCTCACCCGATCAACTCCCGGCGCAACCGAGCCTCGAGCGCCGCCATCTCGCCGCCGTCGGTCTCGTGATCGAAGCCGCAGAGGTGGACGAGAGCGTGCACCAGCAGAATCCCGAGCTCGACATCGAGGTCGACCCCCGCCCGGTCCGCCTGGCGCCGGGCGGTTTCTAGCGAGATCGCGATGTCACCCAGATAGATCGGTCCCTCGGGCTGCGCGAACCCCGCCGGGAACGAGAGAACGTCGGTCGGCGCGTCCTTGGCCCGGAAGTGCCGGTTGAGGGTCCGGATCGTCGCGTCGTCGCAGAACAGCACCCCGACCTCGACCGGCCCCGCGCCGAGACGCTCGAGCGCCGCGACCGCAAGCCGCCGTAGCGCCCGGGTATGCCGTCCTTTGAGCCGCAGCTGCCACCGGAACGTGATCCGCGCTCTAGCCACGGCGCTTCCGGTTGAAGTCGAAGCCCGGGTAGTCGATGCGGTGGTGGAACGCGTTGGTGAGCACCCAGAAGAAGGCGGCGCCGATCTTCTCGATGTCCTTCAGGGTCAGCTCGCACTCGTCGAGCTGACCGTCCTCGAGGATGTTCTTGACCATCTGGTCGATCATCGACTGGATCCTGCCGGGGGTGGCGTCGGACAGTGTGCGGCTGGCCGCCTCGACCGCGTCGGCGAGCATCAGGACCCCCATCTCCTTGCTGCGGGGGCGCGGGCCGGGGTAGCGGAACTCGGTCTCCTGCACCTCGCCGTGGTCGGGGTCTTCCTTCGCCTTGGCCTGCGAGTAGAAGTACCGGATCAGCTTGGTCCCGTGATGGGTGGTGATCGCGTCCCGGATGGGCTCCGGCAGCTTGTACTGCCGCGCCAGCTCGAGACCCGCCTTGACATGGTTCGACACCACGAGCGCCGACATCCACGGGGTCAGGTTGTCGTGCGGGTTCTCGCCGCGCTGGTTCTCGACGAAGTACTCGGGCTTGGCGAGCTTCCCGATGTCGTGGTAGTAGCAGCACACCCTCGCGAGGAGCGGGTTGGCCCCGATCGCCTCGGCCGCCGCCTCCGCGAAGTTCGCCATCGCCAACGAGTGCTGGAACGTCCCCGGGGCCTCGAGCGACATCCGCTTGAGGAGCGGCAGGTTCGGGTTCGAGAGCTCGAGCAGGCGGATGTCGGTGATCGTCCCCGTGGCCGATTCGAGGACCGGAAGGAGGAAGCTCGCCAGCGCCGCCGCGACCACGCCTCCAAGCGCCCCCGACGCCACCTGCGCCGCCAGCACCGAGCCGTCGGCCACCTTGCCGTGCCACAGGGCGAGCCCGAGCACAGCGACGGCGTTCACCCCGGCGACCACGGCGCCGACCCGCGCGAGAACGTAGCGCTCCTTGAGGCGCTGCGAGGCGAAGCTCGCGGCGATCCCAGCGATCAGGGCGTAGACGGCGAGCCCGGCGTCGCCGCCCAACATGAGCGCCACGAGCACGCTCTGGCCGACGGCGAAGAGCACGCCCACCGGAAGACCGAACATCAGGCTGGCGATGATCGGGCCGGCGCCGTGCGGCAGCGCCGGCAGATAGATCTCGATGTGCCCGAAGGTGTCGCGCACCAGGCTCGCGGCGACGCCCCGCGCGAGGAAGGCGAAGAACCGCTCCAGCACGAGCGTCGCCAGCGTGAGGGCGATCAGGGCGCCGAACCTGACCCGGGCCTCCTCGGCCGAGGGACTCTGCCGGCGCAGGTAGAAGAGCCACGCGGCGCCGACCAGGGCCAGCAGGAGAGCGGCGCCAGCGACTGGGAGTGCCGTCTGCGTCGGCGTGTTGCGCTCCGCGAGCGCCGCCAGCAGGCGTGCGGTCTGGCTGTTCACCTCGTCGCCCCGGCGGACCAGGATCTTGCCTCTCGGAAGGCGGACGGACACCTCCTCGACGGAGCTCGCGGCTTTCAGCCGCCTGGCCAGCGTCTCGCCCCGGTCGAGCACGACGTTGGGGACCATCGCGCGCGCCAGCATCGCGGCGAGAGGTGCTCGCCAAGCCCGCGGGACCGTGGGTTCGCCCGAGAGGCGCTGCTCGACCACCTCGGCGAGGCCGGGGCCGCCGTCCACGAACCGGTAGACATCGAGCTCGACCCGTTCCTCGTTCTTGCCGGCGGTACGCAGCGTGATGCCTCGATCCGCCGAGTGCAGCAGCTCCGTCCGGTCGCTCACCACCCCTTGCCTGTACAGCCCTTGCACCACCTCGCGCAACACGCCCAGGAGCTCCGACGAGAAGTGGGAGGCGCGCAGCACCGCCGCCTCGCGCGGCTCGATCACCAGCGAGGCGACCTCGCCGAGGCGCTGGGCGAGGTCGATGTCGTCGCCGCCGGGCTGCCTGCGACCCTCTTGGAACACCCGGTCGAGCTTGCCCCCGAGCGCGGCGGCCATCGCCGGGTCGTAGACGTAGACCGGCAGCACCTCGAAACTGGCGCGCCGCCGCTTCTCCTCCGTGGACTCGGCGTCGGGGAGCACGACGTCGCGGTCCACGACGATGTCGGACGGTGCGATCTCTCCCGGCTTGAGCAGCGGAACCCTGGTCGCGCGGCCGGGGACGACGAGCAGCGACCCGAGGATGAGGAAGCAGCCGTACCACGCCCACGTCTTCCCGAGCAGCCGCCTGCGCAGCTGCACGAATTCGCCCCGCCGAACGGCGATCCGCGCCGCGGTGGTGCGGGCTTCCTTGGCGTCCTTGCCGTTCATGAGCCGTTCCCGCGCTTGGCCTGGTCCCAGGCCTCGTACGCCGCGACCACCTTCTCCACGAGTCGGTGGCGCACGACGTCCTCCTTCACGAAGTCGAAGAAGCAGATCCCCGGAAGCTGGCCGAGGATCTGGCGGGCCTGCACCAGGCCGGAGCCTCGCTCGTTGGGAAGGTCGATCTGCGTGACATCCCCGGTGATCGCCGCCCTGGAGTGGAAACCGAGCCTGGTCAGGAACATCTTCATCTGTTCCGGGGTCGTGTTCTGGGCCTCGTCCAGGAGCATGAACGAGTCATTGAGCGTCCGCCCCCGCATGAACGCCAGCGGCGCGATCTCGATCACGCCGCGCTCGATGTGGCGCGCCACGCGGTCGTACCCGAGGATGTCGTAGAGCGCGTCGTAGACCGGCCGCAGGTACGGGTTCACCTTCTCGACGAGGTCGCCGGGCAGGAAGCCGAGGCGCTCGCCCGCCTCGACCGCCGGCCTCGTCAGTACGATGCGTTTGACCCGGTGCTCGGCAAGAGCCGCCGCCGCCATCGCAACCGCCAGGTAGGTCTTGCCGGTGCCGGCGGGCCCCACCGCGAACACGATGTCGAACTTGTTGAGCGCCTGGATGAACAGTCGCTGCTTGAGGTTGCGGGGCACGACGAGGCGCTTGACCGAGTCCGGGATCGAGGCGTCCGTGAAGAACTGGACCAGGTCCGCCTCGGGGTCCTCCTCGATCACCCGCAGCGCCGTCCGGAACTCCTCCTTGCCCACCGAGTAGCCGCTCGCGACGAGCTTGCCGAGTTCCGCCACGAGCTTTGCCGCCGCGGCGACGGCCTCGGCTTCCCCTTCGAGGGATACCGTGTCGCCACGGGCGGCCACCCGCACCCGCAGGCGCTCGGCCAGGTACTTGAAGTTCTCCTCGAGCGTGCCGGAGAGGATCTCGAGGTCCCGCTCGGGAAGCGTGATCGTCGTCATGCCACCCTCGCGTCCCCACGCGTCTCGCCAAGCGCTGCTTTGTCGGCCATGGCTTCGATCAGGCGCGGCCCTGCCACAGCGCGTCAGCCACCCCGGCCCGCAGGTTCAGCCACCGCGCCAGCACGAAAAGCGCGTCGGAGAAGCGGTTCAACAGCGGAATCACCGCACCGACCTCCTCGCCGCCGTCGCGCAGCAGGGCCACTTCCCGCTCGGCTCGCCGGCACGTCGTGCGCGCCAGGTGGGCGAGCGCCGCGGCGCGTACCCCGGACGGGAGCACGAAGTTACGCAGCGGGGGAAGGTCCACCTCCATGTCGTCGATCCAACGCTCCAGCCAGTCCGGATGAAGCACATCCTCGGAGAGGGCGAAGCGCCCCCGGGGGTCCGAAAGGAATGCTCCCACCTCGAAGAGGAGCGTCTGGATCCGGGTCAACTCGGCCGCCGCAGCCGGAGGGGGCGCCTCGGCCAGCAAGATCCCAACGACGGCGTTCAACTCGTCGACGGCCCCGTACGCTCCGACCCGCCGGCTCCCCTTCGAAACCCTCGAACCGTCTCCCAAGCCAGTCGACCCGTCATCGCCGGTCCGCGTGTAAACCTTCACTGGTTTATGGTACCACCGTGGCGCCTGTGCCGCCCGTCCCAGTCAGCTCGGACACCTTCGCCAGGAACTCGGCGAGCGAGAACGGTTTGATCAGAAGGTCCGCCGCGGCGAGGACGTCGTCTCCCGCGGGGTCGTAGCCGGTGCAGATGACCACCGGGACCCCGGGCGCGCCCGCGCGCAGGCGGCGCAGCGCCTCGCGCCCGTCCATCACGGGCATCACGAGGTCGAGGACGACGAGGGCGAACCGCTCCGGGGCCGCCAGGACCTTCTCGACCGCCTCGAGACCGTTTGCGGCCTCCACCACCTCGTGACCGGCGGCGCGCAGGGCGGTCGCGAGGGGCGTGCGCACCATCTCCTCGTCGTCGGCCACCAGAACGGCCCCGGCGCGGTGCGGCACCGGCGCCTCCTCCTCGGCGGCTGAGACGGTGGACCGGCCCGGCAGCTCGATCCAGCTCCGCCCACCCATCTCGCCGGCCACGCCCCTCCGGTGCGCCCGCCATGGCGCATCGCGATCAGCTCCGCCAGCGCCCGCGCGGTCCGGCGGGAGGCGAAGTGCTCGCGGTCACCCTCCCCTTCGGCGCCGGTCCCGGCGGCCGTCGCCCCGGTGTCGGAGAACGCCAGGCGAACGGCGCCCGGGGCGCTCCCCTCCCGCAGACTCACCTCGACAGCGCCGCCCAGCTCCATGCCCCCGAGCGCCGCCGCGAGGCTGACCTCGAGCCAGAGCACGATCTGGGCGGCGTCCGCCAACACCCGGTCGTCCTCCACCTCGCGGCGGGTTGTCAGGCGCACCCTGGGAGGCAGCGCCGAAGCGGCCTTCTCGCGCCAGCGCTCGATGACCGGCCCCAGCCGCACGGGGCGCAACGCCCCGCTCCCGCTGCGGGACACCGCGACGAACCTGCGCAGGTCCTCGACCGCGCCGGCAACCAGCCGTTGCGCCACCTCGACCCTCCCTGCCGCCGGAGCGCCGGCCTCGATCGCATCCAAAGTCCCGAGCAGCGCCTGGAAGTTGTTGCTGATCTTGTGCGCCAGGGAGGTCCCGAGCTGCGAGAGCGCCCGGTCGCGCGCGGCAGCCGGGAAGTCGCGCCCATCGCTGCGCTGCCCTCCCACCTCCGAGGCGACGAACAGGACCCCCGTAGGGTCCCCGCCGGAGCGGACGGGAACCGCCTTGAACTCCACGGTCAGCGCGTCGCCGTCCTCGCGCCGGATCCGCGCCTGGCCGCCGCTGGGGATCCCCCGGCGGGCCTTGGCCAGCGCCGACACCACGACTCGGCGGTACGACGCCTCCACGACCGCCAGCAGCGGCCGCCCCTGGAAGCGGCGCATGTCGTACCCGGTCCGCTCGGCCAGCGCCGCGTTCGCCCACGCCAGGTTCCCGGAGGTGTCGGTGACCACGAGGACGAGGGGCGCGGCGGAAGCGATCGCTTCGAGAACCCCCTCGGCCCGGTGGCGCAGCTGCAAGCGGTGCCACGACACGTACACGACCGCCTCATCGAACTCGTGCACCGAGGTTGCAGTCACCTCCGCGGCGAACGTGCGTCCATCGCTCGTTGCCAGGCGCGCCACCACCGTCGCGCTTCCCCCACCCTGGACTCGGCGATCGTCGACGTACGCGGCGACAAGGTCGTGGTCGGCGGCCGCCACGAACGTCAGGAAGTCGCTTCCGAGCAGGCTGTCGCTGTCGCCGCGGGCGAGTTCTTGCGCGGCGCGGAGGTTCGCTGCAACGACCCGGTGGTTAGCGAGGCAAACCACCGGAGACCCGGCGTGATCGGCCAGGCCGCGCCACCGCGTCTCGCGCATCCGGCGCTGGGCCAGGGCTTGCCAGCGCTGGGCTTCGCGCACCGCCGCTTGCCGTTCGGCGTTGGCGCGTTTCCAGGCGGCGACCGCCACCACCCCCCCCGCAGCCAGAAGAGCGAGGAGCGCCACACCCCCGAAGACCAGCGGCCGTCCCCCTCGCATGGCCCACCGTTCCGCGACCGCACCGCCCACGATCCATCGGGTGCCCGCCGCCGTGACCGGCTCCAGGACCCAGAGCATCGGTTCGCGCTGGACGCCGGCGCCCTGGGACCACCGCCATCGTCCTGCGCCGGTGGCGGGTAACGGCCCCGAAAGTGCGCCGGCCCAATCCGGTCCGACGGCATCGGCCAGCGACGCCGGCGTCAGTGCCCTCCCGCTGCCCGAGATCGCCAGCAGCGCCCCGTCTTCGTTCGCCAGGAACGCATAGCCATGGCCCTCGGACGCCACGTTCTCGAGCAGCGCGGCCGCAAGGCGGCCGGCCTCGACCGCGACGCCGGCCGCACCGACACCGGCCTGAGGCGCGCCCGCGACCCCGGCCGCCGCAACGATGGTCCCGCCTCGCCGCACGACGCCGAAGGAGGCATTCCCGCCCTGAGCGGCGCCGCGCACGGCCCTCCGGCCGGCCTCCTCCGCGGCCTCCAGATCGTCGCCCCGGGGCATGCCCGGCGGCGCCGCCGCGAGCAGGCGCCCGCTACGGTCGAAGAGTAGGGCCGAGACGAACAACCTGGGCTTCAGGCGCCGCAGGCGGTCGAGGTCGGCCCCGTACGCTCCGGCAGCGGCCGCTTCCCGCGACGGGCAATCAAGCGCCGTCGTCCGCAACGCCCTGGCCAGGTCCTCGGCCTGCCCACGCACGCGCGCCGCCAGCAGGTGGACCGATCCCCGCAGCTGCGAGACACTGGCGTCCTCGAGCAGGATGTCGACCGAGCGCTGCAGCGCGAGGTATCCGACGACAAGAGCCAGGACCGCCGCTGCGGCAGCGGCGGACGTCCGAACGAAACGGCGTGAGCCTTCGACGCGCATCGACCTGAGCTATTCTAATCGGAATGCGCGCCGCACCGCATCAAAAACGCGGCGGCGGCGGGACTTGTGACGACCCCGCCGGCCGCACGCGGCGATAGCGGCGCGCCAAGGTTTGACGTGATCCTTCTCCTGCTGCCCGCGCTCCTGATCGGAGTTCTCGCGATCGCGTTCGCAACCGGCGCCGGCCGGTCGCAGCGGAGCCCGCACGCGACCCGTTCGGTCACGGTGGCCCGCCACGGGATGGTCGCGGCCGCGCACCCGCTGGCCGTTCAGGTTGGAATCGACGTGCTAAAGCGCGGAGGCAGCGCGGTCGACGCCGCGATCGCCGTCAACGCCGCGCTCGGCCTCATGGAACCGGTGTCGGCCGGCCTCGGCGGCGACCTCTTCGCAATGGTGTGGGACCCAGCGACCGGGAAGCTGGCGGGCCTCAACGGGTCGGGGCGCGCCCCGCTGGCGCTCACGCCCGAGCAGGTGCCGGCGTTGCCGGACGGCACCATCCCGCCGTACTCGCCGTACTCGTGGACCGTCCCGGGCTGCGCCGACGCCTGGTTCGAGCTGCACGGACGGTTCGGCCGCCTGCCGATGAGGGACCTCCTGGCGCAGACGATCGCGTACGCCGAGGAGGGCGTTCCGGTGCCGCAGGTGATCGCGGGCTCATGGGCGCGCGGCGTCGCCCTCTTCAGGGACAAGCCGGGGTTCGCCGACGTCTTCCTCCCGGGCGGCAAGCCCCCGGCCGAGGGCGAGCCGTTCGCCAACCCCGCCCTCGCCCACACCCTCGAGATCCTCGCGGCGGGAGGCCGTGACGCCTACTACCGCGGCGAGATCGCCGAGAAGATCGTGAGCTACTCGCGGGAGGTCGGGGGTTTCTTCTCCAGGGAGGATTTCGCCCGCCACTCCAGCGAGTGGCAAGAACCGATCTCCACCACCTATCGCGGCGTCGCCGTGTGGGAGCTGCCGCCCAACGGGCAGGGGCTGGCGGCGTTGGAGATGCTCGACATCCTCGAGCGCTTCGACCTCAAGGCGCTCGGGCGCGACCACCCCGACTTCTGGCACATCATGGTCGAGGCCAAGAAGCTCGCGTTCGCCGACCGGGCGCGCTGCTACGCCGACCCCGCGTTCTGCCCCGCCCCCATCCCGGCGCTCCTGGACAAAAGGTACGCGGCGAGGCAGGCGGCGCGCATCGACCTGGGGCGGGCGGCCCGCTCGGTCGCGCCCGGCAACCCCGCGCTCCAGCACGGCGACACCACGTTCCTCGTCACCGCCGACGACCGCGGGATGATGGTGGCGCTGATCCAGTCCAACTACACCGGCTTCGGCTCCGGCTACGCGATCCCCGAGCTCGGCTTCGGGCTGCAGGACCGGGGCGCCCTGTTCGCACTCGAAGCCGGCCACCCCAACGTCCTCGCCCCCGGCAAGCGGCCGTTCCACACGATCATCCCGGCGTTCCTGGGGAGCGATGGAGAGCCGCAGATGGCGTTCGGCCTGATGGGCGGCGACATGCAGCCGCAGGGCCACGCCCAGATCGTGGTGAACATCGTGGACTTCGGCATGAACCTGCAGGAAGCCGGGGACGCGCCGCGCTTCTATCACACCGAGGACTCGGAGCCCACCGGCACGGTGATGAGCAACGGCGGGGTCTTGAGCTTGGAGCCGGGCGTCTCCGACGACGTGCGGCGGGCGCTCCTTCGGCGCGGCCACACGCTCGTCGAGGCGAGCGCCACCGCCTTCGGCGGCTACCAGGCGGTCTGGCGCGACCCCTCGACCGGCGTCTACTTCGGCGCGAGCGAATCCCGCAAGGACGGCTGCGCGATGGGGTACTGAGGCAAATGAACACCTCGATGCGGGACCTGTTCCTCATGCGGCCGGGCGTCGTGTACCTCAACCACGGGTCGTTCGGGGCGTGCCCGCGCCCGGTGTTCGATCGCTACCAGGCTTGGCAGCGCGAGCTGGAAGCCGAGCCGGTCGAGTTCCTGGGCCGGCGCTTCACCGCCCTGATGCGCGCCGCGCGCGAGGCCCTCGCCGCCTTCGTCGGCGCCGATCCGGACGATCTCGTCTTCGTCCCCAACGCCACCACCGGCCTCAACGCCGTGGCACGCTCGCTCCGCCTCGAGCCGGGCGACGAGGTGCTCGCGACCGACCACGAGTACGGCGCCCTCGACCGGACGTGGACCTTCATCTGCGAGAGGAGCGGCGCGCGGTACGTGCGGCAGCCGGTGTCGCTCCCGGTTGCCTCGGCCGAGGAGATCGTCGACGCCGTGTGGTCAGGCGTCAACGACCGCACCAGGGTCCTCTTCCTGAGTCACGTCACGTCGTCGACGGCGATCGCTCTGCCGGTCATGGAGTTGGTGCAGCGAGCCCGCGAGCGCGGCATCCTCACCGTGATCGACGGCGCCCACGCGCCGGGGCAGATTCCGCTCGACCTCGCGGCGCTCGGCGCCGACTTCTACGCCGGCAACTGCCACAAGTGGATGAACGCGCCGAAGGGCTCGGCGTTCCTGTACGCCAGGGCCGAAGCGCAGCCGCTGCTCGAGCCGCTGGTCGTGAGCTGGGGGTGGCGCAGCGATCACCCCGGCCCGTCGCGCTTCGTGGACGAGCACGAGTGGCAAGGCACGCGCGACATCGCGGCCTACCTCTCGGTGCCGGCGGCGATCGAGTTCATGCGCGAGCACGACTGGCCCGCGGTGCAACGCGCCTGCCACGACATTGCCGGCGCCGCCCGCGACCGGATCAACGCGATCACCGGGTTGGCCCCCCTGACGCCTGCCGGCGGCGACTGGTTCGGACAGATGGCCACCGTCGCGCTGCCGCGCTGCGACCACGAGGCGCTGCAGCGCCGCCTCTTCGACGAGTTCAGGATCGAGGTCCCGACGTTCGCCTGGAACGGCGGCTCGTACCTCCGGGTCTCGATCCAGGCCTACAACGACGCCTCCGACGTCGACGCGCTGGTTCATGCCCTCTCGGCGCTCCTTCCTCGCGGCCGAAGCGCTATTGAACCGCCGCCAGATCCGCCGGCCTTTGCACACCTCAGATGACACCCGAGGAACTTGCCCCGCAGCAACGAACCTCGTGCGTCGCATGCCTATCCCCCTTTCCGTGCACCACCAATCTCGGTCCACGGAAGTTCGACCGTATTGGTCGTGAGGCAGAGGCTTACGGCCCCCCACGCCCCTACCGCAGGCCACGTCGCCGCGCCCTTAGCCGCGCCCGCTGCGACGGCTGCGCAGGATAGGCGCAGTGCCCTCAGTTCGGATTGCATGGTTATCCTCCGCCTGGCTCCCATACTTGTACCTACGTCGCGCCGACCGAAAATGCCTCCCTTCCGAACCGTCGACCCGGTCCCGTCCCAAGGTCGCCCCCGATTTCTCCAGGGCGGCCTCGATCTCTCCGAGCGCCGCCCGAACCTCGCCGTACCAGGCGGCGCTCCGCTCCCCGCCGGTCATCTCGTCGAACCGCTCCCGGGCCGCCAAAGTGACCTGGTTGAACGCGCAGATGAAGTCGGGAACGACGTCGGGGTCAAGATTGCCGGGGATGTGGCAGATCGAGGCTGGACACACCCGGCAGTCCGCAATATAGCGGCAATCCGCGCAGACCCCGTACGACGAACGCTTCCCGCGCTTGCCGGTGAAAATCTTCAGACTACGCGCCTTTTCGGGCAGAGAGGCCAGCCGACGCAGCACTCCTGGATCGGCGACAGGCCCGAGGTCGAGCGCCACCGAAGCCGCCGTGGCGAGATCGGGTAGTGTCGCGAGCGAATCGACAAAGAGCGGACATGCCAGCGCCCGTCCGTCAGGATCCACTCCGATCGTAGACCCAGCCGGCGCGCTGCACAGGAAGTCCGCCACCGGCGCACCGCGGTCGCGTAGCGGGGGCCGGGCGAGAAAACCTACCGGGACATCGCCGGTTCGCCGCCAATGGTCGACCGACACTGCCAGGATCTCGTCCACCTGGTCCTTCAGGTCATCCCTGCAGCGCATGCACCAGTCGGGGTCCCAGGTGATCCGAGGGCCGATGCCGATCCTGGCAACCTCCTTGCCCATGAGGTAGCGGATGCTCGCCGCCAGCCTTGGGATCGCAGCGGCGACCAAGGTCGTGCTCACCGTGACCCTATCCCTGAGCTGCCTTGGGAACTCCGCGCGCAGAAGGTCCAACAAGCGGTCCAGAACCTGAAAGGTCCCGTGGCCCCGACGGTCCTGGGCCGCCGCGATACCGTCGAAGCTCAGCCGGATCTTGAAACCGTGCGCGAACAACCAGGCGACCAGAGGCGGCGTGAGCAACGTTCCGTTGGTCGTAAGACTGAATTCGACCCTCGTATCACGGCCGCGATGTCTTTCGACGAACCTCACCGCCCGCCTTAGGAGAGCAACCTCGAGCAGCGGCTCGCCGCCCGTGAACTCGACACATAGTTCCTCCTGGCCGCCGCGCAGCGCCGCACCCAGAGCCGCAACGAGAGTCGCCCAGCTCATGGCGTCTCGCACTTGCCTTCGGTCCTGGTAGCAGTAGGCGCAGGAGAGGTTGCAACGCCCCGAGAGCAGTAGGATCACGTTTGCGCGTGAGGTGAGCACGCAGCGATTCTCCAGACCCCTAGGCAGAACCCTGTTGCCGGGGCGCGGATGCACCGAAAAGCCGCCTCAGCGTTTCCCCGGTCCACCCTTCGGTGGGAAGGGATCGGTCGGTGAGAAGGGCCCGAGCGGGCGGCAACTTGGTGCGACCGGGCCGTCCTGGATGACTGGACACCTTCCAATTTCGCCCTGGAGGCGCTCCACCAGCTCGAGGAACTCCTTTGTCATCTTGAAGGAGTCACCGTCACGCACACCGGCCAGGAGTTTGCCTATTCTGTCGACTGGCTCCGCGAGTTTGCTCCACGATTCCGCCATGACCTGAAGGTTTCCCTCGAGATGGTCGAGCCATTTCTTGACCAGACTCTGTGGGTCCTCATTTTCCATTGCCTTCTCCTTTCTCCTATTGGGCGTGATGCAGACGCGTCATGCGTCCTTCACGCCAACACTAGAAAGACCCCCCTTCCGTCTCCAGTACCCAGATCTCGTCCTGCCTAGTGGTCTGCAGCAGGGCGAGCAGCGCTCCGTCGCGAGACAATTCAAAGATGGGAGTACAGGTGGTTCGTGCACGTGCCGAAAGGAGACAATCGAACGATGTCCCCACCGCCCGGCGGGCACGAGCCGCATGCTCGGAAGGACCTCGCCGAAGTACCCTGAAACCGCGAGGACGTTCTTCGGGTACCACCATCGGACCATGTACGCCTCTGCTCCGATGGTCAGGGTGCGGGAAGAGCCGCTCGCCTCAGCGGGCGCGATCCGAACCTCGCTGCCCGTATCGGTCGCCAACACGTATGCGATCGCCTTTCCGTCGGGCGACCAGGACGGGAACGAGGCGCTACCGTCGTCGTCCGTGATCCGGGCGGCTCGAGCCGGCGCGGTAGCCGTCGGCGAACGGTGCCGCCCAGATCCGATCCCGTGCACCGCGGTCGGAAACGAAAGCAATTTGCCTGCCGTCGGGGGACCACGCCGGCTCGATGTCGATCGCCGGATGCCCGGTGAAGTTCACGGGCGCCCCTCCTTGCGCGGAGATGACCCACACGTCGCGCTGGCCATCGACAACACGATAGTAGGCGATCCAGCGACCATCCGGGGAGAACGCCGGCACGGCGCAGGTGCCTGGATGGTCCGTAAGCCTTGCTGGATCGCCGGCCGGCGCGTTGCCGCGCAGAGGTAAGGACCACAGGTCCGAGAAACCTCCCAGATCCGATTCAAACACGATCGAGCTGCGGTCCGGGGCGATTGCCGCGAACTCCGCCGTCCTGCCTTCCTGCACTGTGCTGACCCCTCCCGTCTGCATGTCGACCAGGGCGGTCGAGGAGGTCTCCAGACCGGTCGTGAAGGCGAGGCGGTGCCCGTCGCGGGAGATACTTAGTGCTTTCTCGGGGCCAGTGCCGTGCGTCACCCGGATCGGGTCGCCTCCAACAAGGGCCTGCCTCCACAGAGACTGGGTGCCGTCGCGATAGGACACAAAGTAGACGTGCCGGCCGTCGCTCGACCAGACCGGGTTCACGTTGACTGGGTCGCCGTGCGTGAGCGCTTTGGGCGGGCCACCACCGGCGGGAACGAGCCACAGATTTCGCCTGTCCTGGAAGCAGATCGTCCGGCCGTCCGGCGACCACGCAGGGTGGCGGTGGCTCCAAACGCCTACACCCCCGCCGGTCAGCCTGCGCGCTCGCTCTGGAGCGCCAAGCGGCGCCACCCAGATCCGCAGATAGTTGTCCTTCCCCGGGCGTGCGAAGGCGACCCGCTCTCCGCCGGGCGAAATGGCAGCGTCCTGCGCGTCCGGCACCAGGAGCATCGGCGTGCCGCCGAACCGGCGAACCTTCCAGATGGAGGTTTCCCCCCCTCTTCTCGACGAAAAGGCAATTTCGCTCCCGTCGGGAAACCAGGTCGGGCCAAAGGAAGCCGACGGCCCCTCGGTCAGCCGAATCGGCTTGCCGCCCCGCACGTCGACCACCCAGATATCGCTGGTCCCGCGCGAGGTCGCGGTGTAGGTGATCTCGGTACCACCAGGAGACAAGGCCGGCTCGCTCACGACACCGAGCGGGCCCGCGACCCTGTGGGGATGAAACCTTGGGAGCGGTGCCGGGCCGCTGGGCCGAGAGAGCCATAGAATCCCCAAGGCTAGGACCGCGACCAGAACCGCGACCGCTACCAGCCAATGATTGACTCGGCTGCGACGCGGGGCCGCCTTGAGGATCGCCCGACCGCCGGAACTCTCGCCAGCCGCGGCCTCGAGTGCGAAGGCGAGGTCGTGGGCAGAGGAGAACCTGTCCTCCGGGCGCTTCTCGAGGCACCGGTGAACGACCCGCTGCAGCGCGTGCGGGACCTCCCTCCGTGTTCCGGACAGCCACTCCGGGTCCTTCGTCAGAATCGCGGTCATCGTGTCCGCCGCCGTGTCCCCTGTGAACGGTCTCCTCCCTGCCAGCATCTCGTACAGCACACACCCGAACGAGAAGATGTCCGTGCGGTGGTCCACGCTCTGGCCGCGTACCTGCTCCGGCGACATGTACCCGACAGTGCCGACCCTCGTGCCCGCTTCAGTCGCCTCGACCACCGTGCTCGCCTTGGCAGGATCGACGACTCTCCCCGGCACGATCAGCTTCGCGAGGCCAAAGTCCAGGATCTTGACCTGGCCGTCCTTCGTGATAAACACGTTCGCCGGCTTGAGGTCACGGTGTACGATGCCCTTCTCGTGGGCCACAGCAAGACCTTGGGAGATCTGGACAGCAGTTGTGACGGCCCTGCAAACAGGCAGAGCGCCCGAGCGCAACCAGTCCCGCAGCGTTGCCCCTTCCAACAGCTCCGAAACGATGAACGGAGCGCCGTCATAGGTGCCGATGTCGTGAACCGCGAGGATGTTGGGGTGATCGAGGGCAGCGACCGCACGGGCCTCTTGTTCGAACCGTCGCAGCCGCTCGGGATCGGCGGCGAACTCAGCCGGCAGCACCTTGATCGCGACCTCCCGGCCCAGGCGCGGATCGTGAGCGCGGTACACCTCGCCCATCCCCCCGGATTCAATCCGGGCGGCAACCTCGTACCGGCCCAGGCGCGTGCCGAGAGACAGCATCGAACGCTTCGCACCGTCCCGCGCACCGTTCATGGCACCGCCTCAAACATCCTCTTCCCCGCCGGGTGGCAGAACTGGGATGCCACGGCGCCGCGGCGGGAGCAGTTCTCGCCGTCGACCGACATCCCGACCGGCCTCTGGGTCCTGCGACCCCGCAGGAAGGTGCCGTTCCTGCTCCCGAACCCTTCGAGCGCCGACCACCAGCCGGTCACGACCGTCCGCGTGGCGGCCGGAGACACGAGCAAAGCTCTTCCGCACGCCCGCGTCGCTGGTCTTGCCGCTGCGTTTCTCCCCCTCCTCCCGTGAGACCTCCCGCCCGTCCCAGTAGAGCTCACAGGTGTCTTGGCCGAGCGGCGAGGATTTCGGGCCGCACCGGGCTGCTCTGCCGGCCTGGTGGCCGAGGCCGGTCGTCCGAGGCGTTCGACTGCGGCCGCCAAGCGGTCGCCGCCCTTGTTGACGGCCTCGATGAATTGGGCCTGTGCGTGATCACCCTCAAGGGTCTGCCGCCGCTTGGCGATGGACGGGCCGAAGACCGATTCTGCCAGGGACGGCTCAGCCCGGAAGGAGGCGATGTCGGTGTCCCTCGAGACAACCTCGCCTCGGTTCCGCGCCAAGAGCGCAAAGACATCGGGGAGCCCGTGCCGGCGCTGAATACAGCCCTCGCCCAGCGCGAGCCGGTTCAGATGCGGCCGCACCAGACACCCACGGAGCCGGAACTCGCCGGTGCTCACGACCCCACTTCCTCCTGCGTTGGTCTCTTCTTACTCAATATGGGGCCATGAACCTCAGAAAGCGAGGGGGCCGGCCACACAACCCGCCTGTTGAAGCCGGCCCGGGGCCGTTCCAGTCGACCCGGCGCGCAAAGCGACGGGGTCCGAGGGCCCCTGGGGAGCTAAATGCCGAGCGAGAATCGAAGCCAACCCGAGGGCAGAGCTGAATCGAACCCGTTGGTATCACAAGCACTTCCGTTGCCGATCGAGGGGCCAGTTGCCGACCCTCGGCGACCCGGTCAACGCTGCAACAACCGTTGACCTGGGCGTTTCGAACGCCCCTGCCGGACCCTACGCGAAGATGCAAGCAGGGCGACCGCAACGCCCGGCGAGACGCGACTCGGCCGCGGCTCGCGGGAGGGGGCGGGGATCAAGAGCGGCCGGGCGGGCGGTGGAGCGGCCGCGGCCCCCCCCCCGGATGGCCGTCCGCCATCGGCGGCGGCCTACTTGGCGAGGCGGCAGCCGAGGGCGATCGAGAAGTACTTCGACTCCTCCGAGTCGGCCCGGCTCGTCAGGACGCACGGCGCCGAGGTGCCGACCACCACCGCGGCCAGGCGCGCACCGCCCAGGATCGTGGCCGACTTGTAGAACACGTTGCCGGTCTCGATGTTGGGGAAGATCAGGACGTCCGCGTCGCCCGCGACCGCGGAGCGGAGACCCTTGATCTCGCACGCTTCGGGCGAGAGCGCCACGTCGAGCGCAAGCGGCCCGTCCACGATCGCGCCCGTGATCTGGCCCCGTTCGGCCATCTTGGCGATGATCGCGGCGTCCATGGTCGCGGGCATCCTCTCGGAGACCTTCTCGTTGGCGGCGAGCAGGGCCACCTTCGGGTTCTCGATCCCGAAACTGTGCGCGGCGGCGATGGCGTAGGTCACGATCTTGACCTTCGTCGCCAGGTCGGGCGCCGGGATGATCGCCACGTCGGAGACGAGGAGCAGCTTGCCGTGCGTCGCCTGATACGCGGGCACGTCGAGGACGGTGACGTGTGTGAGCACGGCTCCGTCCGGCAGCAGCCCCCGCTCCTTGTCGAGAATCAGGTGCATGTACTTCCCTGTCCCGATGAGGCCCTTCATCAGGACGTCGGCCTCGCCGTCCCGGACCATGTCCCGCGCCCTGACGCCTGCCAGGTACTCGTCGCGCTCGTCGATGACGGTGAACAGACCCGGATTGCGCTTGAACCTGGTGCACAGCGCCGCGATGCGGGCGGCGTCCCCGACCAGAATGACCTTGGCGATCATCTCCTCGGCGGCGCGCGCAGCCGCCTGGATCGTGTTCTCGTCGTGCCCTGCGGCAACCACGAGTCGTCGGGGGGGAGTGCCCCTCACGTTCTCAACGAGCTGTTCGAGCGTCCGAATCGGTGGCATCGTCCCTCCCCTGCCGCGGTAGAACCCTCGTTATGCGACCTGATACTCGCGCGCCGCCTCCTTGCCGCTGAGCACGCGCAACGCCCCCTTGGCCAGGGCGAACATCTCGTTCTCACCGGGGTAGACGGTGACGCCGCAGCCCACCGCGGCGACGAACCGGGTGATCGCCTCGACCAGCGCAGCCGAGCGGGCCATCCCGCCGGTGAGCAGGATGCGGTCCACCGGTTCGCCGTCGAACGCCGGGATGAGCGCCGTGATGCCCTTGGCGATCTGGTACGCCATCGCCTCGAACACGGCGGCGGCCTCGGCGTCGTTGCGCGCGATGCGGCGTTCCACCTCGCGCAAATCGGAGGTGCCGAGCAGGTCCACGAGGCCGCCGCGGCCGTTGTTCAGGGCCTTCAACTCCGTCTGCGTCAGCGTGCCGGAGAAGCAAAGGTCGACGAGCTGGCCGACCGGCAGCGAACCGGAGCGCTGCGGGGTGAACGGCCCCTCGCCGTCGAGACCGTTGTTGACGTCGATGTACCGCCCCGACTTGTGGGCGCCGATCGTGATGCCGCCGCCCATATGCGCGACGATCACGTTGACCTTCTCGTAGAACGTCTCGTTCTCCTCGGCGTATCGCCGGGCGCTGGCGATCTGGTTGAGGGCGTGGCTGATGACCCTGCGGCGGATCGCCTTGACGCCGGTGATCTTCACGCGCTCCGGAACCTCGTCCACGACAACCGGGTCGATGATGAACGCCGGCTTCCCGCTTCCGGCCGTCAGCTCGTTGGCGATGAGCGCGCCAAGGTTGGAGGCGTGCTCCCCGAACGCCCCGGATTTGAGGTCCGCGATCATCGCCTCCCCGACCCGGTAGGTGCCGTGGGGGATCGGCCGCAGCAGGCCGCCGCGGGCCGCCACTGCATCCACCGCGGCGATCGTCAAGCCGTGCTTCTTGAGCGCCTCCTCGATCACCTCCTTGCGGAAGGCGAACTGCTCGCTGATGCGCTTCCCCTCGAACGGCGCGAGCTCCGCAGCGGTGTGCTGCAGCTCGGCGGTGAAGTTCTCCTGCTCCCCGTCGTACACGCTGATCTTCGTCGAGGTGGACCCGGGGTTGACCGCCAGCACCCGGGGCCGCCGGAAGAACGTGTCCTTCGGTGTCTGCGTCCAGTCCCCGAATCGGTGCAGGCGCAGCACCGAGGCCTTCACGCTCAAGCGCACGTCCTCGGGGGTGCAGTCCATCGCCAGGTCAACGCCGCGGGACTTGAGCCCGATCATGACGGTGAACTTCTTCGCGTCGGGGTAGCGGGTCGCGTAGAGGTGGTAGAGCAGGTTCCCCATATCGAGGTTGGGGCACACGATCACGTTCGTGCCGCCGGCCCAGTCGTCGCCACCGTGGCCACGGTAGTACGTGGCCGAGCGCTGCGACAACGCCACGCTCATCTTCACCTCGGCCGCGATCTTGATCGAGGCGTAGCGGGAGCCATGCCGCACGCGATCGGCCAGGACCCCGGGAATCAGCTCCGCGGCGCGCCGCACGAGGTCGGCGGACGGCCCCTCGTCGGAGCCGCGATGGGAATACGAGACGATCGCCCCGTGGATCTCGGCCAACACGTCCTCCGGGATGATGTCGCGCGCGATCGCGCACGTCCCGACGGCAACGTGCGCCAACGCCTCGGGGGTCATGGTGGCGTTCACCCCGACGTCCCCGAACACTACGATGTTGTGGGGAAAGATCGTGTCCGGGTGCGCGTCGGAAAGCACGAACACGCCGGCCTCGCTCGGCATGTAGCGGATCGTCAGCGCCCGCACCATCGGCCGGAAGAAATCCTTGGGCTCGTGCGTCGCCCCCCCCACCACCATGTCGGCGTGGCCCAGCCTCACGGCGAGAATCCCGAACTGCGCCGGGTCCGAGGCCACTCGCCGCGCTTCGGCCGCCGACCGAAGCTGCCCACCTTCCCGGCGCTCCTCGAGGTAGTGGCTGGCGAATTCGGCAACCAGTCTCTCTTGCTCGGCGGGTTCGATGAACACGCTCTCGGAAAAGGTGAACGCGATCCGGGTAGGGTCGACGTGTGCCAGGTCTCGCCCCGCGACCTCGCGCACCGCCGCCTCGGAGGCGAGAAATACGGGGCGGATGAAGCGCGTCAGGTAGCACGCTCCCTCCAGCACTCTCGGGTCGAGCGGCTCGACGAAAATTACCGTCGGCCGCGGACGCACGAGCGCGAGGATCTGCCGATCGAGCGACCCCTCGATGTCGAACATTCTCCCCTCCCGTCCAGCTCCGGGAACGCCGCACTCAGGCGCTTCCGGACCTCGATTCTAGCAGGGGAATGTGACACGACGGAACAAGCTCGCCTCCCGGCGGGCGTCGCGGGCCGCGCGATTCCTACGCCCGAGTGACGCGGCCGAGCCAGATCTCGCGCAGCAGGCGCCGGACGAGGGCGAGCACCCCCCCGATCCCCTCGGCGGCCAATTCGACGTACGGCTGGATCCCCGTCGCCAGGGCTTCCGTGCGCGCCTCCTCGCCGCCGTCGTCCTCGACGAGGACGCAGCGCATCTCCGGGTTGGCCCGCACGAGCCCCGCGAGGGCCCCCCAGAACGCCCCGCCCGGGTGGCGCGAGGTGGCGGCCAGCAACAGGTCGGGTGCAGCGGGGGGAAGCGTGTCGCCGAAGGCCGCGGGGGTGGCCCACTCGCCGACGAAGAGACTCCTCAGGTAGGGGTGGTCGGCGGCGGCTGCGGGGCGCATCAGGGCGGCGCCCACGACCTTCTCCGTCGCCTGCTTCTCCGGGTCGAAGGCGTAGTCGGCTCCGGCGCGCACCGCGTCCTGCTTCTCGGTAAGGAACGCCCCGGCCGCGAGGACCTTGCCGGCAAAGCCGTTGCGCCGGAGGCCGGCGATCGCTTCCAGCCGCCGCTCGTGGGCGGCGATCGGCCCCTTGAGGAGCAGCGCGAGGTCGTAGCTGCCCTCGAGCGCGTGCTCCGTCAGCTCCCACGCCTGCGCGACGCTGTCCACGTGCAACCCGGGGTGGCGCTCGGCCAGAAGCCGTTCCGCCTCGTACCGGTCGGGCAGGTCCCCGCAAACGATGACCCGGCCGGCCACCGTCAGTTCTCCCCGGAGATGAAGCGGTCGTGTTCGCGCTCGAGCAGTTCGAAGTGCTTCCCTTCCTCGCGCGCCAGGAACTCGAACATCTTCTTGACGCCCGGGTCCCCGACGATCCGGGCGCAGGTGAGGTAGAACTCCCGCGCCTTCTGCTCCCGCTCCATCGCGATGCGCACCGCTTCCTCGGGGCGGGTATTCTCGTTCACTCCGAATTCGTCCTTGCGGCTCATGGCAACTCCCCCCACTCTCTCGCGGAACGTTAACGCAGATTTCCGCCGCGCGCCAGTATACGGGACACCCTGGGAGGCCGCGACGCCGCCAAAGGCCACCGGCGGCAGCGCGCCGCGGTCAGCCCCGCGGCATCGGCAGCAACGCGCCGCCCGAAACCGGGATATCGACGCCCGTGAGGTGGCGCTGGCGCTCGTCGGCGAGGAAGAGGACCGCCGACGCAACGTCATCCGGCTGGGCGATCCGGCGCAGCGGCACTGCGCCAACGATCGCCTCCAGCCTGCCCGGTACGGCGAGCGCGTCCCTCGCCATCGGCGTCTCCACCCACCCCGGAGAGACCAGGTTGACGCGGACGTCGGGGGCGAGTTCCTGCGCCAGCGACTGCACCAACCCCCAGAGCGCTGCCTTCGATCCGGCGTAATGGCTGTGCTCCGGCTCCCCGCGCTCCCCCGCCGTCGAGCCGATGAACACCATGCTGCCGCGCTTGATCACCTTCGCCCCCTCGCGGGCGAGGAAGTACGCCGAAAACGTGTTGGTGCGAAACATCCGCTCCAGGTTCTCGGCGGTCAGGGTGCGGATCGGGCCGTCGTTCCAGATTCCCGCCGCGTGCACGAGGACGTCGAACGCTCCGGCCGCGCGCACCAGGAGAACGCACCCCTCTTCGGTCGCGAGGTCGGCTGCGACCGGCACGACGCGTTCCGGCCCGAACTGGCGCCGCAGCTCCTCGATCGCCGCGCGGTTGGTGCGGCCGTGCGCCACCACCGCATCTCCGGCCGCGAGGAACGCGCGCGCGCAGGCCATCCCGACCCCGCTCGAAGCCCCCGTTACGATCACGCGCCGCATTCGTCCCCTCCACGATGCACCGCCAGGGCCTCGCCGTACGCCGCCACGCTCACCAGCGCCTTCAACGTGACCCAGCGCGAAGGTTCCCCCGAGGGCTCGCCGAAGGGCACGGCCTGCTGCTGCGACCACCTGCCGCTGCCGTCCTGCCGCGCGAGCACGCCGAGCAAAGCCCGCAGGACCGGCGGCTCGGGCGGACACCCGTTGCGGGCGAGGACGCAGAGCGCGTCGAGCAGATCCGTCCGCCCCAGGTTCGGGTGCGCGAAGGCCCACCAACCGCGCGGCGCGTTCCCCTCGAGCCAGAGGCCGGCCTCCATCAACGTCGTGGCGGCACGCTTCGCCATGGCGGCGAGCGGTGCGCGCTCCTCCGGCGTCAGCTCGGCGAGGAACCGGAGCGCTGCGACGCACGCCACCGGGCAGGTGCCGTTGACGAGGTGGCGGAGTTCCGGGCACGACCACCCTCCCGCCCCACCGTTGCGCTCGGCGAGCCACGCGATCGCCTCCCGCACCCGCGGGTGGTGGGCAAAACCGAACCGGGCGAGTGCCGCGCACGCCTCGGCAGTGAAGCACGGCGAGGGCGGCCGGCCGCGTGCGGCCGAGAAACCGCCGGCGCGCGGCTGCAGCGACTCGAGCAGCTTCTCCGCCGCCCGTTCGGCGCGCGGGTCCTCGGGGTCCGCGCCGAGCGCGGCCAGGGCGATCACGTGCCAGGCGGTCCCGCCCCACCGGGCGGCGTAACCGACCGGCGAGCCCCAGTACCCGAGGGGGTTCTGCTGCGCGAGCAGGCCGGCGGCGGTCCCGGTTTCACGGGCCGCCAGGCGAGCCCGCACCACGGCCGGGCTGTCCGGGGGCCGGTCGAGCAGCGTCGTCAGCGTGCGCCACACCACGCCCGGTTCGTCGTCGCCGAGCAGAAAGCGGGTGGGGTCGCCCCGTAGGTGGCGCCACCAGGTCGCCTCGCTCACGCGCCCCGCCTCCGCTTCGACTTCGTCATCTGGATTTGTTGCAGCGCACCGGTGAGGCGCGTCATCCTGCGCTGGCGCGCTTGTATCGCCGGGATGTCGTCGAGGTCGACCAGTACGGAGCGGATGTCGCGGAGCATCTTTTCCAGCTCCAGGTGGAGCTGGTCCAACTCCGTGTCGGTGAGGCGCTTGAGTTGCACCGCGCTGACCAGGGTATAGCCGTCGGCGACCTGAGCGGCCATCGCCGGTGCCGACCCGCCCATGTATGGACTCATGCCGCCCTCCCACCGCCGGTTTTCCAATTTCCTGCAAGGCCATCGTACCACCGCGGTTGCGTCCCCACGGACTGGTGACGGGCGAGGGCTTGCAGTGATACGTTGCGTTTGCAAGGCGGCGGGAGGGACGAACGATGGCGACCGAGAGCCTGGACCTCTACCTGATCGACGAGCTTCTGGCCGACGAGGAGCGGATGGTGCGCGACACCGTGCGCGACTGGGTTCGCGAGCGGGTGATGCCGCACATCGAGGCGTGGGCGTGGGAGGGCCGGTTTCCCCGCGAACTGGTTCCCGAGATGGCCCGCCTCAACCTCTTCGGCGCCACGCTCAAGGAATACGGGCTCCCCGGGCTCTCGAACGTCGCCTATGGCCTGGTGATGCAGGAGCTGGAGCGCGGCGACTCGGGGTTGCGCTCGTTCGTCTCGGTTCAGTCCGCGCTGGTGATGCACCCGATCGCGACCTGGGGATCGCAGGCGCAGAAGGACCGCTGGCTGCCGCTCCTGGCCCGCGGCGGTGCGATCGGCTGCTTTGGTCTCACCGAACCCGATTTCGGCTCCAACCCCGGCGCGATGCGGACCCGCGCCCGCCGCGACGGCGACGCCTGGCTGATCTCCGGCGAGAAGGCGTGGATCACCAACGGCTCGATCGCGGACGTCGCGGTGGTGTGGGCCAAGGACGACGACGGCGTCGTGCGCGGATTCCTCGTCGAGCGCGGCGCCCCGGGGTTCTCGACCGTGGACCACAAGGGCAAGTACTCGCTGCGCGCCTCCGTGACGTCCCAGCTCGTCCTCTCCGACTGCCGCGTCCCCGACGCCAACCGCCTGCCCGGCGCCACCGGCCTCAAGTGCCCGCTCGGCTGCCTGACCCAGGCGCGCTACGGGATCGCCTGGGGGGCTCTCGGCTCGGCGCTCGCGACCTTCCACGCGGCGCTCGACTACGCGAAGACGCGGGTGCAGTTCGGCGGCCGCCCGATCGCCGCCCACCAGATCATCCAGGAGCGCCTCGTCTGGATGGCCAACGAGATCACCAAGGGGCAGCTCATGGTCTGGCGCCTCGGCCGGCTCAAGGACGAAGGCAAGGCCACGTTCGTCCGAGTCTCACAAGCCAAGCGCAACTCGTGCTGGGTGGCCCGGGAGTGCGCTCGCCGCTCGCGCGAGATCCACGGCGCCAACGGCGTCGTGAACGAGTTCCCGGTGATGCGCCACCTGATGAACATCGAGTCGGTCTACACCTACGAGGGGACGCACGACATGCACACGTTGATCCTCGGCGAGCACCTCACCGGCATCCCCGCGTTCATGCCGCCATCGGAGGAGGCGTAAGGGCTGGAAGAGGGAAAAGGGGAGACGGGAGAAGGGAGAAGGGAGACGGAAGTAGGCCTCTTCCTTGGTCTTCCTTCTACCCTCTTCCTTCTCACTTCTCACTTCCGGCTACCGTTTCATGATCGAGTCGAGGATCATCATGAACGCCGCATGCTGCTCCGGCTCCGCCTTCTCGATCACCGCGAGGCACCCCGATGCGTCGAACGCCCGGTGCAGCTCCTCGGCCGTGTGCGAGGACGAAATGATGATGCGCTTGAGGTTGACTCCCCGGCGGCGCGCCTCTTCGAGCACCGCGGCGCCGTCCATGTCCGGCATCTCCCAGTCGAGCAACATGAGGTGGATGTCCGGTCGCAGCCCGTCCAGCGCCGCCTGCGGGTCGGAGTAGGTCTCGACCGCGGCCCTCGTGCCGTAGCGCCGCTCCAGCAACTGCTTCCAGAAGGCGCACTGGAGCGGCGAGTCGTCGACGACGACGACGCGGCGCCGGCTACCGTCGCTCACGCCTCCACACCGCCTTGCCGCCGACGAGCGTTGCGGCCGGCCAACCCTTGAGCCGCTGCCCCGAGAATGGCGTGTTGCGCGAAAGCGAACGGAACCGGTCCGGGTTCACGGTCAAGCGCGCCTCGAGGTCGAGCAGCGTGATGTCGGCCGGGCTGCCCACCTTGAGCGAGCCCCCCGGCAGGCCGAAAACCCGGGCCGGGTTGCTCGACCACAGGGCAATGAACATGCGCAGCGGCAGCTTGTGGCGCCGCACGAGAAGGTCGTAGGTCACGGGGATGGCCGTTTCCAGGCCGACGACGCCGAACGGGGCGAGGTCGAACTCGAGCACCTTCTCGTCGGCGTGGTGCGGGGCGTGGTCTGTCGCGAGGCAGTCCACGGCTCCGTCCAGCATGCCCTGCACGAGCGCCGCGACGTGCTCGGCGCTGCGCAGCGGGGGGTTGACCTTGGTGTCGGTGTCGTACTCGCTGTCGGCGACGGCCTGGTCGGTGAGCGCGAGGTGGTGCGGCGTGACCTCGCACGTCACCCCGACGCCCTTCGCCTTTCCCTCGCGGACGCGGTCGAGCGCCCCTCGGGTCGAGACGTGCGCGATGTGGAGGCGTCCGCCGGTCAGCTCCGCGAGCACGACGTCGCGCGCGACCATCACTTCCTCGGCGGCGGCCGGGATCCCGCGCAGCCCGAGTCGGGTCGCCACCGCCCCCTCGTGCATGACGCCCTTGGCCGTCAGGTTCGGGTCCTCGCAGTGGTCCACGACCGGGACGTCGAACAGCTGCGCGTACTCCAGAGCCCGGCGCATCAGGTACGCGTTGTAAACCGGCTTGCCGTCGTCCGAGAACGCGACCGCGCCGGCCCGCACCATCTCGCCCATCTCCGCCATCTCGTCGCCCTGCAGTCCCTTGGAGACGGCGCCGATCGGGTACACGCGGGCGAGCCCGGCCGCGGTCGCGCGGCCGCGGATGAACTCGGTCACGGCCGCGTTGTCGTTGACCGGACTCGTGTTGGGCATGCAGCAAACCGCCGTGAAGCCGCCCGCCACGGCGGCGGCGCTCCCCGTCGCGATCGTTTCCTTGTACTCGAAGCCTGGCTCGCGAAGGTGCGTGTGGACGTCCACGAAACCGGGCGCGACCACGAGGCCGGTGGCGTCGAGCACCTCCGCGTCGCGGTCGTCGATCCGCTCCGCGAGGCGGGCCACCTTGCCGTCCACGACGAGGACCCACAGCCCCTCGTCCAGCCGCTGGGTTGGGTCCACCACCCGCCCGTGCTTAATCAGCAGTCGGCTCACCGTGTCCTCCAGCCAGCAGGTACAACACCGCCATGCGCACCGCGACCCCGTTGGTCACCTGCTCGAGGATCACCGACTGAGGCCCGTCCGCGACCCGCGAGTCGATTTCCACGCCGCGGTTCATCGGGCCCGGGTGCATCACAAGGCAGTCCTTCTTCGCGAGCTTCAGCCGCTCCGGGGTGAGCGCGAAGAAATCGTAGTACTCGCGCACCGTGGGGAAGTTCATCCGCCCCTGCCGCTCGAGCTGGATCCGGAGCATCATCACCACGTCGGCCCCGGCGATCGCGTCCTCGATGCGGCGGTGCACCTCGCACCCGAGCTTCTCCATCTCGAGCGGGATCAGGCTCGGCGGCGCCGCCACGCGCACGGTCGCCCCCATGCGCGAGAGCAGGAGGACGTTCGAGCGCACCACGCGGGAGTGCTGCAGATCGCCGACGATCGCGACCACCTGGCCTTCGAGCGTTCCGCGGTGCAGCCTCATCGTGAGCGCGTCGAGCAGCGCCTGCGTCGGGTGCTCGTGCGCGCCGTCACCGGCGTTGATCACCGAGGACTTCAGGATCCTGGCGAGCTGGTGGGGCGCGCCCGCATGCACGTGCCGAATCACGATGAAATCGGGCTGCATCGCCTCGAGGTTGAGCGCCGTGTCGACGAGCGTCTCGCCCTTGCTCACCGAGGACGCGGCCGCCGAAAAGCTCAGCGAATCGGCGGAGAGGCGTTTCTCGGCGACCTCGAACGAGAACCGCGTCCGGGTCGAGGCTTCCATGAAGAGGTTCACGACCGTCTTGCCCCGCAGCGCCGGCACCTTCTTGATCGGGCGGGCGGCGATGTCGCGCATCTGGTCGGCGGTGTCGAGGATGAGCTGGATTTCCCCAGGCGAGAGCGGATCGATCCCCACCAGGTCCTTGCGGCGCAGGCGCGCAGCCGGCTTCACGCTCATCCCGCCACCTCCTTCGCAATCCACACGCCTTCCTCGCCGTCGCACTCCTGGACGTGGACCTGGACGTCCTCGCTGCGAGAGGTCGGCACCGCGCGCCCCACGAAGTCGGCCGCGATCGGCAGTTCCCGGTGGCCGCGGTCCACGAGCACGGCGAGCCGGATCGCCTGCGGCCGCCCGTAGTCCATCAGGGTGTCGAGCGCCGCGCGGACGGTGCGCCCCGTGTAGAGCACGTCGTCCACGAGGCAAACGAGCTTGTCGTCCACCCCGACCGGAAGTTCGGTGTCGCGCAGCACCGGCTGCTGGTGCGCGGGCCGCCAGGGACCCACGTCGTCGCGGTAGAGCGCAATGTCGAGCGCGCCGACCGGCGGTTGGTGGCCGGTCTTGGCGGCGATCAGGCGCGCGAGGCGGTGGGCCAGGGGAACGCCCCTGGTTTGCACGCCGACCAGATACAGGAGCGTCTCGTCCCCCGCGTGCTCGATCAGTTCCGCCGCCATCCGTTCCAGTGCGCGCGCCACGCCGCGCGCGTCGAGGACCTGCACCCTGGTCATGGCGCCTCCTTGGGGACTCGGGAACCGGCTCGCATCGGGACTCGATGCTAGCACAGGCAGAAATTGTCGTCCGGACTCGGAAGACGGGCGAATCGAGGCGTACCTGGCCGCTTGGACGTGGAGGCGGCAGCGACCGCCTCCTTCCCCGGCCGGGCGCCGGCATCCGGAATCTGCGCTACTATGGATTCGGAAGGGGGTAGAAGATGAGAATCGTGTTTTCTTGTCTCGCCCTGCTCGTCGCCGCTGCCGCGTTCGCAGCCCCGGCCGAGGAGCCACCGGCCGCCACCCTCGTCGTGTGCACGGCGATTCAGGACAATTCCTGTACCGGGGCGGCCAGCAAGTTCTCCGCCGACGTCGGCAAGCTGTGGGGATTCTCCCAGGTGTCCAACGTTCCGGACAAGATCGTCCACGTCTGGTTCTACCGCGATCGGGAGCTCGGGCGCATCGAGCTGCCGGTCAAGGCGGCGCATTGGCGCACCTGGTCCAACATTACGGTTACGAAGAATTTGGTGGGACCGTGGCATCTCGAGGCGCGAGACGCGGCCGGAAAGGTCCTCGCGACCTACAACTTCACCATCGAGTGACCCGCCGCCCGGGGCACTCCGGACCGCTGCCGCCCCGGCTCCCGGCGTCTGGTCCGATCCCGGCCCGAGGCTGTCGTCGTTCCGAGGCGACCGGACCGTCACGGCGTCTTGCCGCTGGGCAGGAACTCGACGGCGAGCGCTCCGAGCACGAGGACCGCGCCCGGCACGACGTGAAGCGGCGGCGCCTCGCCGACGAACGCCCAGGTCAGGAGTGAGGCCAGGACCGGTTCGAGCAGCACCGCGAGGTTGACTCGATACGCCTCGGTGTGGGCGAGCGCCCAGTTCAACAGGGTGTGCCCCGTGAGCGTCGGGATGGCGGCCATTGCGATGAGCGGCAGCCAGGCCACGCTCGAGCCCGGCCACGGGCGCACGCCCAGCGCCGCGACGGCCGCGATCAACGTCACGGCGGCGCCCCCGTAGACGACCGCCAGGTAGCCGAGCAGCGGGGCCTCGACGCGCAGCCTCTTGCCGACGACCAGGTACCCCGCCATGCAGGCGGCGGCGGCGAGCGCCATGAGGTCGCCCGCAAGGGCGCCGCGCGCGACCCGGAAATCGCCGCCCGTGATGATCACGACTCCGGCGATGGCCACCGTTACGCTCGCCACGTTCCGCCCGCCGATCCTCGCCCCCAGGAACCTCGGCGAGAGCAGCAGTAGCCACAGCGGTTGCGTCGACACCAGGACGACGGAGGAGGAGACGCTCGTCAACCACAACGACGGGATCCAGAGCCCGAAGTGCATGCCCAGGAGTAAACCCGCCAGGAGCGCCGCCGGGCGGTGGCGGACCGGCACGCGGGCGGCCCCGCGAGCCGCCGCCAGGGGCAGCAGCACCGCCGCCGAGAGGGTCATGCGCCACATGGCGACCGCGAGCGGCGCCGCGTCGGTCAGGCGGGCGAGCGGTGCGCCGAACGAGATCGCGACGACGGCCGCGGCGAGCCCGGCGAACGTCCGCCAGCTCACCGCGAGAAGCCTTCCGCGAGGCCGGCGGCGATCGCATGCGCCAGCTTTTCGCGGAACCGCCAGGTGAGGAGCTGTTGCCGGTCCTGCTCGTTGTTGAGGTTACAGATCTCGACCAGCACCGCCGACGGGACGAGCGTGTAGCGCAACACGGCCGGAACCCAGCGCGACCCGCCGCGAAGCACCGACGAGCGCACGGGCTCATAGGGGTGGACCGGGATCCCGAAGCGCTCCGCGGAATGCACGATCGCCTCGCCGAGCTCGATCGAGAGCGCCTCCGCCCGCGACCTGAATGCGGCCGGAAAGCGCGGCGGCGCCAGCGAACGCGTCTCGCGGCACCGGTAGGTCGCCCGTTGCCACGGCGCCCGGGAGCCCCGCAGCGAGCGCGACGGGACGTAGACCATCAGTCCGCGCACCGCGGGGTGCAGGGAGTCGGCGTGGATCGACACGAACGCCACCCTCTCGGGGTTGACCTTCTGCCGCTTCAGGCGCTGCAGCAGCGAGTTGGCCAGGACCCACCGAAGGTTCACGCCGGTCGTGGCGTCGCTGAGATCGTAGGGCGGCTGCACCAGCAGGCGCTGGTCCCTCTGGTTGGCGAGGACGTCTCGCTCGAGGTTCTTCCGGGTGAACGCCGGGTTGTCCACCGTCGTCCAGACCGTCGCCTTCGTCTGCTCCTCGAGAACGCGCTTGACCCGGCTCATCACGTCGTAGGCGTAGGTGCTCTCCCAGACATCGTCAACCACCGCGCCGGTGTCCGCGCCGCCGTGACCGGCGTCGAGAATGATGTGGATGCCGTCGAGGTTGGCGGCGCGGATGACCCGTTTGATCGCCGCAAGCTGTTGCTTGTCCTTCTCCCAGGCCAGACGGCGCGGGTTGCCGGCCGGTAGGTACTCGGGCAGCAGCACGTCGAGCGGGATGTGCACCGCGTAGCCGACCGGGATCGTCGTCACGTCCGCAATCCCGGAACGGCTCGCGATCTCGCGGGCCGTGGCGTTGACGTCGGACGCGTGGAGCTGACCGGTAAACCTCACGACGACCGCGGAGTAGAGCGCCTCGCCGGGCCGGAGGTGGTAGATCGCCTCGCCGCCGCGGTACTCGAGCCCGCCGGCCGAAGCCGCCGCGAGGGGCCCCGGCCCACTCGGCGCCGCGACGGCGGGCGCTGGGGTACTCGGGGTGGGTGCCGGAGACGGAGCGCTCGCGGCCGGCGCCGCATTGACCGCCCGAAACTCCGGTCGGAGTGCGGCCGCCGGGATCAGGATCAGCGTCCCCCGCGCCGGGTAGAGCCCGAGTTCGGGGTTCGCCCGGCGCAGTTCCGGATAGCGCGACCCGGCGCCGCAGAACCACTCGGCGAGCTCCCACCACGACTCGCCGTCGCCACCCCACGGCGCCAGGATCTCGTGTTCCCATCCCGCCTCGACCCTGCGATCGAGCGGAAAGAGGGCGCGCGCGCACGCCACCCGCAGCTCGGGCCGCAGCAGCTCCCAGGGGACCCGCACCCGGACGCCGGTCAGCGGCCCATTCAGCCCGTCGTTCGCAGCCTGCAGTTCGGAGGCGTTGGCGGCCGCCGGGCTCACGCGGGCCGCGAGCTTGCCCCACCCCTCGCCGGCCCGCGGCAGGACGAGCAACTCCGGCGACCCACTCCGCCGCCACTCGGCACGCGCCCCTCCAGGGACGTTGGCCAGGAAAGGTTGATTGGCAGCCAGGGCCAGCCCGAGCAGGAACGCGCCGATCACCGGCTGCGCGCCGCCGTTCGCTGCGTTGGGCTCACGACCTCACCCCCCTACTGTCCGCTCCAAGGTCGTTCCGGCCGGCAACGCCCTTTCCGACAAACCCCGCGTCCGGGCGTTCCGCCGGCTCGCAGCAACCGGTCGGATCGTAACACGCTCGCAACCATGTTGGCCTTCTCGGCACTGCGTTGCGCCCATGTCGCGGCCGCCGGAGGGCAAGCGGCGCCGTGCTAGGATGCCGGGTCAGCACTTGGGAAGCCTATGCTTGAAGGGATCTCCGCCACGACCTGGTTCCCGCCGCAGGAGCCGGCGGAGTGTCCGGTCTGCCGCGAGGCGCGAGCCGCGCTGTCGCAAGGGGCCCTCGCGGTAGCCGGCGACCTGGCGATCGAGCTGCTCGCCAGAGGGCGGGTGGCGGCGCTCTTGCGGGCCGTGTTCACCCACCTCGCGCGAGCCCTCCCGGGCGGCCGGATCTCGGTGCTGGTGCCGGAGGCCGCCGGGCGGTGGCGGGTCTTCGCGAGCTCCGCCGCGAGCGATACCCTCGACCTGCTCGTGGATTCCGACCGCTACCCGGAGCTGATGGAGGTCCGCCGGACCGGCGCCCCGTACCTCGCGCCCGCCGTCGAAGCCGCCCCCGAGCTGAGAGTCGCCCGCTCGCTTCTCGAATCGGCGGGCGTCAGGGGCCTGGCGGCGTTTCCGGTCTTTGCGGCCACGCCAGGCGCAGAGCCGGCCGTGCTCAAGGTTTCGTTCCACCGCGCCGTCAGGCCGGACCAGCTCGAGCTTGCGGCGTTGGCGACGCACCAGCTCGTGCACAGCCTGTCCCGCATTCCGCCGGCCGAGGTCGCGGCCCAGCTCGGAATGGCGGCGCCCGCTCCGGGTGCGATGGATCCCGCCTCCCTCCTCAACCTCCTGCCCATTCCGGCACTCATCGTCGACGTCGGCGACAAGGTGTTGAGCGCCAACGCACGCGCCAGCTGGCTCCTGCGCGGCCGCGGGCCGGCGACGGGCGACGAACCGCTCGCTCTCAGCCTCGTGCCCAACAGCGCGGGGGGGAGCGCCTCGCGCTGGGAAGCCCAGGTGGCGGCGCGCAAGGGCGACGTCCAGGTTCTCGCGTGGTCGAGCCGGCTGCCCGGCGAAAGGCGCCTCGTGCTCATCGAGCCGCACCCGGAAGCCCGGCAGCGGATCCACGAAGGCACGATCCGCCGCACGTTGGCCGAAAAGCTCCGCGAGCTCGAGCAGGCGAACGCTCTGCTCGCCGAGTATGCGCGCAGGCGCGACCGCTTCGTTTCCGACGCCGCCCACGAGCTCAAGACCCCGCTTTCCATCCTGCGCTCGTACCTCGAGACGCTCGCCGAGGACCTCGGCGCCGGGCTGTCGGAGCAACAGCAGGAGTTCCTCCAGGCGGCCGCCGTCGGCGCCCGGCGTCTGCAGCGGCTCATCGACGGGCTCCTCGACCTCGCCGCGCTGGAGACCGGGCGTCTGCCGCTCGTCCTCGGGCCGGTGTCGAGCCGGGAGATCGTCGCGGGCGTGATCGAGGAGCTCCGTCCAATCGCCGTGGCGGCCAAGGTCGGCCTCGTCGCCGCCCCCGCCGCCGAGCTCGCGCTGCGGGCCGACCCGCAGCGCCTGGGCCAGGTCCTTCGAAACCTCGTCGAGAACGGCCTCAAGTACACGTCGCCCGAGGGCGAGGTCAACGTCGCGGTGGAGCAGCGGGGCGACCGCGCGGTGATCCGCGTGCGCGATACCGGAGTCGGCATTCCGCCGGCCATCCTCCCCCGCATCTTCGACGAGTTCGTCCGGGCTCCCGGCAGCAACCTCACCGAAGGGGCGGGGCTCGGCCTGACGATCGTGCGGAGGCTGGCGCTGGCGATGGGGGGCAGGGTGTGGGTCGAGAGCGTCCCTGACGCCGGCAGCAGTTTCTTCGTCGAGCTGCCGCTGTGGACGGGCGAGGGATGACCGGAGTGGAGGCCGCGCGGCGGCTGCTCGCCTCCTCGCGTCTCCGGCAGCTGGGCCGGGCCGGCGTCGACGGCCAGGTGTTCCTCACCGGAGGCTCGCTCCGCGACCGCCTCCTCGGCCTGCCGACCCACGACCTCGACCTCGCCGTCACCGGCAACGCCCGCACCGCCGCCGAGGTGGTTGCCGCGAACCTCGGAGGGAGCTGCTTCCCCCTCGGGCGAGCGCCGCTGGTGACGTGGCGCGTCCGCGCGGCGGGCTGCCAGGTGGATGTCTGGGGGATCGTCGGCGGAATCGAAGAGGACATCCTCCGGCGCGACTTCACGATCAACGCGATGTTCTGGCGTCTGCCGCGCGGCCCGCTGCTCGACCTGGTCGGCGGTCTCGACGACCTCGCCGCGGGGAGGATCCGGGTCATCAGGCCAGGGAACTTGCGCGACGACCCGTTGCGGGTTCTTCGCGCCGTCCGCCTCCTCGCCACCCACCCCCGGCTCCGTCTCACGTCGGCGACCGAACGCCTCCTCGCCGCGGCCGTCCCCGGCCTGGCCGGTGTGGCCCGCGAACGCCTTTGCGACGAGCTGCGCACCCTTCTGGCCGGGCGCGCGGCTGCTCGCGCCCTCGCGATGGCCCTGCGGATCGGCGTCTTGCAGGCGCTCGTGCCCGCGTGGGACGGCTACGCGCATGCCTCCGAGGCTGAGGCGCTCGCCGGCGAACTGGCCCTGGGGCAGTCGGGACGCGGCCCCCTCGCCCGCGGCGCCGCGGACGTCGCTCCCGCGGTGCTCGCGACCGCGGCGGGCGGGTTCCCGAAGACGTGGCAGGAGGAGCCGGCCGCGGCCGCACTCACCGCCGCCGGGTGGCCGGCCCGCGCCGCGGCGCACGCTGCGGCCGCGGCCGCGCTCGGGGACCGGCTGGCGGCGGTCCTCGGCCGCGACACGCGGGCCGAGCGGGCGTTGGCGGCGGAAGCGGGCGATCTCATCGGGGGCGCGCTCGCGTGGGCGGTCGCCCGCAGCGCGGCGGACGGCACCGACCTCCTCCCCTTCGCCGCGGCGCTGCTGCGCTGGCTACGGAGGTTCTCCGCGCGTCCGCCCCTCCTGTCGGGCGCCGAGATCGCCGATCTCCTCGATCTGCCGCCCGGACCGGCACGCGGCGACGCCGTGCGCGCCCTCCGCCTGGCCCAGGCGCGGGGCGACGTCCGGACCGCGGCACAGGCGCGCCGGCGCCTTGCGCCCGGGGGCGCTCGTTGACCCCCGTCCGGGCGCGATGCTAAATTTGATCCATGGACGCGCCGCTTGGCCTTGACGACCTTCTCAAGTTCATGACCAAGAAGGGCGCGTCGGACCTCCACCTCAAGCCAACCCGCCCCCCGCTGCTCCGGCTCCAGGGGAGGCTCGTGCCGATCAAGTCCGTGGCGCTCAAGCCGAAAGATATCGAGGAGATGGTGCTTCCGCTCCTCAACCCGTGGCAGCACAGGAAGTTCGACGAGAACCAGTCGGTCGACATCGGGTACGGGGTGGCCGGCGTTGCGCGCTTCCGCTGCAACATCTTCCAGCAACGCGGCTCGATCGCTGCCGTGTTCCGCCGCATCCCGTTCGACATCAAGAACTACGACGCGCTGCTCCTGCCCGAGATCGTGGCGACGTTCTCGAGCCTGCCGCCCGGCCTGGTGCTGATCACCGGGCCCACGGGATCCGGCAAGTCGACCACCCTTGCGGCGATCATCCAGGACATCGCCCGCAGCCGGCCGTGCCACGTGGTCACCATCGAGGACCCGATCGAGTTCCTGTTCACCGACCACATGGCGACCGTTTCCCAGCGCGAGGTGGGCACCGACACGCCGGCGTTTCGCGAGGCGCTGCGCAACACCATGCGGCAGGACCCCGACGTCATCATGGTCGGGGAGATGCGCGACCTCGACACCGTGTCCACCGTCATCACTGCGGCCGAGACTGGACACCTGGTCTTCTCCACCCTGCACACCAACAACGCCAGCCAGACGATCGACCGCATCATCGATCTCTTCCCGCCGGACCAGCAGGGGCAGGTCCGCTCCCAGCTCGCGCAGGTGCTGCGCGCGGTCGTGTCGATGCAGCTCGTCAACCGCGCCGACGGCCAGGGACTGGTGCCGGCCGTCGAGGTCCTCGTCAACTCCCCCAAGATCTCGAGGAGCATCGAGCAAGGCGAGATCAAGGAGATCCACGACGAGATCGAGAGCTCCGTCGCGTACTTCCGCATGCAGACCATGAACCAGAGCCTCATCGCGCTGCTCGCGAACGGGGTCATTACCTACGAGATGGCACGGGAGAAGTCGAACGACCCGGACGATCTTTCACTGAAGCTGCGCAAGCTTTTCCCACGGATCGAGGAAGCGCAGCGGGAGGGCACGGTGGCACCATCCCCCGCCGACTTTGCGAGCATCATCGAGTTGATGGAGATCAAACGGCTCTACGAGGAGCAGGAGGAGCGGTGGAAGCAGCGCACGCTCGAGAAGGACGAGCTCCTCGCTCAGGTCGAGACCCAGCTCGCGGCGGCGCGACAGGACCTCGCGACGACCGGCACCACGGCGGCGGAGCTGCGAAACCAGCTCGAGTCCCTCCGCGCCGAGAAGGACCGGGTGCTCCGGGATGCCGACGGGCGAATCGAGAAGCTCAACGAACGCATCCGCGAGCTGAACCAGCAGCTGGCCGGTGCCGGTAAGGTCGCGCCGGAGAAGCCGCCGAGCGGGTTCTTCAAGCGCTGAACGGCTGCGCGTCTCCACCGAGAAGCCGATGGCCTGGTCTGTCTTCTTCACTGTGTGAGGCCTGTTCTTTTTGCCCGCGGGCTACGGCCTTGTCGCTCGGGACCCGCACGCTCTGCCGCCATCGGCCTTCGCCCGCTGGGCGGTTTCGCCCCCACCCCCGCCTGCCGGCACGGGCGCCAACTCCCGTGGCGCGGGCGCCCGTGCCCGCATCCGGCCACCCGCGGGACCGGCAAGATCGACCCCACGCAGTGAATAAGGAAAACCAGGCGCGGGGGCGAGCACGGCTCGAACGCCGCCTCACCCGCGGAGCAAGTTGATGTCAGAGCAAAATCAGAGCGCCGGCCCCGACCATTCGATGGTCGCGCCGCGCGCGTCGCCCTCGTAGCCGAGACGGACGCGGCAGACCCGCCTCGCCAGCCCGCCGAGCCAGCTCCACGACTCCGGCCACTCCACGGCGGTGACCGCCGCCGGGTCGTCGAGCGCGTCGCCAAGCCCGACCTCGTCGAGCGGCGCGCTCTCCCGGCCCTGCAGGCGGTAGAGATCGGCGTGGTGTACGCGCGCGATCGCGCCCCCCGACACTGCGTAGCTCTCGAGCAGCACGAACGTCGGCGAGCACACCTCCAGCGGTTCGCCCCCGAGCGCGGCCACGAGCCCGCGCACCAGCGTCGTCTTCCCCGCCCCGAGCGGCCCCTCGAGGAGGACGAGATCGCCCGGCTGCAGCGCCTTTGCCAGGCTCGCGCCCAGCGCCTCGGTCGCGGCGGCGTCGGGAAGCCTCTCGCCCCGGACCCTTCCGGTGTGGGTCATTCCGATTGCCTGACCTCGGCCTCCGCGGCCGCAAGGCGCTCGACGAGCTCGCTGGCGGGGACCGCACCGGGGAAGCTCTCGCCGGCGATCTCCGCCGCCCGGCCGTGCAGGAACGCGCCGGCCGCTGCGGCCTGGCGCGCCGGCACTCCCTGAGCCAGGAGGGCGCCGACGGCCCCGCTCAGCACGTCCCCCGCCCCTCCCGATGCCAGACCCGGCGTGCCGGTCGGGTTGACGAGGGCAAGCTCTCCGTCACCCACGATCACGGTACGCGCCCCCTTGGCGAGGACCACGGCGCCGCCTGTCTCCGCGGCTCGTCGCGCCGCGTCGAGCCGGTTCGCCGTGACGTCGGCCGTTGCAACGCCGAGCAGGCGGGCCAGCTCGCCCGGATGCGGCGTCAGCACCGGACTCACCGCCCGGGCCCTCAGCGCGCCCAGGCGACCCGCGAGCAGGGTGAGGGCGTCGGCGTCGAGGAGCAGCGGCCCGCGCCACCTCTCCAGGATCGACGCCAGAAGCCGGCGCGGGCCGTCGCCGGTGCCCAGGCCCGGCCCCACCGCCAGCGCCGTGGCCCTGGCGAGGGAGGCCTCGATGCCGCCCCCGGCGACCTCGCCGTCTTCGCCCGCATCGAGCACGTCCACCATCGCCTCGGGAACGAGCGCCTGAACTGCGGCTCCGGCAACCCGGGTCGTCGCGACCGTGACCAGGCCGGCCCCCAGCCTCACCGCGGCGCGCGCCGCGAGCGCCGCCGCCCCAGCCCGGCCCTCGCGCCCGGCGACGACCAGGAGGTGCCCGAACGTTCCCTTGTAGGCGTCGGGCCCCCGCCGCGGTAACCACCCCGCGACATCCGCGGCCTCGAGGAGCCCGAGACACGCCCGCGCGTCCACCACCCAGGGCGGGATGCCGATCGCCGCCACGGCGACCTCGCCGCACCGCCAGCACGCGGGCGGCAGCACGTGCGCCACCTTCGGCGCCGCGAACGTCACCGTTACGTCGGCCCGGACGCTGGGACCGTCGGCGCCGGCGGAGGAGCCGAGCAGCCCCGACGGGATGTCCACCGCGACCACGGGCTTGCCGGCTCCGTTGACGAGGCGGACCGCGTCGGCCCACCTGCCGGTCAAGGGGCGGTCCAAACCGGTGCCGAAGAGGGCATCGACAACCACGTCGGCGCCCGCCATCAACTCGGCGAGGCGCTCGCCCCCATTTCGGGAACAGTCGGTGACCGGCACGCCGAAACGCCCCGCCAGCTCGAGCTGAGACTCCGCATCGCCCTTGAGAGCGCGCCGCGCGACCAGAATCCCCACGACGGCGTCGAAGCCGCGGCAGCGCAGTTGGCGCGCCATGGCGAGCCCGTCGCCGCCGTTGTTGCCCGGGCCGCACACCGCCACGACCCGGCTCGCTTCGGGGAACCTCTCGGCCACCACATCGGCCACCGCCGCGGCGGCCGACTCCATCAGCACCAGGCTCGGGACCCCAAGCTCGCCGATGGTCACGCGATCGGCCTCCCGCATCGCCGCGCTGTCGAGGACTGGAATCATGGCTCCTCCTGACTGGCTATCGTAGCGCCGTCGCGGGAGGTCTGTGTGCTAGCCTCGCCGGAGCACGTTCCGGCACCGGCGTGCGGGCGGGGAGGAGGCGGCGCGGATGCGAGGTCTCGTTGGTCTGGCCTCTACGGCCGCGTTGGCGACGGCTGGGGTCGCCGAAGCCGGCGGTGCGGCCGGCCACGACCTTGGAAGCACGCTCCCGGCTTGGACCGCGCTGCCGTTCGTCGGGATCCTGCTCTCCATCGCGCTCTTTCCCCTCCTCGCGCCCCGCTTCTGGCACCACCACTACCCCAAGGTCGCGGCGGCCTGGGGCCTCGCCCTCGTGATCCCCTTCGTCGCCGCCTATGGCCGCGCCGCAGGGGACGAGATCCTCCACATGGCGCTCCTCGACTACGTCCCGTTCATCATTCTGATCGGCACGCTGTTCGTGATCGGAGGCGGGATCCTGGTGCGGGGCACGCTGCGCGGCTCGCCCTCGGTCAACACTGCGATCATGGTCGTGGGAACGGTGCTCGCGTCGTGGATCGGAACGACCGGTGCCGCGGTGCTGCTCATCCGCCCGCTTCTGCGCGCCAACCGGCAACGGCGCCGCAAGGCCCACACCGTCGTCTTCTTCATCTTCCTCGTCGCCAACATCGGCGGTGCGCTGACCCCGCTCGGGGACCCGCCGCTGTTCCTCGGCTTCCTGCACGGCGTGCCGTTCTTCTGGAGTCTGCGACTGTGGCGCGAGCTCCTCCTGGTGGCCGGGCTCGTCCTCGCCGCCTACGTCGCGCTCGACGTCTACCACTGGAAGCGCGAGGACGCCGCCGTGCGGGCGCCCTCGGACGTGCCCCACGAGCCTCTGCGGGTGGAGGGCTGGCACAATTTCATCTTACTCGGAGGGGTGCTCGCCGCCGTCGTCGTGTCCGGCGTCTGGCACCCGGGCGCCGTGTCGGTCCTCGGCGTCACCCTCCAGGTCCAGAATCTTCTCCGCGACGCCGTTCTGATCCTCCTGGCCGCGGGCTCGCTGGCGACGACGAGCCGCCGGACCAGGGAGGAGAACGGGTACACGTGGGGCCCGGTGCGCGAGGTTGCCATCCTCTTCGCCGGCATCTTCGCCACGATCGTTCCGGTGCTGCTGGTGCTTCGCGCCGGCGAACGCGGCGCCCTGGGGCCGGCGATCCATGCCGTCCAGACTCCCGCGCAGTTCTTCTGGGGCACCGGCCTGCTCTCGTCGTTCCTCGACAACGCGCCCACCTACCTGGCGTTTCTCTCGACCGCGCTCGGCAGGATCTACCCGGGGGTGCCGGAGCGTGAGGCCGTGCTGAGGCTCGTCGCGGAGAACCACGCCTACTTGCAGGCCCTCGCCACCGGAGCGGTGTTCATGGGCGCCAACACCTACATCGGCAACGCGCCGAACTTCATGGTGAAGTCGATCGCCGAAGAGGCCGGCGTCGAGATGCCCTCCTTCGTCGGCTACATTTTCCGTTACGCACTCCCGTGCTTGGTGCCGGTCTTCCTTTTCGCAACATGGGTGTTTTTCAAGTGAGGAGTTCGCAGCCATGAGCGTTTGGTACGAGATCAGCGTAACCGGCGGCGAAAGCGCCGTGCGGGGGTTCGTCGCCGGCCACGAGGCGAGCCTCGGCGGACACGAGATGGCGGTGTTCGGCGGCGACCTCGACCTCGAGGAGGGACGTTTCTCGCAACGGGTGCGGGAACTCCTCTCGAAAGGGTCGCGCCACTTGGTCTTTGCGCCGGCAGAGCTCGCGCTCGACCTCGCCGCGGCGCTCCGCCGCCGCGGACCCGACGCCGACATCGAACTCGTCGGCGTGAGCGAGGTGGTGAGCGCGAGGATAGCGTTCACGGCCGAGGCGTTCTCCCGGGACGTGGCGGCCCGGATCAGAGGGAACCTGCTTGCCGGGTGGCCGCCTGGCGTCCGGGGCGAGGAAATCGAGGAGACCGAGGAGGAGGACCCCGAGGCGCGGGAAGCCGAGCTCTACACGCCGGACCACGCGTATGTCTACCACGCGAGCGGCGCATTCTCCGGCCCGTTGCCCGGCGTGATCGAGGTGCGCCGTCGGGCGCTCGGGCTCGAGTTCGTAGAGCTCGGGGCGCTCGAGATCGAGACGCGGCCGGTCGAGCCGCCGGAGCCCGAGAACGACTAGCCGGTCCCCCACCTCCAGCGCCACGAACGACCTCGAGGACGGGCTGCAAGCGTATCGCGCCGGCCGCTTCTGGGACGCCCACGAGCGCTGGGAGCGGGCGTGGCGCGGGCTCGACGGCGACGACCGCCGCCGGGTCCAAGGGTTGATCATGCTCGCCGCCGCCGCCTGGCACGCCGAGCGCGGCCGCGACGGACCCGCGCGCCGCCTCCTCCTGCGTGCTGCCGACCGCCTGGCCGGGCCGCCCGCCGTTCTCGCGATCCAACTCCCTCCGGAACTCGCGGGGCGGGCCGCTGCCGCGGCCGTCGCGTCCGAGCTCCCGGCGCCCCCCGTGCCGCTCGGTTAGGGGTGCGACACGCGGGCGGAGCGTTGCGCCTGACGGCGCATCCGCGGGTCCTTCTCCTCGATCTCACGCACCAGGCGCACGGTCTCGCGGATTCGTCGTTCCTGCTCCCGCTTCTCCTTCAGCTGCCGCTTGCGCTGATTCGCGGTCAGGATCGCGGTGATCACCCGGCCGACGCGCCAGTGCAGCGCCGACGCCGGCAGCTGTGCGCCGCCGATCAGCGCGCCCCAGAAGTTCGCCCTCCCGACGTTGGCCTTGGTGAAATCGGCCTTGCGGCAGTCCGCGAAGCGGAACGAGGCGCGGCGGCAGTTGGAACCCACCAAACGAGAGAAGCGCAGATCGGCACGGGTGAAATCGCCGTTCGTCAGGTCGGCGAGGATCAGGTCGCAGCCGGAGAGGTCGGCGTCGATCGCCACCGTCCCGACGAGCGACGCCTGCCGCAACCGGCTGCCGCGCAGGTTCGCGCCCGTGAGGATCGCCCCGTCGAGCTTCGCCCCCTCGAGGTTGACCTCTCGCATGTCGACCCCTTCCATGCGCGCCTGCTCGAAGCGGAAGCTCTTCAGGTTGCAGCCGATGAACGTCGCACCGGTGAGGTTCGCGCGCACCAGCGACAGCCGCCCCAGCTTCGGTGAGCGAAAGTCCACGCCCGCGAGCTGGGCGGCCGCCATCTGGACGCCCAGGAGTTCCGTGTGGAGGAGCATCGCGTCGCGGAAGTCGGCAGCCTGCGCGTCGCAGTTGATGAACCGCGCGTCCTCCAGGTTGGCGTAGCGGAAGGTGCAGTGGCCGAGATCGGCCCCGTCGAAATCGGCGCCCTGGAGGTCGGCGCGCAGGAAGTTCCCCTCCCGAACCTTGGCCTTCCCGAACTTGGCCCCGACGAGCGTGGCCCCGGGCATCTGGACCCGGGTCGCCTCCACCTCCCGCAGGTCGGCGCCGCTGAGATCGTTCCCCGCGAGGTTGACGCCCTCGAGGATCGCTCCGACCAGGATTGCCCCGACCAGGCGCGCCCGGTCCAGCCGGGCGCCGCGCAGCGTGGCCCCCGTCAGGTCCGCTCCGGCGAAATTGACCCCGTCCAGTACGGCGGCCTCGAGGTTGACCTGCGCGAGGTTCGCCCCGGAGAGGTCCGAGCCGGAGAAATCCGCGCCGCGGAACGTCGCGCCGGTGAGTACGGCCCCCTTGAGCGAGCAGTCCCGGACCTCCATGAGGTCGAAACGGACGCCGCTGCAGTTGGCGGAGTCGAGCACGGCGCCGGACAGGAACGCTCCTTCCATCTCGGCGTTCGCGAGGTTGGCGCCGGTCAGCTCGGCGCCGGCGAGGTTGGCCCGCGTCAGGATCCCCCGTGAGAGGTCGACCCCGCGCAGCATCTGACCGCCGAGCTCCGCCTCGACGAGGTCGGGAATGATGCGGGGGTTCTCGGCGCGCCAGCGCGACCAGTCCGGCGACACAACCAACCGCTCGTGTTCGGCGTTGGCCATACTTCAGATTCTAGCGTGATTCGCGGCGGGCGCCGCAACCGCCCGGCCCGACCGCATCCGTCAGCCGGCCGGGACCTCGGGGCCGACGCCGCCGGCGCAGCGCACTCTCTCGGCCAGCGCCCCGAGCTCCCCCCGCCGCCCGGCGGCCGCGGCGACCACCCGCGCCGCCTCGAGCTCCCGGCGGTGGGCCCACAGGCTCGCCACCAGGAACTCCGGCCGGCCCCACTGCCGCAGCCCGGTCAACTCGCCGGGGCCGCGCTGCCGGAAGTCCTCCTCGGCGATGCGGAACCCGTCGCACGTCGCAGCGACCACCTCGAGACGGCGCCTCGCCTCCTCCGAGCAATCGGGTCCGGTGAGCAGGACACAGAACGAGCGCCGGCGGCCGCGCCCCACCCGCCCGCGCAGTTGGTGGAGTTGCGCCAGGCCGAAGCGCTCCGCGTTCTCGATCACCATCACCGAGGCGTTGGGTACGTCCACGCCGACCTCGATGACCGTCGTGGCGCAGAGCACGCCCACCTCGCCCCCGGCGAACGCCGCCATCACGGACTCCCGTTCGCCCGCCGGCGTCCGCCCGTGGACCGCCTCCACCCTCACGCCGCCGAGCGCCTGGCGCACCGCCCGCACGTGCGTCGCGACGGCGCGCGCCGAGACCTTTGCCGACTCCTCGATGAGCGGGAACACCCAATACGCCTGCCCGCCCGCCGCGACCTCCTTGCGCAGGAACTCCGCGAGCCGGCCCCGCGCGGCGTCGTCGCGCAGCACCGTGCGCACCGGCGTCCGCCCCGGTGGCATCTCGTCGATCACGGAGACGTCGAGGTCGCCGTACAGCGAGAGCGCGAGCGAGCGGGGGATCGGCGTCGCGGTCATCACCAGCAGGTGCGGGGCTGCGCCCTTGGCGAGCATCGCCTGCCGCTGCGCGACGCCGAACCGGTGCTGCTCGTCGATGATCGCGAGGCCGAGGCGCCCGAAGACCACGGCGTCCTCCAGCAGGGCGTGGGTCCCGACGACGAGGTGGCCGCTGCCGTCCTCCAGGCTCTGCCGCACGCGGCGCTTCCCGGCGGCCGGCAGCGACCCGATCAGCAGCTCAGGCCGGAATCGTGTCGGCGACAGCAGCCGCGTCAGCGTCGCGTGGTGCTGCTGGGCCAGCAGCTCGGTCGGCGCGAGAAGCGCCACCTGGTGCCCCGCGGCGAGCGCAACCAGGGCGGCGAGGGTCGCCACGATGGTCTTGCCGGAACCGACGTCGCCCTGGAGGAGGCGCGCCATCGGGAACTCGCGCTGCAGGTCCGCGACGATCTCGGCGAGGACCCGGCGCTGCGCTTCGGTCAGGCGGAACGGGAGCACGCGACGCGCGCTCTCGCGGATTTCCTCGGTGACCGAGCACGCCGGCGCGCGTTGACGCCGCCGGCGGCCGCGCTCCCGTTCGAGCACCACGGCTAGGGCGAGCAGCTCCTCGAACGCCAGGCGCCGATGCGCCGGGGTGCGGCGCCGCGCGAGGTCTTCGAACAGGCCTCCGAGCTCGGCCTCGTTCGCCGGCGGCCGAGGGAAGTGCGCCCAGCGGAGGGCATCGCCGAGCGGGGGCAGGGCGAGCTCGGCAGGCAGGACCGCGGCGAGCGGGTCCCCGATCTCTCCCAACTCCTCCAGGGCCCGCGCCACGAGCGTGCGCACCCGCCGCCCTCCCCAGCTCCCCAGCTTCCCGTACATCGGCACGATCCGGCCGAGGTGGATCGGCTCGCCGTCCTCCTCCTCGACCTCCCATTCGGGCGCGACGAGTTGCAGCCCCCACCCGCTGCGCGCGATCCTGACGGCGCCGTGCAGCCACACCCGGGCCCCGGCGGGGAGCGTCTTCGCCAGGTACGGCTGGTTGAACCACACGACCGGGAGCGAACCCGTGCCGTCGTCGACGACGGCCTCGACGATGCGCATCCGGCGGTTGCGGGCGCGGCGCTCGACGAGCTGGACCAGCCTCCCGCTCACCGTCACGGTGACGTCCGGCGTCGTCAGCGAGCCGATCCGGAGCGGGTTGGAGCGGTCCTCGTAGCGGTGCGGCAGGCGCCAGAGCAGGTCGCCGACGGTGGCCAGGCCCTCGGCGAATAACATGCGCTCGCCCGCGGCGCCCACGCCCTTGACCGCCGACAGCGGACTGTCGACCGCGAGACTCATCCGCCGCCGAGGACCAGGTGGAGCCGCAACGCCACCAGGGCCAGCTGCACGCCGTCGCCGTGGGCGAGGGTGCACGGCTTGAGGGGCTCGAGCTTGACGCCGTTGACGAACGTCCCGTTCGTCGACGCGCTGGCTTCCGTGATCGTGAGCGCTCCGCCGCCGTCGTGAATGGTGGCGTGGCGACGCGACACCGTGCGCTCCGGATCGAGCCGGCTCAGGTCCACGTCAGGGGTTACACCGGTCACCGGGTCGTGACGACCGAGCGTCGTGTCCCCGCCCGGCAGCAGCGGGAACAGACGCCCCGATGCCTCGTGCGCGAGGACGGCCCGCGCTTCGATCCCCTGGCCGGCCGGGGCCGGGGCGAGCGCCGCCAGCTCGGTGCGGGTGCCCAACTCCTCGAAGCGCCGGTTCGTCTCCCGCAGGCGCTCCGAGAGCTTCGTCATCATCCGGACCGCGATGTCCGGCTTGCGCCGCAGGAGCAGGTCGAGGTCGGTGCTGCGAAGCTGCAGCGCCTCCACCTCGTCCACCGCGACGGCGGTCGCCGACCGCGCGGGCGACCCGTCGAGCAGCGCCATCTCGCCGAAGAAGTCGCCCTTCTCCAGCACCGCCACCTCTTGCTCGCGGCCGCCGACCGCGAGCGAGATGCGGACGTGGCCCTTCTGGATGATGAACATCTCCCGGCCGAGGTCACCCTCGCGGAAGATCACGGACGCCGCCGGGAACCGCGCCAGCAATTCCTGCAACCTGTGCGTCTGGCCGCCGATCCGGACCTTCACCACCTACCCACCTCCCCAGCTGATCTCGCCCCCGGGGGTGTCGACCTCGACCTCGACCCCGAGTGGGAACGGGACGTTGGCGCCCCCGTGGCCGAATGGGACCCCTTCCACCACGACCGCACCCGCTGGCAGCGAACCCAGGAGAAGCTCGCGAAACCGTTCGCGCCAACCCGCTTCCCCCCGCCCGCATCGCGCCAGCCGTCCGACCACCACCGCTTTGACGCGCAGAAGTCTAGAGGAGAGCCGGAGTTGGGTCAACAAACGATCGAGGCGGTAGAGTGGCTCCGCGACGTCCTCGATGAACAACACCGCGTCCCCGTAGTCGGGCTCGAACGGCGTGCCGGCCAGCGCCGCGAGGATCGAAAGCGTCCCACCCACCGCGACACCCCGCGCGACGCCCGGCCGCAGCACCTCAGCGCGCTGCAGGTTGAAAAGGCGGCGAGGCGCCCGGCCGGCCAACCAGTCCAGGAGCGCCGCGGCACCGCGCCGGTCCCGCCCGAGCGAAGCCGCCATCGGGCCGTGCAACGTGGCGCACGGGAATCTGGTCGCGAGCGCCGCGTGCAGCGCGGTGAGGTCCGAGAACCCGACGACCCACCCCGACCACGCGGCGAGGCGATCCCACGGCAGGTCGGGCAGCAACCGCATCGTGCCGTACCCGCCGCGCGCCGCCAGCAAACATTCGACCCCGCTATCGAGCAGACCGACGATCCCCTCGAGTCGGTCGTGGTCGGCGCCCGCGAGGTGACCGGTGCGCAGCGCCGCGTTCGGCGCGGAGATCACCTCGTAGCCCGCCCCCCGCAGCACATCGATGCCGGCGGCCAGCGCTCGCGGGTCGCACGGCCCGGCGGGCGCCATCACCCCGATCCGCGCGCCCGGCGCGATCGGCCTGGGTAGTGGACGTACGTGGGCGACCATTGGTTGATTCTAGTCCTCGCGGCGTGGATGCCATAAAAGACGAGGGGGCCCTTGCGGACCCCCACGCCGGCACCAGGGGCGGCGATAAGCCGAGTTCTGTCTCCCGCCGGAAGCGGGATGGCGCTCATTCCTCTGACCGAGCCGTCGCCGGCCGGTTCGAGCGGCCTACCCGGGGATCGCCCGCCTTGCGACGGATCCGGTGATGGGCCCCGTCGATCCCCCTATTTGGCCTTGCTCCGCACGGGGTTTGCCGTGCCCCGGCCGTCGCCGGCCGGGCGGTGGGCTCTTACCCCACCTTTTCACCCTTACCCGACGACGACCGCCGGGCGGTGTGTTTTCTGTGGCACTTTCCCTCGCGTTGCCGCGGCTGGGTGTTACCCAGCGTGCTCCCATCAGGAGTTCGGACTTTCCTCGGTCCCGCTCGAAGCGGGATCGCGAGCGCCTGCCGCCTCCGGTGCCGTCTACGATTGTATCCCCTATCCGCGGCCGGGGCGTCGGCGGGGGCGCGGGACGCGCGTGGGCGCCTCGGGCAGCCTGTGGCCCGCGTCTCGGAAATAGGCGGCCTCGTCCGCGATGGCGCCCCGCGCGCCGGACCCCTCGGGCTCCGGTGCGGCCGCGGCCTTGCGCCAGAACGCCGCGGCGGACACCGCCTCGGCGCCGGCGTCGCGCGCCAGACGGGCCAACTCGCGGTCGTCGGTCGCCAGGCGCCACCCTCGCCCGTTCGGGCGCAGAAACGCCACGATGGCGGTGTCCGCGTGCCCAACGTAGCGCACCTCCACCGCGCCCAGCTTCTCCGAATCGCCGGAACCGGGGGGCGGTGAGCCGTCGAAGTAGATCAGGATACGGACCCGTTCGCGCCTCGCCAGCGCCAGCGCGGCCCGACGGACCTTCTCGCGCGATCCGCCGTGCGCCAGGTTGTTGCCGTCCAGCAGCCAGGGCACGCTGAGTTCTCCCGGTCAGGAGCGGCGGCGCAAGATCTTCGGCCGCTTGAGGCTGGAGAGCGCGGCCCGGACGTCCTCGTTGGCCGGGTCGTAGTCGAGGATCCGCTCGAGGCACTGCCGCTGCCGCTCCTCCTGGTTGCGCGTCGCCCAGAAGTTCGCGAGCTCGAGCCACGCCTCGGTGAACTCCGGCGCGAGGGCGACGGCATGCTTGAGGTGGTCGAGCGCCCGCTGGCTCCACATCGGGTTCTTGAACTCGGCGCGCGCGAGCAGGAGCAACGTCTCGGCGGTCGGGTTCAAGCGCGCCGCCTGGTCGAGCAACTGGACGGCCATCCCCACGTCGCCGGCGCGCAACAGCTCCTTGGCGCGGTTCACGTTGGCGTCCACGACCGCGCTGCGGGCCGAGCGGCGCCGTTCTTCCGCCTGGTAGGTGTCGACGTCGTGGGAGGTTGCGAGCGTCTTCTCGTAGCGCGTCCGCTGTTCCGTGTGCCCCAGCGTCTCGTACGCCTCCTGGAGCGCCGAGTAGATCTCGCCCAGCTCGTTCCTGAGCGACGCCAGGTGCGTCTCCCGGGCGCGGTCGGGGTGGTAGAGCTTCACGAACTCCAGGTAGCGCGAGTGGATCTGGTCCTGCGTCGCACCGGGCGAGAGCCCCAACCGTTTGTAGTAGTCGCGGTGCCGGATCTCGGCCGCGAGCTTGATCACTTCCGCGTATTCGCGCTGTTCCTGTGCGCTGTACTGCAGCGCCTCCTCGGATTCCGCCTTGGGTTCGGCCGGCGTCTCGACCTCGGCGGGCGCCAGCGGCCTGACCGCCGACGTAGGCCGGATCTCGAGGAGTCCGGTCACCGCGAGCGCCGCCAGGGCGCGAGCGTACTCGCCGGGCGGCATCGGCGCGATCCGCTGCAGCTGCGTCACGGTGCTCGTACCGTCCACCCGCGAGAGCAGGTACCCCTCCTGCGCCGTGAGGCGGAGCTGCTGGTAGAGCAGGATCGCGTCCTGCGCCGACCAGACGAAACCGTCGCCGCCGACCAGGGTGCGCAGGTGCGTCTCGTCGGGCAACTCGCGCACGGCTGCCGCCAGCAGGGAGGCGGTGCTCATGTCCAGAGAGACCGCGTCGACGGGCAGGTTCTCCCCGGCGATGAACGTCCACTCGCCCGGCTCCATCAACATGTGGGAAACGATGCCGACCGACAGGGCTTCCAGCTCCTTCGTGAGCGCCTCGGCGCCGAGGAGCCCTTCCTGCACGAGGAACGCGCCGAAACGCACCCCGTCCGGCTGGCGCAGCAGCGCGATCGCCATGCGGCTCGCGTCCAGCACGCGGCGCTGGACCAACCACCTCCCGAGCTTCTCGTCCTCGACATCGGACGCCACGGCCCGCGCCTGCCCGGTCGCAAACCAGATGTGGCGCGTCTCGCTCGGGCCCGCGACATCCAGCCGACCGACGGCCAGCCTGCGCACGAGATCGCGGAAAAGCGGCGGCAATCCGCCGGCGTCGAAGCGCCCCTTCGCCGTCAAACCCTGGGTCATCTCAGCGGAGTCTAGCCGCTTTTCAGGACACGCTCAAGGCGTACTGCCCTCGACGCGGACAACGTGCGGAGGGAAACCCCGCGCGACCACCCCGTTCGGCAGGTGCGCCAACGTGTCCTCCGCCGTTTCCTTCGTCGGGAAATGGCCCCAGATCAGGCGGTAGCACTGCCCGTCCCCGCCGTGCCCGAAGGGGACCACCCGAAGGTTCGACTTGTCCTGTTCCTGGCGGCGGTAGAGGCGCTCGAGCTCGGCCGGCTGGCAACCGCCATCCACGGCCACCGCCCACGGCCCGCCGCCTCCGACAACGACGGCGCTCTCCCATGGACGGAAGTACAGCAGCAAGGCCGCACCCAACACGAGCAGCAGCACCAGCGCCACCCGCGGCCAGACGCGGCGCCGCGGCGCCAACCCGAACCTGGGCGGCTGCGACGTCGACAGCGGCGTCTCGGCGACCCTCGACACGGCCTCGACGAGCCCGGCGCCGGCTGCCGCCGCGAGGAGGCGCAGAGCGAGGTCCCTGCCGTGCGGCGACGGATCGGAAATCTCCTGCGCGGTCCGCTGATCGTTCACCTTGGCCAGGATCGCCATCCCCTCCTCGGTCAGACCCAGCGCGCCCACCCGTTTGGGGAAGTCCGGGAGCCGGCGCAGGATCAGCGCCGGGTCGGGGAGGAACACGCCGACCAGCTCCTCGCCGCCGGGGCCCAGCCCCAACTCCATCACGAGGTGCGGGTAGGAGATCGTGAGCCCCTTGGGCTCGAACGGGAGAGCGCTGTCGAAACTCGCCTCCGCGTCGGGCGCCATGAGGAACTCCCGCAGCCGCTCGGAAACCGCACGCTTGACGACCGCGTTGGCCTCGCCCTGTGAGACCTGGCCACCCGCCACCGCCGCCGCCGCCTCGGCGAACCACTCGCCACCTTCGGTGAGGCCGAACGCGGCGGCGAGGCGCTCGTGGTCGTCGCCCTCGACGGCCACGATCTGCAGCCCCGCCACGTAGAGCACCAGCTCGGTGTCGGCCCAGCGCAGGCGCGCCGTGCCCTTACCCTTTCGCCCGACCCAAAGGGCCAGCTGGCCCGCCGCGGATGTGCGTCCCATACCCGCAACATTAGCGAAACTCGGTCTTGTCGTCAAAGGGTGGCGCGGGCAGAAAATGCGTCCGCCGTCTCACGCCGGTGTTCGGCCGGTGCCGGGCGGGTCGTGCAGACTCCGCCACAGCGCCGCACCGGCCTTGGCCCCGACCGCCGCTGAGAGCTCCTCGGGGGTCGCCGCGCGCACACCGTCGAGCGAGCCGAACTCCAACAGCAGGCGGCGGGAGCGCTGCGGCCCGATCCCGGGCACCGCCAGGAGCTGGGTTGCGAGCCTGCGAGCGCTGCGCCGCCGCCGGTGGCGGGTGACGGCGAACCGGTGCGCCTCGTCGCGTACGCGCTGCAGGAGCAGCCGCACCGGGTCGTGCGCCTCGAGCAGCAACGGCCGCGCCGCGCCCGGCAGCACGATCTCCTCGAGCCGCTTGGCGAGCCCCGCGGCGGGACGCTCGCATCCGACGGCGGCGAGCGCGCGCAGCGCCGCGTCGAGCTGGGTGCGGCCGCCGTCGATCAGAACCAGGTCGGGGAGCGGAGCCGCCTCCGCGAGGCGCCTGCGATACCTGCGCTCCACGGCCTCCGCGACCGCGCGCGGGTCGTCGGCGCCCTGACCCGCGCGCACGTTGAACGAGCGGTATTCGCCCTTCCTGAGCTTGCCACGCTCCCACACCACCAGCGAGGCGACCTGCGCCTCCCCCTGGAGGTGGGAGATGTCGAAGCACTCGATGCGCCGGACGGGCCCCGCCAGCCCGAGCGCCGCCGCAACCGCGGCGCTCACCCTCTCGGCCTCGCCCCGCGGGTGGCGGAAGCGCAGCCGGAACGCCTCGCGCGCGTTCTCCTGCGCCAGCTCGAGGACCCGGGCGCGCTGCCCACGCTTCGGGACCAGGAGCCGCACCGCGGCGCCGCGCCGCTGCCGCAGGAACCCCGCGATCGCATCGGCGTCCTCGGGCATGGCCGGGACCTCGACCCGCTCGGGGACCGCGGGGTTGGCCTCGTAGAACTGGCCGAGGAACGCCGCCAGGAACTCGCCGCCGGCGGGCCCGTCCAGCCCCTCCCAGTGGAACTCGCGCTTGTCCACGAGCTTGCCCTCGCGGTAGATCAGGACCACTGCCGAGGCGTCCTTGCCGTCGCCCTCGACGCCGACCACGTCGGCGGATCCGGCGCCGGCGATCTCCACGTTCTGAGCGTGGGCCAGTCCGTCGAGCGCGCGCACCAGGTCGCGGTAGCGCGCCGCCCGCTCGAACTCGTGCGCCTCCGCGGCGCGCCACATCTGCGCCTCGAGGCGCGGCCGCAGCTCCTGGTGCCGCCCTTCCAGCAGGAGCGCGACCTCCTCCACCGCCCGCGCGTACTCCTCGGGGGTCGTGAGGCCTGCGACGCACGGCCCCAGGCAGGCGCCCATGCCGTGGTAGAGACACGGCCGCGGCAGTGAGCCGTCCACCTCGATCGTGCAGGTCCGCACCTGGGTGCGGGTCCGGATCAGGTCCATGACCCGTGCGGCCATCCCGTGGCCCAGGTACGGCCCGAAGTAGCTGTGCCCGTCGTCGATCACCCGCCTGGTCAGGTAGGCGCGCGGCCACGCTTCGCCCGTGGTCAGCTTGACGTACGCGTAGGTCTTGTCGTCGCGCAGCAGGACGTTGAAGCGTGGCCGGTGGCGCTTGATCAGGCGGTTCTCGAGGATGAGCGCCTCGACCTCGGTGCCGGTGACGACGAACTCGAGGCCCCTGGCGCGCGCGAGCATCCCGGCGAGGCGCGGCTCGAGGCGACGCGAGAAGTAGGAGAGCACGCGGCGGCGGAGGTGCTTCGCCTTGCCGACGTACAGCACCTTCCCCTTGGCGTCCTGGAACTGGTAGACGCCTGGCGCCTCGGGGGCCCGCCGGGCCCTTTCGAGCAGCGGGTGCTCGCTCTCCATCGCCCTATTCAACCACGAACCGGCGCCGGAGGTTCCGGGCACCGGGCACCGGAAACGCAACCACCCGACCCGGTGCCCGTTTCCGGCACCCGGGACATCCGCGACGGGCCTACGCCGGGCCGGGGCGCGTCAGCGCCGACTTGGGGCCTTCCCGGCCGCAGCGGGCGGCGCCACGACGCCCAAGTTGTACGCCATGAACGCGTCGATGTCGGCCGTCTGCGCAATGCGCTTGTCGGTCGGCATGTAGCCGTGGCTCGTCTTCGTCTCGACGCGGATCAGCACCGGGTTGGCGCACCCTTGCGCGTGCTGCAGCTCCGCTGCGAACTGGTACGAGTGGCTCGGCACCACGCGATCGTCGTGGTCCGCGGTCGTGATGATGGTCGGCGGGTAGCACGTCCCCTTCTTCACGTTCGCCAGGGGGGAGTACGCGAGCAGCCAGCGGAACGCCTTCTCGTCGTTCGAGGTGCCGTACTCCGGGGCCCACAGCGCGCCACCGGAGAACCTCTGGTAGCGCAGCATGTCCATGACCCCCGCGCCCGCGTACGCAGCGCCGAACAGCGCCGGGTTCTGCGTGATGGAGGCGCCGACGAGCAGGCCGCCGTTCGAGTACCCCATGATGCCGAGCCGCCTCGACGTCGTGTACTTCTCCGCGATCAGATACTTCGCGGCAAAGGCGAAGTCGTCGAACACGTTCTGCTTGCGGCCCAGCATGCCCGCCTGGTGCCACGCCTCGCCGTACTCGCCGCCGCCGCGCAGGTTGGCAACCGCGTAGACGCCGCCGAGCTCGAGCCACGCCGGCAGCCACGGGGTGAACCCCGGCGTGATGGTGATGTCGAAGCCGCCGTAGGCGTAGAGGATCGTCGGGTTGCTCCCGTCGAGCTTCACGCCCTTCTTCGCCACGATGAACATTGGGATCCGCGTGCCGTCCTTGGACGGGTAGAACACCTGCTTCTCCTCGTACGGCGACGGGTCGAACGCCACCTCGGGCTTGAAGAACGTCCCGGTCTTGCCGCTCTCGAGGTCGTAGGCGTAGACAGACGCGGGCATCAGGTACGAGGTGAACCCGTAGTAGACCGTGTTCGAGTCGTTACGGGCGGAGAGCCCGGCGACCGAGCCCAGACCCGGCAGCGCCAGCTCGCCCTCGGGCTTGCCGGCGGTGGAGTAGAGGGCAAGCCGGCTCGTGGCCGCAACCTGGAGGCTGACGAGGACCTTGCCGCCCGCCATCGCGGCGCCCCGGATCACGCCATCCCCCTCCGGGACCACGACACGCCAGTGCGCAGGTTCGGGGTCGTCGAGCGCAGTCGCGACGATCCGCCCCTTCGGCGCCCCGAGCGTTGTCCGCAGGAACAGCGTCTTCCCCTCGTGACCCGCGACGGCGTACGCGGCGTCGTTCTTGGTGTAGAGCGGCGTGACCTTGCCGCCGACCTCAGGCTTCAGCGGGTCGCCGAGATCGACGTAGAAGAGCTCGTTCTGCGATGCGGTGCCGTTGCGGAGGTAGACGAAGAGGTAACGGCCGTCCTGGCTCACCGTGCCGTTGATGACCCACTCCGGGAGGTCCGGGCGCGCGTAAATGAGCGCATCCGCGCTCTGGTCGGTCCCCAGCCGGTGGTAGTACAGCGTCTGGTCGACGACGCGCTGGCTGATCGCCTTGCCCGCAGGCGCCTCCGGGTAGCGCGAGTAAAAGAAGCCCTTGCCGTCCTCGGTCCACGCCGCGCCGGAGAACTTCACCCACCGGATCGTGTCGGGCAGGTCCTTGCCCGAGGCGACGTCGCGGACGTGAATCGTCACCCAGTCCGAGCCGCCGCGCGACAGCTCGTAGGCGAGGTTGGCGCCGCGGGGCGAAGCCTGGTAGCCGAGCAGCGCGATCGAGCCGTCGGGCGAGAGCGCGTTGGGGTCGAGGAGTTCGTGCGGCGTCGCCGTGGCCGAGTCCGCGACGTAAACCACCGACTGGTTCTGCAGGCCGGAGTTCCTGCCGAAGAAGATCCGGCCGCCGGCAACCTGCTCCGGGGTGCTCACCTTGGCGTAGTCCCAGAGCTGCCCCAGCCGCCGCTGGATCCAGCTCCGGACGGGGACTTTCTCGAGGTAGGAGGACGTGAGCGCGTTCTCGGCCGCGACCCACTGCTTCAGAGCGGGGCTGCCGAGGTCCTCCATCCACTGGTACGCCGCCGCCACCTTGGTGCCGAAGTACGTGTCCACCGTCGCGTCGCGGTGCGCGGCGGGGTACGACAGCCTCGTCTTCGCGGTGGGGGCGGCCTGCGGGTATGCGGCGGCCGCGGCCCCCGCGAACGCCAGCAGCGCGACGGCCGCAGTACGTGCTCTTCTCATGCGTGCCTCCCATGTCGGAGCGGCGGAAAGGGACTCCGTCTCACGGCCGCCGAGCATACCACCGCGCGGCCGCCGAGGAAGGGGCGGCCGGAAAACCGGCGGGCGGCCCGGAGGCCGCCCGCGGACCAACCGTGTTCTCGCTCCCAACTGCCGGTATCGCGCCCAGCGGCCACTTCGGGCGGCGATTTTGGCTCGGCGAATGGAACTGGGAGGGAACGCCCGCTGGCGTGTTGGTTCCTGATCGCGGCCTCCTTGTGGCCGCCGCGGGCCATTGCCGCTCGATCCGCTTCGTTCGGGAAGGTTGTTGCCCTCCTCGGTCTACTCACCATTGCGAGGCGGCGGCTCCCGTGACGCCGGTCACGCACAGTCTGCGGATCTGTCGTCTAACCTCACGACGAGACGCAAAGCGTATCGGCGCTGAACGGACTTTCGAGTTGGGAGGTCGACATGCGTCGGATCACAGTGATGGCCGGATCGTTCATGGTTCTGGCGTCGTGGGCCGCGGTTTCGATCGCGGCGAGCCAACCCGCCATTTCGCTCACCGAAACGCAGGTCGTCGCCACCGGCCTAACGCCCGGCGGCAAGCTCGCGTGGCTCGGCATCGCGCGCGAGCGCGAGGGGTGGACCACGCGCGTCACCCAGTGGCAGGACGCCGACGCCGTCGCTGACAGCGCCGGACGAGCCGTGCTCGATCTTGGCCGCGCCGTGCCGGTCAAATCGATCTGGGTCGTGGTCGACATGACCACCGGCGCGTTCGCCGCGGACGCGCCGCCGGCGTACCCGTGGGCCGTCGAAACGGACTTCCCGGCGGCCGGCGCGACCTTCGCGAGCGACCGCGCCAGCCTCGTCTCCTTGCAGGATGACACGCAGCAGCTCGAAGTGCTCGTGGTGCGGCCGAAGGTGGGCGCGTGGCGCGCCACGATCCGGCACGACGATCCGGGCTCCCGGGACGCCGCGGGCGTGCTGCTCACCGCCTCCGACCTCGCTCCCTGGGGGAAGGCTCCGAGCTCACCGGGACTTCTCGTCCCCGGCGACGTCATCGTCGGCATCGATCCGGACGGCTTCACGTATTTCGCCCGCCAACTCGGGGCCGCCCGCTAGCCTCGGGAACGCGAAGACACAAGGAGACTCGCCATGACCGCCATCAGGACCGCCGCACTCGCCGCGCTCATGATCGGATCCGGAGTCGTCGCCCAGGCGCAGGACCACCCCAACCTCGAACGGGGCTTCTTCGCCGACCAGGCGTACCAGCTCTCAAGCATCGACTCGGTCAACCTCTACAACGGCAACCTCACCCTCACCATTCCGATCGGTCAGACCTACCACGTCGGCGGCAACCTCTCGTAAGGGCTGACCCTGTACTACAACTCCAACGTCTGGGATTTCCAGCAGCAGCAGTTCTACCCGCCCAACCCGAACGGGAGCTGCTCGCTGCCACCCCAGAGCGACCCCGTCTGGCTCACCGTCGCGAAGCCCGTCAAGGGCGTCAACGCCGGCCTCGGCTGGACGCTCTCCCTCGGCGCGCTCGACGGACCTTACGGCCAGAGCGACTCGCCAAGCTGGATCTACACCAGCCCCGATGGCGGTAAGCACGCGTTCTTCTCAACCCTGCACGACTTCGCAGAGACCCCCCAACACCGAACGACCGCGCCCTGCACCCCGTCCGCGCCGTGCAACATCTACTACACGCGGGACAACACCTACCTTCGGCTCGTCGCCATCGTGGACAGCTGCGGCAAGGTCCTTGGCGGCGACGTCGAGTTCCCCGACGGCACCGTGCAGCATTTCGACACCGGCAACGCCGCGTCCTGCACGACCGGCTGCGTGGTCGGTGCGCCGCTGACGAAGATCAGCGACCGCTTCGGCAACACCCTCAACATCACCTACCCCTCGGGCAACTGGCAGCTCTCCGACGGCACCCGGACCACGACGGTCTACGTCACCAGCGGCCTGCTCGGGCCGCAGATCGACCACATCAACGTCGCGGCGTTCGGCGCCACCACCGCGACCTACCAGTTCCACTACAGCACCACCTCAATTCACCGGAGCTGCAAGCAGGACGACATGACGGGGTACTGTCGGCCGGCACCCACAACCGTCAGTGTGCCGCTGTTGACGGGGGCCTCGCTGCCCGACGGCAGCTCCTACTGCATGAACTCCAACTGCGCGACCTTTGGAGGGACCGCATGGTACAACACACCGACGGTGGACTGCGGCGTGGCTGGGTGCGCGAACGGCGTGAACCCCATGGACCTGCCAGGGACGCTGCAGAAGATCCAGCTTCCAACCGGTGGGACGATCGCCTGGAGCTACGCCGGATGGGCGCAGGACCCCGCGGGCGGCCTGTGCAGCTGCACGCCGACGAGCACGTGCTCGCCGAGCGGGTGGCCGCTCGACGTGCAGCAGTCTGCGGGGGTCTGCCAGAGGACCCTGTCTGACCCAGTCGGATCGAACGTCAGCGGGACGTGGACGTACGTCCACGAATCGCCGTACGCGCGCAACCTCGCGGGCGCTCCGAACGAGGCGCGCACCACCGTGACCTCGCCGAACCTGGACGACACCGTCTACTATTTCCGCGCCCAGGCGTGCTACGGCGTCTACAGCCCGTACACGGGCCAGGGGTACGGCTGGGACTACAGCCTGCCGTATACCACGAACCAGAGCGACGGCGAAACGAGCCCGGATACGAAGTACCTTTCCACCCAGTTCTACCGCGGCACCGGCGGCAGCCGGACGCTGCTTCGGTCGGTCTACCTCCGCTACGACTCGGATGTGAACTACATCGGCCAGTACCAGATCCTGCAGGCGCCATCGAGCCCCGAGTACTGGTACCTGACCAACCGGCGCCTCGCGGGCCAGCGCACCGTCTACAACGAGGACTCGGGAACGTACGCGGACACCACGTCGTCGGGCTTCGACTTCGTCGGGCACTTCCGCTTGGCCACCACCGCCGGCACCTTTGCCAGCGGCAACGCCCGCACCTCGACCGTCGATTTCAACCCCACGCTGACGACCTGGCAGGTCAACTGGCCCGGCAGCTCGGCATGGGTGCTTGGCACCTTCGACTACCAGCAGCAGTCGGAGGCCGGGACCTATGCCAAGCAGACGTTCTGCTTCGACGCGAATACAGGCGCGTTGCTGCGTGGCCGCACGTTGAAGAGCGGCACTGGGGAGGCCTCCAACGACGTGATCGGCGTCTTCAGCTACGATGCCTCCGGCAACCCCGCGAGCGAGCAGTACTACGGTGGGGACACACAACCCGTGGCGACCACCACCCCACTATGCTCGGTCTCTCTGCCTGCCACCAACCAATACCGGATCGACCACACGTGGCAGTACGGAACTCTGCAGACCTCCAGATACATCGATGGGTCGGGGAACGCCCTCTCGTTCTTTCTAGTCGACCACGACATCGACGCAAACACCGGGCTGGTGAGCGCGGCTCATGACGCCTCGAGCGGCACGAAGGGTGGAGGAGGGTACGATCCCGGCATCGTGACGACCTACCTCTACGACAACATGGCCCGCCTGACGTGGGAGAAGCCGGCGGCCGGCCAGGGCGCCTACGTCGAGCACCAGTACGCGGCGTGGTCGGGCACGGATGCCGCGTACGTCGACGAATGCACCAAGCCGAACGGCACGACCACGGCGTGCTCGAGTGCCGCCGACACCCTGTCGCGGTCGTCGTTGCGCTTCGACGGCCTGGGCCGGCCGTACCTCGCCGCTCGAAAGCTCGCCGACGGCACGTGGAACCAGCAGAAGACCTACCGCAACGGCAGCGGGTGGACGACCGCCGTCTCCGAGTGGTACCCGAACGGCACCCCCGACGCCAACATGAGCAAGACGCAGTACACGAGCTTCGACGCGTTCGGCCGCCCGGGCACGGTCACCCTGCCCGACGGCAAAACCGCCACCCTGGCCTACACCGGCGTGCGCCAGCTCCAGCGGACCGTCAGCATCGCGACCACCACGACGAGCGAGACGACGGCCACCACGACCGAGGTCTACGACCGGCAGGGGCGCCTCTACCAGCTCACCGAGCCCTCGGGCAGCGGCGGGGCGGGCGTCACGACGACGTACGCGTACGATGTGGGCAGCCGCTTGCACTCGACCTCGACGACCAGCGGCTCGACGACCCAGACGCGGACCTTCACCTACGACAACCGCGGCTTCCTCACCTCCGAGCAGCTGCCGGAAAAGGGCGCGACCGGCAACGGCACCGTGACCTACTCGAATTTCGACCCGCGCGGCCACGTTGGCCGGGTCGTGGACGGCCCGAGCGACCTCACCGCCACGTACGACCGTGCGGAGCGCCTGACGAACGTCAGGATCACCAGCGGCAACTCCTTGATCGACCTCGCCTACGCCACCGCCAACGGTTCGGGGGACTACGCGAACGGCAAGCTGCGCACGGCGACCCGGCACAACTGGATCGCGGGGGTGGATAATCAGGTGGTGGAGACCTACACCTACGGCGGCACCGGCGGCGCGGCCTCGCAGCGGGCCACCACCGCCGAAGGCCAGAGCGTCAGCCAGGGCTTCGCCTGGACCGACCTCGGCTTGCCTTCGAGCGTCACCTACCCGCAGATCGCGGGCATCGGCCCGGCGCGCACCGTCAGCGACACCTACACCAACGGCTTCCTGACGAGCGTGCCGTCGTACGCCACGGGCATCACGTACTCGGTCAACACCATGCTCTACCAGATCACCCACGCCAACGCCGTCGTCGCGACCTACGGCCTCGATGGCAACCGCATCCAGCGCATCGCCGGGGTCACCACGGCCGGCGCCTCCTCGAACAACCTGGCCCTCACGCCGTTCGCGTACGACGGCGCCGGCGACGTCAAGTCGATCGGCAGCCAGACGTTCGTGTACGACAAGGTCAGCCGACTCGTCACCGCCAACATCCTCGCCAACGGTGCGAGCAAACAGCAAACGGCGGCGTTCGACGCTTTCGGCAACATCACCTCGACCACCACGACGGACTGGGGGACGCAGACCTTCTCGCTCAACGCCGCGACCAACCGGCTCAACTCGCCGGTGACCTACGACGCGGCCGGCGACATCACCTCCTGGGGTGGCTTCAGTTACACCTGGGACGCGTTGGGCAAGATGCAGACCGTCACCGGGACGGGGATCAACCACACCTACCTGTACACCGCGGACGGGGAGCGGATCTCCGACCGGGACAGCCTGGCCAACACCACGACGTTGACCATCCGCAACCTCGACGGCAAGGTGCTGCGGATCTACGTCAAGTCGGGGAGCACGTGGAGCTGGAGCAAGGACTACGTCTACCAGCAGGGGATGCTGCTGGCAGCAGTGGACACCTCCACGACGAAGTACTTCCAGCTCGACCACCTGGGCACGCCGCGGCTGATCACGGGGAGCGGGGGCACGACGCTCGCGATCCACGATTATTATCCGTTCGGAATGGAGGCGTACGGGACGGCGGACGGTGAACGGATGAAGTTCACCGGGCACGAGCTGGACGGGATGGGCACGGCGGGCCAGGGCGACGACCTCTATAACATGCACGCGAGGTACTACAACCCGAACATCGCGAGGTTTATCAGCGCGGACCTACTGCGAGGAGATCCCCACAGCCCGCAGAGCTTCAACCTGTTTGCGTATGTCCAGGGGAGCCCAGTTGTATTCGTCGATCCCTTTGGCCTGCAGGCGCTCAACGGAATTTCGGGTGGCACGAGCTTTGATCTGTTCTTCGATGCCAACCCCTACCAGGCGTGGTTTGCCAACCCGGCCAACTATACGCAGGTGCTCCCTTCGGTCTATCCGACTGGGTGGTGGGGGCCCATGGACAGCTACTGGGGCTGGCAGCATGCCAACTGGTGGAGCGCCCCCTATGCTTTTGGGAGTTCGCCGGTTGCCTCGAGCGGCTGGGCGCCTGGGGGAACATCGTCCGTGCCCACCAATTCGGCACTGGCCGGGGGATCCTTGCCACCAATCTCTGGCATGCCAGGCCCAGTACCAATCAATGTTTCCTACTCCGTGGAGCTTCAATTCACTTTATCCCTCGGGTTCTTCAAGTCTTGGACTGGACTAGCATTGCCAATCCCAGCCGTCATTGCGGGGGGCTTCTCGTTGACCAGGAACGGGATCGACTTTCAGGGAGCCGTCCAGGCTGGCGGAGGCTCTTCGATCATCTTTGGGCCCGCAGTCACCTTCCAGTCAGGTGCTCCAGGAATCGGGGCAGGTTTTGGAGGGTCGGCATATTTCGCGGAAGAGGGGTTTGCTGGCGGCATAACCGCCCTGGCATACAGTAGGACGCAAGCTATGGTCCAATTCATCGGAGGTTTCGGCTTAGGTATAGCCGGAAAATCTCCACTCTACACTACCCCACCGTGGACATGGCACGTTTGGCCATAGGACTATAGCGAGGGGGCGGGAAATGATCATGCGAACGGTGGTCCTCATTGCAGCCTTGGCGAGCGCAGGCAGCTCGGCATTGTTCCTTGCAAGGCTAAGGAAACAACATACTGACGTTTGGCGTTCCCTTGGTTCCCCATCGTTCTTCAGCTTTCCATTCGGGAAGCGTATGGATCCGTACAGGTCGTTCATATTCTCGCCGGCGGTCTCCCGCCTCGGGGACCCGTACCTGGTGATGCTGCCGAAGGTGATGAGTGTCTCGGGACTGATCGCATTTGTGGTCCTCGTACTAGGCATGCTGCTTCGCTGGAGGATCTGAGTCGAGAGACAGCCTCGAACGTGATGGGACGATGTATCACCTGCTGTAAGCGGTCAAGGAGTGCCCCGGTCAGGCGCTCGGAGCGGAAGATCTCTGTCCACTCGTCGAAGGCCAGGATACGAGCGACCTCACCGCCACGTACGACCGTGCGGAGCGCCTGACGAACGTCAGGATCACCAGCGGCAACTCCTTGATCGACCTCGCCTACGCCACCGCCAACGGTTCGGGGGACTACGCGAACGGCAAGCTGCGCACGGCGACCCGGCACAACTGGATCGCGGGGGTGGATAATCAGGTGGTGGAGACCTACACCTACGGCGGCACCGGCGGCGCGGCCTCGCAGCGGGCCACCACCGCCGAAGGCCAGAGCGTCAGCCAGGGCTTCGCCTGGACCGACCTCGGCTTGCCTTCGAGCGTCACCTACCCGCAGATCGCGGGCATCGGCCCGGCGCGCACCGTCAGCGACACCTACACCAACGGCTTCCTGACGAGCGTGCCGTCGTACGCCACGGGCATCACGTACTCGGTCAACACCATGCTCTACCAGATCACCCACGCCAACGCCGTCGTCGCGACCTACGGCCTCGATGGCAACCGCATCCAGCGCATCGCCGGGGTCACCACGGCCGGCGCCTCCTCGAACAACCTGGCCCTCACGCCGTTCGCGTACGACGGCGCCGGCGACGTCAAGTCGATCGGCAGCCAGACGTTCGTGTACGACAAGGTCAGCCGGCTGGTCACGGGCAACATCCTGGCCAACAACACCCCCAAGACCCAGAGCGCCGTCTTCGACGCCTTCGGCAACATCACCTCGACCACCACCACCGACTGGGGGACGCAGACCTTCTCGCTCAACGCCGCGATCAACCGCCTTAACTCGCCGGTGACCTACGACGCGGCTGGCGACATCACCTCCTGGGGTGGCTTCAGTTACACCTGGGACGCGTTGGGCAAGATGCAGACCGTCACAGGGACGGGGATCAACCACACCTACCTATACACCGCGGATGGGGAGCGGATCTCGGACCGGGACAGCCTCGCCGGTACGACCACGCTGACGGTGCGCGGGTTGGACGGCAAGGTGCTGCGGATCTACGTCAAGTCGGGGAGCACGTGGAGCTGGAGCAAGGACTACGTCTACCAGCAGGGGATGCTGCTGGCAGCGGTGGACTCCACGACCACGCGGCACTTCGACCTCGACCACCTGGGGACGCCGCGGCTGATCACCGGGAGCGGAGGTACCCCGCTTGCCACGCGCGATTACTACCCGTTCGGAATGGAGGCGTACGGGACGGCGGACGGTGAGCGGATGAAGTTCACCGGGCACGAGCGGGACCTGATGGGAACCCCCTCGCAAACCGACGACCTCGACAACATGCACGCGCGCTTTTACAACCCGAACATCGCGAGGTTCGTCGGCGCGGACCTGCTGCGAGGAGATCCGCACAGTCCCCAGAGCTTCAACCTGTTTGCCTACGTCGGCGGAAACCCGATCAGTCGCTTCGACCCGTTGGGACTTCAGACCGCAAACCAAGCCCCCGATCAGCCAGCGTGCGTCATGGAGGACCAGATTTAATGCGTGGGTGTGGCCCCCATCGTGCCCGGCGTCACGATTAGCACCGATCCTGGCACGAACGTGGTTCCAACACCGATCATTATCGTTCTGGGGAGCAGCGGCGCGGCGTCGGTATCAAGCGCGGCCCACACAAAGCAACTGAAGGTCTGTGCCAACATTGGAGGAGCCGCCAGTAGGCTGGGGATCTCAGTGGAGCTGGGGATCAAAGCAACAATTGGAGAGGACGGGAGCTTGGAGGATGCTCGTGTCTACGCCGACCGCCAATACCCTCTCTATGGCTGGGATCTCGGGGCGAATTTCATTGCAGGCGGCTATTCTGCGGATTCCACGGCACCACCCTTAGGAGTCAGTGCGAACCTCGCAATAGTATCCCCAGAGCTCACATTCTCTGGTCGAGGTGGAAGGTGGAGTCCAACTGGTGGTTCCTTCGGATACGGGCCTGGGGTTGGGTTCATGGTCACGGCTGGCGAGCCGACAGGTATCTTCAGCTTTTCGATCAGAGGTGCATTAGTCGACGCATTCAACAGCCTTATGGCGAAGGTGCCTGGGGCTGGACGCGATTGTTGGTAATGGGGAGGTCAATCCATGTTTGGATGGTGGTCGATAATGCGCCCACGAGCGAGGCTGCGAACGCTCATCATCGCCTGGTTCTGCGCAGCACCATTTCTGCTGTACCTTGCCCTTACCTCGGCGGCTGGCCCGTACCTGTTCTTCGGTTTCGCAGCGCTGGTCGGGTGCGTGGCAAGCGCCCAACGTTGTCGAAAATGCGGCCGGCCGTTCACCTGGTACGTGGTTTCGCGGGCTTGGCTGCCCAAGCGATGCCCACGCTGTGGCGAACCGACCTGAACGCGGAGACCCTTCGGTGTTGTGAAGTGGACAAAAAGAGGTGTCAGCTACGAAAGTAAAGGAGATCGTGCTCCCCCGTCGTTGCAGGGTACAAAGAAGACATGTCAAGGGCGGTGGAAATGTGTACCGGCAGGGCGGTCGAAAAGTGGACCACCTCGTGGAGGGTTGGAGAGCAATTGGGAGAGCAATTGGGACTTGACAAGTCTCCGAGTGGGGCCTAGGCTCCTTCCAAATGGAGGGGAGGTTCCAATATGAAAGGGACGTTGTGGCTCGCAGCTGTCATGATGGCTACTGCGGTGTTCTTGGCATCCGCCGCGCCGCTGGCCGGAGCAACTCCCGGACCAGCCAAGGGACCGGGTCCTATCGCTGTGGCGCCCAATGCGGTTAACCAGATCAGGCTCAACGCGCCTAACCAGATCACGCCCAACGCGCTTAACCAGGACCCTTGCGACAGCGGTAACGAGATCGACTGCTACCCAGGTACCTCTGGGGATGGCTGCCAACCGTGTTTAGACTGCTACGCCTCGGCCGCAAAGGACCGCGATGACGGTTTCAAGGCCTGTATGGAGCTTGGGAACGCCCCCGGCTGTTCTGCAGGTGTTAGGCTCGCCTACAACCAGAGAAGGCAGGCCTGTGACGAGGAGTGCATGGAAATGGGTTGCAACTGAGCCATGGCTAATCAAAAGCTACGGACAAGTCCAACTCGCGCACATCCTAGCCGGCCGAGACGGTTCGCGCTGGCTCTTGGTGTTGCGGTTGGTGTTGCGGGCCTCGTCCTCCTGAGCCGAGCCGCGTGGTGCGGCGATACCGACTTGCGCCTGCGAGAGGTTCGGCTACATGAGGTCTACGGTGTGAAGGACGGTAGGCAGTACAACCGGGAAGATAAGGCGAGTGAGGAAAGGGAGCGCAGTCTACCCCACAGCACCTTCATTGAACGCCGGTGGAGCGATGACACGGGAACCAAAAAGCTCGAATTGAAGGCATTCCTGCTCGCGGGCTCGGGTGTACGCATCGTGGAAACGCTGGGCGCCGACTATTTCACGTGTCGCAGCGTTGACAGGATTGAGGTTCGGTGGGGCGTTGACCAGCGGGAATACATCAAGATCGAGGAGTCCTTGGGAAAGTGCCCTGATTTCACGCTGGAATCCAACAACAAGTGGAGGGCCCAGCGAGTGAGGGAGGGGAAGGGGCCCTTGGAGGAGAATCACGTCGTCACAGTGGAGACTTCGACGATCAAGGTGACGCTCGACAAGAACGAGTGGTTGCGGAAAGGCAACAAGGAGATTCTCAATAGCCTGAGCAGTGAATTCGCCACGGTCGCCCTTGACGACATCGCAAAGCTCGGCCAGATGGGGGGGACGGCTCGGGATCTGTGCACCGAACTCGCAGGGCTTTACACGCTCAAATGTGAAGGCAAGGCTGGTTCTCCCTACCTTGTCCAGCCACGGAGGAACGACTGCGATTTCGACGCTTCGTTCGATGAACCTTGTACGGTAGAGGAACAGCGCGCATTCGATGCCCGAAACGGGAAAACCAGTATTTCTCCGCTTTCGCCTCCGACGCCAACACCGTAGGCCGGGTGCTTCGCGCCGCCAATGGCGCCGGGCCGAGCACGCGCGGATACCTCTCCGGGTGCATCGTGCCAACCTGTAAGTCCTCGCCCAACCCCTTCTTTGTCAAGGGCGGCGGAAGAGTATACCGGCAGCGCGGTCGGGAAGTGGACCACCTCGTGGAGGGTTGGAGAGCCAGGCCGGCGGAGGCAGGGCGTAGCCCGACCGGAGACTGCCTGGCTCGTGCCGCGGCGTCAGAGGGCCGCCGCTGAGGGTTCAGGAGGCGTGTGTGAGCGCCTCCGCCTCCTGCTGTCGGCCAGCCGGTAACTGTCGCCGTTCATCTCGAGGATGTGGACGTGATGGGTGAGGCGGTCCAGCAGCGCCCCGGTCAGGCGCTCGGAGCCGAAGACCTCGGTCCACTCGTCGAAGGGCAGGTTGCTGGTGAGCAGCACCGAGCCGCGCTCGTAGCGCTGGCTGAAGACCTCGAAGAGCAGCTCGGCGCCGGTCTTGGACAGGGGAACAAACCCGAGCTCGTCGATGATCACGAGCCGGTACGACAGCAGCTGCTTCTGCAGGCGAAGAAGGCGCTTCTCGTCGCGGGCCTCCATCAGCTCGTGGACGAGAGCCGCCGCCGTGGTGAAACCCACCGCAAGGCCTCGCTGACAGGCCGCCAGACCCAGCCCCAAGGCGACGTGGGTCTTGCCGGTGCCGCTGTTGCCCACGGCGATGACGTTCTCCCGGCGGTCGATCCACTCGCATCGCGCCAGTTCGAGCACGAGCGCCTTGTTGAGCGAAGGCAGCGCGAGGAAATCGAAGCTGTCCAGGCTCTTGACCGCCGGGAAGCGGGCCTGCCGGATGCGCCGTTCCACCATGCGACGCTCGCGATCGATCAGCTCCAGCTCGGCAAGCTGCAACAGGTACTGGACGTGGTCGCACCGCTCCTCAGCGCACTGCCGGGCCACCTTGTCGTATTCCCTGAGGATCGTGGGCAGCTTGAGGGCTTTGAGGTGGTGAGCCAGCAGGACCTGCGGCACCTCGCTCATGCCGGGCCTTTGCTCAAGAGCTCCATGTACGCCCTCGCCGAGGTCGTCTGGACGTGCGCCTTCGGCAGGTAGGGGTAGACCTCCAGATTCAGCTTCGGCGGCCGCTTCTCCAGCCGGCAGAGCAGCAAGTGCTTGACGGCGTCAAACCCGATGGCCCCGAGAGCGAGGGCGTCTCTGACGGCCGTGTGGACCTCCGCGAGCGCGAAGGTCTCCAGGAGGCGCAGGACCTGGACGTATTCGCGCTTCCCCGGCTTTCCCATCCGAGCCTCGAGCAGCCTGCGAAGCTCGGAGAATGCCTCCGGGAGCTTCCAGCCAGACAGCGGCGCCGCCTGGTCGAGGGCGCCGACCTTCTGCTCGAGCAGGGCGAGGTAGTGGAGAGGGTCGAAGATCAGGTCCTCTTTCTGATAGGAGCGCTCGTGGCGTGCGATCACCTCGGCCCCGCACGAGATGACGACCTCGCGCACGTACCCGCGCAGGAGGACCTCCCGGTGGCCGTACCGCGTGGGGACCGAGTAGTCGTTGCCCCGATACCGCACGAGCGACAGCGACGTGACCCGAGTGCCGACCTTCTCGCAGGCGTCATACCCAGACGCCGGCAGCGGCAGCAGCGCCTGCCGGTCCCGCACGAGCCGCTCGCCGATCGTCTCCCGATGCCCCCGAAGATGATCTCCCTGCCGCCTCAGGCACGCGGAGGCAAGGTGCTCATTGAGGGCTTCAAAGCTCTCGACCCGTGGGATGGGGACGAAGAAGTGGCGCCGGGTGTAGCCCACCAGCCCTTCGACCTTGCCCTTGTCGTTGCCCTTGCCCGGCCGCCCGAAGCGGTCGGCGAACAGATAGTGCGATTCCAGCTCGCTGAAGCGGCGCGTCTTCTCCCGCCGCCCCTCCCCCAGGATCTTCGCCACCGCCAGCTTGGTGTTGTCATACAGGATCGTCCGCGGCACGCCTCCGAAGAACTGGAACGCCGCGTTGTGCCCGTCGCAGGGCGCCTCCATCGTCTCCGTCGGATACGTCTTGACGAAGCAGGCGTCGCTGTGCGGCAGGTCCACCGCCAGAAAATGCACCTTCTGCTCGACGCCCCCGATCTCCGCCAAGGCCTCGCCGAAATCTACCTGGGCGTTCCCCGGCGGGTGCACGAGCGGCACGAACATCTCCTGGCCCCTGACCCGCTGCTCCCGCACGTAGTCCTTCACGATCGTGTAGCCGCCCGTGAAGCCGTGCTCGTCCTTCAACCGCTGGTAGATCCGCAACGCCGTGTGACGCTGCTTCACCGGCCGGGCCTTGTCCTCCTCGAGGATCTGCTCGATCACCCCCGTGTACGGCCCCAGCTTCGGCCGCACCCGCTCCCCCTGCCTCCGGTACCCCGGCGGGATCGAGAACCGCAGCATCTTCCTCACCGTCCCCCGGTGCACGCCGAACACCCGAGCCGCTTCCCGGACGCTCATCCCCTCGACATGACAGGCCCGACGAATCCGCTGGTAGAGCTCCACGGTGTACATCCTCCCAGCCTTCCATCAGGTGACCCCCGATCCGAAGGCTGACGGCCGGTCCACTTTTCGACCGCCACGGTCGATCCACCCGGCCGCTTCAGCGGTACAGTTTTCCACCGCCGCTTACAAAGACATCAGCGATGATCGGGTGGGCCGGTCGCTACGTGTATGGGCAGCCTTCGCCGTCTCACCGGCCGGGCGAGGGTTGTGGGCGAGAGGTGAGAGCGTCTACTCCGCCGACGGGGAGAAGTCGGCGACGAGCGCCTCCATCGCGTCCCAGATGTGGGAGACGTCGCTGGAGGCGAGGATCAAGTTGCGCTTGGCGCCGTTGATGTCCTTGACGTGGCCGTGGAGCACGGCCTCCTGCCTGAAGCCAAGCTTGCGGAACATCTTCCTGGCGCCGACCTGGTTCTCCACGACCTCGATCACCATCTTCTCGACGCCGAGGCGTGTTGCGACCTTGACGAGTTCCCCCGCGAGGGACGTGCCCAGACCGTCGCGGCGCAGCGGGGGTGCGACCGAGACACGGATCTCGCCGACGTGCATCGACCAGCCGCGCAGCGCGCATAGGTACCGTGTATCACGATCGAATGATTGTGGTGTAGGATTGTGGTACGGATCCGCGTTGGAGGTGTCAGGGTGCCGAGGGCGCCGCGGTACTTTGTCGATGGGGCGTGCTACCACGTCTACGGGAGGATGGCTCGCGGAGAGATGATTTTCTCGGAGCGAGGGGAGGCCGCCCGGGTCGTTGACGTGATCCGAGAGGTGAAGCGGCGCGACGGCCTCACGGTGCTTGCCTGGTGCGTGATGGGCAACCACTATCACCTCGCGCTGAGGACCTCCTCGGTGCCGCTGTGGCGGAGCATTCGGCTCGTGCAGTGGCGTTTCGCCCGGCAGTACAACCGTCGGCGCCGGCAGTTTGGCCCGGTGTGGCAGGGGCGCTACCAGGTCCGCCTTGTGAACGAGCAGCGCTACCTGCTCCAGCTCATCGCCTACATCCACCTCAACCCGGTGAGCGCCGGGGTGGTCAAGGGCCCGGGCGCCTACCGGTGGAGCGGTCACCGGGAGCTGCTCGGGCAGAGCGACGAGCCGCTCGTGGACGTGGACGCGACCCTGGCGCTGTTCGGGACGAAGCGCGGGGCGGCGCGGCGGACGTACGTGCGGATGCTGCGGGGCGAGCGGGAGCAGTCGTGGTTCGGCGAGCGTCCCGGCCGGCTGCCGTGGTGGGGCCGGGTCGAGGACGAGGATGTCGATGAGAGTGCATGGGCGGTCACGCCGGCCGGCGAGCCCGCCGTCGGGGTACCAGGGAGCGCCGTTCGCGACGTGGGCGAGTTCATCCGCCGGTCGGCGGAGCACCTGGGTATGGCCGCGGGCGAGCTTGGAGCGAGGGGCAAGGCGCCGGCGACGGTGCGGGCGAGAGAGATCGTCGCGGTCGTTGCCGTTGAGCGCTTCGGGGTGAAGGTCAAGGACCTTGCGGCGAGACTTGGCAAGCACCCGGGCAGTGTGAGCCGGTGGGTGGCGGAGGGGGCACGGAGGCGGCGTGAGGAGCGGGAGTTCGAGGCGTCCTGTTGGCGGTTGGAGGCGGCCCTTGCCAAGGGCGCGGGCTCGGCCTGACAGCGATCGTGAGATCATCATACACGGTACCTATGGTCGTCAACCTCTACGACCCTGTTCCGGACCTTGACACGCGCCGCGGCCTTCCCCTACTATGATTATCGCTTTCACAAATGCCGTGCCGAGTCGTCAGAGAATCGAACAGAACGCCGTGAGGGAATGAGAGGAGGCGCAGCATGCGTCGGTTCCCAGTGATCCTCATTTTTGCCCTCGCACTAGGGGTCCTCTTTGTCGCGAGGCTTCCGGCCTCCATCCGAGTAGCACCTGGATCGCACGTTGAAGGGGTGCCCTCGAGTGGTATGGCCGCCGTAGTCGTGTCAGCAACCGGCGAAACGCTTCGGAGCATCTACGAGGGCTTGCCAGCCAACCCGAGCCGTGTGGCCGTCATGGATCGTTTCCAACCGGGGACCATGACGGCGCGCATCCTCAAACCAGTTCCCCCGGAACCCGGCGGCTGCGAATTCTGCGGCTTCATACCACAGCCATACGACTGTTTCTGTGAGGACACACCCGGCATGCCCACCCTGTGTCGCTACGATGGAAGCTGGCAGTTGTGTGGTGTGCAGGAGATTCCGTATACGTGTGGCTGCGCGTTTGACTACAATTGCGGCGCGTGTGGCAACTGACGCGTAGGTTGGCGTCTGAGCGAGAAAGGAGAGTCCTATGCGCATCGGTGCTGCATTTACGTTCGCTTGCATCATGTCCGTTTGCGTGACCGCTGCCACGGTCTGGGGGAGTGTGGTGGGCGAGAGCGCTGTCACGCATCAGATTCCGCTCCCAGCGGGGCGCGATAATCCAGCAGTAGTGAAGTTCTTAGGCGGGCAACTCGTGCTCATCTTCCGGAGTGCCACGCGCGTTCCCGGGCCAGAAGATGACAGCGTGGTCGTCCTCGACCGGAACGGGCGTGAGTTGTTCGCGCGAAGCCCCGGCCTGGACGTGCCCGACACCAGGGTAGCCAACATCTACGATGCAACGCTAGGCGGAAACGGCGTGCTCGTGATTGCCATGGCGCTTGTGGACACCGGCGGAAGAGCCAGTTCGGCCCTGCTGGAGTACCAAGTGAAGGACGGGCACCTCCTGCGCATCGTAAGGACGAACCCCGTCAAGTGCAGGAGCGTCGCAGCGGATGGGGAAAAGGTGTGGTGCCTTGGGTACAATGTCGAAAGCGAACACCTGGGCGCTATGGACTACGATGTCGTGTATTGCTTCGCCGGGTCCGGCGAACTCGTGCGGAGCCTCTTTCCCCGCAGTAGCTTCTCCCGATTCCCCTTCGCGTCGCGAGGCAGAACTCAAAGTCAACTGGTTGGTCTGCACGGTGAATTCGCCGCCTGGCTGCCAGGAAGTGACGCCCTGCTGCGCTGGCAAAGCGATGGGACCAATGCGCGGCAACTCTCGGCTGCGCCGCCCACGCCGGAGGACAGCAAGGCAGGCGACGAGATCGGCATGCTCGCCGATGGGCAGGTCATCGGGTTATTGGCCGCGGGAAATCGGGCCGGGGAACCGCTACAGCCCGTTCGAACCGCCTACCTCCTGACCGACGCCGGACAGTTCTCCCGCCTGGCCTCATGGAGCGAGGTGTCAACGGGTGACACCCTGGCGGGCACCGACGGCACCAGCTTGGTGTTCTTCCGCAGGCAAACACGCAGCGTAGTATGGCTGGACCTGACGACCTCACCCAGCAAACCCCCAACGGTCGAGAAGCAACAATGACTCCGACAGCGGCCGACCATGGACCCATAGGTCCAACGTGGCCCTGCAATCGACGCACGTGCGCTTACGGCGGGAGGGACGCGCAACACCGAGCGCGCGCCCCTCGTGAACCGCGGCTGGTTGATTGGGCGCGGCACCCACTTCGGCAGGACGTACCTCGCACCTAACGTTAAAGGGGGCCCCCGAGCGAGTTCGAGGCTCGGGGGCCTCCCGGGTGGGGTTCGGTCTCGTCGGCACTGCCAACCTAACACCCGAACGGCGCATGAGATCATCATACACGGTACCTATGCCGGCAACGGTGCGGGCGAGAGAGATCGTCGCGGTCGTTGCCGTTGAGCGCTTCGGGGTGAAGGTCAAGGACCTTGCGGCGAGACTGGGCAAGCACCCGGGCAGTGTGAGCCGGTGGGTGGCGGAGGGGGCACGGAGGCGGCGTGGGGAGCGGGAGTTCGAGGCGTCCTGTCGGCGGTTGGAGGCGGCCCTTGCCAAGGGTGCGGGCTCGGCCTGACAGCGATCGTGAGATCATCATACACAATGGGTGCCAGATACGCAAGTAGCCGAATTGTGGAATCACGTTCAACACGGGACCGGGACGCCTGCGGCGGCGAGGGGGTGGTGTGCTCGCTCTAAACGCGCCCCCGCCAACGGCGGCGGCGACTACGCCAACGGCAAGAGAGGTGCCAGGTACGCACTTAGCGAAATTGTGGGATAACTATCTGCACGGGCCGGCGACGCCTGCACCGGCGAGGGGCTCGCGTGCTGCCTCGCCTACGCCACCGCCAACGGTCTGGGGGACTACGCCAACGGCAAGCTGCGCACGGCGACCCGGCACAACTGGATCTCGGGGGTGGATAATCAGGTGGTGGAGACCTACACCTACGGCGGCGTCGGCGGCGTGGCCTCGCAGCGCGCGACCACGGTTGAAGGCCAGAGCGTCAGCCAGGGCTTCGCCTGGACCGACCTCGGCCTGCCGGGCAGCGTCACCTACCCGCAGATCGCGGGGATCGGCCCGGCACGCACCGTCAGCGACACCTACACCAACGGCTTTCTGACCAGCGTGCCGTCGTACGCCACGGGCATTACCTACTCGGTCAACACCATGCTCTACCAGATCACCCACGCCAACGCCGTCGTCGCGACCTACGGCCTCGATGGCAACCGCATCCAGCGCATCGCCGGGGTCACCACCACCGGCGCCTCCTCCAACAACCTGGCCCTCACCCCGTTCGCGTACGACGGCGCCGGCGACGTCAAGGCGATCGGCAGCCAGACGTTCGTGTACGACAAGGTCAGCCGCCTCGTCACGGGCAACATCCTGGCCAACAACACCCCCAAGACCCAGAGCGCCGCGTTCGACGCCTTCGGCAACATCACCTCGACCACCACCACCGACTGGGGGGTGCAGACGTTCTCCTTGAACGCGGCGACCAACCGCCTCAACTCGCCGGTGACTTACGACGCGGCAGGAGATGTCACGTATTGGGGCGGGTACACGTACACGTGGGACGCGTTGGGCAAGATGCAGACGGTCAGCGGGACGGGGATCAACCACACGTATCTGTACACCGCGGACGGGGAGCGGATATCGGACCGGGACAGCCTCGGAGGCACGACCACGCTGACGGTGCGCGGTCTCGACGGCAAGGTGCTGCGGATCTACGTCAAGTCGGGGAGCACGTGGAGCTGGAGCAAGGACTACGTCTACCAGCAGGGGATGCTGCTGGCGAGCGTGGATGCAAGCACGACGAGGCACTTCGACCTCGACCACCTGGGCACGCCGCGCCTGATCACGGGGAGCGGGGGCACGACGTTGGCGATCCACGATTACTACCCGTTCGGGATGGAGGCGTATGGGACGGCGGATGGTGAGCGGATGAAGTTTACCGGGCACGAGCTGGACTGGATGGGCACGGCGGGCCAGGGCGACGACCTGTACAACATGCACGCCCGCTACTACAACTCGAACATCGCGAGGTTTATCAGTGCGGACCTACTGCGAGGAGATCCCCACAGCCCGCAGAGCTTCAACCTGTTTGCGTACGTGGGCGGGAACCCGATCAGTCGCTTCGACCCGTTTGGCTTGGCGTCGCAGAAGGCTACTGAAGTGCCGTGCCCGCCCGATGTCCCAGGACCCTGTTACGGCGAAGGGATTACTGTTGCTGGTGACGTGCCACCGATTGCGCTCTCGGGAATCCCTGGGCTCAGCCCCCTCACTTTCCTGTTCAGGTCCTTCCCGATCGGGTTTAGCGGTGTCCGACAAATGATGCTGGCATACCCAGCGATCGCACACGTGAAGAAATCCAACCCACCCTGTGAATCGTCGTTTGGGGAGCGTGTGCAGAAGAATGCGAACATCACAACGGACTCCATTGTCGGCCTCGTCCTTGAGCATGTTAGTGGGGCGGTGGTGTCAGAAAGCGTGGCGGCGGCCTCCGGCACTACAACGGTGTACGAGTGGGTGAAGGCGAACGGCCTCAGAAGCGGCATCGTGCTGCGCGGTGTCACTTTCACTTGGTTCGAGACTTCTGTTCTTGCAGTGAGCGCGGAGGTTGCCGGCGGTGTCGTAATCGCACCCCTGGTCTTCAAGGGTGGTGTCTATGTGGGTTCAGTAATCAACGTAGCGGCATCCCCATGCAACGCGTTTGGGGGGTCATCATGATTTCTCCCGCGCGGACCCAGCAGCGCCAACTAGTGGGACGACTGGAACCTTGGTTGGTGTGCGGTTCGACATGGGCGGAGCAGTTGAGCATACGGCGGCTATCCCGAGGGAGGTGGCACGTGATCCTAGGGCTCATCGCGCGGACTCTTAGACATGTCCGAAAGCGGACGCCTGACGGGCCAATGACTCGGCGGGCGTATGTCGCCTTCCGCATTGTCGGGACAATTTGGCTTGTGGTTTGGCCGTTTGCCTGTGTTCTACTTTGGAGGTCTTCCATTGAACTGTTGGTGAAGGTGCTGCTCTACCTTCCGCTCTTTCTTGCTATGCCGGCGCCTGGGGCTTTGCTAGAGTCGTACGATAAGTACTCCTTGAGGTGGTGGTCCGATCGGCAGCCTGTCGACCAGGAAACGGCGCGGCCGAGATGAGTGCGGCGAGCTGGTCGTCTCAAGAGAGGTGCCCGGTACGCAGGTAGCGGAATTGTCGGATAACGGCCAGCACCGGACGCCAGCCTTGGCGGCCGAGGGATTCGCGCGCTGCCTTCACCTACGCCACCGCCAACGGCCTGGGGGACTACGCCAACGGCAAGCTGCGCACGGCGACGCGGCACAACTGGATCGCGGGGGTGGATAATCAGGTGGTGGAGACCTACACCTACGGCGGCACCGGCGGCGCGGCCTCGCAGCGGGCCACCACCGCCGAAGGCCAGAGCGTCAGCCAGGGCTTCGCCTGGACCGACCTTGGCCTGCCGGGCAGCGTCACCTACCCGCAGATCGCGGGGATCGGGCCGGCGCGCACCGTCAGCGACACCTACACCAACGGCTTCCTGACAAGCGTGCCGTCGTACGCCACGGGCATCACGTACTCGGTCAACACCATGCTCTACCAGATCACCCACGCCAACGCCGTCGTCGCGACCTACGGTCTCGATGGCAACCGCATCCAGCGCGTCGCCGGGGTCACCACCACCGGCGCCTCCTCGAACAACCTGGCCCTCACCCCGTTCGCGTACGACGGCGCCGGCGACGTCAAGGCGATCGGCAGCCAGACGTTCGTGTACGACAAGGTCAGCCGCCTCGTCACGGGCAACATCCTGGCCAACAACACCCCCAAGACCCAGAGCGCCGCGTTCGACGCCTTCGGCAACATCACCTCGACCACCACCACCGACTGGGGGGTGCAGACGTTCTCCTTGAACGCGGCGACCAACCGCCTCAACTCGCCGGTGACCTACGACTCCGCAGGCGACATCACCTCCTGGGGTGGCTTCAGTTACACCTGGGACGCGTTGGGCAAGATGCAGACCGTCGCCGGGACGGGGATCAACCACACCTACCTGTACACCGCGGACGGGGAGCGGATCTCGGACCGCGACAGCCTCGGAGGCACGACCACGCTGACGGTGCGGGGGTTGGACGGCAAGGTGCTGCGGATCTACGTCAAGTCGGGGAGCACGTGGAGCTGGAGCAAGGACTACGTCTACCAGCAGGGGATGCTGCTGGCGAGCGTGGATGCAAGCACGACGAGGCACTTCGACCTCGACCACCTGGGCACGCCGCGGCTGATCACGGGGAGCGGAGGTACGACGCTCGCGATCCACGACTACTACCCGTTCGGGATGGAGGCGTACGGAACGGCGGACTCCGAGCGGATGAAGTTCACCGGCCACGAGCTGGACTCGATGGGCACGGCGGGCCAGGGCGACGACCTGTACAACATGCACGCTCGCTTCTACAACCCGAACCTCGCGAGGTTTATCAGCGCGGACCTGCTGAGCGGCGATCCGCACAGCCCGCAGAGCTTCAACCTGTTTGCGTACGTGCAGAACAGACCGATGACGTACACGGATCCGTGGGGACTCGTGCCAACTTTCCAGATACCGTGCCCAGATTCGGCTCCTCCCGGAGCGATTTGCTACGGCTACCCGGGGCCTGATCCGACTCCGTACAACCCGTACAGCACGATCATTCACTGGCTCTACTTCGGCCAGGACTCGCGTGGTTCAAGTGGCGGCAGGGCGTCGGTATCAAGTGCGGCCCATGGTCGACTGACGCCCTGGTACAAGGATGCGTGCGTGCAGACTGCGCTACTCAAGGGCAGTGGGAGTGCCGTTCTTGATGCGATTGGGTTGCTTCCCGAGGGTGGTGTGGTTTCTGGTGGGTTTAGCCTGTTCCATGGAGCCGCAGGGATAGCGAACGGAACCAAGAACCTCCAGGGCGTCAAGATGGGGGCGGGATTGGTGTCGACTGCGAATTCGGCATCCGAAGGCCAATGGATTGGGGGAGTCGCGGGCGCCGTTTCAATTGGTAGTGCCTTCAGCAGGGCTGCCCCCATCTATGGCCAGGTTGCCTCTGGCGTATCACTGGTTGGAGACGTGGTTCGCACCTCGCAGGAGATCGGTGCATGCAAATAGGCAAAGTGATCACCGCAGAAGACAGAAGGATGCGCCTGCCGTGGTGGGGGGTTCTGTGTGTAATGTTGGGCGCACTTCCCGTGTACTTGCTGTTCGACCACTTTGGCAAGTCGGCTTTTGCACGTCCGACGCTCTTCTCGGTTGCGACAATTGCCATCACTAATGCGATGAGGTGGAAGCTCAGGCGGCGGGTGTGGTTCTGGATGACCATGGTCGCCTTCGCGGCGCTTCATGTGCCGCTGATCCTATTCGTGCCCTGGACCACCAAGTGGATTCCTGCTCTTGCGATTGCCCCTGTCCTGATAGCGGATTCGTACGCGATGCTCTGGGCCATTTCGCTTATCGGCACGCTTGTGGGAGGGTCAAGGACCGCCAGGGAAGGATGAGTGCTCTTGGCCAAACAGCGTGAACCAGGCGTGCGGTGCAGGAGTCGGCCGGTCTCACGAACAAGGTCGAACGAAGTTGAGAGACGTGGCTCTCTTCTGGCGTCCCTCCGGTTTCCGCCCGGCCGGCCGCCGGCAGCGAAACGGTTACGCCAGCTATTGCGCCTTCAAGCCGACGTGGAAGCCGTGCGGGTTCCAGGTAGCTTCCTCGCCTGTTGATCGACGGCGCCGATGGAACATCCGCGCGGTGCGTTGGTGCTGAGCCCGCTGGCGGCAGCTCCCAAAGCAACAAAGGAGCCGCCCCGAGATGGAAGGGGCGGCCCGGAGGCCGCCCGATACCACCCAACGACAGGTCGCTCGGCAGGCAAGAGTCCGGCCGCCCGGCGGGCGGCCGCTACCGGCGGGCCTTGCCTCCGGCCCTCGACTTCGCGGCGACTCTTGCCTTCGACCTCGCGGTCGCCTTCGTCTTTGCCTTCGTCTTTGCCTTCGTCTTTGCCTTCGTCTTTGCCTTCGTCTTCGCCTTCGTCTTCGCCGTGGCCTTTCCGGACCCCGGACCTCTGACCCCTGTCCCCTTCTTGGTCTTTGCCTTTGCCTTCACCGGCCCCCGGCCACCGGCCACCGGCCTCGCCTTTGCTCCCCTGGGCTGCGTCAGCTCCGCCTGCGCCGCGGCCAGCCGGGCGATCGGGACGCGGAACGGGGAGCAGGACACGTAGTCCATCCCGGCGATGTGGCAAAACTCGACCGACGAGGGCTCGCCGCCGTGCTCGCCGCAGATCCCGACCTTGAGCCTCGGGCGCACCGAGCGGCCGCGCCGGATCCCCATCTCCACGAGCTGGCCCACGCCCTCGCGGTCGAGGATCTGGAACGGGTCGGCGGGAAGGAGGCGTTTGTCCAGGTACTCCGGGACGAAGCCGCCGATGTCGTCGCGCGAAAAGCCGAACGTCATCTGGGTGAGGTCGTTGGTGCCGAAGGAGAAGAACTCCGCGGTGCCGGCGATCTTGTCGGCGGTGAGGCAGGCGCGCGGGATCTCGATCATCGTGCCGTACATGTGCTCGATCTTCGCCACGCCGTACTTGGCGCAGACCTCGGCGTGGACCCGCTTCGCGAGCGCGAGCTGGTCGTCGAGCTCGGCCACCATGCCGACGACGGGCACCATGATCTCGGGAAAGACCTTCTTCCCCTCGCGCGTCAGCTCGAGCGCGGACTCGAGGATGGCGCGGAACTGCATCTCGGAAATCTCGGGGAACGTCACCCCGAGACGCACGCCGCGGTGGCCCATCATCGGGTTCGACTCGTGCAGGTCGTCGGCGCGCTTGTCGAGCTCGGCGGAGGTGATGCCGAGCGCCTGGGCGAGCTTCTCGCGATCCTCGGCGCGGGTCGGCACGAACTCGTGCAGCGGCGGGTCGAGCAGGCGAATCGTCACCGGCAGGCCGTCCATGACCGCGAGCGTCGCCTTGATGTCCTTCTTGACGAACGGGTACAGTTCCTCGAGGGCGGCGCGCCGTTCGGCCTGGCTCCCGGAGACGATCATCTTGCGCAGCAGGAACAGCGGCTGTTCGGACCCAATGCCGTAGAACATGTGCTCGGTGCGGAACAGCCCGATCCCCTCGGCGCCGAACCCGAGCGCCTTCGCTGCGTCCTCGGGCGTGTCGGCGTTGGTGCGCACCTTCATCACCCGGATCGCGTCGGCCAGCGCCATGAACCTGACGAAGCGGGGGTTCTCGGTGGCGTCCATCATCCCCAGGGCGCCGGCGTAGACGTGACCCCTGGTTCCGTTGAGCGTGATCACGTCGCCTTCCCTGAACGTGCGGCCCCCGGCCAGCAGCGACCTGGCGTGGACGTCCACGGTCAACCCCCCGGCTCCGACGATGCAGCACTTGCCCCAGCCGCGGGCCACCAGCGCCGCATGCGACGTCATGCCGCCACGCGCGGTGAGGATCCCCACCGCCGCCCGCATCCCCTCGACGTCCTCGGGGTTCGTCTCCTCGCGCACGAGGATCACCTTCTTGCCCGCCTTCGTCCAGGCGACGGCGTCCGCGGCGGTGAAGACGATCTGTCCCTTGGCGCCGCCGGGCCCCGCGGGGAGCCCCTTGGCGACCAGCACGGCGCCCTTCTCGGCGCCCGGGTCCACGATCGGGTGGAGCAGCTCGTCGAGCTGCGCCGGGGCGAGACGCATCACCGCTTCGGCGTTCCCGATCAGACCTTCCTCGAGCATGTCCATCGCCATGTTGAGCGCGGCCGTGCCGGTGCGCTTGCCGGTGCGGCACTGCAGCATCCACAGGCGGCCCTCCTGGATCGTGAACTCGATGTCCTGCATGTCGTGGTAGTGCGCCTCGAGCTTGTTGCGGATCGCTTCGAGCGGCCTGTACACGTCGGGCATCGCCGTCTCGAGCGAAGGGAGCGACTTGTTCTGGTCGTTCTTGGTTGCCTCGTTGAGCGGGTTCGGGGTGCGGATCCCCGCCACCACGTCCTCGCCCTGGGCATTGACCAGCCACTCGCCGTAGAACTTGTTCTCGCCGGTGGCCGGGTTGCGGCTGAACGCCACGCCGGTGGCCGAGGTGTCGCCCATGTTGCCGAACACCATCGCCTGGACGGTGACCGCGGTCCCCCACTCGTCGGGGATCCCCTCGATGCGGCGGTAGGAGATCGCCCGCTTGCCGTTCCAGGAGGAGAAGACGGCACCGATGCCGCCCCAGAGCTGCTCCATCGCGTCGTCGGGGAACTCCTTGCCGAGCACTTCGCGGACCCTGGTCTTGAACTGCTTCACCAGCTCCTTGAGCTCCGCTTCGGTCAGGTCCGCGTCCGACGCGCGGCCGCGCGCCTTCTTCATCTCGCCGAGCATGCGGTCGAGCTGCTGGCGGATACCTTTGCCTTCGGCCGGCTCGACCCCCTCCGCCTTCTCCATCACGACGTCCGAGTACATCATGATCAGGCGGCGGTACGCGTCGTACACGAAGCGCGGGTTCCCGGTCTTGGCGATCAACCCGGGGATCGTCGCCGAGCACAGACCCACGTTGAGGACCGTCTCCATCATCCCCGGCATCGACTTGCGCGCCCCGGAGCGCACCGAGACGAGCAGCGGGTTCCTGGCGTCCCCGAACTTGGCGCCCATGACCGATTCCACCCGGCCCAGCGCCCGTTGCACGTCGGCGGCCAGAGCCTTCGGGTACGAACGGCCGTTCTGGTAGTAGTGGGTGCACACCTCGGTCGTGATGGTGAAGCCGGCCGGCACGGGAATGCCGATGTTTGCCATCTCCGCGAGGTTCGCGCCCTTGCCGCCGAGGAGGTTCTTCATCTCGGCGCGGCCGTCCGCCTTGCCGCCGCCGAAGGCGTACACCAGTTTGTTCGTCGCTTGCTTGACCATGATCACCCTCCCGATTCAGGGGCGGGCCCCGCCCGCCCGCAGGCCGCGCTCTCCGCGGCCCCGTCGTCCCGACAGCTCACTGAGCGGAAAGCCTGGATACGTCGGCCAGGCGCAGGAACAACCTCTCGACACGGGCCAGCAGCGCGAGTCGCGCCGCCCTGACCCCTTCGTCGTCACAGATCACGAGCACATCGGTGAAGAACGTATCGAGCGGAGCAGCGAGCGTCGCGAGGGAACGCAGGCCCGCGGAGACGTCGCCGCGCGCGAGCGCGCGCTCCACCTTGCCCTCGGCCCCTTCGAGCGCCGCCAGCAGGGCGCGCTCGGCCTTTTCGCGCAGGAGTTTGGCGGCGAAGGCCCCTTCGCCGCTCTTGGCGACCATGTTGCGGACGCGCTTGAACGCGACCGCGAGGGCGGCGAACGCTTCCTCGCCCCGCACCGCCTCGAGCGCCCGGGCGCGCGCCACGTCGTCCGGGATGACCCCCCAACGTGCGGCGAGCACCGCGTCGGCGACTTCCGCCTTGACGCCGGCGGCCGCCGTCAGGTAGTGGCGCACGCGCTCCAGCACGAACTCGCGCAGCGCCGCCACCGCCTCGTCGCTCCCACCGCGCAGCGCCACCGCCTCGGCCACCGCGGCCTGCAGGTCGCACGCCAGCGGCGCCTCGGCGCAGATCCGCACCACCGCCAGGGCGGCGCGGCGGAGCGCAAACGGGTCCTTGCTGCCGGACGGGATCTCGCCGGCGGAGAACAGCCCGGCGAGCGAATCCAGCCGGTCGGCGACGCCCACGACCGCCCCCAGGGGTCCGCGCGGCAGCGCGCCCTCGAGCCCGGCCGGGGTGTACTGGTCGTACACCGCTTGCCAGACCTCCTCGGCCTCGCCGTCGAGGCGCGCGTAGATCCCGCCGATCTTGCCCTGCAGCTCCGCGAACTCCCCCACCATGGCGGTCACGAGGTCGGCCTTCAAGAGCTCGCAAGCGCGCGCGAGTGCGGCGGCGTCGATCTCGGCGCCGGCGCTTCCGGCGAGGTCCGCCGCGAGCTTCCCGACCAGATCCGCCTTGTGCGCGAACGTGCCGAGCTTCTGGTGGACGAGCACCTTCTCGAGGGCAGGCCCGCGGGAGGCCAGCGGCGTCTTGCGGTCCTGTTCGAAGAAGAACGCGGCGTCGGTCAAACGCGCGCCGGCCACCCACTCGTTGCCGCGCCGGATCAACCCGTGCGGGTCGCTGGAACGGTCGGAAACCGCAAGGAAGTACGGCGCGACGCGGTCCTCGCGCGTCAGCACCAGGCACTTCTGATGGTGGCGCAACGTCGTGACGAGCACCTCCTCGGGGAGTCCCAGGAAGCGCTCCGCGATCTCCCCCCGCAGGACCCCGGGGTGCTCGACGAGCTCGACGAGCTCGTCGGCCAGCTCCTGATCGGGCCGGATCTCGCACCCCACCTCGGCCGCCAGGCTGCGCGCCTTTGTCTCGAGGACCGTCCGCCGCGTCTCGGGATCGAGATCGACCCCGGCGGCGCGCAGCCGGTCGAGGTACGCGGCAAAACCTGCCGCGCCCGCGATCTCGATGCGCTCCGGGGCCATCGTGCGATGACCGAACGTGGAGGTCGACGCGACAACCCCGAACAACTCGACCGGCACCAGCATGGTGAAGGTCCGGTTGCCGAAGACCGCAAGCAGGTTGTGCAGCGGGCGCACGAAGACGTGCTCGCCCTTCCCCCAACGCATCGTCTTCGGGAAGTGCAGCGCGCGCACGACCCGGACGCTGATCTCGGAGAGAACCTCCGGGATCGGCCGTCCCGGGAGCAGCTTCGTGGCGGCGATGACCTCGCCCTTGGCGCCCTTGACCGCACGCAGCGCGTCCACGGTCACGCCCTGGGCCTTCGCGAACCCCACCGCGGCGGGGGTCGGCGAGCCGTCGGCGGAGAACGCCGCCTTGACGGACGGGCCCGTCACCTCCTCCTCGCGATCGGGTTGGACCTCGGGAAGCCCGGCGACGTGCACCACGAGGCGGCGCACCGTCGAGTAGGCCCTCACCGTGGCGCCCGCGAGGGCTGCCTCCAGCAACTCCGCCTCGAAGCCGGAGCGCAGCTGCGCACGCGCGGCCGGGAGCGCGTTGGCCGGGATCTCCTCGCAGAGGAGCTCGAGCAGGAACTCCGAAGCGCTCATCGGGCGCCGCCGTTATCCGCCACCCGTTTCGCGCCCGCGGACTTGCCGCCTGCCTTGCCGTTCCCGTTGCCGCGGCCGAGGGGGTGGCCGAGCCGTTCCCGCTGTTCGACGTACGCCTTGGCGCAGCGGACGGCGATCTTGCGCACGCGCCCGATCAACGCCACGCGCTCGGTCACGGCGACCGCGCCGCGCGCGTCCATCAGGTTGAACAGGTGCGACATCTTGAGGGCCGCCTCGAGCCCGGGGATCACCAGCGGCTCGTCCTCCTCGAGGCAACGGCCCGCCTCGCGCTCCCAGTCCTCGAAGTGCCGGCGCAGCATCTCCACGTCGGCGACGTTGAACGCGTACCGCGACAGCTCGACCTCGTCCTGGTGGCGGATCTTGCCGTAGTCGAGCCCACCCCCCCAGATCATCTGGAAGCCGTCGTCCTTGCGCTGCAAGAACATCGCGATCCGCTCGAGGCCGTAGGTGATCTCGGCCGAGATCGGCCGCAGCTCGATCCCCCCAGCCTGCTGGAAGTAGGTGAACTGGGTGATCTCCATCCCGTCGAGCAGCACCTGCCAGCCCACCCCCCACGCGCCGAGGGTCGGCGACTCCCAGTTGTCCTCCTCGAAGCGCACGTCGTGGACGTCGGGGTCGATGCCGAGAGCGGCGAGCGACGCCAGGTACAGCTCCTGCACGTCGTCCGGGGAGGGCTTGAGGATCACCTGCATCTGCAAGTGCTTGCCGAAGCGGAACGGGTTCTCGCCGAAGCGCGCGTCGGCGGGGCGGCGTGACGGCTGCACGTACGCAACCCGGTACGGCTCCGGGCCGAGCACGCGCAGGAACGTCTCCGGGTGCATCGTCCCGGCGCCCACCTCGATGTCGTACGGCTGCTGGACGACACAGCCGTGCTCGCTCCAGAAGTGCGAGAGCGAGAGGATAAGTTCTTGAAGGTTCACGAGAAACACCTCATGCGGTCAGCCATACGACCGCAAGCGCGGAGCATAGCACAGGCGCGACGCCCGAGGCACGGGCCGGCGCGCTACGCCGACTCGACGGTGACCCGGATGTGCGGGTCCACGAGCGTCTTCCGCACCAGCGCCGGCCAGTAGGCGACCACCTCCTGTGCCTTGGGGCGGCCGCCGGCGAAGCCGGTGATCCCGGGCGGGCCCGAGGTGACCAGCGGCGCCAGCTCGTAGCCGAACCGTGCCACGGCCGCGCGGTCCTCGGAGCGGACTGCAAGGTGCAGCACCACCTCGGGCGGGTCGGCGGTGGCGTCGCCCAGACCGGGGTGGCACGCGCCGGTGCCGAGCAGCTCGGTGAGGCGGTCCTCCTCCGGGAAACGCACGCCGGCGCGAGCCAGGCGCTTCCAGACGATCTCCGCGGCGAGCCGCGCCTTGTCCACGGCGCGCGGACCGGAGACGGTGAGCTGGCCGGAAGCCTTCCACCCCGCCCGGTACGACGCCGACACCTTGTAGTACTCCGTCTTCGGCCCGCCCCGGACGCCGCTCACCCGCACGCGATTGTCGCCGTCCGCTGCGAGGCGGACCGAGGTGAAGTCGGCGACGCAGTCCGGGGTGATGTAGCCGTGCGGGTCGCCCATCTCGTAGACCAGCTGCTCGGCGACCGTCGCGGTGCTCACGAGTCCGCCGGTTCCGGCGTGCTTGGTGACCACGAAGCTGCCGTCCGGGGCGCACTCGAGCACCGGGTAGCCCACGTCCCACAGCTCGGGGACCTCCCACCAGCGGGTGAAGTTGCCGCCGGTGGCCTGGGCGCCGCACTCGATGACGTGGCCGGCGATCGTGCCCGCGGCGAGCAGGTCCCAGGCGTCCTCGGCCCAGCCGAACTCGCACACGAGCGGGCCGAGCGCCAGCGAGGTGTCGGTGATCCGGCCGGCGAGCACGATCTGGGCGCCCTGTCGGAGCGCCTCCGCGACCGGGCGCGCGCCCAGGTAGGCGTTGACCGAGAGCACTTTGGCGCGCTCGTCCACGAGCGGACGCTTGGTTTCCATGTGCTCGAGGCGGCACCCCGCGGCGAGCAGCTCGTCGACGTGCGGCAGGAGGTCGTCGCCCTCGACCACCCCGACCCGCAGCCCCGAGATCCCGAGCTGCTTCGCGACCCGCAGCACCTCGTCGCGGCACGCCGAGGGGTTGAGGCCGCCGGCGTTCGTCACGACCTTGACGCCGCGCTCGACGATCGTGGGCAGGGCCCGCCGCAACAGCGAGATGAAGTCGGCCGCGAACCCCTTGTGAGGGTCGCGGAGGCGCTGCCGCATCATGATCGAGAGCGTGACCTCGGCCAGGTAATCGAGCCCGAGGTAGTCGAGCGGCCCCCGGGTGAGGAGCTCGAGCGGCGCGTCGATGCTGTCCCCCCAGAAGCCCTGGCCGTTGCCGATGCGAACGAGTCTGTCCATGCCCCTCCCGCCCCATGTAGTCTAGCGGCTTCCACCCCTTGCGGCGACCGCCGCCGATGGGGTACCGTCACGCCGTTGTTCGATCGCGGAGATTGCGAAGTCCACCGGCATGGGGAGGCCACAATGAGCGTCGGCATCGTCGGTTATGGCGCCTACATCCCGAGGCGCCGCATCCGTCTCGGGGAGATCGCGGCCGTCTGGGGCGCGGACGCCGCCTCCTACGAGCGCGGCCTCGAGCTGCACGAGAAGTCGGTCCCCGGGGCGGACGAGGACACCATCACCATGTCGGTCACGGCCGCGCGCCGGGCCCTGGCCCGGGCGGGGATCGACCCGCTCTCCATCGGCGCGGTCTACGTCGGATCGGAATCGCACCCGTACGCGGTGAAGCCCTCCGGGACCACGGTTGCCGAGGCGTTGGGCGCCACCCCGGCCGTGCACTGCGCCGACCTCGAGTTCGCCTGCAAGGCGGGAAGCGAGGGGATGTTCCTGGCCGCCGCGCTGGTGAAGTCGGGCGAGGTCAGCCACGCCCTCGCCATCGGCGCCGACACCTCGCAGGGGGCGCCCGGCGACGCCCTCGAGTACTCCGCCGCCGCCGGCGCCGCCGCGTTCATCTTCGGCGGCTCCGACGTCGTCGCCACGCTCGACGCCCAGGCCTCCTTCATGACCGACACGCCGGACTTCTGGCGGCGCGAGTACATGCACTACCCGCGCCACGCCGGCCGCTTCACCGGCGAGCCTGCGTACTTCAAGACCACCTTCGGCGCGGCGCACATGCTGCTGGAGAAGACCGGCCTGCAGCCGAAGGACTTCGCCTACGCCGTCTTCCACCAGCCGAACGGGAAGTTTCCGATGCGCGCCGGCAAGCAGCTCGGCTTCAGCAAGGAACAGCTCGAGACCGGATGGCTCTCCCCCTGGCTCGGGAACACCTACTCCGGCGCCTCCCCGATAGGCCTGACGGCGGTCCTCGACATTGCCCGCCCGGGCGACCGCATCTTCATGGTTTCCTACGGCTCCGGCGCCGGTTCGGACGGGTTCGTGTGGACGGTGACCGACCGCATCGACGAGGTGCGCGACGCGGCGCCGCACACCCGCGAGCAGCTCGACAACGGCAAGATCTATCTCAGCTACGGGGCCTACGCCAAGCTCCGCGGCAAGATCCGCATGGGCGAGTGAAGGGAGAAGCCATGCGAGAAGTGGCAATCGTGGGAATCGGGCTTTCGCGGTGGGGCGAGGTGTGGGACGCGTCGCTGCGGACGCTGTGGACCGAAGCGGCGCTCGCCGCCCTCGACGACGCCGGCCTCGACCACGTGGACTCCATCACGGTCGGCAGCATGGCCCCCGGCCTGTTCGTCGGCCAGGAGCACCTCGGCGGCCTGCTCGCGGGCGAGATCGGGATGGCCGGGGTGCCGGCGACGCGGGTCGAGTCCGCGTGCGCGTCCGGCGGCGTCGCGCTGCGCGCCGCCTTCGCCGAGATCGCCGCGGGCTTTGCCGACGTCGTCCTCGCGACCGGCGTGGAGAAAATGACCGACGTCTCCGGCGACGACTGCACCGCGGCCCTTGCCGCTGCCGCCGACGCCGAGCTGGAGGTGTTTCACGGCGCCACCTTCCCCGCCCTCTACGCGATGATGGCGCGGGCGCACATGGGGCGCTGGGGCACGACGCGCGAGCAACTCGCCATGGTGGCGGTGAAGAACCACCGCCACGGCTCGCTCAACCCGCACGCCCAGTTCCGCCAGCAGATCACGGTGAAGGACGTGCTCGCCTCGGCGAAGATCGCCGAGCCGCTGAACATCCTCGACTGCTCGCCGATCACCGACGGCGCCGCGGCGGTCGTGCTCGCCGACATGGCGACCGCGCGCACGCTGGCCCACGGCCGGCCGCTGATCCGGATCGCGGGCGTCGGCCAGGCATCCGACCACATCGCCCTGCAGTCGCGTTCGGACATGACGGCGCTCCCGGCGACCACGGCGGCCGCCCAGCGCGCCTTCGCGATGGCCGGCAAGGCCCCGGCCGACATCCAGGTCGCCGAGGTGCACGACTGCTTCACGATCGCCGAGATCGTCGTGCTCGAGGCCCTCGGTTTCTGCGCCGCCGGCGAGGGCGGGCGCCAGGCGGAGTCCGGACGCACCGCGCTCGGCGGGGCACTGCCCGTCAACCCGTCGGGCGGCCTCAAGTCCAAGGGACACCCGGTGGGCGCCACCGGGGTGGCCCAGGCGGTCGAGATCGCCACCCAACTCCGCGGCGCCGCCGGCGAGCGCCAGGTCCCGGGCGCCCGCGTCGGCCTCACCCAGAACATGGGTGGGACCGGGGCCTCGACCGTCGTCCACATCCTGGAGGTGGCGTCATGAGCACGCTCAACCCGGCGCGCACGGCGCGCGAGTTCCCCGCCCGGTACCGCCTCGAGGCGGCGCGCTGCGAGGCGTGCGGCGCGGTCTCGTTCCCGAGGCGGCTGGTCTGCCCTGCCTGCCGCGGCCGGAAGTTCGCGACCGTCGTCCTTGCCCCCGAGGGGAAGGTGCTGACCTGGACCGTGATCCACGTCGGCCCGCCGAGCCACAAGCACGACGTCCCGTACGCGCTCGCGGTGATCGAGCTGGCGGGCGGCGTGCGCGTCACCTGCCAGATCGCCGACGTCGACCCCGCAAAGGTCGAGGCCGGGATGGCGGTGAAGCTCGAGTTCCGCCGCATCCAGCAGGACGGCGAGGCCGGGGTCATCGCCTACGGCCACAAGGCCGTGCCGGCCTAGACGTCGCAACGGGCCGCGGGCGCGGCGGCGGCGCGACTACCCCCGGCCGCCTGTCTTGTCGCCGCCGTCGTTCAGCAACAGGCGGAGGTAGCGCCACGACTGCACCCGGCGCTCGGTGAACCCTTCGCGCAGCGACACGAGCCAATCCCCGGTGTCCGCGGGCGGGGCCTCCCCGACCTCTTCGAGCGGCAGCCGCGACGCGCGCTGCAGCCACTCGACGCCGGCCCCCGAGATCCGCGCCACGCTCCCCGCAGGCCGGTGCTCGGCGCAGACGAACCGCTTCTCGAGCGCGTCGAACAGGCGCGGCCCCGGCGGGAGGCCGACGCCGCAAACGCCGCAGCGCGAAAGCTCCGGGAACACGCCGCCGAGGCGGAGGAACCAAAGCTCCGCGTACCACGCCACCGCCTCCGCGTCGTGGCCGTCCAGCAAGCAGCTCACGCAGCGCTCCACCAAGCGGAACGCCGGCTCGGCGCGCTCGCCCGGCTGGGTGTACACGAGCGCCAACTCGGCCACCACCTGGCCCGCGGCCCACGCCGCCGGCCGGCGCGCCAGGTCGAACGCCGAGCGGATCACCTCCGCCTCGTCGAGGGTCGCCAACTCCGAGCCCGCGCGCTCGAAGTAGCTCACCCGGACGTGGGCGAGCGGCTCGGTCGCGGTCGCCTGCGCACCGCGCAGCGAGCGGGCCCGCCGCGCCACGACCCGCAGCTGCCCCGCCGCGCGGCCCAGCAGCACGACGACGAAGTCCCGCTCCCGGAACGGGTAGCGGGTCAGGACGAAGGCCTCGTCACGCCGGAGCGGCATCCGGGCGGCGCGCTCCTTCCCGCCACGCCGCCGCCAGCTCCAGCAGCGCCGGCGCCAGCACCGACGCCCGCCAGCGGCGGCCGAGACAGCCCGCGACGGCCGATTCGTCTCTCGGCAGGCCGTCCACGATCTGCTCCAGCCCCGCGCGCGGCGCCAGCACCCCGGGTTCGATCGCCAGCTCCTTCGCCACCCGATCGCGAACCTCGCGCGCCTGTTTCACCCTCGCCTCGCGCTCGCGGTCGACGGCGACGCGCGGGCTCCTGGGCCTCGGCGGCACCTGCGGCGCCGATGCGAGAACGCGCAGGATCTCCCGGCCCGCCCGGCGGACGGTCCCCCGCCCGACTCCGGGAACCGCGCCCAGCGCCGCGAGGTCGGCCGGGGCCGACGCCGCCAGCGCCAGCATCGTGTCGCCGCGGAGGATCTTGAACGGCGGCACGTCCTCCGCCGCCGCCACGCCCTCGCGCCATGCGTGCAACGCGGCGATGCGGTCGCGCGCCTCGCCGGCGAGCCTCTTCGCGCCCTTGATCCGCTCGAACGCCAGCGGGTCGGGGACCGGCGGCTCCCAGCGAATCGCTTCGAGGGCCTCGCACTCCTCGGCCCACCACGCCGCGCGCCCGAGCTCCTCCAGCCGCGCCGCCAGCCGCGTCCGCACCAGCTCGAGGTAGGCCGTGTCCCCCGCCGCATACGCCAGCAGGTCGGCCGGCAGCGGCCGCGCGCCCCAGTCGGCCCGTTGGTACTTCTTGTCGAGGGCGACGCCCGCCTCGCGCTCGACCAGCGCCGCCAGACCGGTCTGCGGCTCGCCGAGGAGCTGCGCCGCGACCTGGGTGTCGGCGAGGCGGACGACGCGGGCGCCGAGGTCCCGGTCCAGCACGCGGAGGTCGTAGTCGGCGCCGTGCATCAGCTTCAGGACGCCGGGGTCGGCGAGCATCTCCGCCAGCGGCCGCAGCGCGTCGCGGCCGATCGCGAGCGGGTCGAGCACGGCGTGCGCACCGGCGAACGAGAGCTGGATCAGGCAGAGCTTGTGGTGATAGGAGTGAAGCGAGTCCGACTCGGTGTCGAGCGCCACCGTTCCGACCGCGGCGGCGCGGCGGCACACCCGGCGCACGCCGGCCTCGTCGGTCACCAGTTCCGGGTTCAGCGGAGGAAGTTCCATCGCGGCGCGATCCTAGCCGCGCGGGACGCGCCCCGCAAGGCCGGACGCACCCCGGCGCCCGAGTCGGTGCGGGCGCCGCGAAACCTCGCGTCGAGTCGCAACGCGGTTAGAACGTGCCGGCCGGCGCCTCCGGCAACGCCTGCACGACGTCCACGTCTACGGTCTCGCCGGTCTCCGCGATGGCGCGCTTGTGCGCGAAGAAGACGCCCCCGTGCGCCTGCCAGTCGCTCCACGTCACGCTCAACGTGCCGCTGCTGCGCAGCAGGACCGTGCGCGCCACCCGCCCCGTCGCGGGATCGAGCGTCACCTTCCAGTCGCCCACCGCCGACTGGACGTCGACGGCCGGCGACATCGCTCCGCCCTCGCCCGCCACGTCGGGCAGCGGCCTCACCTTCACGCCGGGGACGCCCCAGTCGAGCGGGAACGTCAGCCACAGCGTGTCCTCTCCGAAGCGCTGCAGCGCCCAGTTGACGGTTTCGGCAAGCTTCTTGCCGGCGAGCTGCTTCCCGTTGATCCACGCGCCGCCGGTCTTCGAACCGAGGTCGATCGCGACGTCGGCCTTCTCTCCCGATGGGGACGGGCCGCTCATGCGGAGATACCCGTCGCGCCGGTCCCAGCGATACACGAACGGTCCCTGGACCCCTGCCGGGCCCGTGATCTTCACGGTGAACTGGAGGTATCCCAGCGCCCGCCAGCTCGCGGCCCCGCCGCATGCGGCGAGCTGCCCGCCCGGCGTCCGCGGGTCGGGCCCCTCGAAGCACAGCCCCGGCGTGGCCAGAGCAAGCAGTGCAAGAACGAAAAATGCGCGGCCTCTCGCCATCGTTCCTCCCCCTCATTTTGGCGTTTTTGCTGCGTCGGCACAGCCGGATCGATGCCGCAACGCCCGAACGTGGCGCGATTTTACACCATCGGGCGCAGCGTCAAAGCGTGTGCGCAGGCGCACTCCGACGGCGGCGGTTACACTGGGTGGGTGAAACCACCAACCGCTGCCGTGAGTCGCCATGCGTGACACCGGGTCGCCGTCGTTGCTCGGCCGGCACAACCCCAGAGTCGCGCGGCTGCGCCGCATCATCGGCCGCCAAGAGCCCGAGCTCACGGCGGTGGACGGTCTCAAGCTCACCCTCGACCTCGCGGCCGCCGGCGTCCCGATCGTGGAACTGTTCTCCGTCGCGGCGCACCTCGACGCCCTGCGGGCCCACCCGGCGCTCGAGGAGGTGTTCCGGGACGGCCGCGTCCACCTGCTGGATCCGGCGACCGCGGCGCAGATCGCGCCGACCCGTCAGACCCAGGGCGTCCTGGCCGTCGTCGCGGTACCCGCGGCCCGCCTCGCGCCCGCAGGCGTCGTCCTCTATCTCGACCGCGTGCAGGACCCCGGCAACGTCGGCGGCGTGATCCGGTGCGCCGCCGCGTTCGGGGCCTCGGGCGTTGCGTGCTCGACCGGCTGCGCGGACGCGTTCTCGCCACGCGCGGTGCGGGCCTCCGCCGGCCAGGCCCTGGTCTTCCCGGTCCAGGTCGAAGCCGGATTCGCAGCGCTCGTTGAGGCCGTCCGGCGTGCCGGCGGCGAGGTAACCGCGACCGCGAGCCGGGTGGGCGTGGCGCTGTCGCGCTGGCGCCCGCACACACCGCTCCTGCTCGCGCTCGGCAACGAGGGCCAGGGCGTGTCGCCGGAAGTCGCATCGCTCTGCACCGGCCAAGTATCGGTGCCGCTTCGAGATGGCGTCGAGTCGCTCAACGTTGCCGCCACCGCCGCCGTCATCCTGGCGTCGCTGGCGGGGGTTGCGGGGTCACCTATACTTGAATCGCAGTATAGGAAAGGGGGGTCGCGGTGATTCGACATCGTGACGTCGAGCAGCTCCAGCAGCTCTCCCAGGCGCCGGGCAAGACCCTGACCGTCTACCTCGACGTGGACCAGACCAACGCCGCCAACCGCAAGCGCCAGTTCGAGACGCACCTCAAGGACATGCTCAAGCAGCTGCGGGCGGCGCACCCCGACGACGACGAGCTGACCCTCACCTGCGACGAGGTGGAGGAGATCGCCAAGACCATGGAACCGGCCGGGAAGACCCTCGTGCTCGCCCGCCACAGCAAGCTCGGGATCACGTTCCGGAAGGTCATCCGCATCGCGCTGCCTTCGTTCGCCTACTGGAGCAACGGCGCCTTCCTGCGCCCGCTCCTCGAGGCGCTGGACGAGCACGAGCGCTTCGGCATCGTCCTCGTGGACCAGAAGCGGGCTCGCCTGTTCACGGTGTTCCTCGGCGACATCGAGGAGCACAAGGACCTGATCGCCCAGGTCCCGCCCCGTCCCGACGCGCCGACTTCCGACAAGCTCCGCTCGCAGTCGAAGATGGAGCGCCACCACGACGAGAGCGTCTCCACCCACGTCCGCGTCGTCGCGGGCGAGATCGCCCGCCTGATGGACCAGCTCGAGGTCGACCGCCTCATCATCGGCGGCAACGTCGGCGTCGCCTCGGAGCTCGCCCGCGCGCTGCCCAAGCGCCTGCGGGGGCGCCTCGTCGAAGTCCTGCCGATCCCCGTCACCGCGACCACCGACACGATCTTGACGCGTGCCAGCGAGGTCCAGACGCGGCTCGAGCGCGCCGAGGAGCTGGAGATCGTGCGCGACCTGCTCAAGGAAGTCCGCAAGAACGGCCGGGCGGTGGCCGGCCTCGCCGCGACGCTGGAGGCGATCAACGAGGGGCGCGTGTGGAAGCTCGTCTACCTGCAGGGGCTCACCGTCGAAGGCGGCGTCTGCAACGCCTGCAACATGCTCTTCGACCCCGCCGACGAGCGTTGCGCGGTGTGCGGCAAGAAGGTCGAGCCGGAGACACACATGGTGGACCGCATGGCCCACGCCGTCCTCGAACGCGGCGGCCACGTCGAGATGGTGGACGGACCCGCCGCGGAGGCGTTACGCGCCGTCGCCAACGTCGCGGCGCTGATGCACTCCTGACGCCCGTCCGCGGCACCGAAGACAAGCGCCGTCACCGGACCCCTGGCCCGGGGACGTGCGGCCCGCCGTGCGCATCACGCCGGAGTGGCGAAATGGCAGACGCAGGGGACTTAAAATCCCCGGCCCGAAAGGGCATGAGGGTTCGACCCCCTCCTCCGGCACCACCTTACAGCACAGGCGGCAGCGGGTAGTGGGCGCAAGGCAACATCGGGGCAACCCGGAAAAGGGCGCCCTGCGGCGCCCCGTGGTGTGAAGCTCCAACGGAAGAGCTACGCCGCGGCCCAACCGGCGGCCGTTGGCTTTAGTCGCAGCGATCCAGGGGCGGCCCGCTTCCCCGCGCCAGCATCCTCAAGGCCGTAGGACTTGATCGGCTTGTCCTGGAGAGTCATCAAGCGCAACAGGCGCTCGGCCGTGGGCGCCATTTGTTGCGGGGCTTTCTTGCTCTCCCACCGCGATACCGTCTCCGGCGTCACACCCATCGCCCGCGCAAAGTTGGTGCTCGAATAGCCGAGGTGGGCGCGGAGGAACCTGATTTCTCCCGGCCGAAGCCGTCCACTCGCCCGCGCCAGGTCGTGCGCGATCAACTTGTGCAGCGCTTCGATTGCCGGAATGACCAGAATTTCCTCACCGCACGACGGGCAGCGGTGCACGGGCACGTTGACGAGGGTCACCTCGATGCCGCGCCCGTAGCGCCGCACCTCGTGCTTGGTCTCAAGCTTGCCCTTGCCACATATGGGGCATAGATCCGCGCTCATTTCCCCCTCGCTCTCTTTCGCCACGCCGTAACGACGACCGCTTCCGCCCCACCCCGGAATGCGAATACGACGACGATCCGCTCTGTCTCGACTCGATACCTCCACGTCCCATTGACGAATTCCCCATCTCCGACCACGCCACAGCGCAAGGTGTTGGCGATGTCGGGCTCAGCCAGCTCGTCGGCCTCCATCTCGTTCCGCCCATACTGCGAGAAACCGGTACCTTGCTCGCGTAGAATCCACTTCAATAGCTTCGAAACCTGAAGCGAATCAAGCCTCTTTGTGGTGTCCACCCCACCCTCGGCCGTTATTGTTGCTATATCAGCTATAGAGATGATGTCAAGCCGCCCGAAACACTCCCTCTAGATTGCCCCAGGACGGGCGATCGTCTCTCGGGAGGGGTAGGACTTGGGGGTGCAGCCCATCTCGGCCCCAGGTGCCAGCGGGCGCGGGCGCGACGGCGTCGAGAACTATCTGAGCATCGTGCCCAGATAGCGAGCGGCGCTCTCACTCCGGGACGAAGCGAGCCTTGTACTCCCCATAGAGTTCGAGCAGCCGCTGCTCGTGCTCCTCCTCGTCGCTCTGAAGCCCCTCGAAGATCAGGCGCAACTCTTGGTCGCTGGCCATCGTGGCCATTGTCCCGTAGTGGGCCTGCGCACCGCGCTCGGCCTCAATCGCAAGCTTGAAGGCATGAAAAAACTCCTTCTCCTCGTCCGTCATCGGTCTGCGTTCACTCATGGCGTCCCCCCAGAGCGATTGCACCCCTTCGGTGCCTGACCACGTTCTGTCCGTAGAGCTAGGTCAGTCTACACCCAATCGGTACGCCAGGATGCCCCAGGACGGGCGATCGGGGTCCTGCGTTCGCGGAGTTTGCCGCCCGACTCGAAGGCGGCCGCCGCGACCGAAGAATGTGGGATGGGCGGACCTCGTGCCTATACTTGGCGACAGAGGTCGAGAGGGCCCGGGCTGGGGGAGACGCCGCGATTCGTGAGGGGAACTGGGGGGTGAGATGCGAGGACGCGTACTGACGGTGGTTGTTGCGGCGCTAGTGGCAGTGGTGGCGAGCGCCTATCAGAACGAGGAGCCGGGCTTCCGCGGACACGAGTGGGGGATGGCGCCCCCGAAGGAGTGGGGACTGCCCGTGCAGACCGATCCCAGCTTCGGCGGCATTCGGCTCTACGAGGACCCTGCGGGCAGCCCGAAGATGGGGTGCGCGAGGCTCGAAAGCGTGGAGTACGGGTTCTGGCAGGGGAGGCTCTCCGACGTGCGCGTGGCGTTCCGCGGCTACGACAACTACAAGTGCGTTCTCGACACTCTGAAGGAACAGTTCGGCGACGGCGTCCAACCGAGCCAGGCCGTGGAGCATCGCGTCTGGATCGGCGGCGTGACGACGATCGTTCTTCACTACGACCAGGACGGGAAGGTGGGTTACCTGACTCTCGTCTCCAAGGGGATCCTGAACGAGCAGCGGGCGTGGGAACGGGCCCAGGTCAAGAAACCGGCGGGCGCGCCCTAGGACGTGTCCCCAGACTCCGGGCTCGTCCGGCGAGGGCGCCGGCTCGCCGCAACCCTCCGGCGGCGGCCTGCCGCCTACTCCACGTCCAGGGGACGGCCGCGCGCGCGCCAGGAGAGCACCCCGCCCTTGAGGTTGCAGACGCGTTCGAAGCCAAGGTCGAGCAGCCAGTGCATCGCCCGCGTCGAACGCCGGCCGGAGCGGCAAACCAGGAAGATCGGGCGGTCGCGCGGAAGGTTGGGCGCCTCGCGGATCATGTCTCGCAGCGGCAACAGCCGCGCTCCGGGGATGTGGCCCCGCTCGAACTCGGCCGGCTCGCGCACGTCGAGCAGTTCGGCGGCGCCCCGGTGCGCGTGCAGCGCCTGCTCGAACTGCTCCACCGAGAGGTGGCAGGTGGGGTGGCGGTCGCGCGGCACGTACGCCGGCAGGGCGGCGTCGTAGGGGTGCTTCTCCAGCGCCTGGCACTCGGCGAAGACGCGCTGCTCGCACTCGTAGATGCAGACGGCGGGGTCGATGCGTTCCTCGAACAGCCAGTCGATCGCCTCCTCCTGCTGCAGCACGTGGTCGCTCCCGAGGTAGGCGTAGAAGCCTGATCGCTCGAGGACCTCCTGCACCGGCGGGCGGACGCGGACGAGATAGACGTCGCCGTCGCGGTCGCGGTAGGCGCGCACGACGCGCTCGAGCGCTTCGACGCCGGCAACGTCGCAGCGGTCGACGCCGTGCATCCGCAGCAGCAGGAGGTTCTGCCCGGGGTTCTCGCCGAGGTTTGCGAGCAGCGCGTCCTCGACGTGCTGCGCCGCCCCGAAGAAAAGCGCCCCGCGCACGCTCATCACCGCGAGCTGCGGGCAGGTCGGCGCGCCGGCGCGCTCGACGAGGTGGCGGAAGTTCTCGTCGGGGACGGCGGGGACCACGCTCGGCATCGTGGATCGGTAGATGTGCAGGCCGAGGGAGAGGATCACCCCCGACAGCACGGCGAACTCGAGCGGGAGCAGCAAGGTGGCGAGAAACGTGATGACCAGGATCGCTCCCTCGCTGTGCGAGGTGCGGAAGACCCGGCGGATGCCGGCGCGGTCGAGGAGGCTCACCGCCGCCACGATCAGCAGGCCGGCGATCGCCGGCTTGGGGAGCAGGGCCGTGTAGGGCCCGAAGGCGAGGATCGCGGCCAGGATGAAGCCGCCGGCGAACACCGACGCGAGCTGGGTGCGCCCCCCCGACTCGAGGTTGACGGCGGTGCGGTTGAACGAGCCGGAGCAGGGGTAGCCGGAGAAGACGCCGGCGGCAAGGTTGGCCATCCCCTGCCCGATCAGCTCCTGGTTGACGTCGAGCCGCTCGCCGCTCGCGGCCGCCGCCGCCCGGCCGATCGACACCGCCTCGAAGAGGCCGAGCAGCGCGACCGCGAGCCCGCCGACGACGAGCTGCGGCAGAACGCCGGTCGCGGCCAGGTGTTCGAGGGAGAAGTGGGAGAGCTCCGGCAGCGCGCGCGGCACCTCGCCCGAGGTCTCGACGCCGAGCCGGCCCGCGCCCAACCAGGCCACGGTCGCGCTGGCCGCGATCAGCGCCAGCAGAGGTCCGGGAAAGCGGCGGCTGATCCGGCTGAGCACGACCACCGCCGCGACCGTCGCGAGGCCGATGGCCACGCTCGGGAGGTGGGCCAGACGGACGTCTGTGACCACGCCGGCGAGGTTGGCGATGAAGCTCGGCGAGCGGTGGAGCGGCAGCCGCAGGACGTTGACCAGCTCGCCGAAGCCGATGAGCGTGGCGATCCCGGTCGTGAAGCCGAGGAGCACGGCCCGCGACGCGATGTTGACCAGCGCCCCGAGGCCGGCGAGTCCGAAGCCGATGCGGTAGAGGCCGACGAGCACGGCCATCAACGCCGCGGCGGCAAGGAAGTCCGGCGAGTTGACGGGAACGAGCGGGACCAGGATCGAGAACAACAGGATCGAACCCGCCGTGCTCGGCCCGGTGACGAGGTGACGGGACGAACCCCACAGCGCCCCGGCGATGCCCGCGAGCGCCGCCGAGTAGAGGCCGGCCGCGGGGGGCAAGTGGGCGATTGCCGCGAAGGCGATGGCCTGCGGGATCGAGATCAGGCCCACCGTCACTCCGGACACGAGGTCCGCCGGCAGGTCCGCGCGGCGATAGCCCCGGGCGATCTCGAGCGGCCGCGCGAACCGCCGCCCCGCCGCGGCGAATGCAGAACTGACGTTCATCGATCTCTCCGCGCGAAGCATAGCAATGCGCCGGGAGGACCGCCGCGTGGCCACCCCAAGCCGCGCCGGCAACGCCGGCGTTCGGCTCCCGAAGTCGGCACCCCGTCCGACAGGGAGAGGTCTTCGGTCGGGTACGGTGGATGAGCCGGCGATCGCAGGTCGCTCCCCCGCCCTCCACCGGAACGAATCGGCCTCGAGGTGCCCGGTCCGGCCCTGCCTGCGCGGTCACCCGGCAACGGGGAGCGGCTGCTTCCGCTGGGCGGGGCACTCACCGGGCCGCCGACCCCCGCGTCACTGCGGGTCCACGCGCCAGTGCTCGCGCTCGGCGAGCCAGCCCTCGAGCAGCTTCGCCGGCGGGCGGGCGATGAGCGCCTTGCAGCTTGCCGTGACCTCGCCGTCGGGCAGGCGGATCTCGGACGCGGTCATGGAGCGACGGGCGTCGCTGCGCTCGACCCACCCGACCACCGTGAGCGGCACGCGGGTCGGGGTCGGGTGGCGGTACGTGACCTCCAGCTTGACCGTCACCCACAACCGCTCGAAGTCCCCGTCAACCATCAACGCCCGCCCGGCGGTCTCGTCGAGCAGCGCGGCGACGACGCCGCCGTGGACGATCCCGGGGTAGCCGTTGTACTCCTCGCGCACGGTGACGGTCGCGCGGACCTTGCCCGCGACGGGGTCGTTGGTCCAGCGCACGTGGAGGCTCGCCGGGTTGTCGCGGCCGCACACGAAGCAGTAACGGGAGGTGGGCTGGGCATCGCTCATGTGCCGAACTATCGCACACCGCCGGCCGGCGGCTCCCGCTCACGCCGCCAAGCATCGCGGTTGGGCGGTTCCCCGCGGAGCGCCAAGACCGCAGAGGCACGGGATCCAGACGGTCGCTTACTGGCTCTCGCCGCCCCCCGCGCCGTGAGCCGCCCCGAGAACTCGCCGCCTCTGGCCGGCCGGAGCGACCTCTCTTGAGAGCACCCCCACCGTCCGAGTGACACCGGGTCCCCGGTTCGCGGGGGTGCGTGCCTGTCGCGTTTGGCGCAGAGCTGGCATCGGACTTGCTCTCAGATCTCATCGAGGGGGACAGAGACATGCCGAGCACACAGATCCTTCGCGCGTCATTCGCAGCCGCTGCGGTCGCGATGGGCCTCTTCGCGGCGGCCCCGGCGCAGGCCCGCTGGGGTGTTCGAGTCGGCTTCGGGGCCGCGGTGGTCGTGCCGCCCCTGTTCGTCTCGGTCGGGAGCGTTCCGCCGGCCGTGCCGTACGACGCGCCCTACGCGGCAGGCTGCAACGTCAACCGCTACGATGCGCCGGCCTACGTGCCGTACCCCGCGCCCGTCTACGGGCCGTACTACCGGGGCTACGCGACCGCCGCCCCGGTGGTCGTCGCGCCCCCCGTCTCGTACCTGCGCGTGTGGGTCCCGGGCCCGAGGCCGCACTGGGAGATGCGCCGCGCCGCGAGGTCCGGCCACTGGCGCAGGTGAGTCGTGCGGGCGGGCGCGGCGCGCAGTGTGCGCCGCCGCGACCGCCTGCTCGAGTCCGGTCGACGGTTTCGCAGCGGCAGCCTCCCCGGGGAAGATAGTGCGGGTCTCTCCGGTTGACCTGCACGGTGCGGCGGGGCGACACCGGAGCCGGCACCTCCCGGGAGGCTACATGACGACCAAGGTTCCAGCATATGCGGCGGCGGCTGCGAAATCGCCACTGGCGCCCTTCACAGTCGAACGGCGCGAGCCGGGCGAGCACGACGTGCTCATCGAGATCCTCTACTGCGGTGTATGTCACTCGGACCTCCATCAGGTCCGCGACGAATGGGGCGGCTCCCTCTTCCCGATGGTCCCAGGTCACGAGATCATCGGCCGGGTCGCCCGTACGGGCGCCGGCGTCACCCGCCTCAAGAAGGGTGATCTGGCGGGTGTGGGCTGCATGGTGGATTCGTGCCGCGAGTGCGAGCCGTGCCGCCACGATCTCGAGCAGTTCTGCGCCAAGGGCGCCGCCTTCACCTACAACGGCACCGAGATGGACCGGAAGACGCCGACCTACGGCGGGTACTCGACCCAGGTCGTTGTGGACGAGCGCTTCACGTTGAAGGTCCCGGAGGGCCTCGATCCGGCCGGCGCCGCCCCTCTCCTGTGCGCCGGCATCACCACCTACTCGCCCCTGCGCCAGTGGAACTGCAAGACCGGCGACCGGGTAGGCGTGGTGGGCCTCGGCGGCCTGGGGCACATGGCGGTGAAGCTGGCCGCCTCGATGGGCGCCGAGGTCACCATGCTCAGCACGTCCCGCCGCAAGGAGGAGGACGCGCGCCGCCTCGGGGCACGCGCGTTCGCGCTCACCTCGGACGAGGCGACGTTCGCCAAGCTCGCCGGCCACTTCGACCTGATCATCGACACCATCTCGGCCCCCCACGACTACAACAAGTACCTCGGGATGCTCAAGGCCCAGAGCACCATGGTGGTCGTCGGCGTCCCCCCGCAGCCGACGCCGGTGAACGCGTTCTCCCTGATCGGCGGGAACAAGAGGTTGGCCGGCTCGCTCATCGGCGGCATCGCCGAGACGCAGGAGGTCCTCGACTACTGCGGTGCGCACAAGATCGTCTCGGACGTCGAGATCATCCCAATCCAGAAGATCAACGAGGCCTACGAGCGCATGCTCAAGGGCGACGTGCGTTACCGCTTCGTCATCGACGTCGCGAGCCTGAAGACGGCGTGAGCCCCGGCACGCGCGTCACGATCTGAGTTGCTCGCTCGTCGCAGTCCCCCGAGGATCCCAGGTTGACGGGCGAGTGAAGGGATCGTTCAGAAATAGCCGGACGTCTATCGGCACGAGTTGCGCGGTCGCGGGAGCGCCCGAGTTGCCGAGGACGCCGGTATTCAATACGTCCACGTCGTGGACCACTCCGCGATGGGCGCGCCGATCGTCCCCGAGGAGCTCAAGCTCGCGCTGCGCCGCATCTGGCCGCGCACGTTCATCCTCTCCGGCGGCTTCGACCGGGCGAAAGCGGAGGCCGCGCTGAGCGAGGGGCGCGGCGACCTCATCGCGTTCGGGCGGCAGTTCCTCGCCAACCCGGACCTGGTGACCCGGCTGGAGCGCGGCCTGCCGCTCAACGCCCCGGACCTCGCGACGTTCTACACGCCCGGGCCCAAGGGCTACACCGACTATCCGGCGGCGTCCTGATCCGCACGACCTCGAGCAGGCCGGCGACTCGCCGACCGGAGCGGCCTACTTGGCGCCGGCTGGTGCCGTGCCCGGAGGCTTGGCGATCAGGTACGGCCGGACGTCCTTCATCTGCCACTTGCCGCCGGTCTTGGTAAAGATGCCGAACACGTGGACCGTGACGGGCGGCATCGGCGTGCCGTCGGCGCTCTTCATCCCCTTGATCGTGCCGGTGGTGTCCACCTCGGCGATCGTGGGCGTGAGGAACCGGTACGAGAAGTCGGAGAACGTCTGGGTCGTGCCCTTGGCGAACCCGGCGTCCTCCTGCTCGAACACCTTCTCGATCGCGGCCCGGCCGCGCGCCTCGAGGCCGAACGGGTTGATCAGACTGGCGTCCTCGGCCCACAGCGCGGCGCGGGCGTGAGCGTCGCCACTCGCCCAGGTGTCCGAGAACTGCTGCAACACTTTTTGGATCGCCGCCTCGGCGGCGGCATGGCCGGCGGCGACGACCGGGACGGCGATAACGGCCAGACCGAGCGCGACGGTGGCGACACGCAGTGCTTTCATGACGGCATCCCCTTTCCAAGCGTCCAGACGGCGGTTGTTTGAATGGCCTCGCATCCTGTTGCGGGCAGCAACGCCGTACCCCACCGCCGAATTCCGCCGTGGGCGTCGCCGTGGTCGCCGCGGGGTGGCCGAGGCGTTGCCCGCCGCCCCGACTGAACCGGGCGAGCGCGCCTTCCGCAAATCGATCTTCGGGATCACTTGCTTGCCGGGCGGCGGTGGAGCGTCCCAGACACCGCCCCTCCCCCGCCGCCGGTCCCGATGCGTCTCACCGCGTCGACTGCGGTTGCGGCGGAATGGGCGCGCCCATGGCCATGTTCCCCCGGTCGAAGACCAGCGAGGTATCCGGACCAGCCGGTCGTACGGGACGTTCGGGGAACCAGGGGGGGCGCGTGGACGGTTCCAGGCTTGACCAGAGGGCCTCAGGCGAGGATCGTTCGCGTTCCCACGCATCGACGAGCGAGCCCGCCCCCACGATCCTCACCAGCGCCGACGGGAACGGATCGCCGCCGGCCGGCGGGCAGGGTCCCGTACCGGCAAAGCGGATACCGGAGAAGATCGGCGAGTACCGCCTCCTCCGACTGCTCGGCCAGGGCGGCATGGGGGTCGTCTACGAGGCCGAGCAGCAGTCGCCCCGCCGGCTTGTCGCCCTCAAGGTCATGCGCCAGGGGCACTTCGTCGACGACCCCCACACCCGCCTGTTCCACCGGGAAGCGGAGACCCTCGGCCGCCTCAAGCACCCGGGCATCGCGGCCATCTACGAGTCGGGCCACACCGAGGACGGGCACGACTTCTTCGCCATGGAGCTGGTGCAAGGCCAGGACCTCGACGCTTGGCTCGAGGACCGCCCGACGCCGATCTCGCGCTCGGAGCTCGAGCTGCGCCTCAAGGTGTTCCGCGAGATCTGCGAGGCCGTCAATTACGCCCACCTCCGCGGCGTCATCCACCGCGACCTCAAACCCTCGAACATCATCGTGACCGACGAGATGGCGAGTCACTCGGAATCGGCTGTCGTCCCGTTCCCAGGCGTCAAAGTCCTCGACTTCGGCCTCGCGCGGATCATGGATGCGGAGGTTCAAGGCGAATCGCTGCTCACCGAGGCCGGGACCATCAAGGGCACGCTGCAATACATGAGCCCGGAACAGGCGCGCGGCGATGCCAGCGCCATCGACGTGCCCACCGACGTCTACGGTCTGGGGATGATCCTCTACGAGATGCTGACCCTGCAGCGGCCGTACGACCTGACCCGTTCCGGAATCAGCCAGGCGATACGGGTGGTGTGCGAGACGCCGCCGAGGCCGCTCGCCCAGGTGTGGAGCGGGACGAAGAAACCCGACCCCGATCTCGACACCATCGTGCGCAAGGCGCTGGACAAGGAGCCGAAACGCCGGTATGCGAGTGCGGCGGCGCTTTCGGAGGACGTGGAGCGGTACCTCGAGTCACAGCCGATCGAGGCCCGCCCGCCGAGCACGACGTACCTGGCGAGAAAGTACGTCCAGCGCCACCGCCTGGGCGTGGCCGTCGCCGCAGCGGCGGTGCTGACGCTGGTGGCCTTCACGGCGACGATGACCGTGCAGGCGCAGCGCATCGCCCGCGAGCGCGACCGCGCGAGCCGCGAGGCCGCGGTCGCGACGAGCGTCTCCGACTTTCTCGTCGACCTGTTCAACGTCTCCGACCCGAGCGAAACGCAGGGGAAGCCGGTCACGGTGCGCGAGCTGCTCGACAAGGGCGCGCGGGACATCAAGGCGCTGGTCGACCATCCCGAGGTCCAGGCCAGGCTCATGACGACGATGGGCCGCGTGTACAGCGGGCTCGGCCTCGATCAGCAAGCGTCGTCGCTCCTCGCCGCGGCAGCCTCGATCCAGCAACAGACGCTGGGGCCGAACAGTCCCGAGACGCTCGCAGCTTTCACGGCGCTCGCGTCGCAGTACGACCGCGACGGTCGCTACGAACCGGCCGAAGAGATCCTGCGCCGGACCATCCAGGCGAGCCACCGCGCCCTCGGGTCCGAGGACCAGGTCACGCTCGACGCGAGGATCGCGCTAGCTTCCGTCCTCGCCGATGAGAATCGACTGGCCGAGGCCGGGGCCCTGGACGAGGCGCTGCTCAACTCCTCGCGCCGCCTGTACGGCTACTACAACGCCACGACCCTCCGGGTCATGCGCAGCCTGAGCGACGTGTACGCGCGCGACGGCCGCCTCGCCGACGCCGTGCAGCTGGATCAGCGCGCGCTGACGATCTCGCGCCGCCTCAATGGCGAGAACCACCCGACGACCCTGCGGCTAATGGTGGACCTGAGCGACGAGTACAAGCAGCTCGGTCGGCTCGACGAGGCCGAGCCCCTCGGCCGCGAAGCGCTGGAGGCCAGCCGCCGGGTGATGGGCGCCGAGAACCCGCAGACGGCGGCCACGGCCTACAACCTGGCGCGCATCCTGGCAAGGCACGGTGAGAACGACGAAGCCCTCACGCTGATCCGGCAGGCCCTCGGCCCCGGGATACGCGACGCGTACGCGCGAACGCTCCCGGCCGATCCCGATCTCGAGCCCCTCCACCGCGACCCCCGCTTCGCGGCGATTCTGGCCGAACTGCAGCGCCGCGCTCCGAAGGACCTCACGGCCTCCAGGTGATGGCCCCGGGGCCGCACAGGGGTGGGAGCCCCCCCGGACGCCCGCGCCGGTGCGCCCTCGCGCCCCCGATCTCGCGCGTACAATCCGCGGCATGAACATCCTGATCTTCGGCGCGACCGGCTCCGCGGGCGGCAGCGTCCTCCGCGCGTGTTTGTCGTCCCAACTGGTGGGCGAGGTGCGGGCGATCACCCGCCGTCCCCTCCCCCTCGCCCACGCCAAGCTCCGGACGTTCGTGCACCAGGACTATCGGGACTACGCTGCGGTCGCGGACGCGTTCGCGGCGGTGGACGCCTGCATGTTCTGCCTCGGCGTCTCGGCGACGCAGGTCTCGGGCGAGGAGGCGTACCGCGCCGTCACGCACGACTTCACCCTCGCCGCCGCGCGCGCGCTGCGGGCGCACAGCCCCGCGGCCGCCTTCCACTACATCAGCGGTCAGGGGACGAACTCGGCCAGCCGCTTCATGTGGGCGCGGGTCAAGGGCCAGACCGAGCGCGAGCTGATCGAGCAGTTCGACGCCGTCTGCTGGCGCCCGGCCGTCATCGACGGCGAGCGCTCCGAGAGCGGGCCGCGGCTGTACCAGGCGCTCAGGCCGCTGTTCCGACTCCTGAAGCCGTTCCGCAGCCTCTACGTCGGGGGCGAGGACCTGGGCCGGGCGATGCTGCAGGCCACCGTCGAGGGTATTCGCGGCTGCGTCATCGAGAACGCCCGGATCCGCGACATCGCCGAGCGCGCCCCGCGATCGTGAGCGCCGTTCCGACGCGGTCGATGGGGAGTGCGGTGTCGCCGAGAGGCGTGGCTGGCGGCCGCAAGGGCCGCTCCCACATAGGAAGGGCCTTGCATCGGCGTGTAGGGGCGGGGCTTGCCCCCGCCCGCAATTGCCTTCGCCATCTGACACCTCACCTCCCTTCTCCGGGCTGCCCGCTTTGGTCCGCCGGCGCGCCGGGCGCTAGACTGCAACAGCGACACGGCGGAAACCGCTCGCGAGCGAATCGACGGCGGACTCGTGAGGATGGAAAGGCGGAGGTGGTCTTCATGTCCGAGAGCACGTCTGAATTCACGGCCAGCCGTTGGACCAGCGGCAACTTCTTCTTCCCGGTGCGGATCGAGGTCAGCCGGGAGCGGGTCGCCCGCGTCAAGCCGCGCCTGTTCGGCGGGAGCGAAGAGAGCATCCCGATCTCGAAGGTGGCCTCGGTCAACATCACGACGGGCCTCATCTGGGCGGACATCCGCATCGATTCGAGCGGTGGGTCCAACCCGATCCTGAGCCACGGCCACCGCAAGGCCGACGCGCACCGCATCCGTGACCTGATCGAGAGCTTTCAGAATGAGAAGTAGCGGCCGGCGATGAGAATTGCCTTACGGGTTCTGGTGGCGCTCCTCGGCGTGTCGATCTCGCACGGCTGGCTGAGCGCGCAGGAGGCGACCTTGCAGGCTGCCACAGGAGGAAGTGCCACCGTCCGGTTGGGCCCTCGCGACAACGGGCGCCGCCTCGAGTTGCGGGTCGGGCAGCGCTTTACGCTCGAACTGCGCGCCAACCTCTCGACCGGGTACTCGTGGCGGGTCGTCTCGTCCGGCGAGCCGGTGATCCGCCAGCTCGGCGAGCCCACCTTCACGGAGGACAGCCACGTGGCGGGCGCCGGCGGGACGCTCACCTTCGAGTTCCGCGCCGAGCACCCGGGCACCGCCGCGCTCGATCTCGTCTACGGGCGACCGTGGGAGAAGGACGCAAAACCGGCGGACACGTTCGCGGTTACCGTCGTTGTGACAAGGTAGACCCCTCCCGCCCATCCATGAAGAAGGCCCCCGCTCCGGAGGGCGGGGGCCCGTGCAAGGTGGAACCCTGTCGTGCGATCGGAGTCCGTGTGGCCTCAGTACGTCGCCCAGGCGGCCCCTTCGCCGACCCTGCAGGACGTGTAGGTGATCCACATGTAACCGCCGATCCCCCACCCGGTGCCCCACGAGTTCTTGAGCAACCAGGCGCCCTTGCTGTCGTCCCAGCCGACGAGCTGGATCTGGTGGTTGGTGTAGCGGTACGACTTAGTGTTGTTGTAGACCCCGCCGATGTACGCCTGGAACGTGCGGTCCACGTACACGTACGCGGTGACCGCGCCGTAGGTCACGATCGCCTGCTTGATCGCCGCCACCTTCGGGATCGTGGTGTCGGACGTGAGGTAGGCCCACCCCGAGAGCTGCCACCAGGTGCCGCACGTATCCACGCAGGCTGCGTTGCTCGCCGTGTAGGGAAAGCATTCGTCTGTCATGGCACCCGGATAGCCGGAATTGAGGGTACCCACCAAGAAGGCAAGGGCGTTGTTGCCGCCGGCGCAGCTGTAACCCCAGGGGTTGCAGGAGAGCACGTATTGCTCTGACATGTCGGGGGTCTTGGCACTCTCGTGGACTGCACCGTCGCTGTCGACGTAGCCGTTCGACGCGTCAGTGCCCGCGAGTACCGCCGTCTCGGCCTCGTCGATCGTCCCGAACGCCCAGCAACTCCCGCAGCCCCCCTGGTCCTTCGGCGGCGTGAAGATACCGATGTAGTAGCTGTCGAGACCCGGCCCCGGCGTCGGGCTTGGCGTGGGCGTTGGCGTGTTCTTCGGCGGTTTTGCCTTCGCCGCCGCCGCGCCGGCCCCGGCGCCGTGCTCGAGCGCCTCGGGCGGGAGGAACTCTTCCCGGCGGCCGCACAACTGGTTCAGGTTGTACCGCAACGCCGGGTTGATGCCGACCGTGAACGTCCACCCGTTGGCCTTGATCTTGGCCCGCATCGCCGCGATCTCGTTCGCGAGCGCGGCCGAGTGCAGGTCCACGAACCCGTTCTTGTCGAGCGGCAGGTGCCCGCTGGGCGTCTGCGCCAGCGCGGGGACGGCGCACAGCGCGACCAAGATGAACGCTAGGACCGCAGATCTCCGCATAGCCACCTCCTCCACGACTGAATTTCTCTTCAATATAGGTGATCATCCTTTGGTGTCAAGTGTGTCTCGATTCCATCACGGGCCCTGCGACAACGTCTCGGCGCGATCCCTTGGCCCGGTTGCGTGCCGGATCGGCCGCCGTCGCACCCGGCGCGGCTCCCGACCGCTCCCCCGAGCCCGACGCCGAGCGGGGCCGGCGTCGTGCCCCCTCCGGCCGGAATTCACCCGCCGAGCCGCCCCTTTTGATGGGCAGCGAAGATGCTGGTCCGATCGGGCCACGAGGAGGAGGTCATGCCGACCAAGGTGAAGCCGATCCCCAAGGACATGCACACCGTCACGCCGAGCCTGACGATCGCCGACTGCGCCGAGGCGATCGATATCCGTGACTTGATCGAGAGCTTCCAAAACGTGAAGTAGCCGCCGATTGTCGTTGCGAGGAGGAGCCATGGCGGGAGGGTTGGGTCTGCACGTTATCCTCGGCGCGGGTGGGGCGATCGGCGCGCCGCTCGCGGTGGACCTGTTGGCGAGCGGCGCGCGCGTGCGCGCCCTGTCGCGCACGGGGCGCGGACCACGTGGGGCCGACATCGTGCAGGGCGACCTCACACGTGCGGATGACGTCCTGCGCGCCGTCGAGGAGGGCTCGACGGTCCATCTCCTGGCGGGACTCCCTTACGATCGCCGTGTCTGGCGAGTCGAGTGGCCGCTGATCATGCGCCACGTCATCGCCGCCTGCGAGGCCAAGAGTGCCAGGCTCCTCTTCTTCGACAACGTCTACATGTACGGCAAGGTCGCCGGGCCGATGACGGAGACGACGCCGGTACGGCCGTCGAGCGCCAAGGGAGAGGTGCGCGCGCAGGTCGCCGGCATGTTGCAGGAGGAGATCGCGGGCGGCCGCATCGAAGCGTTGATCGCGCGCTCCGCGGACTTCTACGGACCGCACTCCGAGCGCAGCAGCATCCCGGCGCTCCTCGTGTTCCAGCGGCTCGCCGCCGGGAAGCCGGCGCAGGTGCTCGTCCGCGCCGACGCAACGCACTCCTACACCTATACGCTCGACTGCGCGCGGGCGCTGCTGCGGCTGGCGGAAGCGGATGACGCGTACGGCCAGGTGTGGCACCTCCCCACGGCGCACCCGGCGCTCACGTCGCGCCGGTTCGTCGAGCTGGCGGCCCGCGAGCTCGGCGTCGGCGCGCGCATCACCGTCACGCCGCGCTGGGTCGTCCGGGCGGGCGGCCTCGTCAACCCGTTGCTCCGCGAGGTGGGCGAGATGCTGTACCAGAACGAGGACGACTACGTGTTCGACTCCTCGAAGTTCGAGCGCCGCTTCGGGTTCACCCCGACGCCCTACGAGGAAGGGGTCCGCGAGACGGTTGGCCGGATGACGGGGACGGCGGCGTAATCGCGCCGCAGTGCTTGCCGTGCCGTGCGCGGGGCACGCGCCGGCCGCGACCTCCGGAGGTGCGGCTCTCGGACCCCGCAACCCTGGTCGCCCGGTTCCCGTTCGCCCGACCGCACTCGAACCCCGGCGGCCGCCGCTCCCCCGTTCGGTTGGGAATTCAACCTCGCTGGGGGCCAGTTTGACGGACATCGGGATTCTCGGTCTGCTCGGGCCAAAGGGAGGACGTGATGTCAGCGAAGGTGAAGCCGATCCCCAAGGACATGCACACCGTCACGCCGAGCCTGACGATCGCCGGCTGCGCCAAGGCGATCGATTTCTACAAGCGGGCGCTCGGCGCCGAAGAGCTCGACCGCTACGTCGGGCCGGACGGCAAGTCGGTCTGGCACGCGGCGCTCAGGATCGGGGACTCGGTGGTCTTCATGAACGACGAGATCCAGGGGATGACCGGGCCCGCGCCCGGCCCCGGCCGCCCCTCGCCGATCCGGTTGTGGCTCTACGTGCCGGACTGCGACGCGGCGTTCAACCGGGCGGTGGACGCCGGCGCCAGGTCGAAGCGGAAGCCGGAGGAGATGTTCTGGGGCGACCGCACCGCGGCGGTGGCCGACCCGTTCGGCTACGAGTGGGAGCTGGCCACCCGCGTCAAGGACATGAGCAAGGACGAGACGAAGCGCGCCGCCGACGAGTTCGCGAGGAAGATTGCCAGCGGCGAGTAGCGCGCCCGACCCGTCGGGAACCGGCCGGTCGTCGCCACCCTCCTGCCGCCGTGACGCAGACGCGAGTCCGCGGCCGCGGGCTCGGCATGCGTTCGCGGTTCCGGTCGGGGGCCTCGTCGCCGCGGCCCGGGGGGCGGTTTCTCCGCGTTCGCCGGGACCGCGGCGGGCGCCGGAACGACGGCCCGTGGGGGATGACGGCCCGCCGCCCGTCAGTCAAGACCGACGCGAGAAAGAGCATGCGCGCCGAGCGGTGGCGCGCCCCGGCCACCAGGCGAGTAAGGATCGCTCCGCCGGGTTCGCGGCCGGATGGGCGGAGCCCGGGCCCGGGGCGGTCTTCCGCTCATGGCCGGGGTGGCGAGCGGCCAAGGGGTCCGGCGCGGCGCGCCACGCGCCTTCGGAGGGGCGGCGCCTGCACGCGGTCCCGACGCTCCCCTACCGCTGGCCGCCCCGCCCGGGAACGTTTCCCGCCCGGGACCGTTTTCCCCGCCTCACGAAAGCGCTCGCCTCGCCGTCATCCCGTCGCAACTCACTGAACGGACGCCACCAGCGGCCCGGGGGCCTCGTCGGACTCCGTTCGTAGCGACGTCGTCTCACTGAAACTCCATAACGATTTACATAGCTAGACTTACGTGACTGCAGTTAGTTGGCACCCGCCTTGCTCAGGGCCTTAACGGGATCGGGTGGTACGCCTCCCGGTCCCGGGGAGATCCGGAGTAGCGGCCCGCACGTCGAATCGGTCGCGTCGGGACCGAGGATGTGGTTGGCGCCAGGGCCACCGTGGCACGAGGCGCCAGGCAGGGACGGAACAGGCAGCGCCCACGTCCCGGAAGGGAGCACCTACGATGAGAAGCAGGATCCTCGCAGTTCTGGCTTTGTCGATCGCGGTTATCGCACCTGCGGCTTTCGCCCAGCAGACGGGCACCCAGTCCGCAACGGCGAGCGGGACGATGGCGTCCGCTCAGTCGGGCGGCGTCGAGATCACGGGCACGATCGTGTCGATCGACGCGACCGGTGTCAAGGTGAAGCTCGAGAGCGTGAGCGCCTCCCAGGGCGCCCCGGTGTCCGGAGATGTCGCCGTCGGCAAGACCGCCGAGTTCAAGCTCGACGCATCCACCCAGATGCCCGGCACCCTGCGCGCCGGCGATCCGGTCGACCTCTGGTTCAAGACCGACAACGGTTCGATGGTCGCCACCCGGCTCGCGCTCGCGGTGAGCTCGGACCAGCCCGCCACGACGAGCTCGGACACCAATGCCCCGGCGTCGCCAAGCGAGAACGCCTCGAGCCAGTCGCAGCCTTCCTCCACTGCCGCCAGCGCGTCCTCCAGTGGCCAGCAGGCGTCAATGGCCGGAACCGCGGCCTCGACGGCGGCGCCGCAGGCGGCGCACGCGCAGCACCTCCCGAAGACCGGGAGCCCGCTGCCTCTGATCGGCCTGCTCGGCGTCGCGGCGCTGATCGCCGCGTTCGCGCTGCGCTTCGTCGCGAGGGCTTGATCGCACTCGATCGGGTCCCGGCGCGGGCCCTCGTGCCTGCGCCGGGGCCCTCTCTTCCCGGAGGCCATTCGCCATGCGTCCAGCCCTCACCATCCTGCGCCGCGCCCTCACCGTGGTGGGGGTGGTCTGCCTCGGAGGGTGGGCCACGGTCAAGGGTTACGCCTTCGTGGCCACGGTCCGCAACGAGGCGACTCTCGAACGGCTCACCGAGGCGCGGCGGGACGGCCGCGAGCTTCCGGAGCGGTTCTCATCGGTGCGACCGCCGGCAGAAGCGGCGCTGCTCGGCCGCATCGACATCCCGCGCGTCGGCGTCTCGACGGTGATCCTCCAGGGGACGGGCGAGCGCTGCCTGGAGCAGGCGGCCGGCCACGTCGCCTCCACCGCCCTGCCCGGCGACCGCGGCAACGTCGCCATCGCCGGCCACCGCGACAGCGTTTTTCGGCACCTCGAGGGGATTCGCCTCGGCGACGTGATCAAGGTTTCGACGCCGGAAGCGACGCGGTTGTACCGGGTGGACGCCATCCGGATCGTGGACCCGTCCGACACCGCGGTTCTGGCGCCGGCGCGCGCCTCTCGACTCACCCTCATCACCTGTTACCCGTTCCACTACATCGGGCCGGCGCCCCACCGCTTCGTCGTCGAGGCCCGCGCCGCCGGTCCAGCCGGCGCCGTCGCGTATGTCGCCCAGGCGGCCGCGCCGCCCCGCTGGGCCGAGCGCCCCTCGCGCCCCGCGATGGGCCACCACGCGCTCACCCGGCGGGCGCTCCTCCCCCGCCCGGCGCCGCTCCAGGCGCAGCGCGCCGGCGTGCGGCCCGTGCCGAAGCCTCGCCCCAAGGTGTCGTGGCTGCGGCGTCTTTTCCACCTCGGGCCCAAGCACGCGGCGCGGCGCTGACCCCCAGGCTCGCCTCGTCCGCTCGGTGCCGGTTCTGCGCTCCGGCGGACCCAACCTGCCGTCTCGCTCCTCGCAGGCAACCGGGCGGTCGGCGCGCGGCGACCTGACGCGGGCCGCAACGTCCCCGGTCTTGGGCCGCGTGGCCTTGGACGACATGTCGCGCCCGTTCTTCAGGCGCACCTGGACGGCCCCCTTGGCCGCGCACTCCGAGCAAACGCGGCTCACGTCCCCCCAAGCGAACTCGGTTGGGCTCTGGCCGAACGCCTCCTCGGAAAGCAGCGGCGACGTCTCCGGCGCCTTGAACGCGAACCCCTCCGGGGCCATCCTCACCCCGCCGCGTGGGGTGCGGATCCCGCGGGTGCGGCAGATCCCCCGGATCACGACCTTCGTGACCTCCACCTCGGGCGGCTCGGCTGCAGCCAACGCCCCGAGGCCGCCACCGCCGCGAGTGCGATCAGCAGCGGCGCGTTCGACCCTCCTGCGGCTGGGCGACCGCCTTTTCTCACGAAGGCGGCGGCGAGGCCTACCCGCGCCGCCAGGCGTGCGCCGCCTCGATCGCGGTGCGGAGGTTGGCCCACGGCGTGTCGGCGGGCACCGTGCAGTCGGCCCCGAGGATGAACCGTTCGGGCGCGTCCCGGAGCACGGCTTCGACCTCGGTGCGGATCGCAGCCTCGCTGCCGGTGGCGACGGCGCCGCGACGGTCGAGCCCGCCCATGACCGGCCTGCCGAAGAGGCGCTGGGCTTCAAGGAGAGACAGGGGCCGGCCATCCGCCTTGAGCGGGCAGCTCACCACGTGTCCGGGGTAGTCCTGGAATCGGGACAGGTCGCCGTACTCCCCGGCGTAGTCGCAAACGTGGAGGATGTTGAAGGGGCAGCCGCGCTCGGCCTCCCCCATCACCTCCAGGTCGAACGGCCGCACGAACCTGTCGAAGAGGGCGCGGTCCGCGAGGCGGTGCGTCTCGCCCCCCTGCGTCGAATGGTAGAAGCCGTCCACACCGAGGCGGATGCACGCCCTCACGAAGGTCATGAGGCTTCCGGTGACGATCTCCATGCCCCTCAGGACCGCCTTGGGGTCCTCGCCGATATGCCGCAACACGGCGGCCTCACCAACCGCGTGGGAGGCGCACATGAACGGCGAGTACAGGGTGACGACCACCAGGGTCTCGCGCCCGACCGCCCTGACGATGCCCTCCACCACTTCGAGTTGCGGCGCGAAGAACGCCTCGCCGTAGAGCGGCATCACGGTCCAGTCGGCGGCGCGTTGAATCGCCGGCAGGGGCGGAAAACCCAGCTCGTACTGGATCTTGACGAGATCCATCCCGGTGGCGCGGACGAACTCCAGGTGCTTGTCCACGGCGGGCCGGCCGAAGTGGCAGGAGGGATCGAAGTGCAGGAAGAAAGCGGCGGGGATGTAATCTTGAGGTTGGTTCGGATCCAGCAGGCCTAGGACCGCATCGCGCGTGTTCAACGGGCCTCCTCTCGTCGTCCGGACACCATCGTACGCGTCCTGGGGGCAGTTCCTAGCTCCTGCGGTCCCCGGGCGGCGGCGGCGCGCCGTTCGCGTACAGCTTCAGGGCCGCATAGATGGCGCGGTTGAGCGGCGCAGGCACACCGGTCTCCATGCCCAGCCGGGCGGCGGCGCCGGAGAGCCACTCCACCTCCAACCGCTTCCCCCGCACCAGGTCGCCGAGCATCGACGCCACCATCTCCGGCGGCAGGGTGTCGATGAACCGCATCTGGGCGTCCACGATGTCGGGCGCGAGACCGACCCCTCTGGCCCGCGCCACCGCCGCCACCTCGGTCATGACGTCCCGCAGCATCTCGCGGGTTACGGGGTCGCTGCGGATCGGCCCGGTGGGCATCCGGGTGAGCGTGGTCATCCCCGAGAGCCCCACGATGAAGACGAACTTCTCCCAGATCGCCCGCTGGATGTCGTCGGACAGGGTGGCGTCGATACCCGCCCTCTTGCATGCCGCCAGCAGCGAGCTGGCGCGCGGGCTGGCGCTGCCGTCCAGCTCGCCGAACGTGAGCCTGGCCAGCGTGCCGCTGTTGCGAATCACGCCGGGGCTGTCGATGACCGCCGCGATGTGGGCGACGCCGCCCATCACGTGGGGCTTGCCGAAGTGGCGGGCCGCGATGTCGATGGCCTCCACCCCGTTCTGGAACGACACCACAGCGGTCGCCGGCCCCAGCAGAGGCCTGGCGCTTTGCATCGCGTCCTCGGTGCTCCACAGCTTCACCGCGATCAGCACGACGTCAACGGCGCCGACCCGCGTCGGGTCGCTCTCCGCCTTGACCTGCGGGAGGGTGAGGTCGCCCAGCGCCGAAAGGACCCGCAGCCCGTTCTTGCGCATCGCCTCGAGGTGCGCGCCGCGGGCGATGAACGTCACGTCTTCGCCCGCCGCGGTGAGCCGCGCCCCGAAGTACCCGCCGACCCCGCCGGCGCCGACGATGGCGATCTTCATGGCTTTCCCCCCTCAGGCGCTCGAGCCGATGACACGGGCTCGCCCCCGAGTCTCAGCATAGCCCCCTCGGTCCGCTCGGCTCAGGCCTCGCGGAAGCCGACCAAGCGGTGGGCGTCCTCATCGTAGAGGCGCAGGCGAAGGGATCGCAGGCTGGCGAACAGGGTGAGCCGATCCACGCCCCGGAGCAGCGGTTGCTCGCGGTACGCCTTCGGCAGCCGGTAGTTGGGGATGCGCGGCGCGAGGTGGTGGATGTGGTGGAAGCCGATGTTTCCCGAGAACCACTGCAGCACCCGGGGCAACGCGTACAGCGAGCTGCCGTCCATCGCCGCCGCGACGAAATCGCGCTCGCCGCGCCGCGCCCAGTAGACGCCCTCGAACTGGTGCTGGACGTAGAACAGCCAGATCCCGGCGGCGCCGGCCGTCGCGAGCAGCGGCAGCTCCACCAGCAGCGTCGCCCTGACGCCGGCGGTCGCGAACAGCGCGCCGAAGATCGCCAGAAGCGCCAGGTTCGTCGCGTACACACTCATCCTGGCGCGCGGGCTCGACCCCGCGTGGGCGAGCCGGTTCCTGACGAGGAACAGGTACAGCGGCGCCACACCGAGAAAGACGACCGGGTTGCGGTACAGCCGGTACCCGGCCCGCCGCCAGACCGACGCCTCCCGGTACTCCCTGACCGTCATCGTCCACACGTCCCCGAAGCCCCGCCGGTCGAGGTCGCCCGCGGTAGCGTGGTGCTTGGCGTGCTCCTCACGCCAGTCGTCGTAGGGGGTGAGCGTCAAGATGCCTGTGATGTACCCCACGAGCCGGTTGGCGGCCTTCGAGCGGAAGAACGAGCCGTGGCCGCAGTCGTGGAAGATGATGAACACGCGCACCATGAAGCCGGCCGCGAGGAGCGTGACCGGGAGCGCGAGCCAGAACGAGACCGCCAGCAGGCGGTAGGCGAGGTACCACAGCGCGAGATAAGGGACGACGCTGTCGGCGATCTGCCAGATGCTGCGCTTGAGGTCGGAGTGCTGGTAGGCGGCGACGATCTGCCGCCAGTTGCGCTTCACCTCGTCGAAGCGGGAAGAAGAGGACGGGCCGAGCGAGAGGTCGGGCATAGTTTCCCTTCAATCCCTCGAAACCGGGGCGACTGACGCGGCATTCCCGGCGATTCGGCAGCACGGGAAACCCGGGCGTCGATCGTCCCCCGGATACGGCCCACTCGAACGAGGGGCGGGAGTTCGGGCCAGCGCAAGGGGCCACAACAAGGCAAAAGAAGAACCCGGGGCCCCGTACCGCGGGACCCCGGGCGCTTACAGCTGGACCTGGACTTCCTACATGCGCGGGGTGCGGTCTTCCTTCGACTTCGCGACGTTGACCTTGAGCGACGCGCCGTCGAGGGGCTGGCCGTCGAGCTTCGCGATGGCGCCCTGGGCCTCGGTCTCGCTGGACATCTCGACGAAGCCGAATCCGCGGGACTGCGCCGAGTCGCGCTCGGTGACGACGACGGCCGAGACGACCGTGCCGTACGGCGCGAAGTGCGCGCGCAGGTTCTCTGACGTTGTGGACTGCGACAGACTGCCGACGTAAAGCTTTGTAGCCATGTGTGCCTCCTGGTGGTCCCCGATTCTCCGGGACCGGTCATCTTCCGCAAAGCTGATCCCACCTCGGACCCGCGGAAGGTGCCGCTCGGAGGCGAGGCCGGTTCCGCGCCCCACGGCGCGATGTCCGGCAGAGGCACCAAGCATATCACGAAATATCTGAATGTCAACAATTTACAACTTGGCACGGAACCCGGGTCACAGCCCCTCCCACGGCGCGCCACCGGAAAGCCAGGGGTTCGGGGCCCGGGGTTCGGGCACAGCGAAGACGCGATCCGTCGTCGGTCGCTCAAGCCGGCCACACTGGCCGCAGGCCGCGCAGCCTCGAACACCCTCCGTCAAAGACGAAGAAGCGCACCCGGCGGGCGCGCCCCACATTGGAACGAACGACCCCGACAGGCAGGTCCTCGCCTCTTACGGCGCCACGCTAGCGGCGGCGCAGGATGAAGTACCCCAGCCCCGAGAGTGCCAACGCGAGCAGCGCGATCCCCACCGGCGTGAACGTCGGGATCGGGAGGATGCCGTTGCCGTTGAGCAGAAGAGTCTGGGTGAGCGGCGCGCCGGCCGCGTTGTGGACCGCGACCACGATGCTATCCCCGATGGCTGCAGCCGCCGTGGGCGCGAACGCAACCTGGAACGTGCAGGTCCCGCCCGCGTGCACGACCAGACCGTCCGCGCAGGTTCCGGCGGTGAGGGGGAACTGGCTCGAGTAGGGTCCGCTGCGCGTGTAGTACGGAGTGTCGAGCGTGAGATCGCTGGCGAAGACGTTCGTGAGCGTCACGGTGAGAGCCGATGACGTGGTCCCGACCAGCACCTGCCCGAAGTCGTGGTACAGCGGCGAGAGCCAGGTGACCGCCGCGGTCCCGTAGGCGGCGAACGCCAGATTGAGCTCGCCGGCTTCGCGCGCGTTGCGCGCGCCCAGCTCGGAGAACGGGATCGCGAACGTGTACAGCTTGTGGCGGTAGCCCGCGCGGTCGGTCCTCACGAAGCTCGGACGGCCCCAGCGCGTCTGGTCTTCCGAAACGCGGAACTCCTTCACTTCGCCGCCCCGCTCCACTGTGACGCTCGACCAGTCCTTGTTGCCGTCGCGCGTGTTGTCGGAGGTGAACTCGACCTCGGCGTAGAGGTTGTCGCGGTCGTTGGCGACCCAACCGTACGTCGTGCCATCGGGGTGTCCGGTCGTCGGCCTGCAACGTTCGGCGAACAAGGCGTTCGATTGATCGAGGCCGTTGGGCCAGGACGGCGCGCGTCCGGTCGCTCCTGGGCGGTAGTGGTAGAAAGCCGTCGGCACGGTCGGGTCGAACTGGTTGGCCGGCGGGAACGCGAACGGCGAGCCCTCGTTGACCTTGGGCTCCACGCGGGCGGCGAGCCGCAGCACCCCGTCCCGCGTCCGCCCGGGGAACGTCAGCTCGATCGTCCTGCCGAACGCGTCGAGGACGTCGTTGTCGCGGCGCGCGGCCAGCGCGACGGCATCGGGCTCGGTCGCCCCCGCGACCCGGGTCGCGGCTGCCGCGCCCAGGACCACCTGGTCGATCTGCGCGGCGCCGCCTCCGTGCTGCACGAGGCGGACGCGCACCTGCGGCGCCGCGAGCGCGGCCGCCGGAAGCTTCAATCCACGCTCGCGGACGTAGCGGTCGCACGGCAACTCGCCGACGCGCTGCCAGAAGCCGCCTACCAGGACCTGAACCTCGAACCCCCCCTGGGGGTCGAACGGCGTCATGAACGTCGGCCGCAGCGCCGTGCTCGTGGCTGCAACGGGGACGGCAACGACGATCGCGAGCAGGACGGTGACCAACGTGGTCAGGGAACGACGGCCCATTGGATCCCCCTCACTCCGCCAGAGGCGGATCAACGCAAGTTTGATCCAATGCTAAGGCCGATATCTCAGTTGTCAACAGCGTCGCGTCGAGCTGTGACGGCGCCTCAGATCCCGCCGTCGGGGCGGAACGCCGTGTCGTAGAGGTGGCGGGCCCAGCCGCGGCGGCCGAACTCGCTGCCCTTGCCGCCCTTCTCGCCGCCGAGCATCCACTCCCGCACCGGAACGGAGAACCCCGTCTTGCCGCGCGTGTACACGGCCGCGGGGAGGCCCCCCGCCGGGCTCCTGGCGAGGAACAGCTTGCGGTTGCCGCGCGCATGGACGAGCAACGGCGCCACCTCGCGCAGCAGGTGGTGCTCGACCAGCGGCACCCGGACCTCGAGCGAGTGCGCCATGCTCGCCCAGTCGATGTCGCGCAGCAGCTGGTCGCGCATGTAGATGCACGACTCGAGCGCGACCATGCGCAGGAACGGCTGCTGCGGGTCCGGTGTCAGCGCCTTTCCGATCAGGGCGATCATGTCGAGGCGCTCGAGCCCGACGCGCGCGGCCTCCGCCCCCATCAGCTCCGGCAGGTCCCACGGCATGAACACCGCGCGCTTGAGGAAGTAAGCGCCCGCGTAGCTGCCCCCGTACTTCAGGACCGCCCCGTGCTTCTGGCTGATGTGCGTGCTCCGCTTCGGCGTCAGCGCCAGGTACGCCCGGTGCAGGGCCTCGGGCAGCAGCGGCAGCTTCGAGGGGACCCGCGCGAGCTTCACCATCATCGGCACCTTCCGGTAGGTCCCGTAGCCGCCGAGCAGCTCGTCGCCCCCGGTTCCCGAGAGCGCCACCTTCAGGCCGCAGCGCGCCGCGGCCAGGCTCACGAAGTACGAGTTGACGGCGTCCGTCGTGGGCTGGTCCATCGCCTCGATGACGCGCGGGAACTCGGCGATGAAATCGGCCTTCGAGATCATCACGGTGCTGTGGTCGGTGCCGTAGTGCCGAGCGACCTCCTCGGCCAGCGGCGCTTCGTCGCGGCGGCTGCCCTGGTACTCGGAAAAGGTGAGGGTGACGGTCTTCAGGTCGGTCGCTCCGGCCTCGCGCGCGAGCGCCACGGTCGAGGTCGAGTCGCGCCCGGAGGAGAGGAACATCCCCACCCTCACGTCGGCCACGAGGTGGTAGCGCACCGACTCGAGGAAGGCGCGGCGGAAGCGCTCCTGCAGTTCCTCTTCGCCCAGCGGCTGGGCCTGCTCGACCGCGCCGGCGAGCAGCGCGGGCACCGACGCGAACGCCTCCGCCTCGCTCACCCCCCTTTCGGCCACCCAGACGAACGAGCCGGCGGGCACGGCGCGCACCGCCTCGTACAGTGTGAACGGCTCGGGAACGGCGCCGCGCAGGAAGAACCCGGCCACGCCCGCCGGGTCCTGCCGCCGCGCCACCCGCCCCCCGGCGAGCAGCGCCTTGACCTGCGAAGCGAAGCGCACGACGCCGCCGCCGGCGGCGACGTAGAGCGGCTTGATGCCGTAGAGGTCGCGGGCGAGCAGCATGCGCCGGTTCGGCCCGTCCCAGAGGGCGAACGCGAACATCCCGCGCAGCTCGGCGAGCATCGCCGTGCCCCTGGTCCGGTACATCTCGAGCAGTACCTCGGTGTCCGAAGCGGTCGAGAAGCGGCGGCCCTCGGCTTCGAGCTGGGCGCGCAGGTCGCGAAAGTTGTAGATCTCGCCGTTGAACGCGATGGCGTAGTTGCCGCCGTCGGCCACCATGGGCTGCGCGGCGGCGTCGCTGAGGTCGATGATCGAGAGCCGCCGGTGCGCGAGGCCGACGCGGTCGTCGGGGGAGAACCACTCGCCGCTTCCGTCCGGGCCCCGCAGCCGCATCGCGTCGCGGATCGCCCGCAACTCGGCGCGGTCAACCTGCCCCGCGCGGGGGTCGTACGCGAAGATCCCGGCAATCCCGCACATCAGCGGCTCCTCGCGCCCCGCGGCTCGCCGCTCACGCGTGGCGCCACACGGGCGCTAGTCCTCCTCTTCCTCGTCGTCGTCCTCGAGCGGCGGCAGCGCGTACAGGAGCAGCCGCCCGTCGAACGGGATCATGACGAGGCGGTCGTGCGCCCCGATCGTGTCGTCGTCGGGCCATGGCTGCCCCTTCGGGTCGTAGGAGCGGAACCCCCAGGGGACCTCGATCTCGCCGGGTGCCAGCCATTCGGGGATCACGAGCGAGGGGCGCTCGTCGTCCTCCTCGACCTTGCGGAACTCGACGTCTGCGAGCTGCCTCGTCTCGACGAGTGTGGCTTCCCCCGCCTCCGCGGCGGCGGCCTCCACCTGCTCCGACACGATGTCCTGCAGCGCGTCCCGCGCCGCCTCGAGGAACTCCTTCGGCCCGGAGATCTCGGCGTAGACGTCGAGGCGGTACTTGGCGCCGTCAAGGCTCTCCACCGAAGCCAGCCACACCTCGACCGCCTTGGCGGGGTCGTCCTCGGGCTCGAGCGTGATGCTCTGGCCGTACAGCCGGTCCCGTGTGGTCAGCGCTGCCAGCAGCTGCTCCGCGGTGGCGGCAGGAAGCTCGATCTCCCATTCGTGTTCAAGCTTTGCGGTCATCGTCGGTCTCCTTGCCGCCACGCCGCCGCGGCGGGCGCAGGGTACACGAAACCGCCGCCGCGCGAAAGCGGCGGCCGCGCCGCGCGCCACGCCCGCAGGCGGGTCACGCTCCGGCTGTCCTGGCGGCCCCGTTCCGCGGGCGGGATGCGATCGCGCGCGCGGCCCAGGCCTGCAGCGAGCGCGGTTCCGGCGTCCCGCGGCGCAGCGCCGCGATCGCCTCGGCCGCGGCGAACGCCCCGGCGACGGTGGCCACGTACGGGACGCGGTGCTCGAGCGCGCCGCGCCGGATCGCGACGCCGTCCCGGTGCGCCCGGGCGCCGCTGGCCGTGTTGATCACGAGCTGGATCTCCCCGTTGACCATCAGATCGACCGTGTTCGGCCTCCCCTCGGAGACCTTGCGGACGACCCGTGCCGTGATGCCGTCGCGGGCCAACGTGGCCGCCGTTCCCTGGGTGGCGAGGAGGGTGAGCCCGAGCTCCTCGAGGCGGGCCGCAAGCGCGGTGGCGCGCGGCTTGTCGGTGTCCGCCACCGACAGGAACACGGCGCCCGCCAGCGGCAGGCCGAGGCCCGCGGCGAGCGCCGCCTTGGCGTACGCCTCGCCGAAGCTGTCCGCCATCCCCATCACCTCGCCCGTCGAGCGCATCTCCGGGCCGGGGAGCGGGTCCACCCCAGGAAACCGGTCGAACGGGAACACCGGCATCTTGACCGCGACGCCGAGCGGCGCGCCGTCGGCCACGCCGAGGTCGGCCAGGCGCGCGCCGCACGCGACCTCGGCCGCGAGCGACGCCCACGCCACGCCGGTGGCCTTGGAGATGAACGGGACCGTGCGCGACGCCCGCGGGTTGGCCTCGAGCACGTAGACGAGGCCGTCGCGCACCGCGAGCTGCAGGTTGAGCAGGCCGATCACGCCGAGCTCGCGGGCGAGCAGCCGCGCGATCCGGCGGACCTCCGCGGTGATCTCGAGCGGGAGCGAGACGCTCGGGAAGACGCACGACGAGTCACCCGAGTGGATCCCCGCTTCCTCGATGTGCTCCAGCACGCCGCAGATCACGACGTCGCGCCCGTCGCAGAGCGCGTCCACGTCGATCTCCACCGCGCGCTCGAGGAAGCGGTCGATGAGCACCGGGTGCTCCGGCGCGGCCCGCACCTCGCGCCTCCAGTAGCTCCCGAGCTCGGTCTCCCGGTAGACCGCTTCCATCCCCCGGCCCCCGAGAACGTACGACGGCCGCACCAGCACCGGGTACCCGAGTCGCGCCGCGGCCCCCTTCGCCTCCTCCAGGGTGACGACGGCCTCGCACTGGGGCTGGCGGAGGCCCAGACGCCGGATCACCTCGGAGAAGCGCTCGCGGTCCTCGGCCAGGTCGATCGCCCCGGGGGGCGTCCCGAGGATCGGGACACCCGCCGCCGCCAGCGCCGCCGCGAGCTTCAGCGGCGTCTGGCCGCCGAACTGCGCCACGGCGCCTTCGGCGCCCTCCCTCGCAACCACGTCGAGGACCTCCTCGAGCGTGAGCGGCTCGAAGTAGAGGCGGTCGGCCGCGTCCCAGTCGGTGGACACCGTCTCCGGGTTGCAGTTGACCATCACCGCCTCGCGCCCGCGCGCCCGCAGCCCGGCGATCGCCTGCACGCAGCAGGCGTCGAACTCGATCCCCTGCCCGATCCGCACCGGGCCGGACCCCAGGATCACCACCGGTGGGCGCCGCCGCGGCGGCACCTCGTCGAGCGTCCCGAAGCCACCGTACAGGTACGGGGTGGCGGCCGCGAACTCGCCGGCGCAGGTGTCCACCTTGCGGTACCGCCGCGCGATCCCCGCCCGGCGGCGCCGCTCGCGCACGTCCGCCTCGGGTTCCCCGAGCAGCGCGGCGAGGTCCGCGTCGCCGAAACCGAGCTTCTTCGCCGCCGCGAGCACCTCGGCGTCGGCCCCGCCCCGTTCGGCGATCAACTGCTCCGCCGCCACCAGGCCGGCGATCCGGCCGACGAACCAGGGGTCCCACCGCGTCAACTCCGCCACCGCCTCGGTCCCCCAGCCGCGGCGCAGCCCCTCGGCAGCCGCCCACAACCGGTCGGGGTTCGCCCCGCGCGCCCGCGCCGCCAGCGCGTCGTCGTCGAGGCCCGCCACCGCCGGCGGGGCGCCGAGGCCGACCCGCCCCGCCTCGAGCGAGCGCACCGCCTTCAGCAAGGCTTCCTCGAAACACGCCCCGATCGCCATCACCTCGCCGACCGACTTCATCGAGGTGCCGAGGGTGTCCGCCGCGCCGGGGAACTTCTCGAACGCGAAGCGCGGGATCTTCACCACGACGTAGTCGAGCGCCGGTTCGAACGAGGCCGGCGTCGATCCGGTGATCGCGTTGGTGATCTCGTCGAGGCGGTAGCCGAGGGCGAGCTTGGCCGCGATGCGCGCGATCGGGAACCCTGTCGCCTTGGAAGCGAGGGCCGAGGAGCGCGAGACCCGGGGGTTCATCTCGATCACCGCCCAGTCGCCGGTCCCGGGGTGGACCGCGAACTGGACGTTGGCGCCGCCGGTCTCGACCCCCACCGTCCGCAGGCACGTCGCGGCGGCGTCGCGCAACACCTGGTACTCCTTGTCCGTCAGGGTCAGTGCCGGCGCCACGGTGATCGAGTCGCCGGTGTGCACGCCCATCGCGTCGAGGTTCTCGATCGAGCAGACGACGACCACCGTGTCGGCGGCGTCGCGCATCACCTCGAGCTCGAACTCCTTCCACCCCTCCACCGAGCGCTCGACCAGCACTTCGCCGACCGGGCTTGCGGCGATCGCGGCCGCGATCGCCGTGGCGTACTCCTCGCGGTTGTAGACCATCGCCGCACCGGTGCCAGCGAGCGTGAACGAGGGCCGCAGGATCGCAGGGAAGCCGACCACGTCGGCGGCCTCGTTCGCGCGTCCGACCGACGTCACGGTCACCGATGGCAGCACCGGCAACCCCGCCCGGCGCATCGCCTCGCGGAATCGCTCGCGGTCCTCCGCCGTGCGGATCGCGTCCACGCTGGCGCCCAGCAGACGCACGCCGAGCCGGTCGAGGGCGCCCGACGCGGCGAGCTCGACCGCCACGTTGAGCGCGGTTTGACCGCCGAGCGTCGGAAGCAGCGCGTCGCAGCCTTCCCTCTCGAGGATCGCCTCGACGACCTCGGCCGTGATCGGCTCGACGTACGTCGCGTCGGCGCGCTCCGGGTCGGTCATGATCGTCGCCGGGTTCGAGTTGACGAGCACGACGCGCAACCCCTCCTCGCGCAGCGCCTGCACCCCCTGCACGCCGGAGTAGTCGAACTCGCACGCCTGCCCGATGCGGATCGGGCCGGCCCCGATGACGCAGACGCTGCGCACGTCGTCGCGGCGCGGCATCAGGTCCCCCGCCCACCCTGAGGTTCGGGGTTCGGGGTTCGGGGTTTGGCCAGGCGAGAACCCTCGTCTTCACGGGCCCCGAGCCCCGAGCCCCGAGCCCCGTCCTCACACCGCGCGACGAAGCGGGCGAACACGCCGAGGGCATCGTGCGGTCCGGGGCCGGCCTCGGGGTGGAACTGAACCCCTTCGGCCCGCAGGTCGTCCGCGCGGATCCCCTCGACCGAGCCGTCGGTGAGGTTGGTCATCGACACCCGCACGCCGGCCGGCAGCGAGGCCGGCTCGACCGCGTAGTTGTGGTTCTGCGAGGTGATCCACACCCCGCCGCTCGAGCTGTCCCGCACCGGGTGGTTGGCGCCGTGGTGCCCGAACGGGAGCTTGTACGTCGAACCCCCGAGCGCCCGCGCCAGGAGTTGGTGCCCCAGGCAGATCCCGAGCACAGGCAGGCGGCCGAGGAGCGCCGCAAGCGTCTCCGCGACGGCGGCGACCGCGGCCGGGTCGCCGGGGCCGTTGGACACCACCACGCCGTTCGGTTCACGCGCGAGAACCGCGGAAGCGGAAGTGTCCGGCGGCACGACGACGACCTCCGCGCCGGCGCCGACGAGCTGGCGGAAGATCGACCGCTTGGCGCCGCAGTCGATGACGACAATGCGAGGTCCGTGGTCCGCGTTCCGTGGTCCGCAAGAACCGATGCCGTTCACCGTAGAAGCACCGGGGGGGCGCCAGGGACCGTCCCGCCAGGTGAACGGCTCGGTGCACGCCACCTCGCGGGTGAGGTCGCAGCCGTCGGTCCCCCGTGCCGCGGCGACCAGCGCGGCCATCTCCTCCGGCGAGGGCTCGCGCCCGCACACCAGCACGCCCGGGAGCGCGCCCTTCTCGCGCAGCCTGAGCACGAGGGCGCGGGTGTCGAACCCCCACGCAACCGGCACGCCTTGCGCCTCGAGGCTGGCGAGCAGCCCCCCGGCCGAGCGCCAGTTCGACGGCGCCAGCGAAAGGTCGGGGACGATCAACCCCTCGGCCCACACCCGGCCCGACTCGCGGTCGTCGTCGTTGACGCCGACGTTGCCGACGTGGGACGTCGTCAGGACCAGGATCTGGCCCCGGTACGACGGGTCGGTGAGCATCTCCTGGTAGCCGAACATCGAGGTGTTGAAGACGACCTCGCCCGAAGCGGTGCCGTCGCCCCCGGCCGAATGCCCGAGGAGCACCGTGCCGTCGGCAAGGCCGAGCCACGCGCGCCGCGGGCGCGCGAGAAGCTCGGGCAGCAGCGACCTGTCCATTGGGGCGCGAGGGTAGACGATCCGGGGGCCGCCCACAATCGGGCCCTTCCGCGAAGGGGCCGCCGAGCCTGCCGTCCGCGCCGGTCCGCTGCGGCCTGCGGCCGAGCGCCGGCGCCCAACGGGTTCGACGGGGACGACGTCGCCGTACCCCCGCCGCGCGATCCGGACGGACCGTGGTTGCCGCTCCGCCACGCTCACGTCTCCCGCACCCGGCGGTACGCCTCCCGGAACGGCAGCCCCAGCTCGACCACCATCCGGTAGGCTCGCTCCGCCGCCAGCAGCGAGGGGTCCACCGCGTCGCGCATCCTCTCCTCGTCGAACTCGATCTCCGGGAGGGCGTGGGCAAGGAGGCGGGCGCTCGCACTCGCCGAGTCGAGCCCACGGAACAGCGGCTTCTTGATGAGCTGCAGGTCGCGGTGGTAGCCCGACGGCATCTTCGCGGTGACCGCCAGCAGCTCCGCGAGCGCCGCTGCCGCCTCGGCGGTGCGCCCGCGCACGAGCTCGAACAGGTCGGGGTTGCGTTTCTGCGGCAGCATCGAGGAACCGGTCGTCAGCGCCGACGGCAGTCTCACGAAGCCGAACTCGGCGGTCGCGAACAGGCAGAGGTCGGCGGCCAATCGCCCAAGGTCCTGCGCCAACAGCGCGGCCTCGAACAGCGCGCCGGCCTCGGCCTTGCCGCGCGACAGCTGGACCGCGGTGACCGGCTCGTGCGGCGCAGAAAAGCCCAACGCCCGCGTCGTCAGCGAGCGGTCGAGTGCCAGCACCGGGACGCCGTAGCCGGCGGCCGAGCCGAGCGGGTTGAGGTCGGCGCGGCGCTTCGCCGCCGCGAGCCCGGCCGCGTCGTCGCGCAGCTCCGCTGCGAACGCCCCGGCCCAGCCGGCGAGCGTCGTCGGCATCGCACGCTGCATGTGGGTGTAGCCGGGCATGACCAGGGCGCCGCGGCTCCCGGCGATCGCATCGAGCGCTGCGGCCACGCCTTCCGCCTCGCCGGCGAGCGCTTCCAGCTCCTCCTTCAGCCACAGCCGCAGCGCGGCGAGCACCTGGTCGTTGCGCGAGCGACCGAGGTGGATGCGCCGGCCGGCCTCCCCGACCGCGGCCGTCAGCCGGTTCTCCAGGGCGGTGTGGCAGTCTTCCTCCTCGAGCGCGACCCGCCACTCGCCGCGCGCGTGCGCCTCGCCGATCGCCAGCAGCGCCCGCTGCACCGCGGCGTTGTCACCCTCGCTCAGGAAACCGGCTGCCCGCAGCATCTCGGCGTGGGCCGCGGAGGCCCGCACGTCGTACGCGACCAGCCGGTCGTCGAGCGCGTGGTCCTCGCCGGCGGTGAACTCGAGCACGAGGCGGTCGAGCGGTTCGTTGCGGTCCCAAAGCCTCGTCATGCGGCCCTCCCCTCGCCCAGGAAGGAGCGGCAGCCGAGCACGAGCCGCTCGTAGAAGCGCGCGCCCTCCAGCACCTCCTCCTCGAGCACGAACTCGTCGGGGGTGTGCGAGCGCTCGCTGCTGCCCGGGCCCACCTTGATCCCCGGGATCCCGGTGAAGAAGACCAAGTCCGAAAGTCCCCTGGACCCGAACGTCTTCGCCTGCGGCCGGGCCGCGAGCGCCGCCAGGACGAGGGGGTGATCCTCCGCGATCTCGTACGGGCGCAGCCGGGCGCTCGCGACCCGCAGTTCGCCCGCGACGGCCGCCTGCAGCCGCGCCGCGAGCTCCTCCGGCGCGAGGTCCGGGTTGGTGCGCACGTCGAGGACGCACGACGCCTCGGCCGGGATCATGTTGCGCGCCGTGCCGCCGCGGGCCATCGTCGGCTCGAGCGTGACCGGCCCGAGCGTGGGGTGGGCGGGGCCGAGGTCCACCGCGTCGACGGCGACGAGGTCGCGCGCGAGCGTGCGCAACGCGTTCGGCGCGTCGAGCGCGCGCCCGTGGGCGGCGTGGCACGCCTGCCCCTTCGCCACCAGCTCGAGCACGAGGAGCCCCTTCTGCGACGTCGCGACCTCGAGGCCGGTGGGCTCGCCGACGACCACGGCGTCCGGACGCATGCCGCGCCGCGTTAGCTCCGGTACGAGGCGCTCGGTCCCCTTGCTCCCGACCTCCTCCTCCGCCGCGAGCGCGAGCAGGACGCGAACCCCGATCTCCTCTCCGCGCGCCGCCAGGCGCAGGAACGCCGCCGTCATCGCCGCGGCGGCCCCCTTGGCGTCGTTGCTCCCGAGGCCGTAGATGCGGCCGGCCTCGACCGCCGGCTCGTGCGGGGGCCGCGTCCACGCCGGGGAGGCGGGCACGGTGTCGAGGTGGGAGTTGAGGCAGACGATCGGGCCGCGGCCCGCGACCGCGAACACGCTGTTGCCGAAACGGTGGGGTTCGACGCCGCGACCGGCGAGGACCTCCGCGACGAATGCGGCGAGCGGACCTTCCTCGCCCGACAGGGAAGGGATCGAGACCATCGTCCGGTGGAGCGCGAGGAGCTCGGCGTCGGTCAAGGCGCGGCCTCCCCCGTCGTGGCCTGCGTCGCGCCGGCCTTTTCGGCCGCCGGCAGCTCGGCGAGGTCGCGCACGATCAGAGTCCCCGCCCCCTCGTTGGTGAAAACCTCCATGAGCAAGGCGAGCTTCGGTTGGAAACCGACCACGTGCACCCGCCGCACCCCCCCGGCGAGCGCGGCGCGCGCCGCGTTGACCTTGGGGAGCATGCCGCCGGCCAGGGCGCCACGCGCCTCCATCGCCGCCAGGACCTTGAGGTCGACGCAGCTGATCATCGACGCCTTGTCGGCCCTGTTCTCCAGGATCCCGGGCGTCTCGGTGAGGAAGAGCAGCTTCTCGGCGTCGAGGGCGCATGCGATCGTCGCGGCCACGGTGTCGGCGTTGACGTTGAGCACGCGCCCGTTGTCGTCGGACGCGACCGGGCTGACCACCGGCACGTAGCCGCGCGGCGAGCAAGCTGTCGAGCACGCTCCGGTCGACGCCCACGATCTCCCCGACCTCGCCGAAGTCCACGACCTCGCGCGTGCCGCCGTCCTCCACCTCGACCGGGGGCCGGCGCTGCGCCCGCACGAGGGCGGCGTCCAAGCCGGAGACCCCGACTGCGGGGAGGTGGACCGCGCGGCAGGCGGCGAGGACCGCGGTGTTCACGGTGCCGTTGAGGGTCATGACCACGGTTTCGAGCGCCTCCGCGGAGCGTGACCCTTCGCCCGCCGACGAAACGCGTCGCGATCCCGAGGCGCGCGGCGAGCGCAGTGGTCTGCGGCCCGCCGCCGTGCACGAGCACCACCCGGATGCCGACCTCGCGCAGGACGTTCACCTGCTCGGCGAGCCGCTGCAGGACGGCCGTGTCCGTGCTCGCCGCGCCGCCCAGCTTGATCACGAAGACGCGCCCCTTGTACAGCCGGATGTACGGCAGCGCCAGGGTGAGCCCCGTCATCACGGCCTCGCGATCGTACGGACCGGTCATGCGCCCTCCTTCGTCAGCATCTCGAGCAGCAGCGCCTTCTGGGCGTGCAGCCGGTTGCCGGCCTGGCGGACGACGGCGCTCCGCGGAGAGTCGAGCACCTCGTCGGTCACCTTCACGTTGCGCCGCACCGGCAGGCAGTGCATGAAGCGCGCGCCGGGCGCCGCCGGCCGGTACCACGCCTCCGAGACGCACCAGTCGCGCAAGGTGGAGCGGAGGGGGGCCTCGTCCGCCGGCCGGCCGTAGAACGCCGGCGCGGCCCACGACTTGGCGTAGACGACGTGGGCGCCCGCCATCGCGGCGTCGCGGTCGGAGGTCTCCTCGACGCTGCCGCCGCTGCGGGCGGCCCAGGCGCTGGCGCGCGCCATGATCGGCTGCGGCAGCGCGTACCCCTCCGGACGCAGGACCGTCACCTGCATCCCGCGCCGCGCCGCCATCGCCAGCGCCGAGGCCGCCACCGCGTACGGCAGCGGTCGCGGGTGGTACGCCCACGACAGCACGAAGCGCCCCCCTTGCCTCGGGATCTTCAGGTCGTCCAGCGTCTTCCAGTCGGCCAGCACCTGGCACGGGTGCGACACCGCCGACTCCAGGTTGACGAACGGCACGGGCGAGAGCGCGGCCATCGTCCGGATCACGCCGTCGGCGAGGTCCTCCTCGAGGTCCTTCCCCCGCGCGAAGCAGCGCACCGCGAGGGCGTCGGCGTACTGGCCGAGCACCGGGATCGCTTCGCGCACGTGCTCGGCGGCGTCGCCGTCCATCACCACGCCGTCGCGGGTCTCGAGCTGCCAGGAGCCCTGGCCCGGCGCGATCACGAACGAGGAACCGCCGAGCTGGGCGACGCCGGCCTGCATCGAGGCCAGCGTCCGCAGCGACGGGTTCATGAACAGGAGCGCCACGACGCGGCCGCGCAACGCGTCGCTGATGGGCCGGCGCTCAAGCTCGCCGGCGCGGGCGAGCACCGCCTCGAGGCGGTCGGCGGCGAGGTCGTCGAGGTCGAGGAAGCTCTTCATGGTTGCATCTCCTTCAGCGCCGCGACCAGCTCGTCAACGTGCGCGTCCTCCAGGATCAAAGGTGGCAGCAGACGGACGACGTGTGGGTCGGCGCTGCCGCCGGCGAGAATCCCCTTCCCGCGCAGGCGGGCGAGCACGTCTTTGGCGGACGGGACGGTGCGCAGGCCGAGCAGGAACCCCATCCCCTGCACCGCCGTGACCGGGCCGGTCAGGCATTCGCTGCGGAGCCGGGCCGACAGGCGGCGGACGTTGGCGAGCAGGCCGTCCGTCTCGATCGTCGCGATCACCGCCTCGACCAGCGCCATCGCCAGCGGCCCGCCGCCGAACGTCGTGCCGAGGTCGCCCTTCCCGATGCCGGCCGCCAGCGTCTCCCCCACGAGAACGGCGCCAACGGGGAAACCGCCGCCGAGCCCCTTCGCGGTCGTCAGGACGTCGGGGAGGATGCCGTGCGCCTGCGCCGCGAACGGGTGCCCCGTCCGCCCCATGCCGCACTGCACCTCGTCGAAGATCAGCAGGGCGCCGGTTGCGTCCGCGGCCGCCCGCGCCGTGTCGAGGAACGCGCGGGAGAGGGCGCGGGCGCCGGCCACGCCCTGGACCGGCTCGAGGATCACCGCCGCAACCTCGTCCGTGACGGCGCGATCGAGCGCCGCGGCGTCGTCGAACGGCACCCACGTCACCGCGAACGGCTCGGCGGGAAAGCCGTACCAGCGCTCGTGGCCGGCCGTCACCGCGCCCGCGGCCGCAGTGCGCCCGTGGAACGCTCCCTCCACCGCCACCGCGCGCGGCCGGCCGGTGGCGTGGAATGCGATGCGGAGGGCGTTCTCGTTGGCCTCGGCGCCGGAGTTGACGAAGAACGCGCGAGAGAGCCCGGGCGGGCCGAAACGGACGAGGGCTTCGGCAGCCCTGTCGCGCACGTCGAGAGGCACGATATTGGACTGGAAGAAGAGCGCCCGGGCCTGGCGGTCGAGCGCCGCGATCAGCGCCGGGTGGCCGTACCCGAGGAGCGCGACGGCATGCCCCCCGTAGAAGTCGAGGACGCGTTCGCCGCGATCCGTGACGAGGTGCACGCCCTCGCCCCGGAACGGCCGCAGCGCGAGCTGCTCGACGACGTCGAGCAGCGCCGCGGAGGAGTGGACCGCCGTTCGTGCCACGTTGCCCTCCATCGCTCAGTGCCAGCCGATCCCCGCGAGCCTGAGACCCGCGTCCTCCTCGAGGCCGAGGAGCCGGTTCATCCACTGCACCGCGCCGCCGGCGGCCCCTTTCACGAGGTTGTCGATCACCGCCTCGAGGACCGCGGTGCGCCCGCGCGTCGCGACCCCGAGGCGGCAGGCGTTGGTGCCGACGACCTCGTTGAGCCGCGGAGGGGCGGTGCCGACGCGCAAGAACGGGGCGCCGCGGTAGAACTCCGCGAGCGCTCCGGCGAGCGCCGCCGCCGGCATCGGCTCGACGAGATGCATGCGCAGCGTTGCGTGGATCCCGCGCACGAACGGGCCCGAGTGCGGCACGAACTCCACCTCCGGCTCCACGCCGCCGCAGGCGGGCGCGAGGAGCAGCCGCATCTCCGGTTCGTGGCGGTGCGCGAGAGGCGAGTAGGCGTAGAGGTTCCCGCTCCGCTCCGGGTGGTGGGTGCCCGGCCCCGGCGTGCGCCCGCTCCCCGAGCTGCCCGTCACCGCCGAGACGAAGACGCCCCCCGAGGCGAGGCCGAGCGCGTACATCGGGTAGGCGGCGAGCAGGACCGCGGTGGTGAAGCACCCCGGCTGCGCCGCGTGCTCCGGCGGCCGCCCCGGATAATGCTCCGGGACGGCGCACACGAACGCAGAGGACCGGCCGGGGGCGCCGTGCGCCCGGCCGTAGACTCGGGCGAACCCCTCGGGGTCGGCGAAGCGGAAGTCCGCCGAGAGGTCCACCGCGTGCGGCTCGGCGCCTGCCGCTTCCGCCGCGGCGAGCGCCGCGTCGAGCAGCGCGGCCGTGGTCCCGTGCGGCGTCGCCGCGAAGATCGCGACCGGCCGGCCGGCAAGGAAGTGCGACGCCCCCGCGCCGGCGGCCTCGAAGAGGAGGTCGGGCGGCAGCACACCGGCCAGGTGGGGGAAGCAGGAGGCCACGGTGGCGCCGGCCCGGCTGGTCGAGAGGACCGCCGCGGTCCGCAGGCGCGGGTGCCCGGCCAGGAGCCTCAGCAGCTCCCCGGCCACGTACCCGCTCCCGCCCAGGACCACGGCCGGGACCGGCTCAGGCATCCGCCTCTCCGTTCGTGACCGCGGCGAGCCCCAGCTTCGCCATCACCAGCTCCGCCAGTGCGGCCGGGTTCGTGCGGGCGTTGATCCCCGGCACGCCGGTCTCCCGCTCGGTCAGCACCGTCCCGGCGACGTTGTCGGTCGCAGGCCCGGTGAGCACCGCGGCCGCAAGCCCGTAGCGGTCCCGCAGGAGTTGCACGCCGCCCCACGCCGCCACCGGGTCGTTGGCGGCGAGCACGAGCGCGCCGAAGCCCGCCGCGAGAGGAGCGTCGGCCAGGATCGCGTCCACGCCGTACAGGCCGAGCAACCCGTCGCCAAGCTCGAGCACGATCACGTCGGGGCCGTCGGCCGCGAGGTGCGTGAGGATCGTCCGCGCCACCCGCGGGGCGACTCCGGCCGTCGTGGTCACGACGCCGAGGTCGGTGAAGATCAGCGTGTGGCGAGCTCCGGCGTCCTCCATCGCGAGGATGTCGCGCCGCAGCGATACGCCCGTGGCCTTGCCGGCGGCGACCTTGAGCCCACGGTGGGTGAACGCCTGGATGAGCGAGCACGCGGCCTGGGTCTTGCCGGCGTTCATGCACGTCCCGACGATCGCCACCACCGGGACGCCGCCCAGGTCGAGCCGGTCGGCGAGCGGCAGCGCGCCCTGGGCGATGTGCGCCGGGAGGCCGACCCGCTCGCCGAGGTACGGGAAGTGCAGGACCTGGCCGAGGACCTCGACGACGAACGGGTTGCCGAGGTCCGGGTTGACGCCGTCGCACACCCCGATCACGCCCCCGAGGTTGAGGAGGTTGAGGCGGTCCCCGACCTCGACGCGCTGCGGCAGGTAGCCCGAGTAGCCGAACAGCGCCTTGCGATGGCCGAGCGCGCCCGCGACCACGTCGCCGGGCTTGACGATCGAGAAGCGCCCGGACGGCAGCTCGAGCTGGTTGTAGGTGCTCTTGGCGTTCTCCACGCGCACCGCGACCACCCCGCCCTCGACCGCGGGGATCTCCCCGCCCAGACGGACCTCGCGCGAGAGGCGGCACGTCGCGGTCACCGAACCGATCTTGTCGAGCAGCACCTTCTTCACGGTCGCCCCCCGCCGGCGCGCGCGTGCAGCATCCCCGGCAGCGCCAGCATGCGGGAGAACCCCCGCGCGTCCGCCGCGGTCCACTCCCCGGCCGCTTCGCCGTAGACGGCGCGCGAGGCGGCCTTGAGCGAGTGCGGCGAGGAGACGCCTTCCACGAACGCCGACCCGGTCCGCAGCAGCACCCGCACCTCGCCGTCGACCCGGAGCTGCGAGCGGTCGAACAACGCCTCGATGTCGCGGCACGCCGGCTCGAGGAACTGCCCCTCGTGGACGAGGTCGCCGTACACCGCCGCGAGGCCGTCCTTCACCCGCTGCTGCCGCGCCGTCAACGTCAGCTTCTCGAGCTCGCGGTGGGCGGCGATGAGGAGGACGGCGGCCGGCGCCTCGAACGCCACCCGGCCCTTGAGCCCGATGATCGTGTCCCCGAGGTGGATCCCCCGCCCGATGCCGAACCCGCCGCCGAGGACGTTGAGCGCCTCCACCAGCTCGACGGGCGCCATCGCGGCGCCGTCCAGCGCCGCCGGCACGCCCGCGGCGAACGAGATCGCGTGCGACTCCGGAGCCCGGGGGGCGGCAAAGGCGCCGCGGGTGAGGACCCACGCCTCCTCGGGCAGCGCCGCCACGGTGTCGGCGGTCTCGCGGCCGCCGATCGTGCACCCCCACAGTCCCGAGTTGACCGAGTACGCGGCGCGCTCCGCCGGCCACTCGATCCCGCGCTCGGCGAGGAACGCCACCTCGTGGGCGCGCGAGAACCCCTCGTCGCGGACCGGCGCGATGACCTCGAGCTCGGGGGCGAGAGTGCGCAGCGCGACCTCGAAGCGCACCTGGTCGTTGCCGGCCGCGGTGCAGCCGTGCGCGACCGCCCCGGCCCCGGCCTCGCGGGCCGCCTCGGCGACGAGGCGCGCCTGCAGCGAGCGCTCGGCGCCGACGCACAGCGGGTACACCTGGCCGCGCAGCACGTTGCCGGCGATCAGGTGGCGGAGGGTCTCGTCGAAGTAGCGCGCCCGCGCGTCGATCAGCACGTGCCGCTCGGCGCCCAGGGCGAGGGCGCGGGCCTCGAGGGCGGCGCGGTCGGCGGGCGACATCCCGCCGGTGTCCACGGTCACGGTCGTCACCGCCGCGCCGTAGCGCTCGGCCAGCCAGGGGACGCAGAACGAGGTGTCGAGCCCGCCCGAGAACGCCAGCGCGATGCGCTCAGGCATGGATCGCCTCCTTCGCGAGCGCCGCCAGCTTCGCCTCGACCCGGGCCTGCTGGCGCCGCCCCGCGGTGGCGGTGAAGAACGTATCGTCCCCGGCCAGGGTCCCGACCACCTCCGGCCAGGCGGCGCGGTCGATGGCGAGCGCCACGAGCGCGGCGATCCCGGGTGGGGTCTTGACCACCAGGAGGTACGGACCCGCGGCAGCGACGCCCTTCACGAACGCGACGGCCTCCGCGAGCTCCGGCGCGGCCGGTGCGGTGGCGCCGAGCGCGTCGCCGGCGAGGTAGCGTCCGTTCACCCGGACGGCGCCGATCTCCTGCAGGTCGCGGGAGACGCTCGACTGCGTGACCGAGAACCCGCGCGCGGTCAGCAGCCCGACGAGCTCAGCCTGACTGTGGACCTCCTGGTGGTGCAGGAGCTCCTCGATCACGGCCTGACGTTTCTGCCAGCTCTCCACCCTGTTCGGCATGGTCGACCCCCGCGGTCCCTCCGCCCATGTCCCCCTGGCGGAGCATTCTATGCGCACAATCATAGTTTGATGCGCATAAGAATGCAAGCCCCCGAGGCGCGGCCACGCTGTTCAGCCAGCCCTCAACCAAGATCGGCACGATCTCAGCGCGGCCTGAACGCTGCAGCAGACTGGTGTCGCGCGCGGAGTGCACGGCTTGAACGGCCCCATCCACCCCTCGCGTGCAACCGGAGCGCCGCCGCGCGCCGAGGATGCCGCGGCTCAGAGGCGCCCGAAGTAGACCTGCGTGTCGTAGGCGAACGCGACCGTGCCGCGCTCGCCGTGGCGCTCGAACACCGCGCGCAGCGCCGCGAGCATCGGGGCGTGGTTCGGGTGCCCCGGAGCCGGCGCGTACGACGACGACAGCAGCCGGCCCTCGAGCGCCTCGTAGTCGAACACCTGCCGGTTGGGGAACACCCGCAGCCGGAACGGCGAGGGGGCGAAGAACTCCGCGATCACGGCGTCCGTGACGTTGGCGTGGTCCACCCGCTCGTAGTCCGTCGCGTACTCCAGCAGCAGCCGCTCGTACGCGACGGCGAAGGCGTCGGCGTCCTTGCGGCGGAGGTTCCAGAGCAGGGCCACCCACCCGCCCGGCTTGAGGATGCGGCCGAACTCGGCGCGCGCGCGCGGGCGGTCGAACCAGTGGAACGCCTGCGCCGCGGTCACGAGGTCGACGCTGGCGCCCGGGAGTCCGGTCGCCTCGGCGCGGGCGTCCACGCTGACGAACCCCGGATACGAGGCCAGCGCCCGCTCCCCCTCGGTGCGCATGTCCGCGTTCGGCTCGACGCCGAACACCCGGCAGCCGCGCGCGAGGAGCATCCCGGCAAGGATCCCCGTCCCCGAACCGAGGTCGGCGACGACCGATCCGGGCGCCAGGCCGCATTCGTCTTCGAGCAGCGTCACGACCTCACCGGGGTACCCGGGCCGGTGCCGGGCGTACAGCTCCGCCCGCCCCTTGAACCGCCGGGTTGGGTCGAAGAAGGCCCGGCCCGGGCTGCGACCGCCGTTTTCGTCCACGGCGGGATTCTCGCTCAGGCGGCGCCGCAGCTCAAGGCGGCGCGGCTTCGCCGGTCGCCGCCGGCGGCACGGTCAGCTTTGCGTCGAACGGCCGCTGGGAGTGCGGGATCGCGTTCTCGACCAACCGGTCATGCACCGTGCGGCACGGAGCCCCGGGTCGTTCGAGGCCCCCTCACGCCGGCTCGAACGTCGCCACGAACTGCGCCAGGGCGGACGGGCGGTAGACGAAACGAAGGCCCCGGACCGAACGCCTCTGTTCGTACAGCTCGACGACCGCCTCCGCCGCGTAGTCGAGGTGGCTCTGGCTGTAGACGCGGCGTGGGACCGCGAGGCGCAGCAGGTCGAGGTCGGGCCACCGCCAGGTGCCGGTCGCGGGGTCTGGACGGCCCTGCATCACGTTGCCGGTCTCCCAGGCGCGCACCCCGGAGTGCACGTACAGCGCAACCGAGAGCGCCCACGCCGGCAGCTGCTCGTTCGGGAGGTGGGGGCAGAAGGCGCGGCCGTCCACGTAGATCGCGTGCGCGCCGAACGGCGTGACGACGGGAACGCCCGCCGCCGCGAGCCGCTCTCCCAGGCGCCGCGTCGAGGCGACGCGGTACTCGAGGTAGCTCTCATCGAGCATTTCCCCGAGCGCCACCGTCAGGCACTCGAGATCGCGCCCGGCGAGACCGCCCGCGCTCGGGATCCCCTCGCTCACCAGCAGGCGCGCGCGGATGGCTTCGGCCCACGACGGGTCGTCGAGCGTGATCAGGCCGCCGGTGTTGCCGAGGGCATCCTTCTTCAGGCTCATGAACACGCCGTCGGTCAGCGAAAACAGCTCGCCGGCGATCTCGCGCGCCGTCTTCTGCGCGCACCCCTCTTCGCGCAGCTTGACGAGGTAGCAGTTCTCCGCGAACCGCGCGGCGTCGAGCCACAGCGGCACCTGGAAGCGGCGGCAGATCTCGCGGGCGGTGCGGAGGTTGGCCAGGCTCACGGGCTGGCCGCCGCGGGAGTTGTCGGTGACCGTGAGGATCACCATGCGCGCCCGCCCCCCCGCTCCGGCCAGGCCCTCCTCGAGGCGGCCGAGGTCGATGTTGCCCTTGAACGGGTGCTGGCTCGTCGGGTCGAGCGCTTCCGGGATCGGCAGGTCGCGGACCTCGGCGCCCGCCTCCTCCAGGTTTTCCCGGGTGGTGGCGAAGTGGGTGTTGGCGAAGACGACGTCGCCCGGCCGGACGACGGCCCGCGCCAGCAGGTGCTCGGCGGCCCGCCCCTGGTGGCAGGGGATCACGAACGCGTGCCCGAACAGCGCCTGCACCGCGCCCCGGAAGCGCTCGAAGCTGCGCGAGCCGGTGAACGACTCGTCCGAGTCGTGCATCGCGGACCACTGCCGCGTCGAGAGCGCCGAAACGCCGGAGTCGGTCACCAGATCGATCAGCACGTGCTCCGCGCGGAGCAGGAACGGGTTGTAGCCGGCCTCGCGGATGTAGCGCTCGCGCTCCTCGCGCGTCGTCATCCGCAGCGGCTCCACGACCCGACTGCGGTACGGCTCGATCACGGTCTTCACGCGGGCCTCCAGGCGGCGCGCTGGTCATCCCGCTTGAGACGGTTGGCCGGCCGCACGCCGCCGCCGAACGTACAGCGTCTTGTCCACCTCGGCAACAACCTCGCCGTCGGACCCGAGCACCTGCGCCGTGAACACCGGCTCGGCCCGGCCGTTGGCTTCCACCTCCTGGCGGATCGCCTCGACCCGCTCGTCCGGGACGTCGAACGTCGCGCGGACCGTCCCTCGGCCCGGCCGCAGAAAGCGGATCGTCGCCGCCTTGTCCCACACCACGTACTCGGGGCCGAGCGCCGGGATCAGGATCAACATGAAGAACGGATCGCACATCGCGTACAGCGAACCGCCGAAGTGCGTGCCGACGTAGTTGCGGTTGAACACCGTCAGCCGCATCCGCACCTCGAACGCTTTGCGATCGGCGCCGCTTCGTCTGACCCTGATCCCCGCCCCGAGCAACGGCGGGTACAGGTTGATCATCCTCAGCAGCCACGTGCGGTGGGTGCGCTCGGCGCCCGTGCGGCCGGCTCTCGCGTCGCCGTCCATGGACCGGATTGTCGCACCGCTCCCGCGGGACGGCATCACGGGCGCCGTCGGGCCCCCGGCACGAAGCGCGGGTCGAGGTCCGCCAGCACAGGAAAACCCCGTCGGTACGCCAGGAGCGCTTCGAGATCGAGGTCGGCCCCGAGGACTGCCACCTCCTCGCCGGCCTCGGCGATCACGCGGCCGCTGGGATCGAGGACCCGGCTGCGCCCCGCGTACGCCGCGTTGGGATCGCGCCCGCACCTGTTGACGCCGATCACGTACGCCTGGTTCTCGATCGCCCGCGCCGCCAGCAGGGTGAGCCAGTGCGCCTCCCGCGCCGCGGGCCAGTTCGCGATCACGACGAGGAGGTTCGCCCCGGCCCGGGTCGCAATGCGGAACACCTCCGGAAAGCGCAGGTCGTAGCAGACGAACGGGGCGAGGGCGAAGCCGCCCCACCCGAAGGTGACGATGTCACTTCCCCGCGCGAAATAGCGGTCCTCCCCGGCGAACGAGAACGGGTGGATCTTGCTGTACCGGGCGAGCTCGCCTCGGTCGGGCCCGAACGCGACGGCCTGGTTGAGGCCCAGCACGGCGGGCGGGTCGCGCCGCACGACCCCGCCCACGAGGCAGACTCCCAACCGGGCGGCCGTCGCCGCCATGAAACGCTCGGTCGCGCGCTCCGGTCCCTCGGCCGTCGCGGCGAGGTTCATCGAGAAACCGGTCGAGAACATCTCCGGGAGGACGACGAGCGAGCCCTTCGGCGGCGCCGCCGCGGCCAACAGCGCCGCAACCGCCTGGCAATTGGTCTCCGGGTTCTCCCAGACGATGTCGAGCTGACACGCGAGGACGCGCAGCACCATTCACCCTCCGGCCACGGCCCTGATGCCGCGCACGAGGCGGCCCAACCCTTCGGCAACGGTTGCTCGCGTGAGCGCGCCGTAGGAGACGCGCAGCGTGCATTCGGACGCGACCCCGAACGTCGAGCCCGGGATCACCGCCACCCGGTGCTCGCGCACCAGGCGCTCGACGAGCGCCGTCGGATCGAGGGTCGTACGAACCCGCAGCAGAACGTAGAACGCGCCTTCGGCCCGCGGCGCCTCGCAGAGATCGGCGATCTCGCCGAGGGCGTCGAGCACCAGCCGGCGCACTCGCGCGATCTCGACGAGTTGCTGCGCGCAGTACGCCTTCCCGACGCCCATGGCGCCCACCGCCGCGAACTGCGAGATTGCTGGCGGGCAGATCAGGATCGTGTCCTGGATCTTGCAGACGGCGTCGAACAGGTGCGCGGGGATCACCATGTACCCGATCCGCCAGCTCGCGAACCCGTACGACTTCGAGAGCGAGAACAGCGAGATCGTGTGCCCGGCCGCGCCCGCCGCCGACGCCGGCGAAAAGTGGCGGGCGCCGTCGTAGAGGAAGTACTCGTACGCCTCGTCGTGCACGTGGTAGATCCCGCGCGCCCGGCACAGCTCGTTGATCGCGCGCAACGTCGCCTCGGGGTACACCGCCCCGCTCGGGTTGTTGGGCGAGATCGTCACGACGGCACGGGTGCGCGGGGTGATCGCAGCCTCGATGCGCGAAGCCACCGGTTGGTACGCCGCGTCCGTCGCGACGACCACCGGCCGGCAGCCCGCGATCGTCACCGCCATCTCGTGGTTGAAGTAGTACGGCTCGAGCAGGATCACTTCGTCGCCGGGGTCCGCGATCGCGAGCACGGCGTTGACGAACGCCATGTTGCCCCCCGCCGTCACCACGATGCGCGACCCGCCGGTGAGCGCGATGCCGTTGTCGGCGGCGAGCTTGGCCGTGATCGCCTCGAGCAGCGCGGGGATCCCTTCCACCGGGCCGTACGTGTGGTTCTTGGGATCGGCGGCGAAGCGCGCGACCGCGTCGAGCGCCTCGGGCGGCGGCGGGTAGCCGACCACGCCCTGCCCCAGCGAGATCGTCCCGGGGTTGTCCCGGATCAGGCGCCCGACCACCGGGATCACCGGCGTCTGCACCATCCGCATTCGGAGGCTTTCCCGCATCACGCCGCAGCGATTCTAGTCCAACGACATTCGGGGCTCAGGCCTCGCGCGTCGAACCCCAGGCGGTATGAGCGATTTGCGCTGGATGCGCCGCCTCAGCGCGCCGAGGCGACGCGCAACCCGGCGATCCCGAGGACGATGAGCGCGATGCAGGCGAGGCGCAGCCAGTCCCGCGACTCGTGGAACAGGGCGATGCCGAGCGCCGCCGTCCCGACGACACCGATGCCGGTCCACACCGCGTACGCGGTCCCGATCGGCAGCGTCTTCGCGGCACGCGCCAACAGCACGAAGCTCACGACGCCGCCCGCCACGGTGAAGACGCTCGGCCACAGGCGCGTGAACCCCGCCGTGTACTTCAGGCCGACGGCCCACGCCACCTCGACCAGTCCCGCCACGAAGAGCACGCCCCATGCCATCGCCACCTCCAAAAGACGCAACTTTCGGGTACCAGGTACCTCATTGTTTCACTTTTCATGGGTCTCGAAGCGGCCGTAGCGCAACGCCAGGGTGGGCAGCACGAGCAGGTTGAGCGCCGTCGATGTCGCGAGGCCGCCAAGGATCACGAGCGCCATCGGGCCCTCGATCTCGCGCCCCGGCGCACCGCTCCCGAGCGCGAGCGGCAGCAGCCCGAGGCCGGTCACGAGCGCGGTCATGAGGATCGGCGCCAGCCTCTCCTCGGCCCCGCGCAGTGCGGTGGCCGGTCCCCAGCTCTCGCCCTCCACCCCCACGAGGTGCTCGTAGTGCGAGATCAGCATGATCGAGTTGCGCAGGGTGATGCCGAACACGGTCACGAACCCCACCAGCGAGCCCAGGGAGAGGTCGCCGCCACTTGCGAGCACCACCAGGATCCCGCCGACCAGGGCGAACGGCAGGTTGGCCAGGACGAGAAGGAAGTTCCGCGTCGAGCCCATGACCATCGAGAGCAGGATGAGGATGCCGACCCCGGCGATCGCCGCGTGCACGAGCAGGTCGCGGCGGGAGCGGGCCTGTTCGGCCGCAGACCCGGCGAAATCCAGGTAGACGCCGGCCGGCAGCGGCACGGCCGCGGCCAGGCGCCGCTTCGCATCCGCCACGAACGACGCGACGTCGCGCCCCACCACGCTGCAGGTCACGGCCTGCACGCGGCGCGCGCCCTCGTGCAGCACCGAGTACCGTCCCGTCGTCTCGAAGACGTCCGCGACGCCCGCGAGGGGCACGAACGTCCCCTCGGCGTTGCGCAGCGGCAGCGCCCCGACCGCGCCGGGGTCGGCCCGCAACGCCGGGTCGAGGATGACCGCGGCGGCGAAGATCTGGCCCGCGTCGTACACCTGGCCCACGATCTCGCCCTGGTACGCGGTGCGCACCGCGTCCAGCGCCGTCACCGGGTCGAGGCCCCAGCGCTCGAGCTCGCGGCGCCGCAGCCGCACGACGAGCTGCGGGCTGCCGGGCGGCGACTGCACCAGCACGTCCGCTGCCCCCGGCACCTTCCCGAGCACCCCGGCCACCGCGGCGGCCTTGGCGTCGAGGACGTCGAGGTCGGGCCCGAAGATGTTCACGGCCACTGGAGCGCCGTAGCCGGAGAGCGTCTCCTCCACCCTCTCCGACAGGAAGGTGTTGACCGCGAAGTTTGCGCCCGGAAAACCGTGCAGGACGTCGCGGATCTTGGCTTCGACCCGCCGGCTCGCCGCGCCTCCGAGCGGCTTGAGGTCCACCTCGACCTCGCTCGAGTGGGTGCCCATGATGTCGTCGGCCGCGTCCGCCCGCCCCACCCGCTGCCCCACCGCCCGAACCTCCGGCAGCGCGAGCAGCAGCTTCGAGAGCTTGCCGCCCATGCGCAACGATTCCGCCAGGGAGGTCCCCGGCACCGCGGTCATGTGGACGACGAAGTGCCCCTCCTTGAGCTGCGGCACGAAGCCTCCGCCGAAAAACGGGAGCATCGCGAGCCCGCCGATCGTGAGCACCGCGACGGCCGTGATGACCACCCGCGGGTGGCGCTCCACCCGTACAAGCAGCGGCACGTAGCGCGCCCGCAACCACACCACCACGGGCGGCTCGCCCGCGGGCAGCCGGTCCTCGCGCAGGAGCAACGAGCACAGCGCCGGCGTCACCGTGAGCGCCACCACGAGCGAGGCCAGGATCGCGAGGATGTACGCGATCCCGAGCGGCGCGAACAGGCGCCCCGCGACCCCGGACATCGTGAGGATGGGGACGAACACCAGCACCACCGCGAACGTGGCGTAGACCACGGCGCTGCGGACTTCGATCGACGCGTCGAAGATGACGCGCAGGGCGGGCAGCGGCTGCCCGCGCCTGCGGTTCTCGCGCAGCCGGCGCAGGATGTTCTCCACGTCGATGACGGCGTCGTCCACGACTTCGCCGATGGCGATGGCAAGCCCGCCCAGCGTCATCGTGTTGAGCGAGATGCCGAGGCGCTCGAGCACGGTCACCGCGGCGAGCAACGAGAGCGGGATCGCCGTGCACGAGATGGCCGCGGTGCGCAGGTTGAACAGGAACAGGCTCAAAACCACCACGACCAGGAGGGCGCCCAGCAACAGCGCCGACTTCACGTTGCCGGTGGCGGTCGCGATGAAGCGCGCCGGGCGCAGGATGTTCTTCGCGTCGAGGTGCACGCCTTCGGCGGCGAGGGTGGGCTGCAGCTCGGCGAGCGCCTGGTCCACCCGGCCGGTCACCTCCACGGTGTTCGTCTGGTACTGGGACGAAACCATGAGCATGACACCCGGCTCGCCCATGATGCTGGCCGCGCCAACCGGCGGCTCGGCGCCGTCCACGACCTTGGCCACGTCCCCGAGACGCACGACCGCGCCGCCGTGGCGGGCCACGACCGTCTCGGCGAGCTCGGCGGGAGTGAGCGCCTGCCCCTCGGTGTGCAGCACCAGGCGCTGGTTGACCGTGTCGACCTGCCCGGCGCCGCGCACGCCGGTGGCGCGCCGCGCCGCGGCCACGACGTCGCCGATCGCCAGGCCGAAGCGCACGAGACGTTCCGGCTCGACCTGCACCTGGAGCTGCCGCACGTCGCCGCCGAAGACCGCCACCTTGGCCACGCCCGGCACCGCGAGCAGCCGCTGCCGCACCGTCCAGTCGGCGATCGTGCGCAGGTCCATGAGGCTGCGGGTCTCCGACGTCAGCCCGACCGCAAGCACCGTGCTGGTCGACGAAGTCAGGGGCGTCATCTCCGGCGGTCCCAGCCCGGCCGGCAGACTGCCCGCGATCGCGGCGAGCCGCTCGGCCACCAGTTGCCGGTCGAGGAAGATCTCGCTGCTCGGGTGGAAGATGACGGTGATGACCGACAGCCCCTGGATCGAGCCGGACCGCAGCGACTCGATCCCCTGCAGGCCGTTGAGGACGTTCTCGATCGGCTGGGTGACGAGCGCCTCGACCTGCTCCGGGGAGAGGCCCGGCGCCCCGGTCTGGATCTGGACCTGCGGCGGGGCGAACTCGGGGAAGACGTCGTAGCGCGCCTGGAACAGCGAGTAGACGCCGTAGCCGAGGAACGCCGCGGCGAGCGCGATGACGACCCCGCGGAAACGCAGCGCAAATCGGACGATGGCGGATAGCATCCCGGTTTCCGCCCGTCAGCCCTCGGACCCCTGCACGGCGCCGCGGCCTTCCTCCGAGAGCAGCATCTGTGCGCCGCGCACCACGACCCGGGCGCCCGCGGCGACGCCCGATGTCACGAACAGCCCGCCGGCCACCGGCACGTCCGTGCTCACCCCGCGCCGCACGAAACGCCCCGGAGCCTCCTCCAGATACACCCACGCCCGCCCCTGCCACCAAACGACCGCTGCCGCCGGCACCACGACGCCGGCGCGCGCCGGTCCGGCCGGCAGGAACGCAGCGAGGGCGATGCCGGGGAGCAACCCGGGCGCCGCCGGCGCGGCGTAGTAGAAGCTCGCGCCCTGGATGCGCGGGTCGGTGCGCGGGGCCGGCGAGACCAGGCGCGCCGGCACCGCGGCGCCGCCGGCGCGGACGACGGCGATCGCGGGCGCCCGGTCGAGCGCCGTTCCCGGCGGGATCGTGACCTGGACGAGGCGCTGCCGCTGCGCCAGCAGCGCGTCGAGCTCCGCCGAGCCGTGCTCGAGCCACCCCGCGGCCACAGCGCCCCAGCGCTGCCGCCCGGCGTCCACCTGCGCGGCAAGCGCCGCATCCGCCAGCCGGGCATCGGCCTCGTCGCCGCGCCACCGCGCAGTGGCCTCCTCGAGCATCTTGTCGGAGGCGTTGCGCCCGTCGGCGTGCAACGCACGCACGCGCTCGAACTCGGCGCGCGACGCCGCGAGCGCGGCGCGCGCCTTCTCCACCCGCGCCGCAGCCCCGACGATCACGCCGCGCGCGTCGGCGAGGTCGGTCAGGTCAAGGACGACGCCGTACGCGGCCGTCTCCGCCTGGTGCGACTGCGCCGCCAACGCCTCGGCCTCGATTCCGCTGCGCGCCAGCGTGGCGCGGTCGAGCGTGACGACGGTCTCCCCGCCGACGACCGCGACACGCGGCGGCGCCGAGACCGGCGGCACGTTGTCGTCCTCGTCCGCCACGACCGCCGCGCTCGCGGTGAGCAGCAGCGCCGCGGCGAGCGCCGCCACGGCGCGCACCGACACGGTGTCGTTCACAATTCTCACGGCCGATCCTCCCCCGCGGGCCGCGGCCCCTTCTCGCTCATCGCCGGCAACGGCCCAGCCGGGGCCAGCGGCCGCAGCACCGCGTCCTCCACCCGCCCCAGTGCCCGCTGCGCCGCCGCCCGTGCGTCGAGCAGCGCGAGCGCGTCGGCGTCCCGGCCGATCTCGGCGTCGAGCACGCTCAGGCGGCCGGTTTCGCCGGCGGCACGCCGCTTCTCGGCGGAGGCGAGCGCGGCGTCTCCCGCGGCCAGCAGCGCCCGCGCCGTTGCCACGGTCTCCAGTGCCCCGCGGTAGCCCGCGAACGCCTCGTCCGCCGCGCCGATGGCCCCGGCCTGCAGCGCGACGAACCGCGCCGCCGCCTCGCGCCGGCGCGCCTCGGCCTCGGCGATCGGACCCTGGTTGCGGTTCATCACAGGCAGCGCCAGGGCCAGACCCAGCGCCCACTGGTTGCTGCCCTTGTCGAACGTGTACCCCGGCCCGAGGTGAAGGTTCGGGTACTGCCGCGCCACCTCGAGCTGCAGCGCCGACTCGGCCGCAGCGTACTCCGCCAGCGCCGCCAGGATGTCCGGCCGGTTACGCAACGCCTCGGCCTGCACCTGTCGCGTTCCCAACTCCCCCTCGGACGGCAGGCGGTCGATGAAGCCGAAATCGATCGTTTCGGCCGTCAGCGCCTGCGCGCTCACGCCGATCGCGCCGGCGACCTGGACCAGCGCGGTGGCTCGCTGTTCGCGCACCTGCCCCAGAGTGAGGGCAACGCGCTCACGTTCGCGCCGCGCCAGGATCATCTCGGGGCCTGCCGCCTCGCCCGCCGCGAGTCGCGCCCCGACCACGGCCAGCCGCTCCTGCGCCTGGGCGTCCTGGCGCCGCAGCAGCGTCTCCGCCTGCCCCGCCTGCCACAACTCCACCAGCCGCGCCCGCAGCCGCGAGCGCACCTGCCACGCCCCCTCGCCGAGGCGCAGGCGAGCGGCCTCGGAGAGGTTGCGCGCCTCGGCGATGCGAACGGCGCGCTTGCCCGCCGTCGTCAGCGGCACGTCGAGGGCGACCGACAGCACCCACGGCCGCACTCCTGGCTCGGGGTTGCTGACCCATTCCGGCGTGACCGCGAGCGCCGGGTTGGCGCGCGCGCCCGCCGTCGTCACCCCGGCCTCGGCGGCCGCAAGCTGCGCCCGCGCCACGTCCAGGTCCGGGCTGAAGTAGAGCGCGGCGAGCGTGAGATGCTCGAGGTCCATCGCGGCCGGCGGCCACACCGTGACCGGATGGCCGCTCGCCTCCCCGACGAAGCGCCGCAACCCCGCGTCGTCCAGTCGCCGCGCCTCGAACGCTGAAGCCGTCGCGGCCGCGTCGAGCGGTTGCGGGCGGTAGGTGGCGCAGCCGGGTAACGCCGCCAGCGCGACGAGAAGCCCGAGACCCGCGCCCGCCCGCAGCGCCGGAGACGCTGGCGTCGGGGTTCCGCGCGCAGGGACACCGCCCGTCACAAGAATTGAACCTAGTCTCACCGTCTGGGCCTGTCAAGAAACAAAAGGCGGGGACGCCGGCGACGGCTACGCCTTCGCGCCCTGTCCGGGACGCAGCAGGAACGCAAAGCCGAGCAGCCGGTACGCGAGCTTGGCGGCGAGGAAGTCCGGTGCGACGAGCCCGGGGATCGGCGACAGCTCGACCACGTCGAACCCCACGATGCGCTTGCGGGCCGCCACCGCGCGCAGCACGGCGAGGGCGCGGTACCAGTCGAGACCGCCGGGCTCCGGGGTGCCGGTGGCCGGCATGATCGCGGGGTCGAACGCGTCGAGGTCCACGGTGACGTACACATCCTCGGGCAGCGCGTCGACGACACGACTGACCCAGTTCTCGACCGCCGAGCCGACCGCTTCGGGGGCGAACACCGTGCAGACCCCGCGGTCACGGATCAGATCGCGCTCCTCCCCGGTCAGCGAGCGGACCCCCACCTGGGCCAGCGGCACGCCGTCGTCGAGCAGGCGGCGCATCACGCAGGCGTGGTTGTCCGGCGAGCCCTCGAAGGAGTCGCGCAGGTCGGCGTGCGCGTCGAGCTGCAGCACCCCGAGCCCGGGGTGCCGCGAACGCACCGCGCGCACCAGCGGCGCGGTGATCGAGTGCTCCCCTCCCAGCGCCACCAGGAAGCGGCCGGATTCGACGACCTCACGCGCCACCTCCTCGATCCGCCGCATCGTCCCCGCAGGCCCCGAGGTGTCGGGGACCACGGCGGGGAGCGTTTCGATCCCGACCTGTTCCCACGTCTCGCACTCGAGCTCCTCGTCGTACGTCTCGAGGTGCGTCGAGGCCTCGAGGATCGCGAGCGGGCCGCGCCGGGCGCCGGGCTGGTACGAGGTCGTCAGGTCGTAGGGGACCGGCAGCACCGCGACGCGCGGCTCGCGCTTCGGCTTGAGGTCGGCCGGAACCCCGAGGAACTCCTGGTACGGCGCGTAGCGCTCGTCGCTCATCGCCACCCTCCGCCGCGCCGCCGAGGGGCGAGGCGCGTCATGCGGGCGCCCCCAGGCGGGTCAGGTAGTCGTCGCGCAGCCGCCCGAGCAGCGCCTCCCGCCGGTCGTACAGGCGCTTGAGCGGGCGCGGCTCGCGGTTGGCCAGCGCGTAGGCCACCAGCAGCGGCAGCGCGATCGTCGAGTCGGTGTAGACCACGACCGCGCTCGGCAGCTGCTCGGGGTCGATCTTCCCCCACGAGACCGCCTCCGAAGGCGTCGCGCCCGAAAGCCCGCCGGTGTCGGGACGGGCGTCGGTGATCTGCAGGAAGTAGTCGTGCCCCTTCTCGGGCAGCCCGAGGACCTCCTGGATCTGCGGCTCCGTCTGCAGCACGAAGTTCTTCGGGCTGCCGCCGCCCAGGATCAACACGCCGCTCTTGCCGCCCTCCCGCTTGGCGCCGTACACGATCGCCGCGGTTTCGTTGACGTCGAGGTTGGGGTCGATGGCGAGCTTCGAGCCGGTGAGCGCCATGGCGGCGACGTTCATGCCGATCGAGGAGTCGCCGGGCGACGACGTGTAGACCGGTACGCCCGCGCGGTGGCACGAGGCGATCAGCGAGTGGCCTTCGGTCCCGAGCAGCGCCTCGCGCTGGGCCACGTACCCTCCGAGGCGGTAGTGGAACTCGGCCGAGGACATCGCGCGCCCGAACTCGGGCGCCGCGATCACCTCGCGCACGAACGCGTCGGTGTCGAGCAGGACGTCGTACTTGAAGAAGATGTCGTAGATCCGGATCACGCCGGCCTCCCGCAGCTCGACGTCCGAGACGAACGGGGAGCCGTGGTGGAGGTGCATCCCGAGGCCGTAGTGCATGTCGTGGTAGAGGTTCGCGCCGGTCGAGACGATCCAGTCGACGAAACCGGCCTCGATGAGCGGGACCAGGCACGAGATGCCGTACCCGCCGGGCGTCAGCGCGCCCGTGAGCGAAACCCCGACCGTGGCCTCGGGGGCGAGCATCAAGCGGGCGAACAGCCGCGCGCCCTCGCGCAGGCGGGCCGCGTTGTAGGCGGAGAAGACGCCGTCGACCAGCTCGGCCGCGGTCATGTCGCCCCGCACCTTGGGGGGCAGGATCCTGCCGCCGCCGAGGAACCTCTTCGTCGCTCCCGCCATCGCTCCCCCTTCTAGTCGAACAGAAGCACCGCGGCCGCGATCACCGTCGTCCACCTCCCGGAACGGCCGACGATCGCCGACTGGGTCACGTTGCGCGTGGTCACGATCTTGTTGGAGATCTTCCAGATCTGGCGCTTCTCGTCCCACGATTGGTTCTCGTCGAACTCCACGCCGAGGGTCGAGGCGAGCATCGAGGCGGCGAGGTCCTCCGCGTAATCCCCCGCCTCCTTTCCGGTCTGGCCGAACGCGTGGTGCTCGGAGAGGTAGCCGTACATCCGCTTGTCGGCCGGCACCGCGACGCCGATCGAGGCGGCGGCCATGCGGTGCGGCTCGTTCGTCTCGCAGCGACTCATCACGACGAACGCGATCTGCCCGGGTTCGAGAAACTCCTCGCCCTTTGCGCGCGTGATGATCCGGCACCCAGGTGGATAGATCGAGGACACCGACACCAGGTTCAGCGCGGCGATTCCGGCGTCGCGGAGCGCGAGCTCGAACGACTGCAGCTTCTCCTGGTGCACACCGACACCGTTGGTGAGGTACAGCTTCTTCGGCACGAGGTTTGTCGGCATCCGGCCCTCCCCCTGACTTTCCCCGCCGCGCGGGCGTGCGGAGCGTAGTCGGAAACTCCGCCGACATCAAGCGCCGTCGCACGCGAACCGGGAGGCCCGTCGCCCCCCGCCTTCGCTCCCGCTTGCGCCGTGTGCGACCATTGTTGCATGGTCGGCAAGATCATCGACATCAGCCGCCCGCTCGAGCCGGCCACCGCGGTCTGGCCGGGCGACACCCCGTTCACCAGACGCTGGATCCACCAGCACGGACCCGGTCAGGCGGCCGTCACCTGCCTGCAGTTCTCGCCGCACGTCGGAACGCACCTCGACGCTCCGCTGCACGTCGTCCCCGGCGGGCGCGACGTGGCCGGCATCCCTCTCACGGCCTGCGTCGGCCGTTGCGAGGTCGTGAGCGTGCCGGGCCACCGCGGCCCGATCTCGGAGGCGGTGATGCCCCCGGCCTGGTCCCCCTCCACGCCCCGAGTCCTGTTCGCCACCGGGACGTGGCCGGCCGACTCGCCGATCCCGCCCGCGTTCGCGAGCCTCGCCCCCGCCTTCGTGGACTTCCTTGCCCGTGCCGGCGTGATCCTCGTCGGGCTCGACACGCCGTCCGCGGACAGTCCCGACGCCACCGACCTGCTCGCGCACCGGCGCTGTTTCGCGCAGGCGATGTTGATCCTGGAGGGCCTCGACCTCGCGGGCGTGCCCCCCGGCCAGTACACGCTGGTGGCCGCGCCGCTGCGGCTTTCCGGGGTCGAGGCGTCCCCCGTCCGCGCGTTGCTCCTGCCGGCGAAGACACTGCCCACCGGTACGACCGAGCGCGTCGGCACGGTGGGCCCGGCGGCGTGACGGGCGTCAACACCGTCCGCTGGAACCGGCTGCGGTATTCGCTCTACGCGCCCGTGTACGATCGCGTCCGTTTCTTCGCCCGCCAGCGGCGCCGATCCATCGGCCTGCTCGACCCCAAGCCGGGCGAGCGCCTCCTGCTCGTCGGCGCCGGACCAGGGCACGACCTCGAATTCATCCCCGGCGGCGTCCGCGTCCTCGTCACGGACGTGGCCCCGGGGATGATCGCGCGCGCCCGCCGCCGGGCCTGCCCCGGCGTGGAGTTCGCGGTGATGGACGGCGCGCGGCTCGACCTCCCCGACGACGGCTTCGACGCCGCCCTCCTCCACCTCGTCCTGGCCGTCATGCCGGATCCCGCCGCGTGCGTCCGCGAGGTCGCGCGCGTGCTCGTGGCGGGCGGCCGCGTCGTCGTGCTCGACAAGTTCCTCGCCGACGGGGCCCGCATCGGCCTCGTCCGCCGCGCCGCCAACTGCGTCTCGGACGCGCTCGCGACCAACTTCAACCGGCGCCTCGGCGACATCCTGCGCGACGCCGCGGCGCCGCTCACCGTCGTCCACGACGAGCCCGCCGCGATGAACGGGTATTTCCGCATCGTCGAGCTGCGCAAGACAGGCGGCCCGTCGCCGGGCGTCTGACGCGGCGGCCGGAGCGGCTACAATCGGCCGGCAGTGGCCGGGGAGGCACCATGGAGAGCGTGATCGCGCGGGCCATCGAGGCCCAGTACCAACCGGTGGCTCTGCTCTTTTCCGACGAGCTCCCCGAAGGGGCGATGCAGTTCGCCGAGGGCAAGTGGGGGTGCGTCATGTGGCTCCTGCTCGCGGCTGCGGCGAAGGGGAGGCCGGCAGCCGCCGACCGCCAGACGTTCGGCTGCCTCGGCGGCGGCACCGGGCTCGGCTTCGGCAATCAGTACGAGAACTGGCCCGGCGGCGTCGAGTGCTTCTACAACTTCCTCTCGACCGGCAACGGTCCGCAGGACGACCCCGCTGCGGCGCCGGGTCGTGGGCTTCGGCGCAACGCCGGCAACGATCTCGCCTACGGCGAGCGCTACGTCAAGAACCCGGAGGCGACGAAGAGGTTCGTGGACGCGTTGCCGATGATCGACGTCCCGACGCGGTACGTGGTCCTGAAGCCGCTGGCTCAGGTGCTCCCCGACGAGCGCCCCGAGGTCGTGATCTTCCTCGTCGACCCGGACCGCCTCTCGGCGTTGGTCGTGCTCGCGAACTACGGCCGTCCCGACAACGAGAACGTGATCATCCCCTGGGGCGCGGGCTGCCAGACGATCGGCATCCTCGCGTACCGGGAGGCGCGCTCCGAGCGCCCGCGGGCGATCGTGGGCCTGACCGACCTGTCGGCGCGCAAGTACGTCGCCAAGCAGCTCGGCCACAACCTGATGACGTTCGCCGTGCCACTCGCCATGTTCCACGAGATGGAGGCCAACGTCCCCGGCAGCTTCCTCGAGCGTGACACCTGGCACGAGCTCATGGCGGGCGGCGAAGAACGGGAAAAGGAAGAAGGAAGAAGGTAGAAGGCAGAAGGGAGAAGGTAGAGGCAGGACGGGTCCCCATTCTCGTCTTCCCTCTTCCGTCTCCCTTCTTCCCTCTACCCTTTCCGGCGCGGGTACACCGCCGGCCCCGCGATCAAACCCACGACTTGCCCCGGGTCCTCCTCGCGCCAGCGATCGAGCACCGCCTCGACGTCAGGCTCGAGGCGCATCCCGAGGCGCTCGACGAGCTCCCGCGGCAGCTCGGTCTTCGCGAGCACGCGAAACCGTCCGGTCTTCTCGAGGAGGCGCAGCGTCGTGTGTCCGTACTGGACGTACGCTTCCGCGAGGCGGGCCACGATCGCCGCCGCCCGAGGGTCGGCGAGGAACGGCTCCATCGCCGGCGAGCCGGCGCCGCCGTCGCACGCCGCTACGAACAGCACATCGGCGTCGGGCGCCGCGAACCGGCACGCCGCATCGAGCGCCTTGTGCGCCTGGATCACCGTGTGGTCGCTGGGGAACCCGCCGGCGCTCGCGACGACCCGGCGGAACGGCCCGGCCTCCACCTCGAACCACTCGCGCACCCGCGCGCACGCCTTCGGGAACACGACGTCGAGCGGGCCGGCGTCCGCCCACGCCGGCGTGCCGTCGGCGCCTGCCACCAGCAGCAGCGCCACGTCGGGGGGGCGCAGTCGGGCGGCGGAGATAATCTCCTCGGCCACGGGGTTCCCCTCGAGCACGCCGGGCTCGCAGCGCGGGTCGCGGCGCGGCGGGTCGGGCGCGAGGTCGATCACCTTGCCGTGGTTGGCCTGGATCTCCGCGTAGCCTGCCACCCCGGGGAACACCAGCTTCCAGCCTCCGCCGAACCCGACGAAGTAGTGGTGCTGGACGGTCGAGACGGCCACAAGGAGATCCGCCTCCACCGCGGCCCGGTGCAGGCGCACCGGTTCCCCGGAGCTCAGCGTGCCGACGCGCACCAGGGCGGTTTCGTCGCGGGCGTCGTGCTGCAGCACGCGCACGCCCGCGGGAAGCGGGCCCAGGAGCGCCTCGAGCTCCGCCTCGCCGGCCGCCGGGTGCGTGCCGCACGCCACGAGCACGGTGACCTCGTCCGGTCCGACGCCGGCTTGGAACAGTCGCCCCAACAACGGCGGCAACACCTCCGGCAGCGACGCCTTGCGCGTCGCATCCGGGACGAGAACGGTGACGCGGCGCTTGCCGCGGGCGAGCTCGGTGAGCGGCGGCCCCTCCGCCGGGCGGTCCAGCGCCGCCTCGACGAGCGCCGCCACGGGCGCCGCATGGCGCGGCGCCGCCGGCCGCAACTCCTGGCAGCGCAACCCGCGCAGGTCCGCCACGACCGAACTCCGCCCGTACGGTAGCCGCAGGATCATCGCTTCATTGTAGGTGGTCGCCGGCCGGCCGGCGCACCCGCCGGCTGAGGTTCCCCGTCGATGCCGCTCGTCACTTCACCCCGGTTCCCGGCGGAACCTCGCCGTCGGGGGCCAGCAGGAACGGAGCGCCGTCGAGCGAGGCGGCGAGCAGCATGCCGCGCGACTCCACGCCCATCAGGACGGCCGGCTTGAGGTTGGCGACGACGACGATCTGGCGGCCGACCAGTTGCTCCGGCTGGTAGCGATCGCCGATGCCGCCGACGATCTGGCGCGGCGCAGCCTCGCCCAGGTCCACCTCGAGCCGGATGAGCTTCTTGGACTTCGGCACGCGTTCGGCGAGCTTGACCGTCCCGACGACCAGCTTGACCCTGGCGAACTCGTCGATGGCGATCGGCGCGGCCTCGGGGGCCGTCGCCGCCGGAGCGGGTGCCGGCGTCGGCGCGTCGGGCGCGGCCGGAGTCGGGGATGGCGGTTGCAGGGGTTTCGTCTCGTCCACCTTGACCTCCGAAAAGAACGCTTCCACATCGGCGCGCGGGAACAGCGCGCCCTCCGGCCCCAGCGCTTGCGCGGTCGCGAGGCCGCCCCACTCGAGCGAGCCCTGGCCTTCGGGCACGCCGAGCTGCGCGAGCAAACGCGCGCTCATCGCGGGCATGACGGGCGACACCATCACCGCTGCGAGGCGCAGCGACTCGAGGCAGTCGTAGAGGACGTGCTGCAGCCGCGGCGACGACGGCCCATCCGCCTTCGCGATCCGCCACGGCGCCGTCTCGTTGACGTACGCGTCCACGGCCGCGAGCAGCTCCCACACCGCCTCGAGGGCGCGGTGGAACTCGAACGCGTCCATCGTCTCGCGCCAGCGGCCCACGACCTCCTCGGCCTTGGCGCGCAGCGCGCCGTCGGCGCCCGTTTCGGCCGGGGTGCGGCCGTCGCAATAGCGCCGCGCCATCGCGAGCACGCGCGAGGCGGCGTTGCCGAGCCCGTTCGCGAGGTCGGCGTTGTAGCGGGCGAGGAACCCCTCGTCGGAGAAGCTGGCGTCCTGTCCGAACGTCATCTCGCGCAACATGAAGTAGCGCAGCGCGTCGGGCCCGAAGCGCTCGAGCAGGGCGTCGGGCCGGACCACGTTGCCGAGCGATTTCGACATCTTGCGCTCGTCGCGCAGCCACCAGCCGTGGCCGAATACCTGGCGCGGCAGCGGCAGCCCCGCCGACATCAGGAACGCCGGCCAGTAGACGCAGTGGAAGCGCAGGATGTCCTTGCCGACGAGGTGCAGCGCGGCCGGCCAGTAGCGCTCGTACAGCGCGGCGTCGTCCGACCCGAAACCGAGCGCCGAGACGTAGTTGGTGAGCGCGTCGAGCCACACGTAGACGACGTGCTCGCTGTCGCCGGGCCACGGAATCCCCCAGCGGATCGTCGCTCGCGAGATCGAGAGGTCCTTGAGACCCCCTTCGACGAAGCGCACGACCTCGTTGTAGCGGGTGCCGGGGCGGATGAACTCGGGGTGCTCGCGGTAGAACGCGAGCAGCGGTTCCTGGTAGGCCGACAGACGGAAGAAGTACGACTCCTCCTTGAGCAGCTCGACCGGGTGTCCCTGGTCCGGGCAGGTGCCGTTGACGAGCTGCGTCTCGGGGAAGAACGCCTCGCACCCCGAGCAGTACCACCCTTCGTACGACCCCTTGTAGATGTCGCCTTTCGCCTGCATGCGGGCGATCAGCGCGTGGACCCCCGCGTGGTGGCGCGGTTCCGTCGTCCGGATGAAGTCGTCGTTGGTGATCTCGAGGTTCCGCCACAGCTCGTGGTAGCGCCGCACGACCTCGTCGGCGAGCGCCTTGGGCTCGACGCCGCGCGCCCGCGCGCTGCGTTCCATTTTCTGGCCGTGCTCGTCGGTGCCGGTGAGGAACCGGACGTCGAAGCCCCGCATCCGCTTGTAGCGGGCGATCGTGTCGGCGACGACCGTGGTGTAGATGTGGCCGATGTGGGGCAGGTCGTTGACGTAGTAGATCGGCGTCGTGATGTAGAACGTTTCGCGTGCCACGGCTTCTCCCGCTCCTCCAAAAGCGTGAGGATAGCACCGTCACCGCGCCCGCGCCGGACGCTTCAAACTGTAGGGGCGGCCCTTGCGGCCGCCCGCGCCCGGGCGGGGACAAGCCCCGCCCCTACACCCGATGAAGAATCGTTCGGAGCCCCTCGCCGGCCAACGACCACCGGCCCCGCCTCTGCGTTGCCCAGCGCCCAGTCACGCCCGCGCCCGCTCATTGAAATGTAGGGGCGGCCCTTGCGGCCGCCCGCACCTGTGCGGTGGCAAGCCCCGCCCCTACACCCGATCAGGCAAAGAGGTAGGCCTTTTTGCGGGCCACCGGCCACCGATCACCGGCCCCGGCTCTCCGACGCCTAGTGCACAGTCACTCCGAACCCCGCTCATTGAAATGTACGGGCGGCCCTTGCGGCCGCCCGCACCTGTGCGGTGGCAAGCCCCGCCCCTACACCCGTTAACGCCGCGTTGTTGTGCTTTCACCGGCCACCGGCCAGTGACCACCGGCCACGCCTCTTCTTTTAGCGTGCTCCCAGGCGCTCCTGCAGCGTGCGCAGCCTGATCTCGAGCGCGGTCTTTTCCATTGCGAGCCCGGCCTCCAGCATCAGCAGCTCGAGCCCCTCGATCGCGCCGATCGCCTCACCGGAGGGCAGGTTGTCGCCGTACAGGACCGCGACGACGTTGCCGCTCACGACCATCGGCACGACCACGACCTCGGCAGGAAAGCCGCCGCCCAGCTCGGCGGCGAGGCGCTCGTCCCACGGATCGTGCGAGAGCTTGCCGAGGAACGCCGTCTGGCTGGCGATGACCCCCTTGAAGACCGAGGGCTCTCCGGCGGGGACCCTGAACCGCCGCAGCCGCTCGCCGAGGCCGGCGTCGCCGGAGTCCAGGCCGGTCTGACCCATGCCGCGGACTCCCTCCTTGGAGATCGAGAACAGGACGCACCGGCGCACGACGGCGGAAGCGTGACGCAGGAGCCATAGAGTGATCTCGCCGCCGAACGCCGGCGAGCGCAGCTCGGCCATGATCGACTTGAGCGATGCCAGGCTCGTCCCGGCGCCGCGGGGCGCCGTGGCGGCGCCGCTCGCCGCCCCTGGCCCGCGGTCGTAGCGCACCGGCTGCGTCTCGAAGTTCAGCCCGTCGAGCGACTCCCGAGCCACATCTCCGGCGTCGAGCCCCGCCTCCAGCACGAGGTCGCGCGCGTCCACGCTCACCTCGCCCTGCTCGGGGATCTCGAGCGGATCGAACGCGAAGAACCCGTACCCCCAGCCGCACATCTCCCGGATGATCGCGGTCGTCTGCTGCCGGATCACACGGTCGAGGTCCCCCGGCGAGAGCGCGCCCATCTCGACGAGGATCGCTCCCAGCCGCTTTTCCTCCGCCGAGCTGTGCTGCAGGTCGAGAGCGCTCGCCAGCGCCGCCTCGTCGATCAGGCCCTGGCAAACCAGGATGTTGCCGAGCGCCTCGCGGGCCGAGTTCGACGCGGTGTAGATGATGCGCCCGCCGCGCAGAACCACCAGGCCGCTCCCCTCGCGGCAGGTCAACGTCAGCTTGCCGGTCCGCCCTTTGACGGCCAGCATCTGCAGCAGGCCCGGCAGCGTGACGTCCTCGAGCTTCCCCGCGAGCCTCATCGAGACGGCCGTCATCGGCGCGCGGCCCTCCGCCTGGGCACCCGCGGGGCGGCACCGCGGCGCGCCGGGGTGTCGCCGGCGACAACATTCGCGCGAGGGAGGCCGAGGGAAATCATCCGTGCGCGCCGATGATACAACGTCCGTCGCAACTGCGCAGCCTCGCGGGCGCACCTGATCCCTGCCGGCAACCGTGTCGTCAGCGCGCCGTCAGCACCCCGCGCTGGCGCAGCGACACGAACCCCGAGCGCCCGACGACGATGTGATCGAGCACGGCGATGTTGAGCAGCCGGCCCGCGTCGGCCAGGCGCCGCGTCAACGCCACGTCGTCCTCGCTCGGCGACGGGTCGCCCGAGGGGTGCGTGTGCCAGAGGATCAGCGCGTGCGCGTTGTCGAGGATCGCGCTGTTGAAGACCTCCGACGGCTCGACGTCCGCGTGGGAGCGCGCCCCGCGGTGCAGCTCGTGAACCTGCAGCAGGCGGTTCCTCGCGTCGAGGGTAATGGTCCCGAACCGTTCGACCCGGCTCGACCCGTACGAGCGGGCGAGGTACTCGGCCACCACCTCGGGCCGGTCGAGCAGCGGCTGTCCCTGCAGGGCCAGGCGCGCCAGCCGCCTCCCCACCTCCAGCGCCGCCGCCACCACCGCACCCTTGGCGGGCCCGACCCCCTTGGCGCGCAAGATCAGGCGGCGGTCCGCGGCCGCCAGGCCCGCGAGTCCTCCGGCCTCGGCCAGGAGCTTCTCGGCGAGCGCCAGGACGTCGGTCCCGGCGGTTCCCGTGCGCAGCAACAGCGCCAGCAACTCGGCGTCCGACAACGCCTCCGGGCCCAGGCTCAAGAGCTTCTCCCGCGGCCGTTCCTCGCGCGCCAGCTCCCCGACTCGCATTCTTACCCCCTACAGCAGCGCGTCCACCAGCGGCAGCATCTCCCCCGCCGGCCCGCGCAGCGTCACGTCGGCGAGGTGCGCCAGCGCGCTCGCCTCCGGGTTGACCTCGATCACCCTCGCCCCCACTGCCGACGCGATCCCGACCAGTCCGGCCGCCGGGTACACGACGGCCGAGGTGCCGACCACGACGAGCACGTCGCACCCCTTCGCCGCGACCTCGGCCGCCAGGAACGCCTCGACGGGAAGTGTCTCCCCGAACCAGACCACCCCCGGGCGTTCCAAGGCGCCGCACGCGGCGCAGCGCGGCGGCAACGCGGGCAACGGCGCCGTGCGGTCCTCGCGTTCGCGGCCGCACCCCAAGCAGCGCACCCGCCAGATCGACCCGTGGAGCTCGACGACGCTGCGCGACCCGGCCCCCTGGTGCAGCCCGTCCACGTTCTGCGTGATCAGGGTGTACCGGGGGAAGCGTTCCTGCCACGAGGCCAGAACCCGATGCGCGGGGTTGGGCCGAACCCGCGTCAGGTTCGTCCGCCGCTGGTCGTAGAAGCCCCACACGTGCGCCGGATCGGCGGCGAACCCCTCCGGCGAAGCCACGGCCTCGATGCGCTGCCCCTCCCACAACCCCCCGGCGCCGCGAAACGTCGGCACGCCGCTCTCCGCGGACACCCCGGCGCCGGTGAACGCCACGACCCGAGCGGCCGAACGCAAGATCTCGGCCGCCTGCCCGACCCCCTCCTGAGACATGCTCCGATTCTAGACCAGACGGCGTCGTCTCAGCGGCCGAGCAACATCACCCACCCGACGTAGGTCGCGACCGCCAGCACGGTCGTCGCCAGCACGCACGCCCCCGCGAGGTCGGTATCGCCCCCGAGGTCGGCGGCCACCGAGTTGCTCGCCACGGCCGTCGGCGCGGCGAGGAGAAGAACCCCGACCGCACATTCCAACCGCGAGGCCCCGAGCAGGACCAACGCCCACCAGCCCAGCGCCGGCATCGCGATCAGCTTGATCGCCGAGACGGCTGCCAGAGGACGCCAGAGCGCGGCGACCCTTCCGAACTCCAGCTCCGCCCCGAGCGCGAGCAGCGCTCCCGGGAGCGCGAGGGCGGCGAGCGCGTTGAGCGAGGCGGCGAGCCAGCCCCATGGCTTCCAGTGGGCCATCGCGAGCGCGAGGCCGAGCAGGGCGCCCACCACGAGCGGGTTCGCGAGCAGCCGCAGGGCCACGGGCGCCCGTCTCCCGCCTCGCGGGCGGTGCGCCTCGAGGGCGCCTACGGCGAGCAGGTTCATCGCGGGGATCAAGACGGTGGATGTGACGGCCGCGAGGCGAAGCCCCGCGTTGCCGTACGTCGCCAGGATCAGCGGAAACGTGAAGTAGACGATATTGCCGCGCAGCGCACCCTGGGCGAGCACGCCGCGCTGCGGGCCGGGCAGGCGCCACCATCGCGCGACGGCCAGACCGACCACCGTGGCGATCGCGGTCACCGCAACGGTCACCAGCATCGTCCGCGGCGAGAGCGCCGACTCCAGCGGCGAGGTGCCGACCTTGATGATGAGCAGCGCGGGAAGCGCGAGGTTTGCGACCAGAGCGTTGAGGCCGTCGGCCGAGACCTCGTTCAGGATGCCGACGCGCCGCGCTCCTACTCCGAGCGCGATCAGCAGGAAGACGGGGACGAGGCCGGCGAGCAGCGTCACGAGCGCGGAGTCTAGCAGCCCGCGCTCGGCGCCCACACGCGCGCTTGAGCGCGGCCGGCTTTGACCCTATTCTGGCCCCACCGCGGAGGGGTGGCCGAGCGGTCTAAGGCAGCGGTCTTGAAAACCGCCAAGGTGCAAGCCTTCAAGGGTTCGAATCCCTTCCCCTCCGCCACCGTGCGGCCCGCGCCCCGCGGTCCCCTCCGGAACGCCGGCCCGCGCCCTCCCCGCCTGGTGCGGCGCGTGCGGCCGGCCACCGGCGCTACCGGCCGGGCAGGCGGCGGGCGAACGCGACGACGAGAGCGAGCACCGGGATGAGCGCCAGGAGGGGCACGACCATGTACACCGGCGCCCACGGGCTCGTCGGCGGCGGCGCGGCGTCCCGGCCCACGTAGGCGACGACGAGCAGGAACACGCCGAACCCGAGCAGCAGCTTGCCGCCGTAGGCGTTGATCTCGTACCAGTTGTCGCTGGAGACGAACGCCTTCGCCAGGCGGATGCCGTAGACGTGGTTCATCGGCACCTTGCGCAGGACAAGTGGGATCGAGACCAGCACCGTCAAGACGCCGATGCCGGCGTGGACGTACGGAATCGGCACGATCATGGGTCCTCTCCGATTGGGGCCCGCGGCCGGCGGCGGCGCCTTTCAGGCATCCGGTCGGGCCTCCGGGCGAACACTCTCCTCCGGGCCCGGTGCGCGCTCACGTGCCGGCCGGGCCCAGCCAGAAGGTGGCGATCGAGGACAGCAGCACCTTCCGGTCGCTGATCGAGTCGATCTGCAGCCACGCACCGGCCTTCGGACCGCTCGCATCGATGGAGCAGGTCAGCTTGGCGCGGATCCCGGGCGCCACCTCCGCGAACGCCGTCTTCGACTCGCCGGCAAAGAGGACGACCGTGAGGTCGCCGCCCCAGGGGTGTTCGATCGCGCGCGAGGATCGGAACGACGCGACGCAGAGGTAAAGCGTGTCGCCGGGTCGCCGCGGCGGGCGCACGACGGGTTCGTCGGTGACGGGCTTCACCGACATCTCGCTCGCGAGCTCGGCGCCAACCACCATGCCGGTCCGTTGCGCGGCCGCGGGGATGGCGAGGACGAGGAGCTGGGCGATGCCCAGCAGCACCGCGTGACGCACGGACCTTCTGTGCACGGCGGGCCTCCAAACTTTCATGTACCTCGATCCCAGGGTACGGCCACCCGCCGGTCGTGAGCAAGCCTGAGCGGGCGACCTGCCTTCCCCTGCCGCCGCGCTCATTCCGCCCCCAGCGCGCCCTCCGGTCCCTTCCGGGGCACGGGCGGGTCGACGCTCCACATGATCAAACCGTACAGCGTGAACCCGGCCAACCCTCCGAGGAACCACACGCATGCGAGCAGGCCCGGGATCGCCAGCAGGACGTGCTGATTGAGATCGACGATCACGCCCGCGACGCACGCGAGGAAGAGGCCGTACCCGGCCGCCTCGGAGACGGCGCCGGTGCGAGCGAACCTCTCGTACTCCCCGACGAACACGCCAGGAAGAAACGCCCGATGCGCATGTCGAACCTCCAGCCCGGGCTGCGGGGGGCCGCTCAGGGCCGCCGGTCACAGCCCCAGGAGACGGGGAACGCTGATCGCCAACTGATAGGCGCCGAGCGCCGCAAGCCCCGCCGCCGAGAGCCACGCCAATCCGCGCCGCCCGCGAGTGCCGAGGAAGCGGGACGTACCGAACACGATGACGAGCGCCGCGAGCGTCGCGACCATCGTTCCGTAGAACGCGGCCACCAACGCGACCGCGTCGCTCGGGTGCTGCCGCCACGCCGCGACGGCGGCCGGTCCGAGCACGAGCGCCCAACCGAGGTACGGGTTGGGGTTCAGAACGTTGACCAGGACGGCCTGGAAGAGCGTGCGGGGTGCGGACGGAAGAGCGGCCGCTGACGGCTCGGGCGGGCGCCGGAGCTGGCGGAGCGCCATCCAGGCGAGCCAGAGGAGAAGGATCCCCCCGGCCGCCCGCAGGCCCTGCTGCGCTGCGGACGGAATCCGCCCGAGCACGAGCAGGACCAGCACGGCGATCGGGATGTCGGAGAGGACCGGGGCGAACGCCGCCGGGAGCGTCCGCTTCCAGCCGGTCGCCGCCACGCGCGCGAACAGGAACGCCTGCAGCGGGCCGGGCTGCACCGCCGCCGCGAACGCGAAGCCGCTCCCCAGGACGATGGACTCGACCATGCCCCGCTACCCCGCGAGTCACCGCTCCCGGCCGCTGAGCCGTATCGCGAGCGCGCCGGACTCGCCGCTCGGCCCGACCGTTCCGGCCGTTGCCTGGAACCTCGCCGGGTGCGCCCCGGGTGTCGCCCCGTGCATTCGTCCGAGGGCGGCCGACGCGGGGAACGGGGTCACCCTACGCCGCCAGCGCGCGCACCGCGAAGAAGGCCATCATGCCCACGTAGGCCAGCGTGGCGACGACGCTGCGCCAGAGCCTCGCGGGCGAGCGCCGCTCATCGGTCAGGTACCGGTAGAGGTGCAACATCGCGGCTTGGAACAGGTAGAGACCGTACCCGGCAAGAACGACTCCGCAGAGCTTGAGGTCCTGGGTCGCGAGACCCGCCCAACAACCCATCAGACCAAAGGCGAGGTTGGCAAAGCCGACTTCGAACATCCAGTCGGGACGGTCCGTCTGCCACCCGAGGCGCTCGGCGTCCGAACGGAAGTAAACGACGTGACGGACGAACGCGAGGATCCCAACGAGCCCGACCGTCGTCATCGTCACGATGGCGATCGAGGTCCCTGGGGCGGCGGACAGGAAGTAGAAACCGAAGAAGATGCCCACCGCACCGATCGCCATCGCCGCGTAACCGAGGATCCGGGCCATGCATGCCCCTTCCCGAGTGGTCAGTCTGACGCCGAGCATGACCCGCCCGGCCAGGTGTCTCCGATCCGATTGCCCTGCGTTCATCATACGCCCGCGGCGTCGCAGAGCCCGACGTCGCGGCGTGCGCCTCGGCCGCCCGCCGCGCGCGGCGGCACGAGAGCGCCTCAGATGGCGCTGGGCGGTTCGCCGATCACGGCGCCCGGAGAGACCATCCTGATCTGCTCGAGCAAGGCGTGGGGTTGGGCGGGCGACACCACCACGACCCGGGATTCGAAGCGCAGCACGACCGCCAGCTTGGGATCGGTGACGAACGCCCGGAACCGGCCGAGGGTGCCGTTCTGAAAGATCCCGGTGACGGCAAACAGTCCTCCGTTGCCGAACAGCCGGAGCGACCGCTTCATCGCGGACGGGTCGTGCCACGCGCGCCTCAGGCCGTCGAGCGGGATCGACGTGCGCCAGAGCAGGCGCTCGACGTAGAGGCTGGCGCCGTCGACCTCGTAGCCCCTGACGAGAAAGAGAAGTGCGCCGAGGAGGATGGCGGGGCCGACGAGGACCATGTACCCGCCGAACGTCTCCGCAAACGGCACCCTCGTCCCGCGCGGGATCGCCCGATCCAACACGAGTGCGACGCCAACGAGCCCCACCGTCCCCAGGGCCGAAACGGCCTTCAGCGAGGCGGGCCACGGGGCGGCTTCGAACCTCTGCATACGACGTCCAGTGTACCGGAACGCCGCGCCTTCCGACGTCTGCCTTCACCGGCCGGCCTTCGTTTGCGGGTCGAGTGTGCTCGGCGTGTGGGAGGCTACCGATTATCCGCCCGCCATCTCCAAGATCGCGCGGACGGTTCGCCAGTTTCGATCCGTCATCGGAACGCCGAGCGCCTGTTCGGCCCGGGCTGCCAGCTTTGATCGTCCCACTCCCTCGGGAGCGTGCAGGTAGAACACGCGACCACGCAGGCGGAAGCGTTCGCTCGCGGCCCGGAGGCTCTCGAGCCGTCCCAGATCGGGGTTCTCCGGCGCGCGCGCGAGAAAGCCCAGGTGCAGCGAACCCGGTTCGGCCTCGGCCTCGGGGAACGGGTTCTCCGCGATCGCCCGCTCCAACGCGTCGCGCGTCAGGATCAATACGTACGGCTCGAACCCATGACGCCTCCCGATCTCCTCCGCCAACCGTTCGGCAAGACGCGTGGCGTCGGCTTCCGCGCTGTCGAACACCGCGTTGCCGCTCTGGATGTAGGTCTTGACCGCCCGGCCGCCGACACTTTCCAGAATGACGGCCAGTTCCTTCATCGGCAACCGGTTCTTCCCGCCGACGTTGATCCCCCTGAACAGCGCGACGTACGTGTTCACTCGACCCCCGTTCGACATCTTCCCACCACCTGCCCCTCCTCCGCGCCCCGGCGCCCTTCACCCGGCACAGCCGGCGCACTCGCCGCGGCACCCGCCGGTCACGCTCCGGATGCGGGAGAGCCAACACGGAAACGCAGGATGCAGAGAGAGCCCTCGAATTGTTCGTACGGCTCCGCGCCCAGTGCGGCGTAGAACGCCGGAATGTCGGTGCCGAGGAAGAGATCCGAGACGCCGAGGCGTCGCGCCTCGCCCACGACGGCCCGACACAGCGCGCGCCCGACGCCGGCGCCGCGGTGCTCGGGAACGACGAAGAGGGCGGCGAGCCAGGGATGCAGGTGCGGGCGCCTCGTGCTGTCGCTGTGGATCAAGTTGACGGTACCGACCGGCGCGTCGTCGGCGAGGGCGAGCAACGACAGCGGGATCCGGCCGGGATCGCTCGCGTCGCGGAGCAGGCGTTCGAACGTCTCCGCCGCGTAGCCGGGCTTGTCGCGCCAGAACGCGTCGTAGATCCATCTCGCGACGAGCGGCACGTGTTCCGGATGTCTGAACAGATGCTCGATCCGCACGGTCACGGCCCGCCTCCTCCCGCGGACCTGCGCGTTTCGCAGCCCGGGCGCGGGCGCTCGCCAACGAGCCAGGCGCGGTGCGAGGCGCCCTTTCGCGGCCTGCGTCCCCGCTTCGTTCGGGCTGGCCGACGCATTACGGCAGCCAACCGGCCCACCGTGCGATGGTGAAGACGATGCCGAAAACGTACAGCAGGCCGAACACCTCCTTGTTGTGGCGGGCCAGCCACTCGGGGAGGTAGATGTCGAAATTGTCGCGACGGTCCTCCGTGTAGCGCGCCGCGATCCCGGTGAGCGGGCAGCGCATGCCGTTGACGACGAGCACCAGGACCTCGACGGCCACGACGCCGATGAGAACGAGCGCCGCCCCGAACTGCCGCAGCAACGCACAGACCGGGATGGCGACGATCGACCCGGCAAAGAACGCCCACACCGCCGTGTGCACCAGCTTGACGGCGCGCAGCGTGCTCGCGGCAGACCGCGACGACATATCTCCCGGAGGCCTCATCGAGGCCTCACCGGCGCCTCGTCCCCGCGGCCGCAATCCCCATGTCACTCCGGGAACGGGCGACAACCGCGTCGATCACGCGCACCTCCGTCGGCTCACGCCCGGCTTCGGGGCCGGGCCAGGCAACGCCACCCCCGGTTGCAGCGCGTGAGGCACGCAAAAGGATATTCCATGGCCGGGCAGCCGGGCAGCGGCGATCGCTGCACATCGCGGTCAGACGCCCGGCGCCTTGAGCTGCAGCTCGCCTTCGATCTCCACCGGGAGTTTGAACGGCAGCTCCGCCATGCCGACGGCGCTGCGACTGTGCGCTCCGACCTCGGGGCCGAAGAGCTCGAGGATGAGGTCGGAGAACCCGTTGATCACGCTGGGCTGCTCGTCGAAGCCAGGCGCCGAGTTCACCATGCCGAACACCCGCACCCAGGCGGCGATCCGGTCGAGGTCGCCGAGTGCTCGGTGAAGGCTGCCCAGGATCGACAGGGCGGTGAGACGAGCGGCGACATACCCTTCCGCGAGCGACAGTTCGGAACCGACCTTGCCCAACGGCGTCGCGAACGCGCCGTCAGGCGCCTGCGGACCGTGCCCGGAGATCACGACCCGAGTCCCGACGACGTGGACGAACCGAAACGGCAGGACGACGCCCTCTGGAGGCCGAGGTGGCGGCGGAAGGTAGAGTCCAAGGGCCGAAATTCGTTTCTCGATCACGGACATCGGGTCCTCCGCGACGATCGCCACCCGCAGGTGACGGTGGCGCCGCTTCAGGTGCGACGTGCGAGCCTACCTCGCCCGCCGGACGCCAGCAAGGCGACGTTCGGAGCAACCACAGGGGCGGGCGGCGGTGAACGTCCAGTCGGTTCGAGCCCAGCGAAGCGTCCGGTTCGCAAACCCCGCCCGGCCCGTCACGAGGTGGAACACGTACGAGCCCATGCAGAACCGGCCGAAGAGCAGGGCCACCAGTGCTACGGCCAGCACGCCCTCCACACCAAAAGCAGCGGCACGCGAGCCGTAGAACAGTGCCAGGGCGATCGCGAGCATGAACGTTCCCGCCATCGACTGCGCGAACCGGCGCGGATTGGGCGCCGGGCCCAGGCGCGGCAGGCCCTTGGGCCTCGCCACGAGCCCGTTGTAGATGGCGTCGAAGGGGTTGAGCCGCGGGACGGCCACGTTCCACCAGAAAAGCGCTGACAAGACAAGCAAGTACGGCCATGGCTGGAGGACCAGGCCGACCAGTACCAGGACACCGGTCGCGCGGGGCTGCCACATCAGCGCCGGGTACTGGTGGGCGCAGCCCGCCGGCGTGGCGTCCGTGAAGCCCTGTTGTCGAACGAAGTTCAACTCGGCGCTCATCCCATCCTCCGACGAAAGGCCGTCGAACGCCCGCGACTCGCCCACGGACACGCGTACCGAGAACTGTTGACCACAAAACACGACCGGCCTCCCCTATTCCCGGGGAGGCCTACGGGTACGACCGCGCGAGGCGTGCCTGGGCAGCGTCAGGCCGGGCGGAGGAGGGCCGCTCTGCTGAACAAGACGGGCGGCCGTGCGGCGACGACAAAGCCGGCGTCGTGCGCCACCCGCAACGCAGCTTCGAACGCCGCCCTGGAGACGTGGAACGGCGGCTCCACGATCAGGAGTTGACCCCGTGCAGTCAGCAGCTGCCGAACTTCCGTAAAGAAGGCAGAGGGATCGGGGAGCTCGTGCAGCATGTAGAACGCGAGCGCGAAGTCCACGGGCGGCGACACCCCGATCCGGTCCGGCTGGCAACGGTGCAGCACGACCCGCTCTTCGACTTCGGTCCCCCGGATCTTGACGCCGACCCTCTCCAGCATGCCGGCCTGCAGGTCGGCCGCGATGACGCGACCCGACGGACCGACGAGGCGCGCGAGCTCGAGGGTGAAGAAGCCGGGGCCGCAGCCGATGTCGAGAGCGGTCATGCCCTCCCGAACATAGGGTTCGAGAAGACGCCGCGGGTTCTGAAGCCACCGCCGGATCCTGTTGTCGAGGCCCCCCGCGAGAGCGACGGGGCACACCCGATCGTGCGTGTCGGTCATGTGCGGGGCCTCGATGCGAGCGCTTGATGTCGCCGTGTGGCCGACGAACACCGCGGCGCGGGCGCCGCCACGTTCGGCAGCGTCGTCGGCACTACGGCACACGGATCGACGGGCGACCCCGGCGCGGCGATTACCGCCACCCCCAGCAACCGCTTCTTACGTGGCATCCGCGTCTGTCTCGACGACGCACACCTCGGCCGCGAACACGAAGGCCTTCCCCGGCCGGATCGCATGAGGGGTGTTTTCGCGCCACCATCTCGCCGCCGCCGGGTCTCGGGCTTCGAGCGCCGAGATGGCCTCGACCACTGCGACCGCGTATCCGCGATGCCGCTCCAATCGGCCGGAGAGGAGCGCCGAGACCCGCGCCACGAGGTTCTTCGGGCCCGTCAACACTCCGGACGACCGCCATTCCCTGGGATTTCGGTGGAGCAGAGGCATCGGGATGCGGACCCCCACCCACGCCCGGCGAACGTCCTCGGGTGCCTCGCCCGGGGGGACCGCGATGATCCGGATGTACCTTCGCGTCATGCCCGCTCCCCCATCGCCACCCGCCCTCGCGTCTCGCGGCGGGCGGCGCGGGCCCGCTGCGCCGCCGCCTCAGGCAGAGGACCCGTCGTCTCCCCCACGATACGCCGCCATCGGGATGAACGTCGTCGGCCACACGTAGCCCTCCCCGCCCTTCGCCAGCACGCCGATCCCGTCGATCGCCGCGGTGTCGATCGGCCCGTAGACATGGGGAAACACCGCCGAGGTGGCGAGATGCGACGTGCCCGCACCCGGTGCGGGAGCCGCCGCCTCGTACCTCGTCGGAGAGCTCAACCTGGCGGGGTCGATCCGGAGCAGCAGCAACGTGTCGCTCACGGCCCCGAAGAAGTCGGCCGCAACCTGGAGGACGGACGCCGCCGGCGCGCAATGGACGAACCCATCCGCGGCGAACCCAGGAGGCCGATACTGCCGCCCGTCGTTGCGGGAGCGAAAGTCGGCCTCGATCACGATGTGATAGATCATCTCGTTCCCCACGTTCCCGTCTCCCTTCGACGCCGCGCTCCAGAGGCCCTTCTGCCGAGCGTTCGAGCCGTCCGCCGCGTCTAACCGCTCTCGCGATGGCACACGATCTCGTACTTGATGCCCTCGCGATCCTTGAAGAAGAGCGCGTAGTAGCCCGCCGGCGTGTACTCCGGGTACTCTCGAGGCGGCGCGACGATCACCGCACCGATGGCCTCGACCTCGCGGTGCAGCCTGTCGACCTCCTCGCGCGACCTCGCACGAAACGCGAGGTGATGCAGAGAACCAGGCCGTCTGCGATGAATGTGGTCAGACTGCAACGCCTGGCGTGGCGAGGTGATGGCGAAGGCGAGTCGCGGGTGGCGGTATTCGACGACGTGAACCTCATGGTCTCGGATGACCGCGCTGGTTCTCGTTTCCGGGCTGAAGCCGAGGAGAGGCATGAGCTTGTCGTAGAACGGGACGGCGACCGCCATGTCTTTGACAGTAATCTGAATGTGGTCGATGACCGGTTCCATCGCGTCTCCAAACCTTCCAGCTCACATCATGCTGGCCCGGCGTGCCGCCTGACTCTGCACTTCATCGGCACGCCCGACGTCGCGGAGGGATTCGGCGTGGCACGAGGATGCGTGGAAGCAGGACCTCCGTGTACGCGGGCCCGCAGGCGTTCCGGCTGCAGGCGCCGGTTACGCTCCTCACAGCTACTTACGTCGCCGCCAACCAGCCCAGGCCGGAAACCCGTCATCATCTCTCAAGACCAGGACGTCGGCCCCTTTTGTGATCTGTGCGGCGATGATCGCCGGCTTGCCGTTGAAAGTAATTCTGGACCCCTTGACCTCAACCCTGTCACCCGGCACGATTTTCATGTCCTGGCCCGAGATGTACCACTCCGGACCGAGGTGAACGGAGAGAGTCTCTTGCGCAGTTCTGATAGTCAGGTGGACGCCTGGCGACATCCCCTTGTTGGGAACAAAAGCGTCCACCGACACCACTTTGCCTTCGATTGTGGCTACGGTCTTTGGATCGTACATCCGTCCATAACCGCTACCGGGGCCCCACCCCCCGCTTCCGCTCCAGTTCATGCCGCGTTGGGCCAGAGCCTCCGAGCCACCCAGGAGTGCCAGAACGCTGACTGCCGCTACAGTCGCAACGACCTTCTTCATGACGTTCTCCTTTCTCTCTTCCCCACAAAACGCCCGCCAGGCTAACGCCGCCGTTCAGCCGCCCGCCGGCTGAGCCTTCGAACGTCGGCATCACACGATGATGAACAAAGGCACGCTTGCCGCGCAAGTGCGCCGACAGGCGCGCCCGCTGCAAGGGCTTGTTGGGCGCCGACTGAACGTGCTGCTCAATCCCCATTTTCTGCCAAAGTACATTCTCTGAACTCACACATCGAGCGATTCGGCGAGCGCGATGAGCAGTTGGCCGCCATTGCCCTGCCAAGCGCTGCCGTGCATGCAAGCGAGCACCGTCGGGTTGGCTGCCGCCAACCGAGCCATCAGCGAACGGACGTCCTTCGTGTGCGAAAAGTAGTCCAACTGCTTCCGGAAGGCCTCACTCGGCTCAAGGATGTCGGAAGTAGTAAGAACAGGAAGATCAGCACCGCCTTGTGTGAACAGATCGCCACACAGGAGGGTGCTGGTCTTCTCCTCCATCAGGTATCCACACTCCCATGCGTGAGGCAGATGTGGTGTGTCGAACCACCGAACCTGATGGCTGCCGAGGGAGAGTGTCTCACCATCAGTGAGAACGAGTGCCGGCTTGCCGAAGCAGTCGCCATTGATCATCGCATTTACCCGTCCGCACAGAGGCACCGCGTTCGGGGCAAGGCTGAGGAACTCGACCAGCGAGCCGCATTCGTCGGATTCATAGTGCGAGAATCCTATGAACCGCAGGTCTTTGACCGCCACGACGCTGGAGATTGCCTCTTGGACGAGTTGGTGCATCCTCCTTGGCCCTGTGTGAAAAAGCAACGGCTGATCGTCTTCGAGCAGATACTGGTTGAAGGAGAAGCCGCCGGGAACCTCACTGACGGGGGTGCTGATCCGGTAGAGTTTCTCGGCGACCTCATCCACGCGAGTTCCGGTCTGCTTATTGGTCACGCCCATGGTGTCCTCCTTTCAAGCTTGAACTCATCCATTACGTTCGGAAGCAGCCCATAAGCCCGCTCCCACTCACTCCGCCCAACGCCGTGCTTCAGCGGCACGCCGGCTGATCCTTTGCATTTTGGCATGGCACGATGGTGAACCGATGCTGAGCGATGCACACGCACAGCGGCCCGCGTGCTGCTGCACGCGTTGGTCAGGTTGCGTGGCGCAAGCGAAAGAAGATCCAAGGCGCGACCGTAAGCCAGATGAGGAACAGAACCCAGACGCGACCAGACATGAGGTTGTAGTCGTGAAGAACATGCGACAGGGGCCGGTGCGCGAGCACCAAACCCATGAAGAACTCGAATGCAACCGTGAGGACCAACCAGATGAGCCCGATCAACAGGGCCTGGCCACTCGAGGATGGTGGCCAGGTGCGAATGACGAACCAGATGAAGAAACCGATGAGCACCGAACCGATGAGGGTCGAAAGTTGATGAGCGCGGAGCTCGGGCATGACTTTCGCGAACGTCATCTGGCGGAGTGCGCCGTTCGCGACGGCAAGGACCAGCATCGGGAACCACGCGAGCACGTAACGGATCAAGGCGTTGCCCCTTCCAGGTTCCAACCCATTTGACCTGTCACGAACCTAACGTTGCGGCTGACCGGCGCGCGAAAGGAGGCAAAGCCGATTGAAGCGCGCCCAGTTGAGCCACGGGTCAGGCCCGACCGTGTCAGATGCCGGGCCTGAGTCTACTCCTGCCTGACGATGTCGACCGAGATCTCCACCGCCGGAACCGTTCCTCTGTTCTCGAGCCAGTGTGTGGTGTTCCTGTCCTCGGGCCAGCCCACGCCCGGCCCATACTCCGTAGCGACTCCATTTCGGTGGTCAGTGATCGTTCCTTGCAGGATGTAGACGGTGCCTGGTCTGTCGATATGGTCGTGCATCGGGCCGAAGACGCCTCCAGGCTCGATGGTCACCATACGCATTCGAAGTTGGCGCCCTGCCATGCCCTCGATCTCAGGACCAAGGTCAACCGTTGAAAGCAGCGTCACCGTGACACCTTTCGACTCAGATGCCGCCTGTTCGTTGCACATCGTGCTCTCCTCTCAGTACTGCCAGGGCCCAACGCCGCCCTTAGCTGGCGTGCCGAGGGCAGGTCCGATTGAAAGGCGAGTGAGGCCGCTGTTGAAGCTCGTGAGGTGGTGCAATCATTGGCCCGCAGGTGGTTCCCAGAGTTCCACCTTGTTTCCATCCGGATCGATGGCCCAAGCGAACGTCCCGTACTCCGACTCCTCGATCTTGTCGAGCACATTGCAGCCTTCAGTCCTCAGGACCTCGACCAGCGCGTGAACATCTGCGACTCGATAGTTGACCATGAACGGCGCGGTCCCCGGGGCAAAGGAGTTGCTCGTTGCGTCACCGATGGTCCAGACGGTCGTCCCCGCTGTCGGCTTCCCTTCCGAATCCGTCCACGGAAACGCAGTTCCACCCCACTCCTGCACGTCGATTCCGAGATGCTCTTTGTACCAGCCCCTGAGCGCAACTGGATTCCGTGAATTGAAGAAGATGCCGCCGATGCCGGTGACTCTCTTCATATCTCTCTCCTATCCCCGAGCGCCGGTGAACCCCAGCACATTCCACGGCCTGACGCCTGACTCTCGCCGCGCCACGAAGTCGCGTCGGCCTAAACGCCCTGTTCGCGCGCACTACCCCCTTCACATCACCACATCTCGTTCGCCATCATCTGGCGTCGGGCCAACTCCTTCTCGCTCGGCTCGGTACTCGCGAACGAGCCGGGCTGGATATCGCCGCCTGGCACATAGGTGCTCATCACGACGCCGCTCGTCGAAACCCGAGAGCCAACGAGCCGCAGCGCCGATGGCTTTGCAGCCTCGCAAAAGAGGCGCTTGCCCCGTCCGAGCACCACTGGAAAGGTCCACACGTTGTACTCGTCGATCAGTGAAGCGGCCTGAAGCGTCTGAATCAAGTTGCCGCTGCCAATCATCTGCAGGTCGAGACCCGGTTGGGCCTTCAGAGCGTTGACTGCCGAGACGACGTCGCCGTGGAGCAGGGCCGAGTTGTTCCAGTGGAGCTTCGTCAACGTTCGCGAAGCGACGTACTTCTTCGCTGCATTGAGCGTCTTCGCAATCGGGTCGTTACTCGGCTGATACGGCCAGTACGCTTCGAAGATCTGATAGGTCCTGCGCCCGAGCACCAGCTCGCGATCCTTGCCGTCGAAACCTGATGCTGAGATGTCCATGCTCTCGTCGGCGTAGGCGAACATCCAACCGCCAAGGGTGAACCCGCCGGTGGGGTCTTCCTCCGGTCCGCCGGGTGCTTGTATGATTCCGTCAAGCGACGCAAACGTAGAAACGATGAGTCTTCTCATGGCAACACTCCTTTCGTAGAGCGGGTCTTTGTCGTGCCCGGTGAGGCCCCGCTACCGGCGCGCGCCCACGACCGTCACGCCATCCCGCAGGGCACGATGATGAACCACGTTACGCCCTCCCCACAACCACGGCTGCGGGTGCGCCCTCTGCACGCATCTGTTGGGCGGCACCGTTCTAGGAAACCCAGGGCGTCACGGTCTTCGCGACCTTCCAGGAACCACCCGAGTGATCGAGGAGATAGAGGTACCCAATCGCGCCCTGGTTGCCGCAGCCTGTCCACAAATAGACGAGCGCCGTGGCGCCGTCCGTGGAATAGACAGGAACGGCCAGCTCGAGAATGCCGGGTACTCCCGGGAACTGTCGATGAAGTGCTTCCCAGTTGTAGTAATGTGGTCGCACGCGGCCGGGATGACCAGCTTCGACGGCGGGACCAAGCAGCTCCGGCGATGCGACACGATACGGCGGCGGTGGAGCATACGGGGCGAGCGGGCGGGGCACTCCGTTGGAGGCAACGAGCGCCTTCAGCAGGTCTCCCGGCAACTGCCTACCGGAGAAGCCGAGGTCATCCTGCAGCACGACCGTGGCTTGGTTGAAGACGAGAAAGTTGGCGGGGCGGTTCCGCCGGCTCTGGAACTCGGTCGCGAAATGGGACAGTACGGCATTGAAGACCAGGGCATCGTCCCCACGCTGAGCCGCCGCACGATGCGCGGTGAGCAGCAGGGCAACGAGGGTCACACCCGCAAGCGTCCGTCTCATGTCTCGGGCCGCCAAACGCCGCCGTTCAGCCGCTGGCGCGAGCCCGCGGGGCCCGAAGGGCCCGTTGGCGGGCGAGTGACAGTCGGCTGCAATGGCATGTAGGCCGCCTTGTGCTCCTCGGACCCGTCAGGTCCGTGCTGTCGTTGTTCCATCGTGACTGATGATCCGGCACAGGGTCTCAAGGACGATGAATATTCACTCGTCCGCTTCGGAGAACTCTCTTCAACAGGCTAATCTGGCCGGAATGGTAGACGCAGTGGGACACCAGGCCATGGAGCATGAAACCGACGCTGTAATCCTTACCTGCAACCCCTGCATCGAGAGAAGCGTCCGAAAGGCCGGACATCACAGATAAAAGCCGTCGATTGGAGTCATCGAATTTCGCCAGCGATGCACGCCAATCGGCGGGGTCTTCGGGAAAGTCTCCTTCCGGAGGCTCGTTCGCCATTTTGCCTTGCAGCCGAAGGAAGAAGACTTCCTGCCATCCGGCAATGTGCAGGACAAGTTCCCGTATCGAGTGAACGCCCGGAAAAGGTGTTGCTGCGGCTTCTTCAGCACTTATGTCGGACACGATTTCTGCAAGTGAAGGGCCGTGCCACGGATTGCCACGAGTGATTCCCTGGATTTCATCAACCAGATTCGCAAGTTCAGACATGTGAGCACCTCTTTCCGTGTTTGTGGGGACTGCCCCAAGTTTGAAGCGCGGCCTTCTTGTCGACGTTGTGGTCAGGCGGCCTAACGCCCGCGCTAAGCGGCGGCGCGAAGCGCCGTTCGCTGGAGGGCGAGGTTAGACAGCGACCACAGGTTGATTGCCTCACAACAACCCGAACAGGATCAAAAGGAGAATCAAAGGGCATGCAACCAGCACGAACGCGTTCGCCACGCGTCGTCCAACTGTTGGCCTTTCCATCGCCATGACGCCGACCAGCGCAAGGACGATCGCAGCCATTGAAAAGGCTGCTTGAAGTGTCGAAATCTTGTCGGGCCCGTGCGGCCACGACGCCCACCTGCCGTGCAACCAGCGCGGGAAGAAGGACGAGAACGCATCGACACGAGCTGGCTGCGTCGGACCACCGAAATAGAACGAACAGATCCACACGACTTCGATACCGGCCGCGATCACGGCGAGCACCAGCGCGGTATTCGAGGCCACTCGGCCGAAGTCATGGATGGAGCCCCCGCCGCGACGGGCATTCACCATTTCATCCTCCTGCTGGGACCGTGCTCGCTGTCCTTTCGCT